>NZ_JBTHIG010000001.1:1140000-2616578 GCF_054819945.1 Enterococcus sp. JNUCC 77
TTATGGCCCGTTGGTCAAGCGGTTAAGACACCGCCCTTTCACGGCGGTAACACGGGTTCGAGTCCCGTACGGGTCATTTTTTGTTTTAAAGTAACATTTGGAGGTTTAGCTCAGCTGGGAGAGCATCTGCCTTACAAGCAGAGGGTCAGCGGTTCGAACCCGTTAACCTCCATTCGGTTCCGTGGTGTAGGGGTTAACATGCCTGCCTGTCACGCAGGAGATCGCGGGTTCAAATCCCGTCGGGACCGTATTAATATTTTTTGGCGCGGTAGCTCAGTTGGTAGAGCAACGGATTGAAGCTCCGTGTGTCGGCAGTTCGATTCTGTCCCGCGCCACCATGGAGGAGTAGCGAAGTGGCTAAACGCGACGGACTGTAAATCCGTTCCTTAGGGTTCAGTGGTTCGAATCCACTCTCCTCCATTTAGGGGCATAGTTTAAAGGTAGAACAGCGGTCTCCAAAACCGTTAGTGTGGGTTCAATTCCTGCTGCCCCTGTTTTTTATTATTATGGCGATCGTGGCGAAGTGGTTAACGCACCGGATTGTGGCTCCGGCACTCGTGGGTTCGATTCCCATCGTTCGCCCTCTTTATTGGGGTATAGCCAAGCGGTAAGGC
This sequence comes from Enterococcus sp. JNUCC 77, assembly GCF_054819945.1. Taxonomy (NCBI): domain Bacteria; kingdom Bacillati; phylum Bacillota; class Bacilli; order Lactobacillales; family Enterococcaceae; genus Enterococcus; species Enterococcus sp. JNUCC 77. Next base: position 1,140,615 of record NZ_JBTHIG010000001.1, read on the forward strand.
AAGGGACTTTGACTCCCTCATGCGTTGGTTCGAATCCAGCTACCCCAGTTATCTGTTTTATTTTGCAGATATTAATAGTATAATGGCGGTATAGCCAAGTGGTAAGGCAGAGGTCTGCAAAACCTTCATCACCGGTTCAAATCCGGTTACCGCCTTAGTACTAATTTTATTACATGCCGGCGTGGCGGAATTGGCAGACGCGCTGGACTCAAAATCCAGTGCCCTCACGGGCGTGCCGGTTCGACCCCGGCCGCCGGTATAAAAAGACCTACTCATTTGATATCTAATGAGTAGGTCTTTTGTTTTGCCTATAAACATTTTGCAAGATGGATCGGTCAAAATTTTTCTATGTGGAATCATCTATATTGGATACTTTTGGGGGATGCTTCAAAATAGATATTAAGTATATGGGTTGTTTTTAGAACTTACTACATTTGAATTAAAGCTAATTTTTTTGCTGAAAATCAACTTAATTTCCAATTGTTTCTATATTTCCCAAAATAATATATCATCAGTTTGACCGATTTTATCTGGTTAGCTGAGGATATTTATTTTGTTTTACCTATTACATAAATTTTTCCAGATGATCGGCATTTTTTTAACTTGTTAGATAAAGGTGACTATACACGTCATAGTTGATTGTACTAGAAGAATGACCTAAGTGTTTTTTAATTATATTTTCCTTTGTCTCAAACAAAGTTAAAAATGCATTGAACTGTTCAGATATTCCAGTGCTTAAAATCTATAGTTTGTCTTTAGAATTTGTTAGCCACTTTATGTAAGGTTAAATTAAGCTCAGGATCTGTTTGTCAATGTCTAAAATCAGTCAATCTAAGTTGACCTGAGCTGAAAGTTGGTTCATTAGCTCTTTAAGCTTGCCTCTATAGTGTTTGGTTCATGGATTGTCGAGAGAGAATTAACTATAAACATGTGAGAAATCTGTGAAGAAAGATTAGCTTGGAATAAACGATTTGTTTTACGTAATTGATTGCCTATCTTTCGGTCAATTAAAAGAAGAGTTACAAAACATTAAATATAAGACTAATCATCTACGAGATGATTAATACTATAAATATAATTCTTTTTTCTAGTTAAGGAACTGGCTTAAGTACAGAAATTTCATTATTAGAATTAAAAACCTCGATTGAATGACTGTAAACAAACGTGTACACTTAAATATAACTCGTTGGAACTATTAATAGACAGACAAAAGTATGCTTTCACGTTAATCTAAAATCATTAGGAGGACAAAATGAACTTTAGTAAACAATTAAAAAAATATCGGGAAATAAACAAGTTTTCTCAAGAAGTGCTGGCTGAAAAAATTTTTGTTACTCGACAAACTATTTCAAAATGGGAGAATGATAAAAGCTATCCAGATATTCATAATTTAGTTGCCTTAAGTATTCTTTTTGATATCTCACTAGATGAATTAGTTAAAGGAGACGTGGATACTATGAAAGATACCATTGCGAGCAAAAGAATGGATCAAGATAGTAAAAAAATGTTGCTTTTCTTGGTTTTAGCATTAATTATAGGGGTGCCTAGTATGTCAATTTTTTCTTGGTGGGGATTTATTCCTTTCGTCACTCTATGGGGAATTGCTATGATATTTGCATTTAGAATTGAGAAAACTAAAAAGAAATACGATATAAAAACGTATAAAGAAATTATTTCTTTCACTGAAGGACACAGTAATTTGGATGAAATAAGGCTGCAACGAAATCAAAAAAAGGATATTAGAGCTAAAATTCTTATTATATTAGGATTTGTACTTGCTGGAGGTATTCTTACTTTTGTAATTAGTATGCTGACTGAGGTTTTTACGAATCACTAAATAGTAGTTTATATAATTCTGATTAAATAAGTTATAAAATCCTTTATTAACACTAAGTCCACATAATGATTAGTAAACATAATAGGTTTTGCTAGAAATCCTATCGGCCTCGATAGAATTGTTTGATGAATTAACATAATACTCAGTGGTGGATGGAATAATCCATCGCTTTTTAGTGTCTTCATAAATCGCTATTCTCATGGTTGCCGTAAATGGACATTAACCACTGAATGATTACTCTGTTTGGGAGGCATAATTTTTTTCCCAGGTTTTGGTAGGATTCAGAAAAAAAGTATGTGAGTGTGAGGAATGTTTCATTGAGAAATTGATGAAATTTCAAAGTTGGAGTTTCATGTTCATTTTGATAAGCTGAAAAATCTTGGCGTAGTTGAAATCTAAAAAAGGTATTTAGTTTTAAAAATTTGTATGAAATTATTTCAGAAGTGTTAACTTCGTTTCTGCCATTATAATATGGAGTTAAGTAAGGAAGATGATTTATTAAATCAGAGTGTAAGGTTAAGATTTTAATTTGTTGTTGAAGTTAAATAAAACTGTCAATCACTCTATGTAATTGTCCAGAATAAGGTTGATAATATTTTGAGAATCATCTACTAAGAAGAATTATATTTTAAATAAGTGATCCATTTAATGTAATTAATGATCCATTAAAGTGAATTGTGATAGAACTGGGGTTTCAAATGCTTGATTTGTTACTATCAAATATATTTGTTATTCTATTAATAGTTATTAACTAAAGTGATAAAGAGGTTAGCATGGGATTAATAGTTCAACATGATGAAATTATCTCTTTCTTAAAAGAGTTAGAGATTTATAGTGGAGAAGAGTTAATAATATATGTAACTTTGAAAACAACCCAGCCATTATATGTACGAATGAATTATTTGAATTTGGACAATTATATAGTTCAAGGCGCGTGGTTAGCCATTAGTGAAAAGGATATTAAAATATTACCTGTCAATCAATTGGGTAAATTAGTGGATAATGTCTCAGTTATCTATCGAGATGACATTGCTGATTTTATCATTAAGAAAAATTTTCTACTGTACAGTATTTCAATTACTGATTTGAAGGACAATGTGGTTCAGTTTAATGTCTCAAGCAAAGTATTAGGCAATAAAAACCATCATAAAGATTTCGTGAAATTATTAAATAAGATAAAGTAGATCAATAATTATTTGAAAATTTTTCTTTAATAGTTAACTTTATAGTGATTCGGTGTATCTTGAAGTATGGAAGAATATATTCGTATAAGCTATGTGGTTTCTTTAAAGGATTTATGCTAGGGAGTAAAACTTTAAGAGTTTACATAGAAGGTAAGTACAAGTACAGGATAATTGTTTTATTCACATTGATTATTCGTAGTTAATGAGCAGTGATATTTATTTCAAAAGGAGGAAACAACGATGGAGAGTCAAACAGTATTGGATTTTTGGTTTACAGAGTCAACAACAGAGCAATGGTTTAAAAAAGATGAGGTTTTTGATCAAACAATTAATGAACGTTTTGGAGCTTTACACAAACAGGTGTCTCAAGGAGAGAAAGCTTTCTGGAGGGATACTATTCAAGGAAGATTGGCTGAGATTTTGGTTTTGGATCAATTTTCCCGTAATCTATTCCGTGATGATCCTCGATCTTTTGCTTATGATGGTATGGCTTTAGTCTTAGCCCAAGAAGCAATTGGCAAAGATGAGTTAAACGAGTTGACTGTGGAGGAGAGATCGTTTGTTTATATGCCATTTATGCATTCTGAATCGCTAGCTATTCATCAGCAAGCATTGACACTATTCTCAGAACCTGGCATGGAAAACAATCTAGATTTTGAAAAACGCCACCGCGATATTATTGAACGCTTTGGACGATATCCTCATAGGAATGCTGTACTGAATCGTTCTTCAACACCAGAAGAGTTAGCGTTTCTAAAGGAACCTAATTCATCATTTTAAAAAGTCTTCTGTGTTTAATAAAATGGTTAGTCACAATAATTTAATTGATGAAATAATTAGTTGAATTTGGAATTACCAATAAGCATTAGCCCATCTTAGAGCAAAAATTACGATGGTAATTAGCTGAACTATCTATGGTGTATTTATGTATAGTTAACTTCAACTTTCAGTGGCTTTTAATGTCAATTTCAGAGTATCTACCTTAATTCATGCCTTAATAATAGAAACTTTGCTTGCTGATTGGGAAATTATAGGAAGTAGTCAAACATCTAAGCTAAATATGCGATAAATTAGGGATTTGTTGTAGACAATTACTAGGAGAAATGCTATTCTAATATAGTTGATAATCTAGAAGGCATATAAAATAACTATTTACACCACATAAATAGCTATCATGCCTGTTAAAAAAATATTTAAAAACAGTGTTTTATGATGGTTTTCTAGAAGTCTTCGATAACAGATTAAACAAACCAATCAAAACTGGTTAAAAATATTGATATATGCATCTTTTTCGGCTATAAGGGGTTCAAATTGGATTTATTGAACAGCTCAAAATTCAGTTCCCTCACGAGTGTGCCGGTTCGACTCGCCCGCTGGTATTGACGAAGATGTGATATCAATATATCTTATTTTTTTCTTTGAATTATTTAAATGATGCCATGGCGATCGTGGCGAAGTGGTTAACGCACCGGATTGTGGCTCCGGCACTCGTGGGTTCGATTCCCATCGTTCGCCCTCTAGACTCAATTTTTTGTTGAGTCTTTTTTTATTGAAAAAAATCTTAAATAAAACTAAGTAAAGGTATTGATAATTTAACCAAACTATTGATGTAATTTTGAAATTAGAATCTATCCAGGAATAAAAAAAGAAGCTTATTACGAGTAATTAAAAATTAATTTGGAGTAGGCTTTTTATATATAGATTTTAATGGATTTGATATTTATTAATATAAACTCATCGTTAGACTCAACTTTTGTTGGGGTCTTTTTTTATTCAATATTAGAATTTTTTGCAAAAAAATTTCTTGTGGATTAATCCATCTTAATTATCAATTATCTTGAAATTACCGTATATTTTTGCAATGTAAAAGAGCGCGATTATCTATTAGTACATTTTTTTTTTACTATTCATTATTTAAATTTTAGATAATTGGAGGATAGAATGAAAGCGGATGAGGTTTTGATTAGCTTACAATTAGAAAAAAAGGTTTTTGTAAATAAAAACTCATTGACTTTTAATTTTAGTAAAGGTATAGTATAAAAAATCAATTATTTAAAAAAAGGAGCCGATTTCAATGCGTAGACTTAATAGAGAATTTTTAATCGTCTTATTAATTAGGTGCAGGACTTAGAACATTCAGGAGAAGTTTTCCGAATTGTTTGAGTCCTATTCGTGTAGAATCGGGATTCTTGCAAAAGCATCCCAGTTATTATCTGGGATGCTTTTTTTGTTGAAGGAGATGGAATGATGAGAAGCGATAAAATTAAAAAAGGTATTGATGCAGCACCAGCTAGAAGTTTACTTTATGCAACGGGTCAAGTGAAAAATATCGAGGAGATGAATAAACCATTTATTGCTATTTGTAATTCTTATATTGATATTGTTCCTGGTCATGTCCATTTAAGAGAATTGGCTGATGTTGCCAAAGAAGCGATTCGAGAAGCTGGTGGGATTCCTTTTGAGTTTAATACGATTGGTGTGGATGATGGCATAGCGATGGGACATATTGGTATGCGGTATTCGCTACCTAGCCGAGAGTTAATTGCAGATTCTGCTGAAACGGTAATTAATGCTCACTGGTTTGATGGCGTTTTTTATATTCCTAATTGTGACAAAATAACTCCTGGAATGATTATGGCAGCTATGAGAACCAATGTGCCTTCAATTTTTTGCTCAGGTGGTCCCATGAAAGCTGGAGTAGATCCGACTGGCCATCAAACTACTTTATCTTCAATGTTTGAAGCAGTGGGTGCCTTTAAAGATGGCAAAATGAATGAAAAAGACTTTTTATTTATGGAGCAAAACGCTTGTCCGACTTGTGGTTCTTGTGCCGGAATGTTTACAGCAAACTCTATGAATTGTTTGTTAGAAATGTTAGGTCTTGCTTTACCTGGAAATGGCACTATTTTGGCAGTCTCGGAAGAACGCAAAGAATTAGTCAAAGAATCAGCTGTTCATTTAATGGATTTAGTTAAAAAACAAATCAAACCGAGAGATATTGTAACAAAAGAGGCAATTGACGATGCGTTTGCTTTGGATATGGCAATGGGTGGCTCTACAAATACCGTTCTTCATACGTTAGCAATTGCCAATGAAGCTGAAATTGATTATGACCTAGAAGCAGTTAATAGTATCGCGGAAAAAGTTCCTTATTTATCTAAAATTGCTCCATCTTCTGCTTACTCAATGCATGATGTTCACGAAGCAGGTGGTGTTTCAGCTATTATTCATGAATTGGTTGATATTGATGGCGCGATTCATCCGGATCGAATCACTGTTTCAGGAAAAACATTACGAGAAAATGTTGCTAAAAGGACAATTCAAAATCCTGAAGTCATTCATCCAAAAGAAAATCCGTATAGTCCGGTTGGTGGTTTATCAATATTATATGGTAATTTGGCACCAGAAGGCAGTGTAATTAAAGTTGGTGGTGTTGATGCCAGCATTAAAACTTTTACTGGAGAAGCGATTTGTTTTGATTCTCATGATGATGCAGTAGCAGCAATTGATGACCATACAGTTAAAGCTGGTCATGTGGTGGTTATTCGCTATGAAGGACCAAAAGGTGGTCCGGGAATGCCGGAAATGTTGGCGCCAACGTCAAGTATTGTGGGACGTGGTTTAGGAAAAGATGTTGCACTAATTACAGACGGTCGGTTTTCTGGGGCGACACGTGGAATTGCTGTAGGACATATTTCACCAGAAGCTGCTAGCGGTGGTCCGATTGCTTTAGTGGAAGATGGAGATGAAATCACGATTGATTTAACAAATCGTCATTTAAATTTAAACGTGAGTGATGAGGTTTTAGCCAAACGAAAAGACCAGCAACAAAAATTTGTACCTAAAGTGAAGACTGGTTGGCTGGGTCGTTATTCAGCTTTAGTTACTTCAGCCCATACAGGCGGCATTATGAAATTACCAGAGTAGGAGGATTGCTAATGGAAAAAATTGATCCAGCTTTCATGCCAGAAGCTAAACAAAATGGTGCAGAGATTTTAATTGATACTTTAATAAAGCAAAATGTAGAAATGATTTTCGGTTATCCGGGCGGTGCGGTATTACCTTTATATGATACTTTGTATGATGAAAAAATTCCCAATATCTTAACTCGTCACGAGCAAGGTGCTGTTCATGCAGCTGAAGGGTATGCAAAAGCCACTGGAAAACCTGGAGTCGTATTAGTGACAAGTGGTCCAGGAGCTACGAATGTAGTGACTGGAATTGCAGATGCTATGAGTGATTCGTTGCCTTTAGTTGTCATAACGGGACAAGTTGGAACTCCGGGAATTGGTAAAGATGCTTTTCAAGAAGCAGACATTTTAGGCATCACATTACCAATTACCAAACACAATTATCAAGTGAGAAAAGTTGAAGATATCCCTAGAATTGTCAATGAAGCCTTTCATGTGGCTACGACTGGTCGAAAAGGACCGGTAGTAATTGATTTACCAAAAGATATGACAGTAGCTAAATGTGATCCAAGTAAAGACAATGTTGTTTTTTTAGAAAGCTACCAACCAAATACGCAGCCTTCTAAATTGCAGTTGACTCGTTTGATGAACCAGTTGGAAAAAGCAAAAAAACCGGTTGTCTTAGTTGGCGCTGGGGTAACAGCCGCTGAGGCACAAGCAGAATTCTTACAGTTTGTTGAGAAATATCAATTACCCACGGTGGCGACTTTATTAGGTTTAGGGATTCTACCCAGCAAACATGAATTATTTCTAGGAATGGGCGGTATGCATGGAACTTATGCAGCTAATATGGCTTTAATGGAAGCTGACTTGTTAATTAATATCGGCAGTCGCTTTGATGATCGTTTGGCAACTTCAGCTGAAAATTTTGCCCCTCATGCAAAAATTGCTCAAGTTAATATTGATCCTGGTGAAATCGGAAAGGTTATTGCCGTAGATATTCCGATTGTGGCTGACGCTAAAGAAGCTTTAAAAGAAATGTTAACGTATGAAATGAATCAGCCAAAACAGGAAGCTTGGTTAGAGAAAACGTTGGCAAATAAAATAGCTCATCCTTATCATTATCAACTAAGTCAAACATCGATTAAGCCACAGCAAGTGATTGAATTAGTAGGTGAAATAACCAATGGTCAGGCCTATGTCGCCACCGATGTTGGTCAGCATCAAATGTGGACAGCCCAATTCTATCCTTTTAATTTCCCGCGACAATTGATCACTAGTGGTGGACTTGGCACGATGGGTTATGGTATTCCAGCAGGTATTGGTGCGAAAATAGCTCATCCTGAAAAAGAAGTGATCGTTTTTGTAGGTGATGGTGGCTTTCAAATGACCAATCAAGAAATGGCGATCTTAGTGGAAAATAATTTATCTATTAAATTTGTTTTACTAAACAATCGTTCGTTAGGAATGGTTCGTCAGTGGCAAGAACGTTTCTTTAATGAAAGACGTTCACGATCAGAGTTTACTCATCAACCAAACTTCTGCAAAATTGCTGAGGCCTATGATTTAGCAAGCTTCAAAATTACTGAACCAGAAAATTTGATGGAACAATTGCAGGAAGCATTTTCTTGTGAAGGTCCTGCTTTAATTGAAGTTTTAGTGGATAATCGTGAACATGTTTTACCAATGGTTCCAGCAGGTCAACCAAATGATCAAATGTTGGGAGTTGAATAAATGCGCAGAATGATTACAGCAATTGTTCAAGATGAGTCTGGTGTACTAGGTAGAATGACGGGCGTATTAAATCGACGGCAAGTCAATATCGACAGTATCTCAGTTGGTAAAACTGAACGAAAAAATTTTTCCCAAATGACTTTTGTAGTCCAAGCGGATGACTTGGCAGAAATTGAGCAAGTAACCAAACAATTAAACAAACAAATTCCAGTCTTAAAAGTTTCGGATATCACTGATGAGCCCCACTTAGAACGGGAATTGGCATTGATTAAAGTTAATGCTCCCGCCACTCAGCGCTCAGAAGTACAGGCCGTAATTGAACCTTTTCGAGCTGATGTTGTCGATGTGGCATTAAAAACGATTGTCGTCCAAGTAGCCGGATCGGCAGAAAAAGTCAATGCTTGCATTGAAGTACTTCAACCTTATGGCATTAAAAAATTAGCAAGAACAGGAATTACTGGATTTAGACGTGGTTAACAGCAGCAGTGCTTTTAATAGATATTAAGCAAAAAATGGAGGAATCGTAGATGGTAAAAGTTTATTATGATGAGGCAGTAACAGAAGATGTATTAACAGGAAAAACAGTAGCAATTGTGGGGTATGGCTCGCAAGGTCACGCTCACGCGCAAAACTTACGGGATAATGGTCATGACGTGGTGGTTGCTGTTAGAGAAGGAAAATCGGCGGAAGCAGCACGTAATGATGGTTTTAAAGTAGCTAATGTTGCTGAAGCAACAAAACAAGCAAATGTTGTGATGATCTTAGCTCCTGATGAAGTTCAAGGTGGATTATATGAAAATGAGATTGCACCAAATTTAACTGCCGGTGATGCACTAGCTTTTGCCCATGGATTTAATATCCATTTTGAAGTTATTACGCCGCCTAAAGATGTGGATGTCTTTTTAGTTGCACCAAAAGGTCCTGGACATTTAGTGCGTCGTACTTTTACAGAAGGATTTGCGGTACCAGCTTTGTTTGCGGTTTATCAAGATGCTACTGGAAAAGCAACTGAATTAGCTTTGTCTTATGCTAAGGGAATTGGTGCAACCAGAGTTGGTGTGTTAGAAACAACCTTTAAAGAAGAAACTGAAACAGATTTATTTGGAGAACAAGCAGTTCTGTGTGGTGGTTTAACCTCTATGATAGAAGCTGGATTTGAAACATTAGTTGAAGCAGGGTATCAGCCTGAATTGGCTTACTTTGAAGTTTGTCATGAAATGAAATTGATTGTTGATTTAATTTATGAAGGTGGCTTCAAAAAAATGCGTCATTCCATCTCTAACACTGCTGAATACGGAGATTATGTTTCAGGTCCGCGGGTAATTACTGATGCGACGAAAGAAAACATGAAAGCTGTCTTAACAGATATCCAAAACGGTAAATTTGCTAAAGGCTTTATCGATGATAATAAAAATGGTTTTAAAGAATTTGAAGCAATGCGTGAAAAAAATGCTGGACATCAAATTGAGGCCGTTGGTAGTGAGCTAAGAAAAATGATGCCGTTTGTTACTCAAAAAGATTAGAGGTGAAGCTTTTGGATTTAGTAACTGATCAAGATGTTCGTGAAGCCTTTCAAACAATTAAACAGGCTGTAACACGAACGCCATTGCAACATGACCGATATTTATCAGAAAAATATCAAGCCAATGTTTTACTAAAAAGGGAAGATTTACAAAAAGTTCGATCTTTTAAATTACGTGGTGCTTATTATGCAATCAAACGACTTTCTGCCGAAGATTTAGCGAAAGGAGTTGTTTGTGCTAGTGCTGGAAACCATGCTCAAGGGGTGGCCTTTACTTGTCACGAATTGAAAGCTCAAGCTGATATTTTTATGCCAGTCACTACACCTCAACAAAAGGTAGGACAAGTTCGCTTCTTTGGTGGGGATGACGTAACGATCCACCTAGTAGGGGATACTTTTGATGCAGCTGCTACAGCTGCAAGACAATTTACCGAAGAAAATGGAAAAACTTTTATTGATCCTTTCGATGATCAGGCAATTATTGCTGGTCAAGGTACTTTGGCTTTAGAAATGATGACAGATGCGTTGCAAGAAGGCTTCAAACCTGATTATGTCGTCTGTGCGATTGGTGGCGGAGGATTAATCAGTGGTGTTTCATCTTATGTAAAAAATACCGAACCTTCTACAAAAATTATTGGAGTGGAACCTGCTGGGGCAGCTTCTATGCAAGCAGCTTTTGATCAAGGTGAACCAATTGAATTATCTGAAATTGAAAAATTTGTCGATGGCGCAGCAGTCAAAAAAGTTGGTCAGCAGACTTATCAGCATGCAAAAAAACAAGTCGATCAATTAGTCGCTGTTGATGAAGGTTTAGTATGTTCGACTATTTTATCACTATATGGAAAACAAGCAATTGTTGCCGAACCAGCAGGAGCTTTAAGTGTAGCAGCTTTGGAGCTGTTGAAAGAAGAAATTAAAGGGAAGACGGTTATCTGTGTCATCAGTGGTGGAAACAATGATATTAATCGGATGGCTGAGATTGATGAGCGGTCACTTGTTTATGAGGGATTAAAACATTATTTTGTAGTGAATTTCCCTCAAAGACCTGGTGCAACTAAGGAATTTGTTCAATCGGTTCTAGGCCCTGAAGATGACATTACACGTTTTGAATATACTAAAAAAATCAATCGTGGAACTGGTCCAGTTTTGTTAGGAATTTTATTACAAAATGCAGCTGATTTAGATAAGTTACTGACTAATTTGAAAAAATTTGATCCTCAGTACATTGATTTAAGTCAAAATAAAATGTTGTATAGCTTGTTAGTCTAAAAAAATGCCAGAAAGGACGTCTTCGCGTCACTTCTGGCAATTTTTTTAATCCCTTAATTGATGATTGTGATTGTAATAATGGGTGTAAGCTGTATAACCAGCAATAATGGAACCTAAGCTGGTTGTTGAAAGTAGCATAAAAGTAACCATGATTTGGTATTTAATCGCATGCACGGGATCTACACCAGCGAAAATTAAACCAGACATCATTCCAGGTAGGCTAACCAAGCCAACAGTTTTGGCAGAATCAATCGTAGGCTGCATAGCAGTTTTAATGCTATGTCTCAAAATATCTTGAGAGGACTGTTTGATGGTTGCTCCTAGAGCCAGTTTTTCTAAAATTTGTTGTCGTTGATCTTGGAATTTTGCCTGCATATTGCGATAACATAAACCAATAGCAATCATTGAATTACTAGCGATCATCCCAGTTATCGGAACAATTTGTGAAGGAATAAAATTAATCGCGCCTGCCAATAATAAAACACCCAAGGTCACATAAGTACTAACAAAAATCGCTAACAAAGAATGGAAAAACTTCTTATGCTGATTCGGATTTCTTCTATGGGCATTCCACGAAGCATTTAGGACAATAAATAAGCTCATTAGGGATGTCAGTATGGTATTGTCAACTTGGAAAATATATTTAAGAACAAAGCCAACAATGACTAATTGAATAATAGCTCGTGTGATGCTGAAAAGAATATCTTTTGATAGATCGAGTTTTTCTCGCATACTAATGAATACAGCAATTAATACGAGGGCAAAAGCGATAAATAATGATGTATTATCCACGGCTAGGTTCATAAGCTAATTTTCCTCCTTTAATCCAAAGCACTTTTTTTGCTTGGTAAATTTCTGTTTCGTCGTGGGTCACTTGGATAATGGTGACCCCAGTTTGTTGCAGTTGATCAATCAGTTGATGGACAATTTTTTTACTGTCTTCATCCAAACCGGTTGTTACTTCGTCCAGTAGTAACAGTTTTGGCGAAAATAATATATTGCGAATTAGAGCAACTCGTTGTTTTTCACCGCCAGAGAGTTCAGTAATTTTTTTATCTAAATAAGACGCGGGTAAAGCGACAGCTTTTAACTTCTCCACGGCAGCTTTTTGATTAAAAGGTAAATTACGAACTTCAAAAGGAAAGCGGAGATTGTCGCCAACAGTTTCTCCAAACAATGTAGGTTGTTGGAAACAATAGGAAACTTCTTTACGATAGTCGGTATAAAGATAATCGGTTTGTAATTGTTCTTCAAGATATATTTTTCCAACAGTTGGTGTTACTAATGAAGCAATTATTTTTAATAAGGTACTTTTACCGCCGCCAGAAGGTCCGGTGATCGTAATAAAATCTTGTGTATCAACGTTTAAATTTATATCACTTAAGATGATTTTATCATTTGATAGACGATAAGAAATATTTTCAACTTTTAATAGAGTCAATTATTTTTGTCCTTTCTATAGGGAATCACGATAAAAACTTCGGGATGATTCGGTAACTTTAATTCTTTTAGTAAATCTGAGTCATGAGGAATAATTTCTCCTAGTTCATCGTATCGGTTTTTAAAATAATCTAATATTTGCTTTTCAGACCACTGGCGAGCTGGAAAGTGTTGATATTTTCCAGCAACAACGAAATAAACAAAACCAACACTAAAACTTTGTTTAATATGTATAGGAATTTCAGCTAGTTTTTCTTGAAATGATTTCATGTTTTTCTCCTTTTCATACTTTATTTTCATTATTACTTAAAAAGTCAATTTCGTCCAATGCAATTTTTTGATGCAATTGCTTGACTTTGACCATTTTTGATGTATTATGTGTTTATAGTTCTTACAAAAAGTAAGGAGTGTAAATCTTTTCATTTTTAAAAAAAAGATTTATAATGAATCCGTGAAGTTTGAGAGAACTTTTTAAAATTCTTAGGAGGTCTGTATTATTATGGCAAAAGCACATTATGATAGAAGTAAACCACACGTTAACATCGGTACAATTGGACACGTTGACCATGGTAAAACAACACTAACAGCAGCAATTACAACAGTATTAGGTAAAAAAGGATTAGCAAATCCTCAAGACTATGCAAGTATTGATGCAGCACCAGAAGAAAGAGAACGTGGGATTACTATTAATACAGCCCATGTTGAATATGAAACTGAAAAACGTCACTATGCACATATCGATGCACCAGGACACGCGGACTATGTTAAAAACATGATTACTGGTGCTGCCCAAATGGATGGCGCAATCCTAGTTGTATCTGCAACTGATGGTCCTATGCCACAAACACGTGAACATATCTTATTATCACGCCAAGTGGGTGTTAAATACTTAATCGTCTTCTTAAACAAAGTTGACTTAGTAGATGACGAAGAATTAATCGACTTAGTTGAAATGGAAGTTCGTGAACTATTATCTGAATATGGTTTCCCAGGTGATGATATTCCTGTTCTTAAAGGTTCTGCTTTAAAAGCTTTAGAAGGCGATCCTGAACAAGAAGCAGTAATCATGGAATTAATGGATACTGTTGATGAATATATTCCAACTCCAGAACGTGACACTGATAAACCATTATTACTACCTGTGGAAGACGTGTTCTCAATTACTGGTCGTGGTACTGTTGCTTCTGGTCGTATCGACCGTGGTAAAGTATCTGTCGGCGATGAAATTGAAATCGTCGGAATTAAACCAGAAACTCAAAAAGCAATTGTAACTGGTTTAGAAATGTTCCGTAAAACTTTAGATTATGGTGAAGCAGGGGACAACGTAGGTATCTTATTACGTGGTATTACACGTGATGAAATCGAGCGTGGACAAGTTATTGCTAAACCTGGTTCAATTACACCACATACTAAGTTTAAAGCTGAAGTTTATGTATTGAGTAAAGAAGAAGGTGGACGTCATACACCATTCTTCAATAATTACCGTCCTCAATTTTACTTCCGGACAACTGATGTTACTGGTAATATTATGCTTCCAGAAGGAATTGAAATGGTAATGCCTGGCGATAACGTGACAATCGAAGTTGATTTGATTCACCCAGTTGCCATTGAACAAGGTACAACTTTCTCTATTCGTGAAGGTGGACGTACAGTTGGTTCTGGTATTGTTTCAGAAATCGAAGCTTAATTTGATAGTGAAGGAGTATTGCAGAGATGCAGTACTCTTTTTTTTTATATGAAAAAAAGCACGTCGAGTTTACTCGGCGTACTTTTACTTTATACATTTAAAACTTTATTCAAGAAATCTTTGGTTCGTTCGTTATGAGGATTGCCGAAGACTTGTTCTGGAGTACCGTCTTCTAAAATTTTACCACCGTCTGTGAAAATAACTCGATCGGCAACTTCTTTTGCAAAGCCCATTTCGTGGGTTACGATAGCCATTGTCATCCCTTGCAAGGCTAAATCTTTCATAACTTGTAGTACATCTCCAACCATCTCCGGATCCAAAGCAGAAGTAGGTTCATCAAACAGCATGATATCAGGATTCATAGCTAACGCTCGGGCAATCGCTACACGTTGTTTTTGACCACCGGACAAACTATCAGGATAAACATCTTTTTTCTCAGCTAGTCCAACTTGTGCCAACAATTCTTCACCTCGTCTGTCAGCATCTGCTTTTGAAGTGCCTTTTAAATCCATTGGTGCCAAAGTAATATTTTGTAAAACAGATAGATGAGGAAACAAATTAAAATGTTGAAACACCATTCCGATGTGTTGGCGGACAGCATTAATATTGGTTTCTTTTGAAGTTAAATCTTGACCATCTACTAAAATTTGCCCAGAAGTTGGATCTTCTAAGCGATTTAAACAACGAAGAAATGTACTTTTTCCTGAGCCAGAAGGGCCGATAATACAAACCACTTCGCCTTCTTTAATGGTTAAATTTAAATCATCTAAAACGGTATTGTCGCCAAATTTTTTGACGAGATTTTTTACAACTATTTTTTCACTCATTATTTCACCTTCTTATCTAAGCGATTAGCAAGTTTTGTTAAAATCGTGATTAAGACCAAATACATAATAGCAATAATTAGGTAGACATAAGAACTTTGCGTCGTTCGTGCCACGATAATTTTACCAGTTTGTAGTAATTCCACTACCCCAATGGCCGAGATAATTGTTGTATCCTTCAAACTAATAACAAATTGATTAATAAAAGAAGGAATCATAATTTTGACTGCTTGAGGTAAGACAATTTTTTGCATCGTTTTATTATAGCCTAACCCTAGACTACGGGAGGCTTCCATTTGACCAACTGGTACAGCGTTAATCCCGCCGCGAACAATTTCGGCGATATAAGCACTGGCATTCAGGGTTAAGGTAATTATTCCTGCTGCAAAATCGGGAATGGTAATACCAGTCATTCCAGGCAAGCCAAAGAAAATGAAGAAGGCTAATACCATCATTGGAATCCCACGGATGATATCAATATAGATTCCAGCAATTGTTCTTAACCAGCCGATTGGAGATACTCGGAACAAACCAAAAATCACTCCGAGAATTAAAGCTAAAGCAAATGAAACCAAAGCTAAAACAATGGTATTCCATAATCCTTCTAATAAGGCAGGATAATTATTTTTGATTAGACCCCAAATGGTAGATTCGTCTACACTGTCAGCATTACTATTTTCTGATGAGCTTTCATTACCGATATAGGTATTGACAATCTCATCATATTCTCCGGTTTGTTTTAATTCTTTCAAGCCTTCGTTAAACATTTCGATTAATTCTGGGTTACTCCCTTTTTTAACGGCAAAACCGTATTGTCCGCCAGATTCTCGTTCAATTGGCGTTTTCAAGGCTTGTCCTTGATTAATGGCATAACCGATAACAGGATAATCATCCATCATAGCATCAATTGAACCAACTTTAACTGCATCATATAATTGATCGGCAGTATCAAAGTTTTTGACGTCAAAATCATATTCTTTAGCATGACTTTGTAACCAGTCAGAACTTTCCGTACCCACTTTTGCACCGACAGTTTTTCCAGCCAGATCATCATAGCTTTTTATATCATCGTTATCTTCAGCTACAGCAAGCTGAATACCGCTATCAAAATACGAATCAGAAAAATCATAATTTGCTTTTCTTTCATCCGTCATGGTCATACCAGCAATCATGCCGTCGCCTTGACCAGAATCTAAGGATTGCAATGCCGCTGAGAAGCCGATATATTTCATATCTAAAGTAAATCCTTGCAATTCAGCAATCCGCGTTAATAAATCAACGTCGATTCCTTTATAAACACCGTCAGCGTCTTCATACTCAAAAGGCGCAAAGGCTGAGTCACTGACAACTGTGTAGCTATCCTTTAATGGTGTGATTTTTTTCATTTCAGAAACCGAACTAGAGGTAGTTGTAGCATTATCTGATCCAGTTGAAATATATTCATTTAAAATTTCATCATATTTTCCACTGGCTTTTAATTTTTTAAGTCCGGCATTGAATTTTTTCAAAAGTTCACTATTTTCACCTTTTTTTACCGCAAAGGCGTAAGGATTACTTTCTTGTTGGTCGCCAACTAATTTAAAATCTTGGCCGCTTGTTATCGCATAGCCTAAGACTGGATAATCATCAAAAATCGCTTGCACGTTATTATTGTTAAGGGCATTATACATAGCATCAGCAGCATCATAATTTTTGATTGAGTAGCCATATTTATCTTGGTTTTCTTCTAAAAAGCTAGCACTTTGAGTTCCTACTTTAGCTGCGACAGTTTTTCCTGACAAATCATCATAAGAACTAATTTCATTGTCGCTAGCTTGAATAGCCATCTGAATACCGCCATCAAAATAAGAATCAGAGAAATCAAAAGTTTTTTCTCGTTCTTTCGTCACGCTCATGCCAGCAATCATGCCGTCTAACTGATTTGATTGCACGCCTTGGATGGATGAATCGAATCCAAGTGGTCGCAAATCTATTTTGAAGCCTTCTTCTTTGGCAATTTCATTTATTAGATCAACATCAACTCCGACGTATTCACCAGAACTATCTTGGAATTCAAATGGAGCAAAAGTTAAATCTGTTCCAATTTTATAAGTTTTTTCTGCTGCTTCATTAGTTGAAGCAAATCCCAATGTTAGAATCCCTACCAACATGAAAAACAGATACATTAAAAATTTGTTCTTTTTCATATGTTTCCTCCTAAATCTTTTGCATTCACTTATTATATTGTAGGAAAAGGATAAATGACAAGTAAATTAGAACCCAGAATAAAAAATAATCAGAAACTTCTTACATCTGATGTTAGATTATTGGCAATAAAGAAAATATTAACTATTCAAGAGTAAAAAATAGCGAAAGTATGTTCGGTATGATATAATTTGTTGTTGAGATTTTATTTTGAAAGGGGCGTATATAATGATCGATAGACAGACCGAAAACACTTTTGATCTGCATTCAAAATATCAGCCGGCTGGTGATCAACCAGCAGCTATTAACCAATTATCTGAAGGGATTGTTGATGGAAAAAAGGCTCAAATCCTTTTAGGTGCAACAGGTACAGGGAAGACTTATACAATTTCTAACGTAATTAAAGAAGTAAATAAACCAACTTTAATCATTGCTCATAATAAAACTTTAGCTGGACAGTTGTATGGGGAATTTAAAGAATTTTTCCCAAACAATGCGGTCGAGTATTTTGTTAGTTATTATGATTATTATCAACCAGAAGCATATGTCCCTTCCAGTGATACATATATTGAAAAAGATTCCTCTATTAATGATGAAATCGACAAATTGCGACATTCAGCGACAAGTTCTTTATTAGAACGAAATGACGTGATAGTGGTTGCTTCAGTTTCTTGTATATTTGGATTAGGTTCACCAAAGGAATATCAGGAACAAGTTGTTTCATTGCGAGTTGGTATGGAGATGGACCGTAATCAATTATTACGTAATCTAATTGATATCCAGTTTGAACGAAATGACATAGATTTCCAACGGGGGCGTTTCCGCGTAAGAGGAGATGTTGTCGAAATATTCCCAGCTTCAAGAGATGAACGGGCATTACGGATTGAATTTTTCGGTGATGAAATTGACCGCATTCGTGAAGTTGACGCACTGACTGGTGAGGTTGTTGGTGAGACAGAGCATGTTGCAATCTTCCCAGCTACTCACTTTTTAACAAACGAGGATCATCTAGAAAAAGCGATTGCCAACATTCAAAAAGAATTAGATGAACGATTGGAAGTTTTGAAAGCAGACAATAAACTACTTGAGGCCCAACGTTTAGAGCAACGGACAAATTATGATATTGAAATGATGCGGGAGATGGGGTATACCTCTGGGATAGAAAATTATTCACGCCATATGGATGGCCGTTCTGAAGGAGAGCCACCGTTTACTTTAATTGACTTTTTTCCAGATGATTTCTTATTAGTAATTGATGAATCTCACGTAACGATGCCACAAGTTCGCGGAATGTATAATGGCGACCGGGCTAGAAAACAAATGTTGGTAGATTATGGATTCCGTTTACCATCTGCATTGGATAATCGTCCACTACGCTTAGAAGAGTTTGAAGAACGAGTGAATCAGATTGTTTATGTTTCTGCCACACCTGGACCTTATGAATATGAACAAACAAATACCGTAATCGAACAAATTATTCGACCAACGGGATTATTAGATCCAGTTATAGAAGTTCGACCGATCATGGGTCAAATCGATGACTTAGTTGGAGAGATTAATGAACGTGCTGAGAAAAATGAGCGGGTCTTTATTACGACTTTAACGAAAAAGATGTCTGAAGATTTAACAGATTACTTTAAAGAATTAGGAATGCGGGTCAAATATCTCCACAGTGATATTAAGACGTTAGAACGAACGGAAATTATCCGAGATTTACGTTTGGGAAAATTTGATGCGTTAATCGGTATTAACCTGTTGAGAGAAGGATTGGATGTGCCGGAAGTTTCATTAGTGGCTATTTTAGATGCTGATAAAGAAGGTTTCTTAAGAAGCGAGCGTTCATTAGTGCAAACGATTGGACGGGCTGCAAGAAATTCATCTGGTAAAGTTGTCATGTATGCTGATAAGATCACTGATTCGATGCAAAAAGCAATGGATGAAACCTCTCGTCGTCGGGAAATTCAAGAAAAATACAATCAAGATCACAATATGGTTCCAAAAACAATTATCAAAGAAGTACGAGAACTGATAAGTATTAGTAAAGTTGCTGAAGATCAAGAAATTTCTTATGACACAACTTCTTTTGACGAATTATCTAAGACAGAGAAAAAAGAATTTATTGCTAAAATGGAAGATGAAATGCGTGAAGCCGCAAAAGCTTTAGACTTTGAAACGGCAGCGACTTTAAGAGATGCAATTCTTGAATTAAAAGCAGCTGAGTAAAAATTGAGCTTTTTTCGGTTGAAAAGATTATGCTTAAAAAAACAATGAATTTATAAGAAACAGGAGTAAACTATGGCAAATGATAAGATTGTAATCCATGGTGCGAGAGCCCATAATTTAAAAAATATTGATGTCACTATCCCACGAGATAAAATGGTGGTAGTGACAGGTCTTTCTGGTTCCGGTAAGAGTTCTTTGGCTTTCGATACTTTGTACGCAGAAGGCCAACGACGATATGTTGAAAGTTTATCTGCTTATGCCCGTCAATTTTTAGGACAAATGGATAAACCTGATGTCGATAGTATTGATGGCTTAAGTCCAGCCATTTCGATTGATCAAAAGACGACTAGTAAAAATCCACGTTCAACAGTTGGTACAGTAACTGAAATAAATGATTATCTACGGCTTTTATTTGCACGCGTGGGGCATCCAATTTGTCCCAATGATCACATTGAAATTACTTCTCAATCAGTTGAACAAATGGTAGATAAAGTTTTAGACTTACCTGATCGAACGAAAATTCAAATCTTAGCTCCAGTGATTAACAAGAAAAAAGGCCAACATAAAAAGGTCTTTGAAATGATTCAACGAGAAGGATATGTTCGAATGCGGGTAGATGGTGAAGTCTATGATGTAACCGATGCTCCTGAATTAGAGAAAAACAAAAAACATGATATTGCGATTGTGATTGACCGAATTGTTATCAAAGAGGGTATTCGTTCACGATTATTTGATTCTTTTGAAGCAGCATTGAGACTAGCAGACGGCTATGCTTTGGTTGATGTTATCGGAGAAGAAGAAATGTTATTTAGTGAACATTATGCCTGTCCATATTGTGGCTTTACTGTTGGTGAATTAGAACCAAGGCTATTCTCTTTTAATGCACCATTTGGCGCGTGTCCAGAATGTGATGGTTTAGGCGTAAAATTGGAAGTTGATTTAGATTTAGTGATTCCTGATACGACTAAAACTTTACGGCAAGGGGCTTTGATTCCGTGGAATCCAATAAGCTCTCAGTATTATCCGCAAATGTTGGAACAAGCAGCAACAAGTTTTGGTATTGATATGGATACACCATTTGAAGATTTACCGGAAGAACATAAAGATATTATATTAAATGGTTCTAAAGGTGAAAACTTCCATTTCCACTATGAAAATGATTTTGGTGGTGTCCGTGATGTAGAAGTTCCTTTTGAAGGGATTATCGCAAATATAGATCGTCGTTATCGCGAAACAAATAGTGACTTCACGAGAGAGCAAATGCGACTTTATATGACTGAATTAACTTGTCAAGCTTGTCGTGGCTACCGTTTAAATCCACAAGCTTTGTCGGTTCAAGTAGACGGAAGAAATATTGGTCAAGTTAGTGAAGGTGCGATTAATCAGACATTAGAATTTTTCGAGGCTGCTAAACTAAGTGACCAAGAAACTGTGATTGCTCAACCCATTCTGAAAGAGATTGGTGACCGCTTAAGTTTCTTAAAAAATGTTGGTTTAGATTATCTAACATTAAGTCGAGCAGCTGGAACTTTATCAGGTGGTGAAGCGCAGCGAATTCGCCTAGCAACTCAAATTGGTTCGAATTTATCAGGCGTTTTATATATTTTAGATGAGCCTTCGATTGGTTTGCATCAACGAGACAATGATCGTCTGATTCAGTCATTACAAAAAATGAGAGATCTAGGAAATACACTAATTGTGGTGGAGCATGATGAAGATACGATGCGGGCAGCCGATTATTTAATTGATGTTGGTCCAGGAGCTGGTGATGAAGGTGGAGAAATCGTGGCAGCGGGAACACCAAAACAAGTAGCTAAAAACTCCAAATCTTTAACTGGGCAATATTTATCTGGAAAGAAATCAATACCAATTCCTAAAGAGCGCCGCGAAGGTAATGGCAAGGAAATCAAGGTGACTGGTGCAGCGGAAAATAACTTAAAAAATATCGACGTAGCCTTTCCTTTAGGCAAATTCGTTGCGGTGACTGGTGTTTCCGGATCTGGGAAATCTACTTTAGTTAACCAAATCTTGAAAAAAGCCTTAGCACAAAAATTAAATCGTAATTCTAACAAACCTGGTAAATTTAAAAAGATTACTGGTTATGATCAAATTGAAAAACTAGTCGATATTGACCAAAGTCCAATTGGACGAACACCAAGAAGTAATCCAGCAACCTACACTAGTGTGTTTGATGATATTCGTGATTTATTTGCTAAAACTAACGAAGCTAAAATTCGTGGTTACAAAAAAGGACGATTTAGTTTTAACGTAAAGGGCGGTCGATGTGAAGCTTGTAAAGGTGATGGCATTATCAAAATCGAAATGCATTTCTTGCCAGATGTTTATGTGCCTTGCGAAGTTTGTCATGGGAAACGTTATAATTCTGAGACCTTAGAAGTCCATTATAAAGGAAAAAATATTGCTGATATTTTAGAGATGACAGTGGAAGATGCGGTTGAATTCTTCAAACATATTCCTAAAATTCATCGTAAACTAAAAACAATTGTCGACGTAGGTTTAGGCTATGTGACGATGGGACAACCGGCAACTACTTTATCTGGTGGTGAAGCTCAGCGGATGAAATTAGCTTCAGAACTCCATAAAAATTCTAATGGGAAAAACTTTTATATCTTGGATGAGCCAACTACTGGTTTACACACTGATGATATTGCTCGTTTGTTGAAGGTTTTAGAACGCTTTGTTGATGCAGGTAATACGGTATTAGTAATTGAACATAATTTAGACGTGATTAAATCAGCTGATTATGTGATTGATTTAGGTCCTGAAGGCGGCGATGGTGGAGGAACTATTTTAGCAACTGGTACACCTGAAGAAATTGCTAAAGTGAAAGAAAGCTACACCGGCTATTACTTAAATCGTGTGTTAGATAAATAATTTTAAAAATGCAAGCGGGAAGAACAGCTCTTCTTTGCTTGCATTTTTCTTTGTGGTATTATTGAAAGGACTAAGTTTAGAGGGGTAATCAAATGAATAAACAACAAAAATTTGTGCCGATTTTATTAGGTAGTGACATTAATGTTTATGGCATGGCACGGTCATTTCATGAAGCTTATGGTATTCATGTTGAAGCATATGCCGGCTTACAATTGGCGCCAACAAAATATAGCAAAATTGTAACGATTCATACAATTTCAGGATTCGCAAAAGATCCAGTTTTTATTGAAGAAATGCGTCGTTTAGCAAAAGAAAAATATAATGATTCCAATACGCGCTATTTGTTAATTGCATGTGGTGATGGTTATGCAGAACTCATTTCTCAACACAAAGATGAATTGTCCCAGTGGTATGTTTGTCCATACATTGAGTTTTCATTATTAGAGCGATTAATGAGTAAAGTTAGTTTCTATGATATTTGCGAGGAATATCATTTGCCTTATCCAAAAACTTTCATTATTACCAAAGATATGTTAGAAGATGGATTACTGACACAAGCGTTGCCATTTGATTTTCCGGTGGCTTTAAAACCAGCAGATAGTGTTGAATGGTTGTCAGTCGATTTTGAAGGACGAAAAAAAGCCTTTATTTTCGATAACCGTGATGAATTTGACGTTATTTTGAAACGAATTTATGAAAATGGTTATACCAGTGAAATGATTGCACAAGATTTTATTCCTGGTGATGACAGCAATATGCGGGTGTTGAATGCTTATGTGGATCAAAATCATAATGTTCGTATGATGTGCTTAGGTCATCCTTTGTTAGAAGATCCTTCTCCTGAAGCTGTCGGGAATTACGTAGCGATTTTACCGGAGTACAATGAAAAAATTTATCAAACGATTAAAAGCTTTCTAGAAAAAATAAATTATACTGGGTTTGCTAATTTTGACATGAAGTATGATTCTCGTGACGGGGAATATAAATTATTTGAAATTAATTTACGTCAGGGACGCAGTAGTTTTTTTGTTGTTTTGAATGGATTTAATCTTGCGCAGTATGTAACGGAAGATCGCATTTTTGAGATCCCTTTCCAACAAACTGACTACGGTATGGCGGAACCAGATAAAGCAGTTCTATGGATGGGTGTACCAAATGATGTGTTTACAAAGTACGCTAAAAACAACGAGGACAAAAAACTTGCTGAAAAATTATTAAAAGATAATCGTTGGGGAACTACTGTCTTTTATAAAGAGGACATGGGGCTACGTCGATGGGTACTGATGAAATATATGTTTTATAAATATAAAGGGCGTTTTGATGAATTCTTTAAAGAGAAAGAAGGATAAACTTGGAAAACTTTTTTAGTATTTTAGGAGGCATGGGAACGATGGCGACTGAAAGTTTCGTTCGCTTAATTAACCATCGGATCACTGCCCGTAAAGACCAAGATTATTTAAACTATGTATTATTTAATCACGCAACAGTACCAGACCGAACGGCTTTCATTCTGGATAACCAAAAAGCTGATCCGCGGATAAACTTATTAGATGATATCCGACAACAAAATTTATTGCAGCCAAATTTTATTGTTTTAACCTGTAATACGGCTCATTATTTTTATGAAGAATTACAAGCTGCAACAGAAATTCCATTACTTCATATGCCGAGAGAAGCTGCGAAAGCGTTACAAATGAAACAGCCAAATGGCGGAAAAGTCGCAATATTAGCAACTGAAGGAACCATGTACGCTGGTGTTTATCAAAAAGAATTGACGGATCTAGGTTTTGAAGTCATGAAACCAGATAAACAGTTACAGGAAAAGGTTAATCATTTGATTTACAAAGATGTAAAAGAAAATGATTATATCAATAGTGCCTTGTATTTAGAAATTTTGTCTGATGTCTTTGATCATTTAGGCTGTCACGAAGTTATTCTAGGCTGTACAGAATTGTCGTTAGTACAAGAAATGACAGCGGATGTCCCTTACTCAGTGACTGATGCCCAAAGTATCTTAGCAGATCGAACAATTGAGCGAGCACTGGCAGACAGATCTTCTCTTTAGGAGATCTGTTTTTTTAATGATCAAAATAGATAGTAATGATACGCCAGGAATGTTATACTTCTAAAGATGAGATGAAAGGATGTGATCGCTATGACGGATAATTTAAAATTAGTCATCATAACAGGAATGAGTGGTGCTGGAAAAACCGTTGCGATACAGAGTTTTGAAGATATGGGTTATTTTTGTGTAGACAATATGCCCCCTAGTTTGATACCAAAATTTTGGGAATTAATTAAAGAGAGTGGCAAAGTTACTAAAATAGCTTTAGTTGTAGATTTAAGATCCAGGGATTTCTTTGAAGAGATTCAAAATATGTTAATTGAAATTGAAAACACTGGCATGATTGATACCAGTACATTATTTTTAGATGCTTCAGATGCTGAATTAGTTTCACGCTATAAAGAAACCCGCAGAACCCATCCACTAGCGATGGAAGGATTAATTACAGAAGGTATTCGTAAAGAGCGGGCAATTTTAGAAGATTTAAAATTGCGGGCAACCATGGTAATTGATACTACAGATTTAACACCACGACAATTGAGAGAAAAAATAAATTTTGAATTTAAAACCAATACTGATTTAGGGTTTCATGTTGAAATGGTTTCTTTTGGCTTTAAGTATGGTTTACCAATTGATGCCGATATTGTAATGGATGTTCGTTTTTTACCAAACCCTCATTATATTCCGGAGTTACGGCCGCAAACAGGGTTAGATAAACCAGTCTATGATTATGTGATGAGCTTTCCGGAAACTGAATCTTTCTATCAGGATTTCTACCGTCTTTTAAAAAACATTATGCCGGGGTATATCAAAGAAGGGAAAAGTTCCTTAACGATTGCCATTGGTTGTACAGGTGGACAACACCGTTCGGTTGCTCTGAGCCAGAGAATTGGTCAAGCTTTAAGGGCGCTAGATTACAAAGTAAATATTACTCACCGTGATAAGGATAAGCGCAAAGAGACGGTGAATCGTTCATGAAATTAAAAACTTATCGGATTCGTAAACCTAAAATTGTTGTAATCGGTGGTGGCACTGGCTTACCGGTTATCTTGAAAAGTTTGAGAAATGAAAGTGCCGAAATATCAGCAGTTGTGACGGTGGCTGATGACGGTGGCAGTTCAGGTGAGTTACGAAATTCAATTGATATGGCCCCTCCAGGTGACTTAAGGAATGTTTTGGCTGCTCTATCTGATATGCCAAAATTGTATAATGATTTATTCCAATATCGATTTAACCAAGATGATAAATTTTTAGCCAATCATACGATTGGAAATTTGTTGATTGCTGCCTTATCAGAAATGCGTGGCAGCACTTATGAAGCTATTCAACTGTTAACTAATATGATGCATGTAGACGGGCACGTCTATCCTTCGTCAGAAGAACCTTTAGTGTTACACGCTGAGTTTACAGATGGAACGACCGCAGTTGGTGAGTCATCAATTGCCAAAGATCGCAAAACAATTCATCGAGTATATGTGACAGATAAAAATAATAAAACAGCAGAAAAAGCCTCTCGTAAAGTTGTTAAGGCTATTTTAGAAGCCGATATGGTTGTTTTGGGCCCAGGCTCTTTATTTACCAGTATTTTGCCCAATTTAGTCATTAAGGAAATTGGCGATGCGGTTAAAGAAACTGCTGCAGAAGTCGTTTATATCTGCAATATTATGACCCAACGAGGTGAAACGGAACATTTTAGTGATGCTGATCATGTGCGCGTTCTGCATGAACATCTAGATGCAAAATTTATCGATACAGTTTTAGTTAATACTGAAAAAGTCCCAGAAAATTATATGGATCCAGAAATTTATGATGAATATTTGGTTCAGGTGGTTCATGATTTCAATGGTTTAAGAGAAGAAGGCTGTCGGGTAGTTTCCACTGATTTCTTAAAATTAAGAAATGGTGGTGTTTTTCATGATGGCGAAAAAGTGGTGGAAGAACTATTTAGAATCGTTTTTGGTGCTAAAATTTAGTGAGGAGGCTAAGAAATGTCATTTGCAGCAGAAGTAAAAAAAGAATTGACGGGCTTAGCCGTTCAAAAAGAGGTTGCACAAGCTGAATTGGCCGCATTAATTCGAATGAATGGTTCGCTAAGTTTAAATAATCATCAATTTGTATTAAACATTCAGACAGAAAATGCTGCGATTGCGCGCCGAATATATACTTTATTAAAGGATCACTACAATGTTAAAAGTGAGCTTTTGGTTCGGCGAAAAATGAAGTTAAAAAAGAATAACGTTTATATTGTTCGCTTAAAACATGGCACACAAAATATTTTGGCTGATCTGAATATTATGGATGGTTATATGTTTCAGGCTCATATCGCTAAGGAAATTATTGATACGAATGAAAAAATTCGCGCTTATTTACGTGGGGCATTTTTGGCTTCTGGATCCGTTAATAATCCGGAAACCAGTCGCTATCATTTGGAGATTTCATCAATTTATGAAGAGCATAATCAAGATATTTGTGATTTATTGAATCGTTTTGACCTTAATGCCCGAACTTTGGCACGAAGAAATGGGTATATTACTTATTTAAAAGGTGCCGAAAAAATTGCTGATTTTTTAACACTGATTGGCGCAACTAATTCTATGTTGAAATTTGAAGATATCCGAATTGTGCGAGATATGAGAAATTCAGTGAATCGTTTAGTTAATTGTGAAACGGCTAATATGAATAAAACCATTGACGCCGCTTCAAAGCAAATTGGCAATATCCAATTTATCGAAAATACGATTGGTTTGCAGGCTTTACCAGAAAAATTACAAGAAATCGCAGAGTTAAGATTGTTACATCCAGAAGTTAGTTTAAAGGAATTAGGTGAGATGATTCCTTCAGGATCAATATCTAAGTCTGGGATCAATCATCGCATTCGAAAAATCAATGAGTTTGCAGAAGAATTAAGAACTAAAATAAGCTAAAAATTCAGCTATACATTTTATTGTATAGCTGAATTTTTTTATAGATTTAAATAGTCGCGTAATTCAGCTTCACTAACTGATTCATCAAAAATCTTGTCTTCAACTAAAATAGTCGGTACAAATTTGATGTTTGCTTGTTCAGCCTCATTACGAATCTCTCTTTGAGTTCCTTCATTTGGTTGTTGCTCTAGTTTTAAAGTGTTCTCAGCAAAAGCTGCAACACCTTCCAAAGAAAGTTCACCCCAAGTATTTTGAGTAGCGTATGCTTGGCTAATTTGCTCTAGAGCAACCGGTGCATTTTTGATATATTCATGCATCACGTTTCCCCGTTGCAAACTTTCTTTGTCTTTATCCAATAATTTAATAATACGTTGGACTTTTCCTTCTTTTACCGCTGCATCTAACAATTCTCTGGATTCATCAAACCATTTTTTACAGTAGGGACAACGTAAATTCATAAATTCTACAATTCTTTTTGGTGCTTGATCAGAACCAATCTTGATTCCATTAAAGTCGTTGACTAGTTCACCTTTGATAACAGAAATATCCATTTATATTCCCTCCTTCCTCCATAGTGTACAGAAAATACCGTCAAAAACCTATAACTTTGTACTAAAAACTTACGAAAAATTTATTTTACCATAATAATTATTTTTTTCTCAAAGGCAGTATGATAGCGTTTAAAACACTACAAGATTCTACTTGCTATGTTATACTTGTAAAGAAATTGAATAGAAAGAGAGGTTCCTTATGCCAAATAGTTTAGTTGAATTATTTACAGCCGATTATTGGACAAGCTTCTTTTCTGAAAACCTTTCTACTTGGAACATCTTTGTAAACCTACTGGACATTCTTGTTGTATGGTTTTTAATATATAAATTGTTCCAATTGGTTCGCGGAACAAAAGCAGATCAATTAATTAAAGGTGTCGCTGTATTTATCGGAATCTGGATCGTAGCAGAATTAATCGGCTTACACACATTGTCTTGGCTGATGAATCATGTGATTACTTACGGTGTAATAGCTGCCATCGTGATTTTCCAACCAGAAGTTCGACGGGGGTTAGAACATCTAGGTCGGACGACACTTTTTAAAACAAGTAAAAAAGAAGCACGCGACGATGAAAGAATGATCATAGCTTTTGATAAAGCAATTCAGTACATGTCAAAAAGAAAAATCGGCGCACTGGTAACTATCCAAAGAAACACTGGTTTAGATGATTATATTGAAACGGGAATAGATCTTGATGCCGATATTTCTGGTGAATTACTAATCAATATTTTTATTCCAAATACACCATTGCATGACGGTGCTGTAATTATTAAGAACGGAAAAATTGCGGCAGCATCAGCTTATTTACCCTTGTCTGATAGTATGCTGATTCCAAAAGAGTTTGGGACCCGACATCGTGCAGCAGTCGGTATTAGTGAAGTAAGTGATGCGGTTACTTTTATCGTTTCTGAAGAAACAGGCGGAGTCAGTATTACCTTAAATAATGATTTATTACATGATTTGTCTCAAGAAGAATATTTAACAATATTAAAACGAGAACTAATTCCAGTAGCTGAAAAAGACAAGAAAACCTTATTGCAATCCTTTATCGATGGTTTTTCGAGAGGAGGTAAATAATGCGGTTGAAATTTAAAAAAGAAAATTTACCTATATTATTAATTTCATTAGCCTTTAGCTTAGTCCTTTTCTTTAATGTGAATAGCTCAAATGTTAATCGCTTTTTTTCTTCAGATGATACATATGAAGAAGTGATTCAAAATGTACCAGTAAATTTGGTTTATGATGACGATCAGTATTTTGTTCATGGTTATACCAGTACTGTAACTGTAAAATTGACTTCTGCTAATCGTATTCAACTGAATAAAGAAGTTGATGCAGACACTAGAGATTTTACAATTGAAGCAGACTTAGAAAGTTATCGTTCGGGAACGCATGAGGTACGTTTAAAGACTAAAAACTTACCAACCGCTGTTACGGCAACGATTGATCCAACAACTATTTCAGCGACAATTGAAAGAAGACAAACCAAAGAGTTTTCAATTATACCTTCTTTAAATGCAAATTCAACGGGAACTGATCTGACTGTTGACCAATTAACGATTGATCCTGGAAAAGTTGAAATTACTAGCGGACGAGATACAATGAAAGAGATTGATCGTGTTGTCGCTTCTGTTGATGGTAGCCAATTAACAAATGATGGAGATAAAGTAGAAGCGCAGGTACAAGCCTTGAATGTAAATGGTGAAGTTTTACCCATTGAATCAAATCCTCAAACGGTTAGCGTCACATATGATATGGCACAAATAACTAAATCAGTTGATTTATATCCGATTGAGGAAGGTACGCGACCAGATGGCATTGATGGTTATAATATTCAATTAACTCGGTCGACGGCCAACATTACTGGTGCTGAATCCTCAGTCGAAAATGTGACTAGAATTGGTGTGCCAATAAACATTGATGGTTTAGATCACGATACAACGAAAATGGTTGATATTCCAACTGATGGCTTTAGTGTTTCACCTAAAAGCGTCAGTGTTCAAATTACGATAAATCGAAATACGGAATCTAGTGATAATACAGAAGAGAACGCGGGGAGCTCTTCCAGTGTTCAAAATGAAGATCCAAATCAGCAGCAGCCAGAATCATCTGATTCAGGCAACCAAACTGGTACCGAAACGAGTCAATCTCAAACGGTCCAATCATCAAATTGAAAAGAGAGGAATTTAGGTTATTATGGGAAAATATTTTGGAACAGATGGGGTACGCGGTATCGCTAATAAGGAGCTAACGCCAGAGTTAGCTTTTAAATTAGGACGTTGCGGTGGGTACGTTTTGAGTCAGCATGAAGAAAGAGAAGGCAGACCGAGAGTTTTAGTTGGTAGAGATACTAGAATTTCTGGTCAATTATTAGAGATGGCTTTAATATCAGGTTTACTATCTGTAGGAATTGAAGTATTTCAATTAGGTGTTATTTCTACTCCAGGTGTGGCTTACTTAACAAGAACACAAAAGGCATCAGCTGGTGTCATGATCTCGGCTTCTCATAATCCTGCCGAAGACAATGGTATTAAATTCTTTGGGGGAGACGGTTTTAAATTAGTCGATGATCAGGAGGCTGAAATTGAAGCACTCCTAGATGCAAAGGAAGATTTATTACCACGCCCTTCTGCAGAAGGCTTGGGAACATTAGATGAATTCCATGAAGGTTTATTAAAATATTCTCAATTTTTGGTCCAAACGGTACCAAATGATTTATCAGGTATCACAGTTTGTATTGATGCTGCAAATGGCGCAACTTCAACTAGTGTTAACCGTTTGTTCGCTGATTTAGAAACTGATTTTTATACTATGGGTACTTCACCAAACGGATTAAATATTAATGATGGTGTTGGCTCAACTCATCCAGAAAAATTAGCTGAATTCGTTTTAGAAAAAGAAGCTGATGTCGGTCTAGCTTTTGATGGAGATGGCGATCGAGTAATTGCAGTGGATGAAAAAGGTCGGGTTATTGATGGCGATCAAATCATGTATATTTGTGCCAAATACTTATCCGAAAGAAAACGCTTGAAAAAAGATACTGTAGTAACAACTGTTATGAGCAATCTTGGTTTCCATAAAGCTATCGAGGCTTTAGGTTTGAAAGATGTGATTACTGATGTTGGCGATCGCTATGTAGTTGAAGAAATGCGTAAAAATGATTACAACCTAGGTGGAGAGCAATCAGGCCATGTCTTATTTCTAGATTACAACACAACAGGTGATGGTATGTTAACAGGGATCCAATTGTTGAATATCATGAAACAGTCTGATAAAAAATTGTCTGAATTGGCTGATGAAGTTACGATTTATCCGCAAAAACTAGTAAATATTCGAGTGAAGGATAAATACGGTGCGATGGACGTTCCAGCAATCAAAACAGTCATCGATGAAACAGAGGCTGAGATGAATGGAGATGGACGTATTTTAGTGCGTCCTTCTGGTACCGAACCTTTATTAAGAATCATGGCAGAAGCGCCAACGACTGAAAAAGTTGAGTATTATGTTGAAAAAATTGCGGCAGTTGTTCGTGCGGAAATAGGCTTAGATTAAAAAATACTAGTTATTTTTATAAGGCTATGTTAGAATTTTTTACAATTGAATAGAAACATTTGGGGTGCCCTAGGCTGAGATAATACCCATTGAACCTGAGACAGTTAGTACTGGTGCAGGGAAATGTCAATGATAGCAAAACCAATCCCAATCATTTTTTGATTGGGATTTTTTTGTAAAACTCTCTTTGTCTTTATCAACTGCAAAGAGAGTTTTTTTCTAAATAATAATAAAAAAAGGAGGAATTTAATTTGAAAGTTACAAAATTTGTCGAATCAGCTTTTCCTTTAACATCAGCACCATTAATTCAATGCATCACCAATGAGGTTACTTGTGAGTCGGTGGCTAACGCATTATTATATGTTGGCGCAAAACCGATTATGGCAGATGATCCACGAGAATTTAAATCGTTTTTAAACGTTAGTGATGGCTTATTGTTAAATCTAGGACATATTTCACCAACTCGTGAGCTAAACATAATATTAGCAGCTGAATATGCTCATGAAATTGATGTACCGATTGTTGTTGATTTGGTAGGGGCGGCTGCTAGTCCATTAAGAATTGAAATCACGAAAAGATTATTAAAAAATCAACCGACAGTTGTTAAAGGAAATATTTCAGAAATGCGTAGTTTGTGTGAATTAGGCTCCGAAGCAAGAGGGGTTGATGTAAATGTAAGCGAACAAACGTTAGAAAGTTTAAAGGAACTGCAAAATGGGATGATAAAATTGACTGATAAATACCCTGAGACAGTTTTCTTTGCTACTGGTGAAAAAGACTTAGTATGCCAAAATGGAACTTGTTTTCTATTGAGTAACGGTGTAGCTGAATTGGACTGTTTTACTGGAACTGGCGATATTGTTGGAGCTTTATGTTGTGCATTATTAGGAGAAGGGCTATCACCAGTAAAAGCAAGTGTAACGGCAATTACTTATTTTAATCTTGCTGGAGAAGTTGCTAAACAAAAGACACAAGGACTTGCAAATTTTCGTCAAGAAACATTGAATCAACTTTCTTTATTATCTGAAGATAGCAAATGGTGGGAAAAAATAAAAGGAGAGGTATTAAATTGATAGATTATTCCATATATTTAGTAACAGATTCATCTGGTTTAACAGAAAAGGATTTTTTTAGAATAATTGAGCAAGCTTGTAAAAGTGGAGTTACTTTGCTGCAGTTAAGAGAAAAAGAATTAAGCACGCGTGACTTTTATCAGCGTGCCCTAAAAGTTAAGCAAATTACTGATCACTACAAAATTCCATTAATCATAAATGATCGCCTAGATATTTGCTTGGCCGTTGATGCGGCGGGTTTACATATTGGCGATGATGAAATGCCCGTAGAAATTTGTCGGCAATTGATTGGAGATAAAATTTTAGGTGTCTCTGTTAAGAGCTTGGAAGCTGCTACTGAAGCTGAGGATGCAGGTGCTGATTATTTTGGTGTTGGAGCAATCTTTCCAACAGAAACAAAGGACACCTCATTGGTTGCAATCAATACTTTAAAAGAGATCACTGGATGCACACAGCTTCCTGTTGTAGCAATCGGAGGGATAAAAGAAAATAATTTAGAAGAATTGTCAGGTTCAAAAATTAATGGTGTAGCCATTGTCAGTGAAATTATGCAAAGTCCAAATATTGAAGCGAAAGTTTTAGCATTGAAAAATAAATTTAAAGATAATAAGGAGCAGGTAAATGGAAAATAGTACCCCTCAAGTAGTAACGATTGCTGGGTCAGATTCAGGTGGCGGTGCCGGTATTCAGGCAGATTTGAAAACCTTTCAAGCAAGAAAGACATTTGGTATGTCCATTATTGTTGCGTTAACAGCACAAAATACTTATGGTGTTCAAGATAGTATGTTGATTCCTAGTGTATTTATCGAAGAACAATTTCAATCTTTGGCTGCTGATTTCAAGATAACCGCAGCGAAAACAGGTATGCTGGGAGATACAGAAAGAGTGTTAACTGTAGTAAAGCAATTAAAAAAAGTAGATTTTGGTCCGTTAATTGTTGATCCTGTGATGATTGCTAAAGGAGGTCATCCATTACTTACAGACGAAGCGGTAGGAACTATCATAGAAAATTTAATTCCGATTGCCACAGTAGTTACCCCAAATTTACCAGAAGCTGAGGTAATGATTGGACAAAAAATTGTGACCAATCGAGAAATAAAACAGGCTGCTAGAAAGATTCAAAAAATCGGTGCTCAAAACGTTATTATTAAAGGCGGTCATAGTCAAAATAGTGAAGCGGCTGATTATATCTTATTAGCTGATGGACAATCGTTTTGGCTAACTAGTCCACGAATTGATACGATCAGAACACACGGTACGGGAGATACATTTTCAGCTTGTGTTGCTGCAGAATTAGCTAAGGGAACTGATTTAATGGAAGCAATAAAAATTGGTAAAGCTTTTATTCATGGCGCAATTGAACAGCAAATACTTGTTGGACATGGTCACGGACCCACTAATCATTGGGCAAAATTAAGTCAAGAAATTCAAATACTAACTGACATTTAAAAAGCAGCCGACATTTTATTTTGTCGGCTGCTTGTAATTTTATTCAACTGTTACTGACTTAGCAAGGTTTCGAGGCTTGTCAACATCAAGTCCTCGTTCTAAGGTTGCGTAATAAGCAATTAATTGTCCAGGAATAACTGATACTAGCGGACGTAATAATGGGTGAACCACTGGCAAAATAATTTGATCACCTGATTTACTTAATTCCTCAGAGACAATAACTAAGGTGTGCGCACCGCGACTTTCAACTTCTCGCAGATTGCCACGCGTATGTGGAGCAGTTATCGGATCAGTAATAATTCCCATAACCGGTGTTCCTTCTTCAACTAAGGCAATTGTCCCATGTTTTAATTCACCGGCTGCAAATCCTTCTGCTTGGATATAAGAAATTTCTTTTAGTTTTAAAGCAACTTCCATCGAAACATAATAATCCTCAGCGCGACCAATATAAAAAGCATTGCGCGTCGTAGCTAAGTAATCAGCTGCGATTTCTTGAATCATAGCTTTTTCAGAAATCATAACATCCATACCATTGGCTGCAATTCCTAATTCTTGCACCAAATCAAAATCTTGTGCTTCAGCAATTTCTTTTGCTTCACCTAACGCTTTAGATAAGATAGTTAATGCTGCGATTTGAGCGGTATACGCTTTAGTTGAAGCAACAGCAATTTCAGGTCCTGCGTGTAAAAGCATCGTGTAATCAGCTTCACGTGATAAAGTTGAGCCAGGAACATTGGTCACTGTTAGAGAAGGATAACCTAATTCATTTGTTTTAACTAAAACTTGACGACTATCAGCAGTTTCACCACTTTGTGTTAAGTAAATGAAGAAAGGTCGTTCTGAAAGTAGTGGCATATTGTAGCCAAACTCGCTAGATAAATGAACTTCTACCGGGATACGAGTTAATTGTTCAATGACTTGTTTGCTGGCATGACCGGCGTTGTTACTTGTACCAGCCGCAACAATATAAATCCGGTCACTTGCTAGTAGACTATCTAATAAATCTTGTTCTACCACGACTTGACCATTTTCATCAGTATATTCACCAATCATTCGACGCATTGTTGCAGGTTGTTCATCAATTTCTTTTAACATGTAATAAGGGTAAGTTCCTTTTTCCATATCTGCTAAATCGATTTTTGCAGTATAAGGTTCCCGTGCAATTTGATTGCCTGCGTAATCTTCAATTGATACAGCATCTTTGGTTACAATGACCATTTCACCATCGTTGATTTCTAAAAACTGATTGGTCTGTTCTAACATTGCCATTGCATCGGAACATACCACATTAAAACCATCTGCTAAACCGATTAGTAAAGGACTTTTATTTTTTGCGACATATATTGTTTCCCGGTCATTTTTATCGACTAAACCAAAAGCATAGGAACCATGAATTTCTTTTAAGGCTTTTTGGAAGGCTGCTTTTGTAGTTAATCCTTGTTCAACAAAGTATTCCACTAGATGAACAGCAATTTCAGTATCTGTTTCTCCATAAAAAGTGTCTTCAGCTAAAAAATTTGCTTTTAAATCATCATAATTTTCAATTACACCATTGTGAACCAAGACAAAACGTCCACTCTGAGAAGTATGAGGATGGGCATTTAACTCTGTTGGTTCACCATGTGTTGCCCAGCGAGTATGCCCAATTCCGATATTACCTTGAACGTCTTCTCCAATTTTTGCTTCTAAATCAGCAATACGTCCGCGAGATTTTACTAAATAATCGTTTGCCTCATCAGCGACGAAAATGCCTGCCGAGTCATAGCCACGATATTCTAATTTTTCTAAGCCGTTTTCTAAAATTTTAGTTGCGTTGTTATTTCCTACGATTCCTACGATTCCACACATAATGTTTTTCCTACTTTCATCACAATATATGTTTCCGAGCTAATTAAATGCGTCTTTGTTCTTTTCCTGTTAAAAAGTTTTTATCGCATTTTGTAGAGCTTAGCAACCCTGAAGCCATCCGCCGAATCTTTCGATAAGCTTCTTCCTCGTCACCTTGTAAAGGCCTGGCGCTATCTTATTGGTCTATCTAATAAAGATTTAATTCATTGCTGCCGGAAACATTGATAAATATAAACTATAATCATAAAAGTGTCAAATACTTATTTTGATTATTTTTTAATTGGTATAGATGAGATTGTGAAAGAACTTTCCAAATTATGTCAGGTATTAACTAAATTTAAGAGAAAAATCTCCAATTATTCGATGGAATCAGTTAAAATAAAATGAATCAATCAATAGGAGGTTGTCATGGAAATTGAAAATTTAACCATTGGAGAGCTAAAAAAATTTTTGGCGGAATTAGAAAATAAAGATGGCATAAATGATGAAACAAAAATTTTTTTAGATACTGGCTGGGATAGCATACAAGAAATTTCACCAAATGCTTTAAGTATAGAAGAAACAAAAATTTTTGAGATAGAAGATCCTTTAAATCATGAAGTTTTTACGGGACACTCGTTAGTAGAAAAAGCTGAAAAAATGAATGCCAAGGGGCCAATTGAAAAAGTTTTAATCATTCGGAATTTATATTAATGAAAGGAGAGGGTAGGTTGTCAGAAATACAATTTCCTAAAAATTTTGAATTTTATTGTAAAGCTGGACACTTGGCTTTAGAAAATAGTGATATGAATCAAGCATTCTCATCTTTTGAAAAGGCTTATAAAATAAATAAAGATCCGTTAGTAAATTTTATGTTATCGACGATTTCATCTCAAAAAGGTAATATTGAACTTGCCATCCAATATGCAGAGGAAATGTTAGATAATTATTTGATTGATTATCAGCGCTTTGAGTATTTTTTACAGTTGTTACTATTAAATTATCAATTTGAAAAAGCCCGAGCTTGGGTCTGGCAGGGATATAAGCAGCAATTGATTACTAAAGAGCAAGTCAATGACTTTTCTTATGTAATAGATGAGCAAGCTCAAATGTTTCCAGAAGAATGTACTGATGATCAACTATACAGCTTGGATGAATTGCTGGAAGAATTAAAGGCTCCGGTACTTGTTCAAATAGAAACAATAAAGAAAAGCGAGAACTTATCTTTGGCTGATTTAATCGAACTAGGCAAACAAATTTTATCTGAGGATAAAGTTACTTTGTTGGCTAGAAATTATTTATTCGAAGAATTGTCGAAAAATGAAGTTGATCAAGTCTTTGATTATCTCGATTTGAATGATCAAATAATAGAATTAAATCCAAAAACAATTGGTACTGATCTGAGAGATCAGTTAATGAATGATATTATTGCGAGCTTAGCTGAGAAATTGGAGCATCAAGATCCATACCTGCTACAAAATTTAATTGAGGAAGTTTATGTGGAGCAAGCATTACTTTATCCTTTACAGGTGTTTTATTCAGACACTGCCGAATGGGTAAACAGCTATTTATCGTCAGATAAAAATGATGACTCAGAAATCAAAAAAATACGAGAAAAATTAAAAAAATGGCAAAGCTTTTATCAGAGTTAAAGAGTTGAGAACTAAGCTTTATATTTACAATTTTTATTCAGTAGTGTAAACTTAACAAGTATGCAAATTTTAATATTCGGAGGGAAATCAAGTGACTGTAAATTTCGAAAAAACTGGCACCAATGAAGGTGTAGTAACTTTTTCAATCGCGAGACCAGAAATTGAAAAAGGATTAACAAATGCTTTTAATAAAGTCAAAAAAAATCTAAACGTACCGGGCTTCCGTAAAGGAAAAGTTTCTCGTCAAATGTTCAACCAAATGTATGGTGAAGAAGCACTTTATGAAGATGCGTTAAATGATATTTTACCTGTAGCTTATGAAGCAGCAATCAAAGAGTCTGGTGTTGAACCAGTTTCACAACCTAATATCGATGTGGATAGCATGGAAAAAGGACAAGATTGGGTAATTAAAGCGACTGTAACTGTCAAACCTGAAGTAAAACTTGGCGAATACAAAAGCTTAGAAGTACCAAAACAAGAAACAGAAGTAACAGAAGATGATGTGGACGCACGTATCAAACGTGAACAAGAAGCACAAGCTGAATTAGTGATTAAAGAAGATGCCGCTGCTGAAAATGGCGACACTGTAGTCATTGACTTTGAAGGTTTTGTTGGTGAAGAAGCGTTTGATGGCGGGAAAGGTGAAAACTATAGTCTTGAATTAGGTTCTGGTTCATTTATCCCAGGCTTTGAAGAACAATTAGTAGGTCACAAAGCTGATGATAGCCTAGACGTAACTGTTACTTTCCCAGAAGATTATCAATCAGAAGACTTAGCTGGTAAAGAAGCAGTCTTCAAAGTAACTGTTCATGAAGTAAAAGGCAAAGAATTACCTGAACTAGATGATGATTTTGCTAAAGACGTTGATGAAGAAGTTAATTCATTAGACGAATTAAAAACAAAATATCGTGAAGAATTAACAGAACAAAAAGCTGCTGCTGCGAAAGAAGCAAAAGAAGAAGCTGCCATTAAAGCAGCTGTCGAAAATGCTGAAATCGTTGAATTGCCATACGTGATGGTTCACGATGAAGTTCACCGTTCAATGGACGAGTTTCTTAACAACATGCAACGTCAAGGTATTTCTCCAGAAATGTATTATCAACTAACTGGTTCAACTGAAGCAGATTTACACACACAATTTGAAGCAGAAGCTGAAAACCGTGTGAAAACAAACTTAGTAATGGAAGCTATTGTTGCTGCCGAAAACTTCACAGTTGAACAAAGCGAACTTGATGAAGAAATTAAATCTTTAGCTGAAATGTACCAAATGCCTGAAGATCAAATCCGCAATGTTTTAACTGAAGATATGTTAGAACATGATATTAAAATTAAAAAAGCAGTTGAATTAGTAACAGAGTCTGCTGTTGAAAAATAATTCTTAATTAAAAGAAAAATAAGCAAGTAGTGTGAGCAGTTATTATGCACTACTTGTTTGTTTTTATGTAAGGGAACAGATTGATAATTAAGGGGGAAACAAATGATACTAAGTGAGTTGGGTCGTTTAAAAGCTTTTGGGAAAAACAATAAAGCGCTAATTTTACTTACATACTTAGTGATATTGGTGTCTTTTGGAGCGAAAATATTTTATTATAATTTTTCAATTGATACGGAAGAGTTTATGTTGTTGGCACCTATGAATGGGTTCATACAATGGGCAGAAATGGGTCGATACGGACTTTATTTTTTGAAACGTTTTATTTCAGGTTATACGATTAATGTGTTTTTAATTAATATTTTAACTTATTTAATATTGGGACTTATGTCAATTTTATTTTCTTACATCTTGGATCGCATATATCAAAGCCGTCAAAAAGGAAGTTGGATTATTCCCGCAACATTTGTTTCATCGGCTATTTTATTGGAACAGTATAATTTTATTTTGCAAAGTTTTGAAGTAGCTTTATCAAATCTATGTGTCATATTATCTGTTTATTTTTTCTACTTATTTATGTCAGAGAAAAAGAAACTATTTTTGGCAATTAATATTATTCTAGGTGTGTGTGCTTTTTCAGTGTATCCATCTAATTGGATTACGTTTGTAGTTGTTACAATTATTATGATTATCGCAATAGTGGATAGTTCTGAAAAAAGAATTTCTCTAAAAGACGGTTTATTATTAATTGCCTCATATATAGGGTCTTTTTTAGTCATATTTATTATGAATCAACTGATGTATAATCTTACTTTATTTTTATTAGGCACTCAAAAAAATCCTTATGTAGAGTCAGTTATTTTATGGGGGAAATTGCCAGTTTCAGAAATTTTTTCAAGTATTATTAATAATACTTATTCTCTTTACAGTGGTGCGCAATCAATTTATTTTGGTAAGCTAATGGTCTTAGTTGTAATCGTATCTTACTTAGCTTTATTTTTTGCTAAGAAAAATCGGATCTGGTTATTCTTATTGTTAAGTTCATTATATTTCGCCATTCATTCAAGTATCTTTATCTTTGGATCAATTGGCCCTATCCGATCTCTAGTACCATATTATCCATTGGCTGTTGGCTATGTCTATTTTTATATTTATAATAAACTGAATTTAAAATATGTAAAAACTATAGTAGCAATTATCATTGTCATAATTTCATTTAAGCAAATGAAGCAATCGGCTTATTTGGCGAATCAAGAAAATATCATTTATACTGAAGCGTCAAGGTTTAATCAACAACTTAGAAGTAAAATTAATACTCTAGATATCAAAGGGAGTTATTTAGATTACAAACTAGCAATTTTTGGACAAAAACAATTTCCTATCTCTAGAGGATTAATGATGGGAGATGTATTAGGTCATAGTTTTTATAATTGGGATGTGAACAGTCCCGTTGGTGTGAGTCATCGCGTAGCAAACTTCTTTGATATCACAGGAACGCCAATTAAAAGAGTTTCAGAGGAAGAATATCAAGAAATTTTACCTGACTTTAATGATATGGGGGTCTTTCCTGAAGAGGATTCAGTGAAAATCGAAGGCGATATTATTATGGTTCGAGTAAGTTAACTAAAAAAATCAAAATCCAGATACTTCATTGGATTTTGATTTTTTTTGTTATAAATAGTGATGTAACCAAATTGTAAAAATAAAGATAAATAGTTTTGTTCATTTCATTAGTCTTTTTTGGTAAACTGAGACTAGGTTAAAATGTTTACCAAAGGAGATTATAATGAAAAAAAA
Organism: Enterococcus sp. JNUCC 77; assembly: GCF_054819945.1. Lineage (NCBI taxonomy): Bacteria > Bacillati > Bacillota > Bacilli > Lactobacillales > Enterococcaceae > Enterococcus > Enterococcus sp. JNUCC 77. The sequence continues at coordinate 1,181,588 of NZ_JBTHIG010000001.1, forward strand.
ATGGATAGGTTTAAGTTTAATGTCAATGATGGCTTTAAACATTGCTTCACCAGCTTTGGCTGAAGAAGTAAGTACATCTGAAGAAAATAATTCTGTTACAGCATCAGCTGAACAGGATCAAGATAATCAAGAATCAGTAAACCCAGCTTCATTGATTGGTGAAGATGGCAGTCTTTACATGGCGCCAAGCGGACGATCTGATTTGCTTCCACAAGTTCTTTCAGCTACGACTCGAGCAACTTTACCATCGGTTGCTGCGACTGATAATAATACACCATCAAAAAGTTTTATTGATGTTTCTTCACATAATGGAACAATTTCAGTGGATCAATATCGTTCTATGATGGCTTACGGTGTAACAGGCGTAACTGTCAAGTTAACTGAAGCGACTTCTTATCGTAATCCATATGCAAAATCACAGATTGATAATGCCAAAGCAGCTGGTTTACTTGTATCAACTTACCACTATAGCTGGTTCACAAGTGATGCTGCTGCTGCCGCAGAAGCAGATTATTATGCGCAATTTGCAAATGAATTAGGTTTAGATAAGAGCACTGTAATGATTAATGATATGGAAGAACCCAATATTGCCGGTAAAGGAGACCATACGGCCAATTCAATTGCTTTTGCTAACCGCTTAAAACAGTTAGGCTTTAACAATACCAAACATTATATTGGCTTATACTGGCTAACTTCTGGACGTGTGAATGGTCAAAGTATTGGTGAGAAAAATATTTGGGTAGCTGCGTATCCTTACACTCTGACTACAACAAATTATTATACGCAATATGGTGCATGGCAATGGTCTTCTCAATTAGGTTTCCCCAACGTTTCCGGTAGATTCGACATTTCTGCAGATTATATTGGTGATTACAGTATGCCTCTTGATCTTGAGAGCCCTGAAGGCACAACAGCAATGTATAGAATGTATAATACTAACAGTGGTGAACATTTCTATACTTCAAACGGCGCAGAAAGAAACTCCTTAATTCTAGCTGGCTGGAATTATGAAGGCCGCGGCTGGAATGCACCGAATGAAGGTGAGAATGTGTACCGTTTGTATAATGCTAACGCTGGAGATCATCATTATACAAAGTCTGCGGCTGAACGTGACAATTTAGTTGCTCAAGGATGGAAAGATGAAGGGATTTCTTGGCGCTCTGGTGGAGAAACTGCTTTACATCGTCTGTATAATAAAAACGCCAAAGCAGGAGCCCATCATTATACATTAGATACAAATGAACGTGACCACTTAGTTTCAAATGGCTGGAATTATGAAGGTATCGGTTGGTACGGTAATTAAAAAATAGTAAACCATCAGTTTTCAGCTGGTGGTTTTTCATTTGTTGGTGTTATAAAAACTAGTATAATCTTTTTATTATTTAAAGATTCTAAAGGAGCGATTAATTATGTTAGGACAAATCGCAAAGAAAATAAAAAATGTTCATATAGCTGTTTTCGTATTCATTCTTTTCTCAATCATTTTCGGAGGTTCTTTTGTGAAATTCATTCCTCCTTTACAGGCACCAGATGAATTGGGCCATTATTTAAAAGCTGATGCGCTTTCCCGAGGCGAAGTGGTTCCAGTAATTTATAATAAAAATAATGTTGAGAATGAAAATGCCAAGTCGTGGAATGAATTTGGTTTTTATGCCTCAAAAGGAGTAGAAAAAATTGTTAAACTATCTTTCACGGTAGGAAATTATCCGGAAAATAAATTTGATTACCAGAAAGCTGAGGAAGACAATTATCCTTCCTCAGGTAAAGTTTTTTTACCAACAGGTGGTATAACAAATTATTCGATTATTAATTTCATTCCTCAAACATTGGGGATTCTTTTTGGAAAAGTACTTAACACTTCTCCTTTAGCGCAATATTATTTGGCAAGGGCATTTAATTTAGTATGCTATATTGTCTTGATAGCAATTGCAATTAGTCTGTTTCCTTTTTCTAAATGGGCAGCGGCAATAATTGGATTAAATCCATTGGCTATTTTTCTTGCTGCATCCACTTCAGGAGATGGTTTAACAAATGGCGTTGCGCTTTTATTTTCAGCTTATGTTTTAAGATTGGCAGCCAAAAAGCAATTGACAGAAGAAATAGAAGAATCGTCTAATAGGCTTTCATCAAAAAAAATCATGATAGCAGGTCTACTATTAATTATTGCTGTCACTATGAAACCAACGAATATAGTATTAGGTTTGTTATTCTTTTTAATACCTAACAAAGATATGAATATCCGCCGTAAAGTTGTTTGGGGAAGTGTTATTCTTGCCTTATCTATAGGGCTTTATCTTTTATGGAATTCTTTGATGGTGGATCAACAGATTCTTTATCGGGATTTTGCTAATCCTAATCTACAATTACGTCATTTTTTAAGTAATCCAGGTATTTTCTTTAACAATTTAATCAAAAATTTTATTTTCGGAAATAAAGGTAATTATATTTTACTATCCTACATGGGTAATTTTGGGTGGTTGAACACACCTATTGGTTGGCATTGGGCAATCCTGTATTATAGTTTATTGATAGTTTCAGCCTTCTTACCTAATCAAAAAGCAATATTTTTTAGATGGCCTAAAAAGCTTGTTCTAGGAGTAGCGTTAATTTTGTTTACACTCTTAACTTTCTTTGCTTTATATCAAATCTGGAACCCAGTAGATACTAAAAAAGCTATTCAAGGGGTACAGGGGCGCTATTTTATTCCGATAAGTTTTGTATTTATTCCACTTTTTTCAACAAAAGAAGGAACGATAAATGTAGCCCAAAATAAAATTTTGATTGTTATTGGTAGTATTTTAGTGATACTGTGGCTAGCAGTTTTACGAATCTTAGCGGTAAGATATGGTTTTTAAAAAGTTAGGTGGCTTTGGCTGCCTTTTTTTGGTTATAATTGAAATATAAAAAGTTTAAAATGGAAGTTGGTTGTGTAGATGGTAACAAAGAAAAACTTTTTACTGAAAATAGGAATCCTATCAGTTTCTCTGATACTGGTTTCGTCTTTATCCATTTCCCCAGCGATCCCCGCGATTGAAGGTTATTTTGATCATATCTCTGCTTCATCAATTGAACTGATGACTACTGTACCATCTTTTTCAGTGATGATTATGGTCTTACTAAGCAGTTTTATTTCCAACAAAATTGGTGAAAAAGTGACTGTCATTTTGGGACTAAGTCTAGTTTTAGTGGCGGGAGTGTTACCTTTTTTTCTAAATGATTTCTCTGCCGTTTTCCTTTCGCGAATTATTTTAGGTGTGGGTCTTGGTCTGATTAATTCTTTAGCTGTCAGTCTAATCTCAATCAACTTCAAAGGAAAAGAAAGTGCCTATCTAATGGGGCTACGTAGCGCATTTGAAAGTGGTGGGCAAGCCATTTTAACTTTTTTGGCTGGTCAATTAATTTTATTCAATTGGCAAAGTGTCTTTTTAATTTATTTATTGGCTTTGCCGATTTTGTTACTATTTATGTTTTCCTATCCTGATAATAAGAAAAAAGATTCAGATGTTGAAATTGATAATAGAAAGCAATCAGTCAATTTTTACGTGATTTTGATTGCTGTTTTTTTAGTTGTTATTGTAGGTGCTCAAACGGCTATTATTATTCGCATTTCGGGTATTGTCACTAGTTTTAACTTTGGGAATATGGTTGATGCGAGTCGGGTACAGACATTGATGACTGTAGCGGGAATGATTTTAGGTGTTTTTTTTGGTCGTATTTTTATCTCAATTCGTTACTTCACAGCGTCACTTGGTTTAATTATGATGACCATGGCTCATTTTTTAGTCTATAGTGCCAATAGTTTAATGGTTATTACTGTTGGTGCAGTTTTAGCAGGTGCGGCATATCCACTATTGATTTCTTTAATGTTTCATTTGGTTTCAGAAGTTTGTCGATCAGGTTCAGAGACACTCTGTATGTCAGTTGCATTAGTCGGATGTAATTTAGGGGGATCGTCGGCACCTTATTTCCTAAAGTTGATTGCTTTGATTACCGGATCAAAAGCAATTAATCAGCCTTTTTTAAGTTTTACATTCTTGTTTGCGGTATTAACAATTCTAAGCTGGTTTTTTTGCAGAAAAAGGAGTTTAAAATAAAAATGATATCTTTTAAATTAGTTGAAAATGAAGATTTAGTAATGATAGAAGAGTGGTTAAATTACGAACACGTGAAAAAATGGTATGAAATACCAGAACTAAATGTATCGATTGACGATTGGTTAATGGAACTTAGGCAAAGAGAAGAGCAGTTTAATTGGCTTACTCACTTGATTGTTTTTTGGGATAATCAACCTTTTGGATTTTGCCTATATTACAAAGCTAGTGATAGTCATGGTGAAGATTTTGCGGACATCTGTTTAGATGGAACTTATGGTATTGATTATTTGATTGGAGATCCTGCTTTTTTAGGAAAAGGCTACGGTAAAAAAATGATTCTTTGTTTGATAGAAAAAATTTTACGTTTAAAGAATGCAAAACGAATTACAGCTGAAATTGATCCATCAAATATAGCTTCAAGAAATGTTTTATTGTCTTGTGGATTTCACTTAATAGGAGAATCAAACAATCGTTATCTATTAGAAAAAGAATTATGAAATATTAATTTTAAGATTAAATTGAAAGTAGTTTTTTCTGAATAAAAGTGAGCTTTAACGGATCGAAAAAAATATTCTACTAAAATAATAATCTTTTGATTTTTTTCTTAATAAAAGAGTAAATAGAATCAGCAATGATTGTCTTTTAGCACCTTTATGTTATGATAGTGAAAGACTGCAAAGATTATTTGTAGTAATCGAATCAAGAGGTGAAGGCCATGTATGAAAGTACTGACTCGGGTGAAACGGTCCGCTGTTCTTTTTGCGGAAAAACCCAAGAAGAAGTAAAAAAAATTGTCGCAGGTCCTGGCGTTTATATTTGTAATGAATGTATTGATCTTTGTAAAGAAATTATTGATGAAGAATTTCATGAAGAAGCGCTTCGTGAATTTATTGATGTTCCAAAACCCAAAGAATTATTGGACATTTTAAATCAATATGTAATTGGACAAGATCGCGCAAAACGGGCATTATCAGTTGCTGTATATAATCACTATAAAAGAGTAAATACGGATACTGAGAATAAAGACGAAGTTGAATTACAAAAAAGTAATATTTGTCTGATTGGACCAACTGGTTCTGGTAAAACTTTCTTGGCACAAACGTTGGCACGTTCATTAAATGTACCGTTTGCGATTGCTGATGCCACAAGTTTGACTGAAGCTGGTTATGTTGGTGAAGACGTAGAAAATATCTTGCTTAAGTTATTACAATCGGCTGACTATAATGTTGAACGAGCTGAAAAAGGCATCATCTATATCGACGAAATTGATAAAATTACACGTAAAAGTGAAAATGTCTCTATCACTAGAGATGTTTCTGGTGAAGGTGTACAACAAGCCTTATTAAAAATCTTAGAAGGTACGGTTGCTAGTGTACCACCACAAGGCGGGCGCAAACATCCTCATCAAGAATTTATTCAAATTGACACAACCAATATTTTATTTATTGTTGGTGGTGCTTTTGATGGTATCGAAGCAATTGTTAAAAATCGTTTAGGTGAAAAAACAATCGGCTTTGGTAGCAACAATAAAAAATTAGATGAAAATGCTAGCATGATGCAGCAAATTATTCCTGAAGATTTATTAAAATTTGGTTTAATTCCCGAATTTATTGGTCGTTTGCCTGTGACAACGGCATTAGAAAAATTAACGACTGAAGATTTGGTCAGAATTTTAACGGAACCAAAAAATGCTTTAGTGAAACAATATCAAAAACTATTGTCTTACGATGACACAGAGTTAGAATTTGAACCTTTAGCCTTGGATGCAATCGCAGATAAGGCCATTGCACGAAATACTGGGGCACGGGGATTACGTTCAATCATTGAAGACATTATGATGGATATTATGTTTGATATTCCTTCTGATGAAAACATCAAAAAAGTGATTATCACTAAAGATGCTGTTGAAGGAAACGGAAAACCAATCGTTGAATATCATAGCGATAATAAAAAAGCAGGTTAAAAAAAACAGCGTGGCAGATATTTTATATCCAGCCACGCTATTTTTTTGAAAATATCCATGTTAAAATGAAATTTATACCATTGTATAAAGGAGAAAATGATGAAAGTTCATAATGCAGAAATTGTTATCAGTGCCGTTGCTCCCAAGCAGTATCCTGAAAGTCAACTACCAGAAATTGCTTTAGCGGGACGTTCAAATGTAGGCAAATCTTCATTTATCAATACACTGATTAATCGAAAAAACTTGGCGCGAACTTCCAGCAAACCTGGCAAAACTCAAACATTGAATTTTTACCTAATTGAAGATAGTTTATATTTTGTAGATGTTCCTGGTTATGGTTATGCGAAGGTTTCAAAAACGGAGCGAGCAAAATGGGGGAAAATGATTGAAACGTATATTACCAGTCGGGAACAATTGCGGGCAGTTGTCTCTTTAGTGGATATGCGTCATGACCCTAGTGTCGAAGATATTCAGATGTACCAATTTTTAAAATATTATAATATTCCAGTGATCGTTGTTGCTACAAAGGCCGATAAGATTCCTCGGGGAAAATGGAATAAGCACACAAGTAGTATCAAGAAAAAATTAGATTTTGATGGAAATGATGATTTCATTATTTTTTCTTCTGAAACAAAAGAAGGAAAAGAGGCTGCTTGGACGGCAATTGAAAGCTATCTAAAATAAAAAGACTGACATTTAGCCAGTCTTCTACTAAAGTAAGTCGAACTGACTTACTTTTTTTTATTTTTTTTTTTATCTTTGTCTTCTGGTTTTAAAAATTTTTCGACATCTTTATTGCTCTGTACTTTTTTTTCAGGGACAACAGCAAAATTTTCAAAAAGTTTATCTAAATCATTGGTTCTTTCAAATTTTAAGCCCATGATTTCACCTCCATAATTTCAATATTAGTTTAGCACGTTTATTTAAAAAAACAACTACCAAAAAAATGAGCATTACTTTTTTAGGAACTTTTAATAAATTACGCTATACTATAAGTAGTAAAAGGAGGGATCAGCAATGGAAAAGACGGAATTATTGTATTGTGTAAACCACCTAGATCATTTAGAAGATGGTAAAATCCAAGAATTTGTCAGAGATTGGGTAATCATGTCTCGCTTATTGCTGGAACCTGTTGAAATGGTCGTTGATGGCGTAAGACAGCCTTTTGATTTAATGGCTTTACATCAAATGATTGATTTGCTACATGATAAAGAAGATTGTCGGATACGATTAATAAAAGGACCACATGAGACGACGTTGCATATTTTAGGTCATAGTTTAGTTGAAAAAACGTTAATAGATCATCAAGTCTTTAAATATTGGGAGTTAATCTATTTTGATTACTTAAAAGGGCGGGTAAAGGATTATGGCGTGTTTGGCTATATGCGGTCTTATGATGAATTTCTATATCATAATGTCAGTGATCTGCAAAAACGACAAGCTTTTCAAGCGAGTGAAGAAATTGATAAATTACCAAAAATGAAGACAATTGATGGAGAAATAATTATCGACTGTAATCAATTTTCAGGATACGATGTTTTTTATAAAGGCTTTTGTTTAACTTCCTGTTGGCGCGTTTTCTTTGGACCAGCATATCAACAATTTTTTCCGCAACAATTACTCTTAGAAATACAGCAAGTTGATCGAGCCGAAAAATTAGGTAAAGGTATTTTTATCGAAATTTTTAAAAATCCATTACATTGGGCTGAAGTCAGCAATCTCCATTATCAAAAGATGTTTCGTAACCAGCTGGGTATTGCGCAACTTTCTTATACCAATGGGGTAGGAGTGTTAGAACAACCCTTTATTGAATTTGCCTTTGAACAGTCAACCGTTCAAACGGTGCAGTATCAAAATGATTTATTTCAACCAATCGAAAAGAAGAAAGCGACTTTTTTCGTAACAAGAACCTATGATTATTTAAAGGATGATTATTCTGTTACTAGAATGAAGGGGAGTTTGAATGCACTGGCCTATTTTCCTTGGATTGATAACGAGAACAAACAAATGATGAACTTTAAAGTACTTTATCCAGAACTCACAATTGATCAGGGAGTAAGCGCTTATCGGTATTATATTGAAGACTATTTAGATGTTAAAATTACAGATTTACAATTAAAAAATTTTTTACCAGTACTGCAATTTTTTGTACCAAGACAATCAATCGAAAAATTTCCATTGAATGAATTGAAACAAGCTATTCCAGGCATTTCTATTCAAGAAGTAAAACAAAAAACTGAGGGCATCTCTTTATTACTTAAACATGAAAGTCAAAACTTGAAAGTCTTGTTTATCCCGCAAAAATTTGAAACTAAGGAAAAGCAGATGCGTATTATAGACGTATAAAAAAAAGCTTGAATTTTGTAGCGACCTAGTTTGAACTACTAGAGTCGCTAAATTTTTCAAGCTTTTTTGATTATTCAGTTACAGCTGAAGCTGCTGGTTTTTTAACTAATCCATAGATCACACCAGAGACGATGGCGCCAATCGCAATAAAGATTAAATAGAGTACTGGATGACTTAATAATAGAACAACGAAGATTCCGCCGTGAGGGGCTAATAATTTAATACCGAAAGCACCGACTAGTCCACCAGTTAAAGCAGAACCAACTACGAAACTTGGAATAACACGAATTGGATCGGCTGCAGCAAAAGGAATCGCACCTTCTGTTACAAATGATAAGCCCATTACGATATTTGTTAAACCAGCATCAATTTGGCTTTTTTCAAATTTACTTTTGAATAAACGAGTTGCCACGAAAATTGCTAAAGGAGGAACCATACCGCCAGCCATGACTGCTGCCATGACGATTGAACCGCCAGTTGCAACTGTTGAAGCAAGCGTTGCAGTACCGAATACATATGCAGCTTTATTAATTGGTCCACCTAAATCGACTGCCATCATGCCGCCTAATAAAGCGCCAAGTAAGATTGCATTTGATCCACCTAGACCAGATAAGAAACCATTTAGACCATCATTGATAGCTTTCATCGGTACATTGACTAATAACATTAAAAATCCAGTAATCAGTAATCCAAAGAATGGATAGAATAAGATTGTTTTAATACCGTCTAATGATTTTGGTAAGCCTTTAAAGACTTTTTTCAAGAAGACAATCACATAACCAGCTAAGAAACCACCAATTAAAGCGCCTAAGAAACCAGCACCACCTTGATTAGCTAAGAAACCAGCAGCAAAACCACCAATTAAACCAGGACGGTCAGCAATACTTGAAGCAATAAATCCGGCTAACACAGGTAACATGAAGGTAAAGGCAGATTGTCCAATTTGATTGAACCAACTAGCCACTTGGTTATAGTTACCTAAGTTTGCTAATTCAGCGGAAGGAACGCCAATAAATTGATCAATCATGAATGACAAGGCAATCATAATTCCGCCACCAATTACGAATGGCAACATATGAGAAACGCCGTTCATCAAATCTTTATAAATATTTTGTCCAACTGATCCACTTTCTTCTGTGGATTGAGAAGCGGTTTCTGATCCATCGCCTTTAAAAGTTGGTGCATTACCACTTAAAGCAAGATTGATTAATTCTTCTGGTTTACGAATGCCATCTGAAACCGGACGGTTGATTAATTCTTTTCCAGCAAAACGATTCATTTCTACTTTTTTATCTGCTGCAACGATAACGGCATCAGCACGAGCGATATCTTCATCAGTTAATCGGTGTTTGATTCCTTCTGAACCATTTGTTTCAACTTTAATATCAACGCCCATTTCTTTCGCTTTTTTCTTTAAAGCATCTTCTGCCATATATGTGTGGGCGATACCAGTAGGGCAGGCTGTAACAGCAACGATATAGCGACGATTAAAATCTTTTAACTCATTTTCTGCCGCTTCTTCAGCTTTTTCTTCTGCTTCTTTGGCTTTTTCAGCTGTATCAAATAAATTTTGAACTTCCTCAGGTGTGTTAGCTTCTTTTAATTGTGCGACAAAATCAGGATCAATTAATAATTTCGAAAGAGAAGCTAAGGCTTGTAAATGCGTATCATTTGCACCTTCTGGAGCAGCGATCATGAAGAACAAGTAGCTTGGTTGACCATCAAGAGCTTCGTAGTCTACGCCATTTTTACTTTTAGCAAATAAAACTGTGGCTTCTTTTACAGCACTATTTTTAGCATGGGGCATTGCAATACCATCGCCTAGACCAGTTGAAGTGAGTGCTTCTCGTTTAAGAATACCTTCTTTGTAAATTTCTACGTCAGAAATTCTACCTGCATCGTACATTTTTTGGACCATTTCATCAATTGCGCCTTGTTTATCAGTTGCTTTTAAATCCATGATCATTGCATCTTTTACTAATAAATCTTTGATATCCATTTTTTCTCCTCCTATTTCACCTTAGTAATAATAACTTCAGGTAATAATTCTTGAATGAAATCAGCTGTTGCTAAATCATCTGAAAATGTCGTTGCACTGCCGCAAGCGACGCCCCATTTAAATGCTTCAATTGGGTCTTTCGATTTAACAAAAGCACCAACAAAACCAGCAATCATTGAGTCACCAGCACCAACTGAATTTTTTACTGAACGTTTTAATACATTAGCTGAGTAAACGGCATCGTCAGTAAATAGTAAAGCACCATCACCTGCCATTGAGACAAGTGCGTGTTTTGCACCAGTAGCTAACAATTTTGCACCGTACGGGAAAATATCTTCCACTGAATCAAAAGTTGTCTCGTATAATTCAGCCAATTCGTGATTGTTAGGCTTCACTAAAAGTGGACCGCTTGGTAAAGCATCCATTAAATCTGCTCCAGTAGTATCAATCACAAATTCAGCACCAGTTGACTTAATCACTTCTATTAATTCTTGGTAAAAGCCGGTTGGCACACTGGCTGGTTTACTACCAGATAAGACAACTACATCATCTTTGGTGACATCTTTTAAAATTTGTTTTAGATGTAACATTTCTGCAGTTGAAACATCTGGGCCTAAGCCATTTATTTCAGTTTCTTCAACTGCTTTTAGTTTTATATTGATACGCGTATCGTCACTGACTTCAGTAAAATTGGTTTGAACATTCTCTTCTTTTAGCCAACCTTTAATAAAGCTTCCAGTAAAGCCGCCGATGAAACCTAAGGCAGTAGAAGGAACATTGATCCTTGCCAAAATTCGTGAAACATTAATTCCTTTTCCGCCAGGTAATTTAAAATCATTTTTCATGCGATTGATATCGCCAATCTTCAACTGATCTACATGTACAATATAGTCAATAGAAGGATTTAGTGTCACTGTATAAATCATACAGAAACCTCCTTAATAGTAGTTTGTTTAGCGATGTCAGTGTAAAGTTCAGTCGGACATCGATCAGTGAGAATGATTGCTTCAGAAAGTTTAGTAATTTGAACAAATGTTGTTTGATTAAATTTAGAATAATCTGCCAAAATAAATGCTTTTTCGGACTGTTGGATAGCTAGTCGTTTTAGTGCTGCTTCTTCAGGATCTGGCGTGGTGTAGCCGGTTTTTATTGAAATACCATTAGTTCCGACAAAGGCTTTATCAAAACGATATTGACTCAGTTGCGCCATCGCTTGAGAGCCGATAACAGCATCAGTTTTTAATTTGATTCGGCCGCCTAAAACAATTGTGTTGATTTGATGTTCAACTAATTTTGCAGCCAGACCAACTGAATTGGTCACAACAGTGACGACAATATCTTTTAAATAAGGAATAAGTTCGATTGTTGTTGTTCCTGCATCTAAATAAATAATATCGCCATCATCAATTTCTTGACTGGCTAATTTTGCAATTGCTTGTTTCTGTTGAATGTTTTTGAATGATTTTTCAGAGAAGGCAGGCTCATCATCTAAAAATTGCATTTTCGTTGCACCACCGTGAACTCGCTTTAAATGACCATCATCTTCTAATTCTTGTAAATCACGACGAATGGTTGACTCTGAAGCCTGTAAACGATTCATTAAATCTTGAGATTTCACAACATTATGTTCATCTAATAATTCTAGTATTTTTTTTCGTCGCTCTTCTGTAAGCATTTCCATTCCTCCTCAAAAACATCATAGCACAATTAAATGACCTAATCAATCAAAAACATTCAAAAACGTCCATAAACATTTTTAAGAAAAAAACCAATGATTACGGTCATTGGTTTAGTTGCGAATAGGTTGTAATTGATTTTCTGATGTTAGATAGATTACCTTCGTCGGTTAAAATCATTAAAATATCGCCGGCTTTCATGACGGTATCACCATGAGTTAAAAGTTCATTTGATCCACGTAGAATCGAGATTAGTAACATTTCTTGTGGCCAATTAAAATCGCGAACCAAGATACCATCTAAATTACTCTCGGCATTAACAGGAAATTCAAAAACTGTTTTAATACCAGTAATACTGGGACTATTGTGTTTAACCAAGCGTTCCAACAGAGATTCATAAATCGGGTTACCACCTAACCAGTCATTCATAATATATGCACATAAGGAACAAACGGCTAAAGGCATCAAATGTGTTATGTTGCCGACCATTTCTGTAACTAGAATGATGGCGGTCAATGGTGCTTTTCCAATCGCAGTGAAGTATGCTGCCATTGCAAAAATTGCAAAATCACGAATATAGATACTTTCAACGCCAAAAAATTGATGAATTAAAGTGCCGTATATGGCGCCTATAATAGCTCCTAATGTCAAAATCGGTAAAAATATTCCTCCTGGTAAGCTTGCTCCATAAGAAATCATCGAAAAAACAAAACGCAAAAGAAATAAGCCTAATAAAAATTGCATCGAGAAGTTGTTTAGACCTAAAGAAATAATAATTTGATTCCCACCACCAAGATAGTGAGGGAAAAAAATTCCAATGGGAATAATTAGGATAAAAGGAATCAATCCGTATAAAAATTCTGGTAAATGTGTTTTTTGATACCAACTAGCTAAGGACAATAGTACCTTTTGATAGATGAAGCCAAATATCCCTAGTAAGGCACCTAAAAGAATTAAATGTCCATAATATTTTAAAGGTAACGAAGGGACTTCAGAAAAAAATAGAACCGGTTTTAAACCAAAAAAATTTAATGAAATAATATTGGCACTTAATGCAGCAGTTAAGGATGTAATCCACATGAGTGGTGAAAAGCTATGATGAATTTCTTCGAGAACAAATAATAGTCCAGCCACGGGTGCATTAAAGGCAGCTGATAATCCGGCAGCAGCACCACTGGAAATGAAAATTTTCTTTTCAGCTGGGGTGGCTTTAAAAAAATGCCCAAATCCTTGGCCAACTGTTGCTCCTAGTTGAATAGACGGACCTTCTCGACCTAGAAATAAACCTGAGCCAACTGAGAGGACACCTGTTAAGAATTTTTTCCATAAGACAGCGAACCAATTTTGATGGATTTCCCCCTGTAGTTCTCCTTCAACTTGCGGAATCCCGCTTCCTTTAATATCAGGCTCCGATTGAACAATTTTCCCAACAAAAATTGCACAAAATATCATGAGAATCAGCCAGGGAATGATGTACCAACGGTGAATTTGCAAAAATAAATAAATCCCAACAATTTTTTCACCTGCTACCTCAATCAATAATCGAAAGAGACTTACGATGATCCCAGAAATACCACCAATGATTAATCCTTTTAAAATGAATACTAATTTTGTATGATCTAATTTTTTTATTTCGTGTTCTTTCATTTGTTTCACCTCCTAATGCCTTATTTAATTTAGCTCTGTTTTTTCAGAAATTCAAGAGAATATTTCATAAGTTAAGGGTTGTCAGTTTTATCCCTCTTTTTTAGATGTTATAATGGGTGAGATTGAAATGATGAAAGGAAGTTTTGCATGCCAAATAAGCAAGAACTTTTAACTGGACTTAATCCAAAGCAAAAAGAAGCGGTGCTTCATACAGAAGGCCCGCTTTTAATTATGGCTGGCGCCGGTAGTGGGAAGACGCGGGTTTTAACTCACCGTATTGCCTACTTAATAGAAGAAAAAGAAGTTAATCCTTGGAATATTTTAGCGATCACTTTTACCAATAAAGCTGCTCGTGAAATGAAAGAGCGGGTCAATGCTATTTTAGGAAAAGGTGGGGAAGATGTCTGGGTTTCAACTTTTCACTCCATGTGTGTGCGAATTTTAAGAAGAGATGTCGATGCGATTGGTTATGACCGGAATTTCACAATTTTAGATGGCTCTGACCAACTCTCCTTGATGAAACGTATTTTAAAGGATCTTAATATTGATCCAAAAAAATATGATCCCCGTTCAATTTTAGGGACGATCAGTAATGCGAAAAATGAGTTAATTACACCGGATCAATATGCTGAAATGCAAGGCTCTTTTTTTGAAGAAATTGTCGCTCGGTGTTATGAATCTTACCAAAAAGCTTTGCGTAATAATCAAAGTATGGACTTTGACGATTTGATTATGAATACAATTCGGTTGTTTTCTGAACATGAAAATGTCTTAACTTATTATCAAAATAAATTCCACTATTTGCATGTGGATGAGTATCAAGATACGAACCATGCTCAATACACTTTGGTTAATCTTTTAGCCGCTCGTTTCAAAAATTTATGCGTTGTTGGTGATGCGGATCAAAGTATCTACGGTTGGCGTGGTGCTGACATGCAAAATATTTTGGATTTTGAAAAAGATTATCCTAATGCCAGTGTGATTTTATTGGAGCAGAATTATCGCTCTACACAAAATATTTTACAGGCAGCCAATGAAGTAATTCAAAACAATTCTAATCGGCGGCCAAAAGATTTGTGGACTGATAATCAATCAGGGGAACAAATTACTTATTATCGTGCTGACAGTGAACGAGATGAAGCACAGTTTATCGTTAGTGAAATCCGTAATCAAATGCATCAAAATAATCGTAATTTTAATGATTTTGCAGTGTTGTATCGGACCAATGCACAATCTCGTGTAATTGAAGATACTTTAGTTAAAGCTAATGTTCCTTATACTATGGTGGGTGGTCACAAGTTCTATGATCGCAAAGAAATCAAGGATATTATTGCTTACTTAAATATTATTAATAATCCAAGAGATGCGGTGAGTTTTGAGCGAATTGTCAATGTACCAAAGCGGGGAATTGGTCCAAGCTCAGTTGATAAATTACGGGAGTTTGCAGCTATTCATGACTGGTCTTTGGTAGAAGCTGCTCAAAATGTCGATTTAGCTAATATATCAGGTAAAGCTGGTCGCAATTTGGCTGAATTTGGAGAAATGATTCGCCAATTCCAAGAAATGATTATTTATTTGCCAGTGACGGATTTAGTAGATCAAATTTTAGAAAAAACCGGTTATTTAGCCGAGCTGAAAAATCAGCGTACTTTAGAAGCAGAATCGCGACTAGAAAACTTAGAGGAATTTAGATCTGTTACGCAAGAATTTGATAAACGATCTCAGCAAGCTGTTGAGGATGGTGATCAACCAGAAGAAAAACTAGCCGTCTTTTTAAATGATTTAGCTTTGGTTTCAGACTTAGATGATTATCAAGAAGAAAGCGCACAAGTAACATTAATGACACTACATGCCGCAAAAGGATTAGAATTCCCAGTGGTCTTTTTAGTCGGAATGGAAGAGAAAATTTTTCCATCAAGTCGTTCTTTAATGGAAGAAGCGCAATTAGAAGAAGAACGTCGTTTGGCCTATGTTGGGATTACACGAGCAGAAAACCAATTGTACTTGACTAATGCTTTTTCACGAACTTTATATGGTAAGACTCAATACAATTCTCCCTCTCGTTTTGTGGCAGAAATTGATGACAGTCTATTAAACCAAACGGGTATTCAGGCGCAACCAACAAAATCAAATAGTCCATTCCAATCTTATCAAAAACCCAAGTATCAGCATGCTACCAAACCAGCAGTTCAAAGTAAACAAGCTTCTGGTGGAGAAAATGTAGCTTGGCAATTAGGTGATAAGGTTGCCCATAAAAAATGGGGAACTGGTACTGTCGTAAAAGTTAGTGGAAATGCTCAAGATATAGAATTAGATGTTGCATTTCCCCAACAAGGAATTAAACGTTTATTGGCCGCCTTTGCTCCAATTGAAAAAATTTAATTAAAAATGTGTCAATAAATTACTTAAGCAAAATAACAGGAGGTTACTATGGCTGAAATGACTTTCCAACAAGCCGAAGAAAAAAGTAAAGTATTGCGAGAAGAATTAAATCAATATGCGCATGAATACTATGTAGAAGATAAACCTTCAGTGGAAGACTATGTTTATGATCAAAAATATCAAGAATTGGTAGATTTAGAGACTCAATATCCTGACTTAATTACCGAGGATTCACCCACGCAACGAGTAGGCGGTGTGATCTTAGCTGGATTTGAAAAAGTTGTTCATGAGACGCCACTTTATAGTTTGAACGATGTTTTTAATAAAGAAGAATTGGTGGCATTTGATGAACGAGTTCAAAAAGCAGTGGGGCATCCAGTTAGTTATTGTTGTGAATTAAAAATTGACGGTTTATCCATTTCTTTAAAATATGAAAATGGCCGTTTTGTCCAAGGGGCAACTAGAGGAGACGGTACTGTTGGAGAAAATATTACTGAGAATTTGAAGACTGTAAAATCTATTCCATTAACTTTACCTGAGGCTTTGTCAATCGAAGTTCGTGGAGAATGTTACATGCCGAAAGCTTCTTTTGTTAAATTGAATCAGAAAAGAGAAGAGGAAGGCAAGGAAGTTTTTGCCAATCCACGAAATGCGGCAGCTGGAAGCTTACGTCAATTAGATACTCGAGTAGCCGCCAGTAGAAATTTAAGTACTTTTCTTTACACTTTAGCTGATTTTGGTCCGCTGGCTGCTACAACTCAAGATGATGCTTTGAATGAAATGAGTCGTTTGGGTTTCAAAGTCAATCCAGAGCATCAAGTTTATAACACGATTGATGAAGTTTGGGCTTATATTGAAAGTTACCATGAGAAAAGAGCTGATTTAGCTTATGACATTGATGGGATTGTAATAAAAGTGAATGAATTCTCTTTGCAAGATCAATTAGGCTTTACCGTCAAAGCGCCTCGTTGGGCAGCAGCTTATAAATTCCCACCAGAAGAAGCTGAAACAACTTTAAATGATATTGAATGGACAATTGGTCGAACAGGTGTAGTAACACCGACTGCAATCATGACGCCGGTTCGCTTAGCTGGAACAACAGTCGCCAGAGCAAGTCTTCATAATAGTGATTATATTAAAGCAAAAGATATTCGGATCAATGATGTGGTGCGTATTTATAAAGCGGGAGATATTATTCCTGAAGTTGCACAAGTGATTTTAGATAAACGACCAGATGATAGTCAACCTTATGAGATTCCAACCCATTGTCCGGTTTGCAACAGCGAATTGGTTCATTTAGATGAAGAAGTTGCTCTACGTTGTATTAACCCAAAGTGTCCAGCGCAAATTAAAGAAGGTTTGAGTCATTTTGTTTCTCGAAATGCAATGAATATTGATGGCTTGGGACCAAGAGTGTTAGCACAAATGTTTGACAAGGGCTTAGTTACTGATGTAGCTGGTTTATATAACTTAGATAAAGAGCGGCTCCTGACACTAGATAAGATCAAAGATAAATCTGCTGAAAATATTTTAAACGCCATCGAGGCAAGTAAAAATAATTCAGTTGAACGATTATTGTTTGGCTTAGGTATTCGTCATGTAGGTGCAAAGGCAGCTGGTATTTTAGCAGAACATTTTGGCGATTTAGCTCATATTGCAAAAGCTAGTAAGGAAGAAGTCATCACCTTAAATACTTTAGGTGAGACAATTGCGGATAGTTTAATTACTTATTTTGAAAATCAAGAAGTCCATGAATTAATGGCGGAATTAGAAAAATACGGGGTGAATTTAACTTATCTAGGTGTTCGTCAATCTGATTTAGAAGAAGTCGATTCAGTATTTAAAGGAAAAACAATCGTTTTAACTGGTAAATTGACTGAGTTTACTCGAGAAGAAGCAAAAGAACAAATCGAACAATTAGGTGGTAATGTCACTGGGAGTGTGTCGAAGAAAACTGATGTTGTTGTAGCAGGTGAAGACGCGGGTAGTAAATTAACCAAAGCGCAAAATTTAGGTGTGACTGTTTGGAATGAGTCACAGCTGGTTGATGCATTAAAGGATGCACAAACTTAACAAAAACTCATATTTTTTTCAGAAAGACAGTTGACGATAGCAAGAACTATTGAGTATCATAGACTCGCTATCGTTTTTTCGACGAGAAAAAGTGCGCATTCTTAAAAAGATATGATAAAATGAGTCAATATTAGCAAACACATTGAAAGTAGGGATATTATGGCAATTAACGAAGAACAAGTCCAGCATGTTGCGAAATTAGCAAAACTTTCTTTTTCCGCTGATGAATTAACTGGATTTACTGATCAATTAGGAAAAATTATTGATATGGTAGAACAACTAAGTGAAGTAGATACTGAAGGTGTCGAAATAACTTCAAATGTTGTCGAAACAGTAAATGTAATGAGAGAAGATGTGGCCCATGATGGTTGGTCGCGAAAAGAACTAATGAAAAACGTACCAGAATCTGAAGATGGATTCATTAAAGTACCAGCAATTATTGATGATGGAGGGGCAGGCGCATAATGGAAAAATTATTTGATAAATCAATTGAAGAATTACACAGCCTGCTAGTTTCAAAAGAAATTACAGCTACTGATTTGACAAAAGAAACCTTTGATCGGATTAAGGCAACTGAAGAAAAAGTTGAAGCTTTTATTACTTTAAATGAAGACAAAGCATTGGAAGAAGCGAAAGCTATCGACCTGAAAGGTATTTCCGAAGATAATGTATTAGCAGGAATTCCGATTGGAATCAAAGATAATATCGTAACCAAGGATATTTTAACAACTGCTGCGTCAAAAATATTGTCTAACTTCAACCCAATTTATGATGCAACAGTAATGGAAAAAATCTATGCAAATGATTTGATCCCAGTTGGAAAATTAAATATGGATGAATTTGCGATGGGTGGTTCAACTGAGACCTCTTATTTCAAAAAAACGAAAAATGCTTGGGATCATTCTAAAGTTCCTGGTGGTTCTTCTGGTGGTTCAGCAGCTGCTGTTGCTGCGGGACAAGTACCTGCTTCTCTTGGTAGTGATACTGGTGGTTCAATTCGCCAACCGGCATCATTTAACGGCATTGTCGGCATGAAACCAACTTATGGCCGGGTTTCTCGTTTTGGTTTAATTGCTTTTGCTTCATCATTAGATCAAATTGGACCATTTACACGTAATGTTAAAGACAATGCGTTAGTTTTAAATGCTATTTCTGGCTATGACGAAAAAGATGGTACATCATCTGGTGCTTCTGTCCCAGATTTTGCAGCTGGTTTAACTGGTGACATTAAAGGAATGAAAATTGCTTTACCGAAAGAATATTTAGGTGAAGGAATTGATGCGGGTGTCAGAGAATCAATTCAAAAAGCCGTTGAAACTTTTAAAGCATTGGGTGCCACAGTTGAAGAAGTTAGTTTACCTCATTCAAAATATGGCGTACAAGTGTACTATATTATTGCTTCATCCGAAGCAAGTTCAAACTTACAACGGTTTGATGGTATTCGTTACGGTTTCCGTTCAGAAAAAGTAGAAGATTTAGAAGATGTATATGTCAATTCACGGAGTGAAGGCTTTGGTGAAGAGGTGAAACGTCGGATTATGCTAGGGACTTTCTCACTATCTGCTGGTTATTACGATGCATACTTCAAAAAGGCTGGTCAAGTTCGTACTTTGATAAAAGAAGATTTTAATAAAGTTTTTGCAGATTATGACTTAATCATTGGGCCAACTGCACCAACTGTTGCCTTTGGAATCGGCGAAAATATTAATGATCCAATTACTATGTACATGAACGATATATTAACTATTCCAGTCAATTTAGCAGGTTTACCAGGAATGTCAATTCCAGCAGGATTTTCTGAAGGTCTACCAGTTGGGTTACAATTAATTGGTAAACATTTTGACGAAAACACGATGTATAAAGCGGCTTACGCTTTTGAACAAGCAACAGATTTCCATAAACAAAAACCTGTGATTTTAGGGGGTAACGATTAATGAATTTAGAAACAGTCATCGGGCTTGAAGTCCATGTAGAATTAAAAACAAACTCTAAAATCTTTTCTCCAGCACCAGCTCATTTCGGTGCAGAGCCAAATACAAATACTGATATTATTGACTGGGGTTATCCTGGCGTTTTACCAGTAATGAATAAGGCAGCGATTGAATTTGGTATGAAAGCAGCCTTAGCTTTAAACTGCCAAATTTCAAAACATATGCATTTTGACCGTAAAAACTATTTTTATCCCGATAATCCCAAAGCTTACCAAATTTCTCAATTTGATGAACCAATCGGTCATGATGGTTGGATTGAAATTGATGTAAATGGTAAAAAGAAGAAAATCCGGATCGAACGAGTTCATTTAGAAGAAGATGCTGGTAAAAATATGCATGGTATCGGTGGATATTCTTATGTCGATTTGAACCGTCAAGGCACACCATTAATTGAAATTGTATCTGAAGCCGATATGCGTTCGCCAGAAGAAGCGTATGCTTATTTAGATGCTTTACGCTCAATCATTCAATTTACTGGTGTTTCTGATGTTAAAATGGAAGAAGGCTCAATGCGCTGTGACGCCAATATTTCTTTACGTCCCTATGGACAAGAAGAATTTGGAACAAAAACAGAATTGAAAAATTTAAACTCAATTAGCTTTGTAAAAAAAGGTTTGGTTTTTGAAGTACAACGTCAAACCAAAGTTTTATTATCTGGTGGTACCATTCAACAAGAAACACGCCGTTATGATGAAGGAACCAACAAAACTGTTTTAATGCGGGTTAAAGAAGGTTCTAGTGATTACCGTTATTTCCCTGAACCAGATATTCCTAAATTTGTCATTGATGATGAATGGATTCAAAAAGTAGGGGAAGAATTACCTGAAATGCCAGCTTCTCGTCGTGTTCGCTATATAGAAGAATTAGAATTACCAGAATACGATGCAATGGTACTTACCCAAAGTAAAGAAATGTCTGATTTCTTCGAAAGTACTTTAACAGAAGGTGCAGATGCTAAATTAGCCTCTAACTGGTTAATGGGCGAAGTCTCCGCTTATTTAAACAGCGAAAAAATAGAATTAAATCAAACAAAATTAACACCAAATAATTTGGCTGGTATGATTACTTTAATCAATGATGGCACGATCAGTTCTAAAATTGCTAAAAAAGTTTTCCGGGAATTAATAGAAAACGGCGGCGATGCAAAAACAGTTGTTGAACAGAAAGGCTTAGTTCAACTTTCAGATCCTGCACAATTGTTGCCAATGATTAATGAAGTTTTAGATAACAACCAACAATCAGTCGATGATTTTAAAAATGGTAAAGATCGTGCTGTTGGTTTCTTGGTTGGGCAAATCATGAAAGCTACTAAAGGAAAAGCCAACCCAGGTGTGGTAAACAAATTGTTGCAAGAAGAATTAGCCAAACGCTAGAAGGAGCCCAACTGTGAAAAAAGCACGATTAATTTATAATCCAGTATCCGGTAAAGAAATTTTACGGAATAACCTTGCCGATATTTTAGTAGCAATCGAACAAGCCGGTTATGAAACCAGCGCCTTTGCCACGACAGCAGAGCCTGATTCAGCCAAAAATGAAGCGACTCGAGCTGCCAAAGCAGGATTTAGTTTAATTGTTGCTGCAGGTGGAGATGGCACAATCAATGAAGTTGTCAATGGTATCGCAGGTTTGGAAAAACGTCCTAAAATTGCGATCATACCAGCCGGTACAACCAATGATTATGCTAGAGCTTTAAAAGTTCCCCGCAACAATGTAAAAGCCGCAGCTGAAGTGATCCAAAAAGAACAGACTGTCAAAATGGATATCGGTAAGGCGAATGATACTTACTTTATAAATATTGCAGCTGCTGGTTACTTAACCGAGTTAACTTACGAAGTGCCTTCAGAGCTAAAAAGTATTTTTGGTTATTTAGCTTACATTGCTAAAGGTGCGGAAATGTTACCCCGAATCAAACCCATTAAAGTGGATTTGAAATATGAGGGCGGCGAATATCAGGGTGATGTTTCAATGTTTTTCTTGGGACTGACAAATTCTATTGGTGGTTTTGAAACAATTGCACCAGATGCAATGTTAGATGATGGAAAGTTTTCTTTGATTGTCGTAAAAACAGCTAATTTATTTGAAATTGTCCGTTTGATTACTTTAGTAATTAATGGTGGGAAACATGTGAATGATCCGAAAGTTCTTTACGTTAAAACTAGTTTTTTAGAAGCATCTGTTGAAGATGAAAATAAACGAATGATGATTAATTTAGATGGCGAGTATGGTGGTGACGCGCCGATGCGTTTTGAAAATTTACATCAACATATTGAATTTTTTGCTAACACTGATGAAATTTCTGATGCTGCTATTCAAGGAGAAGATGAACTTGAAGAGCAAGAGGCAGGTCAAGAATTAGTTAAAGAGTTTGAAAAGTTACAAGAAGAAGATAAAGATACTCCAGATGATCAAAAATAACAATTAGCGGCTCTGTTTGGACAGAGTCGTTTTTTCATCTTGCAATTTGACGGCAGATTCATTAAAATGATTGAAGCATTCAACAACGAAGGAGAAAAATATTGATTAAAAAAAATGAAACCTACACAATAGTGATTGATGATTTAACTTATGAAGGAATGGGTGTGGCCCATATTGACGGTTTTGCATTGTTTGTAGAAAATGCACTACCTGGTGAAGAAGTTGAATTATTAGTAGTAAAAACTGGTAAAAAATTTGGCTATGGAAAAGTAATTAATCGCCTGTCAGAAAGTCCAGAACGTGTCCCTGTAGAAAACCATGATTTATTACGCAGCGGAATTGCACCATTGAGCCATATGAAATATGAGAGTCAATTGGTATTTAAACAAAATCAAATTAAACATGTGATGGACAAAATTGCTCACTTACCAGAAGTTGAAGTAAAAGAATCAATTGGCATGGAAAAACCTTATGCTTATCGTAATAAAGCACAAATTCCTGTCAGAAATATCAATGGCGAGCTAACAACTGGTTTTTATCGTAAAAATTCCCATGAGTTATTGCCAATTGAAGATTACTTTATTCAAGATCCAAAAATCGATGAAGCTATTTTGGTCGTCCGAGATATATTACGTCGATTTAATGTAAAACCTTATAATGAAGAGGAGAACACTGGATTTTTGCGTCATATCGTTATTAGACGAGGACATTATTCCCATGAAATGATGGTTGTCTTAGTTACCCGAAAAGAAAAATTCTTTAAAGGTGTTGAAATAGCAACTGAAATCCAAAAAGCTTTGCCAGAGGTTGTGTCGGTGGTTCAAAATGTAAACACGGAGAAAACCAATGTCATTTTAGGTCGTCAAGAAAACTTATTGCTAGGCCGAGAATATATTTTTGATAATTTATTAGGAAAAACATATCGCATTTCGGCTCAATCATTTTATCAAGTCAACACGGAGCAAGCAGAAAAATTATATCAATTAGCCATTGATTTAGCTGATTTACAGCCAACAGATACTGTGATTGATGCTTATTGTGGTATTGGAACAATTGGTTTATCTTTTGCTGATCGGGTACATCATGTTTACGGTGTAGAAGTTGTTAAGCAAGCAATTAATGATGCAAAATTCAATGCCCTAAAAAATGAGCTTGAAAATGTCACTTTTCGAACAGGTAAAGCTGAAGATATCATGCATAAATGGGTAGAAAAAGGCATCCGACCAGATGTTATTTTCGTTGATCCACCAAGAAAAGGTTTGACTGAAAGTTTTATTGATGCAACAGCTGAAATAAACCCTGCAAAAATTGTTTATATTTCTTGTAATCCTGCAACGTTAGCTAGAGATTTGAAACATTATGCAACATTAGGTTATAAAGCGTCCAGTATCCAACCAGTGGACTTATTTCCACAAACAAACCATGTGGAATCTGTGACATTATTAAAAAAAATAAAATAATTTTTCTGGCAGCTAATATATTTAGCTGCTTTTTTTAAAACTAACTTGAAGATGATGGTTTACTGTGTCACAATTACATATATAAAGATACTTATTTTAAATAAATTTTTTTTGGGAATTTAATTTATTAATAATTAGGTATCAGATATTTTTTTGGTAGGAGGAAGAAAAAGTGGCAAAAATTATAAAAATTGAAGAGGATAAAATTTTTATCGGGTTAGATGATCAAAGCATCATGGAATTTAAGCGTCATCAATTTAGTTTTGTTCCAATCGTTGGAGAAGAGGTTGAGATTTACGGTGAAGGTGAGGGGGCCGTCATCACATTATCTGAAAAAAAACCAGTTTATACTGAACCAGAAGACGAAGAGATATTCTCTGATATTTTAGGAGTAAATTATCCTGATCAAGAGGGAGACACCATGTTGTTAATTGCATTTATTTTTAATATTTTAACGACGATTGGTTGTGCTTGGTTGCTTATTCCTCTAGCTTGGATGATACCAATGACTATTACGAGTTGGCGCGCATATAAAGGTGTTCGTCCAAACACAACAGCGTTAGGTGTATGTACATTATTATTTGTCAATATTATTAGTGGTATCTTAATGTTGGTGGGCCCCAAAAATGAAAAATAGCAATTAAGGCTGCTGCTGCAGTCTTTTTTAATTATTAAGATTAAATTTTTTTTAAAACTAATTAGGTTTTTTATGATATAGTAGTTCTACCTTTAAAGGCGGTGTAAAAAATGAATCAAAAAGAAAAGATGTTAGAATTAATCAAAAAGAAACAAGGTGGCGGAAGATCTAAAGACATGGCGGCACCAAAAAATGATCGCAAAAATATGCGTAAAGGACCAAAAATATATAACAAATAAAGAAGAGATACGCTAAATCATAAAGATGTTTGGCGTTTTTTTTATTTATAAAAAAAGCTAATTTTCATGAAATATTTCATTTTGAGTTCATTGAAAGGATTTATGCTGGAAGAAAAATATAAGGATGGACAATTATGAAAAATATTTGGCTACAAAGATCAATGAAAATAAATCAAAAATATCAACAGATGATGCGAGGACGCTATGGTCGATTTGATCAACTCAATAAAACTTTGTTAATCATTTGGCTGATACTATCACTTTTTAAACGCTGGATACCATTTTATTTAGGTGATTTACTAGGATTATTTATTTTAGGGATCATTTTCTATCGTTTCTTTTCCAAAAAAATCTATCCTCGGAGTAATGAAAATCAGAAATTGATTAAATGGTGGAGAAAGTTAAAAAGTCAGCGCCAATTTAAGTATTTTAAATGTCCAAATTGTAAACAAGAAATGCGCGCACCTCGGGGCAAAGGGAAAATTAAAGTGACATGTAAAAATTGTCAAAATCAATTTATCAAAAAAGTTTAAAGAGGGTTATTTTATGCCATTAATTTTAATACGTCATGGTGAAAGTGAAGCAAACTTTGCAAATTATTGGACCGGTTGGTTAGATGTTAATTTAACTGAAAAAGGACGAGAACAAGCAATGCTTGCTGGGAAGAAAATTTCTGAGGCAGGTTATCAAATTGATCTTGCATTTGAATCAGTTTTGAAAAGATCCATTTTGACAGCAGAACTCATTTTAGAACAAAATAATGCTAGTGCGGTACCAGAATTTAAAACTTGGCGGCTTAACGAACGTCATTATGGTGACTTAGTTGGAAAAAACAAAGCTAAAATGACCGCTGAGTATGGGGCTGAGCAAGTGGAAAAATGGCGAAGAGGCTATGATGAAGTGCCTCCACAAGTCAAAATAAATCATTTTGATCGGCGTTACAATAATCTCGATCCCCGCCTGATTCCAAAAGGAGAAAGTTTGCACCAGACTGAGCAGCGCGTCATCCCTCTATGGCAAGATGAAATTGTACCGGAATTAAAAGCTGGAAAAACAGTTTTAGTTGTTGGTCATGGAAATAGTTTGCGGTCATTGATTCGTTATATTGAAGAAGTACCACCGCTAGAGGTGAACCAAATTGATATTCCTAATGCGACAGCGATGATTTATGATTTTGATCAGCAAATGAAGATTACCCATAAAAAAATTATGTAAACTTTGTGAGGACTTTTATGAAAAATTATATTTGGGATTTTGATGGTACACTTTATGATAGTTATCCAGTGATGATGCAAGCTTTGATGGAAACATTAACTGCTTTCCATAAAGATTTATCAAAAGAGACAGTCTATCGTCGCATTAAAAAAGAATCAATCCATCAGTTGATACAAGAAGAAGAGTTAACGAATACAAATTTTGACAAAGATTTTCATCGATTAGAAAAATCTTATTTAAATCAAGCCATCCCTTTTGAAGATACGAGAGAAACTTTACAGCAATTAAAACAACGAGGCGGCAGACATTTTATTTTGACACATCGACGTAGTGATGATACTTGGGATTTGCTAAAACGTGATGGTTTAGCGGACTATGTCGAGGCAATAATTGGCTCTGAATCAGGTTTTCCGCGTAAACCAGATCCAACAGCGATTAATCAATTGATTGAAGAATTTCATCTAGATCGACACGAAACGGTTATGATTGGTGATCGAAAACTCGATATTTTAGCCGGAAAAAATGCCGATATTGCCACAGTATTTTTTGATTTAGATCAGTTTGAAGAGGTTCCAGCAAATTTTGTTGTAAATAATTTACGAAAACTAGTTTCCATCTTCTAGATTATTGATTATAATTTTATGGAGGAGGTGCGTCATGGAATTACAACGTGAGCCAGAAACAGTCGAATCATTTAATTATGGAATACCACCAGTGGGCCAAGAGGTGGAACAAAAATTAGATGTTAATTTTGATATTCTTAATACAACTGATCCGAGCTACCCACAAGAAAATAGCATTGTTGGTGTCAGAGTTTTCTTTACTTTTCCTTTTGAAGAATTCATTGTTGGTGGGAGTGTCTCTCAAGTCATCCACATCATGAATCGGGAAATTAAGAAGCCGTCTGATTTATCAAAAAAAGAAGCCAACGAAATTGCTATTCCAGTTTTTAAAATTATTGAACGTTTGATTTATGAAGTAACTGAAATTGCTTTAGATCGACCAGGATTAAAAATTAATTTTGCGCCAAACGAACAATAACCAGTGAATTGTCTGATTTTTATCAGATGAACCACTGGTTTTTTTGATGCATACCTGATGTATTTTTGTTAAACTGAGGCGAGGTGAAAATATGTTTAATGAACAAGTAACGATTATTTTATATGCTAACGATGTAGCAAAATATGCAGCATTTTGGGAGAAGCTTGGTTTTGTCATTATCAGTCAAAATGAAATTGATGGTTCACCAGTTGCAGAAATTGCTGTGGTACCAAATGGTGCTGTCCACTTTATGATTTATGATCGGACATTTATTGAAAACAATTCTGATGAGGTAAGCGAACCAAGCCCAGCATTAATTTTCAGTAGTGATGATGTGATGGGACTTTATAAAGATTTACAAGAAAAAGCAGTTCAGCTTGGAGATTTAACACAAATTGGTGGAGAATATGTCTTTAATTTTGTTGATATTGAAGGCAATTATTTTGTGGTATCTGGAAAATGAAATTAAACAATCCAACTGAAGTGTTTGCTATCGGTGATATTCACGGCGAATATCACCTTTTTCAAGAGATGTTACAAAACTATCAAACTCAGCAACAGCTTATATTAATCGGCGATTTGAATGATCGCGGAAAGAAAAGCAAGGATTGTTGGTTACTAGGAAAAAAATTAGTGGAGGAACAAAATGCTATCTATTTAATGGGAAACCATGAAGCATATTTTCTAGAATTTTTAGCAGCACCAGAGGATTGGGGCCCCAATTATTTTCATAATGGTGGCAAGGAAACGATGGAAAGCCTATTACACCCTGGTGCAATTGAAGAATATTCACCTACTGAAATGGCTATGATGATTAAAAGTCGTTACGGAGAATTGATTACTTTTTTACAAGAGCGTCCATTTTATTTTGAGTGGGAAAAATATATTTTTGTTCACGCAGGAGTGGATTTAGTACAAAAAGATTGGAAAAAAAGTTCGCCTCATGATTTTTTATGGATAAGAGAACCTTTTATTAAAGGAAAAAATCAAACGGGCAAAACAATTGTTTTTGGTCATACGGTTACACCAATGCTTTATGAGGATATGACTACGACGGATTTATGGCAAAGTGATGGGAAAATTGGGATTGATGGTGGTGCTGTTTTTGGCGGTTCACTACATGGCGTTGTGTTCAATCAAGAAAAAATAGTAAAGGATTTTGAAATTTCAAATGCCGGTCATGGCTGGCAACCGAGTATTTAAAGGCGCTGGTGAGTTTTATAGAAAACTACTAGTGTCTTTAAGTTTTAATAAGGAGTGATGGTGTGGAAAAATATAAAGGACATATAGCTGCAGGCGTAACAGTCATTATCTGGGCGACAACTTTTGTTTCGACTAAAGTTTTACTAAAAAGCTTTTTACCAATTGAAATATTGTTTATTCGCTTTCTATTAGGTTTTATTGCTTTAGCGATTGTTTCACCTAAAATCATTCCTTTTAAAAATTGGAAAGAAGAATTTTATTTTATTTGTGCAGGAATTTCTGGGGTCTTTCTTTATTATTACTTAGAAAATGTAGCTTTGACTTATACTTTTGCTATGAACGTTGGGATTATTGGTTCATTAAGCCCATTTATGACTGCTTTGTTGAGTCGATTTGTACTAAAGCAAGGTAAGCTGTACAAGATGTTCATTATGGGGTTTATTTTTTCATTAATAGGAATTTCATTAATCAGTTTGAATGGCGCTATCCAAGTTAATCCAATTGGAGATGGTTTAGCTTTTATCGCGATTTTCTTTTGGGCAATTTATTCTTTGTTTGTTAAAAAAATCAGTAGCTTCGGTTATAGTACGATTGGTATGACCAAGAAAATATTCTTTTACGGATTAATTACTATGCTGCCTGTTTTATTGCTATCAATCGATCACTTTGATTTTTCGCGCTTAGCCAATGGTGAAAATTTTTGGAATCTTATTTTCTTAGGGCTAGGTGCCTCAGCTACTTGTTTTGTTACTTGGAATTTTTCAGTTAAGATGTTGGGTCCTGTACGTTCATCTATTTATATCTACTCAATTCCTATGTTAACAACTATCTCATCGGTCATTATTTTACATGAACCTTTATCATTGAAAACCTTTTTTGGTATTTGTCTGACTTTACTAGGATTATTCCTTTCCGAATGGCCCAATATTTCAGCTTCAAGACAAATGCGCCAAAAGGAATAAAAATGTGATAAAATAGAAAAGATTTTGGAAGAATGGAGTACAAATATGTCAGAAAATTTAAATCAAGCAATTGTCCAATTAGTTGATAAGGAATTACCTTATCGAAAGGGTCAGATTGAGACAGTTTTAACTATGTTACAAGAAGGGAATACCGTCCCCTTTATTGCTCGTTATAGAAAAGAGCGGACCGGAAGTCTAGACGAAGTTCAAATCCGTGAGATTGAAGAACGTTTTACTTATTTAGAAAACTTGGAAAAACGAAAAGGTGAAGTTCTTCGCATCATTGAAGAACAAGGTAAGTTAACCGATGATTTAGCTGCAGAAATCAAAGCAGCTGTTAAGATGCAAAAAGTAGAGGATTTATATCGTCCTTATAAACAAAAACGACGGACAAAGGCGACGATTGCTAAAGAAAATGGTTTAGAACCATTAGCTGAATATTTATGGTCAATGCCGTTAGAAGGTGATGTATTTGCAGAAGCAAATAAATATATCAACGAAAAGATTGAAACAGCAGAAGCAGCTTTGCAAGGTGCTCACGAAATATTAGCAGAACAAATTAGTGATCATCCGGATTATCGCACTTGGATTCGTGATTATACTAAAAATAGAGGATTTTATGAAAGTAAAGTCAAAGATGCTGACAAAGACGAAAAAAGTGTCTATGAGATGTATTACGATTTTTCCGAGCCGATTAGTAAAATGGTTTCACATCGTGTATTAGCTTCAAATCGTGGCGAGAAAGAAGAAATTTTAAAAGTCAGTATAGTTGTTGATGAACAATTTATTTTTGAATATTTTGACAAGCAATTAAAAATGAATCTTCAATCAATTACCGCAACTTATTTAAAAGATGCTTATCAAGATAGCTATAAAAGATTTATTGGCCCAGCAATCGAACGAGAAATTCGTAATGAATTAACCGAGCAGGCGGATGAACAAGCAATCAATATTTTTGGCGAGAATTTACGTAACTTATTGTTACAATCACCGTTAAAAAATAAAGTTGTTTTAGGTTTTGATCCAGCTTATCGAACAGGTTGTAAGCTAGCAGTAGTTGATGGAACTGGAAAAGTTTTAGCAATCGAAGTCATTTATCCTCATAAGCCAGCTTCACAAGCAAAAAGAGCAGAAGCAGCACCAGCTTTTAGAAAATTAATTGAAAAATTCAAAGTTGAGATGGTAGCGATTGGTAACGGAACGGCTAGTCGTGAGTCTGAATTATTTGTCTCTGAGCAATTAAAAGAAGTCAAAGAACAAGTTTTTTATGTGATTGTTAATGAAGCTGGTGCCTCAGTTTATTCTGCCAGTGATGTGGCAAGAACAGAATTTCCTGATTTACAAGTAGAAGAACGAAGTGCAGTCAGTATTGCTCGTAGATTACAAGATCCTTTAGCTGAATTAGTTAAAATTGACCCGAAGGCAGTTGGTGTTGGACAATATCAACATGATGTTAGTCAAAAACGCTTGTCTGAGCAATTAGATTTCGTTGTTGAAACGGCAGTTAACCAAGTAGGCGTTAATGTAAATACAGCAAGCCCGCAATTGTTACAATATGCGTCTGGTCTAAATAAAACTACAGCTCAAAATGTTGTGAATTATCGCGATGAAAATGGTGCTTATACTGCTCGTAACCAATTAAAAAAAGTACCTCGCTTAGGACCAAAAGCTTTTGAACAAGCAGTTGGATTTTTACGAATTCCTGAAGGAAAGAATGTATTAGATAATACTAGTATTCACCCGGAAAGTTACGAAGCTGCAAAGAGCATTTTAACAATTGCGGATGTATCCTTAACCGATTTAGGTAGCGAAGAAGCAACGAAAAAAATAAAGGCTTTGTCTATAAATGAATTAGGTCGAGAATTAGGCATTGGTAAAGAAACGGTACAAGATATTTTGGAAGCACTAATTCAACCAGGGCGAGATATGCGAGATGAAATGCCAGCACCTTTACTTCGTCAAGATGTTTTATCGATGGAAGATTTAAAAGCCGGCATGGAACTACAAGGAACCGTTCGAAACGTAATCGATTTTGGTGCCTTTGTAGATATTGGTGTAAAACAAGATGGTTTGGTTCATATTTCGAAACTAAGTACTAAGTTTGTTAAACATCCAACCGATATTGTTTCAGTTGGTGATGTGGTAACCGTCTGGGTTGATGGTGTAGATGTACAGAAAGGGCGAATCAGTTTATCAATGATTCCGCTTAAGAAAAATGACAAATAATGAGTTGCAAAAATTAGTGGAAGAAGTCTCGTTGACTTCTTTCCACTTACCTTTTAAACACCAGGCAATTTTTAATCGGCGTTTAAAATCTACCGGTGGTCGTTATCATTTGAAGGATCACCATTTAGATTTCAATCCTCTGATTGTGGAACAACATGGACTGGCAGAATTTATTAAAGTAATTAAACATGAACTTTGTCATTATCACTTGCATTTAACCAAGCGAGGTTATAAGCATCAAGATCAAGACTTTAAGCAATTACTTAAAAAAGTTGATGGCAGCCGTTTTGCACCGACTGTTAGCACAGGTAAAGAAAAAACTTATCTTTGCAAAAAATGCGGCCAAAAAATCAGCCGCCAAAGAAAAATTGACACAAATCGCTTTGTTTGCGGCAAATGTAATGGGAAACTTCGCTTAATAGCTTAGAAAATGAATAATCATTTGCTATTTTTTTGAATATATATGATAATGTGAATCGCAATTAAAAAGTACATAAGGATGAGAAATAATGAATAATAAAGAAACGCTATATCATTTTGTTGGTATTAAAGGTTCTGGAATGAGCTCTTTAGCTTTGGTTCTTCATGAAAAAGGCTATCAAGTGCAAGGATCAGATGTAGAGAAATATTTCTTTACCCAACGAGATTTAGAAAAAGCCCATATTAAAATTTTACCTTTCAGCGCGGATAACATTAAGGCTGGGATGACGATTATTCAAGGGAACGCTTTTCCTGATACCCATGAAGAAATTGCTAAAGCCAAAGAGTTAGGCTTAGAAATTATTCGCTACCATGATTTTATTGGGAAGTTTATCCAACCTTATACAAGTGTGGCGGTAACGGGATCTCATGGTAAAACAAGTACGACTGGTTTACTTTCACATGTGTTAAGTGGAATTGCGCCAACTAGCTATTTAATTGGTGACGGTACTGGTCATGGTGAACCAGATGCAAAATTCTTTTCATTTGAAGCTTGTGAATACCAGCGTCATTTTTTGGCTTATGCGCCTGATTATGCGATTATGACCAACATAGATTTTGATCATCCAGACTATTTCAAAAGCATTGATGACGTTTTTGAAGCATTCCAAACTTTAACCAATCAAGTAAAAAAAGGAATTTTTGCTTATGGCGATGATGAATACTTACGTAAATTAAAGGCAGATGTACCGATTTATTATTATGGTTTAACAGAAGATGATGATATTCAAGCTAGAAATATTGTCCGCACAACAAATGGTTCTGCTTTTGATGTCTATCATCAAGATCAATTTATCGGTCGTTTTTCAGTACCATCATTTGGTAAACACAATATTTTAAACGCATTAGCAGTTATTGCTGTCAGCTATTTTGAAAAATTAGACATGGATAAAGTAAAAGCTGAAATGTTGACTTTTTCTGGTGTCAAACGCCGTTTTACTGAAAAACAAGTTGCAGATATGATAGTCGTTGATGATTATGCGCATCATCCTGCTGAAATTAAAGCTACTATTGATGCAGCCCGCCAAAAATATCCCGAAAAAGAACTTATTGCGGTTTTCCAACCTCATACTTTTTCTCGGACAATTGCTTTGCTAGACGATTTTGCAGAAGCTTTAGATAAGGCAGATCACGTTTATTTATTAGATATTTTTTCTAGCGCTAGAGAAACAGCTGGTGAAGTTAAGATTGAAGATTTAGGCGCAAAAATTCAAAAAGGCGGACAAGTTATTTCTGAAGATAACATGTCTCCATTATTGGATTACGAAAATGGTGTCGTCATTTTCATGGGTGCTGGTGATGTGCAACGTTTTGAGCAGGCCTATGAAAATCTATTAAGCACTACTACAAGAAATGTATTATAAAATGATTTCAGCTATTCTTTTTGGGTAGCTGATTTTTTATTAAGGAAAAATTTAAATTAAATTGATTCAGTCGTTAGTGAAAGAGTTCGCTTGTTTTTTAATAAGAACTTCGCTAAAATATATTTAGATTAATCAACGGAGGGAAAAAGCTTTGTATAATATGAAAACTCGAAAAGTCGGGAAAATGATCGATGAAATTGAGGAAGGGGACTCGTTATCCTTAACAGAATCGATTGAGGACAATCAATTATTGTTGTATTTGGGATTAACCAATGATGCGAATCCATTATATATTCAACATGAATATGCAAAAGCAAGTGAATATGATAAACCACTTGTGCCATCAGTGATGATTATGGGATTGATTACTAGTGCGATTTCAAAGCATTTGCCAGGTCCAGGTTCACATATAGTGAATTTTTCAATTAATTTTATTGATCCAGTTTATCATTATGAAACCTTAACTTTTGAGTTTGAAGTTATTAAAGTCGACAAAATGAAAGATGTTGTCACAATCTCAGTTGAAGCTACCAACAGCGAAGATAAAAGAATATTAGATGCTGTGGTGATGGTGAAACCACCTACTGTCAAGTTAGGAGAGGATATAAATGAATAATCAACAAACACAAGCAGTTGGCTTAAATCGTTTTTTTGCAAAGATTTACGGATTTTTAGCCTTAGGAATTGGAATTAGCGCTTTTGTTTCTTACTTAACATTAGGACCAATGAGCGCGCAAGCAATTAATTTGATTCAACATTTTCCATTAGGTTTTATTGGTCTTTGGATTTTGGAAATTGCTTTAGTCATTATTTTAGGGGTAAAAGCTCAAAAAAATCCAACGATCGCAATTTCAGGATTCATTGCTTACTCTGTTTTAAATGGAATTACTTTAGCAGTTACTTTAGCCATTTATGATATTGGAACAGTCACACAGGCATTTATTTCAACGATGGTGATGTTTATGGTGATGGCTGTTGTAGGAGTTACCACTAAACGAGATTTGTCAGGTGTTGGTCGTGCGGCACTAAGTAGTTTAATTGGGATTATTATTGCGATGTTCTTGAATGTCTTTATCTTACAAAGTTCAGCTGTAGAATTATTGATTTCTATCTTAATGGTTATCATCATGTCCGGTTTAACAGCTTATGACAATCAAAACATCCGCAAAATTTATGCTGGAACGAATGGCCAAGCTGGAAATGGGGTTGCGGTATTCTTGGCATTACAATTATACTTAGACTTTGTTAATATGTTCTTGGCGTTCTTAAGAATTTTTGGAAACAATAACTAATTATCAAATTGAGACTTTGATGAGCGAAAGTTTATCAAAGTCTTTTTTCATTTTCAAATTGGTGATGCCTTTGTTAAAATGAAGGTTAAAGGAGAGAAATTATGACTGAAAAAAAATTATTATTAGTAGATGGGAATAGTGTCGCATTTCGAGCTTTTTTTGCGATGCACAATTCACTTGAAAAATTTAAAAATAAAAATGGCTTACATACGAATGCAATCTATGCCTTCAATAATATGTTTGAGAATGTAATGAAAAGTGTTCAACCTACTCATGTCTTAGTGGCCTTTGATGCCGGAAAAACTACCTTCAGAACAGAAATGTATAGTGACTACAAAGGTGGACGTTCGAAAACACCAGGTGAGTTTCGTGAGCAAATGCCCTATATTAGAGAATTAATTGAAGCTTTAGGGGTTAAACATTATGAACTTGATAACTATGAAGCCGATGATATTATTGGTACTTTAGCTGAGCAAGGTAGCCAAAATGATTTTGAAGTAGTGGTTTTAACAGGCGACCGAGATTTAACTCAGTTAGCAAGTGATAAAATTACTGTCGATATCACAGTAAAAGGAGTCAGTGATATCGAATCATATACACCAGCCCATGTTGCTGAAAAATATGATGGCTTGACTCCAAATCAAATTATTGATTTAAAAGGATTAGCAGGCGATACATCAGATAATTATCCTGGTGTAACAAAAGTCGGTGAAAAAACGGCGATTAAATTAATTAAAGAATATGGCAGCGTTGAAGGTGTCTATCAAAACATTGATGAAATGAAAAAAAGCAAGATGAAGGAAAATCTGATTAATGATAAAGATCAAGCCTTCTTATCAAAAGAACTAGCAACTATTGATAAAAAAGCCCCAGTAGCTATTGAGTTAGATGAATTAAGTTATCATGGCAAAGATATCGAAAGACTAGTCGAATTTTACAAAGAGATGGATTTTAAACAGTTTTTAAGTAAGCTAAATATTGAAGAAGATCCGGTAGAACTTGAAGATATCCATTATGATGTGGTGGATACTTTTGATGAAAGTCAATTTGGACCAGATGCGTGCCTCCATGTAGAAATGTTACAAGATAATTATCATACTGCTGACGTTGTTGGCGTGTCTTGGAGCAACCAAAATAAGATTTACGTTACGAATAATCATTTGGATTTATTTGAATCACCGGTATTTAAAAGTTGGTTAGAGTCAGCAAATGGAAAAAAAGTTTACGATGCAAAGCGGACATATGTTGCTTTGAATCGTTTTGTCACGAAAACTGAAGGTATTAATTTTGATGTTTTATTGGCAGCCTATCTGCTAGATACAAATGATAACAGTAATGATATCGCTGGTGTGGCTCAACATTATGGTTTTACTGAAATTCAATCAGATGAACAGATTTATGGTAAAGGAGCCAAAAAAGGCTTGCCGGAAGATCAAGAAGTTTTCTTTAATCATTTGGCACGAAAAATTCAAGCCATTAAATTTTTGAGTCAAAAACTTGAAAGTGAATTGGAAGAAAAACAACAAGATCGTTTATTTTATGAGATGGAATTGCCATTATCTCGGATTTTAGCCGAAATGGAGATTACTGGGATCACTGTTAATGCCCAAACTTTACAAAATATGCGAGGCGAATTTTCAAAGAGACTACAAGAAATTGAGCAAAAAATCTATGAAGAAGCTGGTGAAACCTTCAATATCAATTCACCAAAACAATTAGGTGTGATCTTATTTGAAAAAATGCAGTTACCAGTTATTAAAAAAACAAAAACCGGTTATTCAACCGCTGTTGATGTTTTAGAACAATTGAGAGAACAAGCACCAATAGTTGACGATATTTTGAACTATCGTCAAATTGCTAAAATTCAATCCACATATGTTGAAGGCTTATTGAAGGTGATTCAATCAGATAATAAGATTCACACTCGCTATATTCAGACTTTGACTCAAACTGGTCGCTTAAGTTCAGTTGATCCAAATTTACAAAATATTCCGATTCGCTTAGAAGAAGGTCGTAAAATTCGTCAAGCTTTTGTTCCCCGGGAAAAAGATTGGCTGATTTATTCTTCAGATTATTCACAAATTGAATTGCGGGTATTGGCTCACATTTCTGGCGACAAGCATTTGATTCAAGCATTTAAGGATGGCATGGATATTCACACAAGTACGGCAATGCGGGTATTTGGTGTAAAAGAAGAAGATGTAACACCAAACATGCGTCGTAACGCTAAAGCGGTGAACTTTGGGATTGTTTATGGAATTTCTGATTATGGCTTGTCACAAAATTTGGGAATTACTAGAAAAGCAGCACAAGAATATATTGACACTTATTTCGAAAACTATCCTGATGTAAAAAGATATATGGAAGAAAGCGTTCGAGAGGCAAAAGATCAAGGCTATGCAAAAACACTTTATAATCGTCGCCGTTACTTACCAGATATTAACTCAAGAAATTTCAATATTCGTTCATTCGCAGAGCGGACAGCGATCAATACTCCAATTCAAGGAAGTGCCGCTGATATTCTTAAGTTAGCAATGATTGAACTGTCTAAACGATTAGCCAAAACAGATCTAAAAGCAACCATGTTATTGCAAGTGCATGATGAATTGGTTTTTGAAGTACCAGAAAATGAAGTCGAAACGCTAGATGAATTAGTCAAAGAAGTCATGGAAAATACTGTATCATTAAATGTCCCATTATTAACAGATAGTAGCTGGGGAAAAACTTGGTACGAAGCAAAATAAAATAAAAACACTGTGACAATAAATTTTACAGACGAAATCCGAGCATTATAGTGTTGGTTTTGCGATCTAATAAGTCATTTTCAAAGAATGACAATCTTTAGTAGCTTTACTGATTTTGATTCAGATGTTTAAAAACTGTTCAGATTGTTGTCGCAGTCTTTTTTAACTAGGAAGTGTTGAAATGCCAGAACTACCGGAAGTTGAGACCGTCAGAATTGGTTTGGAAGCATTAGTAAAAAATAAAACAATTCAAAAAGTAGAAGTTTTATGGCCTAGAATTATTGAATCACCAGAAGTTGAACAATTTGCAATCGAATTAATTGGTGAAACAATCCAAGATGTTAAAAGACGTGGAAAATATTTAATTTTTGAATTTGATGATTTTGATATGGTCTCTCATTTAAGAATGGAAGGAAAGTATGAATATTTTCCTGAAGAGACTGTTTTGGATAAACATAGTCACGTGCGTTTTATTTTCACTGATGGTTCTGAATTAATTTATCACGATGTAAGAAAATTTGGACGAATGGCTTTACTACCGAAAGGACAAGGTGAAAACTATAAAGGAATCCTTCAATTAGGTCCAGAACCAACAACTGAAGAATTTGCCTTCGCGCCTTTCTATCAAAAATTACAAAAATCAACCACCATGATTAAGCCATTATTGCTCAATCAAAAAATTGTTGCTGGTTTAGGCAATATTTATGTTGATGAAGTATTATGGTTAGCCAAAATCCATCCTATGCAGCCAGCAAAATCAATTTCAAAGCAGGCCGCAAAGAAACTGCATCAGGCAATTATTACTGTTATCTCAGAAGCAAAAAAAGCTGGTGGAACAACTATTCGTACCTATTTGAATGCTTTAGGCGAAGCAGGTCATTTCCAACAAAAGTTGAATGTATATGGCCAAACCGGACTGCCTTGCAAAAGGTGTCAAACACCGATTATTAAAATTAAAGTCGCTCAAAGAGGCACACATCTTTGTCCCCATTGTCAAAAATTAAAGCAGGTGAAGATATGAGTTTTGTATTAGGTGTGACTGGTAGTATTGCTACTGGAAAATCAACAGTCGTAAATGTATTTAAGAATCATCAAATTCCTGTTGTTGATGGTGACGTAGTGGCTAGAGAAGTAGTGGAGCCTGGTACCGAGGGATTAGCGGCAGTTGTCGAAAAATTTGGTGAAGATATTTTATTAGCTGAAGGTGGTTTGGATCGAAAAAAATTAGGTGATTTAGTTTTTAGTCAGCCAGATGAAAGGCTAAAATTAAATGAAACCATCAAACCATTTATTAGAAAAGAAATTTTACGTCAAATTGAAGAGCTAAAGAAGAAATCCCCTTTAGTTATTGCAGATATTCCTTTACTTTATGAAGCTCACTATGAAAAAGAATTGGACGCGGTTGCTGTAGTTTATGTT
Source organism: Enterococcus sp. JNUCC 77 (assembly GCF_054819945.1). Taxonomy (NCBI): domain Bacteria; kingdom Bacillati; phylum Bacillota; class Bacilli; order Lactobacillales; family Enterococcaceae; genus Enterococcus; species Enterococcus sp. JNUCC 77. The sequence continues at coordinate 1,220,456 of NZ_JBTHIG010000001.1, forward strand.
AGTCCTAGAATTCAGTTGGAACGTTTGATGAAAAGAAATAACTATACCGAAAATGAAGCCTTTAATCGAATCAACAGCCAATGGTCAATTGATGAAAAAAAACAAAAAGCAGATATCGTATTTGACAATCGTGGTACGATAGAAGAAACGAAACAGCAAGTTGAAGATTGGTTAAAAAAACAAAACTTTATCAGTTAATGCGTATTATTAGATCTTTAAACGCTTTTTTTCATAATTTTGTTATGGTAAACTTTAGTTAAATCTTCAGATAAAATAAGAGGTGAGTAAATGCGTTGTCCAAGATGTAATCATAATAGTTCACGTGTGATAGATAGCCGTCAAACAGATGACAATCGTGCCATTCGTCGTCGCCGAGAGTGTGAAAATTGTGGGTTTCGTTTCACCACTTTTGAAAGAATTGAAGCCGCACCGCTATTAGTTGTGAAGCGTAATGGTGATCGTGAGGAATTTAGTCGAGATAAAATTTTACGCGGTTTAATCCGTTCAGCCGAGAAAAGACCAGTGGCGATGGAACAAATGGAACAAATCGTCGATCACGTAGAAAATCGTGTCCGAAGCATGGGAGAAAATGAAGTTTCAACGAGTTTGATTGGTGATTTTGTGATGGAAGATTTAATGGAAGTAGACGAAATCGCTTATATTCGTTTTGCCAGTGTTTATCGTCAGTTTAAAGACATGTCAGTCTTTTTGCGAGAATTACAAGAAATTGTCGATAAAGCGAAATCTTCTAAGCCAGAAGAATAGGAGAAATTTAAGTGGAAGAAATCAAACCCACAACTTTTTATACAGTTTATGGGGTGCCACAATTAGATCAAAGTAATCAACAAGCATTACTATATCTTTATCAACCAATCATTGGTAGTCAAGCACTGGCTCTCTATTTGAATTTAAATGCTGATATTACTTTAACTGGAAAAAGTCAGGAAATAATGCACACTGATTTGTTGTCAGCAATTGATCTAGGTTTACCAAACATGATTAAAGCTCGTGAAAAATTAGAAGGCTTAGGTTTATTGGAAAGTTTTGAAAAAAAAGATACTGAATTAGGCTTACAGTTAGTGTATCAATTGCATACCCCCATGAAACCAGAAACTTTTTTTCAAGATCCAATTATGAGTTATTTATTACTTAACAAAATAGGTGAACGCCGCTATCAAAGATTGGTTGATCGCTTTAAACCCGCCAATTTTAATAAAAAGGGTTTAAAAAATATTGCGAAAACCTTTCGAGAAATCTATAATATTCAAGAATCTAACTTTGAAGCAAATGCTGAAGTATTAAAGCAAACGCAAGATATGTTTGTAGAAGAGACCTTGGATAAAGGATTTGATTGGGAAACATTTAACCACTTGATTCAAAAATTTAAAATTCACTTGAATGATCAAACAAAAAAAGCGATTGAAAGCTTGCATATTATGTATGCAGTTAACGAGATTGAAATGGCCGATTTTGTCGGTAAAGCTTCAGTCGGTGAAACGCAACATCTAGATTTAAACTATTTAAGACAATTGTTAGGTAAACAAGATAAGCCCTTAGAAGAAAAACCAGTAAAAGTAAAGCCTGAGTCTTTTACAAAAGGTGAAGCAAGATTGTTGGAGGAAAGTAAAAAATTTCCACCGGTTCAGTATTTTAAGGCAATCAAAAAACAAAAAGGGGTCAGTACGCAAAATAATGAATTAAAATTAATTGAAAAAATGCTGACCCAACAAAAATTGACTTCTGGCGTAGTTAATATTTTAATTAATTATGCGCTAGTCGTCCAAAAACAAAGCTATTTAAATGAAAATTATATTACTAAAATTGCTCAGGACTGGTCAGCTCAAGGCATTGATACCCCTGAAAAGGCCATCTCCCGTTTGAAAAATAATAATCAAAAGTTTGTTAAGAAAAAAACTTCTAATAACTTTTCACAACGGAAAAATTTCCAAACACGGACAGAGGCATTACCGGAGCATATTAAGCAACCGCCAGTTGAAAGTTCCTTAAGTGAGGAGAAGACGGCTGAATTAAATCGAAAATTAGCACAATTTTTAAATAAAGAGGGTGATAATTAATGGAAGATGTAGGAAAAGAACTGACACAAATTATTAGAAGCCGTGGGGTAGCTGGTCGTTATCAAGAAATGATGCAAGAAGTTTTACAGGATCCTGATGTAAGAGCATTTATTGAAACCCATAAACAAAAACTAACGCAAGCAGATATTGAAAAATCTTTTGCAAAACTTTACGAATTCGTGCAAGAAAAAAAGAAATTTCTAACTAATGATCCTACAATGATTGCACCAGGTTATGAACCACGCTTAAATTTAAATTTCCATTTCATTGATGTCACTTATGTTCCAACAGATGAATTAGTTCGGATTCAAAAGGAAGCAGAAATCCGCAATCGGGTTAATTCTTTAGATATGCCAAAAGATATTCGAGAAGCTTCGATTCGTAATTTTGAAGTTACAGCTGGCCGAAGCGAGGCCCTCGAAGCGGCCTTAGATTTTATCAATGGATATGTTGAAAATCCAAAAAATTTTCACAAAGCCTTGTTTTTAGTAGGTACATTTGGTGTTGGAAAAACTTATTTGCTTGGCGCAATTGCTCATGAATTAGCGGTTCAAGGTTTTGAAACTACTTTGTTGCATTTTCCTTCCTTTGCCGGAGAAATGAAACAAGCCATCTCCAGTGATAGTGTCGGCGACAAACTAGATTCAGTAAAAAAGGCCCCAATCTTAATGATTGATGATATTGGTGCAGATTCTATGAGTGCATGGATTCGAGATGATATTTTAGGTGTGATTTTACAATATCGAATGCAAGAACAACTGCCGACCTTCTTTTCTTCTAATTTCAATATGAACGAATTAGAAACACATTTGAGTGTCACACAACGTGGAGATCAAGAGCCATTAAAAGCAAAAAGAATTATGGAACGAATTCGTTACTTGAGTCGAGAGATAATGGTTATTGGAAATAACCGTCGAAATGGATAAATGAAGAGAATATTCTAAGAAAAAACAAAATGCCCCGTTAAAATTAGCTTTTTTAATTGCTTTTTTTGGGGCTGTTTTTTTGTGTAGTGTTATAATTAAATTTAGGAAGTGAATAAATGAAGGTAAACCAATTATCGAAGCGCTTACAAAAGGTTGCTGAATATGTTCCAAAGGATGCACGATTAGCAGATATTGGATCAGATCATGCGTATTTGCCTGTCGCTTTGACTTTACAGAATAAAATAAATTTTGCAATTGCTGGGGAAGTCGTGCCAGGCCCTTTTGAAGCAGCTAAAAAACAAGTTGCAGAAAATAATTTAGAAGAAAAAATCATTGTACGTTTAGCTGATGGATTAGCAGCCGTCAAAGAATCTGATAATATATCAGCAGTAACAATTTGCGGCATGGGTGGCGTATTGATTCGTGATATTTTGCAGTCTGGTAAAGATGTTTTATCAGGTGATGAACGACTTATTTTGCAACCCAATGTGGCTGAACGACAATTAAGAACTTGGTTAGTTGAAAACAAGTATGAAATAATTGATGAAGCAATTATCAGAGAAAACCATAAAACTTATGAAATCATCGTTGCTGAAAAAGGGAATGCTGTTAGCTATTCTGATAAAGATTTATTTTTCGGTCCTCTTTTAATAGAAGAAAAAAATCCAATTTTTATTCAAAAATGGAATCATAAATTAGAAAAAAGCAAAAGCATCTTAACTAATTTAAAACAGGGACAGGCAACAGATCAAAAAATTCACCGATTAGAAACAGAAATCGCTTGGATTCAGGAGGTGTTGGCAGATGAAAGCAATTGATTTTATCGAACGTTTTAATCAATATTGTCCAGAAAGTCTGGCTGAAGAAGGCGATCCAGTAGGTCTGCATATAGGTACGTTGAATAAAGAGGTTCAAAAAATTATGATGAGCCTTGATGTCCGTCCTGCAGTGGTAGCTGAAGCGATTGAAAAAAATATTGATTTATTAGTCGTTAAACATCCACCAATTTTTAGACCGATTAATCGATTAATAACTGATGATGTACAAGTAAATATGTATGCGGAATTAATTAAACATGATATCGCTGTTTATGCCGCACACACTAATATGGATATTATTCCGAATGGTTTAAATGATTGGTTTTGTGAATTACTAGAGGTAAAAAATACAACATATCTAGTTCATACCCATACAATAAAAATGAAAAAATTGGCCGTCTTTGTTCCTATTGCAGAAGCACCAAAAATGCGGGAAGCATTAGCTAAAGCAGGCGCAGGTAAAATCGGTGATTATGAAGCTGCTTCATACACTATGAATGGAGAGGGAAGGTTTACACCAGTTGGAGAAGCAAATCCGACAATTGGAAAAATCGATCAGGCTGAAATAGTTCAAGAAAGTAAAGTTGAAGTAATTTTTCCAGAAACAATCGAAAAACAAGTGATAGCTGCCATGTTGACGACTCATTCTTATGAGGAACCAGCTTATGATCTATATACTTTAGATAATTTTACTGAAAACTATGGCATCGGTCGTATCGGAGAGTTGGAAAAAGCCATGGAACCAGAAGAATTTATTCAAAAAGTTAAAGAGGTTTTCCATTTAACAGGATTACGCGTCATCTATCCAAGAAAAGGCTGCAAAGCAATTAAAAAAGTAGCGATTTGCGGGGGAAGTGGTCAAAACTTTTTCCTTGATGCAGTAAAACATGCTGCCGATGTTTATATTACTGGTGATGTAACTTATCATATTGGTCATGATATGCAAGAAACTGAAATGTTAGTGATTGATCCTGGTCATTACATTGAAGAACTTTGTAAAGTAAAAATGGTGGAACAATTTAATCAATGGAAAAATGAAGAAGCTTGGCAAGTCGATTTTTACGTTTCAGAGACTTCTACCAATCCTTTTTCGTTTAAATAAATAGTCATATTATAAAGGAGAGAGTTATATGTACGAAAATTTATTACCACGGTTTTTACGTTATGTAAAAACAGAAACTCGTTCAGATGCAACTAGCACAACAACACCGTCTACTCAAACACAAGTGGCTTTTGCCAAAGAGTTGATGAAGGAACTTGAAGAAATTGGTATGAAAGATATTTCTTACAATGACAAAAATGGTTATGTCATTGCAACTCTACCTAGCAATGTAGACAAAGAAGTTAGAAAAATTGGATTTATCGCACACATGGATACTGCTGACTTCAATGCTGAAAATGTTAATCCGCAAATCATTGAAAATTATGATGGTGAATCAACTATTAAACTAGATAAAGAAGGAAAATATACATTAAATACAAAGGACTTTCCAAGTTTGAAAAAATATAAAGGTGAAACATTGATCACAACAGATGGTTCAACTTTATTAGGGGCTGATGATAAATCAGGAATTGCTGAAATTATGACAGCAATGGAATATTTGATTAAAAATCCTGAAATCAAACACGGAGAAATTCGCGTTGGTTTTGGTCCAGACGAGGAAATCGGAATTGGCGCTGATAAATTTGACGTGAAAGAATTTAATACTGATTTTGCTTACACAATGGACGGTGGTCCTTTGGGAGAATTAGAATTTGAAACTTTCAGTGCAGCTCAAGCTGAAATTACTTTACTTGGTAAAAATGTTCATCCAGGTACTGCAAAAAATACAATGATCAATGCATTACAATTAGGAATTGATTTCCATAATCTATTGCCTGAAAACGAACGTCCTGAAAATACAGAAGGTCGCGAAGGTTTCTATCATTTATTAGCTTTTGATGGAAATGTTGAAGAAGCCAAAATGACTTACATTATTCGTGATCATGACCGTAAGATTTTTGAAGAACGTAAACAAAAAGTTTTAGATATTCAAGCAAAATTAAATGAACAATTTGATCAAGAACGTGTTGTTATTGATATGTTTGACCAATATTACAATATGGGTGAAATTATTGAAAAAGACATGAGTATTATTGATTTAGCTGAAGGTGCCATGAAAGAAGTCGGGATCGAACCAATTATCGAACCTGTTCGTGGTGGTACTGATGGTTCTAAGATTTCATTCATGGGTATTCCTACACCAAATATTTTTGGTGGTGCAGAAAATATGCATGGTCGCTTCGAATATGTATCATTACAAACAATGGAAAAAGCTGTGGATGTAATTGCTAAAATTGCAGAAAACAATGCAAAATAAAATGTTTGATTAACGCGGAGTATAGTACTCCGCGTTTTTTTATTTAAGAGAAAGCTTTCATGATTTTTTGAAATTTTCAGTTTTTGTGTTAGGCTTGAGATAATTCAGATTTAAGAGGGAAATAAAAATGCAAAAAACCGGAAAAAGTAAATTGATATTAAATGTTAGTTTGTTTGCAGCAATTATAGGCGTGATTATTTTTGTCGTGCGAGATTCATTAAGTGATATATTTTTAGAATTGGCTGACACTTCTTTGCCAGTATTAGCGGGAGTAACGTTACTAGGATTTTTAAGTTTATTAGTTGAAGGCTTTACAGTAAAAAATATTGTAGCGGAATATAATCCAGAATTTACCTTGTGTGATGGCTTTTTCTCTTCTGCCTATATGAGTTTTTATCGTGTGATTACATTTGGTACTGGAACGATTGTTTCTGAAGTTCTTTTTTACCATAAAAAGGATTTGAAATTTTCTCAAGGAACCGGTGTGGTTGCTTTGAGAATGGTTGTTTATAAAGTTGCGTTATCTGCTGTAGCTGTAGTTTTTCTATTTTTAAAGGGAAACGAATTAAGTCAACAAATCAATCATGGGATTATTTATGTGGTGATTGGATTAGTCGTTACTTTAGCGATTGTAGGCGTCTTGTTATTATTTAGCTTGAGTATTAATGCCCAAGTATTATTTGTCATCATTACCAATCGCTTATTTAAACGACAAAAACTGCGGGATCTGATTGATAAAGTTAATATGCAATTTTATTCTTTACGAGATACGATTCAAACTTTTTTTAATCATAAGGAAACGGTCATAAAGGTTTTTCTCTCAACTTTGGTGAAATTAGGTGTTTGGTATACTATCCCATATTTTATTTTATCTAGTGAAAGTAAAGATCTAAACTTGTTATTAATAGTTGCACTAATCAGTTTTACCGTTATTCTCGGGGGGATTTTACCTGCTCCTGGTGGAATCGGTGGATTTGAGTTTGTCTATGTTTTATTATTTAGTTCAGTAGTTGGACGAGTCGAAGCGGTATCTTCTTTATTATTATATCGTTACGCTACTTATTTGATGCCTTTCCTAATTGGTATGGTATACGTGTTGATAAATAAACAAAGAGAAATTAATTTAGAACTTAAAGAGAATAAAATGAAAAAAAGAGTTGATGATTAAATGGGCATTGACAATATAATAAGATATAACTAAAAAAATACCTCAAATTTAGTAAAATAAATTTGGAGGTATTTTTGTTATGGCAAAACATAATTATTATTCCGAGAATTAAAAATTCAAATTGTGAAACGTCTATTAGTTGGTGAATCAGTTACCTCACTAGAAAAGGAATTTAACATTCCTAGTAACAGAACAATCTATATCTGGAAAAAATGGTATGCTGCGCATGATTTGACTAGACTTAAATCATCTTCTGGTCGACTTTGGAAAGCAGAAAAAATACTAGAAAAAGAATAAAAAGATAAAAACAAAGAGCTGGAACTCCTGAAAATTTTTTTCTCAGAAAAGGTGGTGACATTAGAAAGTATTATTCATTAATAAACACATCGATAAATTATCAACTACTCGACTGACAAAGTTATTCGGCATTTCAAGAAGTAGCTATTATCATAACAGAAATCAAGATTTTTTGTGCTCACTTCAATTGAAGAACGCATTCAACTAACAGATTGAGCTGCTTTTTCATTTTGTTTCAAAAAATATTTGCACTTCCTAAATTGTCGATGCTTTTTTTAAAATAACTTAAATATTTAGTTTTTATTTGACCTTAACTGACCAATGGAGCTATAATTAGTTTGTACTAAAAAAGGAGGATAAATAATGAATATTGAAAAAATGACAACAACCCTTCAATCTGCTATTGCAGAAGCGCAACAAGTTGCGATGACTCGTAAACATCAAGAAATTGATATTGTGCATTTATGGAAAATTTTCTTACAGCCAAATCATTTTGGTCGTAATTTTTATACAGATGCTGGCATAAATGTCGACCAATTTGAAAATGAAATTGACCAAGCTTTAGATGAATATCCAAGTGTTAGTGGCAATGTCCAATATGGTCAAGGTTTTAGCCAAAATTTATTTCACTTATTTTCTGAAGCTGATCAATTGCGTAATCAATTCCAAGATGAATTTTTATCAACAGAGGTCGTAATTTTAGCTTTGATGAAATTACCAAACTATCGATTAACCAAATATTTAAACTCACAAGGTTTAAACGAAAAAGAAGTTCGGAAAAACATTGAGGAAATCCGTCAAGGAGAAAGAGTTACAAGTCAGAACCAAGAAGAAACTTATAAAGCACTAGAAAAATATGGTGTTGACTTGGTACAACAGGTTAAAAGTGGAAAACAAGATCCCGTGATTGGTCGAGATGAGGAAATTCGTGATGTGATTCGAATTTTAAGTCGAAAAACTAAAAACAATCCGGTTTTAATTGGTGAACCCGGCGTTGGTAAGACAGCAATCGTTGAAGGCTTAGCGCAAAGAATCGTTCGAAAAGATGTACCAGAAAACTTGAAAGATAAAACAATTTTTTCACTGGACATGGGTGCTTTAATTGCTGGTGCGAAATTTAGGGGAGAATTTGAAGAAAGATTAAAAGGCGTCTTAAAAGAAGTCAAAAAATCTGATGGTCGAATTATTCTATTCATAGATGAAATTCATAATATTGTTGGTGCTGGAAAAACTGAGGGAAGCATGGATGCCGGTAATTTGCTAAAACCAATGTTGGCTCGTGGTGAATTACATTTGATTGGTGCTACGACTTTAGATGAATACCGTCAATATATGGAAAAAGATAAAGCCTTAGAACGTCGTTTCCAAAAGGTATTAGTAAAAGAACCAACTTTGGAAGATACGATTAGCATTTTGCGAGGATTAAAAGAACGGTTTGAAATCCATCATAGCGTGAACATTCATGACAATGCATTGGTTGCAGCTGCGACATTATCAGATCGCTATATTACAGACCGCTTTTTACCAGATAAAGCGATTGATTTGGTTGATGAAGCTTCCGCTAGTATTCGAATGGAAATGAATTCAATGCCGACAGAACTGGATCAAATTTCTCGTCGTTTGATGCAATTAGAAATTGAAGAAGCCGCTTTGAAAAAAGAATCGGATGATGCAAGTAAAAAACGTTTAAACAATTTGCAAGAAGAGCTGGCTGATTTACGAGAAGATGCTAATAATATGAAACTACAATGGGAGACCGAAAAAGAGGAAGTTAATGCTGTTTCTTCAAAACGTAGTGAAATTGATCAGGCTCGACACGAATTAGAAGATGCTGAAAATAATTACGATTTAGAACGAGCAGCCGTTTTACGCCACGGTACAATTCCAAAACTTGAAAAAGAGTTGGCTGAATTAGAAGAAAAAAATAAGGCTAATGATTTGAAAATGGTTCAAGAAGCAGTAACTGAAAATGAAATTGCAGAAGTTGTCGGACGGTTAACTGGCATTCCGGTAACGAAACTGGTGGAAGGTGAAAGAGAAAAACTTTTGCATTTAAACAGTACTTTACACACAAGAGTGATTGGTCAAGATGAAGCAGTTGATGCTGTTTCAGACGCGGTGTTGCGTTCACGTGCAGGATTACAAGATCCTAACCGTCCATTAGGCTCATTTTTATTCTTAGGACCAACTGGAGTTGGTAAAACGGAATTAGCTAAAGCCTTAGCAGAAAACTTATTTGATTCTGAAGACCATATGGTAAGAATAGATATGAGTGAATACATGGAAAAACATGCAGTCTCTCGTTTAGTAGGTGCACCTCCAGGCTATGTCGGTTATGAAGAGGGCGGACAATTAACAGAATCTGTGCGACGAAATCCCTATACAATTATTTTGCTGGACGAAATTGAAAAAGCCCATCCTGATGTTTTTAATTTATTGTTGCAAGTGTTAGATGACGGTCGCTTAACTGATTCAAAAGGTCGAGTGGTCGATTTCAAAAATACGGTGCTAATTATGACCAGCAACATCGGTTCACAAATTTTATTAGATGGTGTTAGTTCTGAGGGCGACATACCTGAAAATATAAAAGAACAAGTGCTAAACTTATTGCGGGGTCATTTCAAGCCAGAATTTTTAAATCGAATTGATGATACAATTTTGTTCACACCACTTAGTCTTGAAAATGTTAAAGTCATTGTAGAAAAATTAATTCAACAACTTGCTGACCGCCTTGAAGGACAAGAAATTACGCTTGACATTAGTAATGAAGCAAAAATTTGGATTGCTGAAAGTGCTTATGAGCCACAATTTGGTGCGCGACCATTGAAGCGATTTATTACACGAGAAGTGGAGACTCCACTAGCAAAAGAGATAATAGCAGGACATGTAATGCCAAAAACAACTGTAACTATTCAGTTAATAAATGAAAAATTACAGTTCGAGGTTGTAAAATCTGAGTCAACGATTTAGAAAATCGTAATGGAGCCGTAACGATTAAAATAATTGTTATGGTTCTTTTTTGTTATAAAATAATCATATTTAAAGATAAATTATTTAAATTGTATAAAAAACTCATTGTTTTATTATGATTTTATGGTTGAAAAGAGAGAGGTCCTTTGTTAGGATGAGCTTGTAAGCGATAACAATTAAATATTTGATATGCGGGAGAACGTAGCTGGACTACTACCGAAGGAATAAGGAATATCTAAGCAAAGGATATTTTGAAGATCTCAGGTAAAAATACCGTTTATCATTGACAAAATCTGGAAAGCATAGTCACCGAAGGAGCAATTTTTAATCAAAAGAAACTCTCAGGTCAAACAACAGAGGACACTGCAAATTTGTTTAGTGTGCTCTTTTTTTTAGTATTTTTGTTCAATAAATCACAAATCAAACAATTCTACAAAATGGTAATTATCTTATTTTTCTAAAATATTTTATTTGAATTTGTGAAAATATATATAAGGAGTCAGAGAAATGATTATCGTTTCAAATAATCCAAAAGTGAATGAGAATTTTGAGAATGTTAAGTTTATTGCTGGAAGCTACGAAGATGTTTTAATTGAAGTGAAACGTCTAATAATCGATGATCATTTAAGATTACTGACACATCCTTTGAGTAGTAGCTTAAAACCGAATGAAACTTATTACCGTACTATTTTTCTAAATGAAACCCACTTTCCTGAGATTGATCTGGAAAGTTTGGAATATATGGAAGAAGCAATTGAAGTATACAACAAATTTATCAAATCAAAGCAACGTCCAACTTGGGTTGCCAGTGTATTGGCGGATTTTGCGACTGTTGATTATTTCATTGCCCAAAGTACTTTCGAACGCATCGGGTACAACTTCCAGAAATAAAAGGGGGGACAATTTAGTTTTTTCCAAAATAAGAATTGAGGTGAACAAATGAAACTTGAAGTAGGAAACATTCAAATTCGTGAAATAGTCTTGGGTACCGAAGAAAAAATCGTTGATGGTGTCTTAACTATTAATCCGGAAAAAATTCGTGAACTGGTATTGTCAGATGATCGTCTAAATGATTGTCAAATTGAACTTGCCAAACCAGGTGACAGTATTCGAATTACACCTGTCAAAGACGTAATTGAACCAAGAACAAAAGTTGATTTTGCTGGAGGCGTTTTTCCTGGTGTGATTAACAAAGTAAACATTGTTGGTTCCGGTCGTACGCATGTATTAAAAGGCTGCGGCGTGATGACTGTCGGGAAAATTATTGGGTTCCAAGAAGGAATTGTTGATATGCAGGGTCCCGGTGCTGAATTAACACCATTTTCAAAAATAATTGAAATTTGCCTTGTATTATCACCTAAAGAAGATTTACCAACACATCAGTATGAAGAAGCAGCACGTTATGCTGGTTTAAAAGTTGGTGAGTATATTGGTCATTTTGGTGAAGCTGTTGAACCTGATGAAATTTTAACCTATGAAACACTACCATTATTGGAGCAAATTCAGCAATATCCTGATTTACCAAAAGTTGGTTACGTTTATATGTTGCAAACACAAGGTTTATTGCATGATACGTATGTTTATGGTGCAGATGCAAAACATATTGTACCGACAATTATGTATCCGACGGAAATTATGGATGGTGCAATTATCAGTGGTAACTGTGTTTCTGCTTGTGATAAGAATACAACTTATCATCATTTAAATAATCCTGTCATTCATGATTTATATGATAAACACGGAAAAGAAATCAATTTTGTTGGTGTAATCATCACAAATGAAACGGTTTACTTACAAGATAAGGTTCGTTCTAGTGACTTTGTGGCAAAACTTACTGAGTATCTTGGTCTTGATGGTGTAATTATTTCACAAGAAGGATTTGGTAACCCAGATACCGATTTAATCATGAACTGTAAAAAAGTCGAAGAGAAAAATATTAAGACAGTTATAGTAACTGATGAATATGCAGGCCGCGACGGCGCTAGCCAAAGCTTAGCCGATGCGGATAAATTAGCAACAGCTGTCGTAACTGGCGGAAATGCCAATGAAACAATTATTTTACCGAAAATGGAAAACGTAATTGGACAACTTGACTATACTGATGTAATCGCTGGCGGATTTGATGGTAGTCTGAGAGAAGACGGGACCATCGAAGTCGAAATTCAAGCAATTACTGGAGCAACAAATGAACTTGGTTTCAATAAAATGTCTGCTAAAGGCGTTTAATAAATAGAAAAAATAAGGAGGAAACAATCATGACTTTAGATTTAAAAGATAAAAAAGTCTTAGTGATTGGTGACCGTGATGGTATTCCAGGTCAAGCAATTGAAGCTTGTATCGCGGATACTGGAGCAGAAGTAATTTTTTCTTCTACCGAATGCTTCGTCTGAACGGCCGCTGGTGCAATGGACTTAGAAAATCAACGTAGAGTGAAAGAAGCGGCTGAAAATTACGGCCCTGAAAACACAGTAGTAATCCTAGGTGCAGCAGAAGGAGAAGCAGCAGGTCTTGCTGCCGAAACTGTAACTAATGGAGATCCTACTTACGCTGGTCCATTGACTAACCAACAGCTAGGTCTAGCTGTTTACCACGCTGTAGAACCTGAATTCAAAGCACTTGCAGATGATGCTGTCTATGAAGATCAAATTGGTATGATGGAAATGATTCTCGATGTTGACGATATTGTAGATGAAGTCTCCACCATAAGAGATGAATTCTCCAAATACTAATTTTTTAGCAAATCATTTGAACAAGGAGGCGTATTATGACTGAAAAATTCAGACTGGTCCATTATATTAATCAGTTTTATGCTGGGATTGGCGGCGAAGAAAAAGCCGATATCACTCCCTTTAGTAAAGCTGAAGTAATTGGTCCAGGCCTAGCTTTTCAACAATCGCTAGGTGATAACGTTGAAATCGTAGGAACGGTGGTTTGCGGAGACAGTTATTTCAATGAAAACTTGGACTCTGCAAAATCGGAAGTGCTTAATTTAATTAAGGAATTCAAACCAGACATAGTCGTTGCGGGCCCTGCATTTAATGCGGGACGTTATGGGATGGCTTGTGGTGCTGTAAGTAAGGCAGTAATGGAAGAATTAAATATTCCTGCGGTTACTGGGATGTATGAAGAAAATCCCGGGTTAGATTTATACCGCAAGGATTCTTACATTGTGCCAACAAAAAATAGTGCTGCCGGAATGCGTAAAGTCGTTCCAGTAATGGCAAAACTAATTACTAAATTATTAAATAAAGAAGCAGTTGATCCCGAAACTGATAATTACTATGTAAGACATCGAAAAAATGTTCAATTGAAAGAACGCGGGTCAGCAAGAGCGGTTGATATGCTGGTGAAAAAAATAAAGGGTGAAGATTTCGTAACTGAATATCCAATGCCTGAATTTGATAATGTCGCACCAGCCGAAGCAATCAAAGATTTATCTAAAACACGAATTGGTTTAGTGACTTCTGGTGGGATTGTTCCAAAAGGAAATCCTGACCATATTGAATCTAGCTCAGCTTCAAAATTTGGTACCTATGATATTTCTGGTGTGGATCGTTTGACTTCAGAAAACTATGAGACAGCACATGGTGGCTATGATCCAATTTATGCGAATGAAGATCCTAATCGAGTGTTACCACTTGATGTTGTTCGCCAAGCGGAAAAAGACGGAAAAATCGGTAGTCTTCATCCTTATTTCTATACAACTGTGGGAAATGGAACTGCCGTTGCTAATGCTAAAAAATATGCAGCAGAAATTGCTAAAAAATTATTAGCAGATGGTGTCGAAGCAGTTATCTTAACTTCCACCTGAGGAACCTGTACTCGTTGCGGTGCAACGATGGTTAAAGAAATTGAAAAAACTGGTATCCCTGTAGTTCACATGTGTACAGTCGTACCAATCTCATTAACAGTAGGAGCAAACCGAATTGTTCCAACTGTTGCGATTCCTCATCCGCTAGGAAACCCAAGCTTGGCACCAGAGGAAGAGTATAAATTAAGAAAACAATTAGTTGATAAAGCTTTCAATGCTTTAACAACACCTGTAGATGCACAAACTGTTTTTGAATAATTTGAAGCGATAGAATGCGCTTATGAAGTGGCTAGCGCAATCTTTGTGCTAGCCACTTTTAAATGAGAAAGGAAGACTGTAAATGTATGATGTGATTATTATTGGTGGTGGCCCAGCAGGTTTAACAGCAGCAATCTATAATGCTAGAGCACGACTAAAAGTTTTAATCTTAGAACAAACAAAATTAGGCGGACAAATTGTGTCTACTCATGAAATAGCCAATTTCCCTGGTTCAATTAAACAAAATGATGGAGAAACCAGTGGACCAGAGTTAATTCAAAGAATGACTGAACAAGCTAAAGAATTTGGTGCAGAGATTGAAATCGGTAAAAAAGTAGTTGATCTGGATCTTTCTGATACAGTAAAAAAAATTACCTGTCAAGATGGAACGATCCTTGAAGCATATGCAGTTATTTGTGCAAATGGAGCGCACCCAAGAGGAATTGGTTGTCCAGGTGAACGAGAACTAAGTGGTAAAGGTGTCTCTTATTGTGCTACATGTGATGGCGCTTTCTTTGAAGATCTCGAAGTTTTTGTTATTGGTGGTGGAAACTCTGCCGTTGAAGAAGCTATGTTTATTACAACTTTTGCGCGTAAAGTTACATTAATTCAAAACTTAGCATTTTTAACAGCAGATGCAATAGCAATCGAGCAGGCCAAATCAAATGATAAGATTTCTTATATTTTTAATTCAGTCGTTGATAGTATTGAAGGAGATGGCATTGTTGAAGCCATGACGATTAAAAATACTGAAACTGGTGAATTAACTCGTTTCGAAGCAGATGAAGAAGATGGAACATTTGGTATATTTATCTTTATTGGTAATGTACCAAACTCAGATATTTATCAAGGCGTATTGAACTTGAATGAATATGGCTATGTTGTCACTGATGACGCAATGAAGACAGATGTACCAGGCGTATTTGCCTGTGGTGATGTCAGACCTAAAGTATTAAGACAAGTAATTACTGCAGCTGGAGATGGAGCAACCGCAGCATTCTCCGCACAAAAATATATCGAAAAAATCAAAAGCATGGAGGTTGTTTAAAATGATTGAATTAACTGTTGATAATTTTGAGAATGAAGTAACAAATAAAGATTTAGTTTTAGTCGACTGGTGGGGCGAAAGCTGTGAAAATTGCTTAGCTATGATGCCAGCGATTGAAGATTTAGCAAATGAATACGGTGAAAAAATTCCTTTTACTAAGTTTAATACATCGCAAAAGAAAGTCCGTCGATTCTGTATTCAACATAAAGTTTTAGGCTTACCAGTTGTTTCAATTTATAAAAACGGTGAAAAAGTCGATGAAGTAGCTAAAGATGATGTTACCCGTGAAAATGTTGAGGCTATGATTCAAAAATATATTTAGGCGGAAGGAAGTTAATCGATGAAATACTCAACTTTACAAGGCGCAAGTTACGTCTTAGTACACACGCCTGACATGATTGAACATAACGGTACTACAGTAATGACTGAAAAGATTACTACACCTGACAGTGATTATTTAAAATCATTGTATGACAATATAAGAACCTATGATCAAATAGTAGATTATGCACCCAATCAAACTTTTATTGGAAACATGGATTATGACCAATTAAAAGAAATTCCTCAACCATGGGTGAATCAAGAAAATCCACCAAAAGGAAAACGGTTTGGTGAATTTGGTGAAATTATGCCAGAGCTTGATTTTTATGGTTTGTTACAAATTGCTGACGTATTTGAACTGGTTCATTTAGAAGAAAACTTTGCTGAAGAAGTCCGAACAGCTTTGAGCAATCATCCATTATTTAAAGATGACGTTGAAAAAATTAAACATGAAAAACCTTTGGCTTGGTTGGAAGAAGAAATTGCTGAAAATGCTGCGGAAGGTTTGTATTATAATCGCCAATTAGTTGGTTGTGTATCAAGAGCCCATCAAATTGATGTAAATTTGAATGCTCATGTTATGTTGGAAAATTTAGTTGTTAAAGCCAGCGGAATTCTAGCGTTACGACATTTATTTGCTGATCAAAAAATTGACCCTGCAAAAGTTGACTATGTGATTGAATGTAGTGAAGAAGCCTGTGGTGATATGAATCAACGCGGTGGAGGTAACTTTGCCAAATCAATTGCTGAATTGTGTGGCTGTGTGAATGCAACAGGTAGTGATATCAGAAGTTTTTGCGCGGGCCCAACTCACGCTTTAATCAATGCTGCTTCATTAGTTGCGGCTGGAACGCATAAAAATGTAGTTGTTGTAGCCGGTGGTGCCTCAGCAAAACTTGGAATGAATGGAAAATCTCACGTGGGTAAAGGATTCCCTATATTGGAAGATGTTCTAGGTGGATTCGCGGCGGTAATTTCTGAAAATGACGGTAAACATCCAGTAATTCGTCATGATTTAACAGGGATGCACAAAGTCTCTAGTGGTTCTAGTCCACAAGCAGTAACAACGGCTTTGATTGGTGATGCTTTAACAAAAGCCAATTTATCAATTGAAGATGTAGACGTTTATTCCGTTGAAATGCAAAATCCAGATATTACTAAACCAGCCGGAGCAGGAGATGTACCACTATCAAATCTAAAAATGATTGGTGCAATCGGTGTGTTGCGGGGAGATATTGCTAAACCTGATTTAATGAAATTTGTAAACGAGAAAGCTTTAGTAGGTTGGGCACCAACACAGGGACATATTCCAAGTGGCGTACCATATTTAGGTTTTGCTACTAAGGATTTAACTTCTGGTGATAAAAGTCGTGCGATGATTGTCGGTAAAGGATCGCTTTTCTTAGGAAGAATGACTAATTTATTTGATGGTGTATCCATTATGATCGAACGAAATGATGGTAAAGTCGACGAACCTAGTGGCGATGTAGAAGCATTAGTGAAACAAGAAGTTGCAAAAGCGTTGAAAAAATTTGCCGCCAGTTTGTCGGAAGATTAGGGGTGATTTCATGTCTAATCAAGTAAATCAAGCAGTTTCAAAAGTTTTTAATCAACTTGCAGATGCGTTAGAAACTGGTCATATTGAACCAAGAATAAAAATTGGTTTAACGATTGATGGTAGCGAATTAGGTCTTGATGTCATGCGTCAGGCAGCTGAGACAATTAAACAGAATAATTTGTTTGATGTTGTCTTGATCGGCAGTGATGTAGAATGGGCCAGTGATTTTGAGCATGTATCTACCACCGATTGTCAAAAAGATGCTTACGAAATGATGGAAGAATTATTGCATGATGGAAAAATTGATGGTTGTGTAACTTTACATTATAATTTTCCAATCGGAGTAGCAACAGTTGGTCGAGTAATTACGCCAGCTTTTGGTCGTGAAATGATTATCGCTACTACCACAGGAACGGCAAGTACGCAAAGAAATGAAGCAATGTTGCTAAATGCCATCAATGGTGTAGCAGTTGCAAAAACATTAGGACATAAAGATCCAACCGTGGGTATTTTGAATGTCGATGGTGCAAAGACAGTTGAACGGGCTTTGGTTTCATTAAAAGAAAATGGTTATGGACTAAACTTCGGCGAAAGTGCTAGAGCGGATGGCGGTATCGTTTTGCGAGGGAACGATTTATTAACGGGAACTTGTGATGTTGTTGTTTGTGATAGCTTGACAGGTAATGTTTTAATGAAGCTATTTTCTGCTTATAATAGCGGCGGCCAATATGAAGTAGCTGGTTTTGGTTATGGCCCTGGTGTAGGATTAAATTATCGCGACAACATCTGTATCATCTCACGGGCAAGTGGCGCGCCAGTAATTGCAAATGCATTAACCTATGCTTACGAATTAGCAAAAGGAAAAATTGCTGATGTAAGTAAGGAAGAATATGACAAGGCTTTAAGTGCTCAATTAAATGCAATTCGTGAAAGTTTACAAGTTAAGACTGAAACAAGTGAGAAAGTTGTTGCCCCCGAAAAAGAAATTGTAACAGCGGAAATTGGCGGCATCGACGTGATGGAATTAGAAGAAGCTGTCCAAGCTTTATGGAAAGGAAATATTTACGCTGAAAGTGGCATGGGTTGTACTGGTCCGGTTTTACTTGTAAATGAAAAAAATGAAGCAATTGCAGGAGAGCTATTAAAAACAGAAAAATATTTATAAGACATAAAAAGTTCGAGAGTTTTTTCTTGGACTTTTTTTGTGATTAACTGGTTATTTTGATTAAAAATTCAATTGAAGACAAAAATCACTTTAGATATTTCTGATTTTTTGTTTTAATAGAGATAGCACATGAAAAGAAGGGAAGATTTTATGCAGGAATTAGAAGAACGAATTGCAGCAAGAGGCCGTGTTTTAGGTGAGAATGTCTTAAAAGTTGACGAATTTGTGACGCACCAAGTCGATCCTGTTTTAATGAATTTAATGGGAGATCGATTGGCGGAAGTATTTGCTGATAAAAAAATTACTAAAGTTGTTACTTTAGAAACTTCTGGTATTGCTCCAGCAATTTTTGCTGCTCAAACTTTGGGCGTACCAATGATTTTCGCTCGTAAATCAAAAAGCTTAACTATGAACGAAGAATTGTTGACGTCATCAGTTTATTCATTTACGAAACAAGTGACTAGTACTATTTCTATCTCACGTAAGTTTTTATCTGCTGAGGATAATGTCCTTATTGTGGATGACTTCTTGGCGAATGGACAAGCAGCCAAAGGATTAATTGAATTGTGTCGTCAGGCAGGAGCACATGTCGAGGGTGTTGGTATCATTATCGAAAAATCTTTCCAAGATGGTAGAAAGCTTTTGGAAGATATGGATATTCCGGTAGTTTCTCTAGCTCGGATTGCTTCATTGAAAAATGGTGAGATCGAATTTGCTAAGGCTGATGCGTAAAATATAAGTTTATAAAAGGGTCATTCTTTGTAAAAAAAACAAAGGTGATCTTTTTTTCCGAACGTTTTACTAATTATTTGAAATATCATTCAGTTTCTTTTTGACTTGCTTAATCTCACTTGCTAAAATAAAGACGACATAGAAAGGGGCACAATATGGTAGCAACAGTGGCTGTAATTATGGGTAGTACTTCTGATTGGGAAACAATGAAGTACGCTTGTGAGAGTTTAGATGAATTAGAAATTAATTATGAGAAGAAAGTTGTTTCTGCTCATCGAACACCGGATTTGATGTTCGAATTTGCCGAAAACGCAAGAAATCGAGGAATCAAAGTAATTATTGCCGGTGCTGGGGGTGCAGCTCATTTACCTGGAATGGTGGCAGCTAAAACAACTTTACCAGTGATAGGTGTACCAGTACAATCAAGAACACTAAATGGTTTAGACTCCTTATTATCAATTGTTCAGATGCCAGGTGGCGTTCCAGTTGCAACAACAGCAATTGGAAAAGCCGGTGCAACCAACGCAGGATTGTTAGCAGGTCAGATTCTATCAATTGAAGATGAAAAAATTGCTGAAAGATTGGCAGATAAAAGAGTACAAATGAAAGAAACTGTAATAGAAAGTAGTGAACAACTTGGTTAAAGCATTGCAACCGGGCGCAACAATTGGAATTGTCGGCGGCGGTCAATTAGGTAGAATGATGGCAATTAGTGCTAAAGAAATGGGCTTTCGAACTGGAATCGTCGACCCTGTTGAAGATTGTCCAGCAGCTCAAGTTTCAGATTGGCATATTATGGCGAACTACAATGATCAATTAGCTTTAGAAGAATTAGCTCGCCGCAGTGATGTGATTACTTATGAGTTTGAAAATGTTGACGTGGCAACACTGAATCAAATCGTTCAAAAAGCCAATGTTCCGCAAGGGACGGATTTGTTGGCGATCACTCAAGATCGTCTGATGGAAAAAAATTTTTTGGAGAATAATAATATTGTGATAGCGCCTTATGCCACTATCATTTCTCCAACGGATATTCAAGAAGCGATTGATGGGATTGGTTTTCCTTGTGTCTTGAAAACAACGCGAGGTGGGTATGATGGTCATGGGCAATATGTTTTAAAAAGTTCAGCTGATTTAGCGCCTTCTATGAATTTATTACGTCAAGGAACATGTGTCTTAGAATCATGGATTCCCTTTGAAAAAGAGTTATCGGTTATTGTAAGTGGTAATCTGCAAGGGGAGTATGTGACTTTTCCGGTAGTAGAAAATATTCATTGCAATAACATTTTACATGAAACGATTGCACCTGCAAGAATTGAACAAGATGTAGCAGATGAAATTAGTCGTATTGCTAAAGTCATTGCTAAAAGTGTCAGTCTGGTAGGTACTTTATGCATCGAATTATTTCTTACTGAGGCGGGAACACTTTATGTAAATGAATTAGCTCCACGACCACATAATTCAGGACATTATACGATTGAAGCTTGTTCAATCAGCCAATTCGATGCACATATTCGTGGCGTTTGCGGTTGGCCGTTAAGTCAACCCAAATTATTATCACCAGCTGTGATGGTAAATATTTTGGGTGAACGTTTATTGCATACTTATCAATTAATTGGTGAAAAACCCGATTGGCAGTTCCATTATTATGGCAAATCACCTGCTAAAAAAGGACGTAAAATGGGTCATATTACCATTTTAACTGAAGATGTTGATCAAACTTTAGAAGAAGTAAAAAATACAAAAATTTGGGACTAAAAAGGAGCAAAACATGATACCACGTTATACACGCAAAGAAATGGGCGACATTTGGAGTGACGAAAATCGTTACCGTGCTTGGTTGGAAGTTGAAATTTTGGCTGACGAGGCTTGGGCAGAATTAGGTGAGATTCCTAAAGCAGATGTTGAAAAAATCCGTGCCAATGCTGATTTTGATATTGATCGTATTTTAGAGATTGAAGAATCTACTAGGCATGATGTCGTTGCTTTTACAAGAGCAGTCTCTGAGACGTTAGGTGAAGAACGAAAATGGGTACATTATGGTTTGACAAGTACTGATGTTGTGGATACAGCATATGGTTATCTATATAAACAAGCCAATGATTTAATTCGTAAAGATTTAGCAGAATTTTTAGATATTATTGGAGAAAAAGCTAAAGCCAACAA
Organism: Enterococcus sp. JNUCC 77; assembly: GCF_054819945.1. Classification (NCBI taxonomy): domain Bacteria; kingdom Bacillati; phylum Bacillota; class Bacilli; order Lactobacillales; family Enterococcaceae; genus Enterococcus; species Enterococcus sp. JNUCC 77. The sequence continues at coordinate 1,242,129 of NZ_JBTHIG010000001.1, forward strand.
AAATGTTGTGATGATGGGACGTACTCATGGTGTTCATGCGGAACCTACTTCTTTTGGTTTAAAATTGGCTACGTGGTATTCTGAAATGAAGCGAAATATCGAACGTTTTGATCATGCAGCAAAAGGAGTTGAAGCAGGCAAAATTTCTGGAGCAGTAGGAACTTTTGCTAACATTCCACCATTTGTTGAAGAATATGTTTGCGAACATCTAGGAATTCGTCCGCAAGAAATTTCTACGCAAGTTTTACCAAGAGATTTACATGCTGAATACTTTTCAAGCTTGGCATTAATTGCTACTTCAATTGAAAGATTTGCCACTGAAATCCGTGGTTTACAAAAATCTGAGACCCGTGAAGTTGAAGAATTTTTTGCAAAAGGTCAAAAGGGTTCTTCAGCAATGCCTCATAAACGTAATCCAATTGGTTCAGAAAATATGACTGGATTGGCACGAGTAGTTCGCGGCCATTTAATTACAGCTTTTGAAGATGTTGCTTTATGGCATGAAAGAGACATTTCTCACTCTTCTGCTGAAAGAATCATCACACCAGATACAACAATTTTAGTTGATTATATGTTAAATCGTTTTAGCAAAATAGTAAAAAATTTAACTGTCTTCCCAGAAAATATGAAACGTAATATGGAAGCAACTTTTGGTTTAATTTATAGTCAAAGAGTAATGTTAAAGCTAATTGATCATGGGATGTCACGAGAAGTAGCCTACGATTTGGTGCAACCGAAAACTGCGTATGCTTGGGATAACCAAGTTGCCTTCCGTCCATTATTAGAGGAAGATGAAAATATAACGAATGTTTTATCAGCTATTGATTTAGATGATGCCTTCGATTATAATTATCACTTAAGAAATGTCGATGAAATCTTTAAAAGAGTTGGTATTGAGTAAACTGATTATAAGTAACTAGGAGAAATCTTGGTTACTTTCGATAAATATTTTTGAAAGCGTTTTCAAATCAGAGGAGGAGGCTTAGGTCAGGAAGTACTAAAAAAATGAAAGATAGGATGGTTTTATGGATGCATTTTTAACAAGAATCAATTCTTTAATTTGGGGAGCACCGATGATTTTACTAATATTAGGTGTTGGGATTATCTTAACTATTGGTTCACGAGGGATTCAGATTCGAAAATTACCTTTAGCTTTAAAATATATGGTAAAAAACGAAGATGGTGGTGAAGGAGACGTAACGAGTTTCCAAGCATTAACTACAGCTCTTTCTGCAACAATCGGTACGGGAAATATAGTTGGGGTAGCTACGGCGATTGTGTCAGGTGGGCCAGGCGCATTATTTTGGCTAGAAATCGCTGGTTTATTGGGAATGGCAACAAAATATGCTGAAGGATTACTGGCAGTTAAATATCGAACTTTTGATGATCAAGGTAAGGCGTTGGGCGGTCCGTTTTACTATATCGAAAAAGGTTTAGGAATGAACTGGCGTTGGCTAGCAAAAATGTTTGCTTTCTTCGGAGCAATTGCTGGTATTATTGGGATTGGAACAATTACACAAATTAATGGTATTACTTCTTCTGCACAAGTATTTTTTGATCCGAATAATGCTCATACAATTAGTTTATTAGGCAATGATTATTCTTTGGCTGTCGTTATTTCCGGTGCTATTGTGACCGTTTTGGTATCGATCGTTTTAGTTGGTGGGGTCACTCGAATTGCCAAAGTTTCTGAAATTGTTGTACCGGCAATGATTGTTTTATATGTCGGTTTGTGTTTATTTATGATTATTTTTAATATTGGACGGTTACCAGCAGTGATTGTTGAAATCATCCAAAGTGCCTTTGGTTTACGGGCAGTATCAGGTGGTGCGCTGGGTGCGATGATGATCGCAATGCAGCGAGGGATTGCACGAGGTATTTTTTCAAATGAGTCTGGTTTAGGTAGCGCACCGATCGCTGCTGCTGCAGCGCAATCAAAAGAACCTGTAAGACAAGGTTTAGTTTCAATGACTGGAACATTTATCGATACATTAGTGGTTTGTAATATGACCGGTATGGCAATTATTTTAACTGGTGCTTGGGATCAAGGGCTGGAAGGATCAGCTGTTACAATTTTTGCATTTACACAGGCATTACCAATCTCTCAAACACTAGCTTCTTTTTTATTAATGCTTTGTCTGACATTCTTTGCTTTTACAACTATCTTAGGTTGGAATTATTATTCTGAAAGATGTCTTAGCTATTTAACTGGTGGAAATACAAAGTTTTCGTCAGCTTTTCGAGTATTATATATTTTAGCAGTATTTATTGGTCCTTATTTGACTGTCACAATGGTTTGGACAATCGCAGATATATTCAACGGATTAATGGCCTTTCCAAATATTGTTGCGTTGATTTTATTGAGCCCAGTAGTTATTCGAGAAACCAAATCATACTTTAGTCGAATGGCAGCTGGACAGTTGGACGAGCAATTACCAGTGAGTGATCTGGCTGTGTCGATTGATCAATATCAAGAAGAACCTGATATTGATGTAAATAAAGAAAATGATCTGATTCAAGCAATCAAACAAGAAGATGATTAAAAAAGAGAGTTTTCCGCTTTGGAAAACTCTTTTTTTAGGCATATGATAATAATTCTCCTTTTAACTCAACCAAGAGATCATCTACTAAATGATAGTCATATTCGTTTAAATTATAGAATACTTTTATTTGATAACCTTGTTTAAATAGTTTTTGATATTTAAGCTGGCTAATAATCAATTCATCATTATGATCGTTTATAAATGAAAAAGTCTGAATAGGCTGTTGCTTAGGCTTCAGCCATTTTTTCAGATTTTTATATGTATAAAAAGAGGTATTTACATTTTCTTTATGGGTGACATTCAAGCCAAGTAAATAGTTAAACAACTGGTGCTTATCTGCTTCATTCATATGATGTAGAAATTCTTGAGCAATTAATCCTGTCTGTAACATGTTCATTCCTCCGATATTATTGTCAAATAAACTATAGCACCTAATTTTTAATATGTAAACGCTATCTTTCTTTGACCTGAAATACAAAATTTAGCAAAAAACGAACATTAAGGATTAAAAAAGTATAAATATCCGATAAATAATTGACCCGGATTTTGTGAGTTGTTACACTATAATTGAATAAAATACGAATGATAATTGTTCGATAACAATAAATCATTCACAATTAAGAAGGGGTAACGCAAGTGGAAAAAGGCCAATTACTTTATCAAGGCAAAGCAAAAGAACTATTTCAAACGGATCAACCAGATTTGATTTGGGTTGAGTATTTGAATCAAGCAACGGCTTTAAACGGCGCTAAAAAAGACCAAATTAAAGGCAAAGGTGAGCTTAATAATCAAATCACTAGTTTAATTTTTCAACGTTTAGATGAAAAAGAAATTCGTAGTCATTTCGTAGAACAAATTTCAGAAACAGAACAAATTATCCAAGCAGTTGATATTATCCCGTTGGAAGTTGTCGTTCGGAATATCGCTGCCGGAAGCTTTTCAAAGCGTTTAGCAATTCCTGAAGGTACACAGGTGAAATTTCCGATTGTTGAATTTTATTTTAAAAATGACGAATTAGATGATCCAATGATTATTGAAGACCATATTAAGGTCTTAGATATTGCTACTGATGAAGAAATTACAACGTTAAAAACAATGGCTTTAGCAGTTGATGAAGCGTTAAGTGAACTGTTTGATGAAATTGGCATTCTCTTAGTAGATTTTAAATTAGAGTTTGGCCGAACAAGAGATGGTTCAATTTTATTGGCTGATGAAATATCACCTGACACTTGCCGTTTATGGGATAAGTCCACAAATGAACATTTAGATAAAGATATCTACCGTAGAAATTTAGGGGATTTAATCCCTGTTTATCAAGAAGTCTTAAATCGATTAAAAGGAGAGTAAAAAAAATGTATTTCGTAAAAGTATATGTAACTTACAAAGATTCAGTATTGGACCCTCAAGGTGAAGCAGTCAAAGGTGCCGTTCATCGTTTAGGCTATGACACGATTGAAGATGTTCGAATTGGTAAATATTTTGAAATCAAAGTAGCTAAAAGTGATCGTCCCATCGAAGAAATGATTGAAGAAATCTGTGACAAATTATTAGCTAACGTTAATATGGAAACTTACCGCTATGAAATTAGTACGATGGAGGAAGTTTAAATGAAATTTGCAGTCATCGTTTTTCCAGGTTCAAATTGTGATATGGATATGTATTGGGCAATCAAAGAAATTATGGATGTTGATTGTGAATATGTTCGCTTTGATGCAGATAGTTTGGCTGGTTTTGATGGCGTCTTATTGCCAGGCGGATTTTCTTATGGCGATTATCTGCGCTGTGGTGCAATTGCTCGTTTTGCAAATATTATGGCAGAAGTTGTCCGTATGGCCGAAGAAGGCAAGCCAGTCTTTGGTACTTGCAATGGCTTTCAAATTTTAACTGAGGCAGGTCTTTTACCGGGGGCTTTAAGAAGAAATGACAGCTTAAAATTCATCAGTAAAATTACACCTTTAAAAGTTGAAAATAATCAAACAAACTTTACGACCGAATATGCGGAAGGAGAAATTATTCAAATCCCCGTTGCCCATGGTGAAGGAAACTATTACTGCGATGAAGCGACATTGGATCAATTAAAAGCCAACAATCAAATTGTCTTTTCTTATGCAGAAGATAATATTAACGGTAGTGTTGAGAAAATTGCTGGTATCGTCAATGAAAAAGGTAACGTTTTAGGAATGATGCCTCACCCTGAAAGAGCGGTAGAGAAATTATTAGGGTCAGATGATGGCTTGAAATTTTTCGCATCAATGATTAATAACTTCGGAAAGGTAGCGGCTAAATAATGATTAAAACAGAACCGACAGCTCAAGAGATTAAAGAGCAAAGAATCTACGCTGAATGGGGGCTAACTGACGAAGAATATCGAATGATTTCAGAGGATATTTTAGGTCGGATGCCTAATTATACTGAGACAGGACTTTTTTCAGTCATGTGGAGTGAGCATTGTTCATATAAAAATTCAAAACCGGTTTTAAGAAAATTTCCAACAACTGGTAAGCAAGTATTACAAGGGCCTGGTGAAGGTGCCGGGATTGTTGACATTGGTGATAATCAAGCAGTTGTATTTAAAGCAGAAAGTCATAACCATCCTTCAGCTGTTGAACCTTATGAAGGGGCCGCAACCGGTGTTGGCGGAATTATTCGTGATATTTTTAGTATGGGTGCAAGACCGATTGCTATCTTAGATTCTTTACGTTTTGGTGAATTAGATAATTCCCGAACAAAATATTTATTAGAAGAAGTTGTCGCTGGAATTTCTGGTTATGGTAACTGTATTGGAATTCCAACTGTCGGAGGCGAAGTAGCTTTTGATGCGAGCTATGAAGGAAATCCATTAGTTAATGCAATGTGTGTTGGTTTAATTGATCATAAAGATATTCAAAAAGGGCAGGCCAAAGGTGTCGGCAATAAAATCATGTATGTAGGGGCTAAAACTGGTCGCGATGGTATTCATGGCGCTACTTTTGCTTCAGAAGAATTTGTTGAAGGGGAAGAACAACAACGTTCGGCTGTGCAAGTTGGTGATCCATTCATGGAAAAATTATTATTGGAAGCTTGTCTGGAATTGATTTTAGACCATTCTGAAATTTTAGTTGGCATTCAAGATATGGGTGCAGCTGGTTTAGTATCTTCTAGTGCAGAAATGGCTTCAAAAGCTGGATCTGGTTTGAAACTTTATTTAGATGATGTACCTCAACGGGAAACAGGAATGTCCCCTTATGAAATGATGTTGTCAGAATCTCAAGAACGGATGTTAATCTGTGTTGAATTAGGGGCAGAAGATCAAGTGGTCGAATTATTTAAAAAATATGATTTAGATGCTGTAACAATTGGTGAAGTAACTGACGATGGTTTATATCGTTTATATCATCATGATGTAGAAGTTGCGAATTTGCCTGTGGATGCTTTAGCAGAAGATGCGCCGGTTTATCAGAATGAAAAGAAAGAACCTGCTCGTATTAAAGAATTTGCGGAAATGGCTGATTTTGTACCAACAATCCAAGATGCAACAGCAACCCTTTTAGATTTGTTAAAACAACCGACTATTGCTTCTAAAAAAACAATTTTTGAAACTTACGATTCTAGAGTTCGGACTAATACAGTGGTAGGCCCGGGTAGTGATGCCGCTGTTCTTAGAGTACGTGGCACGAATAAAGCATTGGCAATGACAACAGATTGCAACGCCCGTTATTTATATCTAAATCCTGAGGTTGGCGGACAAATTGCAGTTGCAGAAGCTGCGCGAAATATTGTTGCATCTGGTGGACAGCCTTTAGCGATTACTGACTGCTTAAATTATGGTTCTCCTGAAAAACCTGAAGGATTCTGGGAATTATGGACATCTGCTGATGGTATTTCTGAAGCTTGTACCGTTTTAAACACACCAGTCATTTCTGGGAATGTCTCTTTATATAATGAAACAGACGGAAAAGCGATTTATCCAACTCCAATGATTGGTATGGTTGGCTTAATCGAAGACTTAAACCATGTAACAACTCAACAATTTAAAAATGTTGGTGATTTAGTCTATGTGATTGGTGAAACCAAAGCCGATTTTAATGGTTCTGAAATTCAAAAAATGCAAAAGGGTTTAATTGAAGGGAAACTAATGAATTTTGATTTAGCTACTGAAAAAGAAAACCAAGAGTTGGTTTTATCAGCAATTAAAGCTGGTTTAGTATCTAGTGCTCATGATTTGTCTGAAGGCGGTCTAGCAACGGCTTTAGCTGAAGCTACTTTCGCGAATGAATTAGGGATTTCAGTGAAGGTTGATTTGAAAGCAGCAGAATTATTCAGTGAAACACAATCTCGTTTTATCCTTTCTGTGAAAAAAGAAAATCAAGCAGCTTTTGAAAGTAGTGTTAAAAAAGCGCAATTTATTGGTGAAGTAACTGCCGATGGTCAATTAACAATTGAAGCGAATGATGGAAAAATTAATGTTGCAGTCAAGACAGCCAAAGAACTTTGGGAGGAAGCTATTCCATGTCTTATGAAGTAAGAAGTTTAAATGAAGAATGTGGTGTGTTCGGCATCTGGGGTCATCCAGATGCTGCACGCGTCACTTATTTTGGTCTCCATAGTTTACAGCATCGAGGACAAGAAGGCGCCGGTATTGTATCAAATGATGAAGGTAAATTAAAAGGATACCGTGATTTAGGTTTATTGTCTGAAGTTTTTAAAGATGAACGACAGTTAGATCAATTAACTGGACAAGCAGCCATTGGTCATGTGCGATACGCGACTGCCGGAAATGGTAGTGTGGATAACATTCAACCGTTTTTGTTTAAGTTTTATGATGGCGATTTTGCACTAGCGCATAATGGTAATTTAACTAATGCTAAAACTTTAAGAAAAGATTTAGAGGAAGAAGGCGCAATTTTTCACTCTAATTCAGATACAGAAATCTTAATGCACTTAATCCGTAAAAGCGCCAAACCAGATTTTTCTAGTCAATTAAAAGAAGCCTTGAACACTGTTAAAGGTGGTTTTGCTTATTTAATGATGACGGAAGATTCTATGGTAGCCGCTTTAGATGCCAATGGCTTCAGACCATTATCAATCGGACAAATGGTGAATGGTGCATATGTGGTTGCTTCAGAAACTTGTGCCTTAGAAGTAGTTGGTGCCGAGTTTTTACAAGACGTAAATCCTGGTGAAGTAATTACTATTAACGACCAAGGTTTGACAGTTGAAAAATTTACTGATGAGACACAACATGCAATTTGCTCAATGGAATACATTTATTTTGCTAGACCTGATTCAAATATTGCAGGGGTAAACGTTCATAGTGCTAGAAAAAATATGGGTCGAATTTTATCATCTGAAGCACCGATTGAAGCGGATATGGTAGTCGGTGTGCCAAATTCATCATTATCAGCTGCTAGTGGTTATGCAGAAGCAACTGGCATTCCTTATGAAATGGGTTTAGTAAAAAATCAGTACATCGCAAGAACTTTTATCCAGCCTACCCAAGAATTAAGAGAACAAGGTGTTCGGATGAAGTTGTCAGCAGTTCGAGGTGTTGTTGAAGGCAAAAAAGTCATCATGGTAGATGATTCGATTGTGCGTGGGACAACCAGTCGTCGGATAGTGGAATTATTAAAAGAAGCCGGTGCAAAAGAAGTTCATGTACGAATTGCTTCACCACCTCTACGCTACCCTTGTTTTTATGGAATAGATATTCAAACAAGAAAAGAATTAATCGCAGCAAATCATTCAATTGAAGAAATTCGTTCAGAAATCGGTGCTGATTCTTTGGCCTTTTTAAGTGAAGAAGGATTAATTGACGCGATTGGCTTGAAGTTTGATGCACCTTATTCTGGTTTATGTATGGCTTATTTTAATGGGGATTATCCTACGCCATTGTACGATTATGAAGAAAAATATCAAGAATCATTACGTGAAAAAATTTCATTTTTCTAAAGGAGAGAAATAATGGCTAACGCATATCAAAAAGCTGGTGTCGATGTAGAAGCGGGTTATGAAGTGGTAGAAAGAATTAAAAAACATGTCAAGAAAACTGAAAGATTAGGCGTGATGGGCGCAATTGGTGGCTTTGGCGGCAATTTTGATTTAAGTCAATTAAACGTCAAAGAACCCGTCTTGATTTCTGGTACTGATGGTGTGGGAACAAAATTGATGGTCGCTATTCAGGCAGATCGTCACGATACAATAGGGATTGACTGTGTAGCAATGTGTGTCAACGACATTATTGCGCAGGGCGCTGAACCATTATATTTTTTAGATTATATTGCTACTGGAAAAAATGTTCCAGAACGTTTAGAACAAGTTGTTGCCGGTGTAGTTGATGGTTGTGTGCAAGCTGGGGCAGCTTTAATTGGTGGCGAAACAGCTGAAATGCCAGGTATGTACGGTGATAAGGATTATGATTTAGCTGGCTTTGCTGTGGGGATTGCCGAAAAAAGTAAAATTGTAACTGGGGAAAAAATTCAAGCTAGCGATGTTTTGATTGGGTTGCCTTCATCAGGAATTCATTCCAATGGCTATTCTTTGGTTCGTAAAATTTTCTTTGAAGATAATGATTTTACGATTTCGGATAAATTGCCAGAACTTGATTGGGCATCGTTAGCTGATGAATTATTAAAACCAACTCGGATTTATGCCAAGGCAATTTTACCTTTGGTTAAAGATGAATTACTCCATGGTGTAGCTCACATAACTGGTGGCGGATTTGTTGAAAACTTACCAAGAATGCTACCTGATCAACTTGCTTGTGAGATTGAATTAGGAACCTGGCCAATCTTACCAATTTTTTCAACTATGGAGAAATATGGTCAAATTCCTACCATGGAAATGTACGAAATTTTCAATATGGGTATTGGTATGGTATTAGCGGTTGCACCAGAAAAAGTTGCAGCGGTTCAAGAGCTGTTGCAAAAAAATGATGAAGCTTCTTATATTATTGGAAAAGTAACTGACAAAGTTAATGAGTCGATTTCATTTAAGGGAGCAAAATAAATGAAAATTGCTGTCTTAGCTTCTGGGAATGGTTCTAATTTTGAAGCTTTAGCTAATGCTGTTCGAAATGGAGAGATTCCTGCAAAAATTGATTTACTTTTTTCTGATCACCAGGATGCGTATGTCTTAAAGAGAGCGGAAAAATTTCAAATTCCCAGTGAAAGCTTTGAATTGAAAGAGTTTGAAAATAAAGCTGCTTATGAAGATGCATTATTGAATTTACTGAAGAAAAATCAGATTGATTTAGTTATTTTGGCAGGTTATATGCGAATTGTCGGTGAAAAACTTTTGCAAGCATTCCCGAAAAGAATTATTAATATTCATCCGGCATTATTGCCTAGTTTCCCGGGATTACACGGTATTAAAGATGCTTTTGAAGCTGGAGTAGCTGAAACAGGTGTCACTGTTCACTATGTAGATAGTGGTGTGGATACTGGACCAGTTATTGCGCAAGAAAAAGTGATTATTGATAAAAATGATACTTTAGAAACTTTAGAAGAAAAAATTCATGCAGTTGAGCATGGACTTTATCCCGCAGTCATTGCGAAAATCATAAAGGAGTTTGGTCATGAAACGTGCGCTGATTAGTGTATCTGATAAAAATGGAATTGTTTCGTTTTCTGAAAAATTAATCGAAAACGGATTTGAAATTATTTCTACTGGTGGAACTAAAAAAGTTTTAGATGAGGCCGGTGTAAAAACAATCAGTATTGATGAAGTCACTGGTTTTCCAGAAATGATGGACGGAAGAGTGAAAACACTGCACCCGAAAATCCATGGTGGTTTGTTAGGACGAAGAGACTTAATTAGCCATATGGAAGCAATGGACGCTCATGACATTCAACCAATAGATTTGGTTTGCGTGAATTTATATCCCTTTAAAGAAACTATCTTGAAAAAAGAGGTTACGGAAGCGGATGCGATTGAAAATATCGATATCGGTGGTCCAAGTATGCTTCGTTCAGCGGCGAAAAATTTCGCGGCTGTTACTGTAGTGGTAGATCCGCTAGATTATGAAACAGTTTTACAAGAATTTGCTGAAAACAACGAAACTAGTTTAGCTACGCGAAAAAAATTAGCGGCAAAAGTTTTTCGTCACACGGCTGCTTATGACGCCCTGATTGCTGAATATTTAACAGCAGCAGTTGAAGTTGCTGAACCAGAAAAATTAACTTTAACTTATGATTTAAAACAAACTTTACGATACGGTGAAAATAGTCATCAAAAAGCAGCTTTTTATCAAGATGCTATTCCTGTTTCTTATTCAATTGCTAGCGGGAAACAATTACACGGCAAAGAATTATCGTACAATAATATTAAAGATGCTGATGCTGCTTTAAGGATTGCCCGTGAATTTTCTGAACCAACTGTTGTGGCGTTGAAACATATGAATCCTTGTGGTATTGGAACTGGGAAAACAATTTTTGAAGCTTATAATTATGCATACGAAGCCGATCCCGTTTCCATTTTTGGCGGTATTATTGTTGCTAACCGAGAAGTTGATTTGGCAACAGCTGAGAAGATGCATGAATTATTTCTAGAAATTATTATTGCACCATCTTTTTCTGCTGAAGCATTTGAATTATTGTCGAAGAAAAAGAATTTGCGATTATTAATACTAGACTTTAGTAATTCAAGTTCTGAACAAGTAGAAATAGTATCTGTACTAGGTGGTTTATTAGTTCAAGACCAAGATATCTTGACTGAAAAAGCAGAAGGGTACGAAGTCGTCACGGATCGCCAGCCAACCAAAGAGGAATTAAAAGCGTTAGAATTTGCTTGGAAAGCTGTCAAACACGTGAAATCAAATGCGATCGTCGTTGCTAACCAGCATCAAACAGTTGGTATTGGTGCCGGCCAAATGAATCGTGTGGGTTCTGTAAAAATTGCGCTAGAACAAGCTACTGATAAAATGGCTGGCGCTGTTTTAGCTAGTGACGCTTATTTTCCAATGGATGATTCAGTAGAATATGCAGCTGAACACGGCATTAAAGCGATTGTCCAACCTGGTGGTAGTATTCGAGATAAAGATTCAATAGCGATGGCAAATAAATATGGTGTAGCGATGGTCTTTACTGGTGGCCGTCACTTCAGACATTAAGAGGTGACCTGATGAAAATTCTAATTATCGGCTCTGGTGGTCGTGAACACGCCATTGCTAAAAAAATATTAGCTAGTCCAAAGGTGACAGAGGTATTTTGCGCAAAAGGAAATCCTGGTATGCTAAATGACGGCATTCAAACTTTAGCTATTGAAGAAGATAATCATCCGGCTTTGATCGAATTTGCTAAAGAAAATCAAATCGAATGGACATTTGTCGGACCTGAAGTACCATTGTTGAATGGGATTGTCGACGATTTTCAAGCTGCTGATCTAAAAATATTTGGACCTAATAAAGCAGCTGCAATGATCGAAGGTTCAAAAGAGTTTGCTAAACAAATTATGCTAGAAAATCAAATTCCAACTGCAGCCTACGAAGTATTTACTGATTTTGATCAAGCGCAGGCCTATATAAAAAAAATAGGCACGCCAATTGTAATCAAAGCAGACGGTTTAGCTGCAGGCAAAGGGGTAGTAGTGGCACAGGATGAACAAGAAGCTTTATCAGCACTAGATGAAATGCTCAATCAAAACCGTTTTGGTGAAAGTGGTGCTAAAGTGGTGATTGAGGAGTTTCTAGCTGGTGAAGAGTTTTCGCTATTATCTTTTGTTAGAAATAATGATGTTTATCCAATGGTTATTGCTCAAGACCATAAGCCAGCTTTTGAAGGAAACAAAGGGCCTAATACTGGTGGAATGGGTGCCTATTCTCCCGTACCACAAATTTCCGAATCAATTATTAATAAAGCAGTCGAAAATGTTGTCAAACCTGCTGTAAATGGTATGGTTCAAAATGGTACACCTTTTTCTGGCATATTATATGCCGGCTTAATTGCAACTTCAGATGGACCAAAGGTTATTGAATTTAATGCCCGTTTCGGTGATCCAGAGACTCAGGTTGTTTTGCCGCGTTTAGCTAGTGATTTGGCTGAAGTTATTGACGATCTGTTGCATGAAAAAGAACCAAAAATAAACTGGTATGATTTTGCTAGTGTTGGTGTTGTTATAGCTGCTGATGGCTATCCTGGAGATTATCAAAAAGGTATGCCGGTTCCAACCTTTGATGATGAAAATGTCAACATTTTTTATGCCGGAGTTTCTGATTCAGATGGTCTAAAGGCAAATGGAGGCCGGGTTTTAGTTGTGGAAGCAAATGGTGAAAATATTTCTGATGCACAGCAAAAAGTTTACAAAGCATTAGAAAAAACAAATACAGATGGTTATTTTTTCAGAAAAGATATTGGTGATAAAGGTCGTAATAAATAATCAATTTATTTGTTTTTAATTTTCTTAGTTTTTAGTAAGATAAAAAATTTGCTAGAAAAAAATAATTGAATAAAATAAAAAAGAGCTTTATTGCAGCTTGCAATAAGGCTCTTTTTTTAGTAAAATCAAGACCGTTGTGAAGAATAAAAGCATTAATATTAATAAGTAGAAACAGATAAGTGAAGATAATAAAGAGGAAAACAATGACATGCGCGGTATATCATGTTAAAATAAAATTATGAAAAAATAATGAGATTAGAATTGAAAAAATAAGTTTTTATGAATATTGTTATCCCAATATTTTAAATTTTATGTTGTTCATTCTTGTACGTATATATCAATTGATAAGAAAAGAGGAAGTTTGATGGATGATAAATGGCTATCGTCTCAATTGGAAGCTGAAAAACCCAATATGGAAGCAATCATGGATTTTTTACCAAACTCTCAGTATTTAAAAATTTTGCTGGCACAACTCACTCGTCACTATGAGCCACAAATTAAAATAATATTTCAAAAAAAGCTTGGATGGCACATTGAAGTCGTACAATATCAAGGTTTATTGTGTTCAATCATCATTCATGACGACTATTTTTCAGTAAAAACCCCACTACCTGATTTTGGGATTCGCTATTTAACGCCAATGATTCAAGTAATGTCTGATGAGTTTAAAGAAAAGTTTGCACAAATATCTCCATCAACAAAGATGATCGAAATGGATGTAACGAATGAAGCTGAAATGGAAGATGTCGTTTTTCTAGTCAGTCTTCAAGCTAAAAACTTAAGAGAAAAACATTAAAAAGGTTTAATGTTCGTGTTTTAGCAAGAATAATAAAAATTATTCTTGCTTTTTTCTCATTTTTATTGTAAATTACATAGGGCGAAATGTCCTATGTTTTTTATTGTGTAAACAAATGGAGGATTTTATGAAAGTATTTGATTATGAAGATATCCAACTAATTCCCAACAAGTGTATCGTGAACTCTCGTTCAGAATGTGACACAAGTGTTAAATTAGGTAAATTCAGCTTTAAAATGCCAGTGGTTCCCGCTAATATGCAAACAATTGTCGATGAATCAATCGCAGAATTTTTAGCAGAAAATGGTTACTTTTACATAATGCATCGTTTTTACGAAGAAGAGCGGATTCCGTTTATTAAAAAGATGCAAAAAAGATGTTTGTTTACATCAATCAGTGTTGGTGTAAAAGCGAATGAATATGATTTCGTGCAATCGTTGGCCGATCAAAATTTAGTACCAGATTATATCACAATTGATATTGCCCATGGTCATTCTGATCCAGTGATTAATATGATTAAGCATATTAAAAAATTATTGCCGGATGCATTTTTGATTGCTGGTAATGTTGGAACTCCTGAAGCGGTTCGGGAACTAGAAAATGCTGGTGCAGACGCGACAAAAGTCGGCATTGGACCCGGTAAAGTATGTATTACTAAAATTAAAACTGGTTTTGGAACTGGCGGTTGGCAATTAGCAGCATTAAGTTGGTGTGCAAAAGCTGCCCGAAAACCTATTATTGCCGATGGTGGAATTCGTACCCATGGTGATATTGCTAAATCTGTTCGTTTTGGAGCGACAATGGTAATGATTGGCTCACTTTTTGCTGGCCATGAAGAGTCTCCAGGTGAAACCAAAGTTGAAAATGGTGTCGTTTTAAAAGAATATTTTGGTAGTGCTTCTGAATTTCAAAAAGGTGAAAAGAAAAATGTGGAAGGTAAAAAAATCTGGATTCCGTTTAAAGGTCATTTGAAAGATACTTTAGTGGAAATGCAACAAGATTTACAGTCTTCAATTTCTTATGCAGGTGGTCGCGATTTGGAATCTATCCAAAAAGTTGACTACGTAATAGTTAAAAATTCAATTTTCAATGGTGATACAATTTAAATTTAAAAGTGATAGAGGAAGATCAAATTGATCATCCTCTATCACTTTTTTTGATTGACAGTGGCCCTTTCCTCCAGTAATTTTAATACTAAGGGAAGTGAGTCGACTGATGTGGCAGTTAAATAACCAAAAAAATATTCCAGTCTATCAACAAATTATGGAACAGTTAATCGAATATATTCAAAATGGCCAATTACTGCCGGGAGATCGTTTGCCACCGGAGCGAAAATTGGCTGAGACTTATCATGTGAATCGTTCAACAGTAGTTCATGCGTTGGATGAATTAGTTGCTTTGGGCTGGATTGTACGAAAACGTGGTAGCGGAACGCTTGTTAACGAGGGAAACTGGGGCAGAACAGCTAATCCTCGGATTGATTGGCGAAGGCGATTAGCCGACAATCATTTTCAACAAGAAGCGTATTTAGTTAAACTGCAACAGCAATTGAAATCAGTCCAAAGTTTGGATCTATATACTGGAGAATTACCACTGAATTTAATTCCCAGTTTTCGTTTACCTTCTTTCAAATGGGAGACATTGCTACTGGAAGAACAAAAGCAAAGCCCATTGGGTTATTTACCATTACAGGAATTAATTGTTCAGCGGATAAAAAAAGAACAAAAAATCGATGTTTCTTCTAATGAAGTGCTAATTACATCAGGAGCCAAACAAGCCATGTTTTTATTGCTTCAAGTGATGTTACAAAATGGCGATAGTGTCGCGATTGAAGATCCATCATTTTTGTACTCTTTGCCAATTTTTGCTACTGCGGGCATTCGATTGTACGGTGTTGAATTAGATAGCCAAGGAATGCGAGTGGATCAGTTAGAACAATTGATTTTAACCAAAAAAATCAAAATGATATTAGTCAATCCGACCTTTCAAAATCCAACTGGCAGGACTATGTCTTTACAAAGAAGAAAAGAATTAATTGATTTAAGTCGAAAATATCAAATTCCCATTGTAGAAGACGATGTGTTTAGCGAATTGGCCTTCGTAGATTTACCGCCGTCCTTGAAAGAACTTGCACCAGATGAAGTCATTCACTTAGGTTCCTTGTCAAAAATATTTGGTTCATCTTTGAAAATTGGTTGGATTGTTGCAAATCGTGATTTGATTGTGCGTTTAGCCGAAGCACGTCAAATGGTTGATTTTTCTTTAAGCGTTTTTCCACAGGTTGTTGCCAGCACTGCATTAAAGGATCCTTATTTTAATCAAAAGCAGCAGAATTTAGTAGACACCTTAAAACAAAGCGCTCGTGATTTTGAAAAAGAATTAAAGCTTTTATCAAATGATTGGCAGTTTGAACCGATTGAAGGTGGGTTGTATGCTTATTTAACCTGGAAAAATAAAAAATTAACGAGAAAAGATTGGGAACTTTTTTTAGATGAACAATTATTGGTAGCTCCGGCGTTTTTATTTAGTAATGATACGATGTCCCTTAGGATTAATTACACTCGTCTAAATCAAGAAAATTTGGCAGTGTTTTTTAATAAATTTCAACAAATCACCGATCAATTGAAACAAAAATGAAGGAGGTCAATATGAATAATCAAATGCTAGATCTATTACAAACCCGTCGTACGTACCGTGATTTCGATGAGAATTATCAACTATCGGAAGAAGAATTACAGGTGATTTTATCAGCTGCAAGACAGGCGCCAACTTGGATGAATGGACAATTCTACAGTATTTTTGTGGTAAAAGATTCCTCAATTCGAGAAAAATTAGTTGCAATGAATCCAGGTAATCCCCACATGCTAAAAAGCTCTGTTTTTTTAATTTTTGTTGCTGATTTAAATCGTTCAAAAAAAGTCGCTGATAAATATGAGGTTGATTTCCCGATAATTGAAGGAATTGATCCATTATTGACTGCGGTGACTGATACAGCCTTAGCCATGAATAGCGCAACATTAGCCGCTGAATCCCTCGGGTTGGGTAGTGTTATTGTAGGAAGTATTCGCAAAGACATTGATGCAATTAGCCAATTATTAAATCTACCCGATTATATGTTTCCAGTAGCTGGAATGAGCATTGGTAAACCAACTGTTGAAATGAAAGTAAAACCACGTTTACCCGAAGAAGCTATTGTATTTTATGACACTTTTAAAGATTATGACTATCAAGTGATTGAAAAATATGATGAAACGATGGACAAATTTGCAGAAGCCAGAGAAACAAAAATCTGGAGTCAAAAATTTGCTGATTATTTTTCACAAAAACCAAATACTGCAGTTGATCAATTTCTTAAAGATAAAAAAATTCAAAAATAACTTTAGATGATTTGACAGAAACAGATTTTCAATTTATAGTTATTTTATTAAATAATATAAATATTGTTAGGTGAGGCTCCTATATGGACATAAGCTACTGCCGCAAAGGAATCGAGAGACTCCGAGTTGGTCTAACAGATGCCATCGTGAAGGTGACGTTTAACGTAGCTGACAAATTTTGTCTACGCCCTATAGTGCTAAAGCTCAACGATGACATGATTGAGGTTATTTCCGCATGCTTGTTGTTGAGTGTGCGTTTTTTTGTGTCTGACAATGAAAGGTGGTGAGGAAGATGGATCTTGACGAACATCCGAGTAAGAGAATAAGAAATTGGAGGAATTATTATGATGAGCAAGAAAAATCTCCTTGCCAAAAATATCAGCAAGGACCAAGAACTAAAAAAATTAGCACAATTAACTGATCGGGATTTATTTTTAAACTTAAGGACTTCTGAAAAAGGTTTGTCAAATCAAGATGCAAAAACGCGTTTGGAAGAATATGGGCCCAACGAAGTATCTGCACAAAAACCGACGCCTGCTTGGTTATTGTTTTTACAAGCCTTTAACGATCCTTTTGTTTATGTTTTAGCATTGTTAGTGATTGTTTCAATTGCCACTAAAGATTTTCAAGCGGCAATTGTAATGGTTATTATGATTTTAGCGAGTGTTTTAATCACTTTTATTCAAGAATACCGTTCCCAAAAAGCCAGTATTGAATTAAAAGAATTGATTGAAAATACCTCTGCCATTACAAGAAATGGCGAAACAGCGGAAATACCAATGGATGAAATTGTTCCTGGAGATATCCTAACTTTAGCAACGGGTGATATGATTCCTGCTGATGCAGTTTTGATTTGGACCAAAGATTTGTTCGTTAATCAATCTTCGTTAACGGGTGAATCAATGCCGATTGAAAAATTTATTAATAGTGCCCACAACAAAATAAGTGAGGAAACTGCCCTAGATTTATCAAATTTAGTTTTTATGGGAACAGATGTCTTGAGTGGTCAAGGCAAAGCTATTATTTTAAAAACCGGGCAGCAAACATTTTTTGGAGACATTGCTAAAAATGCAACAGCCAAACGTGGGAAGACAAGTTTTGACATTGGTTTGACGAAAGTTAGTAAATTGCTATTACGGATGATTATGGTTTTATTCCCTTTAGTTTTACTAATTAATGGTGTTACTAAAGGAGATTGGAGCAGTGCTTTCTTCTTTGCAATTGCCGTAGCAGTTGGTTTAACGCCAGAAATGCTTCCAATGATTGTTAGTTCAAATCTGGCCAAAGGTGCTTTGACATTGTCTAAACAAAAAGTGATTGTGAAAGAACTAGCTGCGATTCAAAATTTAGGTGGCATGGATATTTTGTGTACTGATAAAACCGGTACGATTACAGAAGATCGTGTGGTATTAGTTGAACATTTGAACCCTTTAGGGGAAGAAAATCGCCAAGTTTTAGATCTAACTTTTTTAAACTCAACTTATCAAACTGGTTGGAAAAACTTAATGGATATTGCAGTGATTAATTACTATGAAGAACAAAAACAGCAATTACCTTATCAAACAGTCCAAAAAATCGATGAAATACCCTTTGATTTTTCACGTCGTCGTTTGACAGTTGTGATTAAAGCAGATGATCATCAATTAATGATCACAAAAGGTGCGGTTGAAGAGATGGCGACTGTCTGCGATAAAGTAGAGATTAATGGAGAAATCTTACCCTTAACTGATGAATTAAAAGAAAAATTGCAAGAAGTAAACCAAAAAATGAATCGTCAAGGTATGCGAGTAATCACGGTGGCAATCAAAAAAGATGTCCATAGTGATGCAATTTATAGTAGCAGTGATGAAAAAAATATGACTTTAATCGGTTTTATGGGATTTTTAGACCCAGCAAAAGAATCTGCTAAGACTGCAATTGATTCTTTGCATCAACATGGAGTAAACGTCAAAGTTTTAACAGGTGACAATGAAATAGTAGCCCAAAAAGTTTGTAATGACGTAGGTATTGATGCCAGTAAATATGTTTTAGGTACTGAAGTTGACCGAATGAGTGATCAAGAATTACAGATTGCTGGTGATACAACTAATTTATTTGCAAAATTAAATCCAATGCAAAAAGCTCGGATTATTGAAAATTTACAAACAAAAGGCCACACGGTTGGTTTTATGGGAGATGGAATTAATGATGCACCAGCTTTAAGAAAAGCCGATGTGGGGATATCGGTTGATACAGCTGCTGATATTACCAAAGATGCCAGCTCGATTATTTTGTTGGAAAAAAGCTTAACCGTTTTAGAAAGCGGTGTGTTAGAAGGCCGGCGAGTATTTAGTAATATGATGAAATATATTAAAATTACGATTAGTTCAAATTTTGGGAATGTCTTTTCAATTTTAGTTGCTAGTGCCTTCCTACCATTTTTACCAATGTTGTCCATGCAACTTTTATTGCAAAACTTAATTTATGACATTGCTCAGCTAACAATTCCTTGGGATAATGTGGATGAAGAAGAATTAGTTAAACCAACAAAGTGGGAAACAAAAGGTTTGTTGAAATTTACGGTTTGTATTGGTCCAATCAGTTCGATTTTTGATATCTTAACTTTTGTCTTAATGTGGTATGTTTTTGGCGCAAATACAATAGGAAATCAAAATCTATTTCAAACAGGTTGGTTTGTTGTAGGTTTAACGACGCAAGCCTTAGTAGTTTTAATGGTAAGAACTAGAAAAATTCCATTTATTCAAAGTCGTCCGGCACCACAAGTTTTGGCTAGTCTACTGGCTGCAGTAGTGGTTGGTATTATTATTGTGATCACGCCAATAAGAGCGCAATTTGATTTTGTAGCATTACCTAATGCCTATTGGGTATGGTATTTCTTAATTGTTGTTGGCTATTTAATTGCAGTGCAGATTGGGAAAAAAATATATATCAAAATTGCTGGTGAATGGGTTTAAAATTATAACAGAGTGACTTTTATAGTTGCTCTGTTTCTTTTTTTATAGCAAGTATATTTCCACAAGTGGATTTTTTCACAATTAAAAATTGTAATTTTTAAATTGTTAGATCACGAGTTGATTTATGACTGGCAATCATAGCGGAAGAAAGAGGTTTCAGTCTCTTGTTAGTTTTATTTGTTAAACCACTTTAGTTTGGTCATTTTTTCACAAAAAAATAAGAAATTTCTAGCTAAAACTTTTATGGTAGCGTTGCATATTGTTTGTCTTCTCATGTTAAAAATGATACTTTAATGATGAAGCTGAGAAATCAGTAGTACAGATTCAGTTCCTGTTTTATCAGTGACTGAGAAAAAGAGAGGAAAGTGTGACAACATGGCAGAAAAAAAGAAAACGATCGACTTTAAAGCGTTATTAGCCGATATTAATGCTGATTTCCCTGTTTATCAAGCAATTGATGAAGATGGAAAAGTAGTAAACGAAGCATTAATCCCAGATTTATCAGATGAGGAATTGGTCGAATTAATGACTAAAATGGTTTGGTCACGGGTGTTAGATCAGCGTTCAACTGCATTGAATCGTCAAGGTCGTTTAGGATTTTACGCGCCAACTGCTGGCCAAGAAGCTAGCCAACTAGCTAGTCAATTTGCATTTGAAAAAGAAGATGTTTTATTACCAGGTTATCGTGATGTGCCTCAATTGGTTCAACATGGGTTACCTTTAGCAGAAGCATTCTTATGGTCGCGCGGTCATGTTGCCGGAAATCATTATGCTGACGATTTACAAGCATTACCACCACAAATTATTATTGGAGCGCAATATGTCCAAGCAGCTGGTGTAGCATTAGGTCTTAAGAAACGTAATAAGAAAAATGTTGCCTTCACATATACTGGTGATGGTGGTTCATCTCAAGGGGACTTTTATGAAGCGATTAACTTTGCTGGAGCTTACCATGCTAATGCCGTTTTTTACATTCAAAACAATGGCTTCGCAATTTCAACTCCGCGAGAACAACAATCTGCGGCAGCTACTTTAGCTCAAAAAGCTGTTGCTGCTGGAATCCCAGGTATCCAAGTTGATGGTATGGATCCATTGGCTGTTTATTATGTATCAAAGATGGCTCGTGAATGGGCAGCAAATGGCAACGGTCCAGTTTTAATTGAAACTTTGACCTACCGTTATGGTCCTCATACTTTATCAGGTGATGATCCAACTCGTTACCGTTCTAAAGAAATGGATGACGAATGGCAAAAGAAAGATCCATTGGTTCGTTTCCGAAATTATTTAACGGAAAAAGGTCTTTGGTCTGAAGAAAAAGAAGAAGCAATCATTGAACAAACAAAAGAAGAAATCAAGGAAGCAATTTCTGAAGCTGATCGTGTACCTAAACAAAAAGTTTCAGACTTCTTAAAAAATATGTATGAAGTACAACCGCAAAGTATTAAAGAACAAATTGAATTCTATGAAGCGAAGGAGTCGAAATAATCATGGCCCAAAAAACAATGATTCAAGCCATCACTGATGCTCTTGATTTAATGCTAGAAAAAGACGAAAATGTATTAGTTTTCGGTGAAGATGTTGGTAAAAACGGTGGTGTATTCCGTGCGACTGAAGGATTACAAGCAAAACATGGAGAAGAACGCGTTTTTGATACACCTTTAGCTGAGTCAGGAATTGGTGGTTTAGCGTTTGGTTTGGCTTTAGAAGGTTTTCGCGCTGTTCCAGAAATTCAATTCTTTGGTTTCGTTTTTGAAACGATGGATGAAGTAGTAGGTCAAATGGCTCGCACTCGTTACCGTATGGGTGGTACACGTCATTTACCAGTCACTATTCGTTCACCTTTTGGTGGTGGTGTGCATACACCTGAACTTCACTCTGATAATTTAGAAGGCTTGATGGCTCAATCTCCCGGTTTGCGAGTAGTTATCCCATCAAATCCATATGATGCAAAAGGATTATTGATTTCTTCAATTCGTAACAATGATCCAGTTGTTTATCTAGAACATATGAAATTGTATCGTTCGTTCCGTGAAGAAGTGCCAGAAGGAATTTATGAAGTACCTTTAGATAAAGCTGCTGTAACTCGTGAAGGTAGTGATGTTTCAATTATTACTTATGGCGCAATGGTTCGTGAAGCTATAAAAGCAGCCGATAATTTAGCAAAAGAAAATATCAACGTTGAAATTATTGATCTTAGAACAGTTGCTCCTCTAGATGTTGAAACAATTATCAAATCAGTTGAAAAAACTGGTCGAGTGGTTGTTGTACAAGAAGCACAAAAACAAGCCGGTGTCGGTGCACAAGTAGTTTCTGAAATTTCTGAAAGAGCTGTATTATCCCTAGAAGCTCCGATTGGACGTGTTTCTGCCCCAGATACAATTTTCCCATTTGGTCAAGCGGAAGGTATCTGGTTACCAAATGCTAGCGATATTGAAGCAAAAGTAAAAGAAATCGTAGAATTTTAATTAAAGGAGCGAGATAAGCATGGCTTTTCAATTTAAACTGCCTGATATTGGCGAGGGAATCGCAGAAGGCGAAATCGTTAAATGGTTTGTAAAACCAGGTGACACAATTAATGAAGATGATACTTTGTTAGAAGTTCAAAATGATAAATCAGTTGAAGAAATTCCATCACCAGTGACAGGTACGGTGAAAAATATTTTAGTTTCAGAAGGAACAGTGGCTAATGTAGGCGATGTTCTAGTTGAAATCGACGCACCTGGTCACGAAGATAACGAAGGTGATAGTGGTGTTGTTGCTACAGAACAAACACCAGAAAGTCCTGCAGCTGAACCGGTAGTAGAATCAGGTTCAAGTTCATCTGGCGGCGGTGTTTTCCAATTTAAATTACCTGATATCGGCGAAGGTATTGCTGAAGGCGAAATCGTTAAGTGGTTTGTCAAAGCCGGCGATACAATTAACGAAGATGATACTTTATTAGAAGTACAAAATGATAAATCAGTTGAAGAAATTCCGTCTCCAGTTACTGGAACGGTTAAAAATGTCATCGTACCTGAAGGAACAGTGGCAAATGTAGGCGATGTTTTAGTCGAAATCGATGCACCAGGTCATAACGATAGTGCATCAGCAGCGCCAGCTGCAGCTGAAACTCCGGCAGCTCCCGTTGCAGCAGAAGCACCAAAATCAACTGGTGTTGTTGCAGCAAGTGACCCAAATAAAAATGTTTTGGCAATGCCATCTGTTCGTCAATATGCCCGTGAAAAAGATGTAGATATCACAGTTGTTGCGGCAACTGGTAAAGGTGGTCGTACAACAAAAGCTGATATTGATGCCTTCCTAGCAGGTGGAAATGCAGCGCCAGTAGCAAATACACCAACTCCAGCTACTGAATCAACACCTACTGGTACTACTCCTGCACAGCCAAGTGCACCAGCAGCGCCAGCTAAACCGTTCGTTTCAAATATGGGCGAAGCAGAAACAAGAGAAAAAATGACACCAACTCGTAAAGCAATTGCTAAGGCGATGGTGAATAGCAAACATACTGCACCACATGTTACTTTGCATGATGATGTAGAAGTATCTAAACTTTGGGATCACCGTAAGAAATTTAAACAAGTCGCTTTAGACAATGGTACAAAATTAACTTTCTTACCTTATGTGGTGAAAGCTTTAACTGCAACAGTTAAAAAATTCCCAATCTTGAATGCGTCAATTGATGATGCAGCCCAAGAAATTGTTTACAAAAATTATTATAATATCGGCATCGCTACCGATACTGATCATGGTTTATATGTACCAAACGTAAAAAATGCTGATACAAAAGGGATGTTCCAAATTGCTGATGAGATCAATAATAAAGCTGCTGAAGCAATTGAAGGTAAATTAGCAGCTGAAGATATGCGCAATGGAACAATTACTATTTCCAATATTGGTTCTGTTGGTGGCGGCTGGTTCACACCAGTTATCAATTATCCTGAAGTTGCGATTTTAGGTGTTGGAACGATTACACAAGAACCGATTGTAAATGCTGATGGTGAATTAGCTGTCGGTCGCGTGATGAAATTGTCATTAAGTTTTGACCACCGAATCGTCGATGGCGCTACTGCTCAAAAAGCCATGAACAATATTAAACGTCTATTGGCTGACCCAGAATTACTTTTAATGGAAGGATGATAGAAACATGGTAGTTGGAGATTTTGCCATTGAATTAGACACAGTTGTAATTGGTTCAGGACCTGGAGGATATGTTGCTGCAATTCGTGCAGCAGAAATGGGTCAAACCGTTGCAATTATTGAACGAGAATTTATCGGCGGCGTTTGTTTAAACGTCGGCTGTATCCCATCAAAAGCGTTAATTTCTGCTGGACATCATTATCAAGATTCATTGGATTCTAGTTTGTTTGGTGTAACTAGTGAAAATGTAAAATTAGATTTTGCAAAAACACAAGATTGGAAAGAAAATGGTGTCGTTAACAAATTAACTTCAGGCGTCAAATTCTTATTGAAAAAACACAAAGTTGAAATCATTGAAGGAGAAGCTTTTTTTGTTGATGATCATACTTTGCGAGTGATTCATCCCGATTCTGCGCAAACTTATTCGTTTAACAATGCGATTGTTGCGACCGGTTCACGTCCAATTGAGATTCCAGGATTTAAATTTGGCGGTAGAATTTTAGATTCAACTGGTGGATTGAACTTGCCAGAAGTACCGAAAAAATTCATCATCATCGGTGGCGGTGTTATCGGTGCTGAACTAGGTGGCGCATATGCAAACCTTGGTGCTGAAGTAACAATCCTTGAAGGAACACCTCAAATTTTACCAACTTATGAAAAAGATATGGTGAAATTGGTAGAAGATGATTTTGCCAAAAAAGGGGTAAAAGTTATTACTTCTGCAATGGCTCGTGAAGCTATTGATAATGGCGATAGCGTTAGTGTTCGTTATGAAGTAGACGGTAAAGAAGAAACGATCGAAGCAGACTACGTAATGGTGACTGTTGGACGTCGTGCCAATACAAATGATATGGGCTTAGAACAAGCAGGTGTTGAGATTGCTGATCGTGGCTTGATTGAAGTCGATAATCAAGGACGTACAAATGTACCTAATATTTATGCTATTGGTGATATTACACCAGGAGCAGCTTTAGCTCACAAAGCAAGTTATGAAGCTAAAATTGTTGCAGAGGCAATTTCTGGTAAAAAAGTAGCGATTGATTATAAAGCTATGCCAGCTGTTGCATTTACTGATCCAGAACTTGCTTCTGTTGGTTTAACAATTAAAGAAGCGAAAGCTGCCGGTATTGAAGCTAAAAGCTATAAATTCCCATTTTCTGGTAACGGTCGTGCATTATCTTTAGCTAAAACTGAAGGATTTATTCGTTTAGTTACGACAGTCGAAGATAATGTGATTGTCGGTGCACAAATTGCTGGTGTAGGTGCAAGTGACATGGTTTCGGAATTAGCCCTAGCGATAGAATCAGGAATGAATGCTGAAGACATTGCTTTAACAATTCATCCTCATCCTTCTTTAGGAGAAATTACCATGGATGCTGCTGAACTTGCTCTAGGTTTACCAATCCATATTTAATTTTTAATCAGTGAAAAGTCGGGTGGAGACACTCGACTTTTTTTTTGATACTGTTAAACTAATTAAGAATGGAGGGAGATCAATGGATAATTATAGCTATCCCTTAGATGATGACTGGAGTACTGAAGAAATGGTGACAGTTGTCCAATTTTTAAATTTAGTTGAAAAAGCATATGAAGAAGGAATCCAAACTGACACGTTTCTAGCTGGCTACAAGGACTTCAAAACTGTTGTAAAAAGTATTGGTGAAGAAAAACGAATCGGTCGAAGCTTTGAACAAACAAGTGGCTATTCTTTGTACCAATCAGTTAAAACAGCTAAAAATACACAGCAAAAGCGATTTAAAATGTAGAGGAGAAGTTTGTATGGAAAATGAAATTATTCAGTGGATTTATCAAGCAGCAGAAAAGATTAAAGCGGCTTTAAATGATGAATTAGTAATTGATGAAAAAAATGGACGCACTGACTTAGTGACAAATGTCGATAAAGAAACCCAAGATTTTTTGGTAGATAAAATAAGAACCTATGATCCTGATGCACATATCTTAGGTGAAGAGAACGGTCAAGATCAGACCGATATTTCTAATGGTCGTGTTTTTGTGATTGACCCGATTGATGGAACGATGAACTTTGTTTTACAAAAAGAGAATTTTTGTATTATGATTGCGGTTTTTGAAGAGGGCATCGGGCAATTAGGATTTATTTATGATGTAATGCGAGATGATTTGTTTTGGGGTGGTCCTAAGCTCGGTAAAGTTTTCCATAACCGAAAAGAATTGCCTAAACCGGCTAATACAAAATTAGCAGATGGACTAATCGGTATGGGCGTATCTCTAGTAACAGGTGAAAATAAATTCCATACGAAAGAAATCGGCCGAGAAGCAATGGGTGTGAGAATCTTAGGCTGTGCGGGCTTAGATTTTATTGCAATCTTAAAAGGCACTCAAAACGGCTATATTAGTCGTTTAAGTCCCTGGGATTACGCGGCTGGAATCGTCATGATGCAACAGTTTGATATGGCGTTTAGTGGGTTCCAGGATCAACCATTAAGCTTTAACGGTCGAGAATTTTTTAAAGGCGGCACACAGGCAGTGATGTCAGAAATAACAGAATATGATATTTAAAACTTAAGTAAAAGATATTTTCTGAAAAAATGAAAATCTTTTACTAACATTTTAACTGCTTATCTGCTATAATCAACAACTGTGCAAGTCTTGTGTTATGAGAAAAGGAGCAAAAAAATTGAAATACAGAAATGATATCCGCAACGTAGCAATTATTGCCCACGTTGACCATGGTAAAACAACCCTAGTTGATGAAATGTTAAAACAATCCGATACTTTAGATAGTCATGTCCGCTTACAAGAACGTGCAATGGATTCTAATGCGTTGGAACAAGAACGCGGCATTACTATTTTAGCTAAAAATACTGCAGTAAACTACCAAGATTATAAAATCAATATTATGGACACACCTGGACACGCGGACTTCGGTGGCGAAGTTGAGCGAATCATGAAAATGGTTGATGGTGTTGTCTTAGTAGTGGATGCTTATGAAGGAACAATGCCTCAAACTCGTTTTGTGTTGAAAAAAGCGTTGGAACAACATTTGATTCCAATCGTAGTAGTAAATAAAATTGACAAACCTTCAGCTCGTCCAGCAGAAGTTGTCGATGAAGTGTTAGAATTATTTATCGAATTAGGCGCAGATGAAGACCAATTAGAATTCCCAGTAATTTATGCTTCTGCTATCAATGGAACATCTAGCCTATCTGATGATCCTGCTGAACAAGAGCATACAATGAAACCTATTTTTGACACAATTGTAGAAAAAATTCCAGCACCCGTTGATAATTCCGATGAACCTTTACAATTCCAAGTATCTTTACTTGATTATAATGATTATGTTGGACGTATCGGAATCGGACGGATTTTCCGTGGGAAAATTAAAGTCGGCGATCAAGTATCTGTATTGAAACTTGATGGTTCAGTTAAAAACTTTCGTGTAACGAAAATCTTTGGTTTCTTCGGTTTACAACGTTTAGAAGTGGATGAAGCAAAAGCTGGCGATTTAATTGCTGTTTCTGGAATGGAAGATATTTTCGTTGGTGAAACTGTTACACCCGTTGATCAACAAGATGCTTTACCGATCTTACACATTGATGAACCAACATTACAAATGACATTCTTAGTAAATAATTCTCCTTTTGCTGGCCGTGAAGGTAAATTTGTGACTTCTCGTAAAATTGAAGAACGTCTAATGTCAGAACTTCACACCGATGTTTCATTAAAAGTGGAACAAACGGATTCACCAGATGCTTGGACGGTTTCTGGTCGTGGCGAATTGCATTTGTCAATTTTAATTGAAAACATGCGTCGCGAAGGCTATGAATTACAAGTTTCTCGTCCCGAAGTAATTGAAAAAATGATTGATGGTGTAAAATGCGAACCATTTGAACGGGTTCAAATTGATACGCCTGAAGAATACATGGGTTCAGTTATTGAAGCTTTAGGTCAACGTAAAGCTGAAATGCAAGACATGATTCACTCAGGAAATGGTCAAGTGCGTTTAATTTTCTTAGCTCCAGCTCGTGGATTATTAGGATTTACAACAGAATTCTTATCAATGACACGTGGTTATGGTATTATGTCTCATACGTTCGATCAATATTTACCAATGATTCAAGCTATCATCGGCGGACGTCGTAATGGTGCTTTGGTTTCGGTTGATACTGGTAAAGCGACAACTTATTCAATTATGAGTGTTGAAGAACGTGGAACGGTCTTTGTTGAACCTGGTACAGATGTTTATGAAGGCATGATTGTCGGCGAAAATAGTCGTGACAAAGATTTAGGCGTAAATATTATTAAAGCAAAACAAATGACTAACGTACGATCTGCTAACAAAGATCAAACATCAGTAATTAAACGTCCAAAAATTCTTACTTTAGAAGAATCATTAGAATTTTTAGGCGATGATGAATATTGTGAAGTAACTCCTGAAAGTATTCGTTTGAGAAAACAAATTCTAAACAAAGCTGAACGGGAGAAAGCCGCTAAAAAGAAAAAGAATCTTGAAGCTGTTTAATATGTAAATGTTGAAAACCAAAATCCTTGAGATTTTGGTTTTTTTTGTGAAATTATTTATTATTAGAGAATGTGAAGAAATCATGAAAACTATTTGAATAATTATCGTTTAAATATTATCCTTTACCTGTAAGCGTTTCAAAAATTTAAAGAAAGTAGGATGTTTATGAAAAAAAGTAAACTATTTAAAAGTCTCTTTACTTTTTCAGCAGTTTTTGGATTTGGGATTGCTGGTCTCTCTCAAGTAAGTGAAGGAGCTGAGGTTCCAGTCCAGATGTTGGGTATCAATGACTTTCACGGAGCATTAAGCACTACAGGAAGTTATTATGGTCCCAATGAAAAAGTTAGCGGTGCAGGAACAGCTTCACTTTTAGCAGGATATTTTAATGAAGCGACTAAATCAGATGCTGCGGTTTATCGTGTTCAAGCCGGTGACATGGTTGGCGCTAGCCCAGCTAATTCAGGTTTGCTGCAAGATCAACCAACAATGCGTGTATTAAATCAAATGAAATTTGATGTGGGTACTTTAGGAAATCATGAATTTGATGAAGGCTTAGCAGAATTTAATCGAATTTTATTAGGAAATCCTCCGGGAAAAGATGATCATTTTTACGATATCGTTGATAAATATAATTCTGAAATTGGTCAAGAAGCGTTGAAGGGGAATTTTGATTTAGCTATTGCTAATGTAAAAGATAAAATGACAGGAGCTAACCCATTTGGCTGGGAAGACTATGTGATTGAAGAAAAGCAAGTTGGCGGTGAAACAGTAAAAGTTGGTTTTATTGGTGTAGTAACGACTGAAATTCCTAATTTAGTATTGGCTGCTCATCATAAAGATTATAATTTTACTGATCCAGCGGAAGCGATCGTCAATAGTTCTAAAAAATTACGTGATCAGGGCGTCAATGCGATTGTTGTATTAGGACACACTCCTTCAGTTCAAGATGGAAGTACAGCAACTGGTGAAACTGCTAATATTATTAACACAGTTAATCAATTGGATCCAACTAATAGTGTGGATGCCTACTTTGCAGGTCATAACCATGTGTACACAAACGGTGTGGTCGGTAAAACTCGTGTGGTTCAATCAACATCACAAGGCAAAGGTTTTATTAATTTAAATGGGACTTATGATACTGAAAAAATGGATTTTATTGCTACACCGGATGCTGAAGTAAAAGCGGTAGCTCCTGGTGGTGCAACTGCTGATGCTGAAGTTCAAAAAATTGTGGATGATGCTTCTGAAAGAGTCAAAGCGGTAACTGATACATCTATTGGTAAAGCAAACAACGGAGATGACATTTCCCGAACGGTGAATGAGTTTGGTGAATCAGCAGTTGGTAATTTAATTACCGATGGTCAGGTTTATATGGCTAAAAAAGCTAATATTGATGCTGATTTTGCTTTAACAAATAATGGTGGAATTCGTGACGATTTAAAAGTTCAAGATGATGGCACAATTACTTGGGGAGCCGCACAAGCCGTTCAACCTTTTGGTAATATTATGCAGGTGGTTGAAATGACCGGTGCGCAAATAAGAACAGTGTTAAATCAACAAACTTTTAGCTATAACAAAGAAACGCAGCAATATTCTGGCTACTTCTTGCAAGGTTCTGGTTTGAAATATACTTTCTCAGACAACCAAGATGCAGCAACAAAAACTGAATATCCTTATGTGGTTAATAGTCTAACCAAAACAGATGGGACACCAATTGAAGATAATACAACTTACAAATTAATTATCAATGATTTCTTATATGGTGGTGGTGATGGATTTACAGAATTTACCAATGCAAAATTAATTAGCGCAATTGATCCTGATACTGAAACTTTCATTGGTTATATTGAAGATTTGACAGCAAACGGGCAAACTATCGCTGCTGCCATTGAAGGTAGAAAAACTTACGGGGATTTGCAAAATCAAGACGTTTATCGTGTTTATAATCCAAATTCTGGCGAACATTTTTACACTCTTAGTGAAGGCGAGAAAAATGGTCTAGTTCAAGCTGGCTGGACTGATGAAGGTACTGGTTGGCAAGCGCCGCAACAAGGAGACGAAGTTTATCGTGTCTATAATCCAAATGCTGGTGATCATCATTACACTAAAGATGCTGGTGAAAGAGATTATTTAGTTAAACAAGGTTGGGTTAATGAAGGTGTAAGTTTCCGATCTGGTGGACAAAAATCAATTTATCGTTTGTACAATAAAAATGCTGTTGCTGGAGCCCATCATTATACTTTAAGCCAAGCAGAAAATGATTGGTTAGTAACTGCTGGTTGGAAAGCAGAAGGTATTGGTTTTAACGGATATTAAGAGTAAGGAGCTGATTTTTTATCAGCTCTTTTTTTATAGTAAAAGCAAAATTTTCATTAATAACTATAACTAATGTTTCATATTTGAGATTGTTTCACAATTAAAAACTGATTTAATAACAATTTTTTTAAATTCTCTATTTCTAAAAAAATCTAACTTGTGTAAAACTTAAAGCCGAACATTTAGAGAGAAAAAAAGATTCCTTAAACTTTTTTTCCTCCTTTTAAATTTTTTCTATGCTATAATAATAAAACTAAGATAGGAGGGAAGCAAAATGGAACAAATTTCTTCTAAATATGCGGTTGAATTGCTTTTAGAGGATGCTAATCGCATCAAATTACTGATTCGCAATCAACACAATAGTTTATGTATTTCACAGTGTAAAGCTTTTGAAGAAGTCGTGGATACTCAAATGTATGGCTTCTCCAGACAGGTTTTGTATGCTGAAAAAATTGGCGTATTAAAACGTGGTGAAGGTCAGAAAATGTTAAGCGCTCTCGAAGCTGACCTCAATCAATTGTATACAGATTTGTATGAAAATCGCAGTCAAGATAGTCTTGAATCTAGCTGGGAGGCTTAATCTTTGCCAAAGTTACGAAAGCGTCATTTTTTAGATTATAGTATTTTAATTCCTTACTTAGTCCTTAGTATTATTGGACTGATTTTTGTTTATAGTTCAACATCTTATAACTTAATTACCGATAATTTAAATCCTGCTAGTTCAGTGATTAACCAAGGTGCATTTTGGGTATTTAGTTTAATCATCATCAGCTTAATGTATAAGATGAAGACCGATGTGATAAAAAATCAGAATCTAATTATTACCTTAACTCTGGTTATCTTCGGCCTTTTGATTATAGTCTTGTTCGTTGGACAAGAAGTAAATGGGGCCAAAGGATGGATTAGCATTGGTCCTTTTAATATGCAACCAGCTGAATACTTAAAAATATTAGTTATTTGGTATTTGGCTTATATATTGTCTAAACGACAAGAAAGCATTCAACAAAACTTTTTTATTGATATGCGTCAGCCGATGGTTTTAGTTGCTTTAATGGTTTTTCTTGTAGCGATTCAACCAGATGTTGGTAATGCAGCAATCATTACACTGTTAGCTATCATTTTATTACTAGCAAGTGGTATTAATTGGTTTTACACAGCAATTTTTGGTGGTGTAACCGTAATTGGTAGTGTTGCTGTAATTGAGTTTTTAAGCCGCTTCGGAAAAACTATTTTGCCTGAACGTATTCAATATATTGGTAGTCGGTTTGAAGTCTTTAGAAACCCTTTTGTGGATGAACTAGGAGACGGTCACCAATTGGTCAATGGTTATTACGCCATGTTTAATGGTGGTTGGTTTGGCCGAGGATTAGGTAATAGTATTGAAAAAAGAGGTTTTTTAAGTGAAGCTCATACTGATTTCATTTTTTCTATTGTGGTAGAAGAAGTTGGATTAATTGGTGGCCTAATTATTTTAGGTTTGCTTCTTTTTATGATTGTGCGAATTTTGTTGGTTGGAATTCGCTCAAAAAAGCCATTCAATTCATTAATTTGTATTGGGATTGGCAGTTTATTTATAATCCAAGTCTTTATTAATCTTGGTGGGATTTTGGGTATTATTCCTTTGACTGGTATTACATTTCCTTTTTTAAGTCAAGGTGGAAATAGTTTGCTTGTCTTATCTGTAGGGGTCGGCTTTGCATTAAACATTAGTGCAGATGAACGGCGTACGCAGTTAGCAATCGAATATGATTATTTAAAAAGTTAGGAGTGAAGTTAATGAAAAAAGTTTTGGTGGCAAATAGAGGTGAAATCGCTACTCGGGTATTTCGTGCTTGTAGCGAACTAAATATTAAAACAATTGGGATCTTTGCTGAAGAGGATGCTTATTCTGTTCATCGTTTTAAAGCAGATGAAGCCTTCTTAGTTGGTAAAGGAAAAAAACCAATTGATGCCTATTTAGACATTGAAGATATTATTCGTGTCGCTAAAGAAGCCAAAGCTGATGCCATTCATCCGGGATATGGTTTTTTATCAGAGAATTTAACCTTTGCACAACGTTGTGAGGAAGAAGGAATCATTTTTGTGGGACCTTCGACACATCATTTAGATATATTCGGAGATAAAATTAAAGCTAAAACGGCAGCAGTAGAAGCAGGAATTCCGTCAATTCCTGGTTCTGATGGGCCGATTAATACGGTAGAAGATGTCTTGTTATTTGCTGAAACAAATGGGTATCCAATTATGATAAAAGCAGCATTAGGCGGCGGCGGTCGTGGAATGCGTGTGGCTCATGATGAAAAAGAGGCAAGAGAAGGCTATGACCGTGCAAAAAGTGAAGCTAAAGCTGCTTTTGGTAGCGATGAAGTCTACGTGGAAAAATATGTTGCAAATCCTAAACATATCGAAGTGCAAATTTTAGGAGACAGACATGGCAATGTTGTTCATTTATTTGAACGTGACTGTTCAGTGCAACGACGTCATCAGAAAGTTGTAGAGGTAGCCCCATGTATGTCCCTTTCAGATATGCAAAGAGAAAAAATCTGTCAGGCTGCTGTACAATTAATGAAGCACGTTGGCTATGTGAATGCAGGAACAGTTGAATTCTTAGTTGAGGGAGATAATTTTTATTTCATCGAAGTGAATCCACGCGTTCAAGTAGAACATACAATTACCGAGTTAATTACTGGTATTGACATTGTAACTTCACAATTAATGATTGCTCAAGGAAAGGATATCCATCAAGAAATTGGGATTCCTACACAAGAAAATATTACTTTCAGTGGTTCAGCGATTCAGTGCCGGATTACAACTGAAGACCCATTGAATGACTTTATGCCGGATACAGGTAAGATTGATACTTATCGTTCACCAGGTGGTTTTGGTGTACGTTTGGATGTCGGTAATGCCTATGCGGGTGCAGAAGTTTCACCATATTTTGACTCATTATTAGTTAAAGTTTGTACACATGCATTAACTTTTGATCAAACCATTCAAAAAATGCAACGATGCTTACGAGAGTTTAGGATTCGTGGTGTAAAAACTAATATTTCATTTATGCAAAATGTTATTAGTCATCCGGTTTTCCAAAGTGGCAATGCTAAAACAACATTTATTGATAACACACCAGAACTATTTGAATTTTCTAGGATTCGTGATCGTGGGAACAAAACGATGCGCTACATCTCTCAGATTACTGTCAATGGATTTCCTGGAATTGAAAAACAAGAAAAACGATTTTATGAAAAACCACGTTTACCTAAACATTTAGAAAAACGTGAAATTATTACTGCAAAAAATATTTTAGATACAAGAGGTGCCGATGCAGTTAATGATTGGATTAAACAACAAAACAATGTCTTGTTAACTGATACTACGTTCCGTGATGCTCATCAAAGTTTATTAGCAACTCGTGTGCGCACGACTGATATTTTTAAAATTGCTGAAAAAACTAGTGAAGCAATTCCAGAACTATTTTCTAGTGAAATGTGGGGCGGAGCGACTTTTGACGTTGCCTATCGCTTCTTAAGTGAAGATCCTTGGAAACGTCTAAAATTATTACGTAAAGCGATGCCTAACACTCTATTACAAATGCTTTTCCGTGGATCAAATGCCGTGGGTTATTCTAATTATCCCGATAATGTCATTGAAGGATTTATTAAAGAAGCAGCTGAACGAGGTATTGATGTATTTAGAATTTTTGATAGCTTAAACTGGATTCCACAAATGGAAAAAAGTATTCAAGCAGTAAGAGATACTGGAAAAATTGCTGAAACAGCTATTTGCTATACAGGTGATATTTTAGATGACAACCGTGCAAAATATAATGTTGAATATTATACAAACATGGCGAAAGAACTAGAAAAGCTGGGTGCTCATATTATTGCGATTAAGGATATGGCTGGCTTACTAAAACCGCAAGCAGCTTATCGCTTGGTTTCCGAACTAAAAGCGGCAGTTGATTTGCCAATCCATCTGCATACGCATGATACTGCTGGAAATGGGATTATTACCTTATCTGCAGCAACCAAAGCTGGGGCAGATATTGTGGATGTTGCAGCTAGTGCCATGAGTGGTGCAACCAGTCAACCAAGCATTAGTAGTTTATTTTATGCTTTACAAAATGGTGATCGTGCACCAGAAATTAGCATCAATAATGTCGCACAATTGGATCATTATTGGGAAGATGTGCGCCCTTATTACGAAAGTTTTGAAAATGGGATAAAAGCAGCGCAAACTGAAGTCTATATGCATGAAATGCCTGGTGGACAATATTCTAACTTACAGCAGCAAGCCAAAGCAGTTGGTTTAGGTGAGCAATGGGATGAAATTAAAGAAGTCTATCGTAAAGTAAATCTAATGTTTGGAGACATTGTCAAAGTAACTCCTTCTTCAAAAGTTGTTGGAGATATGGCATTATTCATGGTGCAAAATAATTTATCAGAAGAAGATATTTATGAAAAAGGGGACGAACTAAGCTTCCCTGATTCTGTTATTAGCTTCTTCCAAGGAGAATTAGGTCAACCTGTCGGTGGATTCCCAGAAAAATTACAAAAAGTGATTTTACAAGGTCGCCCAGCGCTGTCTGTTCGTCCAGGATCTTTAGCTGAACCGATTAATTTTGAAAAAGTCAAAGCAGAATTACAAGAACTGGTTGGTTTCGAACCAAATCACCGAGATATACTGAGTTATTTAATGTATCCTCAAGTATATTTAGATTACCAAAAGTCTTATGCTAATTTTGGTGATGTGACCCTATTGGATACTCCAACGTTCTTTAATGGTATGAGAATTGGTGAAACGGTTAATGTCCAAATTGAAAAAGGTAAAACCTTGATTATTCGACTTGACTCGATTGGTGAACCTGATATCGAAGGTAACCGGACCCTGTTCTTTAATTTAAATGGTCAAAGAAGAGAAATTGTAATCAAAGATCAATCAATCAAAAGTGCTGTACAAGCTAAGAGAAAAGCTGAACCAACCAATCGAGAACATATTGGTGCTACAATGTCTGGGTCGGTCTTAAATGTATTAGTTAAAAAAGGTGATTTAGTTAAAAAAGGGCAACCACTTTTAGTAACTGAAGCGATGAAGATGGAGACCTCAATCGATGCACGTTTTGATGGAGAAATCAGTCATTTATACGTCACTGAAGGTGAAAGTATTGCTTCTGGTGATCTGTTAATAGAAGTAAAAGAAAAATAGGAGGATTAGAACTTGAAAAGAGTAATTGGTTTTGTCGCAATTTTTTTGCTAGTTATTATTGGCTATTATGTGCAACCAATTCTCTTTCCAAGATCCTCGGTAAATATACCGGTTCAACCAACGGAAAGTAGCGTGAGTCATCAACCTCTAAAACATACCGTAGTGGAGTCTGATGGCTTCGCTAATTATATTGGCGGTAGCTTAGAAAGTTTTGAAGCGGTTTATGGTTTACCAAATTCGGTGGAAAACAGTGGATTTTTCTTTGAAATTCGAACCTATTCGGTAGAGTCTGGTATTTTAGAAGTAAATATTGAAGAAAATAAAATTACTGCAATTAAGGTTTTGGGAAATCAAATTGACAGTGGTGATTTTTCTTTTGGGAAAACGATTCGAAAACTAGCTAGTCAGTACAATTTGTCTGCCGACTTTTCTTTAGATTTTGATGAAGAACCTGTCATGCTAGAATTAAGTGAAGATGATATGCGTCACCGACCTTTGATTGCATTTAATAATGATTCTTTTGCTATGGTCTTCTTCAATGGTACTTCAGAAAAATTGATAGGAACCGTTTATATG
Organism: Enterococcus sp. JNUCC 77; assembly: GCF_054819945.1. Taxonomy (NCBI): domain Bacteria; kingdom Bacillati; phylum Bacillota; class Bacilli; order Lactobacillales; family Enterococcaceae; genus Enterococcus; species Enterococcus sp. JNUCC 77. Next base: position 1,278,877 of record NZ_JBTHIG010000001.1, read on the forward strand.
GACAAGGAAACACTTTTGAGGTTTATGCCCTACAAAATAAATAGCGGAAATCCTTTATCCAGTAGAATGCAAGAGTCAAATCTTGACTGGAGTATGATCAATCAGCAGAGACAACAACGAACTATACAGTCAGTTAATGCTTATCGTCTTTTAATTGATCAACCAGTTTATACTAATGGCAATAATGAAAATAGTCAAAGGATGATAGTTGCTTTTTTAAATCAGCCACAAAATTATTTGAGTACGGCAAGACAAGAGGCTTGGGATATCGAACAAAGTGCCTATATTGGTAATCTTCATTTTGAATTGACTGAAAAAGAATTAAAAGAGTTAGCGGAAGATCAAAAAACAGATTTTGAAAGAGCACTGTATTACTCACCTGAGATTGATCCAACTTTTACTTTACTCTATTGGTTGAGCCAAACCCATTTAACGCATTTATTTGATCAAGCTGATCCGGGGAAATTGAATATTGCCTTTTCTCAAGAAAGTGTGCTAATCTTAATTCAACAACCTAGTACGGAGGATAGTCAATAACATGATTATAAATGATAGTTTATTTGCTCTGGAAGATTCTAATGAAGCTTTAATTGATGCGATATTAAATAGCTCAACTTATCAAAACTACTTTTCCTGCAAAGAATCTATGGATCAATCACCTGAAGTAGAAAATTTAAGAAGCAGCTTTAACAAAGAAAAAGATAAACTTGAGCAAATTTCCGCATATGGAAAGTATGCGCCTGATTATAAAGAACAACAACGGACTTTACGAAAGAGTAAACGTACGTTAGACTTAAACCAACAGGTTGCTGAATACCGCTTGGCTGAGAATGATTTTCAAGCATTGTTAGATGAAATAAGTCAACGTTTAGCGGCCGCAATCTCCAATGAAATCAAAGTTGATGCGGGAAATCCGTTTTTTGAAACTGGAAAAATTGGTTGTAAGGGGAATTGTCATGGATAAACCAGAGTTTGAAATACAAAAAAGAAGAGGCATTATTGTGTGGGTCTATTCTTTGAAACAATTAAAAACGTTAAAGCGTTTTGGCTTAGTACATTATGTTTCAAAAAAAATGAAATATGTTGTCCTATATGTAAATGAAGAAATGGTAGCTGAAGTTGAAGCAAAACTTAATGCTTTACATTTTGTTCGTGGCGTTGAACCATCCTATCGTCCCGATGTGGAGATGAACTTTGCTGATCGCATTGGAACAAAAGCTGCTTATCAGGTAAAAGAAGAAGAAGAACTGGATGTTGTAGAAGCCAATACACAAATTCGTTTAGCTGAAACTGTTTAAGAAAAGTAGGGTGAAAAGTGTGTGATATAATCATTCATTTTTCACTTTTTTTATTGGAAAGGATGTCTGAAATGCGAGTAGTTGCCGGAGAATTTGGCGGTCGAAAATTGAAAACTTTAAGTGGTAGTCAAACTAGACCCACGACAGATAAAGTCAAGGGAGCAATTTTTAACATGATTGGCCCATATTTTGATGGAGGAAAAGCACTGGATTTATTTTCAGGCAGTGGTTCGTTAGGAATTGAAGCCGTTTCTCGTGGCATGGAAAAAGCTTATTTGGTTGAAAAAAATGGTAAGGCAATGTCAATTGTTAAAGAAAATGTTGCCATGACTAAAGCTGATTCTGCTTTTAAGCTATTAAAAATGCCAGCTAAATTAGCGTTGGAACAATTCAAGACTGATCAAATTAAATTTGATTTAGTTCTACTAGATCCACCTTATGCGCAACAAGAAATTGAAGAGCAATTAAAATTCTTAGTCACAGAAGGGTTATTAAGTGACAAAGCAACAATTGTTTGCGAAACTGATAAAAATGTTGAATTGGCAGCAGATATACTAAATTTAAAATTTAGAAAACGCCAAGTCTATGGCATTTCTGCAGTGACTATTTATGATTGGGAGGACTAGAATGAAACGAATTGCACTTTTTCCTGGAAGTTTTGACCCATTAACAATGGGGCATTTAGACACAATTGAACGGGGAGCTAAGTTATTTGATGAACTGATTATTGGCGTTTTTGTAAATACTAATAAAAATAGTTTTTTTACTCATGATGAAAAATTAGTCACCGTTAAAGAGTCAGTAGCACATATTGAAAATGTAAAGGTAATTGCGCAAGAAGAAAAATTAACTGTTGATGTGGCAAATCAATTAGGGGCAAAATTTTTATTGCGTGGCGTTCGAAATGTAAAAGACTATGAATATGAAAAAGATATTGCTACAATGAATGCTCATTTAGATAAAAATATTGAAACGGTCATATTGATGGCTTCACCTAAATATAATCATGTGAGTTCTTCTATTTTAAAAGAAATTTGGAAATTTAACGGGGACATTCAAGATTATTTACCAACTGCAGTTTATACTGCTTTAGAAAAGAAGCGTGATCTATTTGAAAAATAAAAAAATGATTAAACGAATTATCGCTGCAGTTATTGCCGTTCTTATTTTAGCCTGCGTCGTTTTTCCGATTCCTTATTATGTCGAGTCACCTGGAGCTACAATTAATCTAAAAGAATTGATTAAGGTGGATAATCAAGCTGATAAACAGGATGGTTCATTTAGTTTGACCTCAGTTGGTGTTAGGAGGGCCACAGTTTTATTAGCAGCGATTGCCCAATTTCGTCCTTTTGAAGAAGTGATTTCTGCCAGAGAATTAACTGGTGGCTCTAGCGACGAGGAATACAATCAAGTACAACAATACTATATGGAATCTTCACAAAATGCTGCAATTCAACAAGCCTTGTCCTTAGCAGGTAAAGAGTACCAGTTAGAATATAAAGGTGTTTATGTTTTAAATATTGAAAAGAGCTCAAATTTTTATGGGAAAATAGCTGTTGGAGATACAATCACTGAAGCGGATGGCCAAACCTTTGAAAATACAGAAGACTTTATGGATTACGTAAAAAGCCAAAAAGTCGGACAAGAAATGACTATCACGTATACGCACGATGGAAAATCTAAAACAGTTAAAGAAAAATTAATTGAGTTACCTAGCGATAAAAAAGCTGGGATTGGTATTACTTTGACAGATCATACTGAGATAACTTCCGATTATGATGTTCAATTCGAAACGGAAAATATCGGTGGTCCATCGGCTGGGTTGATGTTTACTTTAGAAATTTACGAACAAATTTCCGGTGAAAACTTACGAAACGGTCAAAAAATTGCTGGAACTGGCACGATTGATTCAGAGGGAACAGTTGGCCGAATTGGTGGTATAGATAAGAAAGTTGCCAGTGCATCAGCTGATGGTGCAAAAATATTCTTTGCTCCAGATGATAAAATCACTAAGGCAATGAAAAAAGCTGATCCAACGATTAAAACCAATTATCAAGAGGCTAAAGCCGCAGCAAAAAAACTGGGAACAGACATGAAAATTGTTCCAGTTAAGACAGTCAAAGATGCATTAGATTATTTAGCTGAAAATAAATAAAAGAAAGCAAGAATTAATGAGGACATTAATTCTTGCTTTTTTGCGTACCTTTTAAATAAAGGAGGTATTTATTTGAAAAAAATTTGGGAAAAGTATAGTTGGTTCATTTTGGCAGGATTTGGTTTTTTTTCCATTCTTTTTTTAGTTTTGTTTAACTTATTTAAGGAACCAGAAGAATACGCTGAAGTGACCACTTTTTCAAGTTCCGAGCAAAAGACAATCGAAAGTACTGCTAAAGTTAATACAGATTGGTATGTGGATGTAAAAGGTGCAGTAAAAGCACCAGGTATGTACAAAGTAAAAGAGGGTACACGTTTAATGGATGCTGTTGACCAAGCAGGTGGATTTTTGGAAGAGGCTGACCGGAACCAGGTTAATTTTTCTAAACTATTAACTGATCAAGAAGTTATTTTCATTCCAAAAATTGGTGAAACTCCTCCCACAATTCAATCAGGAAAGACAATTATATCAGGTGATTCTTCTTCTGATGAAACTGGAAAAGTAAATATAAATACAGCAGATTCAACAGAGTTACAAACCTTATCAGGCATAGGTGAAAAAAAGGCCCAGGACATTTTAAATTATCGAGAGGAAAATGGCAGTTTTCAAAAATTAGAAGATTTATTAAATGTTTCTGGGATTGGCGAAAAGACGCTTGAAAATTTACGAGATTTTATTACAATTAACTAAAAAAGGAGAAATACTGTGACGACTGAAAGAATACCTTGGGATCAATATTTTATGGCACAAGCTGTATTGTTATCTTTAAGAAGTACCTGCACACGGCTAGAAGTTGGTGCAACAATTGTACGAGATAAAAGAATCATCGCGGGTGGCTATAATGGCTCTGTGTCGGGCGACGTTCATTGTATAGATGAGGACTGTTATGTTGTGGACGGTCATTGTATCCGGACGATTCATGCAGAAATGAACGCCCTACTACAATGTGCAAAATTGGGTATTCCTACCAATGATGCAGAAATTTATGTCACACATTTTCCTTGCTTAGCGTGTACCAAAGCGTTACTACAAGCTGGAATAAAAAAAATTAATTATCTGAAAGATTATCGTAATGATGACTATGCGGTGGACTTAATTAAACAGGTGGGAGCTAGTGCAAATCAAGTCTTTTTAGAAAGTAAATATTTTACCAAATTACAATTAGGAGAAGATGCTGCCACATCTCCTAGTGAATGATCAAAGAATGCCGAAATTATTTATTTCTGCCAATTGCCTGTGGTTTATTAGTCGCGACAAGTTTTTATGAAAAGAAACTTGTCTGGCTGATTTTTAGCTTGCTTTTATTCTTTCGAATTTGCTGCATGAAAAAACTAGGCTTATTTGTCTTGGTTTTCTTATGCAGCTTATTTGCTTGTATTCGAACAACTACATATGTAAATGGGTTGCAAACACCTTTAGCTGAAAAAATTGATGAGGTGGTTATATTAAAAGAAGATACCATCAAAATAAACGGTGATCAGTTACAAGCTATTGTTGAAATGAATAATAAAAAATATCAATTGTATTATCGTTTAAAAGAAGAGTCAGAAAAATTTTTTTGGCAAAAAGCCCATGTTCCTAATCAAATTAAAATAAATGGCAGTCTAAGTGCGTCTGAGCCAAAAAGAAATTTACATGGCTTTGATCAAAAAAAATATCATCAAAGCCAAGGGATTCATGGTGTTATTTCAGTCGATGAATTCGAAGGGATAGGCAGAAAAACTCAATTAGCCAGTTTTAGGTATCAAATTAGGCGAAAATTAGAACAGAATTTACCACAAAATTTAGCGACCTACACGAATGCTTTGATTTTTGGTTTTAGAGATGAAAACTTCAATCAGTTGACAGAAGTGTATCAAGTTAATGGATTGTTACATCTTTTTGCGTTATCTGGGATGCACATCACTATATATTTAGGTAGTTTTCATCTTCTGCTGAAGCGATTAGCCATTTTAAGACGGCCAAGACTAATACTGCTCTCTGTGGCAGGAATTTTCGTGATCATCATGACAGGTGGGAATTTTAGTGTTATTCGCGGTGTCTTAAGTTTTATGATTGCCTTTGTTTGTTTAACTTTTAATTTATCCCTTTCAAAATTAGATCAGTGGAGTTTGATGTGTTTAATTTTAACTTTGTGTTTTCCACTTGTACTTTGGTCAACTGGCGGTCGCTTGAGCATTTTTATGGCATTTCTGTTGCTTTATATTCCTAGTTTTAATTTAAAAGAATGGCAACAAAATTTACTGTTTTCATTCTTAATTATGCCAATTTTAGTGATTGAATTTGGTGAGTGGCCACTTTTAGGAGGTGTACTGACCTTTTTAATGGTCCCAATTTTCAAATGGTTCATTTTGCCTCTCTGTGGCTTTTTAACAATGTTTGGAAGTGTCACTCCAGCATTTATTCTAACAGTCTGTGAGCAGCTCATGACAGGCATTAACTTTATATTGTCCTTAGTAACAATGAAACCATTACAGTTCGGTAAACCTTTCTTCTTTTTAGCTATTTTACTATTGCTAGGTTTAATGCTTTTGGTTCATCAAATAAAATACCGACAAAAATTTATTCTTACTGCTGTAGTTGGCGTTGTGATAATTGCTAGTTTTAGTTTATTTACGCCTGGAATGGTGGCTTTTATTGACGTGGGACAAGGGGATAGTTTATTAATCAAATTGCCTTTTAAAAAAGAAACTTTTTTAATTGATACAGGCGGTCGTCTAAATTTCGAAAAGGAAGAATGGCAAAGATATCAACGAAAAGCTGCTTCGGAATATAATTTATTACCAGTACTAAAGGGAAGTAACATCAAAAAAATTGACCATTTAATATTAACCCACAATGATGCTGATCATTTAGGGGAAGTGAATCATTTATTAACTAAAATAAGAGTCAAAAATATTTATATTGGAACGGGTGCAAAAAAAGGATTTGCTGAAGCAATCGGAAAATTACCTATCCATACTAAATTGCACCAAATTAGAAAAGGCGATACAGTTGGAAAATACTTAAAACTACACATATTGGCACCTGAAAATGGCAAAGGTGAAAACAATGATTCAGTGGTTACTTTTTTTAAAATAAAAAAGAAACGATTTTTAATTACAGGCGATTTGGAAATTGCTGGTGAAGAAAAATTAATGGAAGACTATCCTAAGCTAAAAATAGATGTCTTAAAAATTGGCCATCACGGTAGCAATTCTTCTACGTCACCAGCTTTTTTAGCACAATTAAAAAGTCAAGAAGCGATTATTTCAGTAGGGCAGAATAATCGTTATGGACATCCGACAGGTGAAGTGTTAAAAACTTTGGCTGATTATCAGCAAATAATCTTAAGAACGGATCAACAGGGAATGATTTATTATCAATGGTATCAATTTTCTGATTTAAAACGAAAATGCTTGATAGATTTTCCGGTAAATTAGTGATAGCATAACAGACAGGAGGAGTTTATGAACGTACAACAAGCATTAAAAGAAATCACTAATGATCCCTTAAAACCTGTCTATCTTATTCTTGGAACAGAGGGTTATTTACAACAAGTGATTCGCAACGCTTTTTTCACACGGATGAAAAGGGACAATTTAGAAGAATTAAATTTTATGAATTTCGATAGTAGTGAAGGGAATCTTGCTAGTGTCGTGGCGGAAGCAGAGAGTCTGCCTTTTTTTGGAGATTATCGCTTAGTTTTTGTTGAGAACCCCAGCTTTTTGACTGGTGAAAAGAAAATAGCTGACCAGGAAGCCGCGATTGAGGAAATGATTACTTATTTAAAAAGGCCATTGGAATCAACTGTCCTAGTTTTTTGGGCCAATTATGAAAAATTGGATGCCCGTAAAAAAATAACTAAAGCATTAAAAAAAGCTGCCGAAACAATTGAAGTTGCACCCTTAGCTGAAGCCCCTTTGAAAAGTTATGTGCAACAATATTTAAAAAAAGAGAATGTTACGATCTCAGCCGAGGCTTTTGACTTGTTATTGCGCCTGACTGATTTTGACTTATCAAAAATCATGAATGAACTGGAAAAATTGATTCTAGCAGCTGATCCATCGGTTGGAATTACGATTGCTGAAGTTCGTAATCTTGTGCCTAAAACACTGGAGCATAATGTGTTTGAAATAACAGAGGAATTGTTGAAAGGTAATTCTGGAAAAACGATTCAAATATATCAAGATTTACTCCTTCAAGGAGAAGAAACAATTCGATTAAACGCGATTTTAATCAGTCAAATACGACTATTGCTACAGACCAAGATTTTGATGAAAATAGGCTATCAACAAGCTAACATTGCAGAAACACTGAGTGTCCATCCTTATCGGGTAAAGATGGCAATGCAACAAGTTAAAGGAATTTCTGAGAAATTACTGATTGATTTATTTGATCAACTTGTCGAGAATGATTTCTTAGTCAAGAGTGGGCAAGCCGACAAAGAATTAAGTTTTCAATTATTTGTTTTAAAAACGGCAGAAAAAATAAAATTAGCCAAATAAAAAAACCGATCCTGCGATCGGTTTTTATTATTTCGCTAATTTTTTAGCAAGACGTGATTTGTCACGAGCAGCTTTATTTTTGTGAATCAAACCTTTTGATTCAGCCATATCAATTGCTTTAACAGCAGCTTGGTATAATTCATTTGCGTTATCAGCACCGGCAGCTACAGCTTCTTCGAATTTCTTAACAGCTGTACGCATTGAGCTAGCTTGAGAAGCATTTCTGATATTTGCAGCTTCGTTTGTGCGAACACGTTTAATTGCAGATTCAATGTTTGGCATGGATTTTCACCTCCGATTTCAGATCTTATACGGAAAGTCCGTACAATTCAACATTACTCATTATACATAAAGGCGCAATCCAATGCAATGAATTCGTGACAAGTTTTTTTCCTTAACACAATTATTATTCTAAATGCTGCAATGGACAATCACTGCAATCCATCTGATTGTTTAGCAAGTCTTCTTTTAAAGGAATGAGTAATCGTAACCCATTAAAAATGACTAAAATTGTACTACCTTCGTGCCCAATAACTCCTAAAGGTAAATTTAGAAATTGTAGAAAATTACTAGCGATTAAAATGGCAATAACTAATAAGGAAAATACAATGTTTTGTTTAATAATGCGACGCATCTTTTTAGCAAGACGATGAGCATAACTTAGTTTACTTAAATCATTTTTCATAAGCACCATATCGGATACATCCATCGCAACATCAGTACCTTCGCCCATAGCCACACCAATTGTTGCAGTTGCTAAAGCCGGTGCATCATTTATTCCGTCGCCAACCATAGCATTAACACCATATTTTTCTTTCTCTGTAGTAATTAATTTCGTTTTTTCAGCCGGTAAACAATTGGCTCTGTATTCGTCAATTCCGACTGATTTTGCAACAGTGTGGGCAGCTCCTTCATTATCTCCTGTAAACATAGCTGTATGAACTTGATTATCTTTAAAGTACTGAATGACTTCACTAGCATTTGCTTTAGGTAAGTCTAGTAGTCCTAGTAAAGCAACTACTTCTTCATCTCGTGACAGAAAAATAACTGTCTTTCCTTGAGATCGCCAAGTTTCAGCTAAGTCATCATGAGTTGTTGACATTCCTGTTTTACCTAAAATCCAATGATGTTGTTGGTAAAAACTTTCTAGTCCAAAACCTGCTTTTTCTTCGACGGTTAATTCCAACATATTTTCTTCATGGAAAAACTGAGTAATCGCATTGGCTAAAGGATGACTAGACGCATGCTCCATCGAAAATAAGATTGCTGGAATCAAAGGATCAGCATCGAATACTTTGAAATTTGTTACACGAGGTTTTCCTCTAGTTAAAGTACCAGTTTTATCAAAGGCAATCGCCTTTAACTCTGCTAATTTTTCAAGATCTTTACCAGATTTAAACAAAATACCTTTCTTTGCACCATTTGAAATAGCTGCTAAAGTTGCCGGTGTTGCTGATGCTACCAGAGCGCAAGGGGAGGCGACAACTAATAAAACCATTCCGCGATAAAAGCTTTCATTAAAGGCCCAATTCAAGCCAAAGTGAGTAAAGGCAATAAATAGTGGAACAGCTAACAATACAATCTTGACATAAACATTTTCAATTTTATCGATAAAACTGGCAGTTTCGCCTTTCTCATTTTGCGCATTTTCAACTAGTTTAATGATTTGCGCAAATAAAGTATCTTCCGCACTTTTAGTAACCGTCATTTTGAAAGCATTACCTGTATTAATCGTCCCACCAAAGATATCATCACCAACATTTTTTTCCACTGGGACAGATTCACCTGTGATGCTAGATTCATCAATTGTACTGGCTTGATCTAAAACTATTCCGTCAATTGGGATATTGCTGCCTTTTGGTACAAAGACAGTATCTGCAATTTTTAAATCTTCAACCCCAATTTCTTGATTTGTTCCATCCGCTAAAACTTTTAAAGCAGTTGTTGGACTTAAATTCATTAAAGCAGTGATTTCTTTCGTGCTTTTATTGGTTGCATATTCTTCTAAAGCACCACTCAAACAGAAGATGAAAGTCAACATCGCCCCTTCAAACCAATTACCAATAATACATGCACCGATTGCTGCTAAAGCCATTAATAAATCCACGTTTAATGTTTTGTCTTGGATTAATTCCTTTATGCCTTCGTATGTTTGTTTCCAACCGCCACTAATAATAGCTAAAATAAATAGGAGCGGTGCGTAGGATAAGCTAAAATACATTATCACTCTACCAAAAATCAAGAATCCCAAACAGAAAATTGTTGAGAGAAAAGCTTGTCTTTCTTCTTTACTCATCACAATTCCTCCTTTCATAATCATGATAGCATAGAAAAAAACTAATTGATAATTAAATCGCGTAATTGAGAATGAAAGTGATTATCATTTAGAAAAGAGCAAAATAAAAAGACTCTCGCAAGAGTCTTTTTATAATAATTATAATTACATAGCAATAATCCAATAAGCAATTAAGATAATACCTAAGACAATCCGATACCAGCCAAAAACTGTAAAATCATTTTTCTTAATATAATCCAATAAGAATTTAATGGCAATGATCGAGACAACATACGCGGTAATCATCCCGATTAATAGAATAATTATTTGTTGAGCATCAAACGAATTACCGTTAGCTAGAAATTTAACAATTTTCAATCCACTGGCACCAAACATTACTGGAATTCCCAAGAAGAAAGAAAACTCAGTTGCAACGTAACGAGACGCGCCAATTAAAATAGCTCCTAAAATTGTGGCTCCAGAGCGAGAAGTCCCAGGGATTAAAGACAAGACTTGAAACATACCAACAATAAGAGCCGCTTGATAAGTAAAATCATTTAAAGTTGTCCATCTTGGAGTTTTGGTTTTATTTCTTTTTTCAACAACAATGAAGGCAACACCATAGACAATCAACATAATAGCAACCGGTAAAAATTTATGGAAATGTGCATCTAACCAATCATCTAAAGGTAAGCCGATAATCGCAGCCGGGAAACAAGCGATGATAACTTTTGTCCAAAGAGTCCAAGTATCACGTTTTTCAACTGAGTTTTTCGTACTTGAAAAAGGATTCAGCTTTGCGAAAAAAAGATGAACAACGGCAAGGATTGCACCTAATTGAATCACTACGTTGAACATTTCGGTAAAAGCCGATGACACATTCATCTTAATAAATTCATCAGCTAAAATTAAATGTCCAGTTGAAGAAATTGGTAGCCATTCCGTGATTCCTTCAATAATACCTAAAATAATTGCTTTAATTATATTTGCAACAAACATTAAAAAATCCATCCCTTCAAATTCATAACAATCACTAGTATACCTTTTAGAAAAATATTTGACTATCTTAAAAAGGCTAAGCTTTTTTTAAGAATAAAAAAACTGGGGAGATTTTTTATTCTTCCCAGTCCATAAATATTTATTTTTCTTCGGCCATAATTAAACGACCACGTTCCTGATAAGAGATATCATTAATTGAACGAATTGAAAATTTTCCATCTTCATAACGTAGACGATTGATACTACCATTTTCTAAGTTCGCTCGAACAGGTTGCTTGTCATCAATTAGACTTAACATAAAAGCAATTGTTAATCCATGAGAGACTACTAAGACATTTCCGCCGCCACGTTCTTCACGATACTTCGCCATATCTTCAAAACCTTGCCATACACGATTTTTTAAAACTTCATACGGTTCAGCCCAGTTTGCAGTATCTGCGCCAACAATTGCATTAGCAATCTCTTCAAAAGTGACATCTGTTGAGAATAATTCATCTTCAGTTTTGAAATTCAGAACGCGTGGAAGAACTCCCCACATTTCTGCGTCGTAACCGCCCTCTAAAGAGCCAAAACACCATTCCCGTACACGTGGATCTGTTTTATATGGGATTACATCTTGGTGGGGATGTTCTCTTAAAATTAAGCGAGCTGTTTCAATTGCTCTACCTGAATCACTTGAATAAGCTTCTTCAAACGCTGTATCTCTTAAACCTAAACCAACAGCAGTAATTCCTTCACGACCCGGTTTAGTCAAAGGCGTATCACACCATCCCTGAACTCTTGCTAATGTGTTGAACATTGTCTTTCCGTGACGTACCAAATATAAATTTGTCTCTTTCATTTAAAAACCTCCAAAATAGTTTTAATTATTAAAAAACGGATTTGTATCGATTTCATGACCAATCGTTGTTGCTTCGCCATGGCCTGGATAAGCAGGTAATTCTCGTGGCAAACTAAATAAATTTTCTGTGATACTTGCCAGTAATTGTCCTAAATCACCACTATATAAATCAGTTCTCCCGATACTTCCCTTAAATAAGGCGTCCCCAACAACCACAAAGTCTTCAAAAACAAAACTTAAACTGCCAATCGAATGACCTGGTGTTGCCACAACCGAAAATGTCATTCCGCCTAATTCATAATCCCTTAATTCAAATTCGAATTCCGCTGGTTTGGCATAAATATCCGGCACGAAAGGATTATTTAAAGAGCCATTGTGCTGAGGATTAGTTAACCATTCTTGTTCTAATGGACTCACATAAACTGGTATTTCATATTTTTTTCGAATCAATTCCAAGCCCACAATATGATCATAATGAGTGTGTGTTAGCAAAATTGCCACAGGTTTTCGATTGATTCGCTGAATAGCGTCAATAATTTTTTCCACATCTGATCCTGGATCAATAATTAATAGATTTTCTTTATTATAAATAAAGTAAGTATTTTCTCCCGCAACTTGATTAGTTATTGCTTCAATCTGCATATGATTCCCTCCAAACAATTCCACTATATTATACCTTAAATTTAAAAAAATAGAAAAAGCATTAGTTCAATTGAACTTTTCATTAAAAACTTTCGTTATTAAAGTTAAAGGATATAAGGGGAGGTGAAAGAAATGAAAGAATTAGAAATCTTATCTTTAATTTCAATTGCGATGGTTTTAGATTTATTAACAGGAATAATTAGTGCAAGAATCACTAAATCTATTTCATCAAAAGTCGGAATCAATGGTATTTTGAGAAAAATTGCTAGCTTAATGTTACTTTTATTTTTGTGGCCTGTAGCTAAAATTATTCCCTTTCACGCAGGGCAAGCATTGCTTTATACTTTCTACTTAAGTTTTTTGTGGATGGAGGTTGTATCAATTTTGGAAAACTATCAAAAAATGGGTATTCAGATTGATCAGTTTAAGAAATTACTAGAACAATTAAAGAAGAAATGAACTTGACGAATAAATGAAATTCGCTTATTGTGGCACTTGTGAAAGAGGTGAGTGGATGACAGTTAAAAAGATTGCTGTTCGAAAATTAGTTGAGTTTATAATGCGTACGGGTAGTATTGATGAAGGGAAAAATAGTCAACATACTGCTCAAGAAGGTGCTAAAATTCATCGCTCACTACAAAAGCAGGCTGGTACTGGTTATGAAAAAGAGGTTTGGTTAAAAAAGCAATTGACATTAGCTGATGAAACCATTCAAGTTGAAGGTCGAGCCGATGGAATTATCACCTCAGAAACAGGCATAACAATCGATGAAATAAAAACTTCTGAAACTCCCTTTGAAGATTTAACTGAAGGATTAGTAAATTTATTCTTTTATCAAGGCATGGTTTACGCTTATATATATGCTGAAAGTCAAGAACTGTCAGAAATCAATGTCCAAGTTCGTTATTTTCAAACCATTGAAAAGAAAATAACTACTACTACTAGAAAATATTCTTTCGATGAGCTTGTCAGTTTCTTTTCAGACTTAATGAGTCGCTATGAAGGTTGGTTAGTTTTTGAAACTAATTGGCATCAAATCAGAAATCAATCATTAAAGGAATTGCCTTTTCCTTTTCCACAATATCGTACTGGTCAAAGAGAATTAGCTGCAGCGGTCTATAAAACAATCTATCATCAACAGCAACTATTTGTTGAAGCGCCAACAGGTACAGGCAAGACACTCTCGACTCTTTTTCCCGCTTTTAAAGCGTTGGGAGAAGGCGTCGGAGAAAGAATTTTTTACTTAACTGCCAAGACTATTACACGGACAGTTGCAGAGGAAACAATTGATAAATTAGCGAAAAAAAATGGACGGGTAAAAAGTGTTACATTGACAGCAAAAGATAAAATTTGTTTTTTATCAGAGCGTAACTGTACGCCCGAGCACTGCCCATTTGCCGCTGGATACTATGATCGCGTCAACGATGGATTATGGGATATGTTGCAAGAAGAAGATCAGTTTACGCGACCAGTAATTGAGCAATATGCAAAAAAACATCAATTATGTCCCTTTGAACTATCTTTAGATGTTAGTTTATTTTGTGACGTGGTCATTGGTGATTACAATTATTTATTTGATCCAGTTGTTCATTTGCAACGATTTTTCGAAGAAGAAAACCCAAACAATATTGTACTGGTTGATGAAGCCCATAACTTGGTAAACCGTTCCAAGGAAATGTATTCTGCTGAAATTTCTAGAGAAAAAATCTATACAGTGGGTCAAGCTACAAAAAAATCCTTTAGAAAACTACGTAAAGCATTCAATCAAGTAGACAATGAGTTTGAACTAATTCATAAAGTTCTCGAAGAAAAGAACACAAATTACCATCATCAAAAAGCCGCCGCTGAAAGTTTAGTCAATCGTTTATACTCATTACAAGACCTAATGAAGGAATGGCTCGCTGAGCATCCAGAAGATGATAATCAAGAGAAAATGTTGAATCTATATTTTGATATTTTACGCTTTACACGACTAAGTGAATTTTATGATGATCACTATGAAACTACTGTTGAGAAAAAGCAATATGATTTAATTGTTAAAATCTACTGTATTGATCCGTCTCTATTTTTACAACAATCAATGAATCTTGTCGGAAGTACTGTTTTATTTTCAGCTAGTTTCTCTCCTTTACCATATTATCAGGAAGTGCTATCTGAAAATACGGAAAGCTTAACTTATCGATTGCCAAATCCATTCCCAAATGAAAATAGATTATTATTAGTTCATAACAATATCCAAACAACTTATCAGAAAAGACAACAAAGTTTGCCAGAAGTTGTAAAATCGATCGAGGCATTAGTAAAAGTAAAAAAAGGTAACTATTTGGTCTTTTTCCCGTCATTTCAATATTTAGATGAAGTGGCTGAGGAGTTTAAACGAACATTCCCAGAATATAACTCCTTAATTCAAGCAAGTCAGATGAGCGAATCAGAGCGGGAACAGTTTTTAGCAAACTTTGATGGGAATAATAAAGAGACCCTGGTTGCTTTTGCTGTTTTAGGAGGAATATTTTCAGAAGGAATTGATTTAACTGGTGATAAACTCATCGGCGTTGTTGTTGTTGGAGTAGGATTGCCTCAGATTAACCATGAGCAAAATTTGATAAAAGATTATTTTGATGAGAAAAACAATCAAGGATTTAGTTATGCTTATCAACTACCGGGAATCAATAAAGTTATTCAAGCAGCGGGTCGGGTAATTAGACAAATGAATGACCGTGGAGTTATTTTATTATTAGACCAGCGTTTCAATCAAGCTAGCTACCAAAAGTTATTACCACCAAGCTGGTATGACCGCAAGATTATTCATCGAACAACGGAAATATCTATAGAAGTAGAGAAATTTTGGCAAAAAAAGCTAGCTGATACATCAGCTAGCGATAATTAGTAAATTGCACATCAATTGGTAAATCTAAATCTTTTACTAATGCAATAACTTGTTGCAAGTCATCACGATTTTTGCCGGTTACCCGTAATTGGTCTTCTTGCACTTGAGACTTAACTTTAATCTTACTATTTTTGATGGCTGTATTAATTTTTTTGGCCACATCACGGTCAATGCCACTAATTAAATCAGCTTTTTGTCGAGCCGTACTGCCAAGAGCATGCTCTGATTGACCAAAATGAAGGTTCTTTAAAGGAACACCGCGTTTAATTAATTTGCTAAATAATACATCTTTAATTTGTTCAATCTTGTAATCATCCGGACCGCTAACAACCAGTTGATTTCCTTCTAACTGAATATCAAAATTATCACCCTTGAAGTCAAAACGATTATTCAATTCTTTTAAAGCAATTTGAATCCCGTTTTTGACTTCTTCTTTGTTTACCTCTGAAACAATGTCAAAACTTGCATCTTTCGCCATAATTTCCCTCCTTTTTCTTTAGTTTATCAAAAAACGATAAGAAAGCCATAATCTTTCTCCCATAAGTCTTAAAAAATATTGCTATTTTATTGAATAATAGATTAAATAAATAATGGATAATATACATAGGAGGGATTGTTTTGCAAAAAGTGATTAATTACACCACGAATGATTTGACTAAAAAGGTGGTTGTAATCTTATTAACTGGTTTGTCTGGCGCAGTTGGTTTGAATTATTTTTTGATTCCGGCAAATGTTTTTTCTGCTGGAATGACAGGGATTGCTCAGATTATTGGCGCCTTTTTCCAACAAATATTTGGCGTTTCAGTTGATACAGGGATTTTAATTTTTCTACTGAATGTTCCAGTTTTTATCTTAGGTTTTATTAAGCTTGGAAAATCTGCCATGATTTTGAGTTTCGCAAATGTTATTTCTATGTCGGTTTTTACGACGTTGGTTCCTGTCGGTGAAATTACTCATAACGTACTTATGAATGCGATTACTGGTGGCGTACTACTCGGAGTAGGGGCTGGCTTTTCATTGAAACTTGGCTTTACAACTGGTGGTTTAGATATTGTTTCATTGCTTTTATCAAAAACTACAGGGCGAACCGTTGGGAATTATATGATGGCTTTAAATGGTGTCATCGTAGTAGTTGCCGGTTTCTTCTTTAATTGGGAAAGTGCTTTATATACAATTATTACTATTTTTACTATGAGTACAGTCGTAGATGCTATCCATACTAGCCATCAAAAAATGACTGCTTTCATTTCTACTGCTCATGGCAAAGAAATGCGAATGGCTTTAAGTGAAAATTTGGTACGGGGAATGAGCGCCATGACTGCTAAAGGTGGATTCAGTGACACACCCCTTGATGTAATCATGATTGTTGTGACTCGTTACGAGCTTTACGCTTTAAAACAAATTGTTGCTGAAGTTGATCCAAAATCATTTACAAATATCGTTGCCACCGAATCAGTCGTTGGTAGCTTCTGGAGCCAAGAACAACAAAAACAAGCAAAATCTAATAAGTAAGTGCTAATTGAGAAAGAATTGCTTTAATTCTCATTTACAAAACACTTTATATGAAGTAAAATAATAACGAAACTTCGAAAGGGAGTGGACATAACATGGAAGAAAACAAAGAGTATCGCACAGCTGAAGAAATGGAAGAGATTAAAGAACGAATCTTGACAGCTTTAGAATCTGTCATCGATCCAGAATTAGGTATTGATATTGTGAATCTTGGTTTAATTTATGATGTTGACTTTGCACAAGACGGAAACACCGTAATTAAAATGACTTTAACTACGATGGGTTGTCCGTTGGCAGATATTTTAACAGACTCAATTCAAGCAGCTTTACATGAGATTCCTGAAGTATCTAATGTGGAAGTAAAACTTGTTTGGTATCCAGCCTGGACCACTGACAAAATGTCTCGTTATGCACGAATTGCTCTAGGAATTCGTTAATATTTTTATTAAAAAAAAGCAACTCTCACTCAAAGAAATATGGGTGAGAGTTTTTTTGTATCAAAATTTAACCAATCAAAATTTAACCAATCAAAATTTGTTTAGATCAAAAAAAGCTGAAAGTTAGATTAAAGAAAGTAGTTTCCTGGTGCGGTCTGCGGCTCTTTGATTAAGTTTGGTTAGTTCACTGGCAATTTCAGGGTCTGAACTGTTTTGTAAAGATAATAGTCGATAAATAAGTTTTAAATCTTGTTGTCTGACTTTAGGGAAATGCTGCAGCAAAGCTTGATTTAAATCAGCATTCATTTGATTAATACCAATTAAATCGTTTTTTTGAATAGTGTAGTTTGTTAAGAAATGATGCAGCCTTTGGGTAGAAGATAGTTGCTCAGTATTAAAGCCTTGTGCCCAAGCGAAAGTCAACAAAATAAAAGTATCAAGATCATCTAATTGTTCAGTAAAACTGAGCTGACTCATTTTAAGCAAGTCATTTTTAACTGTTTCAACTGCGACTTTATCGTGGGTTTTTAATTTTACAAAAAAAGCAGTAAAGTTTTCACTCTCAAGCAAATTCAGGGTTAAAGCTTTGTACCAATTGTAGTAATGAGAGTGGGAATATTTGTAAATTTTATGGTTTTTTTCAAAAGTAAGCTCTTTTTCAGTCATATTAATTCCTCCATTTTTCTAAGTATACTTTGAATAGTCAAAAAGTTAAATTCTTTGTGCTAAAAAAAACTTCGGTTATACTGAAATGAAATCAGAAGTGAGAGGATTATTATAAATGAATGAATTGATACAAACGTTTAGCGAACGAAAAGGGGAACTACTAAGCGCGATTTTTGAACACTTGGCAATATCATTAAGTGCCTTGATGATTGCTATTATTATCGCAATTCCATTGGCAATTTTATTAAGTCAACATAAAAAAATTGCAGAAGTAGCATTACAAATTACCAGTATTTTACAGACGATTCCGTCATTAGCTTTGTTGGGATTATTGATTCCTTTTGTAGGAATAGGAACTGTTCCAGCATTGATTGCTCTGGTGGTTTATGCTCTATTACCAATTTTTCAAAATACTTATATTGGCTTGTCAGAAATTGATCCTTCCTTAGAAGAAGCAGCGGATGCTTTTGGAATGAGTCGTATGCGAAAATTATTTAAGGTAGAATTACCGATTGCTATGCCAGTTATCATTTCTGGTATTCGTACTGCTTTGGTTTTAATTATTGGAACAGCAACACTGGCAGCGTTAATCGGGGCTGGTGGTTTAGGGACATTTATTTTGCTTGGAATTGACCGTAACGATCCAACACTAACTTTGATTGGTGCAGTGAGCGCTGCTTTATTAGCGATTATCTTTAGCGGACTGATCCGTTTCTTACAAAACCGTTCAATGAAAACCAGCTTGATTACATTTGTGATTCTTATTTTGGGGATTGGTGGTATTTTTGTTGCTCAAAATACCGGTAGCAGTCAAGAAACCATCACAATTGCTGGGAAACTTGGCTCAGAACCAGATATTTTAATTAACATGTATAAAGATGTGATTGAAGATAATGATTCAGATGTAAATGTCGAATTGAAGACTAACTTTGGCAAGACTAGTTTTTTATTCAGTGCATTAGAAAATAATCAAATCGATATTTATCCTGAATTTACTGGTACCGTCTTGGAAAGTTTGGTTAAAGTACCAGAAAATAGTCCAACTGACTTAGATGAAAATGGCACGTATCAAGAAGCCAATAAATTGTTGCAGAACCAATTTAAGATGGAATTATTAAAACCGATGGCTTATCAAAATACTTATGCTTTAGCGATGCGTAAATCTCAAGCAGATGAATTAGGAATTAAAACAATTTCTGATTTGAGAAATTATGAAGGTACTTTAAAAGCAGGTTTTACCTTAGAGTTTATCGATCGGCAAGATGGTTATCGAGGGATTCAAGAAAAATACAATGTAAACTTTAACTCAGTGCAAAGCATGGAACCGGCCTTACGTTATCAAGCAATTAATAATGGTGATGTTGATATAGTTGATGCTTATTCAACCGATAGTGAGATTAAACAATATGATTTGGTTCCTTTAGAGGATGACCAACATTTATTCCCTTATTATCAAGGAGCTGCATTATTGAAAGAAAGCTTTGCCAAAGATCATCCTGAAGTTGTTAAAGCCTTGAATAAGTTAGCAGGAAAAATTACTGAAGATCAGATGGTGGATATGAACTATCAAGTGAATGTTGAGAAAAAAGATCCAGCAGATGTCGCTCATGACTTTTTAGTTAAAGAAAAAATCATTAAGGGGGACAAGTAGATGGAAACAATGATTGAATTTAAAGATGTTAGCAAACAGTTTGATGAGGGAAAAGTCTTAAATGATATTAATTTGAAAATCAATCAAGGAGAAATATTTGTTTTAGTCGGCCCTTCTGGTAGCGGAAAAACCACTTCGTTAAAAATGATTAATGGTTTGGTTGAACCAACCGATGGTGATGTATATTTCAAAAACAAGCGAATTAAAGAATATAACATTCAAAAACTACGTTTTCAAATTGGTTATGTTTTACAACAAATTGCGTTATTTCCAACTATGACTGTAAAAGAAAATATCGAAGTAATTCCTGAAATGCTAGGCTGGACCAAGGATGCCCGTAGTCGCAGAGTCAACGAGTTAATGTCTGAGGTAGATTTAGATCCAGAGACTTATCGTGATCGTATGCCAGCAGAATTATCTGGTGGACAAGGTCAGCGAATTGGGATTATTCGCGCCTTGGCGGCTGAACCAGACTTGATTTTAATGGATGAACCATTCAGTGCCCTAGATCCGATTTCTAGAAATAGTTTACAGGATTTGGTCTTGGAATTGCATGAAAAGCTGAATAACACGATTGTCTTTGTGACCCACAATATGAAGGAAGCCATGAAGTTAGGTGATCGTATCGCTGTGATGAGAGATGGAAAAGTGATTCAATGCGCGACACCTGAAGAAATTCAAAATAACCCAGCCGATGAGTTTGTTTTAGAATTTTTTGACGAAACTCAAGATGAAAATAATGTAAAAACATTAGCAGACTTGGTAAGTACTGATAATTATGAACAAACAACTGTACCAGAAAATCAAACCATTTATTCATTAGATACGACTCTTAATGAAGCTTACGAAGTTTTAGCGAAACAAGACTTGCTTTTTATTCGCTTAAAAACCGGTTCTTTTGGTAAAATTACTAGACAATCAATGTTTTGCTATTTAAGTCGGGAGGATAAAAAATGAAATATGATGCAATAGTTATCGGTAGCGGTCCAGCAGGTGGTGCAGCAGCCTATGGTCTTCAGGAAAGTGGTAAGAAAGTTGCTGTCATTGAATCAGAATTATGGGGCGGGACTTGTCCTAACTATGGTTGCGACCCAAAAAAAATCTTAATGAGCGCTGTTGAAGCAAAATATAAAGTAAAAAATCTAATCGAAAAAGGTTTAGAAACAGTTCCAACAATTAATTGGGAAGATCTAATGCAACACAAAAAAGACTATACAGACTTTGTTCCCAAAAACACAGTAGCTGGTTTTGCTGATGCTGGCATTGATTATTTTGAGGGTCAGGCAGAGTTTTCTGGACCTCATGAATTAATGGTCGGTGGAGAGATCTTAACAGCTGAACAATTTTTAATAGCTACCGGACAACGTTCTCGTTTGCTTTCAGTAGAAGGACAAGATTATTTGCAATCAAGTCGTGACTTTCTAGAAATGAGTCATTTACCAGAGAAAATGGTTTTCCTAGGTGCTGGTTACATTGCGATTGAATTAGCAACAATTGCGAATGCAGCTGGTAGTGAAGTTCATATCATTCATCACAATGATCAACCGTTAAAAGAATTTGATCCTGATTTAGTCGCTGATTTAGTACAACATTTGACTGAAGAAGGCATTCAGTTTCATTTTAATGTTGATATTAAGAAAATCGAAAGTATCAATCCACATTTCAAATTATCGGGCGAAGATTTTGAGATGGTCACTGATGTAGTTTTTGGTGCAACTGGTCGAATTCCGAATATCGAAGCGTTAAACTTAGATAAAATTGGTTTACAATATACAAAACAAGGAATAGTTGTGAATCAATATTTACAAACGAATCTTCCTCATATTTATGCGGTTGGTGACGTCATTGCCAAAAAACAACCTAAATTAACACCAGTTTCTGGTTTTGAAGCAAATTATGCTGTATCTGCCATGAATGGCAATCAAAAACCAATTAACTATCCTTTGATTCCAACCATTGTATTCGGTGATAAACGCTTGGCAACAATTGGTTTAAGTCAAAAAGAGTTAATGGATAATGCTAATGAATACCATAGCCAAACAATTGATTTAAGTGACTGGTACACTTATCGCCGAATAAATGAAAAGGGTGCGAAAGCAAAGGTTGTTTATGATTCCTCTGATAAGATTGTAAAAATCAGTCTATTGTCGTCTTTGGCAGATGAAGTTATCAATGATCTTTATTTTGTGCTAGAAAATAAAATTTCTAAAGAAGAAGTTAGTAATTTTATTTTTGGCTATCCCACACCAGCATCGGATTTAGAATATCTTATTTAAAACAGAGGGGAACCTCTGTTTTTTTTATCGATTTTATGCTAAGGTTTTAAAACAAATACGTATCAGGAGAAAAAATGAAAACAGACTTAACATTAGAAATGGAAAAATCACTTTATTTTTATTGTATGGAATTAGGTGGGATTGTCGTAGAAGAAGTTACCATGCCGGAAGAACATGGTATTGTAGACACTTTAGCTTGTTTTTTTAAAGAAAACAAAATGGAATGGCGTTGCTATGAATTAAAGGTAAGTAAAGCGGACTTTATGTCAGCTGCAAAGCTTTCTTTCGTAGGAGATTATAATTATTTTGTCTTACCAACTGAGCTTTATGAAAAAGTTCAAGGGTTAATTCCTGCAGAGATTGGCGTGTTGGTTTATCGTCGCTATGATCAATTTCAAGAGGAACAGATGGCTCCGGGTACTTTTATCTTAGCCAAAAAACCACAAAAGCAGTCTTTAAAAGTGCCAGAAGATTTATTGCTAGAACGTTTTATGTTTTCATTATTTCGGGAAGTTCGCAAAGCGAAACAAATGTCTTATGGAACCAGTTTTTTCCCAACTGAAGCTTTATATAAAGAGTTGAAAAAGCGTGGACAAGAAAAGGATCATTTACACTCAGAAAACTTCCACGATCGCTTTTTTTCAGATGTTGAAAACGCGCGTATTAAAAGTTTAGAAGAAGAACTGACGGCTCTAGAACAAGATTATCAATTTTTAAAAAGCCAGAGAAAAGTTAAACGACGTCCAACAGAAAGATTGGAGTGAGAAAAATGTACTACCCTTATTTCAGGGGAAAACAGTTTGACCTGTTAGCGTTGTCTACTTTAGTTAAAGAACAACGCTGGTCTAAAAAAATTATTCCAATTATCGAACCAGTTAGAGACTCTGCCACCTTAAAAAAAACTATCGAATTATTTCAAAAGGAAAAACTACAATTATATATCATTGAAAACCCGCAAGTTGGCCGTTTTAAATTTTTTGAAGCAAAGCAACATCCGTGGCAATTAAAAGCAGATACCAGCATTTACTCAGCAGAAATTATAACTAATCAAAAACTAGATCAAACAAGCTTAGCGATTTTCAATGAACAATCTACTCGAGATCAAAATCTGTTGAATTCTAATCAGTTCGCATTATTGCCGAATCAAGGACGGTTTCGGATCTTGCCTTTTCAGAAAAAAATTATTTTAGATGATGCCTTTATTGCTAGAAAAAAAATTGAAACCTATGGAAATCATGACGATGATTTCTTTAGCGATCAACATCTGTATTATCAGACGGATGGGTTTGCTGGCTTCAGTGATTATACGATTGAAAGCAGTAGATATTTTGATAAGGGCGGACCAAGTCGAGCAATCGCCATTCATATTACTTATTTTGATGCCTATTTAAATTTACGGGTGAAGCATTTTGTCTCTGATACTAATGATAGTACCAAAGATCAAGCTTTAAAATTTTTTGAAGCTGCTGAAAAAATGTTGGAATGGTATGATCGAAATCAAGATCAGTTACTGCTGACTTTAGGTATGACCGAATTAATTAATTATTTAAAAACTAAAAAGTTTCCAGGATTGGGAACAATAAAAAAATGGTCCTTAGCGCATCATTTGGAGTTATTAGGTGCCTATTTAAATGAAGGAAACCATTATTTGAAGGGATGGAAAAAATATGGGATACAAGGATGAAGATTTTATTTTAAGACAGGCAAAACAAATGGGAGAAGCGCTGGGAAACATTTTAGGTCAAGAAGCTGCTGACGAAATTATGATGGTGGAGGCAGAACAAGGACAAAAAAAATCCGATGAAATACTATTTCGTAAGACTGTTCCAACGGATGTTCCGGCAATTATGTTATTGATTCAAGATGCAACAGCATATTTAAAAGAGCAAGGTTCACCACAATGGCAAAATAATCAAGCACCTACTGAAGAAACAATTCAAAATGATATAAAAAATGATGTTAGTTATGTACTCTCTTTGAATCATGAAGCCGTAGGTCTGTGCGCCTTAATAGCTGAAAAAGATTCGGCCTATGAAGCAATTGATGGTGCTTGGAAAGACCTGGGCACTGATACTTATATTGCTATCCATCGTGTTGCAGTTAGTTCAAATTATCGAGGCCTGGGTTTAGGGCAAAAATTATTAGAAGAAGCAATAAAAAAAGCCCAATCATTGGGCTATCAAGATATTCGAATTGATACTTATCCTACAAACGGACCAATGCTTCATTTAATTGATAAAGTTGGTTTTACTTATCAAGGCATGATTGAATTTGATTTTATCAATGGTGAAAGAAAAGCTTTTCAATTAATTTAAAGCTTTTCTAAATTGTGCCACCATGTCAGCAACGGATTGTTCGCCGTCAATTTCAATTAATGTTTCGATTTTTTTAAGTTCAGGTAAATAAGCCAAATCTTTTTCATATAAAGCAATTCTTCTTTTAATTTCAGCTGGACTTGCTCGATGAGCTAAGCGTTGAGCTAAAGTTTCTTTGGAAATATGGATCCAGACTGGAACCATTTGTTGACCAAAATTTTTATATAGATTTAAAAAGCCTAATGGAGTAATCGGATCATAGCAATCTGAAATCTCCAGGGCTTTTTTTATGCTGGTTAAGGCAATACCATAATAGTTTTCATCATAAACATCAAATTCGGCAAATTGGTCGTCAATAACCATCTGCTTGAACTGTTTTTTTGAAACAAAATGATAATCTAAACCATCTTTTTCGGAAGAACGTGGTATTCTGGTGGTATAAGACACGATCTTTTGTTGAGAGGAAAAACTTTTTTCGGCTAAAGTAGTTTTTCCTGAGCCACTAGGTCCCATAAATAAATAGCAATAATGCATTCCTTCACTTCCTTTCTTTTAGTATAATGAAAGATGTGAGTATTTGCTAGGAAGGAATTTAAAAATGAAAAAAAATGAAAAAAACAATAAAAAAATCATGATAATAGGATTGGCTGCCATCGCTATCGGTGCTGCTGGCTTTCTAGGTTATACTACTTTCCAAGCTAGAACGGCAAAAAAGACTGGTGAAGAGACCATCACTGCCTTTACTAAGGCATTAAAAAACCAAAATTACGACCAGCTTTCTAATTACATTACAATCGATGCTAAAACGCAGAAAAACTATTCGAAAAAAGCAGTGAATGAAAAATACCAAGCTGTTTTTACAGGAATTGGTGCAAACAATGTAAAAATTTCAGACATAAAAATCAAAGGTGACGACTTTTCCTATGAATTAAGTTTTAGTACTGGATTAGGAAGTCTAAAGAATAATTACAGTGGTACTTTTTCTGATCAAAATAAAAAAATCAATTGGAAACCAGATCTAATTTTTCCGACGATGTCAGGTAAAGATACCGTCAGTTACCAAAATGATCCGGCTGTTCGTGGTGAGATTTTAGATCGTAATGATGCTCCAATTGCTGCCAATGGAACAGTATACAGATTAGGTGTGACCCCGGTTAAATTAGGTTCAGGCAGTGGGAAAAATACAGCCATTGAAGAAATTGCTACCTATACTGGTTTGACCACGGATGAAATCAATACTGCATTGGATCAAGGTTGGGTAGAGGATGATTCTTTCGTCCCATTGGCAACTGTTAACAGCCTTCCTGAAGATTTACCAGAAGAATTGGATTATCAGGAGGCAACGGGGCGAAATTATCCACTAGGTGAGGCTGCAGCACAATTAACTGGTTACGTGGGTAAAGCAACAGCAGAAGATATCGAAAAAAATAATGCTTTGGTATCAGGTTCTGTGATTGGCCGTGCCGGTTTAGAACTATCCTATGATAAACAATTGCGAGGAACTGATGGTGGTACTTTAGTAATTAACGATAAAAACGGTGATCAGAAAAAAGTTTTACAAAAGGTGAATAAAAAAGATGGGAAAAATATTAAATTAACAATTGACAGTCAGGCACAGCAAGTAGCCTATCAATCATTAGGTGGGCAACCTGGATCAAGTGTCGCAATGGCACCAAAGTCAGGTGAATTGTTAGTTCTAGCTAGCTCACCGAGTTTCGATCCCAACTTAATGACAAATGGGATCAGCCAAACTGATTATGATGCCTATAATAACGATGCCAACTTACCATTTTCAAACCGATTTTCAACTGGTTATGCGCCAGGTTCAACCTTTAAAACAATTACTGCTTCAATCGGTTTAGATGCGGGTACACTGAATCCCAGTGAAGAAATAGCGATTGATGGTTTAAAATGGCAAGGAGATAGTACTTGGGGCGGTTATCAAATTACCAGAGTTAGTGAAGTTTCACCAGTTGATTTAGAGACGGCATTGGTTTATTCAGATAATATTTATATGGCCCAACAAACATTAAAAATGGGTAGCAAAACCTTTTTAGCAGGTTTGGATAAATTTATTTTTGGCGAAAAATTAGATTTGCCTATTTCTATGAATCCAGCACAAATTTCTAATGACGGTACATTTTCTTCAGACATTTTATTAGCAGATACTGGATATGGACAAGGACAATTGTTATTAAACCCAATTCAACAAATCACAACTTATTCTGTACTTCCTAATAAGGGAACACTTGTATATCCAAAACTATTAGCTTCAAAAGAGACAAAGACTAAAAAAGCTGCTATTAAAGAAAGTTCGGCAACAACAGTTACAACTGATATGCAGGCTGTTGTGACTGATCCTAATGGAACAGCGTATATATTGAATAGCTTAGGTTTACCAATTGCCGCTAAGACAGGGACTGCTGAAATTAAAACCGAACAAGATACAAAAGGACAAGAAAATAGTTTCTTATACGCTTTCGATACCAGTAATCAAGCGTACTCTGTTTTGAATTTCTTGGAGAATGCTCAAGATGGGGATAGTGCAGTAGGTAGATCAGGAGATTTATTAACCTATCTTTCAGAAAATTATCAATAATACTTGAGCATAAGCGTTAAGATTGATACTATAACATCTGAAGGATGGTGCAAGATGAACAAGAGACAGAGAAAAAAACAAACTTATAAAAAATATATTCGGGAAATTTTTGCAGGATATGAAAAAATGATTACTGACAAGACCATTCAAGAATTGCAATTTTCCTATTTAAAAGAAACGACATTTTTAACCCGTGACGATGAAGGTGTCATTCACTTTCTTACAAAGGAAAAATAAATATGAGACCATTTTAGTGAGGAAACAGAAGCTAAAATGGTTTTTTTATTTTTAAAGAAAAAACATCCGACTTTAGTTTGAAAATTTTCTTAAATAAACCTAATCTTGCTAAATAATTACTTAAAGAAAGTCGATCTAGCTATACAGGTAATTGGCTTCATGTAAAATAGAATTATCAATATTTAGGAGGAAACATAAATTGAAATTTCATAAATATATTCTTTTAGCAAGTTTAACTATGTCCTTAGGAGCAGGTATTATTGCCACTAATCAAAAAGTAGAAGCTTCTACTACAAATAATGGCACGGTTATTGATGAACGCTGGGGTAAACCAACTTTTGTAGCAGGTGCTGGCCTCAGCAATAGTCAACTAACAGAAACAATGAATGTGTTAGGCATTACCTCAAGTGAAGTGAATCAACAAACAGCAACTGGTGCTGATTTAATTAAGTATTTAGGCTCTGGTAGTGGAGATGATAGCGTGATGCTCAGCTCTGTTGTCGTAAATCGTACCGATAGTGGCTCAGGGATTACGGTTGATATCTTAACACCAGCAAACATTACTCAAATTTCAGCAGATCAATATAAAAATCCGCTTGTAACCGCTGGGATTACTGATGCTTCAGTCAAAGTTGCTAGTGTTGTGAAAGTAACCGGAGAAAGTGCTTTGACAGGTGTTTATAAAGCTTTTGAAGCAAATGGTGAGACCATTGATACTAATCGAGCACAACTTGCACAAGATGAATTAGATACAACTTCTGATGTTTCACAAAATATTATCGATAGTGCCAATAGTTCAAATGACTCTACTTTATCAAGTAGTGAACAAGAACAAGCTGATGAAGCATACAAATCTCAATTAAATCAAACATTAGTTGAAATTAAACAAGAATTAGCTGATTTAAAAGAGCAAAATGGGTCGAATGCTTCGACTACTCAAATTACTACAATTGTAAATAATGCTATTCAAAATAATAATTTAACCCAATATATATCACAAGCTGACATTGATAAACTTGTTTCATTAGCGGAAAGATATCAAACCACTGATGGTGTGCTAGACGCAGAATCAATTGCGCAGTTGGATAAAATCAGTAGTGATTTCAAAGATAATCTTAATAAAATCACTGATAAATTAGGTAGTTTTGGTGATCAATTAAAGGGTACAATTGAAGATAATCAAGGATTTTTCACTAATTTATGGAATACGATTAAGAATTTCTTTACTAACTTAACAAATTAATCAAAATTATTGGCGTTTTCAATAACCAATTCGCTGAAAAAATGATACTATTAAACAAATGAAGAAGTTAGGAGGGTCAACATTGACTCAAAATGATAATTTACAACCCGACAGTTCTTTTGATACCGTAAAGGAATCAGCTTCAGATGTTTTAGGCGGATTAATGTCGAAAATTCAACGACTAGAAAAAGCGATGGATGAAGAAGACATGGGTGCTGTGTATCAAATCTATTGGCAAGAGTTACCTGTATCAATCCAACAATCAAGTAATGCAAACCATGAAATTGACAATTTCTTGACCAGTAAAATTGATCGTGAATTCATTAAGACTTTTCCTTTTATGATTCTACGAAAAAAAGTATCACCAGTCCTAATGGATTACCAAATCAGCTCCTACTACCATGACCGAACAGTCATTGAAATTGATGCGACGCAACCAGAAATTACTGTTTTACCTGAAATTAAACAGCAGTGGGAACAAGTTGAAACTGGTTTTTATGAGAATGAAATCAAACGTCTCCAAAATAAAGAAGATGATTTTGAAGCTAAAAAAATTCTTGCAACGACTGAAATAAAAAAATTAGAGAATTTAATTGATCAAATTAATGATGAAAAAGAAGAGCTGGAAGCCAGTAAAACCTTCCGTAATCGCAAAAAGATCGAAGAGGATTTACTTGATTTAGATGATAAATATGACGACCTGCAAGCGGAAATAAAAAAATGGCAGCCATATTTGACCAATGAAAACCATTCGGTCAATCCAACCAACGAATTAAATCAGCAAATTAAAGCTCTAATGCTGGAACAAGCGATTGCCATCAAAGAGTTACGTCTAATCAAAAAATATTTTAATGATGTCAAAAACATGGAAGAACAGCTCCAAACATTCAATCAAAACTTTTTGAAGATTGGAGGCGAATAGAATGAGCGAAGAAAAAAATAGATTCAATAAAATTTATGATTCACTAGTTGAAGAAGATCGTGTGACCATTCCAGTTGATGTTTTACAAGCGGCTGAAGAACGAGAAGCTGATTTTGAGCAAAAAAATGCTGAAGCTGACGCACTAGAGACACCTGAATTAGATGAAGCAAACGTTACTGAAACACTGTCTGAGGAAGTAATTGAAGCCGAAGAAGTGAACGAAATAGAAGAACCAGAAGAACTAGCCGAAATTAATGAAGATCTTGAGTTAATTGAAGAGGAAGAAACAACTGAATTAGAAGAAATTCCAAAAGAGCAGACATATTCATTGCCAACCTATCAAGATCTTAGACAAACGACTTATGGAGATCTGCTGAGCTTAATTGATGAAGCTGAAAGAGAATTAGCTGATTTAAAATTCCGCAAACAATTGATGGAATCAGATTTCAACGAACTAATGAGCTTCTTCAATCAAGTTTTCATTATTAAAACCTTACCAATTTCTGCAATTGCTGAAGATGCATTGTTGGAATATTTCACGTATGAATTGTTAAAACCGTTAGAAAAACATGATTTGCGTTTGTCTGATCATCAATATTCTGTTTGGGAAACCAAGCATTTTGAGTTAAGCTATCAATTGATCGATAATGAAATGATTTCATTTGAACTAATTTTACCAAGAAGTGATGATCGTTTATTGAATCAATACATTCCACTGATGGATGTTTTCCCTGGTAATCAAAAAGTGATCGTTTCTGACGAGGCCGTTTTGGAAATCTTAACAGGCTGCTTTAGTCATCATATTTTTACAAGTGGTCAAATTTCGTTCTTCAGCTTTGAAATCAATACAGTCTTAGCAAACATGAAACAATTAGGCTTTGAAATTGAAGATAATTTGTTAGACAATAGCAAACCGTTAAACTTAGACTACCAGTTACCTCATACTATTTCAGAAGAAGTATTGGATGATATTTTTATAACTGCTATGAATAACGAAAGACACGATTTCCAAAAATTAGCTGAGGATGAATACCTAGTTGCTCTAGAAAACGAACAGACTGTAACCATTAAGCAACAAGTAGAAGAGGATGCTGCAACGCTTAAAATCAATTCTGGTTACACAAATAAATCATTAATTGAGTTCTTTGGTACGTATCAATATTTAGTTGATTTAGCAATGACTCAATAAGAGGAAAGCAGTGGATGATAAGTCCGCTGCTTTTGTCATTTATTTTAGTCAAACCTTTTAAAAAGTTTAAAACTCCTATGGTATAATACCTGAGTTGACACAAAAGTATTTCATTTGTGATCCAAATAGTGTATTTTAAGTACTGTGAAAAAAAATTGGAAGAGGGTTTTAAGATATGTGTGGGATTGTCGGCTTTGTAGACCGCAGCGCAGTTACGGATAAAGAAAAAAACATCAAAGCAATGATGGATACGATTGTTCATCGAGGCCCTAATAGCTCTGGACAATTTATTGATAAAGGCGTGGCGCTAGGTTTCAGACGACTAAGTATTATTGACTTAGAAGGTGGAACTCAACCAATCTATAATGAAGATAAAACAAAAATCATTACTTTTAATGGTGAAATATATAATTACCAAAGTATTCGTGAAGACTTAATAAAAAAAGGGCACATTTTTACAACCCATAGCGATACAGAAGTGTTGTTACATGGATATGAAGAATATGGTGTAGATCTATTACAAATTATCCGCGGGATGTTTGCTTTTGTCATCTGGGATACTGAAAAACAAGAATTATTTGGTGCAAGAGATCATTTTGGTATTAAGCCGCTTTATTATACAGAAATGAATGGTACTTTCATGTACGGGTCAGAAATTAAAAGCTTTTTGAAGCATCCAAATTTTGTGAAAGAATTAAATGAAGAAGCCTTAAAACCATATTTAACTTTCCAATACTCTGCCTTAGATGAAACTTTCTTCAAAAATGTTTATCGCATTAAAGAAGGTCATTATTTTACTTACAAAGATGGTAAATTAGATATTCAAGAATACTGGGATGTCTCTGAAGGTGAAAGCAATATGAACCTTGAAGAAACAATTGACTTAATCGATAAAACCGTCGTCGAATCAGTTGAGGCACATCGAATTGCTGATGTAGAAGTCGGATCTTTCTTATCTTCAGGTGTTGACTCAAGTTATGTAACAGCCGTTTTAAGACCTGAACATTCGTATTCAATTGGCTTTGGTGACAAAACCTATAATGAATCAGTTGAAGCTAAAAAATTAACTGATTTAATTGATTTAAAAAATGTTTCTCGAGTTGTCACTGGGGAAGAAGCTTTTGAATATTTCCCATTAATTCAATATCATTTAGATGAACCGGATTCAAATCCGTCATGTGTTCCACTTTATTTTCTAACTGAATTAGCAAGTCGTGACGTACGAGTTGCGTTAAGCGGGGAAGGGGCAGATGAGCTATTTGCTGGTTATCAAGCTTATGGTGTAAATACTCGTTCTAAAACAGTGAAAGTTGTTGCTGAAGGATTGAAAAAATTACCTAAGAAAATGCGTTATTCGATCGCAAGAAGCTTGAAGGGAAAAACTTTTAAAGGTGCGCTACATTTATATACAAATTTAGCTCCGGCGGAAGAATTTTTCATTGGCCAAGCACGTGTTTTTGAAGAAAGTGAAGCAGATGATTATTTACAAACAAAATATCAAGACAGCAAATCTGTTCAAGAAATTGTGGCGCCAGTTTACGCTAAAGCACAAGACTTATCAGAAGTGAAGAAAATGCAATACTTAGATTTACATCAATGGATGCCAAAGGATATATTGCTTAAAGCTGATAAACTAGCTATGGCAAATTCCTTAGAAGTACGCGTTCCGTTGTTAGACAAAGAAATGATGAAAGTCGCTCAAAACGTGCCAACAAAATATTTAATTACACCGGAAAATACTAAATTTGCTTTCCGTCAAGCGGCCGCACGTCATTTACCCGAAGAGTGGTATAATCGTGAAAAATTAGGTTTCCCAGTACCAATTAAAGATTGGTTACGTGAAGAAAAATACTACAAACTTGTACGAGACGTTTTCCAACAAGATTTTGTAAAAGAATTTTTCGATCAAGACAAAATCATTCAACTATTAGATGACAATTATAAAGAAAAAAATAATGAACGTCGTAAAATTTGGACGATTTATACCTTTTTAACTTGGTATCAAGTTTACTTCATAAATGATGGAGAAAAACCAGTTGTTGAACAAATAGCATAGTTTAGAAAGCCTCAGATAACGAATAAATCTGAGGCTTTTTTTTAAATGATTAAAAAAAATGGCAATAATTTGTTGCACTTTATAAAAAGATATTCGCTTTTTTACTACTTAGTTTACATAATATACATTATACAAAGCTATATTTAAAACTTATCTGGTAAATCAGCAATATCCAGCCAGACTTTAATAATCTATGAATCTAGTTAATAATCTAATTACTAACTATTTCACCTTTATAAAAATCTTTCTATCCGAAGCTTACTCTAAAACGCCTTGAAGAATCAAAAGTAAGAACAAAAAAATATTCCTATTATTATCATTAATAACTATTTAAAATATGATATACTGTCCCTAATTTAACAAGAAAGAAAGGATTTTTTTATGAAATCAGACTCTTTTTCAGGGATTATTTTGGGAATTGCGCTTATTGTCTTATATTTTCATTTAGGCACATTATCACCATATATTTTCTATCTGGCAATTATAATAATTCTAGTTGCTCTTTTTACAACTTTTTACCCTATAATTAGTAAGAAAAAACGTTTTTCTCGCGCTCAATTAGAGTCAATTGACGTAATGACCGGCTATGATTTTGAAGAATACATTTCTTATCTTTTAAAGAAAAACGAGTTTCAAAACATAAAATTAACACCTAAATATGACCAAGGAATTGACATCATAGCTACAAAAAATGGGATTAAATATGGATTTCAATGCAAGCGCTGGAAGAAAAAAGTTGGTAATAAAGCAATTCAGGAAGTTCATGCTGGAATTGGATATTATTCATTGGATATTGCCGTGGTTATAACTAACAATTATTTTACAAAACCTGCACAAGAATTAGCAAAAAGAATTAACGTTGAACTTTGGGATAGAAACACAATAACTAGAATGATAGAAAAAGTCTCATTAGAACAGTCTGCAGCTAAGTAAAAAATATTTGCCGTGTATCTTTATCATACTGGATAATTTATGATTTTTTATAAAAATTTGAACTTGGCATTTAATTGCTACATAATACCTTTTTTTACACTCTAGGATCGTTATTAGGCCTGCTGCGACGCCTCAATTAGACACGACGGAATCCGGAATCTTGTTTCTAATACCAGAACTCCGTTCGTAGCTGGACCCCTTCAGGTCGTTTATCCAACGTGCCCTTCTGAAAAAGCTAGTTTTGTTCCATATAAAAAAGTCATCAGATTAATTGATGACTTTGCTTAAACTTGATTTGTTTGCTGTCCTTTTTTGTTTTTATGCTTTGCAATAAAAAAACCAATAATCAATTGAATTAATAATATAACTAAGAAAACAACAACTAAGGCGATAATTGATAAAATTCGGCTTTCCAATGTCTGTGGCGTCCCTGTCCAGTCATTTTTTTGGGTCAAAAACCAATAAGCACCATATCCAAATAGTAGCAACCAAACAACATTTAAACACCACCAAATTTTCATCTTTCTACCCTACTTTTCAAATTTAATTGGCAAAGCATCTACATAATTATATTTTAGCATATCTTCTTAAGAAAATTTATAGATTATTTATTTTTTGCCAATCGGTTTTTAAAATGCCATATTGAAGAGCATCATAATAGTTATTTCGGTAAAAACGGACTTTAGGAATACAAGCTTCTTCGACTAATTTTAATTTTTTTGCTAATTGAGTCATGCTATGGTTTCCCGACCAAGTAGACAATCCGATGTGTTGAATATGTAGATGTAACTGAAATAAGTAAGTGATCCATAAGCGAAGACTTTTTTCTCCGATACCATGATTCCGAAATTCAAAGTCATAGACAACAATGCCCACTTCTAACCAACGCTGTAATTGCCCATCTTTCCAATAAGCAGTAACTAAACCAATGATCTTCTTATCAAAATAGATCAATCCACAATGAGGATTTTCCAACATTTTTTCTGCTAAATCAGTTTGGAAAGTTTCCCAAGTCAAGAAAAGTGGATTCGGTATATAAGGATCATCATATTTACGCCATGACAAATCAGCTGATTTGTTATATGCTAATGACCATAGTTCAAATAATTGTTTTTTTGTGATACTCTTTATTTCAATCTGATTATCAGTTAGATACATGTTTTGGCTCCTTAAAATGAATGGAGGATTTATTATGGAAGAAACTATCTTTTTTAATTTAGGAAATGCATTAGCTTCTAGCAAAGATGAGAAAGAATTGATTCGTACAGCTCAAATCGAAGAAGATCGTCGGAAAAATTTAAAAGGGAAATTAATTATAGTTCATGACGAACAAAACAATGAACATTTATTATTTAATCTTGATGACCAAGTACCTCAAGAAAAAGCAACATTTTCTTATAAAATAAAAGATCAATAATCCTTTACTACTCGATTTTATAATTCTATATTTCTTTTGCGATATTTTTATTTTAATCTTTAATAGTTAAAAAAGAAGCGCCTATTTATCCTTAGACGTTTCTTTTTTATTTTGTTTTTTTACTATTTCTAAGTCTCTGGCTTGTTTTTCTCGAGCTAAGCGTAATTCATTTCCCTTTTGTTCTTGACGAAAGATCCTTTTTTTTAGCTTTTCGACATCCGCTAATTTTTCATTTACGATTAAATCACTTTCTAAAACTGCAGCTATCCTTTGTTCATGTAACATTTGATTTATTTTTAAATTCACACGGATTGCATTATATAAATTCCCGGCTAAAACCAACAAAAAAAAATGACTGAAACTAGCTGTTCTAGTAAAAAAGCCATTTCTTAAAACAATTAAAAAATAAATGGCGAAGATAATTAAGCTAACCCATTGATAGGCATACCATTTTTTTTCTTTTGAACTCTTTTCATAGAATTTAGGTTGCGTCTCATCATATATTGATAGGTATATATTTTCTGCTGCTTCAAGAGAAGGTTGAGTTTTTTCAGCAAGTTTTCTTGCCTCGGATTTCGAATAATTTTTTTCTTTTCGATAATATCGACTCAGATGCTTAAGCTTAATCATTCGATTCCCTCCCCTTTTCTTTAATTATCTTTATGTATTTTATCATGAATTTGTCTTTTGAGCATTCTAAATTGAAAAAAGTAACGAACTATAATAGTCCGTTACTTTATTTCGATATTATTTAATATTTTTGATTGCTTCTTCAATTGGAGTGTCACCGTCACCCATCGAAATTAGTTTTTTAATTGTATTTGTTTTGTCCAATACTTCTGCTAATACACTGGCAACATTTTCGATTGAGTTTTTACTGAAACCAGTCACATTTGTTGTAATCTTACCACTACCAACCGTTTCTTCTAAACTACCAGGTTGAACGATTGTGTAATCTAAATCTGTTTGATCGATTAACCATTTATCAGAAAAGAATTTTGCCACGTAATAATCTGGAATGCTTTCTGGCCATTGTTCTGGTACTAACGAATGAAGTGCACTTAAGTGAATAAAGCGTGCTATTCCTGCTTGGTTTGCTGCTTCCATCAATTTTACCGCACCGTTTAAATCAGTTTGAAGCAAATCATTTCCTCTTGATCCTGCTACGAAATAAACAACTTCTACATCAGATAGTAGTTTAGTTAATTCAGCGACTGTTGAATGTAAATTCATATGTACTGGATGAATTTTTTCATTTTTTTCAATTTCTTCTTCTCTTCTTGCACCGGCATAAACTGTATGACCTTTATCAGCTAATTGTTTAATTAAAATTTGTCCGACACGACCTGTTGCACCTGCTACAAATATCTTCATATTAATACTGCCTCCTTGAGTTATGAAAAAAGCATAACTTTTTTTAAATAAATACACAATTAAAAAGATTTACCTTACAATTGGATGAGTTGAAAATAAACCAATTGGCTGTTTCTATCTTTTTGAGGACGCTTATAATAAATGCAAGGAGTAAATAATATGACAAAAAATATTTTAACTATTGCCGGGTCTGATACTTTAGCTGGTGGTGGTTTACAAGCAGATTTAAAAACATTTGAAGATTTTGATACTTTTGGTT
Source organism: Enterococcus sp. JNUCC 77 (assembly GCF_054819945.1). Lineage (NCBI taxonomy): Bacteria > Bacillati > Bacillota > Bacilli > Lactobacillales > Enterococcaceae > Enterococcus > Enterococcus sp. JNUCC 77. The sequence goes on from NZ_JBTHIG010000001.1 coordinate 1,315,547, forward strand.
TAACGGTAATTACTTGCATCGCTGTGCTGTTAGAAAATGAATTCAACATTTATGATGTAGAACCAGATTTAGTTGCAAAACAATTAAATACACTTAAAAATAACGTGGTTTTGGATACGATAAAAATTGGACTTATTCATAACTTAGAAACAATGACACTAATCAAGAAATTTTTACAAGAATCTCAAGTGCCCATTGTTTTAGACCCTGTTTTAGCTTTTAAAGAAACTGATGAGATTCACAATAATCAATACCGTGAAAAACTAATTAATGAGCTATTTCCATTGGCAACAATTGTTACACCAAACTTGAAGGAAGCTGAACTTCTAAGCCAACAATCAATTAGTAATCTAGCTGAAATGCAGCAAGCCGCCCAAAAAATTTATTCTTTTGGTCCGCAATCGGTGATTATTAAAGGTGGTGAACGATTAGCTGGAGAATTGGCCTGCGATCTATTTTTTGATGGTACGCAGTGTCAAGTTTTACAAAAAACCAAAATTAATAAAAAGACTGTCAATGGTGCTGGGTGCACTTTCGCTTCAGCGATTGCAGCTAACTTAGCTTTAGATCAATCACTACTTGATGCTGTATTAAATAGTAAAGATTTCGTATATCAAGCAATAAAACGAGGCGTCACGTTAAAAAATGGTGCTGGCAATGTTTGGCGTGGCTTAAGTTTGGAGGATATTTAATGTGAAAATTCGTAATTTGACAAGAATCGCAATGCTAGTAGCTTTAACTGTGGCATTATCATTAATTGTAATCATCCCTATTCCCGCTACCAATGGCTTTGTAACATTGTGTGAAGTTGGTATCTATTCTGCAAGTTTATTTTTGGGACCTTTGGCTGGATTTTTAGTGGGCGCTTTTTCTGGTGGTATGATTGATTTATTATCTGGTTATCCTCAGTGGATGATTTTTTCATTTGTTATCCACGGCTTACAAGGATTAACCCTGGGCTTCATTTATCGTAAATGGCCTAACTTTAAAGGAATGCTGATTGGATTCACCTTAGCTTCATTAGTAATGATTACAGGGTATGCTTTAGCGACAGCCTTACTTTATACTTGGCCGGCTGGAATTATTTCGATTCCCTCAAATTTGGTTCAAAACATTTTTGGGATTGCCGTTACTATGTTACTTTACCAAAGTCTCAACAAAGTATTTTCAAAACTACAATATCATTAGAAGGAAGTTTTTATCATGGAGAAAAAAGAATTACAAGCACAACTAACCACTATTACAGAAGATCTTCTATCAGTTGCCAACTTAAAAGCTGGACAAGTTTTTGTCTTAGGTTGTACGACTAGTGAAATAGTTGGCGGTACAATCGGAAAAAATTCCAGTCAAAAAGTTGGTCAATGGGTCATTGAAACTTTAAAAGGTATCCTGGATTCAAAAGGCATCTTTTTAGCAGTCCAAGGATGTGAGCACATCAATCGTGCATTGGTTGTTGAAAGAGAGTTAGCTGAAAAAAAAGATTGGGAAATTGTTAATGTCAAACCGGCTTTACATGCTGGAGGTGCGTGTTCAGTAGCAGCTTTTGAACAATTTACAGATCCCGTTGAGGTTGAGCATATTGTTGCTGATGCTGGGATTGATATTGGTGATACTTCTATTGGCATGCATGTTAAACATGTCCAAGTACCTGTAAGACCAAGTATTAAAGAACTTGGTGGCGCCCATGTCACAGCCCTACGCAACCGGCCAAAATATATTGGTGGACCTAGAGCAACTTATTAAGAAAAAAACAGGAAGTTAAGAGAAAAAAATCTCTTAGCTTCCTGTTTTTTTTAAATAAATCGAGCAATTAAATGCAGCAATTGTTGAGAAAGCTGATTTAAATCACTAATATCTACAAAATTACTTTCACCATATAATTCTTTAATTTGTTCTTTGTCTTCACCAATGGCACAGGCTAGAAAAAGAATCCCTTTTCGTTCATAGTCTGCCAAGACTTGTTGAATATCTTTTTTAGCCTTTTCACCAGTGTAATCAGGGAGTGCTTTTGGCTGACCATCACTGATCGAAAGTAAAACTTTTGTATCAGCTGTTTGTCGAGATAACTTTTCAGCCATTACTTTTAAGACAACACCATCGCGATTATTTTGTCGCGGCTTCATTGTCGCAACTTTTGCTGCGATAAAATCGTAACTATCGTCAAATTCTTTATAAGAATAAAGAGATGTTTTTTCTCTCTGACTAACATCTGCAGAATCACCATAAAGCATATAAGGAATTTTGACTGCTTCTGCAAATAAGCTAACGGCAATGGCAGCTAATTTTGCCTGTTCTATTCGACCATCCCGTAACATTGAGCCAGACTCATCAACTCTTACCGCTAAAGCCAAAGATGGGTTTTCGTTTGGTGGATTTTTTTTATCAAAATTACGTAAGTCACCGTAAGCAACATGACTAGCATTAAATCGAGATCCATAATATTTACCACTGCTAAATTCGTTACTTTCTTCTTTGTTCAAAATATCATTAATCACACGACTCAAGCTATCTACTTCTGGCAATACTGCTTGAGTTAATTCTTTACCTTCTTGAATTGATTCAGTAGTTATTTTAGGTCGATGAGTAATCGTTCCTTCTTTAGCATGGATGGTTTCTTTAAGAATTTCTCTAGTGATTTTGTTCAATTCTTTTCGTTTGTTTTTATCTAATTCGGCCTGATCTGCTAATGACATTGCAGAGCCAATTTTTTCTTCCTCAGAAATAAAAGCTTCTTGACTCTCTGCCGCTTTTTGCGTTCTTTGGTCTTCTGAAAAATTTATTTTGTCATTTTGTTCTGGTTTTTTTTCTGCTACTGTTTCCTTTTCAGAAGATTCGTTTGCATCTATATTTTCTAGCTCCGTTGGCGCTACAAGATTTGCTTCCTCACTTTCAGCTGTAATATTTCGTTTCTCAGCCTCTGCTTGGCTTATTTTTCGCCCTGAAACGTGGTTCAATTTTTGTTGATTTTTAATTTGTTGTAATTGAGCAATCAAGCCGCTCGATTCTAGAGTATCCGTTAAGATAGTTAGTTCCAATTCATCAGTAGTCAACTTATATAAAACTTTCGGATAAAGACTTTCTAACGGATCTTGCCCTTGTTTCAAACTATTGATCCAATAAAAGTAAGAACGCATACCCGCCACACCTTTAACGGCATTTGCTTTTGCGGTTTCATCTAATAAGCGGATGATTTCAGCCATAACTTTTAAATAATCTTCATCGGTAAAGCCGGTCTTACTTTTTGCCCGTTCAATCATTACCCCAATTGCAGGTAAATCCATTTTTTCCGCATGCTGCACGCGGTCTCTTAAAGATTCATTTAATGGGCGATTACCTTGATAATTTCTATTGGTGGTAATCACTACGACGCAATCATCATGGCGGCTGATCATACCAGTTGGTAAATTTAACAGGCCATTACTCTCCAAAGCAGAGTTCAATGCTACTAAGACAGAAGCATCTCGAATCACTGTTGGCTCTTGAATCTCCAGCAGATAACCTTTTTCCATTGCACGAACAATTTCAGAAGGATAAAATTTATATTGCACCGGTCGAATATTTTCATCGTCAGTTAAACGCTCAATTAATTGAGCTAGACGAACCTTTGCTTGATCTTGACTAATACTGTAATGTTGCGCCACTAAACGTAAAACTTCACTTAAAGTTTCAGTCTGATAAACAGCCTCTAATAATTCATGATCTAATTCATCATCAGAACTAACCACCGGTAATAAAGCACCAAACACATCGGTTTTATCCATATCAGCAAAACAAGTGACCTTAGTATAAGGTAATTGCAAATCGGCCGATAGTGCACGTGCCAGTTGCGTCTTACCCGATCCGGCATCTCCTTCCAATAGAATATTGTTTATTTTCATTTCGGGATCATCCCAGTTTGTTTTAATTTCTTGGGCAATCCGAATTTCTTCAGCACTTGTCTGATGACTTTTTGGTTTTTGCCAAATCATTTGCTGCTCAATCTTAGAAAACCAACGATTTTTTGTGACAGAATAACTTGTATTCATAAGAGTCACTCCTTTTTTAATAACCTAATTCTTCTAATAAGCGACTCAAAGTTCGAAATCGTTCTCCGATTAACTCGCCATCTTTATTCATTGTGTCATTGAACAAAATAATATCTTCATCAATTTTGGGATTCTCTGTATCAACTTCTACCGTCATACGGCCACCTTGTAGTCCAATGATATCTACTACTGGATTTTCAGGATCATAAAACTTTTCGAAACGATAAGCATCTTGTAAATATAAACTAGAACGAGCAACTAAAATTGCCAAATCTAGAATTCTGCTAATCGGTAATTCTTCTGATTGGCGTGACCATTTTTCTCCAGTATGACGCCAAACTTTACCTGAAATATCAACTTTTCCCCGATCATTCCATTGAGCTAAGCCTAGTGTTAAGCCTTTTGCATCACTTTCCCATGCATGATGACCATCAATTTTATCGTAATCCTCAACTAAAAAAACTGGTTTGTGTTTTAAATTTGTTGGTATTTTCATCTTATTACTCCCTTACTAAACTAGTAATTTACTAAATTACTAAAATAGTACTATAAATCTAAAATTATGCAAAGAAAAAACTACTAAAAAATCTAGTAGTTTACATGCTGGAAACGCCTAAAGCAATTGCTTTTTCACCTAAATGTGTCCCAATAACTGGTCCAAAAGTGCCCACTTCAATCGTTGCTTCCGGATATTTGATTTTTAATTTTTCTAATTCTTGTTTTGCAAGATCTGGATTATTGGCATGAATCACATAAATTCGCAACTCTTCATTACTTGCTTGGCGATGGTTCTCAATAATTTCTTCCGTTCGTTGTAAAGCTTTTTTCAAAGAACGAATCTTCTCGGCTAAGACAATTTTACCATTGGTAAATGTCAGGATTGGTTTTATTTTCAGTAATCCTCCAATTATCGCTGCTCCGTTAGTTAAACGACCACCTCGAACCAAATTATTCAAATCATCAACAATAATATAAGCATTCGTTGTATCACGAATATGGTCTACTCCTGCTAGTATTTCCGGCAAAGTTTTATTTTGGTCGTTAAGCTCTAGTGCTTTTTCAACCATATAACCCATCGGTACACTCGTGATTGTTGAATCGTAAGGAATGACAGTCAAGCCATCTATTTCGTCCTTAATTGATTCTAGAATACGGACAAAACCAGAAATTCCTTCTGATAAATGAATACTGATAATCGTATCATATCCTAGATTTTTGATTTTTTTATAAATCTCGATTACTTCTCCTAAAGCTGGCTGGGAAGTTGTTGGAAATTCTTTGGTTTCATTCAATCGACGATAAAAGTCTTCATAAGTAATATCAATCCCTTCATCATAGGGTTTGCCATCAATAATCACAGGAATTGGAATAACAAATAAATTTTTATGGTCTTTAATGCGTTCACTGAGATAGGCACTGCTATCTGTCACGATCGCTAATTTCATCTAAATATCCTCACTTAATTAAAATTTTGCAATAAATAAAATATAGCATAATCTAAAGTTCATTGAAATAAGATTTTTCTTACTTTGCCAAAAAGGCTTGAACTTGTGCACTATTGGTTGCATTGTCAACATCTAGAGCGCTCCCTGCATTATCAGTATCAATATAGCTCCAAGAACCATCAACTGGTAGGGTTAAACGATCAATTCCACCTGCCATTTTTGCAAAACCAAATAAATGGGTAAAAATGTAAAAGTTACTAATATCAGTTGATAAATATCCAAAAACTTTTCCCATTGCATAAGGTGCTTTGATTAAGACCAGTGGATTCTTTATTTGGCTAGAAACAGCTGTCATTACTTGTTGCTGCCTTCTTACACGACCAAAATCGCCTTCTTCATCCATTCTAAAACGAGCATAGTTCAGTAAAGTATGACCATTCATTTGTTGCTCTCCTTGAGAAATTGGTTCATCAATATAAGAACTCATATCTTTTTCAGCATCAATCTTCACACCATTACTAAAGAGTGCATCGATTCCTTTTTCAAAAGTTTGAAAATCTACCATGGCATAATAGCGACAATTAATTCCGAAATTTTCTAACAATGTTTGGCGAACCAAATCAGCTCCGCCATAAGCATAAGCAGCATTTAATTTATTCTCACCAACACCAGGAATGCTTACGTACATGTCTCGCATAAATGATACTAGTTTCGGTTTTCCGCTACCATCTACTTGCAAAACCATCATAGAATCTGAACGACCGCTCACATTATCCCGAGTATCGCTACCTAATAATAAGATATTACTCGTTCCATCTTCTGACTTAGCACCAGCAAATTCCTGTGTCTCGATGGCTGGCATTGTAGCATCATGTTTTGCTTGGAAATTCCCAATCGCAAAAGTCACCAACGAATAGCCAATTAAAAAAATCAAAATCCTTAGAATATTTTTCTTCCAATTTCTTTTTTTGCGTGGTTGATTTGGGTCTTTGGTTTTTTTCTTCCAAGCTAACGGAAATCTTTTTTTATTTTTTTGAATAGGTTCTTGATAAGTTGATTTTTGATATTCACGTTGTTGATTTTTCTGTTTAAAGGGATTATCTAAGTTCTCTAAATAATTTAAATCAGCCGTATCTAAAAAATTATCATTTTTTGCTTCAGTTTCTGTTTTGTTGTGGAGAGTTGTTTCTTTTTCAAATTCATCAGTCGTCTTCTCACGGCGAAAAGCTTTTTTCTTACGTTCTTCTTTCCGCTGGACTTTTTCGCTTTCCTCATGAATTTTTTTATTGCGGTCCATTCGACTCATGGGTCCACCATCCTTCGCAAAATAAAAATAACAAATTATTGTACCTTTGTCAGTCAGATTTTTAAAAATATAAGAAAAAATTAGGTAAATCATCCAACTAGAGCTGATAAGTCGGATAATTACCTAATAAAGTCACACGATTATTTTGCTGATTTAAAGCTTTTAAAGCTTCCTCAAGCACGGTTTGATCGGTTGGTACATCAATATCAATAATAAAAAAATATTCTCCTAGCTTAGTCTTTTGAGGGCGAGACTCAATCTTACTTAAATTAATATTTAACTGATGAAATACCACCAATATTTCGTGTAAAGAACCTGGTTGGTTTAAAGCTAAATCAACCAAAACAGTAGCTTTTTGCTGGAAATATTTCAACTCTGTTGGTGATGCTTGATCTCCTAATAACCAAAACCTAGTCTGATTATTTGAAATTGATTGAATATCTTTTTGTACAATTGCTAAATCATATTCTTCTGCTGCTTCTTTTGAGGCAATAGCTGCCAATAATTGGTCGGGATGTTCAGCAACTTTTTTTGCTCCTTGAGTAGTAGAGGCCATTTGCTCAATTTCAATTCTCGGAAAAAACTGAGTAATAAATTCTTGAGATTGCGCTAACGCTTGTGGATGAGAACAAATCAATTGTATGTTCTGCCAGTTTTTTTGATTATTTTTTGCAACTAAAAATTGTTGTTTTATCGGCAAAATTATTTCTGCTTTAATTTGTGGCAAACGACGATAAATTTGATCAATAGTTTGTAAAACAGAACCTTCTATCGTATTTTCCACCGGTACCATGGCCCAATCTACTTGGTTTTGCTGCTTTACTTCCAGTAGTTCATTAATGGTTTCAACAGCTATAAATTCTATTTCTTGTCCACTAAAATACATTTTAACCGCTTGATAAGTAAAAGATCCTTTAGGACCAAGATAGGCGACTTTCATCAGACAGTTACCTGATTAAGAATTTCAGCCACAATTTCTTGTGGTGTTTTTTCAGATGTATCAATAGTAAATTTAGCCAATTTTTCATATAACTTTTCCCGACTGAAATACAATTTTTTAATTTCACCATCATTTTTATTCATGGCATTTGGTCGAATATTCGTTTTGTCATTTCGGATTCTTTCAACTAGCACATCCGCATTTGCTTTTAAATAGATAACCTTTTTATCTACCAAAACTTTTTGGTTTTCTTTTTGTAAAATAACACCGCCACCAGTGGCAATAATTGAATTTTTAGTAATTGCTTCTTTTAATAAATCTGTTTCATGATTTCTAAAGGCCGGTTCGCCATGTTCTTCAAAAAAATCAGCAATTGGTTGACCAATTCTTTCCACTAACACATCGTCCATATCAACAACTTGCGCGTTTGTTGTTTTTCCCAATTCTTTACTAATAGTTGTTTTACCTGCACCCATAAATCCGATTAAAATAATTGCGCTCATTGTTCTTCCTCCTTTAGTTCCGCTAAATCATCAAAAAATGTTGGATAAGAAATATTTATTGCTTCAGGATTTTCAAGTTCGACTACTTCTTCTGTAAGTAATGCTGCAATTTGTAACATCATGCCAATTCGATGGTCGCCATGACTACTAACTTTTCCGCCATGTAGTTTGGTCGGACCGTAGACAATTAACCCATCTTCTGTGGTTTCAATATTGGCACCGAGTTTATTTAGTTCAGAAGCAGTAACATCAATCCGATTGGTTTCCTTCACTTTTAGTTCAGCAGCATCAGAAATAACGGTTGTTCCTTCAGCTTGAGTAGCTGCCAAAGCAATAATTGGTAATTCGTCAATTAAGCGGGGTATAATTTCACCTTTTACTTGAACTGCTTTTAATTTGCTAGTAGAGACTTTTAAATCTGCCGCTTGATTTTTTTTATCCATTTGACTAAAAGTGATAGATCCACCCATTTGTTTTAGTACATCGATGATTCCGGTACGTGTCGGATTAATTCCCACTTGTTTCAAAGTAATTTGACTATTGTTTAAAATTAGACCTGCCACAATGAAAAATGCAGCCGATGAAATATCACCAGGCACCGTTATTTCTTGACCAACTAATTTTTGTTTCCCTGTTATTTTGATTACTTTATCTTGAACTTTTATTGTTCCACCAAATTGTTCAATCATTTCTTCTGTATGATTTCGTGATTTTTCTTTCTCTATAATAGTTGTTTCACCATCAGTTTGCAGTGCAGCAAATAAGATTGCTGACTTCACTTGGGCACTTGCTACAGGCATAATATATTCAATCGGTTTTAATTTACCGCCTGTTATGGTAATAGGTGGCAAACCAGTCTGATTTTCCCCATTAATATTTGCCCCCATTTGTCTTAAAGGAGACATCACTCGTTCCATAGGACGTTTATTTAAAGAATGATCTCCTGCAATCTTTGATGTAAAACCACAAGCAGCTAAAATACCCAAACTTAGACGGAGAGTCGTTCCTGAATTTCCAGCGTTTAATTCCTGATGAGGTTGTTCTAAGCCATCAATTCCAGAACCAATAACTGTCACTACACTACCTTTTCTCTGAATGGTTACCCCTAATGCTTTAAAAACATCAATCGTACTTAAGCAATCTTCAGCTGTTAAAAAATTATGAACTGTCGTTGTTCCTTGGCTAATGGCACCAAACATAATACTGCGATGAGAAATTGACTTATCTGGTGGTACCATTAACTCTCCTATTAAACGATCCGCTTGTAATAATTTCATTTGTTAACTCCTCACCCGACAGCAAAAGTTTTCCGCTGCAATTAATTTTTGTCCTTGAAGTAAATCTACTTGATTTTTAAATGATAATTCCAAGACACCATAAATATCTTCTCTAGTTTCTTGGATTTTCAAATTGGTAATCGAAATTCCTGCTGTACTAATAATGGTTGTAATTTGCGCAATTGCTCCAGCAATATCTGGAATATCGACATATAAATCATAAAAAGCCGGTATAGCTCCTTGTTTCTTATGTGGTAAACGGTCTCTCGAATATTTTGCTTGATTAAAAAAATCATATATCGCTTTTTGATCTTCTTCAACCAAATATTGCTGAATTTTCTCGATTTCATCTTGCCATTTTTTTAATAATGTCAGCAATGTTTGACGATTTGTTAATAAGATATCTGTCCACATTCTTGGATCAGAAGAGGCAATACGAGTGATATCACGAAACCCACCAGCTGCCAATTGTGATGCTCGAGGATAGTCTTCAGCTAATTGATCGCTCATTTTAACTAATCCTGCAGCTACAATATGAGGCAAATGGCTTAGTACTGCCACGATTTCATCATGACTTGCTGGGTCAGTGATAATTATTTTTGCTCTCGTTGGCGTCAAAATTTCCTGCAATACGTTAACTGATTGATCCTCAACTTTAGGAGTCAAGATATAATAAGCTTCTTCAAATAAATTTTGATTAACTGCCTTGACGCCCGATTTGTGTGATCCTGCCATAGGGTGTCCACCTATAAATGTGAAGGGCAAATCTTCTGCAAGCTGGAATATTTTTTCTTTCGTACTTCCTGTATCAGTCACAATCACTGAATCTTTTAATTCAATTTTAGCTAATTTTTTTAAATATTCTAAAGTCGTCTGAATCGGTACTGATAAAATAATTATATCCATCTCACCAAAGTCATCGGATAAGTCATCAACTATCCCGTGAGTTTTTGCAAAATCTCTACTCTCAGCTAAATGATCCCAACCGTATATCGTCATATTCGGTCTTTTGATCGCTTTAGCTAAGGAGGCGCCAATTAATCCTAAACCTACAATTAAAACCTTCATTTATTTTACCTCACTAAAATTTTAGCAGTCTTTCCCGATATTCTTTCACTGCTATTTGCAATTCCTCCATAGTATCGGAAGAAAATTTTTCCAATAATTCATTTGCAATCACCGTTGCCATCACATTTTCAGCTACAACTGCGGCAGCAGGAACTGCTGTACTATCAGAACGTTCTACGCTGGCTTTAAATGGTTCTTTCGAATCAATATCAACGCTCATCAATGGTTTGTATAAAGTAGGAATCGGTTTTTTTACTCCTCGAACGATAATTTGTTCGCCATTAGTCATACCACCTTCAAAACCACCCAAATGATTGGTTGTCCGATGAAAACCAGTATCATTCCAGGTAATTTCATCCATTACTTCGGAACCCGGTTTCATACTAGCATCAAATCCAATACCAAATTCTACTCCTTTAAAGGCGTTAATACTTAACATCGCTTGTGCCAATTTACCATCTAATTTTTTATCCCATTGCACATAACTACCTAATCCAGCAGGAACATTTTCGATTCGTACTTCGACGACACCGCCTAGAGTATCTCCCGCTTTTTTGGTTTCATCAATTAATTTTTTCATTGCTTCATCGACCGTCGGATCAACCGTTCGAACTTCAGAAGCTGCAGCTTTAGCTTTAATTTCTGCTACACTGATAACTTCTGGAACCGTTGCTTTAATGCCTCCTAAGACTGCAACATGGCTCGCTACTTCAATCTCTAAGCTGGCTAAAAGTTGTTTGGCTAATGCCCCAATTGCCACCCGTACAGCTGTTTCTCTTGCTGAGGAACGTTCTAAAACATTTCGCAAGTCACGGTGTTGATATTTCATTCCACCCACTAAATCTGCATGTCCAGGACGCGGTTTTGCAACTCTTCTTTGACTAGCGATTTTATCCTCAACTGGCGTTACTGACATGACTTTTGTCCAATTTTTCCAATCCTTGTTTTCAATTGTCATAGCAATTGGTGAACCTAATGTTTTTCCATGTCGAATACCGGCAGTAATTTCTACTTGATCGGTTTCTATTTTCATACGACCGCCTCGACCATAACCGCCTTGGCGACGTGTCAATTCCTGGTTAATTTGATCAACTGAAACCGTTAATCCGGCTGGAATACCTTCAATAATTGTAGTAAGTTTTGGTCCGTGGGATTCTCCTGCTGTTAAATAGCGCATCTTTTTTCCTCTTTTCTAAAATTAAAAAACTCATTGTAGCTATCTACAATGAGCTTTTTGAATAAATAAAAAAGCCACAGTAGATAGATTCTCTACGTGGCTTGACTTCATACACAAGTTCCTTAGCCATCATAGATACAAACAATTGCTTCGTCCGTACCCATGAATCACATGAATACAAACTATCTAAAATAGCTAAAGTATAAATTATTCAGTTGGGATAAAGTAGTATTAATCATATTTTTCGCTCCCAATTGGTTAAGATTAGACTTAGTATAGGTGTCGATATGAGAAAAGTCAATTGTTTTTTTATAGTTTTCTGAAAAAGTTCTCATTGTATTTCCATTTTTACAACGCCAATTCATCTTCTTCAAAAAATAAAAACAAATCAGACAAGCTTAATTGACTCTTTTCAGATGCATTTAAATCCTTGATGATTTGTCCTTTTTCCATCACAATCATGCGATTACCATAATTTATAGCGTCTTCCATCTTATGAGTAATCATTAGACAAGTCAGATTTTGTTCTTTAATGATTTTATCTGTTAAAGTCATCAACTGTCGAGCTGTCTTAGGATCTAAAGCGGCTGTATGTTCATCTAAAAGTAATAAATCTGGTTTTGTGATAGTAGCCATAATTAAACTTAACGCTTGTCTTTGACCGCCTGATAAAAATCCAGTAGGTGTATCCAAATGATTTTCTAAGCCATTACCGACTTGTGCACATAAATTATAATAAAATTCTTTCTTTTGTGATATTTTACGAGTTTTTAGTGGTCGCTTTTGACCTCTTTTTTCAGCCAATGCTAGATTCTCAGTTACCGTTAGACGCGGAGCAGTTCCCATTTTAGGATCTTGAAAAACACGAGAAATATATTTTGCCCGTTTTTCTTCAGGTAATTTTGTAATATCGTGATCCATAATTTTTACGGTACCCGAATCCAGAGGCAAGCTACCGGAAATACTATTAAATAAAGTACTTTTTCCAGCACCGTTACCACCTAAGACAGTGATGAAGTCTCCTGTTTTTATCGTTAAGTCAACCCCACGTAAAATTGGGCGCGATTCATTTAATCCATTATTAACTGTTTTGCTCGCTTGTCTTAATTCTAATGCCTCCATCACTTAGCCTCCTTTTCAAATCCTGTTTTCAAGTTCAATGCTTCTTTCAATCTTGGAATCATTAAACAAATCGCTAAAATGATTGACGAAAAGATTTTTAAATAAGTCGTATCTAAGCCAACTTTAATAATTGCTAGAATTAATAATTGATAAATGACACTGCCCAAGATAACCGTTATTAATCTTTCTGCAAAAGTAACTTCGCCGAAGATTACTTCTCCAATAATAATTGACGCTAAACCAATGACAATCACACCTGTTCCTTTTCCAATATCGGCGTAACCATCATTTTGAGCAATTAATGCTCCAGACAGTGCAATCACACCATTTGATAAGGTTAAACCAATTACTTTCATGCCGTTTGTATTAATACCAATCGAACGAGCCATTGTCTCATTATCACCTGTGACGATATATGCTTGACCAAAATCAGTGAAGAAGAATAGTAATAATAAGGTAAAAATAATTCCAACTGCAATTAATCCCATCAACACGATATCAAAGTGATCTGGTAGATTCAATTGAGTAAAAAAGTCTTGTAGTTTGGGCTGATTTAACAAAGATAAATTTGGTGTTTGCATGACAAACAACATCACTGAGTTTAAACCAGACATAACTAATATTCCTGCTAAAATTACTGGAATTTTTCCTTTAGTATAAAGCATCCCCGTAACAAATCCTGCACACATACCAGCCAAGATTCCTAAGATTGTTGCAAAAAACGGATGAATACCATTAACAATGGCGGTGACGCAAATCGCGCCACCTAGTGGAAATGATCCCTCTGTTGTCATATCTGGAAAACCTAGAATACGATAAGTCATAAAAATTCCTAATCCTAAAATCCCCCAAATAAATCCTTGTCCAATTGACGAAATTATCATAGCTAGTCTCCTTCAACTAATTCTGCTTTGTTTTTTAAATTATCTGGAATAGTAATGCCAAGTTCTGCTGCTTTTGTTTCATTAATAATTGTATCGCCTGTATCAATCACCGTCACTGGTGTTTTAGCTGGATCTGCTCCAGCCAACATTTCAGCCGCAATTTTTCCTGTTTCGATACCCATTTGATATTGATTTTGTCCCACTGTAGCTACTCCGCCTTGTTTCACCATATTATCTACAGATACAAAGACTGGAATTTTTGCCTTGTCAGCTTCTTGTACCAATGTATCAAATGCGTTAGCGATAATATTATCTTGTGGAATATATAAGAAATCATTTTCTCCAGCCGCTTGTTGTGTAATTTGGGAAATTTCATTACTTGAAGAAATCGCATATTTATTTACAGTGTAACCTTCATCAGCTGCTTTTTTCTCAGCTCTCGCAATTTGAGCTAAAGAGTTTTCTTCAGACGAAGAATAAATCATCCCAACCGTTTTTGCTTCTGGTAATAATTCTTTTGCTAATTCAATTTGTTGGTTGACTGGTGATAAATTATTCAATCCTGTAACGTTATTGCCCGGTTCTTCTAGGCTCTTCACCAAACCAGAACCAACTGGATCTGAGATTGCACCCATTACTACTGGAATATCACTTGTAGCATTAGCTAAAGCCTTAGCCGCCGGAGTTGCTACCCCAACTAAAACATCAGAATTCTTAGAGATTAATTGTTGGCTCATGGTATCTAATTTACTTTGATCGCCTTGACCATTTAAGTATTCAATTTTGATATTTTCACCATCAACATATCCAGCATCTTTCAGACCATCTACTACGCCATCTTTAATTTGGTCTAAAGAAGGATGACTTATAAATTGTAAAATTCCAACTGTTTGTAATTCTGATGAATCTGTTGTGGCACTTGATGTGGTTTGACGGCTACCCATTTGATAAGCGAATACTCCGATTAAAATAACTGCTATTGCGATAATTGAACCAATAATCCCTTTGTTTTTCATAATATTTCCTCCTAATATTTTAATGTAAGCAAAAAGAGACAACTACCCTAAATATAACGGTAGTTGTCTCTCGAAAAACAAAAACCGCATAGATCGGTCTCTATGCGGGGAAAGTACATAATAAATACATCCAACATAGATACAAGATTTAGAATAGTTCTAAACGCTGCATCTATGAAATGAGTCCATAAACGCAACTTATCTACGCCAGTTTTGCCAACGATTCTTTTGTTGAGATAAGTTTGCTTTTTTCATGTGGCTCACTCCTTCTTTGATGTTGAAATTAGTTTACCCAATGAAAATGAGATTGTCAACATATTTATTAAAATAAAATTAAAAATATTTTAACTAATCTAAATAACGTTGGGATAATCGATTTAGTTTTGGAACAAACTCACTATTTAAGTGAGTCATTTCTTCTACTACAAACCGATTTTTCTCTTCACCTTTTTTAAAATAAACAAAGGTAACTTGATTTGGATTAATTTGATAGTCTTTAGCCATTTGGTCACTATGGTAAACAATTGGATAAAAATAAAATTTTCGATTCAATGTTTCTTCCTGAGAAGGATCATTTAAAATAGCAAGTACTTTTTTATAGGTCTCTCCATGAGGCTGACAAAACATGACAGCTATCGTTTTAGAATCTTTAATTTGTTGGTCAGAGTTTTGGTAATCCATAGGCAATATATATTTAGTATCAATCTTATTGTAAACTGTCGTTTCAATTTCAGTTGCGCGAGAAACCTCTCTCACATATTGTAAAGAAAATATGCCTATAGTAATTGTCATAATTGAAATAATCAAAATAGCAATCGTCTTTTTTTGGTTGGCTTCTGCTTTTAAATAAAAAACTTTCCAAAGCCTTTGGAGTATCTCTCCAAAATTTAAGAAGAACTTTTTCATTCTATCACCCTAGTTATATTATAACGAAAAAAAAATAAACTGCTACTCTGATAAAACGAAAACATAAAAAATTTTTGTCTGAAAATTCTAAAAATGATATGATAATAATAAATTAATTAGACTTGGAGGGATTATTATGAGTAGTAACCATTTATTTGATCGGAAAGAGATTCATTCAAACAATCCTCGCTTAAGTGGCTTTAAAACAACTATTGAGACAGCTTTCTATGGTAATAATGTAACGGAAATAAAAGATGTAGCGGCTGCTTATCAGCTGGCTTTTGAAAATTCTCAGACCATCGTGACCGATTTACCTATTGATCAGCCGGAAAAATTAGGTTTGCCAACTGATGCCAAAGTATTAATTACTAATGATGGTAAAATCGTTGGTCGCTCTGCCATCGCGCGAAAATTAATTTTAACTACTAAAGAAGACAAGGATTTTTCTGCTTTGATGAGAGAAGTTGTTTATCACGGACAAGAGAAAATTTTTTTAAAGTCATCTGTGGTCGTAGGTTTACATAATGATTTTATGGTTAAATCTCATTTAATGATTCCTGCAAATTTTCCGATGCAACTATTTCAATACTTGATGAATTTTGAATTTTCTCAAAATCTAACAAATATCTACGAGCAGTCTCAAGAGTTTCCTAATGAAAATGATTTATATTTTTATGCTGATCCTGATTGGCAACATCCAGATTATCCTGACGGCCTAGTTATTTTAGATCCAGCACATAATTGTGGAGCTATTCTAGGCCTACGATATTTTGGTGAACTTAAAAAAGCTACCCTATCTTTAGCATGGCAAATTGCTCACCGAAATGGCTTTATTGCTTGTCATGGCGGAATGAAACAATTTCAGTTGCCTAATAGTAAATACACCATGGCAGCATTTGGTTTATCTGGAACTGGAAAATCTACAATCACCTTGTCTCATCATGGAAATAAATTCCCAATTACTGTTTTACATGATGATGCTTTTGTAATTAATCAAAAAGATGGTGGGACGACAGCATTAGAACCATCCTATTTTGATAAGACTGAAGACTATGCCATGGATCATGCTGCAATTAAATATTTTTTAACTGCTGAAAATGTTGGTATAACTTTAGATAAGAATGGTCAAAAAGTTTTAGTAACAGGAGATATCAGAAATGTAAACGGCCGCTGCATAAAAAGCCGTTTTGCTACAAAAGATCGAAAGGATCATATTAACGAAAAAATTGATGGTGTTTTTTGGATCATGAAGGACGAAACTCTACCACCTATTTTAAAATTGAATGATCCGACTTTGGCTGCTATTTTTGGTGTAACTTTGGCGACAAAACGGTCAACCGCTGAAAATATTCAAGTCAGCGATCAATTAATAATTGAACCTTTTGCTAATCCATTTAGAACCTATCCCTTGGCAGAAGACTATCAAAATTTCAGAACGTTATTTACTAACGGAACAACCTGTTATATTTTAAACACTGCCAGTTTCAACGAACGAAATATTTCTCCAGAAGTAACTTTAAAAGGGATTGAAGATATTGTAACAAAAACTGGTGAATTTGAAACTTTCGGTCCATATCCGCAAATCGAGTATTTAAAAATTGATGGCTACGAACCAGATTTTAATAATCAAAAATATCGACAAGCACTTAAAACGAGTTTGAAAACCCGTTTGGTTTTTGTCGAAGAAAAAGCCTTAAATCCTTTTACTGAATTGCCAACAGAAGTGACTGATCTGCTAACAGAAATGATTCTAAAATTGGAAAAATAGGTTTTTTTTAAGAAGTTGTTTATAATAGATTTATCTAGGAAAGAATCGAGGAATACAGATGTCGTTTGATGGTGTTTTTACCCATGTAATGGTTCAGGAATTGGACCAACTAATTAGCGGTCGTATTTCAAAAATCCACCAACCTTATGAAAATGAAGTGGTTTTAGTCATACGCGCCAACGGAAAAAATCAACGTTTATTGTTATCGGCGCATCCCAGCTATGCGCGAATCCAATTAACCAATATTGCTTATAGTAATCCTGGTACCCCACCCACTTTTGCCATGATGTTACGAAAACATTTAGAAGGGGGTATTTTAGAAAATATCGAACAAATTGAAAATGATCGTGTGGTCCACTTTACGATCAATAAAAGAGATGAGTTAGGTGATCAGCAAAAATTAGTTCTGATTGTTGAATTAATGGGACGTCATTCAACAATTGTTTTAGTTAATCAAACCAGTGGCAAGATTTTGGATGCAATCAAGCATATCGGACCTTCACAAAATTCTTATCGAAGTATTTTACCAGGTTCAACCTATGTTACTCCCCCTTCACAGGAGCAAATAAATCCTTTTAAGGCAAATAAGGAACAAGTATTTGAAATAGTATCAACGGCTGAAAAATTAACTGGTAAATATTTACAACAAAATTTCCAAGGACTTGGTCGCGATACGGCGGATGAACTTGTCTACCGCTTAGAGGAAATCAGCAATCAAAAAATGGCTGTTTGGGATAACTTTTGGCAAGAAGTACAACAACCAACTCCGACATTAGGGAAAATCAAAAATAAAGAATTGTTTGCGCCGATCTCCTTTCTAACTTTTGAAGAAAAGCAGTCTTACGATAATTTAAGTCAATTATTAGACGCGTTTTATGGAGAAAAAGCAGAGAAAGACCGTGTAAAACAGCTCGGTAACCAGCTGATCAAAAAAGTTGAAAATGAAATCAGCCGCAATCAATCAAAACTCGCAAAGCGTCAACAAACCTTGAAGGATTCAGAAAATGCAGAAGACTTTCGACGTGATGGTGAGCTTTTAACAACTTTTATGGCACAAGTTCCTAGAGGTGTTGACTCAGTCACTTTAGAAAACTATTATGAAGAGAATCAACCGATTGAAATAAAGTTAAATCCAGCATTGACTACTAATCAAAATGCTCAAAAATATTTTCACCGTTACCAAAAGCTCAAAAATGCGGTCAAATTAATTGATGCGCAAATTAAAGAAGCCCAAGAAGAAATCAATTATTTAGAATCTATTTTGGCACAATTAGAGATTGCCGGTCCAATGGATATCGATGTTATTCGTGAAGAGTTAATTGCTAGTGGCTACTTAAAGAAACGTAGTCAAAAGAAAAACCGTCAACACAAACCTTCACAGCCAGAAAAATTTATTGCTAGTGATGGCACGACGATTTTAGTCGGCAAAAATAATTTACAAAACGATCAATTGACCTTGAAAAAAGCCCGGAAGACCGATATTTGGCTCCATGCTAAAAATATCCCAGGCTCTCACGTGATTATTAGATCAGACAATCCTAGTGAAAAAACTTTATTGGAGGCGGCCGAACTAGCTGCATACTTTTCAAAATATCGTCAATCAGCTCAAGTTCCCGTGGATTATGTGCAAGTAAAATTCGTTCATAAACCCAATGGTGCAAACCCAGGATTTGTTATTTATGAAAATCAAAAAACGTTATTTGTAACACCTGAAGAAACAACTATCCAACAATTGAAAAACAATACTGAAAATTAGAAAAACCGCCCAAAGTTTTATTTTTGGGCGGTTTTCTTTTTAAAACTAGGAACTTGGACATCCAATATCTCTAAAAAGAAATTGAAGATTGGAATCCCTACTAATAATCCCCACAGACCTAGGAAATGTTCGCTTATTAATAAGATGACAAACGTAAAAAAAATTGGTAAATTGGTTCGACTAGACATGAATTGTGGATTTAAAACATAAGCTTCTACGCAATGTACAACGATTATTAAAACTAATACATAAATCACTGTTTGAATGCCACCGGTTGAATAAGCAATCAATGTTAGCGGCACACAAGAAAAAATCACACCAGCAACAGGAATTAAACTCAAAAAGAAGATCATAATTGCTAAAGTTGGTAATTGTGAGAAACCGATAATTCCTAATCCAATTGTTGTAACAATAGTATTAACCACCGCAATCAATATTTGAACTTCGATAACCACACCAAATGTTTCTATAAAAATACTCCCAAAATAAGCAAGATCTTTAAAATACCAAGCAAAATGACTAGTCAAAAAGCTACCAGAAAAACGGACTGTCTTTTTCTTTTCCACCATAAAGAAAAAACTTAATAAAAACGACATGATGAAAGCTATTGTTAAGCGACCCGCATTTTGTAACTGGGTAAACACAATCGATGCTCCGCTCTCCAATTTATCTTGCCAATTGTGGGTTTCAAGATAATTAGCAACGAACTTAACTACACCTTCTGCTTCTTTCGATTGATTCTGGTAAAAAGCAAATAACGTATTATAGGTATGAATCACTTGATTAATTAAAAAATTAGCATATTTTGTAACCAATAAATAAACTACAAATACTGCAATAAAATACAAAAGCATAGTTAGTAAAAAAGTCGGTAATTTAAGCCAGCGTTGAATAAGATCTACCGATTTTACAGCCAACAAAGTAAAAATAAAGGTCAGTAAAATCGTCGTCATAAATTCACGGACGCAGAATAGGACAATAATTACACTAACTAAAACAGTCAAACGTCTTAAAGTAGTATTTTCGATAAATTTTTGATACATGGACACCCCTCCACTTCTTAATCATTCTATCATTTATTAAAAGAAAAAAGCATTATTCACTCTTTTCTCAGAGTAAATAATGCTTTGTTTTATTAAGCTAACCAATTTTCAGGATTTTCCCGCCATTTTTTCAATAGAGTTAATTGATCTTCATTGATGTATTTTTCTTCTAAAGCAATTTCAATCAAAGCTGAATAATTGGTTAATGTTACCAATTTTATATCTGCTTCCTTAAAATTATCAACACCTTTGGCTAACTCATAAGTAAAGATTGCTGCAACGCCCAAAACATTAGCACCTTCTTTAGTTGCTGCAGTGGCAGCTTCTAAAACACTGCCTCCAGTTGAAATTAAATCTTCAATAACAACCATCTTTTGACCTTCTTTGATGCGGCCTTCAATTTGATTTCCTTTACCATGGTCTTTTGCTTTAGAACGAATATAGACCATCGGTAAATCTAAAATTTCAGCTACCCAAGCAGCATGGGGTATACCAGCAGTTGCTGTTCCGGCAATCACTTCTACATCAGGAAAATTTTTTTTGATTTCTTCCGCTAAACCTTTGGCGATTGCACGGCGAACTTTAGGATAGCTCATGGTAATTCGATTATCACAATAAATAGGAGATTTTATACCACTAGCCCAAGTAAAGGGTTCATCTGGACTTAATGAGACTGCTTCAATGGATAATAAATCTTTGGCAATTTCTGCTGCAATGGTAGTCATTTATTTTTCACCGTTCCATTCATTTTTTATTTGTAAATAGCTTTCGTAAGGATTTTCTGCTTGAGTAATCGGGCGACCTACTACAATGTAAGTAGAGCCAATTTTTTTAGCATCGGCTGGTGTCATGACTCTTTTTTGATCACCAACACTGGCTCCTTGTGGTCTAATTCCTGGTGTAAGACAGACGAAGTCAGGATTTGTTGCTTGATGAATAGCCGCAACTTCTAGAGCTGAACAAACTACTCCATCCAAGCCAGCTTTGTCCGCACACTTGGCATAATGTAAGACACTTTCCTGCAAGCTAACTGGAATTAATTGATCTTCATGCATTTGTTTTTCAGAAGTTGAAGTAAGTTGAGTCACAGCGATTAATTCTGGTACAGCTTCACCAGTTGGCGTTCCTTCGATCAACCCTGCTTTAGCCGCTTCCATCATTTCAATGCCACCAGCAGCATGAACATTGGTAATTTTTACTCCGAGTTTTGCTAAGCCAGACATAGCTTTTTTTACTGTATTTGGGATATCATGTAATTTCAAATCCAAAAAAACATCGTGTCCAGACGATTTTAAAAAGGAAACAATCTCAGGTCCTGTTTGATAAAAAAGTTCCATGCCAATTTTTACAAATAACGCCTCTTCTTTAGGAAACTTTTTTAAAAACTGGATAATCTCTTCTTTTGAAGCAAAATCCAAAGCAATAATTGGTCTTCTTTCCATCTAACCTCGCGCCTCTCTAACTTCTTTTCTTAATTGTTCCAAAGATTCAATACCTAATTCATCCAATTTTTGTGGTAAGGAATCAATTAATTTGGGACAAATATATGGATCAGTAAAGTTTGCCGTTCCCACGGCGACCGCACTGGCTCCTGCTAAAAACATTTCAATCACGTCATCAACATTTTGTACGCCACCCATGCCAATGATGGGCAAGTCGGTAATTCCAGCAACTTGATGAATCAAACGGATGGCAACTGGTTTAATGGCCGGTCCAGACAAACCTCCAGTCATATTTGCTAAAATTGGTCGTCGCGTTTTTAAATCAATCCGCATTCCCATTAAAGTATTAATCATCGTAAAACCATCTGCGCCTCCTTGTTCAACTGCTTTTGCAATCGGAACAATATCGGTCACATTAGGAGATAATTTTACATAAACTGGTACTTTCGCAACTTCTTTAACCGCTTTTGTCAAACTTCCAGCAGCATCTGGATCGGTTCCAAATAATAAGCCCCCGTGTTTTACATTGGGACAAGAAATATTCAATTCAATCGCATGGACATTCGGTGCATCACCAATTCTTTTGGCAACTTCTACATAATCTTCTTCGCAAGCACCTGCTACATTGGCAATTAAAGGCAAATCTTGAAATTTTTCCAAACTTGGCAGTATTTCATTCATTACGACCTCTAATCCAGGATTTTGTAGTCCAATAGCATTTAGCATTCCACTGGCAGTTTCAGCAACTCGTGGTGTCTCGTTTCCATAACGAACGAGTGGTGTAGTTGCTTTAATCATAATCGATCCTAATTGATTTAAATCATAATAATCCGCATACTCCTTACCAAAACCAAAACATCCGCTGGCTGGCATAATTGGATTTTTTAAATTCAGCCCTGGTAAATTAACAGCTAAACGATTCATTAAATGATTACCTCCCCGGCTTTAAAAACTGGCCCATCTTCACAAACTTTTAGACTTTGGTTTGGATCTTCTGGCACATGACAGACGCAAGCGTAACAAGCACCCATTCCACAGGCCATACGTGATTCCAAAGAAAGCTGAACATTTTCAACTTCATCGAAAAAGCCTTCAACAGTTTTTAACAATGCGTTCGGACCACAAGCAAAAACAGCATCGGGTTTTTCAGTAGTTTCCGCTAAAAGATGACCAACATGTCCTTTTTTACCAAAGGTACCATCATCAGTTGAAATTTTTGTCTCACTTAATTGATTGAATTCATCCAAGTAATAAATATCTTTTTTAGTCGTGAAACCTAAAAAGTGAACAACCTTCACTCCTTTAGCAGTTAAATCTCTTGAAAGTTGATACAATGGAGGGATGCCAATACCGCCGCCAACAATATATGCAGTATCGCCAGCTTTTAAATCTGTCAATTCAAATCCATGGCCTAAAGGCCCCATAACATCTAACATTTCTCCAGCTGTCATCTCAGAAAAAGCTTGTGTCCCAGCCCCTTCGATTCGATAGATCACTGTACAAGTCTGATCAGTCAAATTAAATTGGTTAATACTAATCGGACGGCGTAGCAATAAATCTGAGCGAGGCACGCGGATATGGATAAATTGTCCTGGCTGTTTCATTTGCTTAACTAATTGTCCTTGTAAAACCAATTCAAAAATGCGTGGCGCAATTTCAATTTGACTGACGATTCTCATCATTTCCTGCTTCATATTAGCCTCCCGTATATCATTTGTTTCCAAATTATCAGCAGAATTTTTTTACTCCTGCTGATAATTCTACGTATTAAATTTCTTGAATCGAAAATGCTCGAGATTCCATCACTTTTAAGATAGCATTTGCTGTATCAAGTGAAGTAAATAATGGTACACCATGTTCAACCGCTTCTCGGCGGATAATGAAGCCGTCATCAGAAGTATTTTGACGATTTTTGTCCATTGTATTGATTACAACTTGTGCATCACCTTGTCTGATTAATTCTACCACGTTATCCTCAGCAGATTCAGATATTTTTGCGATCGTTTTGGCTTCGACACCATGCTCTTTCAAGTATTCAGCAGTTCCTTTAGTAGCCAGTAAACTATAACCAACTTCTTTAAAACGTTTCGCTAAATCTAAAGCTTCTTCTTTCGTCTCATCTGCAATGGTGAATAATACTGAGCCAAAGTCTGGTAAATGTAATCCACTAGCTTCAAAAGCTTTGTAAAGTGCTTTTTCCAAATTGCGATCACTACCCATTACTTCACCAGTCGATTTCATTTCTGGCCCTAAGTAAGTGTCTACTTTTTGTAATTTTGTAAAGCTAAAGACTGGTGCTTTAATGTGAACCAACTGACTTTCAGGATATAATCCATCTTGATATCCTAAATCAGTTAAACTTTCACCTAAAATTGCTTTCGTAGCAACTTGCGCCATCGGAATATCAGTAATTTTACTTAAAAATGGCACTGTTCGGCTGGCTCTTGGATTCACTTCGATTACATAGACTGTCTGATCATGAATAACAAATTGAATGTTCATCATACCAATACAATTCATTCCTATAGCTAACCGTCGTGTATAATCTTCAATTGTATTTTTAATTTCTTGTGAGAAAGTTTGCGGCGGATAAACAGCCATTGAATCACCCGAGTGAACCCCAGCTCTTTCAATATGTTCCATTATTCCAGGAATTAATACTGTCGTACCATCACAAATCGCATCGACTTCGCATTCTTGACCAACCATGTAACGGTCAACTAAAACAGGATGTTCTGGTGAAGCTTTTACCGCGTGGGCCATATAATCTTCTAAGTCCGCTTGATTTTCAACAATTTCCATTGCTCGACCGCCAAGTACATAACTTGGACGCACTAATACAGGATAACCGATTCTCTCTGCAACTTTTACCGCTTCTGCAGCGCTAGTTGCCGTTTCGCCTGGTGGTTGCGGAATATTTAAAGCTTGTAATACTTGCTCAAACTGATCACGATCTTCCGCCCGATCTAAATCTTCGATAGTTGTTCCTAAAATATTCACACCAGCATGATGCAAAGGTTCAGCTAAATTGATTGCTGTTTGTCCACCAAATTGCACGATGACACCTAAAGGCTGTTCCAAATCAATTACATTCATCACATCTTCAAAAGTCAGTGGTTCAAAATATAATTTGTCAGAAGTAGAGAAGTCAGTTGAAACAGTTTCTGGATTGCTATTCATAATAATTGCTTCATAGCCAGCGGATTGAATCGCTTTTACTGAGTGAACTGTTGCATAGTCAAATTCAACTCCTTGGCCAATCCGAATCGGTCCAGATCCCAGTACTAAAACTGACTCTTTCTTTGAGACTTCACTTTCATTTTCAAATTCGTACGTACTATAAAAGTAAGGTGTTTGTGATTCAAACTCGGCTGCACAAGTATCTACCATTTTGTAGACCGGCCAGATATTTTCTTGTTTACGTAAATCACGAATTTCTTTTTCTGTTTGTTCCCAAAGTTGTGCAATTTTTCGATCATTGAAACCATTTTGTTTAGCTTTTTTCAAAGTAGATAAATCATTTTGGTTTTGTGCCAACTCAGTTTCTAATTCAACAATGTGTAATAGTTTATCTAAAAAGAACAAATCTACTTTAGTTAATTCATGTAATTCTTCAATCGAATAACTACGACGTAAAGCTTCAGCCAGATAAAAAATACGATCATCTTGAGCTTTAACCATTTTTTCAGTTAATTTATCATCAGATACCTCTGCAAGCTCTGGCAATTCTACATGGTGAACACCGATTTCCAGTGAACGAACAGCTTTTAACAGACTTTCTTCGATGTTCCGTCCGATTGCCATGACTTCACCAGTTGCTTTCATTTGTGTACCTAAAATACGTTCACCCGTTTCAAATTTATCAAAAGGCCAACGGGGAATTTTTGCTACAACATAGTCTAAAGCTGGTTCAAATTCTGCATAAGTAGTTTCAGTTACCGGATTTTTCATTTCATCTAACGTTAAACCAACAGCGATTTTTGCCGCCAACTTGGCAATCGGATAACCAGTCGCTTTACTAGCTAACGCTGAGGAACGAGAAACACGAGGATTTACTTCAATTACATAATAGTTAAAACTATTTGGATCCAAAGCCAATTGAACATTACAGCCACCTTCAATTTTTAAAGCACGGATAATTTTTAAAGAGGCATCCCGTAGCATTTGATACTCATAATCAGACAAAGTTTGACTTGGCGCAAAAACAATCGAATCTCCAGTGTGGATTCCAACTGGATCAAAGTTCTCCATATTACACACTACGATTGCATTGTCGGCAGAATCTCGCATAACTTCGTATTCAATCTCTTTGTAACCAGCAATTGATTTTTCAATTAAACATTGAGTAGCCGGTGATAATTTCAGACCATTTTCTGTAATTACTCGTAACTCGTCTTCATTATCGCACATTCCACCGCCTGTTCCACCTAAAGTAAATGCGGGGCGAACAATCACCGGATAACCGATAATTTTAGCAAAATCAACTGCTTCTTCAACTGTTGTCACAATTTCAGATTCAGGTATCGGTTGGTCTAATTCTTCCATTAATTGTTTAAATAAATCACGGTCTTCTGCTTGGTCAATGGCTGAAAGCTTGGTTCCTAATAATTCTATCGTCAGCTCATCTAAAATACCAGAATCAGCTAATTCCATCGCCATGTTCAATCCAGTTTGACCACCTAAGGTTGGTAAGATTGCATCTGGTAATTCTTTGCGTAATATCCTAGAGACAAACTCTAATGTAATTGGTTCAATGTATACTTTGTCAGCAATCTCACGATCCGTCATGATTGTTGCTGGATTTGAATTTACTAAAACAACTTCATAGCCTTCTTCTTTTAAAGCCAAGCAAGCTTGCGTGCCGGCATAATCAAATTCTGCGGCCTGACCAATTACAATTGGACCAGAACCGATGACCATGATTTTTTTAATATCTGTTCTCTTTGGCATTAAGCTTGCTCCTTTCCTGCATCCATCATTTCCATGAATTCATCAAATAAATGAATCCCATCATGGGGACCCGGTGCTGCATCAGGGTGATATTGCACACTAAAAGCAGGATAATCACGATGCCGAATTCCTTCAACAGTGCCATCATTTACTTCTACATGCGTCACTAGTAATTTCTCAGGGTCAATTGTTTTAGGATTTACTGCAAACCCATGATTTTGAGAGGTAAAATCAATTTTTCCAGTAGCAACTTCTCTAACTGGATGATTTAAACCGCGATGACCAAAACGCATTTTATACGTATCCGCTCCATTAGCCAAAGCAAATAACTGATGGCCCAAACAAATTCCGAAAATTGGTACTTTCCCTTGAATTTGACGAATCATTTCAATTGCTTCAGGAACATCTTTGGGGTCTCCCGGTCCATTGGTTAACATCACACCATCTGGTTGCAAATCTAAGATTGTTTGCGCGTCAGTATCATAAGGCATCACTGTTAGATTACATTCTCTTCTAGAAAGCTCCCGCAAAATACTATGTTTTAAGCCAAAATCAATCACTACCACATTACGACCAATTCCAGGGCTTGGATAAGGCGTTGATGTTGAAACTTGTGCCACTTGATTTGTTGGTAAAACAGTTGCTTTTAACTGATCAAATGCATGTTCAAATTTATCACCTGGTTCAATAATACTGGCTTTCATTGTACCGTGATTACGTAATTTTTTTGTTAGTGCTCTGGTATCAATCCCGGCAATTCCAGGTATATTTTTCCTTTTTAAAAATTCATCTAAAGTCATTTGATTGCGCCAATTGCTGGCAAGTCGCGCATGTTCTTTCACCACGACACCTTTACAAGTTGGTGAAATACTTTCGTAATCATCGCGATTCACGCCATAGTTTCCCACCATTGGATAAGTAAAAGTAATAATTTGTCCGTTAAAGCTTTGATCGGTAATAGTTTCTTGATAGCCGGTCATACTAGTCGTAAAGACGATTTCTCCAAATACATTGGCCTCTGCTCCAAAAGCTTCTCCTTCAAAGACAGTACCATCTTCTAAAATCAATAATCGTTTCAAAATTAATCCTCCTTACGATAAACTAATTTGCCGTCTACAAAAGTCAGCAAGGTATTTCCTTTCACTGGCCAACCGCTGAATGGTGTATTCACACCCATCGATGCGAATTTTTTATCATCAATTTCTTCTGTTGTTTCTAAATCAAAGACGACCACATCTGCTGGCTCACCGATATTCAATGTCCCAACTTTCAAACCAAAAATTTCAGCAGGTTTAATAGCCATCCAGTCAATCACTTGTTCTAAGGTAAAGCGTCCTGTTTCTACAAAATGAGTATAAATGAGTGGAAATGCTGTTTCACTACCTACAATCCCAAAAGGTGCTTTTAAGAAACTTTGATTTTTTTCTTCATGTCCATGTGGTGCATGATCAGTTGCGATGCAATCGATCGTTCCATCTAATAATCCTTCAATTAAAGCTTCTCGATCGTCAGTTCCTCGTAAAGGAGGATTCATTTTCCAATATCCATGATCTTCAGGAATCTGTTGATCGGCTAAAATTAAATGATGAGGCGCAACTTCAGCTGTCACATGAATACCAGCTTTTTTTGCATCGCGAATGATGCGTACACTTTCTTTAGTTGAAACATGACAAACGTGATAATGAACGCCCGTTTCTTCAGCTAAAATTAAATCACGAGCAATTTGTGAAGATTCGGTTGCACTCATAATTCCAGGTAATCCGAGCTTCTCACTAATTTCTCCCTTATGCATGACACCATCAAATAATAAAGATTCATCTTCTGTATGGGCTACAATTGCCATATTATTTTTAGCTGCTTCTTCCATAGCTAAAAACATAGTACCAGCAGTCTGAACACCTACTCCATCATTTGTGAAAGCGAATGCACCCGCTGCCTTTAACCCGGCCTGATCTGTTAAAATTTCACTACGTAACTCTTCAGTAATTGGTGCGTACTGTAAAACCTTTACCACTGCATCTTCATTAATTATTTTTACAACTTCATTAAATTTTTCAACTGTGTCTGGGACTGGATTTAAATTTGGCATCGCACAAATAGTTGTATATCCACCGCGAGCTGCCGATTTTGTTCCTGTACTAATGGTTTCTTTATAGGTAAATCCCGGTTCTCTTAAATGTACATGGACATCAACCAATCCCGGGGAAATCAACTGATTTTTTGCATCATAAACTTGATCAAAATTTAGTTCTGAAAAATCTTGTCCGATACCTTTGATAATGCCATTCTCTAACCAGAGATCGACTTTTGTCATTTCGTTATCTTTTGTTACAATATACCCGTTTTTAATTAATGTTTTCATCGTTTCGCTCCTTTAAGAAATACCGTTTAAAATTGCTTCTAAAATTGCCATTCTCACAAAGACACCATTTGACATTTGCTCGATAATTCGTGATTGCAGGCTTTCTACTAAACTATCTGCAATTTCTACATCACGATTTACTGGTGCTGGATGCATGATAATTGCTTTTTTCTTTAATCTTTTTGATCGCCCTACTGTTAAACCATACTTCTCGTGATATTCTTGTTTTGAAAAACTTTCTTTATCGTCATGACGCTCATGCTGCACACGTAAAAGCATAATGACATCCACATTATCCACTAATTCATCTAATGGTTTATAAGTTCCGTAGACATCAAAACTCTTGTCATACCATTCTTCTGGACCGGAGAAGAACACTTCTGAACCTAATCGTTTTAACATTTGCATATTTGATTTAGCTACTCTTGAGTGGGTGATATCACCAACGATCGCAACTTTTAAATCATTAAAGTGACCAAATTCTTCATAGATAGTCATTAAATCCAGTAAACATTGTGTTGGATGTTGACCACTACCATCACCGCCGTTAACGATTGAACAATTGATGGTCTTACTTTGAATAAGTTGGTCATAATAATTTTCATCTCCATGGCGAATCACACAAACGTCTACGCCGATTGCTGACATGGTCAAAACAGTATCATATAAAGTTTCACCCTTTTGGACCGAACTTGACCGTGCGTCAAATTCGATTGTTTCTAAGCCAAGTTTTTTCTCAGCCACTTCAAAACTTTTATGAGTTCGAGTGCTATTTTCAAAAAATAGATTTGACACAAAATACTGATTTTTCTGCGGTGCCCATGGTGCTCCTAACTTAAATTGCTGACCCCGTCTAATTAAACCCATAACCTCTTGATCTGATAATGCTTCCACCGTCAATAAATGTTTTAAACTAATGATCTCCGATTGAATAATCATGCAATGAGTGCCTCCTTATTTTTCACTAAGGGCTTTTTCTGGTAAAACAAGATTTAGAAAAATACCTAAGACTGTTGCTAATGCCATCGCTGATAATGTAAATGTTCCTGCTTGAAAGACTAATCCGCCAATACCAATTACTAAAATGGTTGAAGCAATTAATAAATTCTTTTTTCGATCAAAATCAACCTTGTTTTCAATTAAAAGCTTCAATCCACTGGCAGCAATTACACCGAACAAGATGAAACTGATACCAGAAATCACTGGATTTGGGATACTTAATATTAAAGCACTTAACTTGCCGACAAATCCTAGTCCTACTGCAAAAACAGCAGCTCCTCCAATAACAAACACACTGTGCACTTTGGTTATAGCCAATACTCCAATGTTTTCGCCATAACTAGTTACTGGCGGACCGCCCACCAAACCAGCCACGATTTGTGCTAAGCCATCACCTAACAAGGTTCGATCTAAACCAGGATCATCAAAGAAATTTCGTTTGGTTAATTTGTTTAAAACCATCAAATGTCCGATATGTTCCGTCATAGTAACAAAAGCAATTGGTGCCATAATCGTAATGGCATTTAAATGCAGACTTGGTTGATAGTTTACAAAGGGTATTTCGAAAGCTGGTAATGCAAACCAGTTGGCATCAATAATTGGTTGATAATCAATAATGCCAAACAACATCGCCGTAATATAGCCACCTACAATTCCTAATAAAATTGGAATTAATCCGATAAAACCTTTTAAGAACATATTGAAAATAATTGTTAAGGCTAAAGTAATCAAAGCAACAGCTACATATTTGAAATCATATTTGTCGTTGTGATACATAGCGTTATTCGCCGCATTTGCTGCTAGACCTAAACCAATAACCATGATCACTGGTCCGACCACAATCGGCGGTAAAATTTTATCCAGCCAAGCTGAACCAATTTTTCTGATGATGATTGAAACAATCAAGTAGACAATTCCGCATGTGATTGCTCCTTGGGCGACTGCTGGATAACCATCTGATTTCATTAGCATCGTCATGGCTGCAATAAAAGCAAAACTACTGCCAAGATAAGCTGGAATTTTTCCTTTTGTTACAGTAAGATAAACCAATGTTCCTAAACCTGAACTGACTAAGGCAATACTTGGATTAATACCGACCAAAATTGGAACTAGGACTGTTGAACCAAACATAGTGAATAGATGTTGAATACTTAGTCCGACCCAGTGAACTGGTTTGGGACGATCGTGAATATCTAAAACGACATCGTCATTGTGGAACTCGCTCATTGGGGACTACTCCTCTTCCTTTTGGATCAAAATCCGGTCTTGACCATCATTTTCTTCCATTTCTACTATAATTTCTTCTGTTAAAGCTGTTGGGATATTTTTTCCAACATAATCTGCACGAATCGGCAATTCACGATGACCGCGATCGACTAAGACAGCTAAAGAAATTTTTTGCGGACGACCATAATCCATTACTGCATCTAAAGCAGCACGAATTGTCCGGCCAGTAAACAATACATCATCGACTAAAATTACTTGCTTACCTTCAATTGGAAAAGGAATATCTGAGGAATGTAATTCTGGCTCATCTGTATTACTTTTAACATCATCACGATATAAAGTAATATCTAATTCACCAACTGGGACGTCAATTTGTTCTAATTGTTTTAGGCGCTCGGCAATTCTTTGAGCGATGAAAATCCCTCGAGTTTTAATTCCGATTAAAACAATATCTTGTACACCTTTGTTACGCTCAATAATTTCATAAGTAATTCGAGTCAATGCTCGCTTCATAGTAACCTCATCAACAACTTCTTTTTTGTACATCCTGTCTCCTCCTTAAAATTAAGCATAAAAAAACTCCTACCCGTAGTTAGGTAGGAGGAATGATTGTCTATCCAATAAATAGTCTGCGCCTAGGCGCACCTAGATTCATTCTATCTCATTTCCTTCTTAGCCTCACGGGACTATTCTTAAAGGATCTTATGCAGTTGTTTTTTTGCTATAAATAATATAACCTTCTTTCAGGTTAAAATCAATTAGTTTCTCGTAATTGTTGTAAAGTTTCTTGGAAAATTTTTGGTAAAGGAGCTTCAAAGACCATATTTTCACCAGTAGTGGGATGAACAAAGCCTAAAAGTTTGGCATGAAGAAATTGTCCATTACCTTTCAATGTTTTTTTTGGTCCGTATAAGGGATCACCTGCAACTGGATAGCCAATATATTTCATGTGTACCCGGATTTGATGGGTTCTCCCAGTTTCTAATTGTAATTCTATCAATGTAAAATTATTAAATCGCTCTAAAACTTCAAAGTGCGTAACTGCTGGTTTACCATCTTCGATTATATCCTGCATTTTACGATTCACTTTTGAGCGACCGATTGGAGCTTCAATTCGCCCTTTATCATAAGGAATTTCACCATGAACTAAAGCAACATATTTTCGTAAAGAGCTTTTATCTTTTAATTGTTTCGCAAGACTTTCATGGGCCTGATCATTTTTAGCAATCATTAACAGTCCTGAGGTATCTTTGTCAATGCGATGAACAATGCCTGGACGGATCACATCATTAATTGTTGATAAATCTTTGATTTGATAAAGTAATCCATTAACTAAAGTACCTGTTGGGTGACCAGCTGATGGATGAACCACCATTCCTTGTGGTTTATTTACCACTGCAACATCTTGATCTTCATAGATAATTTCTAAATCTAAATCTTCAGGAATTAATTCCAATTCTTCTGGCTCTGGCAATTGAATCAAAATCACATCACCAGCACTCACTTTATAATTTGCTTTAATCGCTTGACCATCAATAAACACATGTTGTTCTTTAATCCATTGTTGGATTTGGCTACGGGAATAGTCTTTTAAACGGTCATTTAAAACTTTGTCCACTCGCCCAGTTTCTTCTTTTATTATGACTTCAATTTCAGCTTGCATGTTTTTTCTCTCTCTCATCTAAAAATAAATAAATAATTATCAAAGCTACACCGATTGTTAAGGCCATATCGGCAATATTAAAAATTGGAAATCTAACAAAATCCAACTGGAACATATCTACCACATAACCTAAACGAAAGCGATCAATAAAATTTCCAATTGCCCCGGCTAAAAATAAACTTAAACCAATCGTTAGCCATTTACTTTCTTTCAAATACTTGTGTAAGAAATAAACGACTACTATTACTGCCACAATACTAATGATAATAAAAAAGATTCGTTGACCTTCTAATAGACTAAAAGCCCCGCCAGTATTTTGTAAGTAAGTCAATGAAAAAACATTTGGTATCAAGCTTTGTTCTTGTCCAATGAAAAAATTCTCCACCGTCCAAAATTTCATTAATTGATCTAATCCGATAATGACACCACTAAATAATAAATAAATAATCAGCAAAATAAATCCTCTTTCTAATTTAAGATATCGCGGGGACGAATAATTCCTAATAAATTACCGTCGCGATTGCCATCTTTAGTAATTAAAATGGCTTCTAAAGTTGCTATTTGTTGGAATTTTTCTTCGACTTCAGCAATATTTGTATCAGCCGAAACAAATTCAAAATTGGTATTTTTGCCATTTTGAATTAAAAAATCGCCTACTTTTTTATTGAAAATATCAAAAGAACGCTGTAACACCAATTCAGAAAGATATAATCCAATTGTTCTTAAAGTGATTAATCCTAAAAACTTGCCATGATCGTAAACAGGAAATTGCGAATAGCGCTTTTCTTTAACCGTCTCTAATATTTCTCTCATCGGCACTGTTTGTTCAAATCCAGTGACTTTCTTCGCAAAACGCGGCAAAACTTTTTCTGGACTCAATAAACCTTTTTCAATCTCTTTAATCCGTTGAACTGCCCACTCATTTGGTTCAGCAATAACAAAATCATCTGCAATCTGATCATGAACAATAGCATTTCTTAGTTGCGCCAATTGTAATAGATCATTTTCATTTTTTCCAATTAAATCATGCTGTTTTTTAGCTAGACGTCTTACTGCTTCGCTAAAGCCTAAATTAACTGGATTACCTAATAAACTTTTGATTTCTTTTTCAATTCGATTAAAAGTGGTTAAAAAATCATCTGCTCGTTCACCCATTGATAATCTCCCTTTTTGTGCTAAAACTAGTATAAGTGAAATGGTACCACAATGATAGTCTGAGACACAAAAAAGAGCTTGAAAGACGCAAGCTCTAATTATTTTTCTATTATTTTTTTACAAGCAGTCTTAATTGCCGTAGCTGCTTGAGTTATTTCTGCTGTGGAAATTGTGAGCGGTGGTAATAATCGCAAGACATGATTACCAGCTTTTAAAGCTAAAACTCCTTGTTCTTTTAGTTCATTTAAAACGAAGTTGAGCGGTTTATCATTATCAAACTGAATACCAATCATTAAACCTTGCCCTCGAATTTTTTTAATCATCGATAATTCCGTTAAATCGTTAAGTTGTTCAAAAAATTGCTGGCTCTTTTTATTTATTTCAGCTAAAAAGTCTGGCTCACTAATCGTATCAATCACAATATTTGCCGCGCTCAAGGCTAATTTATTACCGCCAAAAGTTGTTCCGTGACTTCCTGGGCCAAATGTTGTCGCAAATTCAGCTTTCCCAAGCATTGCACCAATTGGTAGTCCATTTCCTAATGCTTTGGCTAAAGTAAAGATATCTGGTTCAATTCCATAACCTTGATGACAATAAAATGTCCCTGTTCGTCCAATACCTGTTTGTACCTCATCGATAATTACTAAGGTACCGTTTGCGTGGGCTTTTTCTACTAGCCCTTTGACAAATTTTTCATCCGCCGGTAATACGCCACCTTCGCCTTGAATCAATTCCAAAATTACTGCAGCTACATCATCATCTAAAGCAGCTTCAAAATTTTCTAAATCATTATAAGGTAAGTAAATAAAATCAGGTACCATTGGTCCAAAACCTGCTTGGATTTTTTCTTGAGCGGTCGCACTCATAGATCCATATGTTCGCCCATGAAAGCCTTGATTAAAACTGATAATTTTCGAACGACCAGTAGCTTTACGAGCTAATTTTAAAGCTGCTTCATTTGCTTCTGCTCCGCTGTTACAAAAGAAACTCACATAATCCTTATCTTGTGCTAATTTTTCAGCCACCTCTTCTTGTAACTGGCTAAAATATAAATTTGAAGTGTGCCAGATTTGATTTATTTGTTCAGTAACTGCCGCTGTAACTTTTGGGTGTTGGTGACCTAAACTAGTTACACCAATACCACTAGTTAAATCTAAGTATTGCTTTCCTGTTTGATCATAGACATAACTAGCTTCACCCTTAACTAGATCAATTGTATCTCGGCCATAATTAGGAAATAAATGGGTCATACTAAAATTTCCTCCTTTGTAATCACAGTACCGGCTCTTTGAATACCATTAGTAATGTGGACTTTCCCCACACCACCAAAGATAGCTGTCATAGCACTTTCAATTTTTGGAATCATGCCACCAATAATAATTTCTTCTTCCTTCAATACTTTGATTTCTTTTGGACTGACTTTGGGTAACCATTGATCATCTTTTTTTACCCCGGGCACATCTGTTAATAAATAAAGCTCTTCAGCATTTAAAGCTTCGGCAATTTTACTAGCAGCCGCATCAGCATTAATATTTAGCCAGTCGCCTTCAATAGTCATCCCTAAGGGCGTAATAATCGGAATATAATTACTCGCCAGAACATCTTCGATCACTTGGCTATTAATTTTAGTCACTTCTCCAACATAACCAAGTTTTTCTTGATCAATAAATTCTCCTTGAATTAAATCATTACAAGAGGCATGCAATCCAATCGCAGAAAAACCATATTGTTGAAAGACAGAAGTGATTGCTGGCTGTACTTGACCAATTAAAACCATCTGAGTAACTTTTAAGGCTTGTTTAGTCGTCACCCGTAAACCATTATCAATAGTGACTGGAATATTTAAACGATTCATCATTTCAGTAATGTAATATCCCCCACCATGAACAATCACCACTTGTTTTCCGGTATCTTTCCATTTTTTTACTTGTTTAAAAAAGTCTTTGGTTAAATTATCACTAGCGACGCCGCCAATTTTTACTACGATTGTTTCCATGATATCCGCTCCCTTAGCTTCCCCGCTAAAATATTTTAAGTATGGTATAAAGCATTAATTTCGACATATTTATAAGTTAAATCGCAACCCCAAGCTTTTCCTGATTCCGTTCCTACATTTAAATCAATCAAAATCTTAATAGTTTCATTAGCTAAAATTTCTTTCATAATCGTTTGATCAAATTCCTGCGGTTGACTTTGTTTTAACAATTGCTGCTGTCCAATCCACATATCAATCTTATTAGGATCAATTAAGGTCTCTGCATATCCAACTGCGCAAATAATTCTGCCCCAATTAGGATCTTCACCAAACATTGCTGTTTTAACTAAAGACGAACCAACTACTTTTTTTGCAATCAGACGTGCCGCTAATGAATCTGACGCACCAGTAACTTCCACTTCAATTAATTTTGTTGCACCTTCTCCATCCTTAGCAATCTTCTTGGCTAATTCCGCTGACACATAATCAAGCATCGCTGCAAATTTCTGATAGGCTTCAGTACCTTTCTCAATTTCCGGATTCTCAGCCAAACCGTTGGCCAGAACTAAGACCATGTCATTAGTAGAAGTATCACCATCAACGGTAATTTGGTTATAGGTCACTTCTGTTTTTTCTGATAAAATTTCTTGCACCAAATCATTTGAAATAAAAGCATCTGTTGTAATAAAAGACAACATCGTAGCCATATTGGGATGAATCATGCCAGATCCTTTAGCAACTCCTGCCATAGTAACCTCAACGCCATTAATCACGTCTGTCACTGCTACTTCTTTGGTTGCTTTATCCGTAGTCAAAATGGCTTCATGAAATGCTTGCGGTTCTGACTGATTTAAATTAAAAACATCTATTCCAGCTTTGATTTTTTTCATTGGTAACACTTTTCCGATTACACCAGTAGATGCTACAGCAATTTTGTCGGCAGCAATACCTAACTTTTCAGCTAAATATTGTTGTGTTGTTTTTGCATCTTCTAAACCAATAGCACCAGTACAGGCATTAGCAAAACCTGAATTGACAATAATTGCTTGCAGAATTCCATCGCTCAATGCTTCCTTTGTTACATAAATTGGGGCTGCTTTAACTTGGTTTGTCGTGAAAACCCCAGCTGCTTGAGCAGGAACTTCCGACAGAACGATTCCTAAATCTTTTTTCGTATGTTTTAATCCGGCATGTAATCCGGTTGCGAAGAATCCCTTAGGGGCATCTATTTTTCCATCGATAATTTTCATTGGCTTTCTCCTTATGGATAAACTGGTACAAAATCTAGACCAGTTATCTCAGGTATTTTCATTAAATGATTCAAATTTTGAATAGCTTGTCCAGCCGCTCCTTTAACTAAGTTATCTAAGACTGAAACAACAGTGATCACATTAGTAGCCTCATTAAAAGCAACACCAATATCACAATAATTAGAGCCAACAACTTGTTTGATTGAAGGAAACTGGTTCTCAGCTTGTACACGAATAAATGGTTTATCTTGATAAAAACTTTGATAAAGTTGATGAACTTGACTTGTTGTTAATTTTCTTTTGGCTTTTAGATAACTTGTCATAAAAATGCCTCTCGAAACTGGAATAAGTGACGTTGAAAACTGAATAGCTGGAATACTTTTATCCCAACTTTTTAATTGTTGAACAATTTCTGGGATATGTTGATGACTGTTCATTTTATATAAACTCATATTGTCATGGGCTTCTTCAAAATGAGCTGCAACACTAAGATTTTTTCCAGCACCTGATAGGCCGGATTTGCCATCAATAATAATACTATCAGGATCAATCCATTTTTCTTGAACTAATGGCGCTAGTGATAATAAGGCACAAGTGGCATAACAACCTGGATTTGCAATAAAATTACTAGAATATTCACTATTTAAATCTGCTAAGCCATATTCTGCTTTCGACAGGATAGCTGGACTTGCTGGTTCTTTTTGATACCATTTTTCATATGCGCCAATTTCTTTTAAGCGAAAATCTCCTGACAAATCAATCATCGGAAAATTATTTTCCGAAAAATCAGCTGCTAAGTCTTTTGAGATTCCTGAAGGTGTTGCAAAAAAAACTAAATCAGCTGTTGCCATGATTTTTTTAGGATTAATTTCTTCTAATGTTAAATCAATTATTCTTTTTAAATGTGGATAAACATTGGAGATATCTTGGTTATTTTGTGAATGACTATGCAGTGAAACAATTTCTACTTTTGGGTGATTTTTTAATAGTCGGACTAATTCCAAGCCACTATAGCCAGTTACACCGATAATTGCTACTTTCAAATAAGACACCTCTCTCAAAAATCAATAATGTATAAAAATTCATTTTAATCAATTTATAATTTTAGATTATAGAGTGACAAAACGAATAAGTCAATGATTTTTTATTAATTTTTTTTGAGAATTTATTCAAAAAAAAACAAAAAAAGAGCTTAGGAATTTTCCTAAGCTAAAATTTTATAAAGTTGCTAAAATTTCTTTTAATTCTTTCACCGCTAATTGACCAGGTGCCGAAGCTTCTTTTGCTGCACCAAAGGTTGCTGCAGAGCCAAAAGTCTCACCTGATATGCGAGAAACCACTCCCAATTTACCCATAGACATCGTAATTAATGGACGATCTGCGTACTCCGTATACATTTCTTGGGTTGCATCTAATAAAGTAATAACATCCGCAATTGATTTTGGCATAACAGCAATTTTACAGATGTCAGCATTTTTTTCTTGCATCATTTTTAAACGATTAATGATTTCTATTTTAGCTGGTGTCTGATCAAAATCATGATTGCACATCACGACATATTTATTATTTTTATGCAATGTTTCTACTAAAATATTTACACTTTCTGCTGGCATAAATAATTCTACATCCATTAAATCAAAATGACCTGCTTTAATAAAGGCATGGTACATTTCAAAATAATCATCATCTGCCATAGGACGAACGCCACCTTCTTTTAACGTTCGAAAAGTTACTAACAATGGTAGGTCGACCGCAGCCTTTACCTCTTGACAAAAATCAGCAGCAGCTTCAAAATCTAAAATTTCTGAAAAATGATCTATCCGCCATTCAACAATATCACACTGACTATCCTTTGCAATTTTTGCTTCAGATAAGATTTCCTCTCGCGTTTTACCAACGATTGGCACGATTACTTTTGGTTTGCCCGCTCCAATAACAGTGCTTCCGACAGATACAGTATTCAAATTAGTTCCTCCTTGTTTTTTGCATTTTTTT
This sequence comes from Enterococcus sp. JNUCC 77, assembly GCF_054819945.1. NCBI lineage: Bacteria > Bacillati > Bacillota > Bacilli > Lactobacillales > Enterococcaceae > Enterococcus > Enterococcus sp. JNUCC 77. Next base: position 1,354,801 of record NZ_JBTHIG010000001.1, read on the forward strand.
ATTTTACCACAAACTATTTGCTTACAACATAAAAAAACTGACTTAGTTTTCTAAGTCAGTTAATTCTTTAAAACAATCCGATAGCGTCACCATTAGAATCTATATCCATGTTTAAAGCAGCTGGTTTCTTGGGCAAGCCAGGCATTGTCATCACATCACCCGTTAAAGCAACAATAAATCCAGCACCAATTTTAGGAACAAATTCACGTATAGTTACACTAAAGTCACTAGGCGCACCAAGTTTAGTTGGATCATCTGATAATGAATATTGGGTTTTAGCCATACAAACTGGCAAACGATCCCAACCATATTTTTTAAAAGTTGCCAATTGCTGCATCGCTTTTTTAGAATAATTTACTTCATTTCCATCATAAATTTCTTCCACAATTGCTTCAACTTTTTCTTCAATATTGTCATCATCATGTTTAAAGATTGATCGGAAAGTTTGTTCATTAGTAGCAATCGTTTCAACTACCGTCTGGGCTAAATCAATGCCACCTTCAGCACCTTTTTCCCATACAGCTGTCCGTTCGACTTTCACACCAAAAGCTGCGCATAACTCTCTTAATAATTCAATTTCCTTTTCTGTGTCACTAATAAATTCATTAATCGCCACAACAACTGGCAAATTATACTTTTGCATATTTTCAATATGTTTCGCTAAATTAGCAAAACCAGTTTTTAAAGCTTCAAGATTTTCTGCTGACAAATCATTTTTGGTTACACCACCGTGCATTTTAAGGGCACGAATCGTTGCAACAATCACAACTGCGTCTGGTGCTTTACCTAAACTTGGAACTTTAATGTCTAAAAATTTCTCGCCACCCAAATCAGCCCCAAAACCGGCTTCAGTGACAACATAATCTCCACAATGCAGGGCAGTTTGCGTTGCTAAAATACTATTACAGCCATGGGCAATATTAGCAAAAGGGCCACCGTGAACAAATGCTGGCGTATGATAAATTGTTTGAACTAGATTGGGTTTGATAGCATCCTTTAAGACTAAGGCTAAAGCACCTTGAATTTTTAAATCACCAACTGTCACAGGTTCTTTATCGTAAGTATAAGCAACGACAATATTTGCCAAACGATTTTTTAAATCTTCAATATCAGTCGATAAACATAAGATAGCCATAATTTCTGAAGCGACTGTAATATCAAAACCATCTTCTCTTGGTACACCATTGATTGGTCCACCTAAACCGACCGTAATAAAACGTAACTCACGGTCATTTAAATCCACTACTCGTTTCCAGATGACACGACGAGGATCAATATTTAATTCATTTCCTTGATGAATATGATTGTCTAGTAGAGCTGACAATGCATTATTAGCTGTTGTAATTGCGTGCATGTCACCAGTAAAGTGTAAATTTATATCTTCCATTGGTAATACTTGTGCGTAACCGCCACCAGTGGCACCGCCTTTAATTCCCATAACTGGACCAAGGGATGGTTCACGTAAAGCAATCACAGTATTTTTTCCAATTTTATTTAAGGCATCTCCTAAACCAATCGTTACTGTTGATTTTCCTTCGCCTGCTGGCGTTGGATTAATCGAAGTAACTAAAATTAACTTTCCTTTGGGATTTTCTTTTAAACGATTTAAAGCTGAAAACTCGATCTTTGCTTTATATTTGCCATGTAATTCTAAATCATCATCTTTTAAGCCAAGTTTTTCAGCAATTTCATTAATAGGTAGTAAAGTTGCATCTTGAGAAATCTCAATATCAGTCTTCATAGTACGCCCCTTCCAAGAATCTAAAATTATTTTTTGTTCATTCATATTCTAGCAAATTTAGCCGGGAAAAACACTATTCAAAATTGACAATTTCATTCGCAATTTTAAAACCCTTACATTATAATAGGTGTAGACTTAATAAGGGGTGGGTACCATGAATCAGGGAATCGTTAAGTGGTTTGATGATCACAAAGGGTATGGTTTTATTGTTTACCAGGATGACCAAGAAATATTTGTACATTTTACCGGTATTTTGGATTCAGGATTTAAGTCATTAAAAGCGGATGAAGTCGTCTCTTTTGATATTGTTGAAGGTGCTAGGGGACCGCAAGCAACCAACGTAAAAAAGCTCAGTCATGACTGAGCTTTTGATCTTGTTCACTTGTTATTACCATATCTGAATGATTTTTTATTAAGTCCGCTAAAAAGCGGTCTTTTTGTTTTTTACTCATCATGTGACGAGTATGTCCATTTAAACCTTTTTGTTTAATCATCAAACCATCTTTTCTGACAACTACTTGATCAATATCATCATAAAATATTTCTTTTTTTCGCCACAACAAAGCATAACGAATGACCAATCTTTTTTCAGTCAAAATAAAGAAACGATGACAACTTAAAACAAACATAATTAGAAACAAGCCGATAAAGAGATTGCCCTTCCAATATATTTTATTACTCTCTAATGATATGATAAGTCCATAAAATAAAAATATAAAAGTTAAGGACCATAAAATGATGGAAATTGATAATTCAGGTTGCCAAAAGTAGCGCTTTTTCTTCATGTAGACTCCTAACTTTTCAAAGGTGATAAAATGATTAAAATATTTACTGATGCCGCTACCAATCCACAATTAAAAAAAAGTGGCGGTGGGATTGTCATTATAAAAGATCAAGAACAGATTCAATTAAATTATATTTTGACTGCCGGATCCAATCACGAAGCCGAACTGGAAATTATTTTAAGGGCTCTAGATTATTTAATTGAAAAAGACTGGCGGAATGATTCCATTCTTTTATATTCAGACAGCAAGACTGCAATAAAAATTTTAGACCAAAATTCAACAAAAAACAATCTTTTCTTGTCTTATTTAAAGGAGTTTAACCAAAAAAGCCCACTTTTTTCATTATTAGTTTTGCAATGGATTCCTGAGAGTAAAAATAAAGGGGCAGACCATTTGGCCCGCCAAGGATTACAAAAAGCTTTAAAGAATCGGTGATAATAAACGAGAAAATTTCTGCTTAAAGTTCAGCCAGAAAGATTGATTGGCAATCATCTCATCAGTTAATAATACGGAATCTTGTATATCTGCTTCAAAGACTGCTTTAAATTCTTCTGCAATTTTTGGATCATAAATAAAACTACTTACTTCAAAATTTAGTTCATAACTGCGAATATCTTGGTTAGTTGATCCAAAGGTTGCTAATTCATCATCAATCACCATCGTTTTAGCATGAACGAATCCTTTGCTGTAATGATAAATTTTAACGCCTCGCTGATGCAAATAATTAGCATAGTATTGTGTTGCCCGATAAATAAAAGGATGATCTGGTTTATCTGGCACCATAATACGGACATCAATTCCTGAACGTACTGCAATTAGTATTGCGGATATCATTGTTTCATCTGGTACTAAATACGGACTCTGAATCCATACACTTTTTTCGGCAGATAGAATTAAGCGGACAAAACCATCTTTGATAATTTGTGCTTCAGAGTCGGGGCCATCTGCGACAACTTGCATCGCTACACCCGTTTCAATTGGTTCTTCTGGCAAAACAAAATATTGTGGAAGGTAATCTAAACGATCTGCATCATTAGAAACAGAAACATTCCAATCACGGATAAAAATTTCTTGTAAGGTAAAACTACCCGTGCCGACAATTCGTCCGTGTGTGTCACGCCAGTAGCCAAAACGTTTCGTTGTTTCTAAATATTGATCACCAACATTAAAACCACCGGTCCAACCAATCGAACCATCTATAATGACTAATTTTCGATGCAAGTGATAGTTTAAACGCGTTTTGGCAATAATATCTTTCGAAGTAATAAAAGGAGTGACTTTACCACCTTTTTCTCTTAATTTAGCAAAAAAGGCCTTATTTGTTTTAGGTGAGCCCCATGGATCATAAATCAGACGAACTTCTACGCCTTGGTCTGCTTTTTCCTCTAGTATTCGCAAAAAGCGATTACCAATTTTATCGTTAAAAAATGCATAGTATTCAACGTGAATATTATTTTTTGCTGCTCTTAAATCCTCAAATAAATGTTCAAATTTTTCGGTGCCATCATAAAAAAATTGAATATTATTACGATAAGAAACGGGTGCCTTATCTAAGTTATCAAAAAAACGAATTAATGATCTTGCTGCCGGTAACAATTGATCCGGTGTATTGTAATTTGGAACTGTTAAATTATCAACCTGAACCATTTGATAGATTTCTCGCGGTTGATTTTCTTTTTCATAATTAAATCTTCTAGCTACTGTCCGATCCAGTCCGCGGCCACAAAAGGCGTATAATAAAAAACCCACGACTGGTAAGAAGAATAACGTTAACAACCAAGCTAAAATAGTTGTAATACTACGTGGCTTTCTAAAAATAGTAATGGCTGCAATGATACAGTTGACAATATATAAAATAAGAATTGCTTGTTCTAATAACCCCACTTTTTTCACTCTCCTGATTTTCATCTATCTTCAGAAAATTATACCTAGAAAAGAAAAAAGTAACAAGAAAGACCTCCCCTTCTTGTTACATTTTTTTACGCTAAATAATTTGTTACTTCTGCCAATGCTTCTGCTAAGCCAGATGGATTTTTTCCGCCTGCTTGGGCCATATCCGGGCGGCCGCCTCCACCTCCGCCAACTTTTGGTGCAATCAGCTTGATCAAATCTCCGGCCTTGTAGCCTTTTTCAATTGCACTTGGGGTCATAGCAGCTAACAAATTCACTTTTTCTCCCTGAATTGTTCCTAAAACTAAAACATCCGATAATTCTTTTTGCTTCCATTGGTCGGCCAATTGTCTCAGTTGATTCATATCTTTCACATTGACTTTGGCTGTAATCACTGATGTGCCATTAATTTCTTTGACATCTTTGAAGACATCACCAGCTTGTTGATTGGCTAATTTTGTCGCCAGCTGTTCATTTTCTTTTTGGATTTCTTTTAATTGTTGTTGTAATTGTTCTGTTTTGTTTACAACTTCTTTTAATTGAGGCGATTTTACAATTTGAGCCACAGAAATCAGTTGTTCTTCTTCTTGACGGAATGCTTCGTAAGCTTCTTGACCGGTCAAGGCTTCAATCCGGCGAACACCAGCACCAATTCCCGATTCTGAAACGATTTTGAAAAGTCCAATATCTTCTGTATTGCTCACATGGGTTCCACCACATAATTCAATTGACCAGTCACCAATATTCACTACGCGGACATCGTGACCATATTTTTCGCCAAACAATGCCATTGCACCCATATTTTTTGCTGAATCAATATCAGTTTCGATTGTCACGACAGGAATAGCTTCCCAAATTTTTTGATTAACAATTTTTTCCATTTCTTTTAGTTCATCAGTGGTAACTTGACCAAAATGGCTAAAATCAAAACGTAAATGTTTTGGTGCTACTAATGATCCAGCTTGATTGGCATGATCACCTAAGACTTCTTTTAAAGCTTTATGAAGTAAATGAGTCGCAGTATGATTTTTAATGATTTTATTTCGCATTTTTTGGTTAACGTTTAAGAAATAAGTATTTCCTTCTACTAACGGAGAGACAACTTCTACTGTGTGTAGTGGTTGACCATTAGGTGCCTTTTGAACATCCGTTACATTGGCAACCAAATTTCCTTCAGAATCAGTAATTGTTCCGTGATCAGCTACTTGTCCACCCATTTCAGCGTAAAATGGTGTTTGATTAAAAATCATTTGCGCACTTCCTGTATCAATCGAAGAAACAATAGCATCTGTTGCGATAATCACTTCTAATTTTCCTTCAACATTTAGTTGATCGTAACCAACAAATTGACTATCCACTTTAATATCTCCTAATAAAGCAGTTTGCACACCCATTGATTTTTCAGTTGTTCGTGCTGCTCTTGCTCGTTCTTTTTGTGCTTGCATTTCAGTTTCAAAGCCCGCATGATCAACTTTTAAACCATTATCTTCAGCAACTTCTTCAGTCAGCTCCACTGGGAATCCAAAAGTATCATATAATTTGAAAATTGTTTGGCCATCTAAAATAGTTTGATTATTTTCTTTTAGTTCCGCTAACACATTATTTAACATGCTTAAGCCTTCATTGATAGTTTCGTGGAAGCGTTCTTCCTCATTTTTAACTACTTTTTCAATGAATTCTTTTTGTTGTTGCACTTCAGGATAGTAACCCACCATAATTTCACCAACAACTGGTACTAGTTGATACAAAAAGGCAGATTGAATGCCTAACTTTTGTCCATGCATCACTGCTCGTCTTAACAAACGGCGCAATACATACCCACGGCCTTCATTTGAAGGTAGAGCGCCATCTCCAATCGCAAAAGCCAAAGAACGAATATGATCAGCAATAACTTTAAAAGAGATATCCAACTGTTTATCTACACCGTACTTTTTACCGCTTAATTCTTCTACTTTAGCAATGATTGGTAAAAATAAATCTGTTTCAAAGTTGGTTGGTGCATCTTGAATAATTGAGACCATTCTTTCAAGACCCATTCCCGTATCAATATTTTTATGGGGTAATGGTTCATAAGTACCTTGAGGAGTATGATTAAATTCAGAAAATACCAAATTCCAAATTTCTAAATAGCGTTCATTTTCTCCACCAGGATAATTTTCTGGATCATCTTCTGTTAAATCATTAAACGCTTCTCCGCGATCATAAAAAATTTCTGAATCCGGTCCACTTGGCCCCGCGCCTAAATCCCAAAAATTATCAGCAATTTCAACAACATGATCTTCCGGCAATCCAATTTCTTCTAACCAGATTCTTTTAGCTTCTTTATCTTCTGGATAAACAGTTGCGTATAAAAGTTCAGGATCGAAAGCCATCCAATCAGGTGAAGTTAAAAATTCCCAAGCCCAAGCAATCGCATCTTCTTTGAAATAATCACCGATTGAAAAGTTCCCTAACATTTCAAACATGGTATGGTGGCGAGCAGTTTTTCCTACATTTTCAATATCATTCGTTCGAATTGATTTTTGTGCATTAGCAATCCGGGGATTTTCTGGTGTCACTGAACCATCAAAATATTTCTTCAAGGTTGCAACACCGGAATTAATCCATAATAATGTTGGATCGTTAACTGGTACTAGCGGTGCACTTGGCTCAATCATATGTCCTTTTGATTTAAAGAAGTCTAAAAACATTTGTCTTACTTCTGTACTACTTAATTTTTTCATCTTGTTTTCTCCTTTTAAAAAAAATAAAAAAACCACCACTGCATTCAAGGACGAAAGTTCGCGGTACCACCTTGATTGCAATGATAGTTTTTGATCATTACCTCTTAAGCTCGTTAACGCTGAGTCACGTTGATTTTTCAATCAAATGTTTTAGGGAGCAACTTAATTATTACAGCGCAAGACTCTCAGCCAAGGTCTTACTTTCTTTAGAAGTAAATAACTAAATCATATCCTAAAATGAAGTATAGAAAATTTCTACTGAAAAGTCAAATTAGACTTTCAAAACAATCGCTTTGCGATACAAATATTTTTGCGGAAATAGAATCACTTCTGAATGAAGCATCTTACTATTACTATAATAAGAAGATAACGGTAAATACTCAACTGCTGGAATGCCAATCTTCTCTTGATGATCGGTTAACTTTAAGACACCCGGATCTTCAGTAATCTCAAAACGAGTCATCTTAGTATCAAAAGATAAGCCAAACATATTTAATCCCTGAATCATTTTTTTGATAGCCTTACCACGATATGGATCTGACATATTTAAGTCATTTCCCCAGCGGAATAATCTTCGACTACCAGCACCGTTACAATATTCCCATTGATCTTCAGTTAACAAGTCAAAGTTTTTCTTACGAATCTCTTTTCTTAAACTAGTGTAGTTATGAGTAGTATGCGTATAGACACGATACAAATCACTTTCTGGTTCTAACTCAATATACCAACTATCCTCCATTAAAAAGCTTTCCGGAAAGGTCCAAATTAAACTTTCTTGAGAATTCAATTTTGGTGTTAGAATTTCTTTTATTTCTTTTTCAATTTTAGCAAATAAATCGACACGGCCCTCAAAGCTTCCAGTGACAGCATCAAATCTGCCTAAAAACTCAGTTCCTGCTGGTAACGCATAACGTTGTACAAACATTGCAGGAATAGCGGATTTCCGTAAACGAGTTGTTTTATCATTTATGTAATTTGCTAAAGATTCTGTTTCTAACAAATTATATTGATTTAAAATTTCTTCTGGAATTGATATATTGGGACTATCTTGAGCGGTTTCAAGTAAAGACAAACCTTTTGCACCCAAATTCCAGCCTAAAATGGCTTCTTTATTCCCAGGTACAAAAACAAATTTTTCTTCGTCAATCAATAATTCAAAGGTCTCACATTTGATACCATATAATTCGAATTCCTTTAATTCAATATCAGAAATTTTTAAGAGGGGATTCACGTAATAAAGTAAAACTTGACTAAGCAACGTTCTTTTTTCTTTTGGATTTAGACGTTTCCAATACGCCCAATCTAACTGATCAACGAGATTCATAAAAAATGGTTCCTCCCTTTTTGCTATGCTACAATTCCATTATAACTCATATTACTATTAGGAGAAATGATTATTATGGAGATTATTTTTGGAAATCAAAAAGCTGTGCAAGCTGCTAGTTTTTATTTAAGATATCAAGTTTTTGTTTTAGAGCAAAAGATACCGGCAGCGCTTGAATTTGATGGTTTGGATACAAGCGATCGGAAATATCTGGTCTTCTTTGATCACGAGCTGCCTGTTGCAACAGCAAGATTTCAAACAAAAACTAGTAAGATTTTACAACCTGATCGCCTTTGTGTGGCAAAAAAATATCGATTAAGAGGACTAGGTCAACAGCTATTAACTTGTTTAGAAACAGAAGGTAAAAAGAATAATTTAATTTCGTCTGAGCTATCTGCTGAAATGACTGCAATTGATTTTTATCAAAAGCAAGGTTATCAAGTGATCTCAGAGCCCTATAAAGAAGATGGCATCTTATGTGTAACTATGAAAAAAGAGCTGTGAGGATTCACAGCTCTAGTACTAATTATTCGATTTCTTTTTGTTCTTTTTGACGTTTCTAATTTCTTGACGTTTTGCTTGACGTCGTTTTTGTTTGTTCGATTCAGCAATCGCCCAATCAATTTTTTTCTTATAGCCAGGTTTAATTTTTTTCTTTTTCTTTTTAACTAAACCGATTAAAGTTGGATCTAGTTCGTCTTTACTTTTTTCACGTTTAAGTCGACGATTTCGATCATAACTCTCAACGATTGTACCGTTCTTAATTTCTTTTGGTGTAAAACTAACACCCATTTTTTCAAGTTCGGTTATTGCCAAATCATCACTTGGATCATATAAAGTAATTGCGGTACCAGACAAACCATTACGTCCTGTTCGTCCAACACGATGAATGAAAAATGTTAAGTCATTAGGAATTTCTGCATTAATCACGTGAGAAACCCCTTCAATATCAATTCCTCGTGCAGCTAAATCAGTTGCTACTACATATTGATAGTCCATATTCTGAACTTGACGCATGACTCTTTTCCGTTCGCGAGGAGAAATATCACCATGGATTTTTGCAATTTTTAGTCCTTGACTCTTCAAATAGTCACTAATTTCATCCACACGCTGTTTGGTGTTGGCAAAAACAATTGCTAAATAAGGATGTCCAACAGTCAGTAAATCATAGATAATTTTGTTCTTATCTTTTCCTTTGGTTGAAATCAACCAATTATCGACTGTATCAGAAATTACAGCTTTTGCTTTGATTTCTTCAATGACTGGATTCTCCATGTATTTTAATAAGAATGGTCGCAAGCTTTCTGGAATAGTTGCTGAAAAGACGAGCATTTGAAGATTTTTAGGCAAACGACCTGCAATTTGATCGACTTCTTTTAAAAATCCCATATCTAAAGTCATATCTGCCTCATCAACAACAAAATATTCTGCCGTATGAACTTTTAACGCTTGCTCATTCATCATATCTAAAATTCTTCCAGGAGTGCCGATTACAACATGTGGTTGATGATGCTGTAATTTTTCAATTTGTCTTTTCTTATCAGTTCCACCAACAAAATTAGTTACCCGAATTTCAGTTGGTGCATGTTTGGCAATTTGAATTGCAGCTTGATAGATTTGATTGGCTAATTCACGACTAGGTGCCGTAATCAATACTTGGACTTGATCGACATCTGGTTTGATTTTATCAAATAAAGGCAATAAGAAAGTGTGGGTTTTACCAGAACCCGTTTGCGATTGTCCTACAACGTTTTTCCCTTTTTTAATTAAAGGAATTAATTTTTCTTGTACTACAGTTGGTTCGTTAAAATGAATTTCAGCTAAAGCTTCTAAAATAAAAGGCTGAAAGTTAAAGGCTTTAAAGTTCGCCATTTGTTCCCTCTTCTCTGATTGTGCTAATTGTATACGTACGACTGGCTTTTTCATGGAATAAACGATGTTTTCCTCTAATAAAAGCATATAAAAGATTAAAGACAAATAATAATAAAATGCATAAACTGATGAAAGCTAAACCGATATGGATAATTAAACCGGTACTATCAGCCGTAGTCAACTGATTGATTGAATAATTAAAAATATCCAAATCATAACGTATCAATAAATAAAATAATCCATAACGCTTAATTAATCCCCATAAAGATATCCGGGAACGATTTTCTTCCATAACTTGTATTTTAACAATTTTTTTACCAAATGTCTTGCCCCGCCAGAAATAAGTAAACAAAATAAAATATAAAATTACTTTTAGGGTAAAGATAAAGCTATTAGTGTCCGATGCAAGATAATTCGTTAGCGGATTTGGTGCAATTAAATTGATTAGAATAGGGACTAAATCAAAAATGATTCCTATAATAAACCAATCAATCAAAAAAGCAACCGTTCGCCGAATTAAAGAAACTTTTTTTCCATCCTCCAATGATTCTAAATCTAGCTCTTCACGGCTTGGTAAGAAAAATGTAATCAATGGTGCAATTAGGTAGCCTATTCCACCACCAAGTGTGTTGTGTAATAAATCATCTACATCAAATAGACGGTAAGGTCTAGGATAAATAAAATACAAGCCACTTAACTGAGTCAACTCAAAAAATAAGGACAAACAAAAACTTATCAAGATGGTTTTTTTCCATGAAAATTTGAAATAATAACGACAATAGACTCCTAACGGAAAAAATAAAGCTAAATTAAAAATAGGCTCTAAGAATACACTTTGTTTTATAGCAGGAAGATACGTGCTAGTGTCATTTATACGAAAGACCGTTTGATGGAAAAAATCAATTTCTGATTGAAATAAATGCAGTTGCATACGTGGTCCAGTCATTTGGCTTACCGTTTCAACAGACGGCAAAGGTAATATGACTAAAAAATAAGCTGTCAATAGATAAAAGACAAAAGAATAAATAACTAAACTACGAAATTTACCTAATTCGCCATATTTACGATAATAGAAAATTAAAATTGGTGCGCTAACTAGTAATGCTAAAAAAGGAAAAAGTAAAATTGCAGTTTTGATTGGTCCGGTATAAGCTGAGAACATAATCACACATCCTTAAAATTTTTGCTTGACTATTTAAAAACAATGAGGAAAACTATTCATAAGGAGGCCTCATCATGTTAAATCCATATTTTGCTTTTGGTGTACCCATTTTTTTACTTGCTGGTTACATCATATTCACTTTAATCAAAAAAGAAAAGTTTGCTGATTATCGTCGCTTTGTTTTGACTTTGATATCAGTTTTTCTAGCAACTTTTAGTTATCAAGTTTATCATTACAGCCGTAGTATTATTAGCACCAACTCAACCAGTGAATTTCAAAATAATTTTGGTTATTCTGCAAATTTACTGTTACTTCCCTTCATCTTAGGACTTATTTTAACATTGATAAATCTCATCTTTTTATTTACTCAATTCAGAAAAAAAGAATAACAGGCTCGCCTGTTATTCTTTTTCGTTCTCCCATTCATGGTAAAATTCCATTAAAAAATTCTCCATGAACTCTTTTCTGCGCCTTGCTTCCTTTTTTCCGGCATCAGTATTCATCAATGCTGGCAATTTTAATAATTTTTCGTAAAAATGATTAATGACCGTATTTTCATCGCGATACATTTTTTTACTTGTTAAATCTCTTGGTTTTATTGCTGGATCATAAAGAATATTTTGATGAGCTCCTCCATAATATGCTGTTCGCATAATACCGATTGCACCTAAAGCATCGATACGGTCAGCATCTTGGACGATTTCACCTTCTAAAGTTAATGTTCTTTTACCTGACTCCAGCTCTTTTGAAAAAGATATATTTTCAATAATCATAAAGAGTTCATTAATTTTTTCCTTGTTCCAACCTAATGAGTGTAATAGTTGTTCAATTGCTTTCTTTTCAGCTACCGGATCTAAAGCAACCTTATCATCAATTACATCATGTAAATAACCTGCCGCAACAACTAATTCTTGATTGGCTGATTCTTTAACTGCTAGTTTTTTAGCGATTTTAGCTACTCTTTGACTATGAAAAAAATCATGTCCACTTTTTTCATTACTTAATTTTTGAAAGCTATAATCTTTTATAGCTGTTAATTCTTTATTCATCTTTTTTTTCCTTACGAGGTGGACGTTTTCCCCAGTATTGGAACAAGTCAGTTCTGATCGCACCATTGTATAGTTTTCTTTTCTTAGTAGCTTTTGCACCATAAAACTCTTCAAAAGTTAAGTCGCTAGTTAGAATATACTTACTCCATGTTTCAAGAGGACGAAAGACCTCACCCATTTCTTTATAAAGCTGGCGCACACTCGCTTCTTCACCTAACCTCTCACCATAAGGCGGATTGGCAACAATTACCCCATATTCTTTATCAGTTTTGAAATCTTTGACTGCTTGTTGTTTGAAGATAATCGAATCTCCTAAACCAATCTCTTCCGCATTTGCTTTAGCAATCTCAATCATTCTTCCATTAATATCAGAACCAGTAATATCTAATTCAATCTCATAATCCGCTTGCTCGTCTGCTTTTGCACGGACTTTCTCAAAAATATCACTGTCGACCCAATCCCATTTTTCACAGGCAAAAGAACGATTAAAGCCCGGAGCAATATTATGACCAATTAAAGCCGCTTCAATACAAAGCGTTCCGGAACCACAAACTGGATCATAGAAAGGACGATCCTTACGCCAATTAGTTAATTCAATTAAAGCAGCTGCCATGTTTTCTTTTAATGGCGCGCCACCTTTTTCTAAACGGTAACCGCGTTTAAACAACGACGGTCCAGTTGTGTCTATCGTCAACACTACGTGATCTTTTAGTAAAGCCACTTCCAATTGAAAAAATGCGCCAGTTTCTGGCAATGGTACTCGCGCAGGACGATGATAGACCTCTTTTAAGCGTTCCACAATGGCTTTTTTTGTAATCGCTTGGCAATCTGGAACGCTATATAATTTGGATTTGATACTACGCCCAGCCACCGGAAATTCTGCATCGTAAGGTAAATAGTCTTCCCATGGAATAGCCTTTACTTGCTCAAATAATTCGTCAAAAGTATAAGCATCAAATTCTCCAGCGATAATTTTTACCCGGTCTGCCGTTCTGAGCCATAGATTTGTTGTAGCAATGGTCTCTAAATCTCCACTGAAACGAGCGCGACCATTTTCTACTTCGCAATCAATTCCTAAATTTCGCAATTCCTTACCAACTAGCGCTTCGATTCCCGCTGCTGCTGTGGCAATTAAATTATATTGTTTAGTCATAATATCTCCTATTTATTCCATCTTATTCTTTTCGTAAAAAAAACCTTCACAAGCAAAGTTGGAAGGTTTCCTGAATCTTGCAATTTTCTGTAAGCCATGTTTTGTACATTCCTTGTTTCAGGTAAACAAGTTCAGTGGTAATCATCTATCTCCGAAATTATTCGGCTCTTTCATCGTTCATTTCCTTAGAAAAAGCGCCCCTACCATCGTTTGGGTTGCTCGCTCGAGGGGTTTACCGCGTTCCACCATTTTGATTTCTCAAAATGCTTCGTCACTGTGGCACTTTCAAGAATACTAAAGCATAGATTTCTCCTTAGCTTGTTTTTCTGCCGTTACCAAAATAATTGGTACCTTAGCTTATGGTTTCGCTAAGCACGAACACTACAGGCATCTCAGACTGTGCGAGCATGGACTTTCCTCAGCATATTAAAAATACACCGCGATTACCCAAAAATTGCAATTATTATACTAAATTAAAATTGGCGCGTTTTTTCATTGTCATCATCTGCTTGAGTGTAGTTTTTTCTTAAATCAGTCCGCGTATTACCTGTAACCTTTGCTTGTTGATCTAATTTTTTTCCGAAAACTTCTCTTTCAAGATTTGACAAGCGTTTTAAAATGTCAAAGTTTGTTACAGCAGATCCCTTAGGAGCTGCTTCTTTTGTTCTTGGTTGCGGAGTAGTTGGAGCAGTCGCAGCTGATCCAGCAGTCGACTGTGTTTTTGACAATTGCTCAACTCGCGCTTTTAAACGGTCGTTTTCTTCTTTTAAAGCTAAAATTTCTTTATTGTACTCTTCGTAATCCTTGATAATATTGTCTAAAAATTCATCCACTTCAATTGGGTCGTAACCACGCATTTTTGTTTTGAAATCTTGTTCCAAAATATCATTTGGAGTGTACGTTAATTTCGCCATTTTTCCACCTCATTAATATCATTAACTTCATTTGTTCTCCAATATATTCTAGCTGATAAACGTTCGTAAATCAAACACTATCCCCCAAATATACTGAATTTTCAAGATCGTCCATTGTGATTGGAAAAATTTGATAGGTTTTATTCTTTTGAAAATTTTCTACATCCCTTAGAAAATAGCGTGTTTTACCCGGATATTCTTGATCGTAAACAATTAAACTTGCATCAGTATGTTGTAATAAAAAATTTATATGATTCTTAAATTGACTAGGATTCTCATATGGTTTATGACTGACTGAATCTACAAAGTCGGCCTGACCAACAACTGTTTGCAATAACAACTGATTGGCTTCGTTCCAATTAGAACCAAAATCTTTAAAGGGAAAAATGACAGCCAGTTTTATTTCTGGGTATTGTTGCTTCAGATCATTTATAATTTGTCCTGCCCATAGTTCACAGCCTAAAGCACCAGAAATCATTATCCACTCCAATCCATTCTCGATTAATTGAATAATTTGATTTTTTAAAACATTCTTAATGACTGCAACTTTAGGGTCTTTTTCAGTAAAAATTCCTAATTCATAGCTTTGATATCCAGTAATATAAATTTTTTTAATGATTTGATTCATAAATTTTCCTCTACTTTCAGTACAAAAGACAAAAATTTGTTATAATGTAGCCTAGGAGTGTGATGGGAATGCCTTTTCATTATCCCAACGGTCAACTTTTCAGTAATCATAAGACTACTTCTGAAAAAAATGAAAAAAAGAAACCAAATTTTGCTAACCGCGGAATGCGCTTTGAAGAAGCAATCAATTTGAGTAATGAGTATTACTTAAACTATGATATAGCTGTTATCCATAAAAAGCCAACCCCTTTACAAATTGTTAAGGTTGATTACCCTAAGAGAAGTGCCGCCGTCATTAAAGAGGCCTATTTCAGACAACCTTCAACAACCGATTATAATGGTGTTTACAACGGGCATTATTTGGATTTCGAAGCAAAGGAAACCAAAAACAAAACTTCTTTTCCTTTTAAGAATTTTCATGAACATCAGATTATTCATATGGAAAGATGTCTTAAGCAAAATGGCATATGCTTTGTCCTTTTGTGGTTTTCTAGTCTAAAACGCTGCTTCTTTTTTGCTAGCGAAGATTTAATTTATTATTGGCATCAACAAAAAGATGGAAAAAAATCTCTTCCACTATCAATCATCGAAAAAAAAGGGATTGAAGTTCCAACTAAGATTGCACCTAGAATTCCTTATTTGGATGCAGTCAATCAATATATTCAACAAAAGGAGTTATAATTTATGGCCAACCGAAGCCGTTCCAATCAGAGTCATGGGACATCCACTAAGGTAAAAAAAGGTAAAAAAACGAGAAAGTCTGGGTCGATTATTCTAAAAATTCTGACAGCACTTGTGGGTTTAGTTCTTATTGGTGTTCTTGGCGGAATTGGCGTATTTGCTTACTATGCAAAGGACGCAGAACCAATTACTGAAAAAAGTTTAGATTCTACCGCTTCTTCAAAATTTTATGACATTAATGGTAATTTATTTGAAGATATTGGCTCAGAAAATCGAGAAAAAGCAACTAGCGAAGAAATTCCTCAACGCTTAGACGATGCAATTGTTTCTGTCGAAGATCAACGCTTCTATAAGCATCACGGTATTGACCCAATTCGAATTGCCGGATCTTTAATACACAACATCACCAATTCTGATTCAGGTGGTTTACAAGGCGGTAGTACTTTAACTCAACAGTTAGTTAAACTATCAGTCTTTTCTACCAAGGCATCCGATCAAACCTTAAAACGAAAAGCCCAAGAAGCATGGCTAGCTACTCGTTTAGAGAAAGAAAAAAGCAAACAAGAAATCCTTACCTATTATATTAATAAAGTATATATGGGTAACGGATTATACGGAATGAAAACTGCTTCAGAAACTTATTATGGTAAAAATTTAAGTGATTTATCAATTGCTGAGACAGCCCTATTAGCTGGACTACCACAAGCACCAAATTCATATGAACCTTATGAACATGCAGAAGCTGCTAAAAAACGTCGAGATACTGTTTTATACACCATGCTCGAAAATGATAAAATCACCCAATCAGAATATGATGAAGCTGTCGCAACTGATATTCAAGCAGGCCTGCAACCTTTAAATACAGGCGATAATACTACGCGAAAAATTGTTGATAACTATTTAACAGAAGTAATTAATCAAATTGAAGAAGAAACTGATAAAGATGTCTATACAGACGGATTAGAAGTCCATACTAACTTAAATATGGATCAGCAAACTTACATCTATAATTTAGCCAATAATACCGATGGTACGATTACCTATCCTGATGATGATTTTCAAGTAGCCGCTACGATGGTTGATGTAAATACTGGTAATGTAACAGCTCAAATTGGCGGAAGAAACATTGCTGATGATGTATATTTAGGTTTTAATCAAGCTGTTAGTACGGATCGCGATTTAGGTTCCACTGTTAAACCAATTACTGATTATGGTCCGGCGTTTGAATACTTACAATATTCGACAGGTGCAACTATTACCGACGCTAAATATAATTATCCTGGTACCAAAACGGCTGTAAACAACTGGGATAACTCTTATATGGGAACCATTACCTTAAGACAAGCACTATATGATTCACGTAATGTTCCGGCTGTAAAACTCTTTGAAAAAGTTGGAGCTGATAAATCAGCTGAATTTTTAAATGGATTAGGTATTCAATATAAAGATATCTTGGCCTCTAATGCCATCTCTAGTAATACTGAAACGCAAGAAGGAACGAAATATGGTATTTCTACTGAAAAAATGGCTGCCGCTTATGCTGCTTTTTCAAATGGAGGGACCTATTATAAACCTTCTTACATTGACCATATTGAATACTTAGACGGAACAACTCAAAGTTTTTCAAGTGCTGGTCAAAAAGCAATGGAAGAATCCACTGCTTACATGGTCACTGATGTCTTAAAAGATGTTATTACAAAAGGTTCAGGTACGTATGCTTCAATTTATAACGTTACTCAAGCCGGTAAAACTGGAACTTCAAATTACAGTACCGAGGAATTAGCGAAAATCCCTCATTACTCAACTATTTCACCAGATGTGTCTTTTACTGGATATACAACAAATTATGCACTTTCTGTTTGGACAGGGTATAGCAACCGAATGACGCCGATTACGACTGCCTCAGAAAATATCGCACAATTATTTTATCGAAATATGATGCAATATGTTTCTCAGGATCAAGCACCCGCAGACTGGACAAAACCAAGTAATGTCAGTCGAGTCGGTGGAGAATTATATATAAATGGTTCAACCGCCTCTAACTCAGTAGATGGCACTAGTTACAATAATTATTACAATAATTCAACATCTAGCTACAATAACTATTATGATAACAGCAGTTCATCAAGCTCTGCTGCTCAGGATTATAACAATTATTCTAGCTCTTCAGTTACTGGCAATGAAACAGTTCCATCTTCAAGTGTAAACAATGGTAATACTAATAATGATGGAACTGGCAGTAGCACACCTCCGGTAGATGGTGGTGGCGATGACCCAACTGGTGGCGATGCCGGAACTACCCCATGAAAAAAGCCAACGGAAATTATTTTTTTCCGTTGGCTTTTAGTCTATTTTTTCCTTCTTGACATAAATCAAGCAAAGTACATGAATGACATTTAGGAGATCTGGCTGTACAATGATATCTTCCAAAAAAGATCATTGTATGATGAGATTTTATCCAAAGATTTTCTGGAATTTTCTTCATTAATGTTTCCTCTACCTCTAAAACCGATGCTCTTTGCTTACAAATTCTAAGTCTTTTGCTAACCCGTTCTACATGGGTATCCACGGCGATGGCCGGAATATCAAAAGCATCCCCTAAAACAACATTAGCTGTCTTTCTACCGACACCTGGTAGCTTAACCAGCTCTTCTCTTGTTTTTGGAACTTCTCCACCAAAATCTGTTAAAATCATTTGGCTACAGGCTTTAATATTCTTGGCTTTATTTCGATATAAACCGATTGTCTTAATCTTAGCAATAATATCTTCGATTGGTGCTGCTGCTAAATGTACTGCATCTGGATAGCTTTCAAATAAAACCGGAGTTGCTTTGTTAACAGAGACATCCGTAGCTTGTGCGCTTAAGATAACTGAAATAATTAATTGAAAAGGAGTCGCTGCTACCAGCTCACCATGGGCCTCTGGAAACATTTGGTACATTAAATTCATGGCTTCCATTGTTTTTGTCTGACTAAGCATGCTAATCCTCCCCATTTAACCAATCATCTAGCGACACTTCAGGTAAATTTTCTTGGTAATTCGCTTCTTCTTTTTGTAGAATTAACTGCTTTCTACGTTTTTGTTCATCCATGACTTGTTGCTTGGTTTGGATATTTTTTTTCTCCCAATTTTGTAAAACTGCTTCAATGTATTTAAAATTGTAGGCTTGATTTAGCACGGCTTCTTGCAGCGCCAAAGTAATTAA
Organism: Enterococcus sp. JNUCC 77; assembly: GCF_054819945.1. Lineage (NCBI taxonomy): Bacteria > Bacillati > Bacillota > Bacilli > Lactobacillales > Enterococcaceae > Enterococcus > Enterococcus sp. JNUCC 77. Next base: position 1,373,928 of record NZ_JBTHIG010000001.1, read on the forward strand.
TTCTGGCGTATAACCATCTTCTTCCAACCAATAGCCAATTTTCTGATATTCTATTGGTGATAAAGAACGACCAAATTCTTTTTCAAAGGTGGTGAACATGTTCTTTTGGGAAATTTGTTGGGCATCTTCAGTTTTCTTAAACTTTTCTTGTTCAACCAATATTGTTAACTTATCAAAGGCTAATGAAACGTTATAATAATCGGCTTGGCGACCTGCTTCATCTTTTTTTGATTCCAATGCTACAAATCCTTTGCCGATAATACTATTTAAAATTTGATAAATTTGATCAGCTGGTAAACCAATTCTACGGGCAATCTCTGTCATATCAGGAAAAATATTTCCCGTTTGGTTTTCAACATATAATTGCAACCAAAGCATGAACTCGTTGGTATTTAAGCCTAACCTACGATAATTTTTTAAAAGTAAATTTGAGACAGTCGTTTGTCCAGCGGCTAAATATTCATCTAAGGAAATCATCTATCTTCCTCCATTTCTCATTTGAGTTTACACCAAATAGGCTAAGAAAAACAGCAGCAACTAAAGAGTCACTGCTGGAAAAATTATTTAATATTTTTCAAAGCCGCTTGTGCCAATAGATTCAAGTAATTCCATGGACGATCAAAATGTGGCTGGAAGAAGAAATCTTGTAATGCTAAGTCTTCCAAAGTCATTTCATTTTGAATAACAACTGACATCGTGTTAGCACTTTGGGTAATATCATATTTTGATAAGAATTGAGCCCCAACAATTCGATTTGTACCTTTTTCAGAAACAATTTCCATTAAAATATTTTCTGTTGTTGGCATAAATTCAGGTCGATAATTATCTTCGAAAACTGTCACATTTACATCAACGCCGTTAATTTTAGCACTTTCTGCTGTCAAACCAGTTGACCCAATATTCCAACCAAACAAATAAAGGCCAGAAGTTCCTTGAGTACCACGATATTTAACAGTTGGTTCTACTAAATTTTTGCCGACTAGCATACCCTGACGAACTGCATTGGTTGCTAGTGGAATATAATTTTCTGTGTGGCTTGGATTGTAATGAACCATTGTAGAATCACCAGCTGAAAAAATATCTGGATTACTTGTTTGCATATACTGATTCACTTTAATAGCACCAGTTGGTAACATCTCCACTTGGTCTTTAAGTAAGTCCGTACTCGGTTTAAATCCAACACACAAAATAACTAAATCAGCTTCAAAGCTATCACTTGGCGTCACAACCGTTTCAACTTTACCCTCACTGTTAGCGACAAATTCGCTAACATTTTCACCTAATGCTAGCTTCACACCTTTTTGACGTAATTCTTCTTCTAATACATCTGTAAATGGTTTATCTAAATATTTATTTAAAATTCTTGGTAATCCATCAATCAAGGTGACTTCTTTACCAGTTTCAGCGAAAGCTTCAACTAATTCGATTCCAATATAGCCACCACCGACAACGACGACTCTTTTTGCATCGTTTGATGAAGCAATAATTTCATTGGCTTGATTATAATTTTTACATAATAAAATATTTTCTGAATCAATGCCTTTAATTGGTGGAATAATCGGCCAAGAACCGGTGGTCATGACTAATTTATCATAAGAGACTGTTTGTACTTCATTGTCTTTTAAATTTTTAGCAGTTACAGTTTTTGCATCGGTATCAACCTTTGTCACATCGTGTTCCATGTGTACAGTTGCACCTAGTGAAGCCAGTTCTTCAGGGTTTGAATAAAATAAGCCTGCTGGATCTTTCACAACACCACCGACATATAATGCAATCCCGCAAGACAAGAAAGAAATATTATCATTCCGTTCAAAAACGGTTACTTCTGCCTCCGGGTGATTTTCTAAAATACTCTTTACTGCAGCTGTTCCTGCATGGGTACAGCCAACTACTACTACTTTCATTCCATTCCCTCTTTCTATTATTTAGAAATTTGCGCCTTTTTGCACAAGAAAAGTATAACAAACTAGCGCAGCAAGCCCTATTTTTTTGCTCACTAAAGTACAAATACTAAAGTGCCTTAACCATACGTATTTATTCATCATTTAAACATCAAAATATTTTTATTTTTGAATTATTAATATTCATTAGAAATAATTCTATAAATTACCCCTTTGTATGTCCATAAAAAAAGCATTCTCTCCTCCTTTAAATACGGAAGAAAGAATGCTTTTAAGTTCAAAGTTTATTTTAATTCGTTTGCAACTGAGAAGTGACCAATTACATCGATGATCCGTTTTAAGTCAACGTTACCACCAGATACTACACAAACTGCTTTTTTGTTGTTTACATATTTATCCACTTTACCTGCTAGGATTGCTGCTGTTGCAAGTGCACCAGAGCCTTCAACAACAATTTTAGTCCGTTGAATTAAGTCTTTCATAGCAGCTTCAATTTCTTCTTCAGAAACTACAACCATATCGTCAACTAAAGCTTCTACTACTTCAAACGTTAGTGTTCCTGGAACTGCTACTGCAGTACCATCAGCAATAGTTGCTGCTTCTTTATGAGAAACAATTTTTCCAGCTTCATAAGAGGCGGTCATACCATGAATATTTTCAGCTTGGACACCGATAATATTAATATGTGGGTTAAATGTTTTCAAAGCTACTGCAATTCCAGCGATTAAGCCACCACCGCCGACAGGAACTAATACAGTATCAACATCCCATAAATCATCTAAAATTTCTAAACCAATTGTTCCTTGACCAGCCATTACGTATTCATCATCGTAAGGTGCGATATAAGTCACACCAGTTTCTTCAACAATTTTTTCACAGTAAGCTCTTGCTTCATCAAAGCTTTCCCCATGTAAAATTACTTCTGAACCATAGCCTTCAGTTGCTTCAACTTTAGCTTTTGGTGCAGTCACTGGCATAACGATAGTGCTTTTAATTCCTAATAATTTAGAAGTTAACGCTACACCTTGGGCATGGTTACCTGCTGAAACTGCAATAACACCGCGATTTTTTTCTTCTTCGGTCAAATGTGCAATTTTATTGTAAGCCCCACGGAATTTAAATGAGCCAGTTAATTGCATATTTTCTAATTTCAAATAAACTTCGCCGCCAGTTTTGGCAGTTAGAAACATTGATTGAATCAATGGTGTTTTACGACCATATTGCTTTACCACGTTCTTTGCTTCATGAATATCTTCAATCGTTACTGGTAAATCTGTCGCAATTCTTGTCATTATAAAACATCTCCCACTTCTGTGTATTCTACATCAATTGAATCCGCTAAAGCTTTTGAAACTACTTTTCCGTTATACACGCTTAAACCAGATAATAATTCTTTGTCTGATTTCAAAGCTTCGTCTAATCCTTTAACACTAACTTCTTTTAAGAATGAAATATTTCCTTTTGCTAAGGCAATAGTTGCTGTACGAGGTACAGCTCCTGGCATATTTGGAACAGCGTAATGAATTACATCATGTTTTGTAAATACTGGATCAGCATGGTTGGTTGGTTTATCAATTGTTTCAACCGTACCACCTTGGTCAATTGCGATATCAACAATCACACTACCTGGTTTCATTGATTCAACCATATATTCTTTAACTAATTTTGGTGGGCGAGCACCTGGGATTAAAACAGTTGAAATAAATACATCTGCATCTTTAATCCGGTTTTCTAAATTTTCGGTATTAGAAACAATGACTTCAACATTGTCATTCTTGTAACGTTCTTGTAATTGTTTGATGCGGTTTTCATTTACTTCTAAAATAACTACATGGGCACCTAAACCAACAGCCATATCTGCAGAGTTTTCAGCAGCATTACCGCCGCCTAAAATAACGACTGTCGCAGCTTCAACACCTTCGATACCTGGTAATAAAATACCCTCGCCACCATGTTGTTTTTCTAAATAATATTGACCTAAGTTAACAGCGCGACGACCAGCAATTGCACTCATGGGTTTTAACAATTCTAAAACGCCGTTGATTGAAATATTTTCTCCAGATAAAGCTGTTACGCCAACTTCCATCATTTTTTCAACACAAGCTTTGTTAGCTGCTAAATGTAAAAATCCCCAAATAATTTGGCCTTTTTTAAAATAGTGATATTCACTTTCCATTGGTTCTTTTACTTTTACAATTAAATCAGCAGTCCATGCTGTATCTGTATCTACAATTTTTCCGCCAGCCGCTTCATATTGATCGTTATTAAAACCTGAACCAGCACCAGCGTTATTATCAACTAAAACTTCATTACCTGCTTCAACTAAAATTTTGACATTTTCAGGTGTCATCCCTACACGAGCTTCACCTTGTTTTGGATCTTTAATAACTCCAATTTTCAAAATCATTCACCTCTATAAATTATTTTTTGATTGTTTTCTTTTAACATGTAAAATATATCACAATAAAAACTCAACGCAATGAAAACGATTCAGATGTTATCATTGTCTCATCTGTCTTCATTTTAAATTAATTAATAATTTTTTTTATTCATAAAACCCTTGCTGCTTGTGCGTTTTTTTATTAGCTTTTTTTCATTTTCATTTTTTTATAAAAAACAAAAATTATGATTCCGCTACCATCGTTATTAAAACAGAAGAAGCTTTATATTTGTTAAAGTGTATGTTACACGTATTTCCAATAAAAAGACAAAGAAAAAGCTCGAGATTTTTATCTCGAGCAAAGTTGTTTAGCCTATTGATTTTTCTGTTGACAATCTGGACAAATACCATAAACTTCTAGCCGATGTTCATTTATTTGAAAGCCGGTTAGTTTACTTGAAGCCATTTCTACATCTTCTAATCCTGGATATGAAAAATCTTCAATTTTCCCACATTCATTACATATTGCATGGTAATGTTTTTTTTGAGTATAGTCAAATCGACTAGCAGTATCCCCATAACTCATTTCTGTAACAATACCGATACTAACAAATTTTCTTAAATTATTATAAACCGTTGCTACACTCATATTAGGAAAACGACTTTCTAAATCTTGAAATATCTCATCAGCAGTTGGATGGTTTTTATATGTAATTAAGTATTCTAAAATAGCATGACGTTGCGGTGTGATACGAATACCACCAGCCTTTAAATCGTCTATCGCGTGGTTTACAGTTTGTTCTGTCATGAAAGGAAACCTCCTTTTTATAATCTTTCTTAAATAATACTATTCTTTTTAAATAAAAGCCAGCTTATTATAGATAATTCCTTGATATAATCAAGTTTTTCAAAATAAAAAGCACTGAAATTTCAGTACTTTTTAATCATTTTTAAATTGTAAGTTGTTGGCCTGGTAATAATGTGGAATCTGCACTTAAACCATTATTAGCTAATAACTGATCAACTGAAATTCCGTGACTAGATGCAATCCCCCATAAAGAATCTCCTGCTGCAACAGTGTAAGTACTTGTTGTGGCTGTTACATTCGTTTCAGTAGTTACTGTACTTTCTGTTGCGGGAGCTGTATTAGTTGTATTGTTAACGGTAGTACCTGTATCATATTGGGTTAAATTATAAGTTTGGATGATTGAAATTAGTTTGCTGGCATAACTTGGGTCCGTAGCATAACGCCCTTGTAAATAGTAAGCTGCTTCCTGATAATTACTCGTGTGACTCTTCCAAGCCCCAGCATAATAAGTTCCTTGTAAAAGATCGGCGTGCGCTTCAAAAGATTCATTATACGAATTATATACGGCAAACGGTTCCGACATCGTTACCCATTGACCATTTAAGTATTCTTGGGTACTCATACTGACAGATGCGCCACCATTGTATTCTTTTACCCCAAATAAATTATAGTATGGTGCTTGTGACAATGAAGACGAACCGTAACCACTTTCCACTAGAGCTTGAGCAATCATAATTGACGCGTACAAATCGTGATTTGCTGAAATAGTTACTGCCGATTGACCAATTTGATTAATAAAAGCAGACTGACTTGAAACTTCTTCTGCTTGAGCAACCAAACTATGATTACTTAAACTAACTGCAATTGGTGAAATCGCTAAAGTCGTTCCTGCCAATACAAATGACTTTTTTGCAATAGTTTTTCTTCTCATCTTTTTAATTAGATGTTTTTCACTACGTGTTTTATATTGATTCATTGGTACCTCCAAATTATTCCCTAATTATCCTTTTATTTTCATAATAATTATAGGTCATCAAGAAATAATTCACAAACGTTTCAAAATATTTTGATGGATTTGTTAAAAGAGTGTAACATCTGTAATCATTAAGCAACTAAATTTTAATTTCGTAATAAAAAAGAAGCAACCTTTAATAGGTTACTTCCTTCAGATATTTTTTTATAATTGGTTAAATGTATTTACCACATTTTCAGTTGTGAAACCAAATTGTTCTAATACAAATGGTCCAGGTGCTGAGGCACCAAAATGATCAATCGTAATCGTTGTTCCTTCAGTCGTTGCATACCGTTCCCAACCAAAACTTGAACCAGCTTCAATTGCTACACGTTTTTTAACTGATTTAGGTAGAACAGATTCTTTATAAGCTGCATCTTGTGCTTCAAATAAATCAAAACTTGGTAATGATACGACAGAAACATCTTTGCCTTGTTCTTTCAGAACTTTTTGCGCTTCGATTGCTAAGCTTACTTCAGAACCAGTTGCAATTAAAATTCCTTCTGGTGTTTCACCAGATTGTTTAGACACGACATATCCACCGTGTTTCACGCCAGCATCAGTAATTTCTTTGCTATTTGGTAAGACTGGTAAGTTTTGACGGCTTAAAACTAAAATTGTTGGTTTATCATTTGTTTCGATAGCCACTCTCCAAGCTGCTGCTGTTTCGTTACCATCAGCTGGACGAATTACTTGAACATTTGGCATTGCACGCATACTAGCTAATTGTTCGATTGGTTCATGAGTCGGTCCATCTTCACCAACCGCTACTGAGTCATGTGTTAAGACATAAGTGACTGGTAAACCTTGAATCGCAGATAAACGAACCGCTGGACGAAGATAATCAACGAAAACAAAGAATGTTCCGCCATAAACTCTTGTCCCACCATGTAGATGAATACCGTTCATAGCTGCCGCCATTGCAAATTCACGAACACCAAACCAAATATTACGTCCTTCGTAAGAACCTGGTTGGAATTCTTTTTCATCTGCAATTGTTGTATTATTTGAACCAGATAAATCAGCAGATCCGCCCCAGAAAGTTGGTAAATTCTTAGCAATTCCTTGAATCACATCTTTACTAGATACGCGGCTCGCTTGACTTGAACCTTCTTCATAAACAGGAATAGCTTCATCCCAATTTTCAGGTAAAACATTGTTGAAAGCATCTTTAAATTGCTTTGCTAATTCAGAATGAACATTAGCATAATTAGCAAACATTTCATCCCAATCAGCTTCGGCTTTTGCACCTTTATCTTGAATATCTGCTTTAAAACGTGCAGCTACTTCTTCAGGCACTGTAAAATCAGGATATTCCCAACCATAGACTGCTTTCGCCACGTCAATACCTTCTGCTCCTAATGGTGCCCCATGAACTTTACTAGTTCCTTCATCTGGAGCGCCAAATCCAATAACTGTTTTAACTTCAATCAAAGTTGGTTTTTCAGTTTCAGCTTTTGCTTTTTCAATCGCTTTTGAAATGGCTTCTAAATCATTACCATCTTTTACTAAAATATGTTGCCAACCATAAGCTTCATAGCGAGCACCAACATTTTCGGTAAAAGCTTTATTGGTTGGACCATCTAATGAAATATCGTTTGAATCATATAAAGCAATTAATTTGCCAAGTTTCATATGACCAGCCATAGAACTAGCTTCTTGTGAGACACCTTCCATTAAATCACCATCACCAACAAGCGTGTAAGTATAATGATCCATCACTTTAAAACTGTCTCGGTTATAAGTAGCAGCTAGATGTGCTTCAGCCATTGCCATCCCAACAGCCATGGCAATTCCTTGGCCTAAAGGACCAGTTGTTGCTTCGACGCCATCAGTAAAATGGTATTCCGGATGCCCTGGTGTTTTACTTTCCCATTGACGGAAATTTTTCAAATCATCAATAGTAACATTAAATCCTGCTAAATGAAGCAAGCTATAAAGCATTGCTGAACCGTGTCCTGCAGATAAAATAAAACGGTCACGATTTGGCCAGTTTAATGAAGTTGCTGGATTGATGTTCAAATGTTTTGTCCATAATGCATAAGCCATAGGTGCAGCACCCATTGGTAAACCTGGATGACCTGAATTGGCTTTTTGAATTGCTTCAATACTTAATGTACGGATGGTGTTGACACCTAGTTGATCTGTTTTGTCGAACAAAAACTTTTCCTCCTTTTTGGTGCTAAATACTTTTATTATTACAAATTTCATTGTAACCGATTTAATACGGTTATTCAATATAGAAATACATGATTATTTTCTATTATGCAGTCCTTTTTCTTTTTGAATTTTCTTCAATTTATCAGGTGTAACATCTTTTCCATCAGGATCGACTACCTTCATCCCTTCAATATGATGTCTCATCCCACCACGAACAGATTGCAAATACTCTTCACGTAATTCCTTTTGTTCTTTTGTTTCTTCATCAGACAATCCACTTGTTTTTTTCTTTTTTGCTAACTCATTGATACGAGCAATTTTTTCTTCAGAAAGCATTTTATACACCTCACTTTGACTATATTATACATAAAAATTCAAAAAATAATAATTAGAATAGAAAAATAAATACGAACGCTTGTTTGATTTTTTATTCTATGCTAAACTTTGTTTATAGAAAGAGGTGTGATCATGGCAAAGAGAACCGAGACGAAACAATTAGAAGTTCTTCGTTTTATCCATGAACGGGTTGAATTCAAAGGTTACCCGCCAACCGTTCGTGAGATTGGAGAAGCGGTGAACTTATCATCGACTTCAACTGTTCACGGTCATTTAGCAAGACTTGAAAAAAAAGGCTGGATTCAACGAGATCCAACAAAGCCTAGAGCAATAGAATTAACGATCACGGGATTAGAAAAGATTGGTGCTGCACCAAAAGTCATACCAATGTTAGGCGTCGTTACAGCAGGCGAACCGATTCTCGCGGTAGAAGAAGCATCTGACTTTTTCCCTGTGCCGCCAGATTTATCAAGTGAAGATGGCAGTTTGTTTATGCTAACGATTCGAGGAGAAAGTATGATTAATGCTGGCATTTATGACGGTGACCATGTGATTGTACGTAAACAAGCTTCAGCTGTTAACGGAGAGATTGTCATTGCGATGACGGATGAAAACGAAGCAACTTGTAAAAGATTTTATCGGGAGACTGATCATTTTCGCTTACAACCAGAAAATGATACCATGGCACCTATTATTTTAGAAAATGTCTCTATTTTAGGAAAAGTCGTTGGCTTATATCGAAATCATATTTTTTAAGAATCAATTAATCGGTGGAACTCCGATTAATTTTTTTCTTTACAAATCGAACAAACATTCGTATAATAGAAATACGAACGTTTGTTCTATACATATTTTTAAGGAGTGAATCAAAAATGAAAGCTATTCGTCGTTTTGGACTAATTATTGCAGTTTTATTGTTAGGTTTATTGATTGGAAAATTGAGTCTTTTGGCTAACGTACTGTTCTTTTCGGGATTGTTTTTGACTTGGTTCATGCTTTGGGATGACAAGAGATACGCACAACGGCAAAAACGCCGCAAGATGGCACAAATGAATCCACATTATTATCCAGAAGATGAACCACGAGAAGATTACTACTACGTAAATCCTTATGATTATACCGATCATTTTCATAAATCAGCATAATAAAAAATCAGCCAAGGCTACATATAGCTTTGGCTGATTTTTTAATAATCCATCAATGTCAAAATTTCATAATTAGCAATTTTATCACGGCCATGTAAATCTTCTAACTCGATTAAAAATGCACAACCGACTACAATCCCACCAAGTTGTTCAATTAATTCGATCGTCGCCTTAACTGTCCCACCTGTCGCTAATAAGTCATCTGTCACTAGAACCCGTTGTCCTGGTTTGATCGCGTCACTGTGAAGAGTTAATGTGTCTGTTCCATATTCTTTATCGTATTCCACTTCGATTGTTTCTCTCGGAAGTTTACCAGGTTTACGAACAGGTGCAAAACCAACACCTAATTCATAAGCCACTGGGCAACCAACAATAAAACCACGTGCTTCTGGCCCAACGACCATGTCAATTTGCTTTTCTTTAGCATAATCAACAATTTGCTTAGTTGCTTCTCGGTAAGCATCTCCGTCTGCCATTAATGGTGAAATATCACGGAAAACAATTCCCTCTTTAGGATAGTCTTCAATACTTGCCACATAATCTTTCAAATTCATCTGTGTTTCCTCCTGCTTCATACTATAACCTATTTATTTACTTTAATTTTGCAGCCAATTTCTGATGCTTTGGATATCTTCTAATAATAAAAATTTTTCACTATTTATTTGACCTAATCGTTTCTGATAAGCTTGGCTTTCTTCAAATGAACGATTTTCCGGCTGCGAGACAGCTTCCAAAACACCGTTGTCTATTGTAACAAATTTCAACTCGGAAAACACGTGAATCATAAAGACTAGCAGATTCTCAGGAATTCTTAAGTAATTTGAAATGTTTTTTAACTTGTACCGCACATCTAATTTTTGTTGCTTTATGATAAATTTATATAAATCTTTGAATTGTTGCCGATCAGGCATGCCATTAATATAAGCTTGATCACGACTATAAAGATAGAGATAGACTTTTTGAAAGTTACCTAAGTGAACGATTTGTTTCAAAATAGCTAATTCATCTGGACAATCTAATACCACCAATTGCTGATAACTATCAATTTCAGCTGGTAACGCTTGGTCGAATGTGATTATCTGATCACCAAAAATTGGTTGAAAAACTTTTTTAGTCTTTGGTTGAAAAGCTAGGTATAACAGTTTATCTCCGTCAATTTTTTGTTGCCAAGTATGTTTGGCACGACGGTCAATTATTTGCAGACCTTCTGACTTAAAATCAATAAGTCGAAACTGAACTTTCTTCTGTCCATTCCATTCATTGATTTCTAATACGCCAACAAAGGAAAGATCATCTTGTTGTAATTCCTCTTGACTTTCACCAAAATTAAAACCAATAACGTCTACTTCTGACTCTTTGTCCACTAAGCTAAATTTTACATGCTGATGGTCGCCACCAATTAAACGAAAGCCACTCACTTTGCCCGTCTCAAGCATAAACTGTGGAGCAGGGTTATCAGTGCCAAAAGGGGCTAAAACTTTTAATTCATCGGTTAATTTTAAAGAGATATCCGATATAGATATTTTTTCATCGATTAACAAGCTATTGCTTTTTGATAAATCGATCTGATTATTTGAAATATATTGATTCATTTCTGCTTGTAAAGCAGGTATTTTTTCTACGGGCATGGTTAAACCGATAGCTGCTGCGTGACCGCCAAAATGAGTAAAGTATTCTCTCATCGTATTTAACATCGCGAATAAGTCTAAACTATCGACACTTCTACCAGAGCCTTTAGCATTTCCTTCATCATCAATAGCTAATACAATCGCTGGCTTTCCTGTTTGTTTTAAAATATTTCCGGCAACAATACCCAATACTCCAGGATTCCAGTTTTCTTTTGCTAGTAAATGGACTTGTGCTGTCTCATCAAGCATCGTTAAAGCTTCTGCAGTAATATCCTGAACAATTTTTTTTCGCTCATCATTTATTAAATTAAGTTTTTCAGCAAGCTCGTTGGCTAAATCCGGATCAAAAGTAGTCATTAAATCCACTGCTGGATTAGGATCTCCCAAACGTCCGATCGCATTTAAACGAGGCCCGATACTAAAACCAATACTCGTTTCATCAATCTTTTGATAATCTACACCGCTGACTTTTAGTAATTGAGTCAGTCCTAATCGTTGATTTTGCTTAATTACTTGTAAACCTAGTTTAACAATTGTACGATTTTCTCCAGTTAAGGAAACTAAGTCCGCAATCGTCCCTACACAAGCTAGATCAAGCAACTCTACTGGAACCTCTTCAAGTAAAGCCGTTGCTAGTTTAAAAGCCACACCTGCTCCCGATAATTCACCAAATGGATAATTACCACCTGGAAATCTTGGATGGATAATACAATAGGCTTCAGGAAGTTCTGGTGGCAATTCATGGTGGTCTGTCACAATCACATCAATGTTTTGTTGGTTGGCATAAGCAATCGCTTCATTCCCAGCAACTCCGTTATCCACCGTAATAATCAAACTAAATCCTTCGTCAATTTTTTCAGCAAATAATTCTTTATTTGGCCCATAACCATGAATAAAACGATTGGGTAAGACAAAACCGACTTCAGCACCTAATGTTTCTAATGCTTCCTTTAAAATCGATGTACTAGTTATTCCGTCTGCATCATAGTCGCCGTAAATCAAAATCGGCTCGCCTTCCATTATCGCAGTTTGAATACGCTCAACTGCTTTATCCATATCATGAAGTAAAAATGGATCATGTAAATCGCTGATATCGGTATTTTTCAATTCTTCAAAAGCAGCCATCGTATGTATATTTCTTTGCCATAATAATGTAATGAAATTTTCTGTATATCCGGCTTTTTCCATTTCATTTTTAAAATTTTCATCAACCGTTTCGACTGGCGGTATCTTCCATTGATAATTATTTTGTTTCACGCTTTCACATCCCAACTTTAATAGTATAGCATGGAATATTTTTGACAACAAAAAAGAGAACAAATTTTTGCTTATTTGTTCTCAGATTTGCTTTTAATCGTAATAATTTAAAGGTTCACTTTTGTTTTCTGTTTCTTGATTTCTTAATTGATTAATTTCAGCTTCTTTATCTTTTAACATACTTTCATAATTCGCAGTCAAAGTGGCTACTTCTTGTTCATGATCGGTTTTATAATCAGCGATAGCCTGATCAACTTTTTTATCATGATCAGTTTCAAAATCCTTTACTTGCTGTTCAAGTTGTTTAATCTGTTTTCTTTGTTGAAATAAATTCGCACTTGAAGTTAAGAAAACCACTAAGGCACCAATTAGTGCAGAGCCAATAATCACGATGATTAACGGACTTTTGAAACTAGAAAATCCGAAACTAACTGGTACATCTTGACTGTTCAACACGGCAAATAATACGATTAATAAAACTAGCAGAAAACCTACGATCACTTTCCATTGCTTTTTCATCCGCGTCACATCCTATTTTGTATTAAATAAACCGCCAGCCAAAAAATCACCAATTCTTGGGAATAATGTATAAAAGCGGCTAGCCACTTCCATCATATGGGGACGATTAATTTCACGAGTATTCGTACCTACCTTACTGATAATTATCTTGGCTATTTTCTCTGGCGTTAGGACAATCGCACCGATATTTTCTAAGTAATTCCCACTAGGATCCGCCTTACCAAAAAAATCTGTCTCAATTGGTCCGGGATTAATAGTGGTCACCTGAACATTGACCGGTTTCAACTCTAATCGTAAAGCATTAGAAAAACCTAACACAGCAAATTTAGTTGCCGAATAAATGGTCGATTTTGGAGTCGCCATTTTTGCAGCCATTGAAGCAACATTGAAAATATGACCGCTCTTTTCTGCGACCATCTGGATCGCTATTTTTTGTGTGAAATAAAGCATGCCTAAAACATTGACTTCAAACATATTTTTAGCCATATCTAAATCAAAATTTACAAAGTCCTCGAAATAACCGAAACCGGCATTATTTACTAATACATCCACGTTACCTACTTCGTCAGCAATTTTGGCTAATACATTTTCAACACTATGAGGATCGGCAATATCTAATTGAAAGGCATAAGCTGCTTTACCGCTTAAAGCCATACATTTTTCTTTTACTTGACCAATTAAATTGATTCGTCGCGCACAAGTCACAACAATCGCACCTTGTCTAGCAGCTTCATAGCAAATTTGCTCACCAAGACCAGCAGAAGAACCGGTCACAACCACTACTTTATCTGTTAAATCCATTCCAATTTCACTCCTTCAACGGTAAATTATACAAATCAAAATCTTTCGCTATTTTTGTATTTGGAAAATATTCTCGTGCTTCTGCCACTAGTTCTTGAGCATCTTTTGCCAAATAGCGTGCTGAAATATGAGTAAGAATCAATAATTTCACATTCGCTGCTTGAGCAATTTCAGCGGCTTGTTTCGTTGTAGAGTGGAAATACGCCCTGGCCATCTGACTCTCATCTTTTTTAAAAGTGGATTCATGAACCATAACATCACTATCTTTTGCTAGTTCAACTGACTGTTTTGTCACACGGGTATCACCAAAAATAGTTATAACACGACCTTTTTTCTTTTCACCAACAAACTCTTGGCCGTTCAAAACTCGACCATCAGGTAAAGTGACTTCTTTACCTGCTTTTAGTTTCCCGTACAAAGGTCCGGCTGGAATATTTAAAGCAGCTAGTTTTTCTACTTGAAGTGTACCTTCATGATCTGATTCGACAATTCGGTAGCCAAAGCTTTCAATCCCGTGGTCTAATTTCGCGCAAGAAACGGTAAATTGCTTATCTTGGAAAACAATTCCTTCTGCAATCTCAAAAAATTTCAGCTGATAAGAAAGCTTTGTCTTTGAAATTTGTAAGCTCGTCCGGACAAAAGTTTCTAATCCCTTAGGACCATAGATCTCAAGCGGTTCATCACCGCCTTGAAAAGAACGACTACTTAATAAACCAGGTAAACCAAAAATATGGTCACCATGCAGATGAGTAATAAATATTTTTTCAATTTTTCGCGGTTTTAAATTGGTCCGTAAAATTTGCATCTGCGTCCCTTCACCACAATCAAAAAGCCAGACTGCATTCCGTTCTTCTAATAATTTTAATGCTAGTGCACTAACATTTCGATGCTTTGCTGGAACACCAGCACCTGTTCCTAAAAATTCAAGTTCCATCTTATTCCTGTCTTTCTATCAAATAACACCATTTTAGAAGACTTTGTCAGCCAGTGCAAACTTATTTTTCTAGGTTTGAATGATTTTCTTTTTCTTTCGCCATATCTTGGGCTTTTTTAATGTCTTCTTCAACATCATCATAGTCTAAACGCGTAATTTCTCCGCCTAATTCATTCATAATTAATTGATTTAAAGGACGATTGTCATCTTCATCAGCAATTAGCAATAGCGCTGTTGAACCTTCAGAAACTTTATCGATTAAGAATGAAAATACGCCTTGTGCATTACGAACTTCTTTAACATCTTGTGTGCCACCGATTACACTTCCAGTAAACCAACCTAACAAAATGCCGATTGGCCCACCTAAAATACCAACTAGCATCCCAATTAAACCACCAGTGGCACTCTTATTATTACCAGTAAAATCTAAAAAGTCTTCGATCTCAAATTGGTGTTGTCCATCTTCACTATGACGAATAACAGCCATTTGATCACCTTTAACTTCTCTACTCATATGCATTTTTTTCACTTTTGAAAAAGCTTCATACGCTTGTGACGAAATTTCAAAATTCATAATAATTACTCGTTTTTCCATATAAAACACATCCTTTATGCTTTTGTCTAAGTGTATCAATTATTGTAGAAAATGAATACTTAAAAGGCCTTTTTGAAATAAAAATTCTGAAGATCTTAGCATTATTGCTTTTGATAATATCAATTTATCAATGATGACTACCCCACAGTTAACGGCTATGCCACGACCTGCTTATGATTTAGGTTTTCAAGCTTGTGAAGTTTTAAAGGGGGAAATTTCAAATGATAATTATAAAAAAAAAAGCAACTGATTTAATTAACCAGATGCTCTCTTCGTATTTTTTAGTCTACAAATTCGAATTCGTAATTGTTAATTCTGACAATATCGCCATCTTTGGCACCGCGTTTTCTCAAAGCTTCATCAACGCCCATTGAACGTAGTTGACGGGCAAAACGCATCACTGTTTCATCATGATCAAAGTTGGTCATCTTGAATAATTTTTCCAGCTTATCGCCGCCTAATACCCAAGTTGCATCTGGTTCACGAGTAATTGTGAAGGCTGGTTCATCTGATTCATAACCATAATTAACCACATCTTCTTCAATTTCATCCTCATATAATGGAAATTCGGGTGTCACTTCTAATAAATCAGCAGTAGCGTTTAACAAATTTTCCAATCCTTGTTTAGTGAAGGCAGAAATTGCAAAAACCGGGATATCATCAGCAAATTCATCTTCTTTTTCTGCTTGTAATTTTTCTTTGAAGGTTTTTAAATTTTCTTCTGAATCTGGCATATCCATCTTATTGGCTACAATAATTTGTGGACGTTCTAGCAAACGTAAATTATGGCTAGACAATTCATGATTAATTGCCAAATAATCTTCGTATGGGTCACGGCCTTCTGAACCACTCATGTCGATAACATGTAAAATAACCCGCGTACGTTCAATATGACGTAAAAATTGCGTACCTAGACCTACACCTTGTGAAGCTCCTTCAATTAAACCTGGTAAATCTGCAGCAACGAAACTGCGGTGATCACTAGTGGTTACCATGCCTAAATTAGGCACTAAAGTAGTGAAATGATAAGCACCAATTTTTGGTCGGGCAGCAGAAATAACAGATAAAATAGTTGATTTACCAACTGATGGAAATCCTACTAAACCAACATCAGCTAATACTTTTAATTCCAATTCAATTTTACGCTCTTGTCCTGGTTCACCGTTTTCAGCTAATTCTGGTGCTGGATTTCTTGGAGAAGCAAAACGGGTATTTCCACGTCCGCCACGTCCACCTTTTGCTACTACCAATTCTTGTCCGTCTTCTATTAAATCACCAATTAAAACGCCTGTTTCAGCATCTCTTACAGTTGTACCTGGTGGGACACTAACATAGGTGTCTTCCGAACCGCGACCATGCATCCCTTTACTCATTCCCTTTTCTCCCGGTGTTGCTTTGAAATGACGATTGTACCGAAAATCCATTAAAGTACGTAAGCCTTCATCAACTTTTAAAATAACCGCTCCGCCATGTCCGCCATCGCCACCAGCAGGTCCACCATCTGGAACGTATTTTTCTCTACGAAAAGCAACCATTCCGTCTCCGCCTTTTCCAGCTTTGACATCGATTGTTACTTGATCTAAAAACATTGACATAATTATATTCTCCTATCTACTAAAGCCAAACTATCTACATCTTTTACATTTTAGCTAGATTATCAAGAAAAGTCCATGTTTAAGTGAACATCTTCTATACAATTCTCATTATTAAGGAAATAATTATAAAATTTTCAATTAGTTACAGAAAAATAATTCTGATAGGTGTTTTGTTTTGACAAAAAAAAGGATTCGTCGCAAAATAACCTCATAAGAAAGAGCACGTGATTGCTTTTTCTATATAAAGGAGGAACTTTTGGTTATGACAGTAAAAGTAGGTATTAATGGATTTGGACGTATTGGTCGTTTAGCTTTCCGTCGTATCAAAGAAGTATCAGATGATATCGAAGTAGTAGCAATCAATGACTTAACAAGCCCTACAATGTTGGCTCAATTATTACAATTTGATTCAACTCATGGCACTTATCCTGGAAATGTTAGCGCAACTGAAGATTCAATCGTAGTTGACGGAGAAAAAACACGCATTTACGCTGAACCTGATGCTAGCAAAATCCCTTGGGTAAAAGAAAATGGCGTTGATATCGTTTTAGAATGTACTGGTTTCTACACTTCTGAAGAAAAAGCACAAGCACATATTGATGCTGGTGCAAAACGTGTTGTTATTTCAGCTCCTGCTGGCGCAATGAAAACAATCGTTTATAATGTTAATGATGATACATTAACTTCTGACGATAAAATTATTTCAGCTGGTTCTTGTACAACTAACTGTTTAGCTCCTATGGCTTATTTCTTAAATAATGAATTTGGTGTTGAAGTTGGAACTATGACGACTGTTCATGCTTACACTTCTACTCAAATGTTATTAGACGGACCTGTCCGTGGTGGCAACTTACGTGCTGCACGTTCAGCTGCTGACAATACTATTCCTCATTCAACTGGTGCTGCTAAAGCAATTGGCTTAGTTATCCCAGAATTGAATGGTAAATTACAAGGACATGCACAACGTGTACCGGTTGTTGATGGTTCATTAACTGAATTAGTAACTGTATTAAAATCTAAAGTAACTGCTGATGAAGTTAACGAAGCAATCAAAAAACATACCGTTGATAATCCATCATTTGGTTATGACGATCGCGAAATCGTTTCAACTGATGTTATTGGTACAACTTTTGGTTCAATCTTTGACCCAACTCAAACAGAAGTTACAACTGCCGGCGACGTTCAATTAGTTAAAACAGTTGCTTGGTATGACAATGAATATGGCTTCACTTGCCAAATGATTCGTTTGTTAGAAAAATTTGCTAACCTTTAAGATTAGATTTAAGAGGAGATTTCGATCTCTTCTTTTTTTTCACATTTTTTTCATATCTACTTTGTGTTTTTTTTGTTATCATAAAATAGAGAAAATGTGAAAGGAGCTTTTTATGCAACTCAAAAAATTTATGATTGGTGCAGCTTTAGCCTGTTCTGCTCTGATTCTAACAGCTTGCAATAGCAATAATGAAACAGAAACTTCAGAAAGTTCAGCAAAAACAACTGAATCGAGTGTAGATCTAAGCAAAGTCGATTTACCTCAATTAGATGAAGGTGTAGCAGCCGATGAATATTTAGTTCAAATGGATACTTCTGAAGGAACCATTCAGATGAAACTATTTCCTAAACAAGCACCAAAAGCTGTTGAAAATTTTGTTACTCATGCAAAGGATGGCTATTATAATGGCACCACTTTCCATCGTGTCGTTGAAGATTTTATGATTCAGGGTGGCGATCCTAGTGGAGATGGCACTGGCGGTGAAAGTATCTGGGGTGAAGGATTTAAAACTGAAAATTCTGATCAGCTTTATAATATCCGTGGTGCTCTTGCGATGGCCCGTTCCCAATCTCGCAGTAGTAATGGTAGCCAATTCTTTATCGTTCAGAACAATAAAAATGTTTCTGACGGTTTAGCTATTCAATATTATCCTGAAAGGATTATTGAAGCTTATCAAAATGGTGGTGCACCAAACTTAGACGGTGAATATACTGTTTTTGGTCAAGTGACTGAAGGTATGGATGTCGTTGATAAAATTGCCGCAGCAGAAGTTACAACTAATACTGGTGGCGAAAACTCAAAACCAACTAATCCGGTAACCATCGATACAATTAGTATTTTACAAGAACCTAGTGATAGTAAAGCAACGGATTCTAGCAATTCAACTGAAGCAACGGAAAATTCCGAAACAACTACTACTTCATCAAATTAATTATTAAGTCAAGATCATTTGTTGATCTTGGCTTTTTCTATCTTTCGATAGCAAATTTAACTTTTGCTTTATAAGTTCTTAAGATATAAAAAAACTTCGTAATAGTATTTACGAAGTTTTGCAACGGTCTTATTTTTGTTCTTTATCTCCAACGATAAACGTAAATTCACATTCAGTAACTATTTTTTCTTCAACTGTTGCCCAAGCTTTAGCAGTGCCAACAGGTCCTTTAATCTTTTGAATATCAAAATTTAAGAATAAAGTGTCGCCTGGCCGAACGAATTCATGAAAAACTGCTTTATTAATCCCACCGATATAGGCTGTTTTCCCTTTAAATGCTTTAGATTCTAATATTAGTAAAGAACCTGCTTGAGCCAAAGCTTCTACAATCAATGTGCCGGGCATAATTGGTTGGTCCGGAAAATAACCTTGAAAAAAATCTTCATTCATCGTTAAATTCTTCTTAGCAGTGATATGTTTTTCATCTTCAAATTCAGTTACTGCATCTAAATAATAAATGGGAAAACGATTTGGAATCGCCGCCATAATCTCTTCAACGTTCATCAATTTGTTCATTTTTGCACCTCAATTTATTTATTTGATTATCAAACTATCATACTATTTCAAGTTTATCAAGCCTCCAAAAAATAAATAAAAAAATAGTTTGACAATCAAAGCATTTTAAAACATAATAGGCTCATACTTATTTTATATTATTTAGGAGTGTGCCAAAGAATGTCAATTTTATCTGAAAAAAAAATCGTTGTGACTGGCGTTGCTAACAAAAAAAGTATTGCTTGGGGATGTGCCAAAGCCATTTCTGATTTAGGCGGCCAAGTCATTTATACTTATCAAAATGATCGTATGAAAAAAAATCTTGTCAAATTAGTTGGCGAAGAAGCGATTATGGTAGAACTAGATGTCTCTGCTGATGAAAATATCGAAAAAGCATTTAATCAAATCAAAGAAACTGTAGGAACAATTGACGGATTACTGCATTCAATTGCTTTTGCTAATAAAGAAGAATTATCTGGAGATGTAACTGATATTAGTCGTGAAGGTTTTGCTTTGGCGCAAGATGTTTCAGCCTACTCTTTATTGGCGGTATCAAAATATGCAGCACCTTTGATGACTGAGGGCGGAAGTATTGTCACTATGACCTATATGGGCTCTGAGCGCTCTATTCCAAATTACAACATGATGGGTATTGCAAAAGCTGCATTAGAGGCTGAAGTTCGCTATTTAGCGACTGAAATGGCGCCTAAGAATATTCGGGTAAATGCCATCTCAGCTGGTGCGATTAAAACATTGGCAGTAACTGGGGTAAAGGATTATCAAAGTTTATTGAACCTATCTGAAGAACGAACACCGGACAAAGTTAGTGTAACAATCGAAGAAGTCGGTAACACTTGTGCTTTTCTTTTAAGTCCACTTGCAACTGGTATTATTGGTGATATTATTTATGTAGATAAAGGTGTTCATTTAAGTTAATTTGAACTATTATATTTTAGCAATTACTAAAGGACTATGACAAAAATTGTCATAGTCCTTTTCTTATTTTACTTCATATCTAAGTTGTCTAAATAATGTTGGCGTATTTCCTTCTTCATTGTCTTCAAATTGAACAAATTGAATTTTAGGCGAATAATCTGTTGAATGGGCCTCTGCGATATTTGTAATATCTAAATTATAAGGCTCTCCATTTTTTAATTTTTCAGATAGAATTAGTTGATTCGCTACATACACAAAAGTCACTTGATTTTCATCAATCCCTGTTGCTTCAAAGGTTAACTGATTTTCATCTGGATTAACTGATTCAGTCAATAGTTTAAAATCACCAGTCCCTGTACCATCACCTTGCGTTACATCATCCATCATTTCTTGAGTTTCTAAATCGACAGATTCATCAACCTGCTCATCATTTTTAGTAGAACAAGCTCCTAAAAATAGTGTAAGAGTAAATATTAAGGCAAGCAGTATTTTTCTCTTCTTCACATATTTCCCTCCTTTTTTAAAGTATATCAAAATTTTTAAATAAAAAAATACTCAGGAAATTCCTGAGTATAAAAAATTATTTTACTTTTTCAATCCAGCCTGCCGGAGCTTCTACGTCTCCATATTGGATTCCTACAAGTTCATCATAAAGTTTTTTAGTTACCGGTCCGACCTCTGTTTCGCTGTAAAAAACATGGAAGTTGTCTCCATTTTGGATTCCTGCAATTGGTGAAATTACCGCTGCTGTCCCACATGCGCCCGCTTCAACATAATCATCTAGTTTGTCGATGTAGACGTCCCCTTCAACTGCTTCCATACCAAAACGTTCTTCTGCTAATTGCAGTAAAGAATATTTGGTAATACTTGGTAAAATAGACGGTGAAGTTGGGGTAACAAATTGATTGTCTTTGCTAATTGCAAAAAAGTTTGCAGAACCAACTTCTTCGATTTTAGTATGAGTAGCAGGATCTAAATAGATACAATCAGAAAAATTACGATCATGTGCTTCTTGCCCTGGCAATAAACTTGAAGCGTAATTCCCACCCACTTTTGCTGCACCAGTACCATGGGGAGCCGCTCGATCGTATTCAGAAACGATAAAATTAGTTGGCGCCATTCCACCTTTAAAATAAGGTCCTACTGGCATACAGAAAATACTGAAAATATATTCCGGCGCAGGGTTCACACCAATATTTGGTCCAACACCAATCAGAAATGGACGTAAATATAAAGTCGCTCCAGTTCCATATGGTGGCACGTATTCTTCATTAGCTAAAACAACTTCCTTCAATGCATCAATAAATTTATCTTGAGGAACTTCCGGCATCATCATTCTTTCAGCACTTCTATTTAATCGTTTCGCATTTTGTTCTGGTCTAAATAAATTAATTCCGCCTTCTTTTGTACGGTATGCCTTCAACCCTTCAAAAGCTTCTTGACCATAATGTAAAGCTGTTGAACCTTCATTAATATGAATCATATTATCTTCAGTTAATTTTCCTTCGTCCCAGGCGCCATCTTTCCAATATGAAATATAGCGATAAGGAGTTTTAATGTAACTAAAGCCTAATTCTTCCCATTTGATATCCACCATTTTACCATCTCCTTTTAATTTATAGAAAGTCTACCATTTTCACATCAAAATGTCATGGTATTTTTAGAAATATTTGAAATTTTCAGATAAATTCTTTCAAGATTTTTCATCGACAGTATTTAGAAAACTTGTTAAACTGATGGGAGCATCTTTTAAAGACTATCATTGCACAAATAATTACCTTAATTTTAAAAAGGAGTTTTCATATGTTTTTTCTTAATACAACAGTGGATTCCAGCACGAATTTAGATGTTGTTGATCAAGCAACCAAAAAATTATCCGCTTGGCAAAGATACTGGGATTCAATCAATTGGGATGATATATTAGCGACTTTTATTCAAAAAAGTATTACTTTACTAATTGTTTTAGTATTATTTATCATCATTCGACGAGTTGGAAATTTTCTAATCAATCAGTCTTTTGAACGACAGCAACAAAAGATGACCGGCAGTATCACTAGATTAAAGACTATTCACACACTCTCTAGCAATGTGTTTTCCTACTTTTTATTGTTCTTTTTCTTGTACGCAGTATTAGATACAATTGGTATTCCAGTTGGCTCATTATTAGCGGGGGCTGGGATTGCCGGCGTTGCAATCGGACTGGGCGCCCAAGGATTTATGAATGATATTATTACCGGATTTTTTATTATCTTAGAACAACAGATTGATGTTGGCGACTATATTCGGTTGGTTAATTTACAACTTGAAGGAACTGTTACCTCAGTGGGTATTCGGACTATTCAAATGAAGTCGACAGATGGTACGGTTCATTTTATCCCCAACCGTAATATTACCACTATTAGTAATTTATCAAGAGCTCATATGCAAGTACTGCTAGATATTCGAATTAATCCTAATGAAGGTTACGATGCTATCAGCCAGTTAATCATGCAGGTTAACACAGAGTTAAGTGAAAAATTTAAATCAGAAATTTTTGATGGTCCTACATTGTTTGGCATGGTGGATTTAGGAAATAGCAATTATGCAATCCGAACGGTTATGTATGTAGAAAATGGTAAACAATACCATCTGAAGGAAGAATTTTTAACTGCTTACGTAAACACACTCAACCAACACGGATTTACAATTCCCAATAATCCGATTGTCGTAAATTAAACGAGCTTCAAAAACAGTGGGAAGTTTCCGCTGTTTTTTTCGTGAAATAAAAAAAATATCGGTAAGAGATCCGCGGATTTCTTACCGATATAAATTATTTTTTATGAAGCATAGCGCTTGCTGATCATTTTTAACGGTAATGCATTGCTAAAAAAGAAAATTAACCCAGTTTGTAAAGGAAGCATAACCGCAGCCTTAGTCAAGCGAATTGTCCATAAGGCTTTGTCCGTAAAAGGAATACCATACATAATTGACAACCATAGTGGTGTTAAAAATAAGCTAATGATTATTGTATTCAGTAACACACAGAAAAATGCATTTTTTATAGTTACTTTTTTCTTATAGAAAAAATAACCATAAATCAAGCCACCAATAAAAGCATTCAAAGTGAAGCCGATGAAAAATGGCGCTTTTCCTAACATTGTATTGCCGATTATATCAGCAATGGCAGCTCCAACCCCTGTCCATAAAGGACCAAAAAGGCTAGCTAATACTACCTCTGGTACAAAATCAAAGGTAACTTTTAGTAGCTGCGTTTCAAATCCAAAAATTTGGGATAAAACAACCATTAAGGCGATTAATAATCCCATTGTAGCAATTGCGTGAGCGTTTAATTTTTTCACGATGAGCATCTCCTTTAGAGCTGCTACACAAAAAAGCATGCAGCGAATGCGAAGACAAAACCGCGAATCGCCATTCTTCGTTCCTGAAGCAACATTCCATCTTCAAGACACTTAACGCTTTGTCTTCTACTCTGTTTATTTTTTATCAATGCTGATTATAACTTAAATAATAAAAACCGGAAACAAAAATTCCTCCTCCAACAATATTTCCTAAAAAAACTGGGATAAAATTACTGATAAAAGCTACCTAGGTACTGCCACCCTCAAAAATGGCTGCTGGAATTATAAAAGCATTAGCCACACTATGTTGAAAACCAATCGCTACAAAAATCATTACAGGAAACCAAATACCTATAATCTTCCCCGCACTATCTTTGGCACCATAGCATAACCATAAAGCTAACCCTACAAACCAATTACAGCCTATCCCAGAAACAAAAGCTTGAAAAAAAGTTGCTTCTACTTTGTGATGAGCAATATTGATTACTTGTTCTTGAAAAACACCGCTATGGGTTAATCCAACAAAATGACCAAAAAAATATGCAACAAAAATTGCACCCACTAGATTAGCAAATGTAATTGTTAAAATATTTTTTATATAATCACCAAAAACGATTTTTTTTGCAAAGTAGGCACTACTAACGGCCATCATATTTCCAGTGACTAATTCTCCACCCGCCAATAAAATGACAATCAAGCCAATCGGAAAGACACACGCACCTACTAAACTAGCAATGCTAGGTAAATCCGTTGCAATAGAAGCTGAAACTCGAATATAAGCCAGATAACCTAAGGAAATCATGGCACCTCCGATAAAACCTAAAATAAGTTTAGTTAATAATGGTTTTTGAATTTTTGAATTCCAACGAGAATACTTTGCTGTAAAATTTTAGTTGGACTAAACATTGATTCAACTCCTTGAAGAAAATCTTTTTAAACAATGTTTAATTCTTCAAAATGACTCAGTATTTTAATATCCTGAGAGACACTCACGAAGGCTTTCTGATCTACTTCTTTCATGATACGATTAAGAATTTCCATTTCATAGAAAGTTATAACAGTAATTAAAATCGTCTGTTCTTGATGGTCGTAAGCACCATAGCCTTGAGGAATAACCGTAATCCCTCTAGTTAAATCTTCTTGTAAGGCGGCGATGACTTCTGCTGGCTTTTGCGTGATCACCATCACTTGAACTTTTTGATGTTTCACATAAACTAAATCAGTTACTTTTCCACTGACAAAAATTGCTAAGAGACTGTAAAAAGCATACGGCCAACTGAATAAGTATCCAGCTGTCAATATAATCACACCATTAATCATCATTGAAATAGCGCCAATACTTCGACCTGTATGTTGTCTTAAAGTAATAATGAGAGCATCCATTCCACCTGTTGAAATACCATATTTCAAGGCCAATCCCAAAGAAAACCCATTAATAACACCACCAAAAATTGCACAAATAATCGGATCATTCGTCAAACTTATATTTGGCACAATGTACATTGCAAAAGAAGCAAATGTTACAGAAATAACTGTAAAAACGACAAATTTTTTATTGATTTTAAACCATGCTAAAATGAACATTGGTACATTTAATAAATAATAAATGATTGAAATTGGTATGTTTGCACCGCTACCGCGATCAAAAAGAGTCGTCAAAATTTGTGAAATCCCAGTAATTCCACCTGCATAAATTTGACCAGGTTGCCAAAAGAAGTTTAAAGCAATTGAATACAAAAAAGCGTAAATTAGGGCAATTGTTAGTTTAGTAACTGTATCTTGCCAAAATTCCTTTTGTTTCCCTTTTAGCATAAAGTGCCCCTTCCATATTTATGAACTTGCTAAAACAAGATGAACAAGCAAAAGCAACAATAAGAAGTCACTTTTTACTTGTTCCATGATCTATTAATCTTCAAACTGAATGTCTAAATCAATCTTTGATTCAACAGCAGCTAATAAACTGCCATCTACTAATACGTTTGTTGCTATGTTTAGTTCATCATAAATTTCAATATCTTTATCATTTTCAATGAAATCCACGGATTCACGGAAAGTATCATAAGCCACTTGAGTCCCTTTACCGAGATTTTTTTGTGCTTGACGAATATCAATCGCTTGGCAAGCAGCCATAATTTCGGTAGCAACCACGCGACGAGAATTTTGTGAAATTTCTGCCGCCGTTCTAGCTGCTGTGGTCCCCATGCTGACAAAATCTTCTTGATTTTCACACGATGGAATCGAATCAACACTAGCAGGGTGAGCTAGAATTTTATTTTCAGAGACCAATGATGCACATGCGTATTGAGTAATCATGAAGCCAGAATTCAAACCAGGATGTTTCACTAAGAAAGACGGCAATTTGCTTAGCTGTCTATTAACTAATCTCTCTAACCGGCGTTCAGAAACATTACCAATTTCAGCAATCGCAATCCCTAAGAAATCAAACGGCTGAGCCATTGGTTCACCATGGAAATTCCCACCAGAAATAACTTTTCCGTCTCTTGTGATGATTGGGTTATCTGTGACTGAGTTGATTTCGATTTCAACTTTTCTTTTCACATAAGCGATTGAATCTTTACTTGCACCATGAATTTGCGGCATACAGCGCAATGTGTACGCATCTTGAACATTATCTGGAGTTGCTTCTGTTGTATAGACACTGCCTTCAATTAATCGACGAATATTTCTAGCTGTTGCTAATTGACCGCTTTGTGGTCTAATAGTGTGTAATTCTTCTTCGAATGGACTGGAAATACCGCGATGAACTTCTAAAGACAACGCCCCAGCAATATCTGCTAATTTCAATAATTCAATAGCATCATAGGTAGCCAAAGCTCCTACTGCGGTTAAAACAGTGGTTCCATTAATAAAAGCCAAACCTTCTTTAGCACTTAACTGAATAATTTCTAAACCAGCTTTTTCCATTGCTTCTCTACCAGGTAATAATTCCCCTTGGTAATAAGCTTTACCCAAACCTAATAATGGCATGACCATATGAGCTAATGGAGCTAAATCTCCGGAAGCTCCTAACGATCCTTTTTCAGGAATATGTGGATGTACCCCATTATTTAACATTTCCATTAATGCTTTTACGGTGCCTAAACGGATTCCAGAATAACCTTTGACTAAAGAGTTCACTCTGATTAACATGATGGCCCGCACAACATCTACCGGAAATGGATCGCCAAATCCAGAAGCATGTGTTCGGATCAAATTTTCTTGTAACTGAGCGGTATCCTCTTGAGAAATACTGACATTACACAATGAACCAAAGCCAGTATTTATTCCATAAACTACTCGTTTTTCGGCAACGATGTCATCCACTATTTTTCGAGAACGATTAACAGCTTCTTCAGCACTTTCAGCAATTATTACTTTGATATTATTTCTTGCAACAGCGATAACTTCTTCTAAAGTTAAATGATCACCATCTAGTACAATTATTTTTTCCTCTCTCATGTCCAAATCCTCCAATTTTAGATGCCATGACTTATACAAAAATCGTTTTATTAAATAATTGTTGAATTTTATCTTTGTTTTAAATTTTATTGCACTACATTTGGTTTACGATTAATTATAAAATACAAAATACTAGCCACGATTACCCCTACAAGTCCAGCAATCAAGTTTACTGGATTAGCAGCCGCAACCATCCAAATGCTAACAATAATTGAAATAATTGGAATTACCGATCCAAATGGCAGATTAAAGACTGGTTTCGTATCCATACCTTTACGACGTAACCAAATAACGGCTAACGCTGTCGGAATGTATTGAAAGAATCGAAATACCACACTCAGCTCAGCTAATTGTTCAAATGAACCACTCATTAAGAAAGCAATCGTAATGATCCCTGAAACAATAATAGCTACAATTGGCGCACCTTTTGCATTCTTTTTAGCGATAACCTTGGGTAACAATCCTTCATCGGAAATCGAAGCACCATAGCGAGGAATCATTAAAGAATCTCCCATGTTCAATCCAGCAATTGAAACCAAAGCACCAATGGAAATAATCCATTTGCCAGCGGGTCCAATCATTTGTACAAAAGCATCTTGTACTGGTGCATTACTTTGTAAAATTCCAGTGCCTAACATTGCGATTGTACCAGCAATGATTAAAAAATATAAAGTCGACACAATACTTATTGAGCTTAAAATTGCTTTAGGGACATTTTTTTTCGCATTCCGCATTTCACCCGCAACAATTGGTAAGGCTTCAAAACCAATAAAAGCATAAAAAACAGTCAGTGAAGTTGATGCCATTGCTTGAGAAATTGTCATGTCAGGATTTAGTTGTAAAAATGGCGTGAAATTTCCCATGTTGATTCCGTTTTTAATAAAGAATATACTCATTAAAGCAAATGCAATGACTGGAATCAATTTTGCAATCGTAATGACAATTGTAAAAATTTTCGACGTTTTAATACCCATACTGTTAATGACCGATAATAAAATTACCAATAAAACGCTAATCCAAGTGTTATAGCCAGTTAAATTAGGAAAAGCTTGTATTAACAATTCGGCAAAACCAGAAGCCATCGCAGCCCAGGAAATAATTGTTACAAACCAACCTAAAATCCCTACATTAAATCCTACAAAATCACCAAAAGCGGTTTTAGCATATTGAAATGCACCACCATTTTTGTTGAAATATCCCGATACTTCAGCAAAGCATACAGCCAGCATCACGACTAAAATAACATCGACTAACATTGCAACTAAAGAGGCAGGTCCTAAATCCTGATAAATAGTACGAGGCAATAAAAAAATTCCAGAACCAATTACAGCATTTATCCCATAAAGAGTTGCTCCACTAAGACTAAATTTAGCTTTTTCACCTTCAGCGACAAGTTTTTCAGGGTTTTTAATGCCTGGAATCTGTTCTTCATTGTTTTCCATATTTTGTACTCCTCTTACTTAAAACGCTTTCAAACCTTTGTTATAAGCTACAACTTGCATTGACTAGACTTACTCTTTTCTCTTCTCCTAAAATTGACAACTCAACTGGTCGTTTAACTTCTGTTAGTCGTAAGCTATCTGATTTTGACACAAAATACTCAATATTATTAATCACAATTTTACAATCTTCAATGCAATACAAAAGACTTTCTGCTTTTGGTAAAAGGTAGGTTTCATTTGTTACTAAGGGTTTCATTAATCCTCTCATCGAATCACGATAGATTAAATTGAAATCTATACACTGACCAAAACTTTTCGTTGATACGGATCCGTTAAAGGCAAAAACTTGAAAAGGATCAAGCCTCACCTCATTATTCTCTTGTTCAAGTTTTACTTTCCCAGCTAATAACATCAATAATCTTTTATAACCAGGTAATGATGTAAATGTACTAGTCTCGGTTTCAATCGTGGCACTTGATATTCGATAGTCAAATTCATCTAATAGGTATTGTCCATTTTCTGGAGATAAGACGATTTCAGTCGTTTGACCGCTGCTCCAAAGTGAAATATGATACTTATTTTCCTTTAAATAGGTAATATTCATATTAGAATAACCCAGAGATATTACCTTCACTATCAACATCAATTCTTTCTGCTGCAGGTGATTTCGGTAATCCTGGCATTGTCATAACAGCCCCAGTTAAAGCCACAATAAAACCAGCTCCCGCCGAAACTCTCAAGTTTCGAATTTTGACAGTAAAGTCAGTGGGTGCACCTAATAAAGTCGCATCATCAGAGAATGAGTATTGTGTCTTAGCCATGCAAATTGGATATTCCCCAAAACCTAATTTCTCTAATTCTGCTAATTCTTTTCGAGCTACTGGCGCTAGTTCGACACCTTTACCACCGTAAACTTTTTGAACAATTTTAGTTAATTTTTCTTCAATTGAATCAGTTCCTTCATAAACAAAACTGAAATTACTTTGTCTTTCAGTTAATTCAATGACTTTATTCGCAAGATCAACACCGCCTGCACCACCATTTGCCCATACATCTGAAAGAGCGACATCAACATTTCTTTGCTGACAAGCTTTTTTCACAGCTTCTAATTCTGCTTCAGTATCAGTTGGAAATTTATTGATAGCAACAACAACGGGCATTCCATAAACTTCTTGAATATTACTAAGATGTTTTTCTAAATTTGGTAATCCTTTAATAACCGCATCAACACTTTCATTCGCTAAATCTGCTTTTTTCATTCCACCATGCATTTTCAAAGCACGAATGGTCGCTACCAAAACTACCGCATCAGGACTCAAATTAGCTAAACGACATTTAATATCAACAAATTTTTCAGCACCTAAATCAGCCCCAAAACCAGCTTCAGTAACTGCGTAATCAGCATATTTTAAAGCTAATTTTGTTGCTAAAACACTATTACAGCCGTGAGCAATATTGGCAAATGGCCCACCATGAATAAAAGCAGGTGAATGCTCTAAAGTTTGGACAATATTTGGTTGAATAGCTTCTTTTAATAAAGCGGTCATTACCCCTTCAGCTTTTAAATCTTTGGCAGTCACAGGCTTACCTTCAAAAGAGTAGCCAATAATAATTTGACTTAGTTTTTCTTTCAAATCAGTAATATTATTAGCCAAACATAAAACTGCCATAATTTCTGAAGCCACTGTGATGTCAAAGCCGTCTTCTCTTGGTACTCCATTAACACGTCCCTGCAGACCATCGACAACATGTCGTAATTGACGATCGTTCATGTCCACCACACGTTTCCAGGTAATTCGACGACTATCAATCCCCAAAGCATTTCCTTGATGAATATGATTGTCTAACATGGCAGCTAACAAATTATTTGCTGCACCGATCGCATGGAAATCGCCGGTAAAATGTAAGTTGATATCTTCCATTGGGACAACCTGGGCATAGCCACCGCCAGCGGCGCCTCCTTTAACACCGAAAACGGGTCCTAAAGAAGGTTCTCGTAAAGCAATAGCCGCTTTTTTGTCTATTTTTGAAAGTGCATCTACTAAACCAACTGAAGTTGTCGTTTTTCCTTCACCAGCAGGCGTTGGCGTAATCGCCGTAACTAAAATTAATTTGCCTCTATTGGTATCTTCTAAATCATTTAGTTTACTAACATTTATTTTAGCTTTGTAATTTCCATATAATGAAAGACTGTCCTCAGGAATACCTAATTTATTTGCTACTTCTTTAATCGGTAGCATCTCTACTTGATTTGCAATTTCGATATCTGATAAAATCGTCATTTTACTCAACCCTTCTTACACAATTTTTTCGATTTCTGTGTAAATATGATCGGCTAACTTACTTCCTTCTGTTAATAATTCCAAGCCATTTTTACGATAATGTTTTACAAAATCTTCGTTCTTAACCCCTGAAAGATTGATTAGGACATTTAGCCAAGCGCCTTGTAAAGCAGATTTTAAATTAAGTGCCGCAACCCCAAGATCACTAGCAGCATTAGTGTTTGATTTTCCAATTAAAGCTTCAGTAACTTTCAAAGCCTCTGTAGCAATTTCCATCATTTTAAAAGGTGTTTTGGTTGCTCCCTCTAAAGCATTCTGCATCGCTTCTTTACGAGCTGCCTTCTCTTCTTCGGTATCCTTTGGCATTGTAAATACTGCTGATACTTTATTAAAGGCTTCTGTATCTTCATCAATCGCTATTATAAAAGCGTCTTGAAGTCTAGCAGCTTCAGCCTGTCTTTGTTTTACTATTTCTTCAAATTCAGCATATTTCTTTTTGCCGATTGTTAATTCAGTCACCATTTTTGTTAAGGAGATTCCCATTGCTCCAGCTAAAGCTGACGCCGAACCGCCTCCTGGAGCTGGTTCATCTGAACCCAATACAGTCATAAATTCATTAACTTTCAAATCTATTAGTTGCATAGTTATCCTCCTAATTTAATAAATGATTTTCTAAAACTTGTTTGTTGTAATCAAATTCTTCAATTTGCAAATAATACTCAGCGCAATCAATTAATGCTTTGGCTGGTGTTAAGCCAATTACTTCACTGCCGATAATGTTCACGCCATATCTTTTGGCTTCAAATCGAATCGTTTCAAAGGCACGATATAAAGGTGTACCCTCGTAATTCACCATGTTCATCGATACTTGAGCAATATTACGTTCTTCCAGCATTACGCCGATTCCTTTACAATACTTAAAGCC
The DNA here is from genome assembly GCF_054819945.1 of Enterococcus sp. JNUCC 77. NCBI lineage: Bacteria > Bacillati > Bacillota > Bacilli > Lactobacillales > Enterococcaceae > Enterococcus > Enterococcus sp. JNUCC 77. Next base: position 1,406,140 of record NZ_JBTHIG010000001.1, read on the forward strand.
GCCACCAGATCCACGGACAATTTTTGCAATTTTATTCGCAATATCAATATTATCGGTATCTAAGTTGACATTAAAAGCAACCAACGGCATCCGTGCACCTACAGCAGTTACACCAGCCGTTGGGTGGATTTTTCTTTCTCCAAAATCGGGTGCCCAGTCTTCCTCTAGTAATTTTTCTGGCATCCCTTCAAACTGACCTTTACGTACTTTTGCTAAATTTTTACGAGCAGGTGTACTAGCCGATTCTTCATATAAGAAAATTGGAATGTTCAATTCATCATTGATACGCTTCGCAACTTTTTTAGAGATTTCCACACATTCTTCGGTTGTTACATCTTTAATCGGTACAAAAGGTACCACATCAGTCGCACCCATTCGGGGATGTTCTCCATGCTGTTTCGTCATATCAATATTTTCGCTAGCATATTTTACAAGTTGGAAAGCAACTTCCTGGATACCAGCTTCATCCCCGACTAAAGTGAAGACGCTACGATTGTGACTAGCATCCGAAGAATAATCTAACAAGGTCACTCCTCCAACACTTTTGGCAACTTTCACTAATCCGTTAATGACTTTTTCGTCACTTCCCTCACTAAAATTAGGAATACATTCAATTAATTTTGCCATTTTAAAAACATCCTCTCTTTTTAATAATTGCATAACATTTTTCGATTTTATAAGGGGCATCACTCCCTTATAAACTAAATAGTTCACAGCTTTTTCTTAACAGTTCTACATCTTAAAAATCTTATTTTGCGCAATAAACAAATTAAATCGTTGTTAGCGCTTCCATTCATGGAACAACCTTATCATTATTTAAAAGGTCGGTCAATCTCATATAAATGCTGAGATTAAGCCCTTCCTCAGAATTTTATTTAAAGATTTTTGTTAAGTATAATTTTAATTTTTTAATCGTATTTTTCTATAGACAAAAATTTGACACTTTTTCGACATTCTTAATCTGAATGTCGAAAAAGAAGCTGAAATTTAACTTCAAAGAATTCGTTAAATTATCAGTATCTTTTCATAACAGTAGGATATTATGTATATATTTTATAGAGGTTCGCTTTATCATTTAATTGCTTTTTAAAAGTAAAAATTGAAAATGTAAAAAACAGTCATCGATATTTCTTTTTAATGATTTAAATGATTTTTTGCTTAAATGATTTTTTGACGTTTTATTGATACTTTTATGAGAAAAAAATAAAAAAATAAAATTTTTCTCATTTAAAATCGAAATCTTTGCTGTACAAAAAAACTCGAAAAAAAAGACCGTTAAAAAAAAGAATCTCAAATATTAGACTATCGAGATCTCTTTAAATTTTTTTCAGACGATCTTTATAAAACTATTCAGTTGTTTTTACTTCTTCAAAAGTATCCTTCAAATAATTTAATTCAAATTGATCACGATAAGCACTAAGGTTTTCTACAGCTTTCTTATAATAATGATTTGAGCTGTAATTTAATAGTTTTTCTATCTTCGGTGTATCCAGTGCTTTAATAGTTAGAAGATGCTTAACAATTGCCTTAAAAAAATAAACGATACCAGAATCACGTGGATTAGTCATTTGACCTTGAACTTCACTAAAACGTAGTAAGGACTCATACACTGCTTGATAATTTCCTTCCAGTAAATCAATTAAAGCTAAATACACACTTAATTGTGTCCGTTTCCAAGGTGAAATAATATTGGTGTACATTTCATTTGAACGTTGAAGATAATGTCTTGCTTGTTGGTAATTCCCCGCAGCAAAATACGAAATACCCATATCTACATAAAAAATCACTAGACTGGTTATTAAACTGGTTTCTTCGCATAGAGCTATAGCTTTTTTCATATAAAAAACAGCTTGATTGTAATTTTTTCGAAGCCGTTCAATTTCTGCTAAATAATCATAGGAAGCAGCAATGTTGCTGGCATATTTTTCTCTAACTTCATTTGAAATTGTAAAAATCGTAATCGATTCCTGACATAAGCGCTCTGCTTCTGATAATTCGCCAATCATTAAATGATACAAACCTTTTAATCTAAGTAAAATACCGATTGACTCATGATCATTAGATTTAATTGCAATGGTCATCGCCATATCAATATAAAGAGCCATCTCGATTGCATTGTCTGTTTGAATAAAAAAATAAATCATTTGTCGATAGGCTTTGGCTAAAATATCGTCATGGTGGTATTCCTTCGCTTGAACAATCACCCTTTGGATATCTTCAATCCCGCTATGATAATCACCACGATTAATTAAATAACGACCTTCCAGATATAAATACTTCATTAAAAGCTGTTGATAGTCATTCATATCTCCATAAAGTTCTTCATTAGATTTTAACTGGTGACCAATCTCTTCAAACTTTTCAAACTCTTTTTGAAATTCCAGCGGATGTAATTCTAAAGCCACTTTACTTTGTTCGTTATAAATTGGAAAAAGTTCATGTTGAAATTTTAACGAAAGTTCTAAATTAGAAAGTTCATAATCTAAAGATTTTAACTCTTGGTCAGCATTTTTATAATGATAAGCCACCAACGAGAGTAGTCCTTTGTCATTAGATGCTTTATATTGTTCTTCTAGCAAACGGGCAATTTTTTCATGAATTAACCGGATTTTACTGGCTGATTGACAAGAATAAATATGTTCTCTTAATTTTTTTTTCTTGAAAAATACATGAATTTTACTATTTATTGCCTGCTCAATTAAAAGATTCCGCTCGCTAAGATTTGCGACTGCTTTCGCAATTTCCTGTTCTGAAACCTCTAAAATTAAAGCAATCATGCTTATATAAGGGGGATTTTTGAAATAAGCTACCACTTCTAATACTGATCGTTCCATTGAAGATAGCTGAACAAGTGAAAATTCCAATTCCTTTTTAATTTTTGCCGTCATGTAATTAATCGATCCGCCCTGCCGCAATTGTTTGACATACTCCATTAAAAACATTGGATTTCCTTCTGATTCTTCATATAGTTTGTCACAAATCTCATAATCAAATTGTTGTTCCGGTATTTGCTTTTTAACAAAAGCTTTAATCGCTTCTTTTGGAAAAGGCTTTAAAGTAATTTGTAATAATTTATCGTAGTGACTGACTGCATTAATAAAATCAGTCACTTCACGATGATGATCAGTTCTTAAGGTCATTAGAAATAAGCAGTTTTGATTATGCAGTAAAAGACTTGTCAATAACTTCAAACTAGGCTGATCAATCCACTGTAGATTCTCAATATATACAATTATGTGATACTTGGCAGCTAGTTTATCCATTATGGTCAGCAAAAATTGCGAGAGATGATTGATATCAGTATCTCTTATTTTTTCTTCAAATTGAGTGCTGGCAATATCTAAAAAACTAGGAAAAAAACGCTGACACATTTGTCGCCATAAAGTTTCTGTCATGATTGATTCCGTTAAAACAATTGGCTCCAACTGAGTCATTATTTCTCGCCACATTCTTAAAGTAAAAGTTTGCTCTGCCTGAAAACAGCTAGCTTTAACTAATAATATTTCAGAGGCATTATTCAAAACTAACTGACTAAGAGCGGTTTTGCCAACTCCATCATCTCCTTGGATCAAGACTGATTGAAACGGTTGGTTACGATCAAAACAATCCAAGTTTGCTTCTAATACTTCAAGTTCAGCAGTCCGTCCAAAGAAACGATACTTGGTCGCATCTTTTTGTTCTTTGTTACGTTTAACGATTGTTAAAGTATCTTCGTAAATTTTTCGTGTTTCATCACTTGGCTGAATACCTAATTCTTCATTTAGTGTGCCCGCTAAACTGTAATAGGTTTCAATAACTTTACCATTACGATGACTATTTTGATAAAAACGCATCAACATCTGATAGTTGCGTTCATCATATTCATCAATATCAATCAATCGATGAATATTCTTTTCGACATCTTCCAAATGATTATTTTCAATATCTTCAGCTACTTTTTTATAACAGCTTTGAATAAATTTCTGTTCAAAAAAATTGCGCATTTTAATGACCCACAGATCAAAACTTTCAGAATCCTTCAAAAAAAATCCTTTTAGAAATTCATCTCGATATTCATCTAGATAGTGGATAGGATCTTCCGTGAACAAACGTGCGTCACTGGGAGCAACTAACGCTCCATCTAATTGTAAAATTGATTTATTGGGAGAAACAATGAACTCTGCTCCTAATTCTTTATTGGCTTGGTAAATAGTATTGCGCAGATTTTTACGAGCATTTTGTTCTGTTTTATTAGGCCACAACATCCCGGCTATTTCATCTCGACTGGCCGAAATATTTACTGTCAAGTAATAAATTAACGCATTGATTTTAGAAAAAGCAAAAAACACTGGTTGATCATCTAAAAAAATTTGAGGGTTACCAAACAATTGGCAACGTAGTACCTTTCGCATACATTCACCTTCTTTCATTCATTTTACGATAATTATTTAAAAAATAATAGCCAATTATAATCTCTAATAGTTACAATCATAACAACAAAATTTTTTATCATAGAAAAAAGGATTTGAAGAGTATCTGCTCCCCAAATCCTATAGATTATTTATAATAAAATTTTTATTCTAACCTTTGACGTTCATTAACAACTAATTTGCCCGCTTTATAAACTTGGCTAACCAAGTTAGTTGCAAAAAAATACATCGGAAAATCAATATTTGCTGCATCAAAAATAGCAATATCCGCCTGTTTGCCAACATCCAAACTACCAACCTTTTCATTGCGAGCTACTGAATAAGCAGCATTAATGGTTACAGCATTAAACACTTGGATCGGCGTTAATTTCATTTGGAAACAGCCCAATTGCATAATAAACTGTAAATTGGCCGTCGGACAGCTTCCAGGATTACTGTCAGTCGTTAAAGTAATTGCCATTCCTTTTTCAATCATTTTTTTAGCAGGAGCAAAAGTATCTTCCATTAAACTAAAGGTTGTTCCTGGTAGCAAGTTCCCAATTACATTTGCCTCGCTGAGAAGATCAATATCTTCATCTTTAATAACCATTAAATGTTCTGCACTGACTGCATGCAAGTCAGCTGCGACCTTAGAACCCCCGATTGAAGCAATTTCATCTGCATGAATCCGTAATTTAAAGCCCAGTTCTTTAGCTGCTGATAATAAACGATAGGATTGTTCAGCAGTAAAAACATTACGTTCACAAAAAATATCACAGAATTCAGCTAAGTTCTCAGCTTTGACTTTTGACAACATTTCATCAATTACCAATTCAATAAAATCATCTGAACGATCTTTATATTCTTCCGGAATGGCATGAGCGCCCATAAAAGTTGAGACTAGCTCAATATCATGATCTTCATTTAATTGACGGGCAACTTTTAATTGACGTTCTTCTGTTTCCCAATTTAAGCCATAACCACTTTTAACCTCAACCGTCGTTACTCCATGAACTATCATCTCATTTAATAGATGTTCTGATTTTTGATACAATTCTTCAAAAGTTGCACTTCTAGTGGAGCGCACCGTGCTTAAAATACCACCACCAGCTGCTAAAATATCTAAATATGGTACACCATTTAATTTTTGTGAAAATTCATTTTCTCGACTACCACCATAGACCAAATGAGTATGGCAATCAATTAAACCAGGTGTTGCTAATTTTCCACTATAATCTACTATTTCAGTTGCTTTACCAATCAATGAAGCAGAAGGTTCACCAGCTGCCACTTCCAGAATTTTATCTTCTTTAATCGCGATATAACCGTGTTCAATTATTTGTGCCTCATCCATTTCAGCACCACGTAAAGGATGCCCCAGGTCATTAGGACAAAATATTTGGCTAAAATTCACTAATAATTTATCTGCCTGCATGTTTTTCTCTCCTCTTTTTTTCTTTTCCATTATCATCAATCACAGTCAAATTAATGTCAAATTTTTGTAAGCGCTTCTCTTGATTTCAAAAATTAAAAAATTCTTTTTGATTGACTCTTTATTGACTGTTTTTTTTATACTTAAAGTACAGCCATCAATTAACAGTTTTTCTAAAAATCAATCATTTTGACACTTAAGGAGGAAAAATAAATGGTCGATTATAAAGATATCGAAGCCGCGATGACCATCAAACTAGATGATATATTACCAGAAAAAACCATCTTTCATGAAGGTATTCGCCGAGCTCCTGATCGGGGCTTCCGCTTATCAAAAGAACAAACGGCCTTGGCGTTAAAAAATGCCCTACGTTACGTACATCCTAAATATCACGATGAAGTGATTCCCGAATTTTTAGAAGAATTAAAAAAACGTGGTCGTATTTACGGCTATCGTTGGTACCCAAAAGAAAGAGTTCATGGAAAACCAATTCAAGAGTATAAAGGAAAATGTACCGCTGCTAAAGCGATGCAAGTTATGATAGATAATAATTTAGATTTTGATGTGGCTCTCTACCCCTATGAATTAGTCACTTATGGAGAAACTGGACAGGTTTGTTCTAACTGGATGCAATACCACTTAATTAAAAAATATTTAGAAGTCATGACAGATGAACAAACTTTAGTATTAGAATCTGGTCATCCATTAGGTTTATTTAAATCAAAAAAAGATGCACCCCGAGTCATTATCACCAACGGTTTATTAGTTGGCGAATATGACAATATTGATGATTGGGAAATCGCTGAAGAAATGGGTGTCACTAATTATGGGCAAATGACTGCTGGAGGATGGATGTATATCGGACCGCAAGGTATTGTTCATGGTACTTTCAATACTTTATTAAATGCGGGACGTCTAAAATTAGGTATTCCTGATGATGGAGACTTGAGAGGAAAATTATTTATCTCATCTGGACTTGGTGGTATGAGCGGCGCACAAGGAAAAGCCGGAGAAATTGCCAACGCAGTTGCAATCATCGCTGAAGTAGATAAATCTAGAATTGAAACTCGTTTAAATCAAGGTTGGATTAGCAATCTTGCTGAAACACCCGCAGAGGCTATGCGAATTGCTAAAGAATATATTACTAAAAAAGAACGAACCTCAATTGCCTATCATGGAAATATTGTTGATTTGTTAGAGTATATTGATCAAAATAATATTCATGTCGATCTATTATCTGACCAGACTTCTTGTCACAATGTTTATGAAGGCGGCTATTGTCCTGCTGGTATTACCTTTGATGAGAGAACAGAATTATTAGCAACTGACAAAGAAAAATTTCATCAATTAGTTGACCAAACTTTAGCTCGTCATTATGAAGTCATTAAATCATTAGTTGCAAAAGGTACTTACTTCTTTGACTATGGGAATTCATTTATGAAAGCCATTTACGATTCAGGTGTAAAAGAAATTTCAAAGAATGGTATCGATGATAAAGATGGTTTTATCTGGCCTTCATATGTTGAAGATATCATGGGACCGATGCTGTTTGATTATGGTTATGGTCCATTCCGTTGGGTCTGTCTAAGCCATGATCATAAAGATTTAGTGGCGACTGACCAAGCTGCAATGGAGGTAATTGATCCAAATCGGCGTTATCAAGATCGAGATAATTATAATTGGATTCGCGATGCTGAAGAAAATCAATTAGTTGTTGGTACAGAAGCACGAATTTTATATCAAGATTGCATGGGTCGCATAAATATTGCCTTGAAATTTAACGAGATGGTGCGAGAAGGAAAAATTGGACCAGTTATGTTAGGACGAGATCATCACGATGTGTCTGGTACAGATTCACCATTTAGAGAAACTTCTAATATTAAAGATGGCAGTAATGTTTGCGCCGACATGGCCACGCAATGTTATGCTGGAAATGCTGCGCGTGGAATGACATTAGTTGCTTTGCATAATGGTGGTGGTGTTGGAATCGGAAAATCGATCAATGGTGGCTTTGGACTTGTATTAGATGGCTCTGAAGAAGTTGACGAAATCATCAAATCAGCCATCGCTTGGGATACGATGGGCGGAGTAGCTCGGCGTAGCTGGGCTCGCAATGAACATGCTATTGAAACTTCTATAGAATATAATAAAAATAATCAAGGAACGGATCACATTACAATCCCATATATTCCTGAAGAAAACAAAATTGCTGGGGCTGTGGCTAGTCTTTTTAAATAAGATAAAAAAGCTTTTTACCGAATTTTCATGGTAAAAAGCTTTTTTCTATTGATCCGCACTTACTTGCAGTAAAATTTTAGGTTCAATTTTAGTTTCTTTGTTAAATTCATGGAACGTGTGATTCACGGCTTTTAAAATTTCTCTTCTAGTAATAATTCCCTTGAACAATCCTTTTTCATCTAATACTGGTAAATAATTTGCATCTACTAAAAGATGTAAGATATCTTCCAAATCAGACTTTTCAGTGATCGTGCCAATATCTGTTTGCATCACATCAGCTACTGTAAATTGACTTAAATTATCGCTGTCAATTTCATCTAATTCCATCATTTTACTTACGACATCAGTCAGTGTTAATAAACCAACAAAACGATCATCTTTATCTAGGACTGGAATGGACGAATAACCAACTTGTGATAGTACCAGAAGAGCATGTTCTAAAGGGTTTTCCTTCATGACATTTGCGACATTATCAGCCGGAATCACCATTGTTTTCTTTTTGTTCATCATTAATTGTTCAATTTCAGGACTAATCATGAGGCTGCCTCCATTTCTACATCACTATTTTACCTAATTTTTTAGAAGAAAAGTGAATTTTTAAGTTTGATTAACTAAAAATTAGAAATTATTTGGACAAATGAACAGATAATTCCTCTACTGGCTTGTGTGCTCGATTAAAATAATCAACTTCGTAATAAGTCGATTCACTTGTAATAATCGCATAACTTGGAATTTGAATCGGTCCTCTTGGTTGGGAAATACTACCAGGATTTACAAATAGAATCCCTTTATCCATTTCAGCAACTGCTTGATGAATATGTCCAAACAAAGCAATATCAGCTTGTTTTTCAGCTGCCTGTAATGCTAAGGTCGTTAACCCAAAACGGACATTTGATTGATGTCCATGAGTCATAAAAATCGTATCAGAGCCGATTTTTACAATTTGTTCTGTTTTAAAACCAGGGTCAAAGTCACAATTTCCAGTTACGACGGTGAAATTTTTCCATAGTTCATCACTTGAAGGAAGCTCTGAATCACCACAATGAAACATGTGGTCCACTTTTCCTTTGTATCGATCAACTAATTGAACTAAAATATCTCGATCACCGTGATTATCACTAACTACTAAATATTTCATTTATTTTCCTCCAACCAATCCAACCAGACTTTTTCAAGCTTTGTGACTGCTTGGGCGCGATGGCTTAATTTATTTTTTTCTTCTTGACTCAATTCAGCCGCAGTCTTGTTTAATTCTGGAACTATAAACAATGGGTCATACCCAAACCCGTTATCTCCTCTTGGGATGCGACCGATTAAACCTTTCCAATCCGCTGAAACCACTAAACTTTCTTTTTTTGGTGCAGCAAATACCAACGTACAATGAAAGCGTGCAGTTCTTTGATCATCAGGAATTTCGGTTAATTCATGTAATAATTTTGCATTGTTAGCTGCATCATTCTTTTCTTCTCCCGCAAAACGTGCAGAATAAACTCCTGGCATACCATTTAAAGCATCTACAATTAGACCAGAATCATCAGCTAAAACAGGTTGTTGTAAAATTTGAGCGATTGTTTCAGCTTTTAAACGAGCATTTTCTTCAAAAGTATGACCAGTTTCTGCGACATCCGGTAAATCTGGATAATCTTTCAACGTTTTTATTTGATAACCTTCTTTAGCAAATAAAGCTTCAAATTCTTTTACTTTTCCCGGATTCCCAGTTGCAATGACAATCGTTTTGTCTTCGTTTAGGATAAACTCAGAGTACAAAGCTTCTTTTTGTAAAATAATTAATTCTTCAATCGCATTTTTTCCATGAAATAACATTGCGTTTAATTCTTCACCATTAAATGTTGCTTCTTCGCCGGTTCCTTGAATTTCAACAAATTGACCTTTTTCAGTCATCACTATATTCATATCAACTGCTGCGGAAGAATCTTCAACATAATCTAAATCGCTAACTACTGACCCATCTGGTAAAATGCCAACACTAATTGCTGCTAAATGTTCCATAATAGGGTCTTCTTTTAATTCACCGGTAGTCAATAATTTATTGATTGCTAATCTTAATGCAACAAATCCACCAGTAATACTAGCCGTTCTAGTCCCACCATCTGCCTGAATAACATCACAGTCAATGATAATGCTCCGCTCTCCTAGTTTTTCCAAATCTATTACAGCTCTCAAAGCACGGCCAATCAAACGTTGAATCTCCATGGTTCTACCAGACAATTTGCCTTTTGCACTTTCCCTACGGTTTCTAGTATTGGTTGCCCGTGGTAGCATACTGTATTCTGCAGTAACCCAGCCAGTCTCTGACCCTCTTAAAAAAGGTGGCACACTATCCTCTACTGTTGCCGAACAAATGACTTTTGTATCACCAAATGAAATTACTACCGAACCTTCTGGGTGTTTAAATACATTGGTTTCAATTTTTATATTTCTTAATTGATCTTGCTTTCGACCATCATGACGCATTAATTTTCCTCCTCATTAATCATCTAAACTAATATGTTCAACAATCAAATCACGTATATCCAACCATTCATCTGCAATCTCTTGAAACATTTTAGGTGATCCTGTTGTATAAAACTTACAAATTTTATTATCGTTCAAATCATAGTTATTTAAATCAAAATAATCGAGTAACGTACTCAAATCGTTGACAGTTTCAGCGCCTGAATCAATCATTGTTACCTTTTTACCCATCACATTTTGAATAATTGGTCGTAGCAATGGATAATGGGTACACCCTAAAATCAACGTATCTAAATACTTATTATGAAGCGGCACAAGTGTTTCTGCCACTACTTTTTTTGCAACTGGGCTTAAAAATTGATTACTTTCAACAATCGGTACAAATTTTGGACAAGCCAGGCTGGTAACTGAAACAGTTGGTGATTTTTCTTTTAATTCTTTTTCATAAGACATACTTTTCACCGTACCTAAAGTACCAATCACACCAACTTTTCCAGTTTGACTTGCTTTTAAGGCTGCTCGTGCACCTGGCTGAATCACGCCAATTACTGGAATATCTACTTGAGCTTTTATTTCTTCTAAAGCGACTGCTGTTGCAGTATTGCATGCAATGACTAATAATTTAATGCCTTGATCAATTAAAAAACGGGTCATTTGCCAAGTGAATTCGATGACTTGCTCTGCTGGCCGTGGGCCATAGGGACAACGTGCAGTATCTCCGAGATAAAGAATATTTTCATTTGGTAATTGACGTAAGGCTTCTTTAACAACAGTTAATCCGCCGACACCCGAATCAATAAAACCAATTGGCTGTTTATTTGACAAAATATTTAACCTCAATTTCAAAAATTTTCAACTATTGTTATTTTCCACTTTTTAACCGAATTTTTCAAGTCCTACGATAAAACAAAAAAAGCCTATCAAAAATGATAGACTTAATAGTTGTAATTTCTTTTTTCTAAATAACCAGATGCTAGGCTCAATAAGTAGCAAATCACAAAATACATAGCCGTCATAGCAAGAAACATTGGCACCACATAATTGGTATTTTCACCATAAATAATACGGGCATTGTGCAATAATTCTGGTAATGAAATAATGACAGCCAATGAAGTATCTTTAATTAACGAAATTAATTGACTTAAAATCGCTGGTAACATTGATTTTAATGCTTGCGGAAAAATTATAATAGTTAATGTTTGAAAATAAGTTAAGCCTGACGACATCCCGGCTTCTGTTTGTCCATCTGGTACAGCGTTTAACCCTGCTCGAAATATTTCTGATAACATTGCCGATTCAAAAATAGTCAGAGCCGCAACGGCTGCCCAAAAAATATTAAAAGCAATCCCAATTTGCGGTAAAGCGAAATAAGTAAAGAAAATAATTAATAATAAAGGTAAATTACGAATGATGTCTACGATAAGTCCGACAATCTTTGAAAGATAAGGAATACCACTGTAACGAATCGTCCCTAAAATACCACCTAAAATCATACTAAAAATAATTGAAAACACCGAAACTTGTACTGTTACCCATAAACCGTCCAGCAGGAATCGGATATTAATCCATGAAAAAGCTCCACTAAAATTCATTCATCAATTCCTCCTTTTCTAGACGTTGGCCCAATGCTTGTCTAAGTAATTCATCAAATAAGACAATGGCAAAGTTAGAACTAAATAAAAACAACCAACAATAATATACGTACCAAATGTATTAAAAGTCGTTGAGGCAATTAAGTCTCCTTGGTACATCAAATCTAAACCGGCTACCATTGCTAAAATTGATGAATTTTTAATCAAATTGATAAATTGATTTCCTAACGGTGGTACAACAATTTTAAAGGCTTGAGGTAAAACAATATAGCGCATTGATTCCCAATAAGAAAAACCAGAAGATAGACCAGCTTCTGTTTGTCCATAAGGAACTGTTTGAATCCCAGAACGAACAGTTTCAGCAATAAAAGCTGAAGTATAAATTGTTAAACCGATTGTTCCAGATTGCAAACCATCAAAGGGAAAGAAATAAAGCGGCGCCACTGTATAGAAAAACATCACGATGATTAGCAATGGAATATTCCGAAAGAAAGCAACATAAGCTTTAGCTAGTGAACTAACAATCTTATTTCCGGATAATTGAAAAATAGCCATCAACGTACCAATTACCAGACTAAAAATCAAAGCAACAACACTTGCAATGATCGTATATTTAAAACCACTGACAAAATCAGCTGAATAAGTATTAAATAAATCAAGCATTAAATTTTGCCCCCTTTGCTGCTTTCCCATCTGAATCATTAGGGAACCATTTGTCATAAATTTTGTCGTAGGTGCCATTATCATGCATGGTTTCTAATGCTTTGTTGACTTCATTTAAGAAATCATCTTGACCTTTATTAATGGCAATACCATAAGGTTCATTGGTAAAAGTTCCACCGACTAATTCATACTTATCATTTTCTGAAGCCATTCCTAACAAAATTGCATTATCAGTACTCATTGCTTGACCTTGTCCAGCTTGTAAAGCAGTAAAAGCTTCTGAATAGTTTTCTAACTCAATAATATTTGCTTCTGGTGCGGCTTCGCGAATATTTACTGCTGAAGTTGAGCCTTTTACCACTAACACAGTATCATCTGCTGTTAAACTGTCGACTCCCGTGATATGACTTCCTTTTTCAACTAATAATGATTGACCAGCTGAGAAATAAATATCAGAAAAGTTAACTTGTTCCAATCTTTCTTTAGAAATGGTCATCGTCGCAATGATTGCATCAATGTTCCCATTTTTTAATAAAGGAATCCGAGTTTTAGAAGTCACTTCGACGAATTCAGCCTTACCTTCATCACCTAAAATTTCCTTAGTAATTTGTTTTGCAATATCGATATCAAATCCTTGAACGGTCCGGTCTTTAATATTCATTAACCCAAACAAACGTGTATCATATTTGACGCCCCAATTAATTGTTGGCGTTTCATCAATCCGAGTGGCGATGTTTTCATCGGCAACACTTTGTCCACGACAACCGGATAAGAATAAAACAACCGCTAATCCAATAGCAATCAAAGAGGCAAATTTCTTAAATTTTGACATAAGTCACCCTCCTCTTAATGATTGATTACTTTTCTAACAAATTGTTGTGCTCGTTCATCTTTTGGCATTTCAAAGAAACCTTCCACATCTTTGGTATCTTCTAAAACTTCTCCATCTGCCATAAAAACAATCCGATCGGCTACTTCTTTGGCAAAGCCCATCTCATGAGTTACCACAATCATAGACATGCCATCACGAGCGATTTTTTTCATAACATTCAACACATCGCCAATCATTTCTGGATCCAGTGCTGAAGTTGGTTCATCAAATAAAAGTAGATCTGGGTTCATCGCTAAACCGCGTGCAATTGCTACCCGTTGTTGCTGTCCACCAGATAACATTGATGGATAAGAATCCTTTTTATCTAACATATCTACGCGATCCAGCATTTTTTCGGCTGCTTTAGTCGCTTCTTCTTTTGATTGCTTTAGGACTTTAATTGGCGCCAAAGTAATATTCTCCAACGCTGTTTTGTTAGGATATAAGTTAAAATGTTGAAAAACCATTCCTACTTTTGTCCGGATATCTTTTAATTTGACTTCCTTACTGTATAAATCTCTGTCTTCAATAAATAATTCACCAGAAGAAATTCTTTCCAATGCATTGATACAGCGTAGCATCGTACTTTTACCTGAACCAGAAGGACCGATTACAACCACCACTTCTCCTTTTTCAAAAGTTAAGTTGATATCTTTCAGGGCATGAAATTTCCCAAAATATTTATCTACATGCTTAAATTCCACCATTGACATGTCATCACAACTCCCAATCTCTTTTATATTAATTTTCTCTAATTTAAAATAGGCTAGTTCTCATTATATTCCACAAAATTTTAGTTTGTAAAGAAATAAATCCAAAATTTTTCAATATTCCGTCAAACTCCTACTATTTCCATGTTAGATTTAATTACATGGATGATGGTTTTATCAAACTTGAATTGTTGAATAAAAGTTGTCTAATCAACTAAAAAAGGTTACTATTTGATAGATAGCTCAAATTAGAAAGGTGATTAAATGAAAAATATTATTTTAACTGGTGATCGACCAACTGGACAATTACATTTAGGACATTATGTAGGTTCTTTGAAGAATCGTTTAATGATGCAAGATGATCCAAATAATAAATTGTATATCATGGTTGCAGACATGCAAGCTTTGACTGACAATGCGAAAAACCCTGAAAAAGTTTCTTCAAATATCTTACAAGTTGCGTTAGATTACTTAGCCATTGGATTAGATCCTGAAAAAATTACATTTTTGATCCAGTCACAAATTCCTGAATTGGCAGAATTGACGATGTACTACATGAATTTGGTGAGTGTTGGACGTTTACGCAGAAATCCAACGGTTAAAGCAGAAATTGAACAAAAGAAATTTGGTGAAAGTATTCCAACTGGATTCTTTGTTTATCCGATTTCTCAAGCTTCTGATATTACTGCTTTTAAAGCCAATTTGGTGCCCGTTGGTGAAGATCAAAAACCAATGCTAGAACAAACACAAGAAATTGTTCACAGCTTTAATCATACTTACAGTGAAGTTTTAGTTGAACCAAAAGGTGTCTTTCCTGCTAAAAATATGGGACGTTTACCAGGAATTGATGGCAATGGAAAAATGAGTAAAAGTTTAGGTAATGGCATTTATTTAGCCGACTCTGCTGAAACAGTCGCAAAAAAAGTAATGAGTATGTATACTGACCCTAACCATATTCATGTTGAAGACCCTGGCCAAGTAGAAGGCAACATGGTTT
Source organism: Enterococcus sp. JNUCC 77 (assembly GCF_054819945.1). Classification (NCBI taxonomy): domain Bacteria; kingdom Bacillati; phylum Bacillota; class Bacilli; order Lactobacillales; family Enterococcaceae; genus Enterococcus; species Enterococcus sp. JNUCC 77. Next base: position 1,421,506 of record NZ_JBTHIG010000001.1, read on the forward strand.
TCACTTATTTAGATGTTTTTGGAACAGATAAAGAAAAAATCGAAGAATTAAAAGAACATTACCGTCGTGGTGGTCTTGGCGATGTGAAAATCAAACGTTACTTGATCGAGGTTTTAGAAGCAGAATTAGGACCAATTCGCACGCGTCGTGAAGAATTTGCCAAAGATCCTGCTGAAGTGATGAACATTCTACAAAAAGGCAGTCAAGAAGCCCAAAAAGTTGCTGCCAATACTTTATTGGAAGTCAAAAAAGCAATGGGAATTGCTTATTTCAGTTAAGCAAAAAACTGTTTCTGCTAAGCAGAAACAGTTTTTTTAATTAGCCTCACAGGCAACTTTTTGCAAGACTTTAGTAAAAGCAGCATCCTCATTAAAAGGATGAAGATAATCAAATATTTCTCCACCAGCCTCCATAAAATATCCCCGATTCTCAACTTCAATTTCTTCTAATGTCTCTAAACAATCGGATACAAATCCTGGTGTAACTACAAGGATCTTTTTGACTTTCTGACTCGGTAAAGCATTTAACGTTTCACTAGTAGCCGGTCTTAACCATTCACCTGGACCGAATTTGGATTGATAAGTATGGGCATATGGCAGCTCTCCCAGACATTTCAAAAGTAAACGGGTAGTCTCTTGGCATTGTTTCTCGTAGGGATCACCCTTTTTTATTTCAGAAACTGGTATGCCATGGTAAGAAAATAGAATCATGTCGTAATCATTTTTTTCCCATTGCTTTTTTATGTTTTCAGCTAATAAATTCAAATAATCTTGATTGTCATAAAAATGGGCGATTGCTCGTAAATTGGGTTGTTTACCCTGATCTTTGAAATAGCGGTTGATTTGATCATAAATTGGTGCAACAGTTGTATTTGAATATTGTGGATACAAAGGTAAAACAGTTAAGTCAGTGACTCCTTTGGCTAGCATTTCATCTAAAACTCTTGCTATTTTCGGTTCGCCATAAGTCATTGCAAAATGAACTTGCTGATCAGGAACTAGCTCTTGTAAAAGCTGTGCCTGCTTTTTCGTATAAAAAAATAGTGGTGAGCCTTCATCAGTCCATATGCTTTGATAAAGTTTTGCTGATTTTTTGGGCCTTGTTTTTAAAATAATTCCATGTAAAATTGGTAACCAAACAGCACGTGGCAGTGAAATAACTCGTCGATCACTTAAAAATTGTTTTAAATAGCGACCTACCGCTTCTGCTGTTGGTGCTTGTGGCGTTCCCAAATTCACCAATAATATCCCTTTTTTCACATTAAACTCCTTTTAAAAATAAATATATTCCATGATACCATAATTTTATCTACAAAAAAACTATTGCCTAAACAGGCAATAGCTTTCAAATTTATTTTAATGATAGAAATCAAAACGACCTTTAGCAAAAACTTCTTTCAAACCACCTGTTTTTAATAGTGAACGATCGGCAATTACTTTTTTCATAACTGATGCTGGGTAAGCCGTCATTTCAGCTTTACCAACTAAACCAAGAGCATGGGTATTGCCGATTGATGCAACTGAACCCAATGATTTAAATGAAAATGGCGTGCTTGCTTTTCCGCTCATTTGATTTAATATGTCTTTTCCGGCATAATGCCCCATCTTCAAAGCTATTTGCGCTGTTGTTGGATATGGACGATTACTAGCTGGATCCATTACAGCCGCTACATCTCCAAGAATATAGACGTTGTCATAGGTTGGATCGGTTAAGTTTGGTTTTACCATAACTCGTCCACGTCGTTCTTCAAAACCAGATTCTCCGACAATTTTATTACCACTTACACCTGTTGTCCAAATGATTGTTTTGGCATGAAGAGATTCTAAATCACCATCTTTACCATTTTGATAGACGACTTCATTTGGTCTTACTTCTTTAATCATTTTACCGGTCATTAGTTTTACGCCCCATTTTTTAAAATGGTTAATTGCATATTGACCTAATTTGTCACTAAACATTGGTAAAATTTTATCAGCTGCTTCAACATTATAAATTTCGATTTGTTCTGGTTTAACACCAGCAATCTCAGCGAAATGTTTCGTATTTTCAACTAGTGAACCAACTAATTCAATTCCAGTAAAACCGGCGCCACAAACAACAATGCGTAAATTTGCTTCATCTTTACTTGTTTTATATTCTTTTAATTGTGCTTCAATATGTTCATAAACTTTAGCAGCTGTTTTTACATCCACCATTTCTAATGCATTCACATCCGCACCAGGAATACCAAATGTTTCAGATTGAAAACCTAAACCGACAATCAGATAATCATAATTCAAGCTTTGACCATCTGTTAACAAAACGGATTGTTCATCAGCATTGATTTTTTCGACTGTCTTTTGAAGGAAAGTTGTTTTTTTAGGGTTCACCACATCCATGATTGGATAACTAATTTTTTCTCCTGATTGTGTCCCTGCAGCTACCTCGTGCAAAGCGGTTGATTCATAGTGGTAGTCATTGCGATCCACCAAAGTAATATGAATATCTGCTGAAGATTTTTGTAATACATGCAGTGCGCTTAAGCCAGCGTATCCTGCTCCTAAAATAACGATTTCTTTCAATTTAAAGACCTCCTATAAGATTAAATAAAAATAATTGCGAAAGTTACAACCTGAGCCAAAGCACCAACTGCTAGGATGCGAATGGCACAAATAAAGGTTTCTGTTTTAATTTGTTTTTTCCGAAATAATGCGACCTGTTTATACACAAATGGCAAAATTAAAAAAGTTAGCAAAAATGTCCATGGTGCAATTTGAAAAACGACTGCTAAAACGATACTTAAGAAAGCAATCACATTCATCCAAGTAAAAAGTTGAATTGCCCTTGGTTTTCCTAAATAATGAACGAGTGTAAAACGATTATTATTTTCATCCTCTTCCAAATCACAAATATTATTGGCTAACATTAGATTTGCAATCCACAACGTATTCGGTAGAGAAATCAGAAAAATACTCGCCAATGTCACAATATTCCATTGGAATATTTGATATGTGTTTAAATAAACACAAAGCAAACTAATCATAAAGCCCATAGTAAACCCAGAAAAAAACTCACCGAGTGGCAAGCTTGATAAAGGTCGTGGACCTGAGGAATAAAAAACACCAACAAAATAACAAAAGACACCCATTAATAAAAAGGGCCAGCCAACAATCATTGCAATCACTATTCCTAATAACGCAGAAAATATAATCATTGCAATCATCATCCAAAATACCAGACGCACATTTAATTTTTCTCGACCAATGATATTTGTCTTCTCTCGATAGTCATGAATTTCACTGGCGTGATGATAATCATTATAGTTGTCTAAGATGTCAACGGCCATGTTAAAAACAAACATCGAAATAAAAAATAAAAGTACCAAACCTAAATGAAGTGATCGATAATTATACCAGCTAAAACAAATCCCAATAAAAAAAGGCATTACACTTGCTGTTTTTGCTTTAATTTCGACTAATTCCAAAAAAACGGCTAAACTCATTTCTTCCTTCTTCCTATCAAACTTTCTTCTACATTATGCCTGTTTTTGTCAATTTCTTCAAAAACTATGCTCCAAAAAGCTGGTCAAAAGTTAATATTTTCTGAAAACTTACCATATTTCAATTAAAACTTAATCTAATCCAGATGGTTCTAGTAGTTTTTCTCTTTGAGATAAGCTAAAATGAAAAACGAGTCTAAAAGAAAAAGGAGTAAACATGTTAGATTATTGGAAAGATTATCCTAATCTCCAGCAAAAACTTACCTTAGTTCAAGATTTAATGGCTGAAAGATTAGTAATTCAAAATAAAGAAATAGAAGGTGCTATTCAAGCTTTTAGTACAAAAGGCGGAAAATTAATTCGACCAGCGCTCTTCTTTTTATTTGCAGAAATTGCTCATGGAGAAGTTTCTGATGAAAAATTCGTAAAAATTGCTGCTTCGTTAGAGTTATTACACTCAGCTACTTTAGTTCACGATGATATCATTGATGATTCTCCTACTCGTCGTGCGCTGCCAACGATCCAATCACAATTTGGCAAAGATATCGCAGTTTACACGGGAGATTTTATCTATACAATTTACTTTGAACTATTGGCGGAAACAATGACAGGCACCCCATTTCTAATGAAAAATGCCAAATCAATGAAAAAAATTTTACAGGGTGAACTCCATCAAATGTCATTAACTTATCAAAAAGATCAAAGTATTTGGCAGTATTTAAAAAGCATCAATGGAAAAACTGCCGAACTCATCAGTTTAAGCTGTTGGGAAGGTACTTATTTTGGTGGTGCTGATCTTGTCACTCAAGCACGAGCTAAAAGAATTGGCAAAGCGATTGGCTTAGCCTTCCAAGTCTATGATGATATTTTAAACTTTTCATTGGATTTAGGAAGTGATGAAAAACCAATTTTGACTGATGTTGTTCAAGGGATTTATACCTACCCTTTGTTAGCAGCCAAAAATAATTCACCGGAAAAAATAAATCCTTATTTAATCCATCCTGAAAATCTATCTATTAAAGAACGAACTGAATTAGCTGAGTTAGTCGCTGAAACTGGTGGCTTAGAAGATGCCTTGATTTTTGCCGAAAAGTTAACTGAAAAAGCTATTCGAGAAATTGATTTACTGCCAGAATCGGCTTCCAAAGAAACTTTGAAAAGTATTACTGTTGATTTATTGCATCGTGCTTATTAAAAAACGTTGTCTGCTAAGACAACGTTTTTTTATTTAGCGAATGACTACCGCAAATTTATCTGTTAACGTTTTTTCAATTCTCACCATAAAACTATTAATTTCTTCATCTGTCAGCGTTGCTTCAGCATTTACATAAGTTAAACTGTAGGCCACCGATTTTTTACCTGCCTCAATATTTTCTCCTTGATAAACATCAAATATTTTAATATCCGTCAAGAAACGATTAGCAGATTCTCGAATAGCAGCAACAATGTCTCCATTTGAAACAGTTTCATCCACTAGCATAGCAATGTCACGGCTTACTGCAGGATATTTTGAAACAGTCTGATAAACTAGAGCTGGTTTTTCTACCTCAACTAAAGCTTCAAAATTCAGTTCCATCACAAAAGTTGCTTTTAAATCATGGGCTTTAGCTAAACTAGGATGAACTTGACCAATCAAACCAATTTTTTGATCATCTAAATAAATCAATGCAGTTTGACCAGGATGCATTTCTTTTAAATCACTGGTTGCTTGATAGCTAATGCGATTTTTTAAGTTTAATGCTTTTACTAGATTTTCTAATAATCCTTTGATTTGATAAAAATCAACTGATTCTGCTGTTTCTTGCCAAGATTTTTCTATTTTATCACCTGTAATAGCAAAGGCTAGATGCTTTTCTTCTTTTGGTAAATCTTTTTTGGGGTCATTGTCTTGATAAAAGACCCGTCCAAATTCATAAAAAGCCAGATCTTTACTTTTTCGAGCAGTATTGTAAGCTAAATCTTCCAATAATCCACTAATTAAATTCATCCGTAAAGTAGACCGTTCTTCACTCATTGGAAATGCTAATTCAGTCACTTTACTCTTTCTGAGCATAAATTGTTGTGCTTTTTCAGCAGTCGTTAAAGCATAACTAATCGCTTCTGATAAGCCACTACCTTCTAAAATACCACGAACTTTTCTAGTCAACTTTTGTTCATGAGTTAAAAAGCCAGCTACTGTCTGACCACTAGGTAATGTTGACGGAATATTATTGTAACCGTAAATACGAGCAACTTCTTCCATTAAATCCGCTTCAATTTTAATATCCCAACGGCGTGGAGGCACACTCACAGCAATTGTTTCACCTAATTCTTCATAAGAAAAATCTAACGCAGTGAAAACTTGATTGACTTGAGCTTGTGTTAATTCTGTCCCTAAAAATTGATTAATATGTTTCAAAGTTGTTGTCACTTCAATATTTTCAGGATGTACCTGACTGCCTTTAACAGAACCTTTTAAAATAGTTCCGCCAGCCAAATCTACCATCATTTGAGCAGCGACTTCGCCTGCTAAAGAAATTTCTGCTTGATTGATCCCTTTTTCAAAACGCATTGAAGATTCACTGCGTAAATTATATGTTTGTGAGGTCCGGCGAATTGAAGTGCTATCAAACATCGCGGATTCTAAAGCTACTGTCGTTGTTGTATTAGTGATTTCAGAATCTAATCCTCCCATCACACCAGCTAATGCTACAGGTTGTTGTCCATTAGTAATGACAATATTATTTGGTGAAAGTTTTCTTTCCACACCATCTAAAGTTGTTAACAGCTCATCTTGCTCTGCTCGGCGCACCAAAATTTCTTGACTGCCTAATTTATCATAATCAAATGCATGTAAAGGTTGACCAAATAATAGTAAAATATAGTTGGTAATATCTACCACATTTGAAATCGGACGAATACCTTCGTTCATTAAACGGTTTTGCAACCATTGTGGACTTGGGCCAATTTTTACATTTTCGATTACACGAATTTCATAATGAGGTGCATCTGCTTGATCAGTCACCGTTACTTTAATTTTTTCACTGGTTGCTTGTTCGCCTTCAACTAATTTTACCTCTGGAAAAACAGCTTTTTTGTTGTAAATTGCTGCAACTTCATGAGCAACACCACGAATACTTAAGGCATCTGCCCGATTTGGTGTGATGGAAAGATCAATAATTGTGTCATCCATTTCTAAATAAGGAAAAACTGGTTCGCCAACAACTGCTTCAGCAGGTAAAAAATAAATCCCGTCAGCAAATTCTTTAGGAATTACTGATTCGCTGTAACCAACTTCTTGTAAAGAACAAATCATCCCATTTGAAACTTGACCACGCATTTTACCTTTTTTAATTTTAACATTGCCAGTAATTCTTGAACCTGGTAAAGCAACAATCACTTTGACTCCGGCTTTAATATTCGGTGCACCGCAGACAATTTGAGACAATTCTGCTTCACCAATATCCACTTGGCAAATCGATAAGTGATCAGAATCAGGATGAGGAATACATTCTTTAACATCCCCTACCACAATTTTTTTCAAACCAGTTTCAGGTTGATGTAATCCCTCTACTTCAATTCCTGTTAAAGACAAGTGATCAGCTAAATCTTTTGGGTTAATATCTTTAATATTTACGTATTCATTTAACCATTTATAAGAAACTAACATTATTGCTTACTCCCCCTTAAATTGTTCTAAGAAGCGAACATCGTTGAGATAGAAATTTCGAATATCATTGACGCCATAGCGCAACATAGCAATACGATCTGGTCCTAAACCAAAAGCAAAACCAGAATAAATTGTTGGGTCAATACCTGACATTTCCAAAACATTTGGATGAACCATGCCCGCCCCCAAAATTTCAATCCAACCAGTATATTTACAAACATTACAACCTTTACCACCGCATTTAAAACAGCTCACATCTACCTCAACTGAAGGTTCTGTAAAAGGAAAATAACTTGGACGTAAACGCACATTACGATCTTCACCAAATAATGTTTTCAACATAGTTTCTAATGTACCTTTTAAATCTGCCATAGTAATACCTTTATCAATCACTAATCCTTCAATTTGATGAAATTGGTGGCTGTGAGTGGCATCATCAGTATCTCTGCGGAAAACTTTCCCCGGCGAAATCATTCTTAAGGCACCTTTTGAAAAGTCATGATCTTCCATTGTTCGTGCTTGAACTGGTGAAGTATGGGTCCGTAACAATAAATCATCCGATAAATAGAAGGTATCTTGCATGTCACGGGCAGGATGATCTTTAGGTAGATTCATCCGTTCAAAATTATAATGATCGGTTTCAACTTCATTACCTTCAATAATTTGATAACCCATTCCTACAAAAGTATCCTCAATTTCTTCCATGATTTGTGTTAATACGTGGCGACTCCCTTGAGAAATTTGTTTTCCAGGTAAAGTTACGTCAATAGTCTCTTTAGCTAAAGCCGCCTCTAAAGCGACTTGATTTAAAACAGTTTTCTTTTCTTCGATTGCTTCTGTTAATAAATCACGAATCTGATTGGCAAAAGCGCCAACTTTCGGACGTTCTTCCGCTGATAAATCTTTCATTCCTCGTAATACTTCAGTGATTGGTCCTTTTTTCCCTAAAGTTTCCACACGAATTTTTTCAACTTCAGCTAACTCTTTAGTAGCAGAAATTTTTTCAAGTGTGGCTGTTTTTAAATCTTCTAACTGCGTTTGTAAATCCATTTTCTTCTTCCTTTCCACAAAAAAAAGACCTCGTTTTCCTTTTAAAGGAACGAGGTCTCGCGTTACCATCCTAATTCGCCTATTGGCGCTCTTACTTATTCTAACGGCAATTTGCCGGTCTTAAAGACAAGCTCCAGAAGTGAACTTCATTTTTCTTTGACTTAATCTGCTTCCAGTCTACGGCAGATACTCCCTGAAAAGTTTTAAAAAAACTACTCTTTTCCATCAACGCTTTTTCGTATTCGATTAAATCTTATATTACAAGAAATTAACCTTTTACGCAAGTTCTTTAAGCCATCCAAGTTTCACCCCATGAATGAACTTCTGACATTACTTTTTCTAACGACAATCCTTTTTGAGTCAAACAATAATCCATCCGCTTCTGACCTTCACAGGAAATCACACGGCCAACAATTCCTTGCGCCTCTAATTCTTTTAAACGTTCCGTTAAAACTCGGTCGCTTACTTCTGGAATTTTGGCAGCTAAATCAACAAAACGTTGTGGTCCTTCTTCTAATAACACATCAATGATTAGACCGTTCCACTTTTTACCTAAAATTTGAAAACACTTTTCAAATGTCGGACAAAGTGTGAACTCAGTCATTTGTAATTCCGCCATCTTTCTCACCTCGATGTACGAATTATAGCACATCACTTACAAATAATAAGTATAAGTTGCTTAGAATTCTATTTTTCATAATAAGTTAATGATTTTATTTCCTCTTAAAAAAACTAAATTGATTTCACTAACCTTTTTTTGCTTGGCTTTTTCTAATGCTTCTTTGTACAAAGTTAATTGCCCTTTATAGCGATTGATTAATTCTTGTTCACGACTTTCACTATAATAATCTGTCTTAAAATCGTATAAAATAATCTCATTTGGATATTCCAAATAGCCATCAATGATCCCGTGAATTAAGATTTCGTCGTTATTTCGATAATCTTTAAAAATTTCATCTGCTGATAACAACATTGCAAAGGGTTCTTCTCGATGAAGTAAATCTGGTGTAGCCAACAGTTTTTTCCCTAAATCAGTTTCAAAAAAAGTTAAAATATTTTCTATTGAAAGGCTGTCAGCTAATTCTTGGCTTAAACTTTTTTGCGCAATCAATGATTCGATTAATACCCGAACACTTTTTTCAGTTGGTTGTGTGGATACATCGATCAATTGCATCACCAAATGTGTTGCCGTACCGATTTCAGCCGAACTAATTTCATCTGTTTGGACTAAAAATCGCGGCTCCGGTAGTTGGTTCTCGGTAAAGCGATAACGATTTTGATTCAAATTTTGATTGTCAGAAATATCTAATACTTCTCGATTATCAGGGTCATCGTATAATCGTTTTATTTCGGAAACTGACTGATAATTAGTAGTTTTCGTTGCTTCAGGAAAAATATATTGATAGCCGGCTTGTTGTAAAATCTGGCTAACATCAATTTCTTGATCATCTGCTTTAACTTTTGTAAAAACAGGCTGATAACTATTTGCTGTCTGAGCAATTTCTTGAGCATTAGCAAAAGTAATTTTAAACTTTGCAGGATGATGGTAAAGTGAATTTTTTTGGTTTATCGGATATTGTTGTTGATAATTTTCCATCGTTGCATGACGGAATAAACTTTGCCCAATCCAATCTAAAAAGACCCCTTGACCATTACGAATTGCGGTGTCTAAAACAATGTCTTCATTCGTTGCTGCCAATTGCCATTTTTTTAATGCCGCTTCTTGACTGTCATAGGAACCAACAATGAACAATTTTTGCTCAGCTCTCGTCAAAGCTACATACAGTTTTCGCATTTCTTCAGACAATAATTTATTATTTTTTTTCTTGGCAATTAATTTAAAGGCAATTGTTATATAGTTTACCCTTGTAAAAGGATCTAAATACTTTATGCCAATACCGGCATGCTCGTCAAATATATATTTATTTCGTAAATCACTTAAATTAGCTTTTCGACTACTATTTAATAAGAATACTACCGGAAACTCCAAGCCTTTACTGGCATGAATTGTCATTACTGTCACTGCATCCCCAGTTTCTGTTGCAGGCGGTTCAGCCAAATCTTTTGACTTCTCCTGCATTTTTTCAATGAATCGAATAAACTGATACAAGCCTCGATAACTGCTCTTCTCATAATCCTTCGCGCGTTCTACTAATGCCAATAAATTTGCATGTCGTTGCTGACCAGCCGGCATTCCTAAAACATAATCTAAATAAGCTGTTTCTTGATAAATATTCAATAAAAGATCTACCATCGACGTACGATGAGATAGTTCCCGCCAATTATCCAATTGGTTCAGAAAAATAGCAAGCTTTTGACTGATTTTATCTTCTTCAGTGACTTGATAGTTTTTAATTGCCGTAAAGAAATCTCCTTCGACCATTTTTAGCCGAATCGTTGCTAACTCTTGATCATCCAAATCAGTAATTGGTGACCGCAAAACTGCAGCTAATGGAATATCTTGAAAAGGATTGTCAATAATCTGCATTAATGCAACAATAATTCTTAGTTCGGTTGTTTGAAAATAGTTTTGGGCATCATTTACATTTAACGGAATCCCCATTTTCTTAAAGACGTCAATAATAGTTAGATGATTTTTTCGGGTTGGCGTCAATAAAACAATATCCCGATAATCTAAAGCACGATCAATACCCATTTTTTTATCAAAAATTTGGAATTTTTGATCTTTCATTTCACGAATTTTATTCGCAACTAAATAGATTTCCGCAGTCGCACTCTCATCGATCAAGTCATCTTCCTCGACTTTTTGTTCTGCAATTAAAAGCTCTGCTGAAAAATGATCCGACTCAGGAAAAGCCTTGGATCCTGCAATCAGTTCTTCTTGAGAACCATATTCAATCTGGCCCAGCTCTTTATCCATAATTTGTTTAAAAATCAAATTGGTAAAATCCAATACTTCTTTACGAGAGCGGAAATTATCTGGCAAAATAATCTTTCGGTTACCATCAAAATCAACATCGTTTTGGTAGCTTTCATATTTTTCAATAAACAATGTCGGATCAGCTAAACGGAAACCATAAATTGATTGTTTTACATCCCCAACCATGAACATATTTCCTGGATGCTCTTGGCTAACTGCTTGTAAAATTGTTTCTTGAAGTTGATTGATATCTTGATATTCATCAACTAAAACCTCTTTAAATTGAGTCCGATAATAATTTTTAGCAGGATAGGCTCCGTCAATTTCAGTTTCTAAAATTTTCAAAGCAAAATGTTCTAAGTCGTTGAAATCTAACAAGTTCTTACTCATTTTTCTCTCTGAGAATTGTTGGATAAAAGCTTTTTCTACTTCGATTAAGCCACTGACTAATTTTTCCGATTCTTTTAAGATTTCACCTTGTATTTCAAAAGGTTCAGAAAAATAATTCGGTAGGATGTTTTTTTGCAACTGATCTTTATTCAAATTTCGTAAATTTTGAATTTCCGCAAATTCTTCAGGATAGGCCTCTTTTACAGCCTTTATTTCTTTCTTTGTAGATGGAAATGTCTTAAAGGTAGTTGCTTGTATCACTTGATAAGCAATTGCCAAGTCCCCTTTTAATAAAGCTTCTTTAACCGTTAATACATGATTTAGTTCATCTTCTGCTAATTCAATAATTAAGGTTAAACCACCTATCGCTTGCGACCGTTGAATCATCAATTGATAGTTTTCAATCACACGATCTAATTCTGTTACAATCATAGGTCGCAATTGCTCGGTAAAAATTTTGGAGTGAGCAAATTCTCCATCAAACTGATAATTTTCTAACAGCGAGTCTAGCCATTTTTCCGGTTCAGAGTTGGACCGAGCAAAATTGTACATGGAAAAAATTAAATTTTCTAAACCACGATCATCTCGATCACTAGAAAAATTTTCAGTCAAGCGATAAAATTCGACTTCCTTTTTTTCATAATTTAGCTCACGGATACTATCCCATACTTCTTCTTTCAGCAAGATTGTTTCTGTTTCATCCGTTAACATACGATAATTTGGATCTAAATCAATTAAATAAAAAAATCGTTGAATCACTTTTGCACAAAAGGCATGTAAGGTGGAGATATTAGCCATCGGTAACTTACTTAATTGATGGTTGAAATAATTTCTTTCTTCAGAAGTTTTCGCCTCTTCAGCCGCCTGTTGAATCGCTTGCTGGATGCGTTCCTTCATCTCAGCAGCTGCAGCTTCAGTAAAAGTCACAACTAGCAAATCATCGACTGAAAAATTTTGCTGACGAATCTTTTCAATCACACGGCGGACCAAAACAGCTGTTTTACCTGAACCAGCTGAAGCAGAAACTAAAATATTGTCTCCTTGATCATAAATTGCCTGCCATTGCTGCTCCGTAAACATCACATCGGCTGTTCGTTCAGGAATAGGTATTTTTCTACTCATTGCCTTCTTCCTCCGTATTTCCCAGGTCTTTTCGCATCCGATCTAAAATTTCCTCCCGCTTCATTCTTTCAAAGCGGTGATACTGATTATCTGGCATCATGACGTCAAATTTACACACACTTTGGAATGGACAAAATTCACAAGCCCTTTTTTTCTCATTATCCAAAGTCGGATTCAATTTCAATTCTCCAGAAACAATTTGATCACCCGCTTGTTTTAAATTTTGTTTATTATAGTCTCTCAACAAATCAATTTCGTTTATATCATAGAAAGTTTGCTGATTGCGACCAATTGAGTAAGCTCCTTTTTTTGTCATTTCCAGTGGAAATAGAGAAGACTTCTCACCTTCTGCCAATTCTTTATCCATCTCTTTAAAAAGTGCTTCATCTTTAACAAACAGACCATTATATTTAAATTCTTTTAAAGTCTCCTCTGATACATTATCTGTCGGTTTAATCGTAGGATTTTGAACGTGGAAATAATAGGCACCTCCTGGTTTAACTGTTTTATTATTACCTTCAGAAAAATCAGTAATTGCTACATCTAAATAGGTGATTAGCTGCAATGCTAATCCATAATAGGCATCCGTTAACTTAAATCTTTGTTGACTAGATTTGTAATCCACTACGCTAAACCATTGATTTTCTTGATTTGTCACAGTATCAATTCGGTCAATTTTCCCTCGCAGATGTAGTGCTCCGCCATTTACTAATGGCAGATCTAATCCCCTAATACCTTTTTGACCAGCAAGCGATCCAAAAATTACCTCTGTTTTTTCTGTTTGGTAATTTGTCCGTTTACTTTGTTGCATTAAGCCCCAGCTAACCTTTTCAATCGTTTTCGCCAATTGATAACGAATATAGTTCATCCTTGGAGAACTGCTTAAAATTTCAAATTTTACCTTACCAAAAACTTCAGCTAATACGTCATCAGCGAGTTTTTGCCGTTGTTCATCACTAATTTTTGCTAAATTTAAATCATTCTCATTTAATTTTTTAAAGAAAATATCTAAGGCTTCATGATAAAAGTCGCCTTTTCCTGCTTGTGTCAATTCGTATAATGAACGCTCTTTTAGTTTAAGCCCATAATTTGCAAAATATTTAAACTGACAACTATAAAAATTCTCAATTCGTGAAACTGAGGCATACAACTCTTTTCCGTAAAGCTTTCCGGCAATATCTGGTCCCAAATCAAAGGGAACATTTGAATCGGTTAAACTAGCAAAAACTTTCCCAGCCAAATCGCCCACTTCAGCATTTTTTTTCAAACTTTGACTAAGCTTGGCCCATGCTGCCGATAATGGATATTGTTGGTCTTTACTCTGACGATTCAAATTTATTACATCACTAATCATAGTCCGAAACGTACCGACATACTCAGCCGGATTTGTTGTTAAATTCAAATTTTCAAATGAATAAATAGGAATAGCTAAACCTACATTCAGTCTTTTCAAAAACGGAGAAATCCCATAACTACTTTCCTCTACAATAGTAGCGTAACTTAAAAACAATTTTTCTGATGCTGATAAAAAAACACCATAGGCAACGTATGGTTCACTCATGATTTTTTGGCTATTGGCTTCTGGTAAGAACTTATCCTCTGGTAATTCCTGACTGAAAACTTCTCTTTCATCGGCAGTCAATAAACCAGTATCATCAAAGCGTGCAGGAAAATCATGATCATTTAGACCTAAAGCAAATGTCACCTTAGTTTGTTTACCGCGAATATCCAAACGATTAATTTGAACTTGATCTATCGTTGTCGGAATTTTTCCGTAATCTAAATTAACTAATCCAGCGACAAATATTTCTTGAAAAATATCCCAGTCAAAAATTTCATCGCCATAAATCAATACATACTCATCTAACAAATCTAATAAAGCTTGCCACGTCTGTTCATGATTACGAGCCTTTTCCAAGAATCCTCGTTCAACTTCTTGATCACGCCAATGTAACAATTGTTGCTTCACACCTACTCGATCTAAAAAATGATAAAAAATACTTGCTGCTGTACGACCATTTTCCGCTTTCTTTATTTCTTCAAAAAATGGAGGTAAGTATTCTTGAACCATTCGACGTACTAAATTACTGTCATTTTCTATAGTTTCATTTGCATGATATTCGCCAGATTCAAAATCATAGTCCACAAATTTCCAGTCTTTTTCTCTCGTCCAATAGAAGCCTTTGAAATTGTAAGCCAAAGCAACATTTTCAGTCTGATCAATTTTTTCTCGCAAGATTTTTTGTTCTAGCTTCCAAGTATTGGTAGCCCATTCAAAAGGAACAAATAACTCTGTCCTTAACAAACGAATGACATCTGTAATTTGGTAATTGTATTGATCAATTAAAAATAAGGCTTGTAAAAAGTCCAATAAAGGATGTTCAGCCATTTTTTGTTTTTCATCTAAATAATAAGGGATCGCCAATTGGTTAAAAATTGTTGCAACAACACTGCGATAGCGATCATCATTGCGAACTAAAACTTGAATATCTTGATAACGATATCCTTGTTTAATTACTAGCTGTCTAATTTCATTACCCACTCGTCTGACTTCTTCAGCTAATGTAGTAGTCTGCCAAATTTGAATTGCTGCTGATGCTTGCAATTTTTGCGGCTTTTGTGTGCGCCAAAATTCACCAATCTGATTAAATACATTTTTTTTATTGACAGCAATTAAATCAAGCTGGATTGGGATCTTTTCACTACGTGCAGCTTGAACCAACTGATAATAAGTTTTGCCAGTTACTGAAAATAATTCTAATGGATTAGGTAATTGGTCAACATAAGATTGATCTACTTCTAAAGCTACTAAAAGTTGACTTTGAGCCATTAATGTTGTTAATACTTGCATTTCTTTTCCAGTAAAGCTGGTAAAACCGCTGACAATGAACAAATCGTCCACGCGTTTATTATCTGATAAATATTCACTTAATAATTGCAATGGGTCGTTATTTTCGACTTGATATTGAGCAAGCTCTTTTTCATAAGCAGATAAAATAGTTTGTAAATCTTGCATTTTTAAGCCAATATCAATCGTTTTATTTTCAGCTAACAAGAATAAATCATCGACAGTCAGATTTCCTATTTGCATTTCTTGATAGAATTTCATGACTTCTTCAATAAAACCTGATTTATTAATTTCACCTCTAAAGATGACTAAGTCCATTTCTTTTTCTTTTAGGACTTTTCTTAAAACCATTGCATTACCAGCATCTGACAACTGATTACCAGGGATTTTCCCATCTTTTTGTAAAAAGAACCAAGCTAAACGGTTAAAACTAAATACTTGTCGATTAATCGAGCTAAAAGTTCTTGTCTGTTGTGCTTCTTTCATCAAACGCAACAAATGGATTTCTTTTTCGAATTTATTATAATTGGGTACAATAAAAAAAACGCGGCCTGTTTGATGATTACTTAACCAACTTTCAGCAACTTCGACCATTTTTTGATCAGCATCACTTTGTCCAACGCTTCTAAGAAATTGTAAACTCATTTTTTCACCTCTTCTTTTTACATTATAACAATAAAAAAAAAAGACTAGCAAACATCTGCTAGTCAATAGTTCCGATTCTGTTAATCGGCCAGAAAACAAATTTCACATCAGCCATAATATCGTCTTCAT
Source organism: Enterococcus sp. JNUCC 77 (assembly GCF_054819945.1). NCBI lineage: Bacteria > Bacillati > Bacillota > Bacilli > Lactobacillales > Enterococcaceae > Enterococcus > Enterococcus sp. JNUCC 77. Next base: position 1,437,698 of record NZ_JBTHIG010000001.1, read on the forward strand.
CGATATAACCAATAATACGACCATCTTTTGAAATACGTCGATTGTCACCCAAAACAAATAATTTGCCTTCTGGCACTTTATCAGAGCCAAATAAATCTTTTAAAGTAAAATCATAAGTCAAAGGTTCTCCATCAGTTAATTCACTCTTATATTCATCTAAATAAGGTTCACTGTATTTCTTACCGTTTATATATAATTGATCATCTCGATACTCAACAGTATCCCCTGGCAAACCAATCACACGCTTAATATAATTCTTTCCCGGTTCGTCTGGAGCTGGAAAAGTAACGATGTCATACCGTTTCACATCTGTATTTTTTAAAGCAATAACTCGTTCTCCATCAATCAAGGTTGGATCCATTGAATCTCCTTTTACAACCACCGGGGTAAAAACAAATTGCCGCAAACCAAAAAGTACAGCTGCCAAAATGACAAAATATATAATAGTTTTTACCACTTCTTTTAGCTTCATGTAACATCCTCCAATTATTCAATAATAACAGTTTAACATAGTCATTAAAAAATAGACTTATTTCAAACTCTATTTAACAAATTTTTCGAATTAAATCGATAAGCATATTCTTTTACTTACTAAATGTAAGATGATATATTGAGTTTTGTAATTAATAGAAAGAAATGAGGAAATTCACATGTCACAATTTTTAGATGCCTTAAAAAATCGTCGTTCTATCTATGCTTTAGGACGCAACGTTAACTTATCACAAGAAGAGATTTCAACTACGATCAAGGAAGCTGTTAAACTAAGTCCCACTGACTTTAACGCACAAACTACAAGAGCAGTTATTTTGTTTGATGGTGCTCATGAAAAATTATGGAAAATCGTAGAAGCTGCTTTAAAACCAGTTACACCAGCAGAAGCATTTTCAAATACACAAGAAAAATTAGCGGGCTTTAAGAACGCTTATGGCACAGTATTATTCTTTAAAGAAAAAGATACTGTTAAAAACTTACAAGAACAATTCGAACTTTATGCGAATAACTTCCCTATCTGGGCAGAACAATCTAATGGTATCGCTCAAGCAAATACCTGGACTGCACTAGCGGCAGAAGGTCTTGGTGCAAACTTACAACATTACAACCCATTGATTGATGCAGAAGTTACAAGCACTTGGAATATTCCGGCAAACTGGGAATTACGCGGCCAATTAGTTTTTGGTTCAAAAGAAGCAGAAGCTGGAGAAAAAGAATTTATGAACGATGAAGATCGGTTTAAAGTCATTAAATAAAAATATAGTCATGAAGTAAAAGAAAATTTACTTCATGACTTTTTTATCTTACTACTACCGCATAGCGAGTCAAATTGTAACTTGCTTCAAAAGCATGACCTTCCACCCAGTATTGACCAGCATTCGGATCTGATACATGGTAACGATTGGTATGATTATCAAAGCCATCTAAGGTCATTACATGAGCATTATTAATTCCAGTTCCCCACCAATAATTGCCATAACGAGGATCTGCAAAATCCAAAGTGACAAAAACTACCACAGGATTTCCTCCACGTAATTCTTCTTTTAATTCTTCTGGTGAATAGTCAGAAATATTTTCAACATTACCGTAACGACTTCCCCAAGTGGCTAGTGGTTTTGGATAGATTGATTGATATGTACCATTTAAAATTTGATCTGGTCTACCACCAAAACCATCGTTGGGATTTCCATTTGCTGCTAGAGGCATCTCATCAATGAAGCTTCTCAAGTTGTAATTATTTGCTTGTCCCTTTGTTTGAAGCGCCTGCAAAAGTGCTGCTGCTTCACAACCCATTGGATATCCTGCTGAGTTTTGATTAATGTATGGTGCATTTAATGATGCACTATCACTAACTGTCGTTCCTTCACCGGTTGCTTTCCAAGAAACTCCTTCATTTTGCCAGCCAGCATGGATTAAATTATCTCGCTCAGTCACACTAGTTGTGTAATGATGAGCCCCAGCTTTTGCATTTTTATTATACAAACGATAAACATTGATTCCAGATTCTGGTGTATACCAAGAAATTCCTTCATCCTTCCAACCTTTGCTGATCAAATCATTTTTTTCTGTCTCTGATAAAGTGTAATGATGGTCGCCAGCATTTTCATTATACAACCGATAAACGGATTGTCCTGTGTCGGTAGTTTGCCAGCCAGTTCCTTCATAACGCCAACCTGAACGCATTAAGTTTGTCTTTTCCTCATTATGAATCGTATAAAAATGTTCAGAACTATTGGTATTGTATAAACGATATAACGTGGATGCTTGATTTTCTTGAGCAAATCCTGCGATACCAATAAAAGCACTCAACGCAAAACAACTCCAAAAAATTTTCTTCACACAATCATCTCCTTTAATAATTAGTATAACAAAAAAAGAAGATTAACCAAAAAGTCAATCTTCCGTAGTTACAATTTCTAATTTACTACCTTCTTTTAGATGTGTAGAAAAAAAGATAGCCAATTCAGTAATAGTTTCATCAAACAAAAGGACTGGTCCGCGACGATCTTTTCTAAAATAGTTAACCTTGACAAGTTGAGTTAGTTCATCTTCCACTAAAACCACTCTATCAATCTCTATTAATGGAATTCCTTTCAAGTCTAAACTATTTAAAATCAATCGATCTTCTGTTAGGCCCTTTTTATCTAAAACAAAGCTTAAAAGGATTAAGCCAGCTAAAATAGTTCTAATTCGCTGGTCTACATCTATTGCTTGGGTTACAGCCACCCAGATAACTACACCCATCAAAAATGGATATATCACGTATCTTTTTTTTGATGACGCTATCGGGATAATAATTGCCCGACGGTTTACAATTAAGTATAGATACAATACTAGTGTAAATACTAATAGTAAAATGGTAAAAAAATTCAATAATCTCACCTTTGCTTTTTATGAGATAAAGCTAGAATATCTAGCAACCACCATCTTAGCTTTTTCTTCCAATTGAAGTTGATCTGTTGGATTACAAGTTTCAATTCGTAAAACAGCAGTGTTTGTCATTTTTGAAACGACTTCCCCTTCAACATCTTCAATAAATCCAATAGGGTGACAACGGTATGTTTTACCTAATTCAATTTCTTCTTCATTCATAATAAATCCTCCAGTATCGATATTTTCTACTATCTAGCTTTTGGTTAAGTATTTTCGCAATTATAACGGACATCAAGATTCATTACAACCGAAAACACAGGATTTATATTGATTTATCTTTTTTTTATTCTTTTTTTTGATAAAAAAGTTGCTTTCAAGTTGATGTTATGCTTTTTTAAGAACGATTATTATTTAAAGAAATCGTCTTTTTTTGCCACCAAATTCTCATGATTATTTCTTTCTAAATAAAACATACTGGCAAGGCGCTATCTTTTTGCTATACTTGTAGTATTACAAATAAAAAAGGATGAGCTAAATGAATACAGCCAAACAACTTTACCAGTTTACCAAAAAATACCAAGTAAACTATAACCTGAATGAAGAAAAAGGTACTGCACTTTTTAGTTTATTCGTAAATGAATTCCCCAAAGTTGATTTTTCTTTTGCTTTCATCGGTTTTCATAAATATTACGGCCTAAAAAAACAAGAAGGCTTGACTGCTTATGGTATTTCAGGAAATACGTTATATGTTTTAAGTAAACAAAAAAGTTATCGTTATAATTTGCACCAAGCCACCGAAATTAGCGGTAAGAAAAAAATCAATGGGATCTTACTTACCTTAATGATTCGACAAGAAGAGCTTCCGATTCAATTAGGTTTTTCAAATGGGAATCTTGTTCTTGCAGCCTTAAAACAAGGTGCAGGAAAATAATTTTATAGAAGCTAAACAAATTGTTTGGCTTCTAATTTTTTACTACCATCACGTTACATGGTGCATGGTTTACAACATATGAAGTTGTTGAGCCAATTACCATTTGTTCGATTGCACCCGTACCGGTTCCACCTATCATAATTAAATCTATTTCATTTTCTTCTGCATAATCAACAATTTTTCTTTTAGGACTCCCTGAAAGGACTACTTTTTCAAAATCGATTTGTGCTGGCTCATACTCTGCAATTAATTTATCAATTTCAATTTCGGCATTATTCGTATGAATGGTTAAAGAATCATTTACAAAAGCAGGATCGCCAAAAGCGTATTTTACATCTACTACCGCTAAGATTGTCACCTTCGCTTGATTTCTTTTGGCAACAGCCATTGTTTCTTTAAACGCTTCTGTTGATTGTTCAGAGCCGTCTACGGCAACTAAAATATTTTTATATTCTTCTTTCACAACTATCCCCTCCTTAAATTTAATTATAGACTAAATGAAGCGATAAAACATTTTTGAGCCTTCTTAAATCGAAAAAGTTTTATTTTTTTGATAAATGACAATAAAATTTACTTGTCAGCAAGACAGATAATTTTTTTGTGCTATACTGTGAAAGGTAGAAATGTTTAAAGGAGTCTATTTATGGCGTTATTACTTACATTAATTCTTGATATCGCAATGTTTTTGATGCTGATTTACCGCATTGTAGGTGGCGATCAACTTATCTTTTTAATCACCACGATGTTGCAAGCATTATTCTTTTTTGATTTATTGGCTATCTTATTATTGCATCCCAAAAAAATCGAAACATCATCTGATTTTGATCCAGATATGAGTAGACGGGCTCGTAGAAAAAAGAAACCCAAGAAAAGAAAGAAAGCGACTGTCTGGATTACGTTTTTCTCCATGCTAATCGCTTTAGGTTTATTGATTTACTATGCTATTAATGTATACTTTATTTTCTTTTAGAACCTACAAAAAATGCGCAAAACTGTTTATACAGTTTTGCGCATTTTTTAATATAAACTAAGCAAAATACTTCCTAGTGCAAACAAACCACCGCTTAGAAGAAAATACTTTAATCTTCTTTGCTCAACTTCGTGAAAAACAATCATACCACCCATCATGGTGATTACAACCGCGACGGCTGAAATAAGGTAATTAATCTTTTGATCATAAAGTTTATCTAAAAAAAGATAGCCAATAGTTGATACACTAATTAACAAGCCAATAATCACATTATACCAACTTTTCTTTTGGACAAAGCTTTTCGGATTGGTTAGTAACACATAAACGATGGCACTTATAAACACACCCACCATCTGTGGAAAGTAAAATGAAAAGTTTCCAGTATTAATTACATTACTGATAGAAAAATACAAATTGAAACTAAAACTAGAAAAAAATATGATAACCAAAGCTTGCAAGAATTTATTTCTTGTCGATTTCAGATCCCTAAATGCTAATATAAAAATAGCACCAATCATCAAAATACTCACAAGAACCAGTATTAATCCAGATACTCCATTAAACCCGTTAAAAATCAATTGGCTTAAATCAGAAATAATCAATTGCGATGCGACTGAAATAAGCATCATCTGTGTAACACCAATCATTTTTAAAGCTCTTAATTGCCCTAGTTGTCCAACTAAGAAAAAAAGACCAGATAAAAGACTCAGCATAAAAGATCCAAAACTAATTTTTTCTGGTGAAATAGATAAATATACCCCGCTACCAACAATCATTGCACCCATACCTACTCCCAAAATTTGGTTACTCAGTCGCCCACCTAGCCACTTCGCAAACAAAGGTTGAAGCCCCCAGCTAATCGCAGGGATTAATGCAATCATTATATTCATAAACTTGCTCCTAAATATTTAAGGTATCCTAATAACACCTCAAATCTAGAAAAAAAGCAAGAATATTCCTTTTTGGTAACGTCATCATTACTGTAAATTTAAATACTTAGTCTCTGACCACCATAACATTACACGGCGCATGATTGACAACATAATTTGCTACGGAACCCACCAAGATACGTTCAATTCTACCTTTACCAGTTGCTCCTAAGAAAATAAGATCAATATTTAGACTTTTTGGTAAATCTACAGTTAAATATTTTTTAGGATTTCCAACAGCAATCAGAATTTCTGCTTTAGGATAATCGATTTCTTTAATTTTTTTTGTCAATTCAGCATTAACAGAACTTTTCTCTTCCTCGATAACTTTATCTACGGGAATAGCTGTATTCATCAACAAATTACTATCATCAATGACAGAAACTAAGTACAATTTGGTATCATTTCGTTTGGCTGTCTCAACTGCCTCTAACAAAGCATTATCGGCTTGTTCTGATCCGTCCAGAGCTACTAAAATATTTCGATAGCTAGTTTTCATTTTGATCATCTCCTTTTCTTTTATTATAACACCTCGCAAAAAAAACAGTAAAAAAAGCTATGTTCACTAAATGAACATAACTTCACCTTTCCATCTTTTTTCGAATATTTTTTAATCTTGCTTTAATACTAGGATGATTGGACTGTAACATTTTTAAAAAGTTGTTGTTAGATTGATAAGTCATCTCAGTCAGCAAATAAAAGAAATTTTCCAATCCTTGCGCAAAACCTAGATATAAGGCTGTTTCATCTGCACGATATTCTTGCTGCTTACTTACTTGCGCCATTAAAAAGTGAATTAATTTATAGTAACGATAAAACAAATTCCTAGTAAAATTACTTATTGTTTTGAATAAATTTTTCCTTCTACCTATTGATAACAAACTAAAAATAAGACCGATTAAAAATACTATCACAATGAGCCAATGGAATATATACAACAATAAAAATGCCGAAGCTACATAACTGGTACGAATTAACAACAATCCTAATGTGTCACGATGGTACAAATGAGCATATTCATGCGCTAAAATTGCTTCTAATTGGTCCACCTCTACCAACTGCAACAAACCACGATACAAACAAATATCTCGATAACCTAACGCAAAAGCATTAATTTCCCGTTCATCGATTATCCACAACCTAGCCTTTTTGGCATTTGGATAACGTTTTAGTAATCGCTGATAAACAGCCCCATTGACAACTGACAAAAATTCAATTTCTGCAGGATCGTTTATTGTTCTACCTCCAATTTGTTTTCTTTTAAAATAAATTGATAAGGGAGAAAATTGATACACGGCTACAACTATAAAAATCAAAAGGCCTATTAAAACGATTTGTCCATAACTCTGATTGCGTATGGTGTTTAAAATAGTCCAATCCGCAGGAAAAATTCGATATATCAAAGAGCTACTACTAATTAAAAAAATTGTCGCTACACTAAAAAACAATGACAGCCACTGACTTGCAACAACGCGTGGTTTATTTTGCAAATAAATCTTCCTTCTTCAATTATTTTCATTAGTATAGCATTTGCTTTGTTAAGAAATCCAAATCTTAAAACCATTTAAACTTTCCTTCACAATATCTTTAGCTGAATAAGTCAAGTTATGGTACTATTATTTTCAGAAAAGGAGGAATGAAAAATGGATGAAATTTCAACAAAAATTGTTCCAAGAGAAATTAAAGGCTGGAATTGGGGCGCCTTTATGTACAACATCTTTTGGGGAATCGGAAATCAAACATATTTACCATTACTTTGTTTAATTCCACTCTTTAATATTGTTTGGATCTTTGTTTGTGGGTTTAAAGGGAATGAATGGGCTTGGCAAAAAGGGAATTATCAAGATGTCGAAACCTTTTTGGCAGTTCAAAAAACATGGAATCGTGCTGGCTTAGTGCAATTCATTATAGCAATCGCTGGAGTAATCCTTTATTTCTTATTTTTTGCAGCATTAATTTCGAGTTTTTTTAATGGTTATTATAACTATTAAAACTCTGACCAAGACATCTCTGTCTTGGTCTTTTTACATAAAAAATTTCTAACACAACCTATTTCATCTATAACAATCACTTTTTTCCATCTGAATTAAAGATTGATTCACCTCGCTTAAAATTACATTATATTTAAATCCCACTCTATATAAAGCAAATACAAAAAAGATTTCAAAAAATTAAATAACAAAAATATCAGATATTAAAATCTCTTTTCTTATACTTCCAAACATTTTTCTATCTATGAGAGTACCTTCAGTTTAATATCATCTGCATATAGGGGGGAATTTGCAGAATAAAAGCCGGGGGATAAATCTAATGACATCTCCTAAGACCATATTGAATAATTTATCAAAGAATTATTCTGATGATTTATAGCATTTGTTCAAGTCAAGAAAATATTGGAGGAATAAAAATGAGTGGGAAAAAATATAATTTGTTAAATAAGCAAACAAGGGCTTTATCAAAGACAAAACAAAAAAGAATCGCTATTTCACTAATTTCATTAGCTGTATTAGGTACAAGTGGTTTCGCGGTAATCCACAGTTCATCATCTGCTAACGCTGAGACAGCACCCGTAGTGACTGCTATTGAAACTGGTGATGTACAACAAGCGATTGATAATAATATTAAAGACTCTCTATATGTTCCAAAAACTATAATTGACAGTGCATATTCAAACGGCACTGGTCCTTTCCTTGCTGGAGTAAATTCATCAATTCCTTTTGAAGAATTTGGTGGCGATGGTATGTTGACTAGATTATTGCTGAAATCTTCAGATGGTGCACCTTGGTCAAACAATGGTACTGGCATGAATACTGCATTACCCCCTGTCGCTGATCTACAAAATGGTACTTATACTTATCAAGTAGATTTAGATGGTGAAGCTGCAGGATTAACAGGAGAACCGTTAATTCAAGCGCTACAAACTAGCACAGCAACTTCATATAACGCAACTGTCAGAGTATTTGAGACAGGTAATCCAACCGAAGTTGCTACAAAAAATGTTACATTAAATATCGGTACCAATAATCTTCAACAGCAACTAGATACTAATATAAAAGACTCTATCGATGTATCTACCAGTGCAATTACAAATGCTGTTAACCCTGGACCATTTACTGCTGGTGTCAATGAAACGATCCCATTTGAAGACTTCGGTGGTGATGGTATGTTGACTAGATTACTATTGAATTCTTCAGACAGTGCTCCTTGGTCTGATAATGGCACTGCTGGAAATGCTGCTTTACTACCAGCTGCTGATTTCCAAGCTGATCAATATACTTATCAGGTCACACTTGATGGCGCTGCTGAAGGTTTAATGGGGGCTGAATTAATTAAAGCACTTCAAGAAAATCCTGGGCAATATAATGCAACAATCAATGTTTATACTGTTGGAACAACAGATATTGTAGCAACTAAAATGGCAACTGTAAATATTGATCAAAGTATTCAAAATACCGTAGCTGAAAATACAAAGGATAGTGTTAAAGTTCCCGGCGAATATCTTTCTAGTGCAAATTTCCCTGGCCCATTTACAGCTGGTGTCAACAAAATCATTCCTTTTGAAGACTTTGGCGGAGATGGCATGTTAACGCGATTAATTTTGGGTTCTTCCGAAGGTGCCCCTTGGTCTAATAACGGTACTGCTGGAAATGTTGCTTTGTTACCAACTGAAACTTTAGAAAGTAACAAGTATTTTTATGAGGTCGATTTAGATGGCGCTGCTGCCGGAAAAACCGATGCAGAACTATTAGCTGCTTTAAAAGCGAATCCAGGAGAATATAATGCAACGATAAAAGTTTATGGTTCAACAAATCCGCTAAGTCGAGCGGTTGATCAAAACAATCTGATTGCCGAAAAAAATATCTCAATTAATTTAGAAGCTCCAGTTATGCAAGGACTTCCTTTATATCGTGCATATAATCCTAATTCCGGTGAACATTTTTATACTGGAAGCAAAGCTGAGTTCGATTATATTGTAAATCTTGGCTGGGTCGACGAAGGTACTGCTTGGCAAACAGCTGAAACTGGCACACCTGTATATCGCCTATACAACCCTAACTCTGGTGAACATTTCTACACGATGAATGAGAAAGAATATAATTCAGTGGCTAAGGAAGGTTGGGCTAAGGAAGGTATTGCCTTCTACTCTGATGTAAACGAAGGTACACCTATTTACCGTAGCTTTAATCCAAATGCACGTGGCGCTGGCTCTCATTTATACACTGCTTCAGCCGCTGAACAAGATTTCATCCACAGTAATGGCTGGATTGATGAAGGAATCGCCTTCTACGGAGTTAAATAATTTTTAAATCGAAAGTCTTCAGTGAGAACTGGAGGCTTTTTTATGTAAACAATAAATTTCTAATCATTCAATCGCTATAAATTTCTGAATTGCCAAAAATCTGTTAAAATTATGTGGTAGAAATCATTCAGAAAAGAGCTGACAGTCAATGTTAGGAATCGATCAAGAATTAGACCAACTATACGAAGAAGCACAAAAAAATGGAGAAGCTGTTATCAAAAGTCGACGAATAGCTAAAAATTATGGATGTTGCAGCACCAATTCACCAATTATCGAAAAATATCGCATCAAAAAATCAAAAAATGAAACTTCTCTTTTTATCTGGGGTAAATTGGCTGTTAAAATAAATTTTGAGACGAGAAAAGTTATTATTGACAAAGAAGCAGCCACCTCCAGTTATGAAGAAAAAGTTATTGATTGGTTTGTAGAAAAAATGAAATAAAGTTCATCAATCAAATACAAAAACAGTAAGTTGAAATTGATCAACTTACTGTTTTTTTTATTTAATTAATTTTGCTTCCTTGCTTGTTTCTAAGTCTTGATATTCTGGATACCATTTAGCAGCTTTAACTGTTGCTTCAATATCAATAATTTCTTCGCGATTTAATCCTTGCTCTACAACAGATTTAGTAACGACTTCTGCAATAATTTGTGAAAAATCAGTAATTTTTGCAACAGGTGGTAAAACAGCAGCTCCAGGTTGGGTTACATCTACGATTCCACCTAAAGCACGACTGGCTTGAGAAATAATTTCTGCGTTTACACGAGTTGCAGTTGACGCAATTAGTCCTAAACCTAAACCAGGATACATTAAAGCATTATTGGCTTGTCCTATTTGATAAGTGACTCCTTTATATTCAACATCGCCTGCAGGAATTCCTGTTCCAATTAATGCTTTACCATCTGTCCATTCAATAATATCAGCTGCTTTTGCTTCTGCTAATTTGGTTGGATTTGATAAGGGCATAATGATTGGACGCGCTGTGTTTGCAGCCATTTCTTTAATGATCGTTTCGGTAAATGCACCAGGTTGTGTAGATGTACCAATCATGATGGTTGGTTTAATTGATTTTACTACAGCCTCTAAATTGGTTAATTCATCAGCATTAGTAAATTCATCACGATTTCTAGCAAATGGAACTTGTCCAGGAGTCAAACCTTCTGTATCTTTAAACAATAATCCTTGTTTGTCTACTTGATAAAAGTGTTGACGAGCTTCTTCAATCGGTGTTCCTTGCCGAACCATTTCGTCTAAAATAATATTGGCAATTCCCACACCAGCAGTTCCTGCGCCAAAAGTTAAGATTCTTTGATCAGCTAATTTTTCACCTGAAATATTCAATCCACCTAACACACCAGCTAAAACAACAATCCCAGTTCCTTGAATGTCATCATTAAACGTAGTGATTTTATCTTGGTATTTTTCTAAAATAGTTGCTGCATTTCCCCGACCAAAATCTTCCCAGTGCAATAATAATTCAGGAAATAATGTTTCAGCCGCATTAACAAATTGATCAATAAATTGATAATACTTATCGCCAGTCACTCTTGCATGACGATTGCCTAGATACAATGGATTATCGATTAACTCTTGATTGTTCGTACCAGCGTCAATTGAGACTGGTAAAACTTGTGCCGGATTGATACCAGCTGCCGCTGTGTAAACCATTAATTTCCCAATTGCAATATCAACTCCATTAACACCCCAGTCGCCCATACCTAAAATACCTTCTGCATCAGTCACCACAATTAAACGAATATCCCGACCTGCAGCTGCATTTTTTAAGCTCGCTTGAATATTTTCAGGATCGTCAATCGAAAGAAATACTGCATCCTGCGGTTTTAAGAAAATTTCATTATATTGTTCAATTGCATCAGCAACAACTGGATCATAAACCACTGGCATAAATTCAACTAAATGTTGTCCCATTAATTTATAAAACAATGTTCGATTTGTATTAAATACATTCATTAAAAAGATTCTTTTTTCTAAATCAGTCGCTTTACTCAAATATTGTCCGTAGGCTTGAACAGATTGTTGCTCTAAAGTTTGAACTGTACTTGGTAACATGCCAGTTATTCCATATTTAGCTCTTTCTTCTTTTGTAAAAGCAGTTCCTTTATTCAAAAATGGATTGTTTAATAAATTTTGTCCGTATAACATATCTATTCCTCCTAATTTTCAATCACGCTAAGTTTCTTATCTCCCTCAGTGATTGAAGTATAGTTGGTTGATAATGTTATAGTCAAAATCCTTGTTTGTTATAAGATCGATTTATATGAGTTTCAATGATCATGAAAAATAAGATAAAATAAAGATTCAATACTCATGTCTTCAACTATTGAACTAACCAAGAAATTGAATCTGGCTCAGATATTCTCCCGAATTTAATTGGTGCTTTAAATTACTATAATTATAATCTTTGATTTATCTACTTTGAGTAGTCATTCTCATAAGATTTCCATCGCGATGAAGTATTAGGATTTCACCTTTGATTTTACATAAATCAAATTTAATATAAGCAGCATTCTAACTGATTTCTGAGATGTGATTTTCATATGACTTTGGGTGAAATTAAGGCTCTAAAGACTCTTTTTTATCTAATTGCAATTGAATTTTCAGATACTTTTTCGTAACACTCTCAAAAAACACCCTCATTAAAAAAATAACGGTTACGATTCCTAAAAATGTATTATGAAAATAGAAACAAGATTAGAGTGTCTAGTTCTTTCTATGATTTTTTCCAAATACTAGTACTTTTTCTTTAATAATCTTAGTTAAATTTATTAATCCATAATATTTCATATTTTTTCCATTTGTTTTAATAAAAAACTCCTTTAATAGATCCTGACGAACGATTCGTCCATAATCATATTATAGGAGTTTTATAAAGTTAATCACATCTCAAATCCATTATTCATCGTCTTCATTAAGTTTATTATCTGACGGAATTTGAATACTATTTTGTCCGATTTCTTTCAAATTATAAGCCAAATTTTCTGGTGGTAAAGAGATACTTTCTAAAAGCATTGCTAAGTTTAATCCTGTCAATATACTAATTCGTGGATCTTCATGTGCTTTCAAAAGAGCTGCATTACCAGGAGTTCCACCAAGTAAATCAACAATGACTAAAATTTCTGTACTTCGTTCATATTTTTTTAGAGCTTGGTTCAATTTTTCTATAGTTCCCTCAATACCATCTTGTGACGCCATTGAAACTACAGGATAATCTAACATATCACCGACTATCATCTTTGCTGAATTTAAAGTTTCTTCAGCCATTTTTCCGTGACTCATTAATATAATATTTTTATTCATAAGCATACCTACAAGATATCTTTCAAATAGGTTTTTTTGTCGTCAGGTGTCATAATCGTCGTAAATTCAACACCATCCGACAGTAATTTTTCAAAGGCTGCTCTTTCCTCTGATGTTACACTGATATTAGGTCGCAATACTTCTGTATCTTTCCGATTTGACATATTTCCTACGTTCACAACTCCCAAATCCAAACCGGCTTCTTCAAATGGTAATAAATCAATAGGTGATTTAACGATTAGCAAAACATTCTGTCCTTCATATTTATCAGCAGTAATATTTTTTAGTGCTGTTTCACTTGTAATAATTGACGAAGCAATTCCAGCCGGAACAGCCATTCTTAATACTTTTTTTTGTACATCATTATTGGCAACTGCATTGTTCACCACCATAATTCTAGTTACACCCAATTTATTACTCCACATAGTTGCAACTTGCCCATGAATTAAACGATCATCTATACGAATATTATTAATTCCCTTCATTTCCAAACTACACAAGTCCTTTCTATTCTAAAATACCCAAAGCTGCCAAAATAACTGCTACTACCATCACACCTAGTATTAAATAAATTGGTTTTACATTTTTTTTCAACGCCCAAAAAACAATACCAACTAATAATGCTGGAACTAATCCAGGCATAATTTGATCTAAAATTTCTTGCCCTTTCATTGTGAAGTCACCTTGCTTAAAGTTTAAAGCAATATTTGCTTTCACCACAGAAGGAATTAAAGCACCCACTACCATTAATCCTAAAATAGATGTACTTTCAGTTAAACGTTTCAAGCTTTTTTCAATTGTCGAAATCAATTTTGTACCGGAAGTGTATCCTGCATTAAACAATGGTATACTTAACATTTTCAAAGCAATACTTACTGCAATCCATAAGAATATACCTACAGGGCTTCCGTCAAGAGCCATATTTGCAGCAATCGCACCAAAAATTGTCCAAGGAATAACTACAAATAGGCTATCTCCTAACCCTGCGACAGGACCCATCAAACCAGTTTTAATTGAAGTCACGGCTTCCTCGGTATTTTCGTCAGCGTTTTCTTCCATTGCCACATTAATTCCCAAAATATAAGGGGCAACCCAGGGATTTGTATTAAAAAACTGCAAATGATTTAATACAGCATTTTGCAAAGCTTCTGGTTTATCTTTATATGCTTGTTTCAAAAAAGGCAACACAGCGTAACAATATGCTAATGCTTGCATTTTTTCATAGTTTGATGAAACTGAACTTGTAAAAAACCAACGCCATAATACACTTTTTTTTGTCTTCTCATCTACATTTGAAATATTATTCATCTTCATCCATACCTCCTACTGCAGAAGTTGCAAGCTCAGCATTAGCACTATTTTTTTTATAAATAATCAAAGCTACTGCACCGCCAACTAATGCTACACCTAATAAAGGAACGTTCATATAAACAGCTAATACAAAACCAATGACTAAATAACTAAAGTATTCTTTCACAGGTAAATATCTTAGTAACAAACCTATCCCGACAGCTGGTAATAAACCGCCTGCAACACTTAACCCTGTAGTTAACCATTCTGGTGTGTAATTTAAAATGGTATTAATTAATGAAGGACCAAAAATAACCGCCAATGCTACAGGAATCCCGGTTGTTGCCGCTGTTAAAAAAACTCCTAGCATTTGCATTTTTGTGATGTAACTATAGTCACCATTTTTTGCACCATTTTCAGCGCGGTGAACCAACCAAATTCCAATTGTGTTTCTAATAACATCTAATTGAACCATTAACAAAGCTACTGGAATTCCGATAGAAATACCTACAGATGCTTCTTGTCCAGTAGTGATTGTAATAAATGTTGCTACAATACTGGCTGTTTGATAATCTGGAATTGATGCTCCACCAAAGTTACTAATTCCTAATGAAAGTAATTGTAAGGTTCCGCCAATATAAAGACCTGTTGTTACATCCCCTAAAATTAAACCAGTAATAAAACCTGCTGTTACTGGTTGATAAGTGCCAAACATTGTAGAGTTCTTTTCAAAATTAATAAAAAAACCATATAAAACAATTAAAACTATCTGAAAAAAATTCGCTTCCATTATTCTTCCTCCCTTGCAAACTTAATTAATTCTGTAAACTGTTCACTTTTGTCAGCCCTTAAAAACAATGGTATTTCCTCGAGGTTTGCGGTCATTTCTATTTCTGACCCTCCCTCATATATTTCGTTTGACCACAAATTAATCCATTCTATACCTTTTGGTAAATAAACTTTTGCAGTTCTTTGTTCATATTTCATTATTGGAGATACTAAAATATCAGGCCCAAATAAATAAGTATCTTCTGCTTCCCATGACCTTTCATCACTTGGAAATTCATAAAACAAAGGTCTCATTAACGGATCACCTGTTTCGTGTGCTTCTGTCATCAATAACTCAATGTATGGTTTTAATTTCTCCCTCATATGAATATATTTCGTCAAAATATCTTCTACTTCAGATCCATAAGACCAAATTTCATTGGGTGCACCTGTAACCATAGACCCACCACCACTTTCAGAAAGTGGTTTACTATGAGGCAGGCGGTCACCATGCATTCGTAAAACTGGCGAGAAAGTCGCATATTGAAACCAACGAACCAGTAATTCTCGAAATTCTTCATTTTTAGGATTTCCTCCATGAAATCCCCCGATATCGGTTGTCCACCATGGAATTCCTGCCATCCCGACATTTAGTCCAGTATTCACCTGGTTTTTAAAAGCTTCAAAACTAGAGTCAATATCTCCAGACCATAGTAAGGCACCATATTTTTGTGCACCAGCCCAACCTCCACGAACAAGTGTTACAGGAGAATCTTGATTTGAATTCACCTGACTAATCATTTTCAAATAATCGATTGGATACATATTCCCACACTGTAAATCAGTGCCTTTTTTATATCGAAAATTATCAAAATCATAAACGGCGTAACCTGGTTCAGCTACATCTAACCAAAAATAGTTAATTCCAAATTTTTTATAATTTTGCTCGATTAAACCGGCAATATAATCACGCGCATCTGGGTTTGTCATATCGACAAAAATTGTGCTTCCTTGTATTTGCATAGTCATGCGGACACCACGATTCACTTGAACCAAATAACCATTTTCTAAATAATGATTGTAGTTCTCGGCATCATTTTGAACAGTAGGCCAAATCGAAATTAAGGGTTCCACATGATAATTCTCTTTTAATTCTTTTACTAAACCACTAGGATCTGGCCAATAATCATAATCAAAACGATACTCTCCTTGTTTTGGCCAATGGAAATAATCTATCGCGATTGAAGATAACTGAATGCCCCTATCTTGATATTTCTTGACAACTTCCAATACTTCATCTGGTGTTCGGTATCTTAATTTACTTTGCCAAAGTCCTAATAAATGATTAGGCATTTTAGGTGCTTTACCAGTAACATTCGCGTATTTTTGCAGAATTTCTTTTGGCTCTTCTCCACAAGTGATCCAATAATCAATAAAGTGAGTCCCAAACATTTTCCACTCGGTTAAATTCTTTGCAAAATTAACCTCACCAATTCCAGGATTATTCCATAAAAATCCATATCCTAAACTAGAAATATAAAAGGGAATAGAAATTTGTGAGTTTCTTTGAGCCAATTCTAAAATCGTGTTTTTCAGATCTAAAAAACTGTGTTGGTATTGACCCATGCCAAATATTTTTTCCTTTGGTTCAGACTCAAATCTCGTAGTGACTTTAAAGTCCCCACCCTGATTAGCTTTGTATTCTCGAGAACTTAATTTTAAAGTTGAATTAAAATCTGATGTTACTTCAACAGTTCCCGCATCTTCCGCACCATCATCATGTTTAACAGCCCTTAAGCGAATATATTCTTTCAATAAGATCTCGTTTTTGTCATTATAAAAAATTAAACGATTTCGATGATCTAGTTTCCCACGAATTTTACCATTTACGATTTCAACAGAATCCTCGGACTGTTTTATCTCAATTTCGTTAATATTACTTTCTGGTTTTTCTAATAAAGCAAAATTTTCTTCAAAATCATTCTGATCAGCAAATGAGCGAACTCTCAATGAATCTTTCCCCCATGCCTCCACAATCAATAATTCATTATCAAATCGACTCTCAAAATAGTCCTTTTCTACTCTAATCACATCATCACTTCTTCCTGCTACTAATTTCTACTCATATGACAAATTGAACGAGTTGCCGGATAAATTTGTTGATAAATAGAATATAATTTTTTATATCTCTTTACATTTTCTTCAATTGGATAAATAGGTTCTGTATATTCAATTATTTTTTCTCCGCAATCGATAATACTGTCGTACCAGCCTATACCAACTGCAGCTATCATTGCAGCACCAAATCCAGGGCCCATCTCGGTTTTCAAACAGACAATCGGGATATTTAAAATATCCGCTTGAATTTGTAACCACGAGGAACTTTTAGCTCCTCCACCAACAGATACTATTTTAGTGAAAGATTTCTTACTAACATTTCTCATTAATACTTGTATGTCCTTTAATGAATAGACAATTCCTTCCAATACTGCTCTTGTGAAATGCCCTCTTTGGTGCCTAGTATCTATCCCAATAAAGCTCCCACGAATCTTACTATCAGCATAGGGTGTACGTTCTCCAGAAATATAAGGAGTAAAATATAATCCTTCAGAACTTGTTGGAATTTCACTAATTAACTCATCAAAAGTACTGTCTATTGCAAAAGTATTTTTATACCAACTTAAACTATCTCCTGCTGCCAAAGTGACACCCATCGAATAATACCCATTTTTAAATACATGACTAAATAAATGTAGTTTGCCGTTGTAATCTGAAGTAACATTTTTTTCAAACGATAAGAATACCCCAGAAGTTCCAATACTTAACATGGCCATTTCTTCGTCAAAAATTCCTGAGGCAGCGGCACCACATGCATTGTCAGCACCTCCGGCAAATACCTTTATTTCTCTTTCAAATCCATATTTTTGTTTTATCTCATGGTTAAGTATTCCAGTTTGATCATTAGACTCTTTTAAATCTGGTAAGTACTCCCTTGGAATATTAAATTCTTTTAGTATTTCTGTAGACCATTCTTTTTTTTGCATATCTAACAATAATGTTCCCGCTGCATCAGAATAATCTGTCGTCATTTTGTCAGTAAGGTGATAATTTAAATAGTCCTTCGGTAACAATAAATGTCTGACTTTTAGCCAAACATCTGGTTCATGTTCCTGAATCCAAAGTATTTTGGGTAATGTAAATCCTTCTAAAGCAATATTTTTAGTGATTTTTAATAGCTCATCACCAAAATATTCAGTAATTTTTTGTGTTTGTTCTGTCGTACGGACATCATTCCACAAGATAGCATTTCTTAGTACCTGATTCTGTTCATCTAGTACGACTAAACTATGCATTTGTCCCGAAAAACTTATACCAACAAGATTTTCCTTTAGAGCCGGTTTCTTTGCCAACAATTCCGTTAAAACTTCATGGAAAGCTTCTATCCAAACTTTGGGGTCTTGTTCGCTAAAACCAGATTGCGGATGAAATGTGACATAGTTTGTCGAGGCTGTCTCTTCAACACTACCCTCCTGATTCATTACAATTCCTTTTAAACTGCTGGTTCCTAAATCTATTCCTAAAACATACTCCATAATTTCACCTATACTAAATAGTCATTTAATAATGACTTCACATATTCAAGATGACCTGACTCTAAGTTGACCGTATCGTGTTTCATTGCATATTCCGCTAGACTGTCTAGACTCTCCTTGTCTGCCAAAATACTTTTTCCTAAATCTGATTTGAAGCTTTGATAGCGTTCTGCCTTCAATTGATTAAAGAAGCCATCTGATTTTAGTCTAGCAGCGGCTTTTAGTCCTCTAGCATATGTGTCCATACCAGCTATATGAGCTAATAATAAATCTTCCATTTCAAATGATGAACGTCTTACTTTTGCATCAAAGTTAATACCGCCAGGTGCAATTCCACCGTTTTCTAATAACTCATACATCGTTAATGTCGTGTCATAAATATTAGTCGGAAATTCATCTGTATCCCAGCCTAGTAGCAAATCTCCTTGATTTGCATCAATCGAACCCAGCGCCTCATACACCCGTGCAACATTTAACTCATGCTCAAAGGTATGTCCTGCTAACGTTGCGTGGTTGGCTTCAAGATTTAACTTAAAATCATTTTCTAAATGATATTTTTGAATGAAAGCCATCGTTGTAGCAGCATCAAAATCATATTGATGTTTTGAAGGCTCTTTTGGTTTTGGCTCAATTAAAAACTGTGGTTTATATCCAATTTTTTCCCCATAGGCAACTGACATTTTGAATAGTCGTGCGATATTCTCTTGCTCAAACTTCATATCTGTATTAAGTAATGACTCGTAACCTTCTCTGCCACCCCAGAATACATAGTTTGCTCCATTAAGTTTTTTACTTATATCAATTCCTTTTTTTACTTGCGCTGCCGCGATTGCATAAACTTCGGCATTGTTAGTTGAGCCAGCACCGTTCGTAAAGTGTGGATGCGAAAACATATTAGCGGTATTCCATAAAAGTTTTTTTCCAGTTTGATCCATTTTCTCTTTAATTAAATCCGTAATTGTATCAACATTCTGGAAAAATTCCTCTAAAGAATCTCCTTGAGGTGCAATATCGACATCATGAAAACAGAAATAGTCAACATCTAATTTTTCTAAAATTTCAAAAAAAGCATCTACTCTCTTCTTGGCAACTTCCATAGGTGAATCTGCTTGCCAGTCACGTATGTTAATTGCATCACCAAAAGGATCTGATCCATCCTGTGTCATAGTATGCCAATAAGCTACAGCAAATCTTAAATGCGCTTTCATTGTTTTCCCTAAAATAATTTCATCGGGATTGTAATGGCGAAATGCGTACTTATTTTTACTATTTACACCTTCATATTGCACTTGTTTTACATTTGGGAAAAAACTCATCTTGCTACCTCCAATTTCTCATAGTTGATGTACTTGATTTTAGTTAGTTAGTACGATAAACTAACTTACAAGGAAACTATAAAACATTTAAAAATAAATGTCAACCGCTTTCAAAAAAAGTATAATAGAATTATCGAAAATAAAGGAGTTTATTTAAAATGATATCCAGTAAATATACGATTCGAGAACAGAATGAAGCTAACATTTTAAATTACATTATAAAAAACAAAAAAATTTCTCGCGCAAGTCTATCTGAAATTTCAGCGTTAAATAAGGCATCTGTTTCTTCTATCACAAAAAAACTAATTGATGAACATCTCATTCATGAAGTAGGTACGGGAGAAGCCTCCATTTTAGGTGGCAGAAAACCCATTCTTCTTACTTTTAACAAAAAGTCTGCTTTATTAATTGCTATAGATTTAGGCTTTAATTATGTGGATGCTATCTTAACTTATGTAGATGGCAGTGAAGTTGGTAGAGTTCAGAGAAAAAATCTGTTAGTTACTTCTGAAAATATACAAACAATTATCGATGAAATTGTTGTTCAATTTGAAGCAAATTTACCTAAAACACCGCACGGAATTGTAGGTATGACTATCGGTATACAGGGCCAAGTTTTTAAAAACAAGCTTATTTTTACTCCTTACTATGATTTAAGTAATATTGATCTTTACGATATATTAAATAGTAAGTATTCATTTCCTATTTATATTGAGAATGAAGCAAATTTATCAGCTTTAGGAGAGTACACTTTTTCATCTGACTTTGAAAGTTTAATTTCAATTAGCTTACATAGAGGAATTGGTGCTGGAATTGTTAAAAGAGGTCGCTTAGAGGTTGGTAATAATGGGAATGCCGGAGAAATTGGGCACATGATTTTATTTCCCGAGGGGCGTCAGTGTCCATGTGGAAACCGAGGTTGTTTTGATCAATACTGTTCAACAAAAAAGATTTATGATGAAACGAAGGAAATTAAAAATCTAGACATAGTAAATTCTGAAATCATGAAAGATTTATATGATAGTAATGACGAGGAAGTTAGACTTCTTGTTCAAAAGTATGCCTCTCTTTTAGCTGTAGGAGTAAATAATGTGATAATGATGTACGCCCCGCAGTTGGTAATCTTCAATAGTGCTTTAACCAAAAAGATTCCGGATATGATTACTTTGATCAACGAACACTTAACCAATCGATTTTCTAAGAATATCAAAATAATAAATAGCCCCATCGAATGGAATCCCGTTCTTTACGGTGGTGTTGCATACGCGGCACAACATTTTTTAAATATTGAAGAATTGAAACTAATTGAATTAGAATAACAAATTTTTAAATTATTTAAAAACGACACTTATATCAATTCTTCAGATCATGAGCATTTGTGTAAAATTGGGATATATCTTTTTTATTATTTTAGTTTTTTTCTCAATTAATTGTAAATTATTTTCGGTCTAATCTTGAAGTAAAAATAATGTGATATTCACTCATCCATTTTGTATGTCGTATAATATTTGAGTTGTAAGAATGATATTTTTTGTATAACCAATGGTTTCTACCTGCACAGCATATGTTTTTTTATTTTAAGCAAAGTCCATACGAAACTCGGCTTTTTAGGACCAATAAATGAAAAGGCTGCAGACAAAAATTTGTCTACAGCCTCCTCTAACAAAATTAATTGCTAGAATTTATTCTCAAAAGTTAATCAATAATAAATGATTCAATCATATTTTAAAGAATTACAAAGGTAGAATTTGACTCGTTGCTAAAATCAACTTTTATCCAAAAAAATTTTTGGATTAACACTGATCTAAAAATTAAGGGAAGTAATATTTTTCATTTAAAAATATATTGATCTATCATTATCACCATTAACTCCATTGAAACACATTAATTTATAAATATAATTATTTATATCTACTTTTTATAATAATAACTGAAAATTAATTTTCGATAATACTATAAAACGCTTCTTTTTCGTCAGTCCACCCCCTTAGTATAAGATTGTTCCTCTCTTCTATAGAACTAGTAAAGTGATGTGATCCAGGACCACTAGCATTAGGATTAAATACTCGATAAATAGAATTATTTTGGTCTTTGTCAATGTTTGAATAAAAACCAATCCCTTCATTTTCCCAACCTTGTTCTATAATTCTCTCAAATTCATCTAAATCTTTTGTGTAAAAGTGCTCTCCTGAATTTGGGTTATATGAACGATACACAATAACACCTTCAGAAGGTGTTATCCATGCGATATCTTCATCCATCCAACCATTCGATATTAAATCGTTTAACTCAGTTTTATCTTTTGTATATAGATGCTCCCCTGAGTTTGGATTATATGCACGATATAAAGGAATATTTTTATCAGATTTAGTTGGTAAATAAAATTCTAACGGCATACTTTCATTTCCTGATTTATCTGTTGCTTTCACAACCAATTTACTTCCGGGATCTGCTTTTACATCCAAGGAAATTTTTCCTGCAGTTTTACCATCCGCTGTTCCCGGGACAGAATTTGAACTTGTAAGTATCGTATCTTCGTTATTGTAGACAGTAATAATAGAACCTGATTCAGCAGTTATGTCAAAAGAAAATCCATCTTTTTCAGCATTAATATTACTAACAATTGGAACGTTTGGAGCAATAATATCAGAAAAAACTAGTGGTATGATATTATTTCCCTGCTTCTCAAAAAGATTGATTGAAATTAGATTAGATTCATCTATTGAGGCAAAGACTTCAGTTACAAGTCCATTTGGTGCATTATTTTTAAACCAATTTTTGTCGAGATTTAAACTTACAGGGAAAATTATTTTAGAAGATTTTAAAATTGCCGCATCACCTAGCAATTTCACAAATTCAGGCACCATATTTATCTGATTAGGAAATTGATCCAAATAAGCATTTACAATCATTTTTACAGGTAATAGTGCAATATTTATTACAGGAACTAACACAGGTCTAGATGCCCCCTGCATTTCAAAAGTACTAATTGCCGACTTCAAGTGGGAAACAATTTCATAAACTTTAGTAGCTAACAATTTTACTGTTGCTTCATTGAACTCTGCATTCAGAACTGCTCCATCATCACTGATTACAACTTTTGAAGAAGATTGGACCAAATCTACATTCACTAACTGATTTACAGCATCTAATGCTGTATAAACCTCCTCTGCATTAATGCTAAATCCAAGTAAAGATTGATCATCAATTAGTTGTGATAAAGTCACTAATGCCTTATTTGACTCAGTCAGCAGATCCTTTATCAATTTTACATTTTCTGATAAATCGAGTCCCATTTGAACTGTCACTTGTGCATCAGCTGTTAGTGAAACATATCCTTTTAATTCATCAGGAATCTTAATAGCTGCCGTTTTATTTCCTTTCAATAATAATTGAAACTCTGCAAGTGCTGAATTTTCTACTACGAATTGTCCATAATTTGCACCAATATTTTTAATCTGCTGAAAATCAGTAGTTAATATTGTTTTTTCATTGATATTGCCACCAATAACTGCGGCTTGAGCCGTCTCTTGATTAATAGTCAAAAAATTTGTTGTTTCCGTTCCCACCAATATTCCTGTAAAAAGTGAGGCAACAATAATTCTTTTTAGTTTTCTATTCATATTTTTCATTCCTATTCATAATAATATTATTCATTGTGTTGAATAATATCGATTTACATTACATTTCTCTTTTTTCTTGTTTCACTAATTTTTGATCATAGAAACGGGCAAAAGGTAAATAAATCAAAAATGCAACTAATGCACAAATGAGCGCTACAACAGCAGCTTTCCAATCTCCTCCAGTACTAATAAATGCACCAATACCAACAGGGGATGGCCAAGGCATGTTTGCAATAATTGGTTGAATCATTTCAAATTTTATAGCAAAATATCCAATGCTAGCGGATGCCATGGGTGCTAAGAAAAATGGAATAGCTAAATACGGATTATAGATTAATGGAATACCAAAAATCAAAGGCTCATTAATATTGAAAAACACAGGAACTAGTGAGGCTTTCCCTAAAACTTTTAGTTGTTCAGACTTTGCCATATATACCAAAAATAAACATAAACCGAGGGTTGCACCTGATCCTCCTATAGTTACAAAAGCGTTGTTAAATTCTCCAGCTAGTGGAATATGTGCTCCTTCTGTATTAGCCGATAAGTTACTTAAAAGAATTGGTGAAATTAACGGGAAAATTATATTAGCCCCATGAATTCCTACTAACCATAATGCGTGGACTAAAAAATAAATAGCAATTATACCTAACCAACTATTAGTTAATTTTGTTACAAAACTAAATGGTATCGCTATCATTTGGAAGATATCTGTATTAAAAACAGTTAAAATCCCAATAATTATTAAAACAACAAAAGCTACTACAAAAGCTGGAATTAGCGCCGTGAAGGCACGAGTAACACCTTCTGGAACTGAATCTGGCATTTTAATTACCCAGTTCTTCGTCACACATAATCGATACAATTGAACAGCAATAACAGCCATGACAATTCCCGTGAAAATACCAATAGTACCTAATCGAGTAACACCATCATTCCCCATCGCCCAACCATTGATAATCAAATCATCTATATTCGTTAAGCGAGTAATTTGTCCTCCGTCATTTATCAGTTGTGGAATTGATAAAAAGAAAGCAAACATCGCTAATAAGGCACCACTGATCGGTGTCATATTTAATTCTTCTTCTTCAGCAATAATTTTAGTATACTCATAGCCTAAAGCCACACAAAAGTACAAACTTAATATGCCCATTGTCGCACTATTAGCTAGCATATATAAATCACTGATTTTAAAAAATGTTGCATTAAATATTCCTTCTAAAGAAGGAAAAGTCAATGGTAAAATATTAAAGACCAAAAACATTGACCCAACAATTGTAAAAGGAATTGCACTTAATCCGGCACCCATGATAGCTCGAACAATTTTGAATTGTGCCAATTTCCCCATTGGTTCCATCAAAGTTTTTTCAAAAAAACTAAAAAACTTATTACTCGAATCTTCCATAATGATTTCACACTCCTTCTATACATTATTTTTTTTAATAATTTGAATATATTTATAATACTTATCTTTTTGGGTATATATTTTATTTATCATTTGGATCACAATCACAGATAGCGTGATCCCAACAAAAAAAACCAACCATAAAGTAATTTTCACAGAAAAGCTGCTATTCATAAATGGAAATAATTGCGATTGAATTTTTTTTAAAGGCAGTGTAATAATCAGGATAACATTAATCGATAGTTGAATTTTTTGATATCGTAAATGATTGTCTAATTGATTGCGTAACTTATCTGAAATAAAGCCATATAATTTAACGTGTTCAACAATTGCTAATATTGAAAATATTAACAATCCAAAAGGTACTAATGAATACACCCGATTGGTCATAAACAATGCTAATCCCCAATATAAATTTGAAAAGAAAAACAGTGCCAAAACATATCTCAAAAGTAAAAAACGATTAAATCTAAAATTCTTAAGCATCATTTTTTTCTTTTGATATTGAATTTTTTGCTCCTCCATCGTCACACCTCATTTCTCCGCTACTTCTTTGTAAAGGTATAACATTTCTATCGCTACCTCTTTTAACGTCATTGTAGTCATTAAATGATCTTGAGCGTGTACCATAATTATTTCTAATTCAATTTTTTTACCTTCTGCATATTTTTGTAAGAGACTCGTTTGAACCTTGTGAGCCTCAATTAAAGCCTCGTTCACGTCATCAATATATTGATGAGCCATCTTAAAATTTTTTTCTCGCATTGCTTTAAATGCTTCGTGTATTAGCGTTCTTGCATCTCCACTGCTTAAAATGATTTTAAAGGCAATTTCTTGTAATTTTTCATTGTCCATTTTTTTCCCCTTAATTATTAGATTTTTCTATTCCTCTAATAAACGTATCGATGAAACTCTCAAAACTTTCACATTGACTTAATTGCTTTCGCAGTTGGTCATCTTCCATAATCAAAATCAAAAGCTGACTCACCTTTTCTATCTCAAATTGCTGCAACTTATCTGGTGACAGCAGAAAGACCAGCTGAATTCCATCATATTTCCCATCCCAAATCACACCTTCAGGAACAACAGCAACTGCTACATAGGCTTTATTAGTGACAGCTTCAATCGGGTGAGGAACAGCCAAATAATTTGAAAATACTACCGAACTATACGATTCTCGCAATTTTATTTGTTTGAAAAATATTTCAGCAATTGATCTATTTTCGATTGATTCAATACCATGAACTAATTTCGATAAAACTTGTTCTTTATCTGGTTTTCCTGTTAAGCAATAGAATAATTCTGGCTTAAAACATTTTTTCAACAGAACAATTTTCTCTGAAATATCTTCTTGGATAACATTAGTGATTGCCGTTTTCTGCTCCATAATTTTTAAATCAGCTAATGCCTGGTTGATTTTTTGTATATCCTCCTTATTCAAGAAAACACTAACTTCAAGAATAGGACGATTAAGTGTGATATTTCCTAAATTAATTGAAGAAATAATTAAATCAATTTTAGATAAATCTTGATTAGCAACTTCATAGTAACTAATAACTTTTTCAATCGATATTTTACTCCCGAATTCTCGCTCTAAGCGATTTCGAATCAGTTGTGCGCTCCCAAGTCCTGTCGTACAAATAACTATGACTCTGGCTTTTCTATGATTATAAAATCGCTCCACTGCTGCAATGACATGAATAACTATATACGCCCATTCACTGTCTGTTATTTCATATTTTGTAAAAATCGGCATTTGTGAAAGCTGTTTAACAGTGAGAGTGAATAAATCTGCATATTGACTTTTGATTTCACTGGTTAAAGGATTCTCTATTTTTATCTGATTCTGAAGACGTGTCAGTAATGGTAAGAAATGAACCATCAATCCTTCAATGAGTATTTCATCTTTAGTCAAGTCAAAAGCGCCTATTTGATCAATTTCTACTAAGGATCTTAACAGTTGTTCTCTTATTTCAACTTCATCAAAATATTCTTTGTGAAGAGCAGATCGCCCTGTCACGCGACTTTTTAAATGCATAGTAATAAATTCTGCTTCTTGTTTGGGAAAATGTATTTGATCAGATTCTTCAATCCGAGAAATTATTTTAAGAGCTGTTTTGTATTCGATAGAGTTAAAATCTAAATAAGACTCCAAAGATACATCAATTTCAAATCCATCATGAATTCTTTTTATCGCCAAACCGATATGTAAAACCAAATTATAAACAATAAAATCAGATAACTTGAGCCCCGATTTACGACATTCGTCCAAAACAATCATTACAATTCCCTCAATATTAATTCCTTGTAATAAATTTGAGTAAATAGAAAATGCAAACATATTATCTTGTAAGCGGTCCATAAAAAAGAAACTCATTATAAAATGACGTATGTTTTTCTCTTGCCCAACGATATAAATTCCTTGATTATTCTTACTCTGCAACTCAATATCATAAGGAGATAACAATCTTTTTATTTCCGCTAATTCGTTAGAAATTGTTGAGCGAGAGACAAATAATTCCTCAGCAATATCATCAACATAGATATTACTTTGTTCAAAGAACAAACGATTCAAAATATAATATTGTCTATCATTTGCTATGGATACGTTACCTAAAACCTGTGCTTTTGCTTCTTGTTCAATCTCCCGTAAACAGAAATTACTGAATTTCTTTTTATCACGAATAATTATTTTATAACCACTTCCTTGTTTTGCTTTTATTTCTGCAACTTGTTCTTTTTTTAATGTATCTTCCAACAAATGTAAGTATTTTCGAACTGTGCGGCCAGAGACTTCAAGAGATAATGCAATATCTTGACTAGTTAAGTAATGACCTATTTGTTCTACAAGCAATTTTAAAATTTGAAATTCCCGTTTACTCAACATAGTAATCAATCCTTATTCAATATTCTCTGTAATTAATTGAGCTAATTTTTGTATCCCCGTGGGTACAGGAATGTATGCTTGCGGGGGTATATTAATAGCAGGTTTGCCGTATTTACTGGCCGCTTTTTCTAAACTAGCAAAAAACATTTTAGTTTGCGGGCTTAC
Source organism: Enterococcus sp. JNUCC 77 (assembly GCF_054819945.1). Classification (NCBI taxonomy): domain Bacteria; kingdom Bacillati; phylum Bacillota; class Bacilli; order Lactobacillales; family Enterococcaceae; genus Enterococcus; species Enterococcus sp. JNUCC 77. Next base: position 1,466,056 of record NZ_JBTHIG010000001.1, read on the forward strand.
TAGATATAATTCAAATTCATCTTTATTAATTGTTGTTGTTCCTTGAGACTGGGATGTTGCAGTCACTTCAATATCATTTCCCATATTTTTCAATTCTTTCGTTACCTTTTTTGCAATTACAGAAGAAGACATTCCTCCTGCACAAATAATTAATGCTTTTTTCATAAAACTACCTCCTTCTTCTTTGATGATTTGAAAAAATAATATAAACTATATATCCGAAGACTAACTTATGCATAAATCATATATTTATGATTTGATTATATATTATAAAAGATAATAAATGAATATAGACTATTACCGCATTGATAATGTATTTTTTTACTAAAGATGCCTTAATAACTAAATTTTAATAAGTTCGATCTTTCCTACCAATACAAAAAAAGAGCAGATTTCTCTGCTCTACTTATTATTCGTATCAATTATTATTATTAGTTACCGTAAAATACAATTCCTTCATCATACCATCCATTCTCAATTAGCCATTTCTTTTCTTCTAAGCTTTTTGTATAGTGATGATTAAAAGAAGCTTTTTGTTTATTATATAGTCGATAAATCGGTATCCCTTCAGAAGTATTCATTGAATAAAATGCATGCCCCTCTTTCACCCAATTTTTGGAGTATAGATTTTCATATTCAGCTAAACTAGCAGTATAAATATGTTCTCCCGTATTAGGATTATAGGCTCTCCAAACCGGATCTCCAGACTCCGAAGTTATCCACGAGACACCTTCATCAGTCCAGCCATATGAAATTAGATTACTTCTCTCATCGTTTGACAAGGTATAGAAATGCTCTCCACTACTTTCATTATACAATCGATACAAGTTAAAATTCTCTTGATTTTTCTTAACTTCTAAACTAGTTGATGTAGATACTTCACCACTATAGGCAGTAACTTTATAAGTTCCCACAGCAGTGTTTGCATCAGTGTTAATAACCCCATCTTCGTCAACCGATACATTGTGATTATTGGTTGTATTTGCAGAGTCAAATTCCACCTTATACTGAACCTGATTTCTTACCCAATCATCATTGATAACCTGATTATTTTCATCAGTTAACTGTACATTAATTTGAAGTTCGTTTCCTTGCTGCAATTCCATATTTTTATTGAGAATCTCAATTTTTTTAAGAATCGGATGTGTAATCACATTTAATGTGGGCCTAAGATTATTCAAATTATCTATCCCATCTACCTCTTCAACTGTGCCACTAAAGGTATAATTACCCGCCTTGTTTTCATCATAATGAATCATTTCCCAATTTGATACTGGTACAGAAACTTGAGTTCCATCTTCTAACTTGGTATCCACTTCAGTTGGTAAGTCTAATTCATTAACAGAAAGACCTGTGGAAGTATGATAATCAGGTAATTCAAAAGAGCTGATATTTTGCTTCAAAGCAACCTTTAAGAAATTACGCATTGTTCTTTGATATAATTCAGGATCCGTCTCAAATGCTTGTCCATGACCCGCGCCTTCCACAACGAGCTTCTCTTTATATCCAGCACTTGCATTAAATAGATCGTCTGTCCCAATTACATTATCTTCCGTATCTTCACTGCCAATGATAAATAATTTAGGTAACTCATTTTTTGAAACACTATTAAGAGGACTAATTTGATTTAAATTAAAACCAAGTCTCTCTTCAGTTTTCTGATTAAACTGACCAAAAATTGCCGAAACAAACTCCCCTGCATCTTCAGATACCAACCCCTTATATCCACAATCTTCAATATAAGCAAAAACATTAGGATGAGGAGTAGTCTGTGACATCATTGTTGTGGCAGCCCCCATTGATATTCCTTGTAAAACAATTTTTTGATTGGGATTTGTTTGAGCAACTTCATCAGAAATCCATTGATTTAAATCATCTTGTTCATAATAACCAAAGGTAATATATTTACCTTCACTTCCATTCAAAGCACGACTAGCTACCATTAATACATTATATCCTTCATCAGAAAAGAATTTCGCTTGTCTAATCGTATCAAACCAATTCGCTCGATATCCATGATACAATATTGCTGTTTTATCAGCTCCATGGTCAATATATCTACTACGTAGTTTAATCGGATGACTCACTTCATTTCCTCGAATATCTCGATAAGTTTCATGTGCATTAATATAACGATAACTTGTGTTCTCCAAATGATTGTACCAACTTGTAACATACCATTCCGCAGATCCTTCTTCAGGGTCTCCACTAACTATTAAATCGTCATTCATATTCATTAAAGGAATATTTGTGTTAAACATAATGTTGAAAGCGATATCAATTACAAAATCTGGCAATGGTTTATTTGATGACAACAGTTCTTCAGGATTACTGACCCCCTTTTGTATTAGTTCTTTTTCTAGTGTCTCTTTAAATTTTGATTTAAAATCAGGTGAGTCACTTTGGGATACCAATGATCTAACTTCTTCTCCAGTTATTTCTTGACCTTGAGCTGTTTCTTTAGCATCAATCGGTATTCCAATTAAAGAAAATCCCAAACAAGCAGCACATAATAGAACAACTTTTTTCATTATAAATCTAACCTCCATAATTTATTTTTAACTTCATAAAAATAATAAATAAACTTCAAATTACAAAGCAGACTTTTCATTTGTCTTAGAAACAATAAAAAATAGTTTAAAAGGACTAAGCATCAATTTATATTAAACAGTAAAATATTGTTTACCTTATAACCTACTCATAGAAATATTTTAGAAAAATTATTATCCACTTAATTTTCTTGAGACACAACAGTTAAAACTGGCTTCAAATAATCTGGATTAATAATATTTTGATTTTCTATTTCCAATGTTCCACTAAAAGTGTAGCTACCGACTTGAGTGTCATCATAATGAATTGCTTCCCAATTGGATACTTTAACGGCTTCTAGGCTCCCATCATTCAGAATTACAGTAACTTCCTCTGGTAAGTTTAAGTTTTCTACAGCGGTTCCAACAGGAACCTGATGTTCATGAACATCAAACGATACAATTTTTTTATGGAGAATATCTTGTAAAAATCTTTGGACAGTTTGTTGATACAATAGTGGATTAACATTATAAGAATCACCATGTCCAGCACCTGCAACAATCAATTTTTCTTTGGGGCCAATACTGGTGTCATACATCTGTTCAACTGCACTCAATGGAATAAAATCATCTGATCCTCCATGAACAAATAACTTAGGAGTTTGATTGATACTTAAAGCATCAACAGGAGCAATTTGATCAATACTAAATCCTAATGTCATTTCTGTTCTTTGACTGATTTGTTCCACAACGGTATCACCACTAATTTTTTTCAATGACGGGATTAGCTCAGTAAACCCTGCGTAGACATGTTTAATTTCATCCCTTAATGTGGCAAATCCACAATCCTCAATATAAGCAGCCACATTGGGATGGGGATTATTTTGTGACATCATCACTACTGATGCCCCCATCGATACCCCCATTAGTACAATTTTTTGATTTGGTGCAGTTCTCGTTACCTCATCTTCAATCCATTGGTTCAAATCAGATTGTTCACTATAACCAAAAGTAAAATATTTTCCTCCACTTCCATTAAGCGCTCGATTAGAAATCATCATGACATTGTAACCTTCATCAGAAAAAAATTTGGCTGGTTTGATCAATTTATTCCATGGTGTTCGCCAACCATGATTTATTAAAACAGTTGTATCTGAACCATTATCGATATATCTACTCCGAAGCTTAATTGGTCTATTTATTTCATCCCCATGTATATCTTGATAAGTTTCATTAGCTGTAATATATCGATCACTAGTATTATCCAGCTGATCATACCAATTCATCGTGTACCAATCAAAACTTCCTACTTCTGAATCATCTGTAACAATTAGATCATCCTTTAGATTTAGTATTGGGATATTCGCTTCAAATGTCATTCTGAATATGATATTAGCTACTATATCTGGTAATTTCTGATTGTTTGATTCTTCAGTATTATTCATCTCCTCTTCGATAATATCTATCATTTCTTTTTGACTACTAAAATCTGGTTCATCCCGCTCTACTTGAATATTATTTCTTAATGGCTGTTCGTTAGTTTGAATCGTCGCCTCAGCTAATGTATGAGGCGGGGAAAAAAATAGATTGCCTAACAAAACTAGTATTATTCCTGTTTTTTTCATTTATTAGCCTTCTCCTTCAATTTTTTTATTAAAACAAAACTCTCAAATAATTTGTATATTAATGAATCGCCTTTTAAATAACATTAGTTATTTTATTTCGAATATGCTACAATTTTTTTAATGATTATTTAAGTAAATTTAAAATAGTTCATTTTATTTATTATAAAAATCTCTAAAATCTTTTTCCTTCTTTATGGAATTCCGAGTTTTGATTCTGCTATTGTTCATGAATGGTCTAACGACTATTATTTTTCTTTGTAATTGATACTCACATAGATATTCCATATCTCCTACTGGATAAATTCATCGATTCAACCATAAATATAGTTGTAGAATTTGATTATTTAGATAGATAGTCTTTCTGAATACTGAGATCTAACCTAAAATCAGTTTTCTAACTGACTTAATTTATTTACTATTAAGTAAAAACATTACAAAATAATTAATGACATATACTAATTTTTTAAGTGCATTTGCATACCCACTACTCTATAAGTAAGTAACCATATTGAAATTCAGATTAGTTTGCGACACTCTTATTAATGATTCACCCATATTTGCAAACTTAGTAACACCATTCTTTTATTACCTCTAGTACTAACATCATCGTTTTTACTTTACATATTTAAATCATATTATTCATAAGATCACCTTCTCACTTAATACTATTGTCTATCGATAGATTTTAGTTAATATCTTTTCTCTAATAAAAAGTATATTGGAGAACGTTCTCAAAATGAATAGAACCTTTTTCCACTGCAATGCGGTATATTTTTGAAAAACAGTAGCAGTTCGCATATGTTTAGATTATTTTTTGAACTCAGTGCTAAATATACTTTGAAATTTCATCGTTCGTATTAAATTCAAAAAACTAAAAAAGGCCTGACTATACCAGTCTAAAAAGCCCCTTAGAAGTTAGACCAAAAATCTAACTTTTGAGGGACAGTACCGTCTCTAATAATTTAAAACATTCTTTTATTCCATCTCAGAATACAGATTTACTATGCTCAATATTCGCGATTGTCTAAACTATAAATTGCTCTAGCCTATATTCATTTTCATATTTTCTCAAGTCACTAATTCGGAGAAATTCAAGTTAAAGATAAATACATTAATAATAATCTTTATAGTTTAAAGTATTTAATTTTATTACATACACTAACATTTACATGAAAATACAATTATATTAACATCTTAAGTAAATAATCTTTTTCTAATAGAGAATTTTATCATCCTAAAAATACTATTATATGTTATGTTTATATTAAATATAGTGTAAGGAGTAGATTTGATGAAAAGAAATATTGGTTTATTGCTGATTGCATGTTGTTTTTTAAGTTTACAAACAGCGTACAGTAGTCAGACTTTTGCTGATGAAAAAGCAGATGTGAATTCAGAACAAAAAATGAATGAATTGAAGCAAGAATTAGAGCAAGCCGGAGTAAAAGGTGACAACGTGCCTTTAACGGCAGATGGACAATTGCCTGATGCACTTATTGACTTAGTGATAAATTTTGTTTTTTTAGCAGATAATCCAATTTTAAACTTTAATGAAAATATTGAGATTTCAGAAAATCCAGAGGAAGGGAGTCGTGATTGGTATACCAAAAATTGGTATCAAAGCTTAGACAATATTAGTATCAGAACGATTGAAACAACTGAAACTTATCACGATAGTTCAGGCAATCAGGTAACACATCCAATCAAATTGACTGGTCGTTACATTGACAACAAATCTGATACCACAGCCATTTTGCATCATGGCTACAGAGCAAACTGGAATGATTTAATCCGACAAGCTAAAATTTTTGCGGAAGACGGCTTCAATGTTTTGATTATCTCCAGTCGAGGATTGAATGGCAGTGAAGGGAAATATTTGTCATTTGGTTATTATGAACAAGATGACTTGAATCTATGGATTGATAACGAAGTAAATCAAACTAGTTCAGATCAAAGAATTATTCTGATGGGACTATCAATGGGTGCTTCTGTAACAATGATGTCACAAAAAAATCCTCACCCAAATGTAGCAGCTTATATCGAAGACAGCGGATATGATGTTTTATTCAACGGTGATACTAGTGGTTTTGATGAAGTTTTTGAGCAATTTCCATTCTTAGATTTTATTGACCCTGAACAATTAGCGGAACAAGTAAGTAGACGAACGAAAGCACTTTTAGGATTTAGGCTGGAGGAAATTGCACCGATTGATAGTTTACAAAATAGCATTCCAAAACTTTTCATTCATGGTCGCGCAGATACAGGGACACCCGTCAGTGTTGCTGAAGAATTATATGCAAAAAGTCAAGGATACAAAGAATTGTTAACAGTCGAAGGAGCTGAACACGCGGCCTCTTACGAAGCAGATCCAGAATTATATACGCAGACTTTACAAGCATTTTTAGACAAAGTGCTTAGCAGAAATATCAGTTCTTTCAATCAAACTGAACAACATATCTTAACTGGTCAAACCGTAGATACATTGAATTTACCAAAAAACGTTACTATGACTTTAGATGATGGTCGTCAACAAGAAGTATCCGTTTCAAAATGGGATACAAAAAATTATGATGAAAAAGTCCCTGGAAAGTATACTTTTACTGGTGAAATTGAAAATTCAGATGTGACTATCAAGAATCCAAAAAATCTTCAACCTACTGTAACAATCATCAGTCATCCGCGACCGGAAAAAATTAGTATTCTTAACAACGAACTTGAAATTAGTCAAGGTAATCAATTATCCATTAACTCAGAAATTCTAGATGGCAATCAGAAACCAATCACTGATTCTTGGATTACGAATCAAATTAAGTATCAATTAGTATCAAAAACAGCTGATTTAACGAATAATCCGAGTGCAACAATTGATGAAACAGGTTTGATTGATACTCAAGAAAATACGGCGACTGGTGATTATAATTTGACTATTCTTTTCAATGAAGAAATAAAAAAAGAGATAACTGTAAAAATTACCAGCAATGGTCAAAATCTTTACCGTTTGTATAATCCAAACACTGGGGAACATTTTTATACTTTATCAACAAAAGAAAAAAATCATTTGATTTCTATAGGCTGGCATGACGAAAAAAATGCATGGATGACACCCACTTCAGGAAAAGAGGTTTGGCGTTTGTACAATCCAAATTCTGGAGAGCATTTTTATACTGCCAACAAAGATGAATACAATCAACTAGGTAATATCGGGTGGCGTCAAGAGGGTATAGCTTTTTATTCTGCCGAGAGTAATGGACAACCAATTTATCGTGTCTATAATAAAAATCAGACGGCTTTCAATCATCATTACACCAGTAATGTAGAAGAAAGAGATCATTTATTAAGACTTGATTGGCAAAATGAAGGTGTTGCTTTTTATGGAAAATAATTTGTAAAAGAAGAAACGAGTTATCGATAGTCTATTCCAGACTGTAGGCAAAAATCCAAAATTTGGATAAAGTCTACAGTTTTTTTATGTATTTAAATTCTTTAAAAAGACAGTGTCAGTAGTGGATATTTTTAAAAAAAGATACATCTAATTAACCTCGACCAGAAAGAACAGTTACTGGACAATTCAATAATTTTATCTTTATTATATATATCTGTCTTAATTTACAATGTATTAATAAGACGGTTTTTTCATCTGAAGTATTGGTTATCCGTCAATCATATTTTGCTATTGTTAAACAATTGATATTTGTTATTTTAGCTAATTTTTATCCTTTTGAATATTTATTTCCCTACTATTTAGCTGTTCCTTCTGATTTAGTAAAGAAAAAAAGAGCATCTCCAAAAGAAGATGCTCTACTCGTACCTTATGAAAATAAAAACCCCAACACGAAAATGTTCATTTTTGTTACAACCTAATGCTAGCGACAGCTGAATCGACAGCATTAAGTCAATTTAAAAACATTTATTCATTTTTTAGTAACTTAAAAAAGCTGATTTAATAGGATTTTCATTTTAAAAATTTTATTTCTTCGGTTGATCCTCATCCATTTTCAAGACAGCCATGAACGCTTCCTGAGGGACTTCCACTGAACCAATTTGTTTCATTCGTTTTTTACCTTCTTTTTGTTTCTCTAATAATTTACGCTTACGAGAGACATCCCCGCCGTAACATTTTGCTAATACGTTTTTACGTAAAGCTTTGATATCTGTACGGGCAACAATTTTTGTCCCAATTGCTGCTTGGATGGGTACTTCAAATTGTTGACGAGGGATCAATGCTTTTAGTTTATCAACGATAGCTTTTCCACGTTCTTGAGCAAATTCTCGATGGACAATAAAGCTCAGGGCATCGACTTTTTCAGCATTTAATAAGATATCCATTTTTACTAAGCGGCTTTCGCGATAACCAGACATTTCGTAATCTAGTGACGCGTAACCTTTTGTGCTGGATTTTAGTTTATCAAAGAAATCAAAAACAATTTCTGATAAAGGAATGTTGTAAACCACGTTTACGCGATAATCATCTAGATAATCCATCGTAACGAATTCTCCCCGTTTTCTTTGAGAGAGGTCCATCACTGCACCAACATAATCATTTGGTACCATGATATTGGCTTTCACAAAAGGTTCTTCAACATTTTGAATTTTTGATGGGTCTGGAAATTCTGCTGGATTATCCACGACAATTTGTGTACCATCAGTTTGATTAACATGATAAATTACTGATGGTGCTGTCGTAATCAATTCTAAATTAAATTCTCGTTCTAAACGTTCTTGCACAACATCCATATGAAGTAAGCCTAAAAATCCGCAACGGAATCCAAATCCTAATGCTTGGGACGTTTCTGGTTCAAATTGTAAAGCTGCATCATTTAGTTGCAATTTTTCTAAAGCTTCTCGTAAATCATTATAACGAGAAGTATCGATTGGATATAGTCCACAATAAACCATTGGGTTCATCTTACGGTACCCAGGTAAAGCTTCTTCAGCAGGATTTTCTGCTAAAGTTACAGTGTCCCCTACCCGCGTATCTTGAACGGATTTAATTGCCGCTGTAATATAACCTACATCCCCTACCATTAAATAATCTCGTTGAACCGCTTTTGGTGAAAAGACCCCGACTTCTGTGACTTCAAAAGTTTTACCGTTACTCATTAATTGAATACGATCGCCTGGTCTAACGATACCGTCGTTGATGCGGACATTTAAAACAACACCACGATAAGAATCATAAACTGAATCAAAGATTAAAGCCTTCAACGGTGCATTTAAGTCTCCGTTTGGAGCAGGAACGATGGATACGATTTGTTCTAAAATTTCATCGATTCCAATTCCTGTTTTTGCACTGGCTAACACTGCATCTTCGGCATCAATACCAATGACATCTTCAATTTCTTTACGAACACGTTCAGGATCAGCAGCAGGTAAATCAATCTTATTAATTACTGGAACGATTTCCAAATCATTATCAAGCGCCAAATAAACATTTGCTAAAGTTTGGGCCTCAATTCCTTGAGCCGCATCTACTACTAACACCGCACCTTCACAAGCAGCTAGTGAGCGCGATACTTCATATGTAAAATCGACATGTCCCGGTGTATCAATTAAATGGAATATATAATCTTCTCCATCATTTGCAGTATAGTGCAATTCAACAGCATTCAATTTAATCGTAATGCCACGTTCTCTTTCAAGATCCATTGAATCTAATAATTGATCTTGCATTTCACGAGAGCTCACTGTATTGGTTTGCTCTAAAATTCGATCGGCCAAGGTAGATTTCCCATGGTCAATATGGGCAATGATTGAGAAATTACGTATCTTCTCTTGCCGTGCTTTCATTTCTTCTATATTCATAAATAGTTCCTCATTTCCTTTAGTCAGCAATTTCAATTATACCAACCAATACCGATAAAAAAAAGTCTTTTCCCCGAACTGCTTTAAAAAGAGAAAAATAATGCTGGTTTTGCTATACTAGTTCTGTAATAAACAATTGGAGATGAAAGAATGGACAATGATTTTAATCGAGAATTAGTTTTGAAAAAAGTTGGACAAGAACACTTAGCCCAATATGACGAATTATTGAGTTATGTTTTTCAAGTCACCGAAAGTGATATTGAAAGCAGCGGTTACGAAAATAAAAGAGAAATGGTTCGAGCAAAAAAACCAGTATTAGAGCAATCAAAAGTTTTTGGTTGGTTTAATGGTGATCAATTAATCTCACAGATTGCTATCTATCCTTGCCAAGTAAATATTCACGGCAAAGTTTTCGAAATGGGTGGTGTCACTGGCGTGGGTACTTATCCTGAATATGCCAATCATGGTTTAATGAAAGACCTAATTTCACTAGCTCTTAAAGAAATGCGAAAAGACAAACAATGGATTTCTTATTTATATCCTTATAACATCCCTTACTATCGTCGTAAAGGTTGGGAAATTATGTCTGATAAACTTTCCTTTAAAATTCGTGATACGCAATTACCTAAAACGGTTGATGTACCAGGAATTGTTGAACGAAAAGATGTCGATGATCCAGATGTTTATAAAGTTTATAATGAATTCGCATTGCAAAATCATGGCGCAATGATCCGTAAACCGTTAAACTGGGATGAATACTGGCGCTTTGAAAATCAAGAAGAACGAACAGCTGCGATTTATTATGATCAAAAGCAGCAGCCAATGGGTGTGATGTTTTATTGGATTGAAGAAGAAGTATTTCATATTAAAGAGATGTATTATTTAAATCAAGCAGCAAGAAATGGTTTGTGGAATTTTATCAGTGCGCATTTTTCAATGATTTACTGGGTGCAAGGAGATATTTTTAAAAACGAACCATTATCATTTTTATTAGACGATAGCGAAATAACCGAAACCATTGCACCTTACTTTATGGCTCGCATTGTCGATGTGAAAGAATTTTTAATGGCTTATCCGTTTTTCAAACCAGTCGCTGATTTTTATTTTGAAGTCAGTGATCCAGCAGCGGAATGGAACAATGGTATTTTTGCTTTAAGCTGGGACGAAAACGAACGATTGACTGTAACAGATCAGCCAAAAGGTCAAAAAGTTAAACTAGATATTCAGACTTTAACTTGCATGATGATGAATTATCGCAGAGCTTCTTATTTGGCACGAATCGAGCGCTTAGAAGCTGATAAAAAAGCCATCTCACTCTTAGAAACAACATTACCTGATATGGAGGCGTATTTTAGTGACTATTTCTAAACATATTTATTTTGCAGCACCAATGTTTGCCAATAGCGATTTGCGGTACAATGCTTATTTGGTGAAAAAAATTCGTCAATTAAATCACCAAGTGACAGTTTATCTTCCTCAAGAAAATGGCGATATTAATGAAAAATCCGCTTATGCTGATAGCAAGATGATTGCTCAAGCAGATGCTGATGAAGTGTTAAAAAGTGATTTATTAATTGCTATTTTGGACGGTTTAGTAATTGATCCCGGTGTAGCATCAGAGATTGGTATTGCTTTTGCGAAAGAAATTCCAGTAATTGGATTGTATTCTGATACGCGCCAACAAGGTGCGGATAACCAGAAAAAATTAGCTGCTTTACAAGAAACAGCCGAAAATCAATTTCATTATTTGAATCTTTTTACCGCTGGTTTAGTGAAATTAAATGGTCAAATAACCAATAACGAAGAAGACTTTCTTCATGGAATTCAAAAATTTTTAGAAACTGGTGAAATTAATGACTTATCGTAAAATGCAATTAGGATTAGTAGCCTTTGGAACACTCTGCTTTATTTATAATCTCTATGAATTTTTTATTAGTAAATACTCAACAAAACAAGGAATTATCTTTTTGATTGAATGTCTTGCCGGAATTGTCTTAATTTTTCTACCGGAAATCGCTAATAAATTATTGAAAATTGTTATTCCAGATAAAATTGTTTATTTCTACTGGTTTTTCTTAATAATATCAGTCTTTCTAGGAACTTCTCTCCACATGATTTCAATCATTTCTTTTTGGGATAAAATTTTACATGCCGTTAGCCCCATGGTGTTGACTGCCTTAGGGTACGGATTAATCGGTATCTTGATGAAAAATGCTAGCATTAACAAAACTTCTCCATGGCTATTTTTATTGTTTGGTTTTGCTTTTGCCGGAACTTGTGGTGTTTTTTGGGAGTTTTGGGAATTTCTCTGTGACACTGTCGCAAATATGAATTTGCAACGCTATGCGACTTCTGGAGGAACGCTTTTAGTTGGTCGGGCTGCTTTGATGGATACGATGGGAGATTTATTAACCAACACAATTGGTGCTTTGATTATGGGGATTTACGCTTGGTTTGCTAGCCGAAATAAACCAGAATATTTTGAGGGTTATCGCCTATCAATCAGAAAAAAGACGTCTAATTAGACGTCTTTTTTGGTGGATTTTGTTTCATTGTATAGCTATTTAAAGTTATTTTTAAAATACCGGTAATTTTAATCATTTTTTCTGGAATTTCATCATATTCAGCCATCGGAGCTGCGTGAGCCATCAAATCTTCCAGCGCTTGACGTTTTTCAGCTAACTCTTCGATAATTTCCACCTCACCAAAACCAATTAAACTTTGATAAGCATAAGAATAACCAGCTGCATTTCTACCAGTTGCAATCAATTCATGCTTCCCATCCATTTCAATAGCTACCTTTGGATTTTTCTTAATTAAATCAATTTTTTTCCCATCTTTAGCTCCATGAATATACAAAATAAGCTGATCTTCCTGCCATTTTTCAGCAAAATTTACTGGCACAATATAAGGATATTCTTCATCGAAAAAAGCTAATCTTGCAACTTGGGTTTCAGCGACAAATTCTTTGATCGTCTCTAAATCTGTTACTTGTCTTTTTTTCTTTTTCATAAACACACCTCTTTTTTTTATTATACTAGATGATAAAATGAAATTGAATATAAAAAAGACCACTTCATTCATTTGAAATGGTCTTCACCTTTATTTTTCTGATTCTTCTTGCTTCCGATATTTTTTCATTTTCGAACTAAACAATTCTCCATTTGAAGGTGGCGTATATGTTATGGCATTCGCCCCAGCTTCAATTGTTTTTTGAATCGTTTCTTCATCGGGGCCACCAGTGGCAATAATTGGCAAATCAGGATAATTCTCTCGGAAATATTTAACTGTTTCAACCGTATCTTTAGCCGCAGAAATATTGATAACTTTTACACCTGCTGCTAGTTTTTCGTCAATTTTTGAATGAATTGAAGTAACCGTACTGATGATTGGAATATCAATAACGTTGTTGACCTCAGCAATTGTTTCAACTGGCGTCGGTCCGTTTACAACTACTCCAAGACTACCTTGCGCTTCCGCAAACAAAGCCATATACGCTGATCTTTGCCCATGAGTTAAGCCCCCACCAATGCCAGAAAAAACTGGGATATCTGCAGCCTCAATAATACTTTTGGTGATTGCTGGATGTGGTGTAAAAGGATACACAGCGATGACCGCCTCCGCGTCTGTATTTCTGATTATGGCAATATCAGTCGTAAAAATAATTGAACGTATTCTCTTCCCAAAGAAAATAATTCCAGATGCTTCTTTGATAACTTTTGGTACCCGAACAATATCTTGTTTTAAATCTGTCATAATTTCTGGTGCGTCCATTTTCATCATTCCTTCCCAGTACTTCTCTAAATTCATTCTAATATGTTTAGTCGTACTGGTTCAACTGATAGGTCTCAATAACATTAATTACTTTTTGGGCGTAATCGGGATCAGTAGCGTAACCCGCAGTTTGTAGCGCTGTCGCCGCTTCTTGATAATTAGTAGCACTTAACACATTTTTATATAAATCACTGTTCCAATCTGTTCCATTCACAAATAATAAGGTATGATCATCCATTGATTCTTCCCAAGATTGATATACACGAAAATTCCCTTGGATGGTAATCCATTGGTCGTTGACATATTCTTGTGTTTCCAAATGGATACTTGATTGGTTACCAGATGATTTTATGCCAAATAAATTATAATATTGACTGGCTAAAGTTGACTGCCCCCAGTTTGACTCTAAAATTGCCTGTCCCAAAATAATACTTGGTAGAATACCATAACTTTGTTGTAATTGCTTTGCGTGGGGTTCCAAAGTCTGAATAAATTCATCATGACTCATATTCTCAATATTGGTTTGACTCTCATATCTATTCAGGCTTGGTAAAATATAGAAAGAAAAAACGCCGGCTAGACCAATCATCAACGCCCCCAAAACAATTAGAGGCGTTGAGATAGTTAGTTTGCGTTTTTTTAGTTTTTTTCTTGGCATAATTTCTCCTTAATTTCCGTTCAATTGATTTAGAAAGGCTTCAAAGGTCATATTACGCTCACTAATATATTCGGCTTCATTTACTCCAACATATCGAAGATGCCATGGTTCATAAGTAATACCAGTTACAGCTTCTTCTCCTTCAGGGTAGCGAATAATAAATCCATACTTGGGTGCATTTTCAGCAATCCATTGGGCGCCTGGTTGTTCACCATAAGCAGAATCTAAAACTGTTGTACTGTAATTGTTGTACCAACTTTGATCAACAACATCAATAGCTAACCCTGTGTGATGTTCACTGAATCCAGGCTCAGTAATTGTTTTTTTAGTTTCAGTATTTGCATCTTCTGCACTATACCCTTGTGCCTCGAGCGTCTGAACATTAGCATTAAAAACTTGTTCTTGTGTTGCAACTGACCGGAAGGCAGAAACAACTACCAACGGATAACCAGCTTCTGTTGCAGCATTAGAAAATTGTTCATAAGCATCAGCTACTCTACTATCTAATTGATGAGAATTATCAGATAACGTTGTTAACTGATCTTCAGCCACCTCGCTAGCAATTTTATTAGAAGGACCCACTAAGACCATATTCCAATCACTGGCTTTTAAATCAGGGAATTCCTTTTGAACCGCTGTTTTTTTTGCTTCAGAATTTTGCGTACTGGATTGTGTGCTTTCGGTTTGGTTTTCAGAAATAGCTGGGCTGGTACTGAAAAAAATTGAGTAGCCCGCCATGCCGAACATGACAATAACTGATAAAATACCTAATAATTGTTTCAACTAAAAAAATCCTCTCATGGTTGTCTACCTTATTAAGATGACGTATAAGCTTCAGTCAAGTTTTCATTGACCCAATCTAATAAGGCTGTTTGTTTTTGTGCAGTCTCAATTTGACTTTGCATATGCGCAGGCAAACGGAAACTTAAAATATCATTATATCCCCAAGTTTGATAATCAATCGATACTCTCAAATCGATAAAATCTCGTGCTGTTTGTTTTTCCCCATTTTTATGAGGAATAAGAGAGACTTCTGCCACACCACTAGCAATCCATTTCCTTGCTACAATCGTCTTCATTTCACGATATTCAGCTACGGCTGTATGGCGTTTTTCAGGAAATAAAATGGCTTGACGAATTACTTTTTGGCTCAGCATCCATTCATAATCACTAAATAAATTTTTAATTTTTTGATTGGTTTCAGCTGAAAAAGTATACTCACCTTGCTTAAAAGCTAACCAACTCGCTTCATCCGCACCCAGTATTTCCTCATAAAAAACTTTTTCGCTACGGTATTGTTCAATAATTGCATTCAACACTAAATCTAAATATACTTGATTCATTTTTTCTTTCCTCCACATCTATTTTACTGAAATTTTCAAAATTGCCTAGTCCTTTACTTAATTGATTGAAATAATTTAAGAATTATTGCTATACTTAAAAAAAGGAGTTGTTTTTATGTCAAAAATACAATGGGGCATTATCGGATTAGGCGGTATTGCTAACGATTTTGCTGAATCTTTCCATCAAGAAGATAGTCAACTAACAGCCTGTGCTTCAAGAAGCTTAGATAAAGCTGAGGCCTTTGCAAAAAAATATAATTTGTCAAAAGCATATGGCAGCTATGATGAATTATTAGCCGATCCTGATATTTCCATTATCTATGTTGCAGTACCAAATCGTCAACATCATGAACACATTTTAAAGGCTTTAAACGCCGGTAAACATGTATTAGCTGAAAAAGCTATTACGATGGATAGTGCTGAACTAAAAGAAGCGATGGTCTTAGCTGAAAAAAATCATTTAATTCTAGCTGAGGCAATGACCATCTTCAATATGCCATTATATCACGAATTACATCGCTTGATAGATACAAATAAGTTAGGAAAATTAAAAATGATTCAGGCACCTTTTGGCAGCTACAAAGAACCTGATCCAAAAAATCGTTTCTTTAACCCTGATTTAGCTGGTGGCGCCTTATTAGATATTGGCACCTATGCTGTTTCCTTTGCACGTTGGTTTATGACTGCCCAACCACAAGTGATTGCTTCAACAATGGTTCCTTTTGAAACAGGTGTTGATGAACAATCTGTGACGATTTTACAAAATAATAAAAATGAATTAGCGGCTGTTACTTTAACTTTTCAAGCTAAGATGCCCAAAAAAGGGATTGTCGCCTTTGAAAATGGTTATATTACTGTAGATGATTATCCCCGCGCAAACAAAGCCGAAATATTTTTCAATGATGGTACCCACGAATTTATCGAAGTTGGTGATAGCAATCAAGCCATGAATTATGAAATCAAGAATATGACTGACATGATAGTTAACAAAAAAACAAATCAATCACTTTTCTATACTAAAGATGTTATCGACTTATTGGATCAAATGCGCCAACATTGGGAAAATAATTAGTCTCTTAAGCTAAAACGTGAGGTCCTTCTTTGCTTATCTTACGCCCCTTACGTTTTCGCTTTTTTCTAGTAAATTGGTTAAACTATAATTATAGGAGGGAGTATTATGCAAATCGGTCGTTTTCGTTTAGGGATGCGCACAATCAAAACAGCACTAGCTGTAATGATTTGTATCGCTTTATTTGAATTTACTAATCGTGGTACCCCCTTGATTGCTGCTTTAGCCGCTGTTTTTTCATTGAGGCAAGATTTAAATACAAGTGTTTCTTTCGGACGTTCCAGAGTCTTAGGTAATTCTTTAGGTGGCTTATTAGCCCTCGTCTATTATTACATTCAGTCTTTCTTTCGAGAAAATATTTATTTTGATATCTTTCTGTTACCTCTTTTAGTCATCTTAGTAATTGTTATTTCTGATGGCTTAAATAATAATACTGGTATCATTTCTGCAATTGCCACAATGCTGTTAATTGCTTTAAGTATTCCAGAAGGAGAATCAGCCCTCTATGCGTTGAACCGCGTATTAGATACTTTCATTGGTACATTGATTGCATTGGCTTTAAATGTCACTATCTCGCCTAATCGCGATGAAAAAGAAAAAGAAATTGAAGAAGATTTACAAGTCCTCAAACAAAAAGAAGCTGATTTAACTAAAATGCTAACAGAAGTCCAAAAAAAAATAAAAGAGACAGAACCTAAAAAATAAATTTTTTGGTTCTGTCTTTTTTTTTAATCGCTGGCTTTTAAGGCTTCTATCATATCAATTTTTTTAAGTTTGAAATACATGATTACACCGACTATTATCGCAAATAATAAAGTGATCCCGCTGGCATACAGATAGCTTAACGGTTGAATGATAGGTGAAAACATCGTTATATCTACTTCGACTGTCTGTAAAATATAATGATGTTCAATTTTTCCTAACAGTAAGCCAAAAAGAATTCCCATCAGCGTTAACAAAATATTTTCCCGATAAACATAAGCAACTACTTCCTTATCATAAAATCCCAAAACTTTAATCGTCGATAATTCTCGTATTCGTTCGGAAATATTAATATTGGTTAAATTATATAAAACAATGAAAGCCAATAATCCAGCAGAGACAATCAATACCCACATGATAATATTCAAACTATTCACAGTATCTCGCAAAGCATTTTGAGAACGAGAAGTGAAAGTAACATTTACCACACCGTTTTTACCCATTAATTTCTGACCAAAGCTATCTTCTTTTTTATGACTGACATCCTTTTTGAAATTAACCAAATCGGTATTATATTTCGGTTTTTCATCAAAAATTTTCTGATAATATGTTGGTGTTAGATAAATAAAATGTCCGACATAATTTTCAGTGATATTAGCAATTTTCACCTTAAATTCTTTTCCATCCGTATTTTTTACTGTAAGTTTATTACCCACTTTGAGATCAAAAAGTTTTGCTAATTTCTCATTGATAATTGCTCCTTGATTGTTTAATTGATACTGAGTGTCAGTGGTTCGATCATTAAATTCAATAAAGTCATCCACTCTTTTTACTTCTTTTGGTACTCGTAAATTTACATCTTGCGTGTTTACACCCGATTTACTAACCGTATAAGTCTCACTATCTAACAATAAGTGGTTTTCATAATTTTTATCGGATTCCAATTCTTTCAGATAATCAGTCAATTGGTTATCCGAAATATCATCATCAAAAGTAACCATTGCCTGATAATGCCATAGTTTATCAAATTGGATGTTGACAATATCACCAATCGAATCCCGTAAGCCAAAGCCGGTCACTACCATTGACATACACCCGGCAATTCCAATAACCGTCATCAGCATGCGCTGTTTATATCTGAATAAATTTCTCAACGTGACTTTTTGAATAAATGACAGTCGTGACCAAATCGGCGTGATTCGTTCTAATAAAATTCTTTTCCCGCTTTTTGGTGCTTTTGGTTGCATCAAACTGGCAGGGGTACTTTTTAGATCGTAACGTAAAACAAAAAGCGTTGATCCTACCGAACATAACAGCGCTACAATTAAAGCAATTAATCCGTAACTTAGATACCATGGCGTTACCATATTGGTTAAATTATAAAGTTGTCCATAGGCATTAAAAATAATTGTTGGTAAGAAATAAAAACCAACTGCCAAACCTAGAACTGTTCCAATTCCACTAGCTAGACTAGCATATAAAATATATTTTTGCGCAATCTCGCGGTTACGAAAACCTAACGCTTTTAATGTACCCAATTCACTTCTTTTTTCCTCGACCATTCGAGTCATTGTCGTCAGACTTACTAGAGCAGCAATTAAAAAGAAAATAATCGGAAACACGGTCGCTAATGATGAGATACGGTTGGCATTATCTTGGTATTCACTATAACCAGGATTATCATTTCGATCTTGATAAACATAATCAATAGTATCTAAATTAGTAATAGCAGTTTCTTCCTCAATGATTTGGGCAGTTATTTCTGCCATTGTCTGCTGAGAACCAGAAAAAGATTTTTGTGCATCATTTAATTCTGCTTCAGCCGTTTGTTGACTTTCGGCTAAATCGGCCTTACCTTTTTCTAATTGTTGCGTCCCAGTCACTAAAGATTCTTTTAATTGCTCAATTTCTTTTCTAGTTTGTTCTTGTTGCAAGGTCGACATGCCTTTTTGATCAATGATTGCTTGCGCTTGACTCAACTGATCACTTAAAGCACTTTGCTGTGGATTCAATTGAACAGTTTGCTGATTAATTTCAGACAGGCGTTCATTTTGGCTATTCAATAAGCTTTGTAGGTTCCCTTGTGATGGCTCTTTTAAAGTGTTTATGATAGCTTCTTTCTGATTGTTAGATAAAGCCTCTGCTAATTGATTTAATTGATTCAGATGGCTATTATCTCCTTGTAGTGCCTGATTAATGATACTATTTGATTCAGTAAGCAACAATTTTTCTCGATTTAATTCCGATAATTGTTGGGTAACTTGATTCAGCTGATCATTAACAGTAGAAACCGTTTGGCGGGCCTCATCTTTTTGTTGATTTAAAGTTTCGACAGTTTGTAATTCTTGTTCTTTTGCGGTTATTTGTGCTTGGATTTGTGCTAGTAAAGTTTCTCTTTCAGTAATTTGAGCGGTACCTTCCGCCGTTTTTTGCTGGTATTCTGATTGTCCAGCAGACAAACTAGCTTGAGCTTGATCCATTTGGCCTTGATCATTTGGTGAGGCAATTTGTTCTTTCATTTTGTCTAATTGATTTTGTCGTGCTTCTTTAACCGCAGTGATTCTTTTGTCTGATTCTACTTTAAAATCTTTCTTTAATTTCTTAAGATTTTTTTCTAAACGATCATCATACGTCTTTGAATAGGCAGAAACGTTTTCTAAATTTTTAAAACGAACTAGTAATTCAGTATAGACTGACTGATTAAAATTTTTTTCTTTAGTATAGCCAAAGTAATCTACAGAACCTTTACCAACATTGGTATTGCCACGAGAAATATTTTCAATATATTGGGCACTTTTTACAAAACCGACAACTTTAAACTTATTTCGAGTCATTTGTTGATTGGTTTGATTAATAGTTACCTGATCACCAATTCTGTACCCATGACGATTTTTAGCCACTTCATCTAAAACTATTTGATTATCTTTAATAGGAAGTTTTCCTTCAAGTAAGGTCAGTTGATTGATTTTATCTTGCTTTTGATAACTATACAGTCGCAACACTTGATTTTCCTTTTCAACCGAAAAATCTTGAAAATAGCGACCTTCCACTGCTGCAATATTTTTATTTTTTTTAGTTAGTGCTACATCTGTTTTGGTTAGTCCTGTAGAAGATAAAACAGTAGCATCAGCTAACTGACTTTTTTTATAATATTGATTGGCTGTTTCCAACATGTCTGGACCAGTGGCTGATAAACCAACAAAAAAAGCGACCCCTAAAAAAATAATCCCTAAAATAGATAGAAACCTTGTTTTCGTTTGCCAAATTTCTCGTAAATTTGATTTCCCTAATGCACTCTTCATTTTGAACCTCCTACCATTGAATTTCTTCAATTGATTGAGGATTTTCGTTTAGTTCAACACTACGAACTTTTGCATCATTAATCCGAATAACCCGATCTGCCATCGGTGCTACCGCTGAATTATGGGTAATTATGACTACTGTCGTTCCTAATTCCTTCGAAGTATCTTGCAAAATTTTTAAAATTTGCTTTCCCGTTTCATAATCTAAGGCCCCGGTTGGTTCATCACATAGCAATAATTTAGGTTTTTTAGCTAGGGCACGAGCAATCGTCACCCGTTGTTGCTCTCCACCAGATAGTTGAGCAGGAAAATTATCCAAACGACCAGACAATCCCACTGAAGACAAAACTTCAGCCGCATCGATTGCGTCAGGAACAATCTGAGCAGCCAGTTCAACATTTTCTTTAGCCGTCAAATTTGGAACTAAATTATAAAATTGGAAAACAAAACCGACATCATTACGTCGATAAGTTGTTAATTGTTGATTATTAAAAGTAGCGATATCTGTACCATCAATAATTACTTGGCCCTCATCACAAGTATCCATACCACCTAAAATGTTTAAGACAGTTGATTTCCCAGCACCACTTGGGCCAAGAATAACTGCTACTTCCCCTTGTTCAATCGAAAAATTTATTTTATCATTGGCAGAAATAATCGTTTCTCCCATTTTATAATGTTTACTTTCATCAATCACATCTATATAAGCCATAACTTTCCCCTCCTTTTGATA
This sequence comes from Enterococcus sp. JNUCC 77, assembly GCF_054819945.1. Lineage (NCBI taxonomy): Bacteria > Bacillati > Bacillota > Bacilli > Lactobacillales > Enterococcaceae > Enterococcus > Enterococcus sp. JNUCC 77. Next base: position 1,487,592 of record NZ_JBTHIG010000001.1, read on the forward strand.
GTTTAACATAAAAAAAACCTAACCAAAATTGGCTAGGTTTTAAAATTTCTATACGTGATAACGTTCTACACCATCTAAATAAGTTGCAACTAAATCCATCGTAGGTTCCAAAACGATAAAATCAGCTGCACGTCCTTTTTTAATCATACCGCATTGGTCGTCAATTTTACAGCTAACGGCAGGTACATAACTAGCCATCATAACTGCTTCTTCGGGCGTCGCAATATTCCATTCGACTACATTTTTAATTGCTTCTTTTAATTTCAAAATGCTACCAGCTAGATTGCCAGAGTCTAAACGCGCTGTCCCATCTTTAACCACTACAGGAAACTCACCTAAATTATAATTACCATCTGGCATACCGCCAGCCATCATACAATCAGTGATTAAAGCTACATGGTCATGACCCACTTTTTCCATCAATAAATCTGCTGCTTGCGGATGGACATGGTGACCATCACAAATCAATTCAGAAAAAACATGCTCCAAAGTCATTAAAGCACCAACCATTCCTGGTTCACGATGATCTAAACCACGCATACCGTTATATGCATGAACAAAAACACTTGCTCCAGCTTCCACGGCTTCTTGTGCTTGTTCTAAAGTGGCATTGGAATGACCTAAAGAAACGACTACACCTTCATCAGTTACAGCCGAAACAAATTCTTTCACGCCTTTACGTTCAGGAGCCAAAGCAATTTTTTTAATTAATCCACCAGAAGCTTCTTGCCATTCATTAAATGTTTGCAGATCTGGATCCCCAAAATAGCTGGGATTTTGTGCACCTTTATGTTCTTCCGTAAAAAATGGTCCTTCGAAGTAAATTCCTTGAATTTTTGCTCCAGGCACATCTTCGTGAACTTTACCAATCGTTTCTGCTACATCTTTTAAACGTTCTTTAGTTGAAGTTAAAGTCGTTGGCAAGAAACTTGTTACGCCACAAGAAAGTAATGCTTCTGACATGATTTTTAAACCGTCCGCATCATTATCCATAACATCATGATTTAAATAACCATGAATATGGGTATCTACTAAACCTGGTGCAATCCATTTGCCTGATTGGTCAATTACTTTTGCATCTTTTTCTGGTAATTCTTGACTAAAGTTACCAAAAAAGCCATCAGTAATTTCTAAATAACCTGCTGGTTTCACTCCAGAATTTAAAAAGAATTTGTCAGCATAAATATATGTTTTCATCTTCAAACTTCCTCTCTTTTCAATAAAAATACTCCAGCCGAAAAAAAAAGTCAAGAATGGTCTACACCATTCTTGGAATTAATTCATATTTGCCAAAATCTTTTTAAAATATTCACTCTCTTTAGTTAAACCACGGGTATCCAATATTTTTATTTTTAAAATCAACATTTCTGCCAACTGATAATAGCTGTGTTGATTTTTACTCCAGGTTAAGCCTGCATCAATTACCTTTTCCGCTTTATCAAGATTTTTTTTATCAAACAGAAAGTTTCCATAATTAGTAAAAATATTGACTAACTCAAGTCGCTCTGAATAATCTGCCATCATTGTTTTATATAATTGAAAACTTTCACTATATAAACGTTCCGCTTCACTAAAGTTTCCAAGAATTTGTTGCATCTTACCAGCAAAGCATAATAACAATATTTTTTGATCAAAATAGCCCTGTGATTTATGGGTAAAAAAAACTGACAAACCTTTTTTGATTTTTTCTAATGCTTTTTTCGGATCATTATCAATATAATAACTGCAAATACCTTTAAAATAATATAGTAACTGTAAATCCTTATCTAAATAAATCGTCTTTCTAGCCTCTAAAAAAGCCAAAATACCTTCGATTTCTAAATAGCCTTGTTGCCTTAAATACATAAACATTTTATTAAAATATTTGCGTAACAGTAATTCTTCAGGCAATAAGTCACCAATTAATTGAATCACACTGATACCCAAACGTTGACTTAATTGAGAAATAACTAAAATATTAGGAATTTCTTCATCATTTTCGATGCGGCTTAAAACACTTTGCGAGCAGATATCCTGTGACAACTCTTTTTGAGTAAAACCACGCTCTTTACGGAATTCCTTTAATGCTTCACCAATCGTTACCATGATTTCCTCCAAATATGCAAATTCGCATTTTCTTTATTTTATCCTAAAGAAATGATAGTGACAAGAATCCTTTGATTTAACTTATTGTAATCGGTTCAATTATTTTGTCCCTCCCAGCGCTCGTGCTATACTTTTTCAGATAGATTTCGAATTTTTGTAACAATTAAATAAAATTAACTATAAACAAGAAGGAAAGTGAAAAAATGACCCTAACAATCAATCAAATTTTGAAATTAACTGGAGAAAAAGAGTTTATTTGGCAACCATTAAAGAGTTGGTCTGTTCCTTTATCTGAGGATTTTCACTTTGTACAAGACGGAAATTTTGATTTAAGTAATTCTTTTTTTGCTCAATACCAAGAAAAAACTTACTTAATGCCTGGCTATGTTGTCTTTATTCCCGATCGTGACTCGTTTGTAATCCAGTATTCCTTAGAAGAATTTTCAGACCAAAAATTAACTCCAATTGAAAGTAGCCAGCGAAAACTATTTGAGTTAAAAGCACTGATTGAGTATTTAGATTCCACTACACCACAAGATTTCTTTACTTGGTAAAACTAGTAGATGATCATCTACTAGCTTTTTTATTATAAATTAGTTCTCGATGTGTTTATTTTCTTCTTTAAGTGAATTGTTGATAATAGTATAATAACTTATAAAGGTTGGTATCATAATAAATTTTTATAAGGAGTTTAATGATGGGGAAAAAATATGTTGTTACCGAAGAATCTGGTTGCGGTTGTTGGAGTGTTATTGGCTTTCTATTTTTATGCTCAATCTTCATTACGATTGCACCTTACTTGTTATTTATTTTAATCATTGCAGTCATCATTGGACTAATTATCTATATTCCAAAGATGAGGCAAAGAAAACAGCATGCCGCAGAAGAAGCTGAGCTTGCTGAACGCGAAAGACAATTAGAATTACGAGCAAAAAGAATCGCGCTTGAAAAAAGAGAGCGTGAATTGAATGATCATAAGGAAATTGATAATGATGGCTGGGATGATTTTTAAATATTAAAGCAGTACTTTAAAAATCTTTCCGCAGATTTTCCATGAAAAGAATAAAAAAAACACATTAGCAACATTGCTTTAACAATGTTACTAATGTGTTTTTTAGTGCGGCGAATGAGACTCGAACTCACACGGGCCAAAGCCCACAAGATCCTTAGTCTTGCTTGTCTACCAATTCCAACACCACCGCATTATTTTATACTATAGTTGTATCATAGACATAAATAATATTACCATTCAAATCAGCAATGCCCCGGAAAAATTTCCGATCTTCTTGTTGCTGCCAAGCTTCACGAAACATAAAAAAGTCGTCATGTTTCACTTCTAATTGGGCAATTTCACCTGATCGCAGTTGTTTGATTTTTTCTTCAAATGGATTTTGCATCTTATCACCTCAAAAAAGAGCGGCGATTTCCCGCTCTTATTCTTTAAAATATTTTGTATTTTCAACTGCATCACTATCTTCTTGTAAAATACCTCGCAATGAACGATCTAAGCGGCCACCTTTTCGGATTTGATTCTTTTTGATCGAAGGTTGGTTAGGAACTTCTCGATCTTCTGCTAATAAAATATAGTTTTCTGGATCCTTTAACATACTATTTAACAGTTCTCTCTGAGAAATTTTATCTTCAGGCTCATCTGGAATCAAAGAAGCTGGAACATAAGTTGGCTCAAATTGCGCTAGATTTTTTTGCTCTGGTTTGAAACGTAGTTTATGGTCATTCTTCTCTGGTACCTCTTCAAAAAGTGAACGAGGTTTTTTCAGATCGCTTCCAATAGGACCATAGTCTGGTAAATTTTGACGATGTTTTGCCAATTCTCTTTTTGGTTTATCATCAGTGTGAACGGGACGTCTTTTGGTTGGTCGGCTAATTTCTCTTTCAAATACTGTTTTCTCGTCTAAACGAAAATCAGTAATTAAATTAATTCCACCTTCAAATTTATCCTTTGTGCTTTCACTATGCAATTTTACACCTAATTCATCGTCGTAAGCAGGAAAACGTGCTCGTTTTCCGTCAAATGATTGATCACTCATAGCCATTCATCCTATCTTATTTTGTACTTAAATTCTAGCACAAATTAGAGAAAATATCTTATATTCTTATCGATAAAAATAAATTTGCATGACCTTCAATTACTTTTTCTGAAAATAATTTTTCTAGAATTGACAAATTACCATTAAACTGGCGTGGATTAATCAAATCAGCCAATCTCAGAACCTTGTCGTTTTCTCCGCGATTCACAATATACGCACTATATTCTTCTTGATTAAAACGCAATACACCAAAGACATCTTCTGTTTCAGTATAAAATGGATAGAATTCACCATTCATAAGAGAGCTATGTGTCTTTCTGCGTTTGATCCATTTATGACAATCTTGATAAATCGTTGGATTCACGTGATTCCATGGGAAATATTTTCGATTGTCAGGATCTGTTCCACCGGTTACTCCAGCTTCATCACCATAATAAACACAAGGGATACCGGGCATCATGAATAATAATCCCCAGGCGACATCTAAATCATCTTCTGATTGATTCAACATTGTAAAAATTCGTTCTGTATCATGTGTCCCAAGGTTATTTAATTGATTGTAGTAAAAATCTTTCGGATAGTTGGCTTGAATTTCTACCATTTCCTTAGTAATTTGACTCATCTTTTTTTGCATTGTTAAAATATCTAGAATCTGTTGACGTAAAGGATAATTCATCACTGACTGTAAATGATTACCAAATAAATATTTCCTTCTTTTTTCATAAGCAATCTTGTTAGAAGCATCTTCCCAGACTTCACCGATCAATATTTTATTTTTAAATGTATTCAAGCGTTGGCGTATTCCGCCGATAAAATCATCCGTTAATTCATCAGCAACATCCAAACGCCAACCATCTACACCTAGCGCTGTCCATTTATCTATGACTCCCTTTGGTCCATAAATAAAGGACTGAAAACTAGGATTTTCTTTATTTACTTCCGGCAAATCTGCCACACCCCACCACGAACGATATTCGTCAGGATATTTAGTAAATTGGAACCAAGAATAATAAGGACTTTGTTGATTTCTGCTAGCACCGACTTCTTCACCATAGATGCCGGCTTGATTAAAGTAACGGCTATTGCGACCAACATGGGAAAAGACACCATCTAAAATAATATGGATTCCGACTTGATGTAAAGCATCTAATAATTCCACAAAATCTTTTTCTGTTCCTAACATTGGATCAATTTTAAAATAATCATTCGTGTCATAACGGTGATTACTAGTTGCTTCGAAAATCGGATTTAAATATAAAGCGTTAATTCCTAACTCCAGTAAATAAGGAATTTTTGCTTGGATACCTTTTAAGTTACCGCCGTAGAAATCCCATCTTAAAATTTCATTTTTTTCATTTCGAATATACATCGGCGTATCTTCTTTAGTTCCATATATAAAACTATTTTTTTTAGGCGCATTTACTTGGCCATTTTCATTACCGTTATTAAAACGATCAGGAAAAATCTGATAAAAAACTGCCTGTTGATACCAATCAGGTGCAATCTCAGCTGTCTCATAACAAGTCAGTTGATACTCTGGCATCTGATTTTTTGAATCATAAATTTTTCCTGCACCACCATCTTCGCCATAACTACAATAATAGGTAGATACTTGATTATTTTCATTGATCAAATCAATTTTGAAATAATAAAAATACAAACCAGCCTGTTCACCAAGACGATAACAAAAATGAAACAAATCCTCTTCCAATTGATTCATCATGAAAGTTTCTGCACCCTTAGCACTATCCTCTTCACGAATCACCAAATATACTTTTGCTTTAGCAAAGTCAGATACGTTGATGTTGAAATGAACTGTTTGTTTGATCGGAATCGCACCAAAAGGCTGCTTATACTTTTCCTGCCAAGCATTATAATAAATATTGACCATGGGTTGTACCTCGTTCATCATTGTGACTAAATAATGGCTCAATCTGCCAAATGTCGTCCGCATATTTTTGAACCGTGTCATCTGCTGAGAAACTTCCAGCATTGGCAATGTTCTGTAAACTCACTTGACGCCAGCGTCTTGTGTCTAAATAAGCAACCTCAATCGTCTTTTGAGCAGCTAAATAAGAATCAAAATCTCGTAAAACAAAGTATTCATCGTTATATTTAATTAACGAATCATAAATTTCTTGTCCTTCAAATAAAATGTTTGGAATGGTACCATCCACAAAAGCATTGACTACCCGGTGAATTTTTTCATTTTGATTATAAATATCACCGGCATTATAACTATTGTCTTGGTAATAACGATAAACTTCTTCCTCGGTTAAGCCAAAAATAGCAATATTGTCATCACCGACAAAATTTCTAATTTCCACATTCGCCCCATCTAGTGTAGCAATTGTGACCGCACCATTTAGCATCAGTTTCATATTTGAAGTTCCTGAAGCTTCTTTTGATGCGAGAGAAATTTGTTCGCTAACATCAGCTGCTGGAATAATTTTTTCAGCTAAAGAAACTTTGTAATTTTCTAAAAAGACGATTTTTATTTTATCATTGATTGCTGGATCATTATTGATCAATTTTGCTACTTCATTTATGACCTTAATAATTGCTTTTGCATAATGATAACTTGGCGCAGCTTTTGCTCCAAAAATAAATACACGGGCAGGAATTTCCAATGTAGGATCATTTTTCAAATCAAAGTACATATTTAAAATATGCATCAAGTTTAATAATTGTCGTTTATATGCATGCAGACGTTTTATTTGTACATCAAAAATCGCGTCTGGTGACACCGTAATTCCGGTTGTCTCTTTAATATAATTAGCAAATTCAATTTTATTTTCTCGTTTAGCAACCGCTAAAGCATCCAAAGCAGTATCATCATCCTGATAATTCAACAGTAATCTTAAATCATTAGAATTTTGACGCCAAGAAGTGCCAATAGTCTTATCTAAAACCCGACTCATGTTAGGGTTAGCAATTTGTGACCAGCGACGTTGTGCGATTCCATTAGTTTTATTATTAAAACGATCTGGATATAAAATATAAAAATCATGGAGCACAACAGATTTTAACAAATCAGAATGGAGTTTTGCCACTCCGTTAGTTGAATGAGAACCAATAATTGCTAAATGAGCCATATGAACTTGATCATTTTGGATAATACGTGTGCGACTGACTAATTCTTCACCATGAACCCAAGATGTCTCTACGACGAAACGACGATCAATTTCTTCAATGATTTGATAGATTCGGGGACAAACAGCCTTCATCATACCGACTGACCATTTTTCTAAAGCCTCAGCCATAATTGTATGATTAGTATAACTCATCACTTTAATTGTTAAATCCCAAGCTTTTTCCCAAGGAACATTTTGCTCATCAACTAATAGACGCATAAATTCTGCCACACACATAGCTGGATGGGTATCATTAATATGGATCGCCACATATTGATTAATTTTATCAATTGGTTCATGTAATTGAAGATAATGACGTAAAATACTTTGCAGTCCAGCCGAAACAAAGAAATATTCTTGTCTTAATCTTAGATTTCGACCTTCTTCATTAGAATCATCTGGATACAATACAGAGGTTAAATCTTCAACTGCGCGTCTTTCTTCTACACTACGATAACGATCTTCCTCTTCTTCAGGAATTTCCACCGACCATAAGCGCATCGTATTAACCGTTTGATTCTGATATCCGACCATACCAGTATCATAAGGGACTGCCCGAACTTTAGAGCCACCTTCGTAAACTGGTTTTAAATTACCATCTAGCATTTTTTTCATCCAAACATGTCCGCCAAAATGAACATTAACTGCTTTACTTTCTTTGCGAACTTCCCATAAATTCCCTTGATTTAACCATTCGTCTGGTAGCTCTACTTGATAACCGTCAACAAATTTTTGTTTAAATAAACCATATTGATAACGGATTCCATTACCATTTCCTGGCAATCCACGAGAAGCAATTGAATCCATAAAGCATGAGGCCAACCGACCTAGTCCACCATTTCCTAGTGCCATATCTGGTTCAACAGCAGCCAAATCAGCTAAATCAATATTCATATCTGCTAAGGCGTCTTCAACAATATCTAACCAACCCATATTTAATAAATTACTTTTTAACATCTGCCCAGGTAAAAATTCAATTGAGAAATAATAAACCTGTTTTTGTTTTTGTTTACGATAATCTTGCCAAGTTTGATACCAATCCGGCGAATAACTATCAGTAATAATTGAACCTAGCGTTTGATAAAGTTCTGTAGCAGTAGCATCCTCTACTTCCATTGCGTATTTTTCTGCTAAACGCTTTTTAAATATTGCCTTAAATTCTTTTTTGTTCATTAATTATCACAACCTTCACGAATTTATAAGAAAAACCAAAATCTCACGGTAAACCGCAGACTCTGGTTTTATTAATTATTGCATGCCTTGATACAATGCCAAATATTTCTGACTAGACAAGTCCCAACTAAAGTCTGTTTTCATACCATTAACCATCAATTTTTGCCAAATATCAGGTTCATCTTGGTACAAAGCTATTGCTTGCTTACAAGTATTCATCAAAATATAGGATTCAAAAATATTAAAACCAAATCCAGTGCCTGCTTGAGTGATTGGATTATAAGGGATTACGGTATCTTTTAATCCACCTACTTCATGAACAATCGGCAAAGTGCCATAACGCATGGAAATCATTTGTGATAATCCACATGGCTCAAAAGCTGATGGCATTAAAAACATATCTGCTCCGGCATAAACTTTTTGCGCCAAGTTCACATCAAAAGCAATATTAATGCTAGCTTTTTCTGGATACTTGCTACCAATATAGCTAAAACCAGCTTCGAAATTCGGATCACCTGTACCAATTAATACAAATTGCACGTCAAATTGAAGTAAATTTTCTAATTCTTGTAAAACCAAATGGAAACCTTTTTGATATGTCAAACGACTGACCACACCAATCAATGGGACGTCTTCACGAATGGGCAGACCCATTACTTTTTGTAAATCAGTTTTATTCTTTTTCTTTTCAGCTAAATTTTCGATATTGAATTTTTCAAAGATTGCGGGATCCGTTTCAGGATTAAAGACCTCCGTATCAATTCCATTTAATATGCCACTTAATTTACCACTTTCCATCTGTAAAATGACATCTAAACCTGATGAAAATTGTGGTGTTTTGATTTCATTAGCGTAAGATGGACTAACTGTTGTCACTCGATCAGCATATAAAATTCCTGCTTTCATAAAATTCAAACAATCATTGAATTTGATTGTACCGTCATCATAACGTTCTGTTCCCATCCCAAATAGGTCGACTAAAATTTGTTTATCAAACTGACCTTGAAATTCGATATTGTGTATCGTTAAAATGATGCGAATATCAGAGAAGGCCGAAATCCAATTATATTTTTCCTTTAACAAGAAAGGCACCATTGCGGTATGATAATCATTCACATGGAGAACATCAGGAATGAAATTAATTTTTTCCATCATCTCAATCAAAGCTAATTGGAAAAAGGCAAAGCGTTCACCATCATCGTAATATCCGTACAATTCTTCACGATTGAAATAATAGAGATTATCAAGAAAGTAATAATCTATTCCATTTAATTGTAAATATTTTACCCCGCAGTATTGTTTACGCCAACCAACATATACATCAAAATGAAGCAAATCTTCTAGTTGATCTTGATATTTTTCAGCCATCTTAGTAAAAAACGGCAACACAACTTTAATATCGACCCCTTTTTTCTTTAATTCCTTCGGTAAAGCACCGGCTACATCGCCTAATCCACCTGATTTAAAAAAGGGAGCACATTCAGCTGCCGCAAATAAAACTTTCATCAATGTTCGCCTCCATAGATATCGTTTAAGACATGGGCATTTTTCCTCACAACAACTGGTTTTTCAGCTGTTCCGATAATCTTCACACCTGGCTCAATGATGACATTTTTATCAACGATTGCATTTTTTATGAAAGCATTTTCTTGAATTTTCACATTGGCCATTACAATACTATCATACACTTCGGCATCTTTTGCGACAAAGGTTTTTCTTGAAAATAACGAGTTTTCAACTTTTCCTTCAATAATACAGCCCGTTGCAAACTGACTATTATTAACAACTGAAGTCGGCGCATAATAAGTTGCAACTTCATTTTTTAACTTTGTATAAATTTTTTGACTAGTGTATAGCAATGAATTGAATTTTTTTGAATCTAGCATTGCCATATTCGCATCATAATAAGATTTGACATCAAAAATATTACTTAAAAATCCTGTATATTCATATGCAGATGTTCGTACTTGATTCATCCGATCCATTAAAAATTCTTGCATAGAAGCCGGTGAATTATTTAGCTGACCCTCTTGAAATTGTCGGATCAACCAATCTGTTCGGCAGATAAAAATTGTCATGGACAAATTATGCAATTCATCTTCCAATCTATTATTTTCAAAACGATCATAACCAATAACGTGTCCATCATCGATTTTTAAGATAACGTCTTTTGCAGAAATATATTCTTTCGACATTTTTTTATACACCACTGTTAAGTCGACATCTTTTTGTTGATGAATTTTCAAAACAGATTCAATATCAATATTACACAGCATTCTGTTACCCATAAATACAGTGTACTCTGACTTAGATTTATTTAAAAAATCAATCGCATCATCATAATATGGTAAACCTTCTGCTTTTTTCTGTAAATATTCTTGATAAAAATTAATGAAAAAACGGCTATCAACACTATCAAGATGCCATTCTCGTCCTCCACCAATATGATCAAATACTGACTTAGTCTGATGCTGATTAAAGATCATATAAACTTGTTTAATATTGGCATTTACAGCATTTGAAAGACTAAAATCTAAAATACGATATTTACAATCAAAAGGTAAAGTAGATAAAGGTCGATTTTCAGTTAAAGGTAGTAATTCTTTGCTTTCATATACGCCGCTAATAATCGCCGCTATTTTATTCGCTCTCATCAACATTCACTCCAATCACTTCAGAATAGCCAACTATAGCAATCTCATCTGTCCCATCAATTACTGCATTGTCACCAATAATAGCTTTTTCGCCAACAATCGCACGATTCATTTTTACATTTCGACCAATTGTAGCTCCCGGCATAATAAAACTATCCTTTATCACAGCGCCTTCTTTTACTTGAACATCATTTGATAAGATACTGTGATCAACTTCACCTGCGACATAACAACCGTCGACTATCAAAGAATCTTTAACCAAGGCTGTTTCAGTTAAGAAATGCGGTGGTGAAACTGTATTTTTAGCTAGAACTCGCCAATTTTTATCGCGAATATTTAAGCTGTGATTAGGATCTATAAATTCCATATTTGATTCCCATAATGAATCAATTGTACCAACATCTTTCCAGTAACCTTGGAATCGATAAGCAAAAACATTTTCACCAGATTCAAGATAAGCAGGAATAACATGTTTCCCAAAATCAAGCATATGATCATCTTTTTGGTAACTATTTAGTAGCATATCTCGTAAACGAGACCAGTTGAAAATATAAATCCCCATCGATGCAAGATTACTTTTTGGTTCTTCTGGTTTTTCTTCAAATTCAATAATTCGATTATTTTCATCTGTATTCATAATTCCAAAACGAGAAGCTTCTTCCATAGGTACTTCTATAACGGCAACAGATAAAGATGCATTATTTTCTTTATGCACATCAAGCATTGCTTCATAATCCATTTTGTAAATGTGATCTCCTGATAAAATCAAGACATACTGTGGATCCATTTGATCAATGTAATCCATATTCTGATAGATTGCATGAGCAGTACCTTCAAACCATTTACTACCGTCATTACTAGAAAATGGTTGTAAGATAGTGACCCCTGAATTCAGTCCATCAAATCCCCAACTTGAACCATTCCCAATATGACTATTTAAAGCAAGTGGTTGATATTGTGTCACGACACCAACATTATTTATTCCTGAATTCACGCAATTACTTAAAGTAAAATCAATAATCCGATACCTTCCACCAAACGGAACAGCGGGTTTTGCAATATGTTGTGTCAATTTCCCTAATCTTGAGCCTTTTCCCCCGGCTAAGATCATTGCTAAGATTTCTGTTTTCATAATCTTTGTTGGTGAAAAAATTAGCTTTCACCATCCCCCTTTTTTATTTTTTTGTCCGTGTATTTACTTTTAACGGTTTTAAAATCAATGCCCCCAAAGCCGGTACCGTCGTAGTAATTGAAGATTGATAATCTTTAAAATGATATTCATCACTTTCTGCTACTGGATTATGCTCCGTCCAAGTTCCACCAAACTCTAGCATTTCCGTATTCCAAACTTCTTCATAACTGCCAGCATAAGGCACGCCAATTCTAAAACCTTGTCTTTCTACTGGAGTCATATTTAAAATAACAATTAAAAAGTCCTTTTTACGTTTTCCTTTGCGGATAAAGGATAGTACTGTTTCATTCGTATTATCTGCGTCAATAATCTCGATAGTATCGTAAGATTCTTCCAATTCCCACAACGCTGGATTGTCTTTATAAAACTGATTTAACTGGCTAGTGAAAAATTGCATGGAATGATTAAGAGAATCCTTTAAATCCACCCATTCTAAGCCTTCATCATATTTCCATTCTAAAAATTGACCCCATTCACTACCCATAAATAATAGCTTCTTCCCAGGATGAGTCATAAAATAAGTAAACAAATTTCGCAGCTGAGCAAATTGCTTATAGCGATCTCCCCACATTTTATGCATCAAACTTTTCTTACCATGAACAACTTCATCATGAGACAAAGGTAAAATGAAATTTTCATCCATCATGTACATAAACGAAAAAGTCAATAGATTAAAATTGTCTCCACGATATAGCGGATCCATTTCGTAAAAGCGTAAAATATCATTCATCCACCCCATATTCCATTTGTAATCGAAACCTAAAGCACCTGTTTCAATTAAACCAGTAATTTGAGTATCTGAAGAGCTTTCTTCAGCCATCATTAGTACATTTGGGTGGGCTAATTTGATAACTGCATTTAATTTTTGCAAGAAATAATAGCCTTCGAAATTTTGATTTCCGCCTTCATGATTGGGTGTCCAAGGACCATCATCGTAATCGCGATAAATCATGCTTGAAACAGCATCTACACGAATACCATCAATATGGTAAAACTCAATCCAAAACATCGCACTAGATATTAAGAAACTTTGAACTTCAGATTTGCCGAGATCAAAATTAATTGATCCCCAACGAACGTTATTTGCCCGATCTGGATCCTGGTATTCAAATTGTGGCGTTCCATCATAGTAAGGCAATGTATCATCATTAATACAAAAATGCCCAGGTACCCAATCGACTAGCACGCCAATATTGTTTAAATGACAAGCTTCTACAAAATTTTGGAATTCTTCTGGTGTACCATAATATGAACTTAATGCAAAATAACCAATTAATTGATAACCCCAGCTCATCCCTAAAGGATGTTCCATCAATGGCATAAATTCCACGTGAGTATAATTCATTTCCACTAAATATGGCACTAGTTCTTCCGTTAATTCAGCGAAATTATACGGCTGACCATCCTCGTGATGTTTCCACGAGCTAGCATGAACTTCATAGATATTCATTGGTCGTTTAAAATGATTTACACGTTTGTTTCTGCCGCGCCAAAGACCATCTTTCCATTTTTTTTCAGGTACTGTATGAAGTACTGCAGCATCACCTGGTCTTTTTTCAAAAAAGATTGCAAAAGGATCAATTTTCATAATCTCACGACCGTTTGCTTGACGAACTTTGAATTTGTACAAATCACCTTCACTAGGTAAAGCGGTTGTTACTTCCCAAATACCATAAGCATCTTTTTCCATAGGAATAGAATCATTCCAGTCATTAAAGTCACCCACCAAAAATACCATTTGTGCATTAGGTGCCCATACTCGAAATGTGTATTGATCATTTTTTAAGTGTGCGCCTAAAAAATGTTGGGCATAAAAGTTTTCCCCCGACAAAAAATTCTGTTTGGCTTCAAGTAACGGCTTTTCTTCAACATCAGATTTCTCTTTCATAGGCCACCTCATTTACTTATTTTACTCAAAAAATACTTGTAAAAAAATCTGAAATAAAAATTCTATTTCATTATTTTTTTAACTTTCTCTTCTTTTATAAGAACATAAAAAAATGCGTACGATCGCTCGAAATACTAATTAAAATAGTTTTTTTTTACTAAAATGATTTAAATATGCAGAAAATAATAGCTTTATGAAAATGAATTGAAAACTTTCTCTTCTAAAAAAACACTTCATTTCATCATCTATTAAAAACCAATCGTTATTTTACACGAAAAAAGCTAGAGAATCCTTGATAGATTCTCTAGCTCATTTTTGCCATAAAAATTTAATTAATTCTTTTTCAAATGCGGCTGTTTTAGTTATCCAAGAATGACTTGCCTTAATACCAGTAATTGTATATTCTTGATAACTCTTTACATGAGACGAGATTAAATAGCGTAAGGCAAATGCACTATGCAGTGAGACCGCACCATCACTTTGAGTCCCGTCTTTTTTATTTCCAGCAATATTTAAAACTTGTAAGTTTTTTGGCAATTTATTCATTTGTTGGTCAAAATATTGATAAATAGGTGTCTCTTGGCTAGGACCCGTCTCGGTCAATTCTGCAGCAAATACCTCATCAGTATCTTCGGCGATTTCTAAATCATTATATGGCGTAGCAACCGTCACCAACTTTTCTACTTTAGGACCTTGATCGTATTCTAAAAGGTAACGTAAAGCTGATACACCACCCATTGAATGAGCAACTAGATTCACTTTTTTTACGCCTTGTTTGGATAAATATTGCATTGCATCAGAAATCCACTGGCTTTGCTTAATCTCACTAGCACGATTATTTGAAAAAAGTAACATGATCGTTGGATTATCTGCTTTCTTTGATAAATTCCCTTTTACAGTCAATTGACCATCCTCAGCAACTGTAATTGTCATAGCACGTTTCGCATATTGATCATCATTTAAAATTTTTAGCATCGGACCAAAAGAAAAACTATTTCCTTGATAGCCATGAATAAAAACAGTTGGTGTTTGACTATAATTAATTCCTTTTTGTTTAGATATGTTGCCACCATTTATTGAACGTATTTGAAAATAGTAAAACATTCCAGTTACACTAAAAACTGAAATAATTGCTACTAATATCTTGAAAATTTTTTGCATATTTACGCCTTCTTTATGAGATAAGTAAAACCTAATGTTGGAACTAGTATTTTCATTAATCGACGAATTGCAAAATAACGAATATCCCCAGATAATTTTTTAAGTTCAGCGTCTAATTCTGGTAAATCAGGAATTTCATCTACAACTGGTACTAAAATTTTGGGCACTGGATCTAATTGAATCAAATCAGTAACAATTAAACTTTGAGAATAAATAGTTTCTCGCCGCGGTTTCTTTTGTTTCAAAACAAAATCTAAAACCGTACTAACTTGATTAAAATAAAATTCTTGGTTCACATCACCAATTAATTTTTCCAATTGTTCAAATGATTCAGGATAATCTTCTGTTTGAAAAGAAAAATAATTAGGAATTGTAAAATCATTCCTTTTTTCCACATTTACTGTTATCAGTTGATATTCCTCATTTGCTATTTGCGTTATCTCCGGCAAATTAAAATCAACTGCTATAGTGCCAGGATATTTTTCTTGCCAATAATTTTGGATTAAGAAAGAAATCAACGTTACTTTTGCTGTCTCTTCAGCCAATTGATTTATTTTGTTCCAACTTTCTACCAAAGGATACGCCTTTAACTGAGGAATATGCAAATAATAGCGCCGATTTCTACGAAAAATTATTTCAAACGAAATCAAACGATCTAAATATTGATCCAAATGCCGCATACTAGGAAAATTATTTTTAATTTCTCGCAGGATCACAGGATTTTCTTGTTTTTCAAAATAATTAAGTAGAGTCATAATTTCTGGTTTTTTTATATATTCTATTAGTTTTTCTTCATTAGATATAATCTTCATTTTTACTCCTAAAAAAGGAGACTCTCTTATGAAAGTCTCCAAGTCAAATTATTTTTCAAAGGCTTCAGTTAATTGGGGAACAACTTGTTTTTTTCGAGAAACAACTCCTGGTAGGAATGCTCGATTATTTTCTAATTTTGTATTAAAAGCCACTTCGACTTTTTCTTTAGGCTCTCCGGCAATCAAGATCTCAGAATCAGAATTCAAAATATTCGTTACTAATAAAACAAATAAATCATATTTATTTTTTGTGTTTTCGACAATCATCGCTGCTTCCAATGCTTCTTGACGAGCAAAAACTTCTGCTAAATCTACTGTATTCACTTGTGCCACTCGAATAGTTTTGTCTCCCATTGGGAAACTTTTAGCATCTAAGTCTAATAATTCTGCTTCAGTTTTTGTGCTTAAGTTAGTACCAGCTTTTAACATTTCTAAGCCATAACTTTCTAAATCAACATCAGCAATTGCTGCTAATTCTTTAGCGGCTTTCATATCTTCTTCAGTTGAAGTTGGAGATTTAAATAATAAAGTATCTGAAACAATTGCTGAAAGCATCATGCCAGCGATTTCTTTAGGTACGGTCACATTATTTTCTTTGTACAATTTCAATACGATGGTTGAAGTACAACCGACTGGTTCGGCGCGGTAGTATAAAGGATTAGCTGTTTGAAAGTTAGCAATTCGGTGATGGTCAACAACCGCTAAAATATTCACCTCTTCAATATCTGAAACACTTTGCTGAAACTCGTTATGGTCAACTAACATGACATCTTGCGTTTCTCCAGCAACTTTTTCAACAACTCGTGGCGCAATCAAACCAAATTGATTTAACGCGTACTCAGTTTCTTCATTTGGTGTGCCTAACGCAACTGCTTCCGCGTCAACACCTAATTCTTTTTGTAAATGTGCAAAGGCTAAAGCAGCACCAATAGCATCAGTATCTGGATTTTGGTGTCCGAAAATTAAAACTTTTGACATATTTTATCGCTCCTTTTTATCAGTTCTTTTTTATCATATCAAAAAAAAAGAAAAGAGCAACAAAATCCTGCTCTTTTCTTTTAGATTAACGGTTCAAATAGCCTTTATAATCACTCGTATGCAATAATTTTTTGGCATTTTCAACACGGTCATCAGTTGGCGGTTCAATCCCATCCAATGGATATTTAAAGCCTAATTCTTCCCACTTATATTTACCCATTGTATGATAAGGTAAAATTTCAACTTTATCGACATTGTTCAGAGTTTTGATAAACTCATCTAAACGAATTAAAAATTCATCATAGTCACTACGTTCTGGCACTAGGACATGGCGAATCCAAACTGGCTTATTAATTTCAGACAAATATCTAGCCATTCCCAAAATATTTTCATTACTATGACCGGTTAGAATTTTATGTTGCTTTTCATCAATATGTTTCACATCAAATAAGATTAAATCAGTATATTTCATTAGTTCTTCAAATTTAGAAAAAAATGGCTCTTCTCTCGTAAATGGTTTTCCACAGGTATCTAAGGTGGTGTTTACGCCTCTTTCCTTAGCCTTTTTAAATAAATCAATTAAAAAGTCCATTTGTAATAAAGGTTCCCCGCCACTGACTGTTAAACCGCCTTTTTTTCCCCAATAGCTTTTATAATGTAGGGCTTCATCCAATACATCATCAGCTGTTCTTTTTTTTGCCTTTGGGTCATTAATTTTCCAAGTATCTGGATTATGACAAAATTGGCAACGCATTTGACAGCCTTGTAAAAAGACAATAAAACGTACACCAGGTCCATCCACAGAACCAAAGCTTTCAATTGAGTGAACATTTCCTAAAACAGCCGTTTCAGTTGCAGTAGTCATGAGATTTTTCCTCCTTAGAAATGAATAGGCGAATAGACATTCCGTCCATCCGCCCATTTGTAGCTTAAAGTTATTGTGAAACCAAATTACATTTTAGCGTGGAAAGTCCGGCTAATAACGTCCATTTGTTGTTCACGAGTTAAGTCGATAAATTTAACAGCATAACCAGAAACACGAATTGTGAAGTTTGCATACTCTTCTTTTTCTGGGTGTTCCATTGCATCAACTAATTTTTCTTTACCAAATACGTTCACGTTTAAGTGATGAGCGCCTTGGTCAAAGTAACCATCTAATACGCTTGTCAAGTTAGTAATACGTTCTTCTTCATCATGACCTAAAGCATCAGGATTGATACTTTGAGTATTTGAAATACCGTCTAAAGCATATTCGTAAGGCAATTTAGTTAATGAATTTAATGAAGCTAATAATCCATGTTGTTCCGCACCGTAAGATGGGTTCGCACCAGGAGCTAAAGGTTCGCCAGCTGCACGACCATCAGGTAAAGCACCAGTTGCTTTTCCGTAAACAACGTTTGAAGTAATTGTTAAGATTGAAGTAGTTGGTTCAGAATCACGGTAAGTTTTGTAATGTTCTAATTTTTCCATGAATGTTTTAAGTAACCAAACTGCTAAATCATCTGCACGGCTATCGTCGTTACCATATTTAGGGAATTCTCCTTCAGTACGGTAGTCAATAACGATACCATCTTCATCACGAACTGGATATACTTTAGCGTATTTAATTGCTGATAATGAGTCTACTACGTGTGAGAATCCAGCGATACCAGTTGCGAAAGTACGTTTTAAGTTTGTATCCATCAAAGCTAGTTCAGCTGCTTCGTAGAAATAGCGATCATGCATATAGTGAATGATGTTCAAAGTATTTACATACATACCAGCTAACCATTCCATCATGTCATCGTATTTAGCCATTACTTCATCAAAGTCTAAAGCATCATCAGAAGTGATTGCTTGATAAGCAGGTCCTACTTGTGTTTTAGATTTTTCATCAACCCCGCCATTGATAGCATATAATAAACCTTTTGCTAAGTTAGCACGAGCACCGAAAAATTGCATTTCTTTACCAGTTTGAGTGGCAGACACACAGCAACAAATTGCATAGTCATCTAACCATACTGGACGCATAACATCATCGTTTTCGTATTGGATTGAAGAAGTATCAATTGAAACTTTAGTTGCATATTCTTTAAAGCCTTCTGGTAAACGTGAAGAATAAAGAACAGTCAAGTTTGGTTCTGGAGATGGTCCCATGTTTTCCAATGTGTGTAAGAAACGGAAATCGTTTTTAGTAACTAAAGTACGTCCGTCCATACCCATACCAGCAATTGATAATGTTGCCCAAACTGGGTCGCCAGAGAATAATTCATTGTATGAAGGGATACGAGCAAATTTCACCATACGTAATTTCATTACTAAATGGTCAATTAATTCTTGTGCTTGATCTTCATTCATTAATCCGCGTTCGATATCTCTTTGGATATATACATCCAAGAAAGTTGAAACTCGGCCAATTGACATTGCCGCACCATTTTGTTCTTTGATTGCAGCTAAGTAACCAAAGTAAGTCCATTGAACCGCTTCTTTAGCATTTTCAGCTGGACGAGAAATATCGTAGCCATAAGCTGCAGCCATTTCTTTCATACGTTTTAACGCATTGTATTGATCAGTAATTTCTTCACTTAGACGAATATCTTCATCTGAGAATTGACCATGTGTTACATTTTCGTGATCATGGAATTTTTGTTCCATCAAGTAATCAATTCCGTATAATGCTACACGACGATAGTCACCAACGATACGTCCACGACCATAAGTATCAGGTAAGCCAGTAATAATTTTATTACGACGAGCTGCTCTGATTTCTGGAGTATAAACATCAAAAACACCTTGGTTATGTGTTTTATGGTATTTTGTAAAAATTTCAGTATATTTAGGGTTAGGAGTATAGCCATAGCTTTTCAATGATTCTTCAGCCATTTTAATACCACCATAAGGCATAAATGCACGTTTTAAAGGTTTGTCAGTTTGTAAACCAACAACTGTTTCTTTGTCTTTTAAATCTTCATCAATGTAACCAGCACCATAAGCATTTGCAGCTGAAACAACATCAGCTTCCATGTCTAATACGCCGCCATTTTCACGTTCTTGTTTTTGTAATTGTTGTAATCTGCCCCATAATTTGTCAGTTGCGTCAGTAGGGTCAGCTAAGAAAGATGCATCGCCTTCATAAGGTGTGTAATTTGCTTGGATAAAGTCACGTGTATTAATTTCAGTTTTCCATAAGTGACCTTTAAATCCATCCCATGCGCTTTTTTCAAGATTGTTCATTTTTTTAAGTTCGTTTGTTGCAGTTCCCATTCAAGAGACCTCCTTAGAAATATCCAACTATTTAATTGCTACAGCTCTACAAAAAGAGTATAACACATCTTTAAATGTTTGCAAGGTTTTCTTGTAACAGTTTGCACAATATTTTCCCGAGGTTTTTGTTATCGTTAACAAAACGCTGATATCAAGCTTTTTGCAACATATTTACTTTTTAAAATTCTTAACAAATTTTCTTGAAACAGTTATTATGTGATACAAAAAACGGCTATCTGTATTAATACAGATAGCCGTTTTCATCAATCTGTGTATTACAGATTAACTGTTTTCTTCAGATAATTCCTTCACTAATGAAACACTATATACTTGACCTTCATTTTTTTCATCTATCACAAATGATCCGTTCGACATACGATCACTTAAGACGATATCAGAAATCGCGATTGAGTGTTCAGTGCCATTTTGACTAGTGATGTTTAATTCCCCTATTGACTGATCCGTTAAATAAACCAATCGATGAGGATTTTTCTTTAATTCTCTGAAAATCATTAACCCTCGTTTAGCACGACCAAGTTGAGGTAGTTCTTGAGCCAAGATACGTTTTGCCGCACCTCGTTGACTAATTAATGTAATTGGTGAATCCCCTTCAGAAAAGACTAGTGCACCACCAACAATGAAATCGCCCTCTTTCAAGTTAACTGATTTCACACCAGCAGCTTTCGCACCTAAACAAGGAACTTCAGTTAATGGATAACGCAATCCAAAAGCTCGGTTGGTAGCAGTAAAGATGTCCATGTCATTTTTCTGATTGGTTAAAATCGCTGAAACAACTTTATCTTCAGCGTTTTTCATTTTCATTGCTAAGGTTGAACGACTTCGATAGGTACGCCATGGAGAAAATTCAGACATCTTCGTTTGCTTAATCATGCCTGATCTTGTCATAAAGATAAAAACAGCATTCTCATCAATCTCTTTATAAGGAAATACTGCTACCACTTCTTCATCGATTGATAAATTTGAGATTGTTTGTGAAATATGTTCACCAACATCTTTCCATTTTAAATCAGTAATTTCATGAATTGGTCGATAGATCATATTGCCATGATTGGTTAATATCATTAAATGGTCCAAGGTATTCAATTTATCAATAAAGATTAGTTGATCGCCATCTTTCATGCCATGTTCATTTACTTGTGAGGCATTATATGACCGAATACTACTACGTTTCAAATAACCTTCCTTTGTTAAGGTCACTATGACATCTTCTTGTGTGATTAAAACTTCAGTTTCAATTTTTATTTCAGAAATTTCTTCTTCAATTTTAGTCAGACGGTCATTGCCATATTGTTTCTTAATTTGACGTAGTTCTTGTTTCATTATTTTAAAAAGTTCTTTATCACTGTTTAAGATTAATTGTAATTCTTTGATCTTAGCTGCTAACTCTTCAGCTTCTTTTTCTAATTGTGTGATATCCGTATTGGTTAAACGATACAATTGCAAAGTCACAATTGCTTCCGCTTGTTCTTCGGTAAAATCAAATTGGGCAACTAAATTATTTTTGGCATCTTTTTTATCTTTACTTCCGCGAATTGCTGCAATGACTTCATCTAAAATCGACAAAGCTTTAACCAAACCTTCGACGATATGCTGACGTTTACGAGCTTTAGTCAATTCATACTGGCTTCGTTTAGTAATAACGGATTGGCGGTGACCAATATAGCTCTTTAAAACATGAACCAAGCCAACTTGTTTTGGTGTCATATTATCAATTGCAACCATATTGAAATTATAATTGATTTGTAAATCAGTATTTTTAAATAGGTAGTTTAGAATACCTTCTGCATTCACATCTTTTTTCAATTCCACAACAATTTGCAAACCAGTCCGATCTGTTTCATCACGAACTTCTGCGATACCATCAATTTTCTTGTTTAAACGGATTTCATCCATTTTTTTCACTAGCACAGCTTTATTAACCTCATAAGGAATTTCATGAATGACAATTTGTTGTTTGCCACCTTTTAACTGTTCAATTGAAGTCTTTGAACGTAAGATTACTTTGCCACGACCTGTTTCATAGGCCTTTTTGATTTCATCTTTTCCTTGTAAAATTGCACCAGTTGGAAAATCTGGTCCAGGAATATAAGTCATAATTTTAGTTAGATCAGCATTAGGATGATCAATCAAATAAATGGTACCATCTATCACTTCAGCTAAATTATGGGTCGGAATTTCAGTTGCATAACCTGCAGAAATCCCTGTTGAACCATTAACCAACAAATTAGGATACGCAGCTGGTAAAACAGTCGGTTCTTTTTCAGTATCATCAAAATTCCAGACGAAGTCGACTGTTTCTTTTTCGATGTCTTGCAGCATTTCACCGCTTAATTTTGATAAACGTGCTTCAGTATACCGCATCGCAGCAGGTGGATCTCCATCCATCGAACCGTTATTACCATGCATCTCAATTAATACTTCCCGTAATTTCCAGTCCTGGCTCATTCGGACCATAGCTTCATAAATTGAACTGTCGCCGTGAGGATGATAATTCCCCATGATATTTCCAACTGACTTAGCAGACTTACGAAACCCTTTGTCAAAAGTATTGCCATCTTTATCCATTGCATACAAGATGCGCCGTTGAACAGGTTTTAAACCGTCTCGAATGTCCGGCAGTGCCCGTTCTTGAATAATGTATTTAGAATAGCGCCCGAAGCGTTCTCCCATGACTTCTTCTAATGTTAATTCTTGAATCGCATGTTGATTTTCCAAGGCTATTCCTCCCCATCAAATAAATTTGCTTGATAAATTTCCGTTTCAGTTGGATCTTTAACTACAGTGGTAGTTGCCGTAATATCGTCTTCTGTTTTACTGTCCAACAAACTACCATCTTCTTCCAAGGTAAATTGAACATGGCTTTCAATCCACTTTCTACGGGGTTCAACTTTATCCCCCATTAAAGTAGTGACTCTTCGTTCTGCTTTAGCAGCGTCATCTATTCTTACACGAACCAATGTACGATGCTCTGGATCCATGGTTGTTTCCCATAATTGATCAGCATTCATTTCTCCGAGACCTTTATAACGCTGTAACATATAACCTTTGCCAACTGTTTCAATCGCTGATTGTAATTCATCGTCAGTCCAAACATATTCCACTACTTGTTTTTTACCGCTACCTTTTGAAACTTTATACAATGGTGGTAAAGCTATATAAATTTTCCCAGCTTCAATCAATGGTTTCATATAACGATAAAAGAAAGTCAGTAATAAGACTTGGATATGGGCACCATCGGTATCCGCATCGGTCATGATTATCACTTTATCGTAATTGCAGTCTTCAATACTAAATTCTGGACCAACGCCAGCACCAATTGTATAAATCATCGTATTGATTTCTTCATTTTTTAAGATATCTTGCATTTTGGCTTTTTCAGTATTGATGACTTTCCCTCTTAAAGGCAAAATTGCTTGGAATTTTCGATCGCGTCCTTGCTTAGCTGAACCACCAGCAGAATCTCCTTCGACTAAAAATAGTTCATTACGTTTTGCATTCCGGGATTGAGCCGGAGTCAATTTACCAGAAAGTAGTGACTCACCTTTTTTACGTTTTTTGCCATTACGGCTTTCTTCTCGCGCTTTACGAGCAGCCTCACGAGCTTCTCGGGCTTTGACAGCCTTGCGGACCAACATCTGACTATTTTCGCTATTTTCTTGTAGATAGTAGCCTAGCTGTTCACTAATCACACTATCAACCGCTCCTCTAGCAGCTGGCGTTCCGAGTTTTTCTTTGGTTTGGCCCTCAAATTGTAATAGGTTTTCAGGAATGCGAACTGATAATACTGCCGCCAAACCTTCACGGAAATCTGTACCTTCTAAATTCTTATCTTTTTCTTTCAGTAACCCAGTTTTACGAGCATACTCGTTGAATGCCTTTGTAATCGATGTCTTCATCCCTGCTTCATGGGTACCACCATCTTTTGTGCGGACGTTATTAACAAAAGATAAGATATTTTCTGAGTAGCCATCATTATATTGATAAGAAAACTCAACTTCGATTCCTTCTTTTTCTCCAGAAAAATAAGTAACCGGTGTTAGAGTATCTTTGTCTTCATTTAAATAAGCTACAAATTCCTTGATACCTTCTTCAAAATGATAGACTTCGGAATTTTTTTCTTCTCCCCGTAAATCATTTAAAGTAATTTTGACACCACGTAATAAGAAAGCCGATTCTCGCAATCGTTCAGCTAAAGTATCAAAAGAAAATTTAACTGTGCTAAAAATTGTATCATCTGGCATAAAATGAACCATTGTACCGTTTGGTTTTTTAGTTTTGCCAATTTTTTTCAGAGTGCCTTGTGGTTTACCACCATTTTTAAATTCTTGTTGATACTCAACACCATCACGAACAATATTTACTGTCAGCCAACTTGATAGAGCGTTTACCACACTGGCACCAACACCATGTAATCCACCAGACGTTTTGTAGCCGCCCTGACCAAATTTTCCGCCGGCATGTAAAATAGTAAAAATTACTTCTACCGTGGGAATTCCTGAAGCATGCATCCCAACTGGCATCCCACGACCTTTATCGCTAACTTCCACACTATTATCAGGGTGTAAAGTTACTTCAATGTCACTACCGAAACCAGATAATGCTTCATCAACTGCATTATCAACGATTTCATAAACCAAATGATGTAAACCACGGCTGTCAGTCGAACCGATATACATTCCTGGACGTTTTCTAACTGCTTCCAATCCTTCTAACACTTGAATAGAAGCATCATTATATTCATTATTTATCTTCTTAGCCAATCCTACAGCTCCTATCTAAAAAATACATCTCTTGTATGATACGCTAAATTTGGCCAAAAAAAAAGCCTCCCTTAGTACCCGAGAGGCATTTTATCAATTTTTTGTCATGATTACAAATAAAAGTTTATCCTCTTTTACCTAATTCGATCTTGATACACCGATTCATCACGACATCTTTTTTTCCGGCTTCTTTCAAAATTTCATAAGCTTCTTCGCTTTGTAAACCTAATTGAGCCCAAAATACTTTTGCATCTGTTTTGATAAAATCTTCGGCTACTTGTGGTAGAAACTCACTACGACGGAAAATATCAACAATATCAATCGACTCAGGAACTTCAGCTAAGGTTGCGACAACAGGAATCTCATTCACTGTCTGACCAGCAAGTTTCGGATTCACACCGTATAATGTATAATTAAATTTTTTCAAAAGATCCGCAATGGCATAGCTTGTTTTAGTTGGATTATCACTTAAGCCTACAACCGCAATAACTTTAGCATCATTCAGATAATCGAAAATCTTTTCTTGACTAGGATTTTCAAACGCCATCAGTCCACCTCTTTCTTTTTTTATAGTATAACATGTGAAATTGATTTGTTCACATATTTGAAATCTGCTAAAATGAACATATTATTGATAGAAATGAGGATTTATATGGAAACAGCTATGCTTTTGGCAGTAGCTTATTTTTTAGGTTCGATTCCATCAGGTGTCTGGATCGGCAAAATTTTCTTTAAAAAAGATATCCGTGATTTTGGTAGTAAAAATACCGGCACTACCAACACCTTCCGTGTTTTAGGTAAAAAAGCCGGTGCAATTGTTTTTTTGATGGATTTATTAAAGGGAACTTTAGCAACTTGCCTACCAATGATTTTCCATTTAGAGATTAATCCACTTTGGTTCGGTTTAGTTGCTGTCATCGGCCATACTTTACCAATCTTTGCTGGATTTAAAGGTGGAAAAGCAGTTGCAACAAGTGGTGGCATGTTATTAGGTTACAGTCCCCAGTTTTTCTTGTATTCGCTAATCTTTTTTATCATTATTTTGTACATTACCAGTATGGTGAGCGCTACTAGTATCATTGCAGCGATCTTTGTAACATTATCGACAATTATTTTACCCTTGACACATACAGGAATTCTACCTAACTTTAACTGGTTATTAACTATTATTTGTTTTGCACTAACTTGCTACATTATTTATCGTCATCGAGAAAACAT
This sequence comes from Enterococcus sp. JNUCC 77, assembly GCF_054819945.1. Lineage (NCBI taxonomy): Bacteria > Bacillati > Bacillota > Bacilli > Lactobacillales > Enterococcaceae > Enterococcus > Enterococcus sp. JNUCC 77. The sequence continues at coordinate 1,513,959 of NZ_JBTHIG010000001.1, forward strand.
CATTCGAATAAAAAATGGTACAGAAAGCCGAATATCCTTTGGTTTACACAAAAAATCCAGCTAATCGCTTAGGCGACGAGCTGGTTTTTTTAAATTTCTCTCATTAAAAATACATTATCAACCGCAACAACCGGATAGTCCTTTGGAAAATCAGTCAATGGTAAAGCGACAAACTGATTTTTCTTGTAAAATCCCAAAGCCGCCTTGAAAATATCAATAGTTCCTAAATATACATAGTGAATGTCTTCGGTTTTACAATAATCCAACAACACATCCAATAATTTCTGACCAACTTGAGCTTTGCCACGGTATTTTTTATTAACAAACATTTTTCTTAAAGCACTATTGCCATCCTTCAAACGGATCAAAGCAATTGTCCCTACCACCTGACCTTGGTCGATAGCTAGCCAAAAATTTCCACCATCTTTTTGATAAAAATCAGGAATATTAGCCAAATCTGGCTGATCTGCTAACGTAATATTTACCTCAAATTCATCTGTTTGAATACCTACAATCAAATCGGTTAACTGCTGCTGGTATTTTTTATCATACTTAATAATTTCCATTCGTTTCACCTCAATGAATAGTAATTGAAAATTCGGTTTTAAATGTCTCGTTTGCTGGCAAATGCTGCATACCTGCTTTGTCCTCCAATTTGCCAGTGCTATTAACTGTATCCGCAAATCCCCACCAAGGTTCAATACATAAAAAGGGTGCTTCTTTTGGCATTGGAGACCAAAAGCCAACGTAAGGAATATTATTATAAGTCACTGTAACGTTATGTTTTGAATCTTCTGAACCAACAGTATATGAATTAAGTCCACGAGTTTCATAAATTAACGCATCTTCTTTAAATAAGTCATGACTCAATTGAATATTGGTGTTGGTTTGACCTAAAGTTTTTTGATCTAAATTAGCAAACGGTCCCTCCAAAGGAATCTTTATCCGACTTTTTTGCGGTGAAAAAGCAATAAAATAGTCATCAAATGTTAAGTTTTCTTCTAAAGGAATGTTAAACGCTGGATGTCCACCCAAAGCGAAAATTAATTCGCCTGAACTAGGATTTTGGACTTCAAAACGTATCCGGAGCCCCTCTCCCCAAACCTCATAACTAACAATCAAAACAAAATCAAAAGGATAGATCTTTTTTGTTTCAGCATCACTCTTCAAAATAAATGTAGCTTTTTCAGCAGTTTGCTCTAACAATTCAAATTTTTTATCACGGGCAAAACCATGTTGACCCATTGGATAATTTTCCCCTTGATAAGTATATTGGTCGTTCTTCAAACGACCCACAAAAGGAAATAGAATTGGTGCGTGACGTCCCCAATAATTTGGGTCAGCCTGCCAAATATACTCAATTTGATTCGCAGAAAGACTGGTTAATTCTGCCCCTTTTTCATTAATTATTGCAGTCAAATATTCATTCTTAATTGTTACTGACATTTGCAAGCCCCCTCGTTTAGCGGTGACGGGCCAGCTCTTCTTTAAAGAGCGGGTTCAACACCTTTAAGTATGTGCCTTTCATTCCTAAAGATCGTGAATCAATAATACCAGCCGATTCTAACTTTCGTAAAGCATTTACAATCACTGAACGAGTAATCCCAATTTCATCAGCAATATTAGAAGCAGTTAATCTTCCTTCATCACCTTCGAGAGCTGCAAATATCGCTTTTACAGCCTTTAATTCACTATATGAAAGAGTGTTAATGGCCATTTGGACAGCTGTTTGTGAACGAACATTTTCTTCAACATTTAAGAATTGTTGGTACAAAATTTCCATACCGACAACAGTTGCACCATATTCTGCTAGGACTAAATCATCGTCACCAAAAGCTTCATCTGTTCTAGCTACAACAATTGTTCCTAAACGCTCTCCAGAACCGAAAATCGGAATCACTGTTGTCAAACCATTAGGATAATATTCAGATCGTTCGGTTGGAAAAGCGGTTAAAGGATTTTCCACTGAAATATTGGCTTCCGTTTTTTCAACGTTTTCCATATTCGATACATATATTTCTGGAAATTGCCGATCAACAATAAATGACTTTACCCGATCAGTATTAATATCAATCTTTTCATTGTAACCTAATAATTTTCCATCAGAACCGATAATATACGTCAAAGCTTCTAACACATCTCCTAAAATTCGAGCCATGTTATTGTAAGGCATTTCAGCTTGTGGTTCAAAAGCGTTTTTTTGTTGCATCAATTTATTGATTTGACGAGTTTTTTCTAGCAATGAGACCATATTTTTAACAACCCCTTTTTTATAATATATAGCGACTTAAATCTTTGTTTTCAGCAATGCTAGCTAATTTTTCATCCACATAGGCTTCCGTAATGCGGATTTCCCCCATTTGCATATCTGGTGCTTCGTATAATAAATCTTCTAGTAATTTCTCTAAAATAGTATGAAGACGTCGAGCCCCGATATTGTCCGTTTCACGATTGACATTGTACGCAATTTCGGCAATTTTTTTGATAGCTTCTTGAGTAAAAATCACATTAACATTTTCTGTTCCGATTAAAGCAACATACTGGCTGATTAATGCATTGTTCGGTTCAGTTAAAATACGAACAAAATCTTCCGCCGTTAGATCAGATAATTCTACCCGAATTGGGAAGCGACCTTGTAATTCAGGAATCAAATCACTTGGTTTAGATAAAGAAAATGCACCACTAGCAATAAATAGCACATGGTCAGTTTGAATGGCACCATATTTTGTATTTACTTGTGAGCCTTCCACGATTGGCAAGATATCTCTTTGAACACCTTCTCGCGAAACTTCTCCTGAATTTTGTTGGGATTTTGAAGTAATCTTATCGATTTCATCAATGAAAATAATGCCTGAACTTTCAGCCAATCGAATTGCTGCAGTAGAAATATCCGCCTCGTTAACAAGTTTTGCTTGCTCTTCTCTGACTAATAATTCTTGCGCCTCTTTAACAGTGACTGTTCGTTGGATCTTTTTACTAGGACTTAGCGCGCCTAATGCATCATTAAGATCAATACCCATTTGTTCCATCGCATTATTCATTTGGGGAGCATTTTTTTTCGGCTCTTCGATTTCAATAGTCACTTCGCGGCTATCTAAAGCACCCTTTTCTAATTGTTCTAAGATTGTTGAACGATTCACTTTTATTTCTTCTGTGATTTCTTCTTTAGGTTCATTGGTTTGTGCCTGATTAAACATATTCATCATTTGTTGATAAGGATTATTATTTTGGTTATTTTGTTCTTTTTTGATTCCAGGAACTAAAACTTTCACTAATCGTTTATTAGCTTTTTTTAAGGCTTGGCTATATACACGAGAATACTGTTCTTTTTCAACTATTGTAATTGCATTTTCGACTAAATCCCGCACCATCGACTCAACATCACGACCAACATAACCAACTTCGGTAAATTTTGTAGCTTCGACTTTGACAAAAGGTGCTTTAACAATTCGAGCCAATCGACGAGCAATTTCAGTTTTCCCAACACCAGTTGGACCAATCATTAAAATATTTTTTGGCGTTACTTCTTGCTGCATACTTTCTTCTAATTGCATTCGTCGATAACGATTCCGTAATGCAATGGCAACTGATCTCTTAGCGTCATTTTGACCGATAATATATTGATCTAATTCAGCGACTATTTCTTTTGGGGTTTTATTCATTTCACTCATTTTTTAACTCCTTTACATTTCTTCGACAATGATATTATGATTAGTGAAGACACAAATATCTGCCGCAATATTTAAAGCACTCTCAGCAACTTCTTTAGCACTCATTTCAGGATTATGTTTTTTCATTGCTCGAGCAGCAGCTAAAGCATAGTTTCCTCCTGAACCGATGGCTAGAATACCGTCATCTGGTGCAATTACTTCACCATTTCCTGATACTAATAGCATTTCTTCTTTATTCATAACAATTAACAAAGCTTCTAAGTTTTTCATTGCTTGTTGAGTGCGCCACTCTTGGGCTAACTCAACGGCTGCTCTTTGTAAATTGCCATTGTATTCATTTAATTTGCCTTCAAATTTTTCTTCAAGGGTAAAGGCATCTGCCACACTGCCTGCAAATCCGACTACCACTTCTCCATTATAGATGCGGCGAACTTTTCTAGCGGTTCCCTTCATCATGATTTGTTGTCCCATGGTTACTTGACCGTCTCCAGCCATCGCCAATTTGCCGTCTTTTTCAACGGCACATATAGTTGTTGAATGAAATTGTGATTCTGACATTCCTGTTTCCTCCTAGTTTATGCTCTTGGATGAAATGAGCGATAATTTTTTTGTAAACTTTCCTTTGTTACATGTGTGTAAATTTGAGTGGAAGATAGATTACTATGACCCAATAGTTCCTGCACCGTTCTTAAATCGGCCCCATTATTTAGTAAATGCGTGGCAAAAGTATGTCGCAGCATATGTGGATGAATGTCACTAGCTAAACTACTCTTTTTTATAATTTGTTTTAAGACATATTCAATTCCAGTTGGCGTAATCTGAACACCTCGATGGTTAATGAATACAAAATCATGGCTTTGTTGAAAATGTGCCATGATTTTTTGTCGGCCATCATTTAAATATTCTTTTAAAGCATCCGCTGCATAAGATCCCAGTGGCACATAACGATCTTTACCACCTTTTCCGTGAATCAATAAGACACTATTATCAAAATCTACTACTGACAAGGTTAAGTTAGCGCATTCACTCACTCGCAAACCAGCACCGTATAATATTTCTAATAATGCCCGATTTCTTTGATCCAATGGTTTATCACCAGATACGCTATCAAATAATACTTGTATTTCTTTTTCAAAAAAGAAACGTGGCAACTTAGCATTTTTCTTTTTTAAATGGACATAAGAAAATGGGTTTTCCTCTATCATCTCTAGACGTAAAAGATACTGGTAAAATGATCTTAAGCTAGCAATTTTACGGCTAATCGTATTGCGACTATACTTGAGATCGTTTAAATAGGAAAGGTAAATTCGAACATCTAAATGTTGCACTTTTAGTAAATTAGCTTCACCAGACTCTGTTAAGAATTCTAAAAAATCAACTAAATCATTCCCATAGCCTTTTTCCGTTTCAGGTGAATAACCTCTTTGATTAATCAAATAACTTAAAAATTCTGAAATTAATTTTTGGTTCTCCATTTAATCACCTCAGATATATGTAAATTTAGCACAGCCAATCGATAAATACAATTAAATTGTCAGAATTTATTGAGTTTTCACGAATTACCTTACAATTTCCTGTTTAGGTTTTTTAAGATAACAAAAAAAGATGAAGTCAATATGAACTTCATCTTTTACTTTTATTAAATTTTTGTTTCGGCTAATGCTACTAATGCACGATTGGCTAACGTTTCATAGCGCAGTTTTTTATCTTTGATTCGTTCTGGCAAACTTGGAAATAAACCGAAGTTGGCATTCATTGGTTGGAAGTGTTTTCCTTCTGCATGAGTAATATAATATGCCATTGAGCCAATCGCAGTTTCTGGTGGAAATTCAATCAACTCTTCACCCTTGGCTAATTTTGCTGCGTTAATTCCAGCGACTAAGCCACTGCCCGCACTTTCAACATAACCTTCTACACCAGTCATTTGTCCGGCGAAAAATAAATCAGCACGTTTTTTGCTTTGATATGTGGGTTTTAATAATTCTGGTGAATTCATAAAACTATTACGATGCATAACACCGTACCGTAAAAACTCTGCATTTTCCAAACCGGGAATCATTCGAAAGACTCTTTTTTGTTCGCCCCATTTTAAATGAGTTTGAAAACCTACGATATTGTACATTGACGCTGCCGCATTATCCTGACGTAATTGAATAACTGCGTAGGGACGTTTACCAGTTTTAGGATCTTCTAGTCCAACTGGTTTCATGGGACCAAAAAGCATCGTTTTTTCTCCACGATTAGCCATTACTTCAATCGGCATACAGCCTTCGAAATACTTTTCTTTTTCAAATTCTTTTTGCTCAGCTACTTCTGCTTCAATAAGTGCCTCTCGAAAAGCATCAAATTCTTCTTTATTCATTGGACAGTTTAAATAAGCTGCCTCACCTTTGTCATAGCGTGATTTCAAATAAACTTTTTCTCGATCAATCGTTGAACCATCTAAAATTGGAGCCGCAGCGTCATAAAAATAAAATCCGTGGGAACCATTATATTCAGCAATTTTCTCAGCCAATGTTTCAGAAGTCAAAGGACCCGTTGCAATTATGGTAATTCCTTCTGGTAAATCATTCACTTCTTCATTAATGACAGTCACTAAGGGATGATTTTTAACTTTTTTTGTAATCAATTCTGAGAAGCCTTCACGGTCAACTGCCAAGGCGCCACCAGCTGGTACCGCTGTTTCATCAGCTGAAGATATGACGACAGAATTTAAGCGGCGCATTTCTTCTTTTAAAACTCCTACCGCATTTGCTAAACTGTTTCCTCGTAAAGAATTACTACAAACTAATTCAGCGAATTTTTCTGTTTTATGAGCGGGTGTTGATTTAACTGGGCGCATTTCATATAAATTCACCAGGACGCCTGCTTCGGCGATCTGCCATGCGGCTTCACTACCAGCCAATCCCGCACCAATTACATTCACAGGTTTCATCTTGTTCCTCACTTCAAATTATTTTTGCGGTGCTTCTTCATAATCACCGTTCACACAGACTACTTGTTTGCCACCTTTAACTTTTTTCTCAACTAAGTAGCCGCCATCCTTCGGACAATTACGGCCAATTGGTTTATCCCACGAAGTAAAATCACAATCTGGATAACGAGAACAACCATAGAATAAACGATTTTTCTTAGACTTTCTTTCCACAACTTGACCTTCATGACAGACAGGACACTCCACACCAATTTCTTTAATGATTGGTTTGGTATTACGACAATCTGGAAAGTTACTACATGCATAGAATTTTCCGTATCTTCCAAGTTTAATCACCATCGGATTACCACAAACGTCGCAGTCAAAACCTGCTGGCTCATCCTTAATTTGGATTTTTTCCATATTTTCTTCAGCTTTTTCTAACTCTTCAGCAAATGGTCGGTAGAATTTATCTACGACTTTAATCCATTCTTCTTTGCCTTCTTCGACTTTATCCAAGTCATTTTCCATCGAAGCTGTAAAGTTAACATCGACAATTTGTGGGAAGAATTCCACAATCAATGAATTAACAATCTCGCCTAGTTCTGTCGGCTCAAAGCGTTTTTGATTTAATTTTACATAGTAACGTCGTTGAATTGTTTCTAAAGTTGGTGCATAGGTTGATGGACGTCCCACGCCATTTTCTTCTAAAGTTTTTATTAGAGTTGCTTCACTATAACGAGCTGGTGGTTGAGTAAAATGTTGTTTTGGTTCGATATCGATAGATTGCACTTTATCGCCTTCAGCTAAATCTGGCAAAATATTGTCTTTATCTTCTTTGCCATCATCGCGACCTTCTATATACACAATCATATAACCTTTAAATTTCACTCTCGAGCCATTTGCTACAAAAGTCACACCATTTTGTTCCAAAGTTGCGCGAACTGTATCAAAAACAGCTGGTGTCATTTGACTGGCAACAAAACGTGACCAGATTAATGTATAAAGTTTTAACTGATCTTTATCTAAGTATTGTTTCATTACTTCTGGTGTACGAGTGACACTGGTAGGGCGAATTGCCTCATGGGCATCCTGTGAACCTTGTGGATTTTTTGTTTTACGGGCATGGTGTTGCGAATATTCTTTACCATAAGTTTCTTCAATGTAAGTCGCTGCTTCAGTCTTAGTCGTATCAGAAATCCGAGTGGAATCTGTACGCATATAAGTGATTAATCCGACTGTTCCCTGTTTCCCTAAAGTAATTCCTTCGTACAATTGTTGTGCTACCATCATGGTCTTCCTAGTACGGAAATTTATTTTACGAGCAGACTCTTGTTGTAAACTACTTGTGGTAAATGGATTTGGCGCATTTCGTTTACGCTCTTTCTTTTCAACTTTGGTGACATCATAATCTTTACCATCAATTCGATTGATAACTTCTTTTACAGCCTCAGAGTTTGGTAATTTTTTCTTTTTACCATCGACTCCCCAGAAATTAGCTTTAAATTTTTTGGTTTTCTTTTTAAAATTACCGTCAATACTCCAATATTCTTCTGGTTTAAAATCACGAATTTCTTTCTCGCGATCAATAATAATTTTTAAGGCAATCGATTGGACTCGACCCGCACTTAAACCTTTTTTGACTTTTTTCCATAAAATAGGTGAAATGCTATAACCTACTAAACGATCCAATGCACGACGGGCTTGTTGGGCATCGACTAGTGAAACATCAATTGTCCGAGGTTCTTTGAAGGCAGCTTTTACTGCATCTTTTGTAATTTCGTTAAAAACCACTCGATTTTTATCTTCCAAATCTAATTTCAAAATATATGCCAAATGCCAAGCTATCGCTTCACCTTCACGGTCCGGGTCACTTGCGAGATAGACATTTTGCGCTTTTTTGGCTGCCTGTTTCAAGCCCTTAATCACATCGCCTTTTCCACGAATGTTGATATAATGAGGTTCATAATTGTTTTCAACATCAATCCCCATTTTGCTTTTCGGTAGATCGCGAACGTGTCCGACACTTGCTACAACTTTATAATTTCTCCCTAAATACTTTTCAATTGTTTTTGCTTTTGCTGGCGATTCCACAATGACTAAATTCTTATAGGCCAAAGTTTTTTGCCTCCTTAAATTTTTTCTTCTATTATATATCTACTTTTTTGAAGCTTTTTTCAAATCGTAGCCTATATTAGCCATTCAGAATTTATTTGTCAAGTAAGCGCTAGTAAATTTTTTTCAATAATTGGTAAGAATCTATAATATTCTGCACGTTCTCCACACAGACTGCACCATCTTGAATTAGTTGATGGCAACCACTGGAACGACCATCAATAATGCTTCCGGGTACAGCAAAAACTTCCTTACCATACTCCAAAGCAACTTGAGCCGTAATTAGTGACCCGCTACGAACTTTTGCTTCTACAACTAACACACCACTTGCCAAAGCAGCAATGATTCGATTCCGCATTGGAAAATGAAATTTTTGTGGAGACGTGCCATTAGGATACTCGCTTAAGATTAAATGATTTTTAGCCATCTCAATTTGTAAGTTTGCTGACTCTTTAGGATAACAAATATCTAAGCCTGTACCAATTACAGCAATTGTTTTTCCAAAATAACTGATGGCAAACTGATGGGCATACGAATCGATTCCCTTAGCTAAACCACTAACAATCACAAATTGGTGCTTCACCAAATCTCCAACCAATTTTTTACAAACGTCAAAACCATAATTAGAGGCATTTCTCGCACCAACAACTGCAATTTTACTTCTGGAAATAAGATCAATATTCCCTTTATAAAAAATAACAAGTGGAGGCTGAGGAATTTGACGTAATTCTTCAGGATATATTTCATCGCAGTAAGTAATGTATTGATGCGTTCGTTTTATTTCAGCTAAATGATCCATAGTCAAATCGTGCCAATTATTCGGCTGACGGCATTTGGTAATTAAGCCAATTTCATTAGCCGTCAGATTCCAAAAATGATTTGTTTTAGCAAAATTGTAAATTTTGGTTTTACTAACGATGCCTATCCCTTTTGTCAAGCTTAACCGCAACAAAAAATCTCTTTCTTCCAAAAAAATCCCCTCTTTTCTACCATTTATTAATAAGGTAGTTTAAAAGAGAGGTTTTGCTTTATTTATCTTTAATCGGTGCGAAAGTTTTACGATGAATCGATAATATTCCTTGACTCTCAATAGCAGCCATATGTTGTTTTGTGCCATAACCAGCATTTTTGTCAAAACCGTACGCCGGATAATCTTTACCATAATTTGTCATCCACTCATCGCGATAAACTTTGGCAATAATGCTGGCAGCCGCGATCGACACCGAACGGGCATCTCCTTTGATAATTTTTTCTTGAGGTAAGCCGTTTGGTAATACCATGGCATCAATTAACAAGCAGTCTGGGGAGATTTCCAACTGATCAATTGCTCTTTGCATCGCAACTTTTGTGGCTTCATAAATATTTATTTGATCGATTTCCTCAGCCGTTGCTTCCCCAATTCCAATTGCGCGAGCATTTTTCTTAATTTCTTTAACTAAACTTTCTCTTTTTGTTATAGATAATTGTTTAGAATCATTTAAACCAAGAATTTGATGGTCTTCATTTAAAATAACTGCCGCTGCAACCACAGGTCCCGCTAATGGCCCTCGACCGACTTCATCAATGCCACAAATTGCGGTAAAACCGGCCGCTTTTTTCTCTTTTTCAAATTGCGACATTTCTTGATATTGTTTTTTTAAAGCAATTTTTTTTAACTGTTGATTTTCCCACTGAATAATTGCTTGCTGAACACCTTTTCTGGAATCCTCACGAAAGATCATTAATTGTGGGTCATTATCTGCTGTAATTGTTAATAGAATTTGTTTTATTTCCTGAATTGACAGCTTCCCCATTAATCTACCTTCTCCTCATAACGATCAAGTGTGAATCGTCCTAAACGTCCTTGACGTAATTCATTGATTAACAACTCACTACCACGTTCATAATCATCTTTAAAACCGCGTTTTTTGGTGATTTCCATTAATATTTCCGCTGCTGGTTGAAACAAATCATCTTCAGATAATTGATACCGTTCCATCAAAATTTCTGGATAAAAACGACTAAGAATTTCCAACTCGTAAATGGCTAAATCATCCAATTGTAATAAATCATCCTTAATCGCACCAGTCAAAGCCAGCTTTTTACCCACCTCTGGATCTTCGAATTTTGGCCACAAAATTCCTGGTGTATCCAATAATTCTAATTGTGAATTAAAACGCAACCATTGCTGACCTTTTGTTACACCTGGCTTGTTACCTGTCGTGGCAACTTTTTTCCCAGCTAAGTGATTAAGTAATGTTGATTTCCCCACATTTGGAATGCCTAAAACAATTGCTCGAATAGCTCGTTCTTTTAGACCCTTTTCTTTATCCCGTGCTCTTTTTTCAGCCAAAACCTTTTTAGCAGCTGGCACAATTTGTTTGACACTTTTATCATTTTTCGCAGTCAAAGCCAATGTTTCATAGCCAAGATTGTTAAAATAGTTTTGCCACTTTTGGGTTTGGACAGGGTCCGCTAAATCTGCTTTGTTTAATAATATAATCCGTGGTTTTTGTTGAATAATTTGATCCAGCATCGGGTTACGGGATGATTTTGGTAGCCGAGCATCTACCAACTCAAAAACGATATCTACATATTTTAATTTTTCCTGAACTTCACGCCGAGCCTTCGCCATGTGTCCTGGAAACCATTGTATAGCCATATAAATACTTCCTCCTAATACCTTAAATCTTAGATAGACACCTCTGATTGTACCATAATTAAATGGATGTTTTTCTTTGAATAATACAAAACAATCCACTTAAATTATTTAAATAGTATTAAAACTACTTTCTTTTTCAAAATTGCTCAGGTGTTTATATTTCCCCCTAAAAAAACAACTATCAGTTTTTATTTTTTTTTACAAAATATGCAATTTTTTGAACACGGTTATTTTAATAAAAAAATGACACAACCGATCTGCATCTTTTCACAATTTTCTAAATTCTTATAAAAGTTACACATCTAAATAGTTTAATTCTCAATTCATCCTTCAGAGGAATAGTAAAAAGAAGCTACCAAAATAACTTTAGCTATTTTTATCAACCATAACTACTAAACTTCCGACTGTAACAAGCATTCCTGCGTATACATAGTCTGTCCGCCAGTAATCTTCTGAAGCGGCTTGCCACAGTCTTCCATTCCTAGACCACTTCAATAGAAATAATTAACCTAACAAATATCAACATAATTAACCCGTCTAGTGACTCCACTAAAAAGAAATAAATCGATGCTGCTGCAACATATAGCAAAAACATAGGTTCGATGATGGCATGTACAATTTTTAAATGAAATGGTTCCTTTGTATCATTTGATTTCTAAAAAATTTTATCAATTTTTTTATTTTATAGATGGTTTTTTTCATAATAAACAATATATTAGGCTACAAAAAGGCCAGTACATTTAATATTGAAGAAAAAAGAGTGCTTTTTTTCATTGGAAATGTTTCATATCCTGACAAGGTTTTTTATTTCTAAAAAAAAGTATTTTTACTTCAATATTTCTAGAAAAACTATACTTTATATATAGATAAAAATTTGTTTTTCTAAATAAAAAAACTATGTAAACGGATTCAAAAAGCACTTTATGTTTAAAAAATATGCAATTATAAAAATTGCTATTGAAACATGCTCGCAAAGGAGGAGGAGGATTGGACTTTTTAGTAACACTATTTGAGAATGATCTACACTCTCTATATTTAATGAAAAATCCGATTTTATTAGGATTATTAATTGTAGCAGTGTCTGTTTTATCGTTGAAAGGAATTGGACAAATTGGAAAAGGAAAAAAACACAATAAAAAAGAACTGTAGTCTATATATATGGATATTGATTGCATGGGGAATTTTAAGTGCTTTCGGTTTAATTACTTTCATTACAACAATTATTCAGAACAAAGCCATGAATGTATCTATCTGGACCATTATTCTTTTAATGGTAAATACTGTTTTCATCTTATATTTTTGGTTAAATGGAACGAAAGATATTGTTTATATTTTCTTTTATCAGTTTAAATATAGAAAATTGCAAAAACAAGAACTGAAGGTATTAGAAACAGATGTACTACCTCAATACAAGGATACTCGTGTTCTGTTGCTTTACTGTACTTGCAATGATTTTATAGAAGACAGTTTAACTACTTCTATGAATCAACAATATTCAAATTATAAAACAGTCATCCTTGATGATTCCAGCGAAGATCAATACAAAGAACGAATTGATACTTTTGCTCAACTCCATTCAATTGAAGTTGTAAGAAGAGAGGATCGTGAAGGATACAAGGCTGGTAATCTGAATAATTATCTAGTGGATCGAGATGATTATGATTTTTTTGTTATTTTAGATAGCGATGAAATCATTCCAGAAGATTTTATTACTAAATCCTTACATTACTTTTCCTATTATCCAGAAATAGGACTATTACAAGCTAATCACATATCAACAAGGAACAAAACGAAATTCATGGAACGTTTTTCTGTAGGAGTAGATGCACATTGGCCAACTTATCAAGCAATGAAAGAAAGATATGGATTTATGTCATTTTTGGGACATGGAGCAATGATTTCTAGAGAATGCTTTAAAGCAGTGGGACAGTTTCCACATCTTGTTGCAGAAGATTTATGCTTTTCTATAGAAGCAAAAATTAAAGGCTATTTTACAGCTTTCTCAACTTATATTGTATGTGAAGAAGAGTACCCTGTAGACTACTTCGCTTTTAAAAAAAGGCATCTGAAATGGACAGGCGGAAATTTAGAATTTATTAGTAACTATGCAAAAAAATTAATGTTTAGCAAAAATTTACGCTGGTTTGAAAAGTTAGATGTTGTTCTATTCACATTTAGTTTACCAATGTCTACAGTTTTCTTTTTATTTTTGATTAACAATTTAATTCTCCTGCCAGTATTGGGTGTGAGCGCAGGGTATCCGCTATGGTTAATGACACCGACAATTATATTCTTGTATGCGCCAACTATTAATGACATGGTCTATTTATTAGGCCGTTATCCAATTCTAAAAAGCCTTGGATACTTATTTTCTGCCTTTCTTCTTTATGGTTCATTATATTGGATCAGTTTTTATGGAGCGACCAAAGCATGGATTGGGATTAAACCGAAATTCATTGTAACGCCAAAAGAAAATCAGCAATATTCATTATTAGAAACCATAAAAGGTAACATCCAAGAAATCATATTTTCTTTTGGGTTAGTGATCTTGTCCGTGTGGTTTACTAAAAGTCTATTGCCAATCATTTTAATTGTGCTGCCTAGCCTATCAGGCATCTATCTAACTTCTTTATGCAAAAAAAGTGACAAAAATAAAAATGATGAAGGAAAAGTTACAGACCTAATAAATAATGAAGAAATGATTGAATAATCTTAAAATGATAATTCTTTGAATTTTTACTTTTTAAAGAATCTTCCACTGAACATATTCAAAGAGATTTTAAAAAAATTCAGAAACTAGAGAAATCATATTTAATTTATCGCTACTCGAATAAGTTAGAGATATTTAAAAATGTACATCTCTTAATAGTGGGTTTGAGGCACCATCTTATAAAGACAATTGGATCATACTATTTCTTTTCGATTTATAAACTTCTGCCAGAATTAAATAATGAATTAATATAACTACGTTTTTTAAGATTTCAAGTCCTCTTTTAAATGAGGGCTTTTTTTCAACACAGTCAGTTCAACAATTTGAAACTGTTAAACCGTTATAAGCAAAAATATCGCTGTGGAAGCCTCTACAGATAAATTCACACATTATTAATTTTTTTCAAATCATAATATAATATCATAATTAGAATATACATTTTGATTATGATGCGCCTCGCTCGGTTCATTTCATAGTAACTTCCCCCATTACAAACATAAACAATATATCTAAATAAAGTATTATCTTTACCATACAATAATACATAAAGTCAGACCCTAAAGTCTAATTTACATTTGATAAATTACTAATTGAAGTAACTCTTCTTTAGTAATTTCAAAAAATTTAAATGAGTATTTTCCCATTAAATCATCTGATTCAAATCAAATGATAAAAAACAAAACTATTGAGCATATAACGTGATACTTTCATCTACTTCTGCCAAATTTTTCATGCTAACTTTATCTTCATAGGTATCGCCTGAACCATCTGAATTAGTAGTCCAACCAGTAAAAAAGTCGCCTGATGGTTTATGCTGATTCATATTTAGATTTGTATCTTTATCGTAGGAGACTGTTTGGTTATTCATGGTTTCAGTAGCATCTGCAGCATTTTTATCAAAAATTCCAAGATACAATTAAGTAAAGAAATCACTAGATTAATTATCATTTTCACTCAAATATATAGTCTATACAAGAATTTATTAATCACTTTTTAAATATACTAATATTAAAAATAATGATGTTTCCACATATTTTTTATATTTAAATCAATTTAAATATTTTAAATTTATTTGGAAAATATTTAGAATATTTTTTTAAAAAATTTTGCAAATAAAAAACAATGAAACTACAAAAAAATACTTATCCAAATATTAATTAATTATTTTAATATATTTTTGCGTTAAATAATGACTGAAAGAACGAACTTCAATTTATGATATAAAAAAATGACTTTCAAAAGTTAGAATGGTCATCTAACTTTTAAAAGTCATTTTTTAAATTAATACATGCTTTAGGAAAATCCGCCAAAATAGCTTCCTTAGTTGTTTCGCCAATCACAATGAATTCTAAATCTTCGAAGTCTGAATTTACATAATAAAATCGTTGCCATGCAGATGGGCTTGTCAGATAAACAGCACTTATAGAATGTTCCATTAGTAACTTTTTTAAAAAATTTTGATCCTCGTGAGTAAAATCATTCTCGTATGCAACATATGAATAAACATTGTCTGTTTTTAAAAAGTTTTCCAAAAACTTGTCTGCTAGTTGGCTTTTGGGATAAAAAATACTTGTACGTTCAGGATATAATTTTTTCCAACTTGTTAACATAGCTTTTTTTGTTTCTATAGGACTAACAAAATCAGGATTATAACCATATTTTTTAACTTCGCTTGCAGTTTTTTTCCCAATAGCTGCAATTTTTATATCTTTTGGCGCAACAGATAAAATTGTTTTCACTGGAGCTTGACTCGTGAAAAAAACCCACTGACTTTTCTCTAATTCATTGATTGCTTCAACTGATAATGGAAGAATCTTTATCACACTTAATGGAGCGACTAATGTTTGATAACCTAGATTTTCAAAAAAAATACGATCTGGGTGATTTAATCCTTTTCCACGTGTCAATAAGATAGTTTTTTCATGGCTTTTTTTGCTAGTGATAACGGATCACTCCCTGTTAAGACAACTTTTTCACCATCAGATTCACGGTTTTCTGCTAAAAAGCCATAAAAACACCATTCTCCATCTGCAAGCTTTTTAGCATAAGCACCAATCGGCACATCACAATTTCCATCCATTTGTTCTAGTAAATATCGTTCAGCCAGTGCCGCCTGATAGGTTTCTAAGTGATTGATTTTAGATAATAATTGACATAACTCATTATCATTTTTACAACATTCTATTCCTAAAATACCCTGACCAACAGCAGGCACACAAATCTCTGGAGCTAATATTTGATACTCATCAAGAATATCAAAATAATTCATTCGTTCTAAACCTGCGCAAGCCAACACTGTGCCATCCAAGTTTTCCGTTACCATTTTTTTCAGGCGAGTTTCAATTTTTCCACGAATAGGTACGAAGCGCATCTGTGGAAATTGATTAGCTAATTGTTTTGCACGTCTAATACTGCTAGTTCCAATAGTTAAAGGTCGATTCAAATCCACCTCTTCTTTTAAAATCAAACAATCTAAAGCAAGAGCTCTTTGAGGAGTTGCCGCTAATAATAAATCCGATGGCAATTTTGCAGGCATATCTTTTAAACTATGGACAGCAAAATCGATTAACCCCTGCTGAAGTTGATATTCAACTTCTTTAACAAAGACACCTTTACCACCAATTTTTGTGAGATCTGCTTTTTGTAAACGATCACCTTTAGTTGATAAACCAACAACCTCACATTCAATTTCAGGTGCGACTGCTTTTAGTAAATCGATCACAATTTGGGTTTGTCTCATAGCCAAAGGACTTTTTCGTGTGCCTACTCTTAATTTTTTCATGGATACCTCTTTTATTTTAATCTCTCACTTATTATAGAAGAAGATTCGTCATTATCCAATTCTTTTGCTGGTTCCTTCATGCCGACTTTAAAGGCTAAGAAATACATACCCGCTAAAATCACGCCTCCACCAACAAGGTTCCCTAACCAAACAACAACTAGATTGACAATATATTGATTCATCGTTGCACCACCGGCAAATATTCCCGCAGCAATTAAAAACATGTTAGCCACTACGTGCTGATAACCAGCAATGACGAAGCCAGCAATTGGCAAAAATGTCCCCATAATTTTACCAATAAAATCTTTTGCTGCCATATTCATATACACACCTGTACAAACCAAAATATTACAAGCAATTCCTGATAAAAAAGCTTGCAAGGGTGCGTCAGCAATTCGACCTTGCGCTACAGCAATCGTTCTTTCCACAAAAGGGCCTTGCAACGTATTGGATAGATAACCAAAGAAAAAGGCTACCGCAACTGCACCTACTAAATTGAAAACTGTCACTAAAAACATATTTCTGACCCACTGCTTCAAAGTAATTGCTTTCGCATACAATGCCATCGAGACAGAAAGCATATTACCGGTGACTAATTCACCACCAACTAATAATAAACAAATTAAACCAAATGGAAACATCAATGCACCCATTAAATTAACAAAAGTATCCCATTCAGCTGGCATAGATCCCATTGTTCGAATCATTGCAACACCAGCGACACCAATAAAAACTCCTGCCATGATACTTAAAACTGCTGTTGTTAAAAAACCATAATTTGCTTTTGCTGTTCCTCTTTTAATTGCTTCATCGACTAATTCTTTTGGCGATAATGACAAGTTGCCACTTCCTTTCAAGTTTGATAAAGTTCTTTTGCTTTTTTATCTACAAAAATAACTTCATGGTACGATTGTTCTGCCAAATATCTTTCAGAAATACTATCAAAACGAAGATCTCGTTTTTCGCCTACTTGTTGCCACCAAACATCTGCACCTTTTTCAGTGTAAGCAATTAATTCTGATATTTCAGGAGATCTTGTACTAACTAATAAGACACGCTGACCATATTTTGGTAGCTGTTGAAACCAATTATAACTAGCTTCATTAGAAACCACCTCGCCAACAATAATCATTGCTGGATTAGTTATTTTTTGCTTTTCAATTAAGTCTTCAATTGTTAGTAATGTACCCACTGCTTTTTGTTGACGGCCGTATGTCCCCCAACTTATGGCACAAATTTTTGTGTCAGGTAAAAAGCCCTGATTGATTAAATGCGGAATAAATTTTTTTAATGCCTCTACACCCATGTATAAACAAATCGTTTGATTTTTTCCCATGACAGGAAAGTGATTTTCTTCACTTGTTTGGATACGCCCCGTCATAAAGGTGACCGATTGCGCTTGTCCTCTTTCAGTCAAAGGCATGCCGTTATAGACAGCTGTACCACTAGCAGCGGTTATTCCCGGAATAACTTCAAAAGAGATATGATTTTCTTTACAAACAGCTAACTCTTCTAATAATCTACCAAAAATCGCGGGATCGCCGCCTTTTAAACGTACGACCCGTTGATTTTTATTCCCATAAATAGTTAAAAGTTGATTAATTTCTGTTTGTTTCATGCTGGCAACGTAAGGCGTCTTACCCACATAAATAAATTGACATGTTTTTGAACAATGAAATAATAATAATGGATTAACTAGACGATCATAGATAACAACGTCTGCTTCTTGCAATCTTCTTTGACCCTTGGCCGTAATTAATTCCAAATCTCCTGGTCCACTACCCACAAAAGAAATCATTGTTACACCTCAATGTAAATATCATCCGCTAAAATTTCTACTGGATAAGTTTTTACTTGTCCTTCATCTGGTTCTTGAATTTTACCGTCAATCAATGAAATTTTAAAATCTCGCATTGGTTCATAAACATATTCACCTGAAACCATACCCTCTAAGATTGGCCCTTCGGTTAAAGGACAGAAGTCTGCTAAAGCATAGATATTTCCAGCAGTTGTTTCGAAAACTGCAATTTTTTGATTATTAATTTCGACTGAACGTCCCACCCTTGGGATTAAATTTGATTTTTTAGTTGCTAATACTCTCATCTTATTCTCCCACCTTTACAACTTCTGGACGATCAATAGTATACATTTTTTCTCTCAAATCAGGATTACGAAGGACTACTCCCCAAGTGTCCTTACGACCTTTCGCAGCTGATGCACGATTTAAGTCTTTCCACAAATCCTTGCGTTTTTCTGGATCTAATAAAACAGACTGAACGTTTTCAAAGCCCATTCTTTCTAACCAAGGTGCTGTTCTTTCAGCATAGATGCCAGTTTCGCGATAATACTGCATCATCGCACCACAAATATCAACAACTTCTTCTTCCGTTTCTGCCGTAGTTAACAATTGTGCTGCTACTAATTCGGTTCCACCATTCCCACCAATATAAATTTGGAAACCATTTTCTACACCAATAATGCCGAAATCTTTAACAGCAGATTCTACACAACTTCTT
Source organism: Enterococcus sp. JNUCC 77 (assembly GCF_054819945.1). NCBI lineage: Bacteria > Bacillati > Bacillota > Bacilli > Lactobacillales > Enterococcaceae > Enterococcus > Enterococcus sp. JNUCC 77. The sequence continues at coordinate 1,533,308 of NZ_JBTHIG010000001.1, forward strand.
GGACAACCAGAAACACCCACTTTAAATTTATGAGGTGTATCAATATATTCAAATTCTTCTTCTAATTTTACACCTAGCCCCATCGTATCTTGGGTACCAAAGCGACAGAAACTTTGACCAACACAAGTTTTCACTGAACGGAAAACTTTCCCGTATGCTTGAGCAGCTACCATATCTAATTCTTCCCAGATTTGTGGCAGATCTTCTTTCTTCACGCCGTATAAACCAATTCTTTGGGAACCAGTAACTTTTACTAAAGGTACATTGTATCTTTCAGCAACCTGTGCTAATTTCATCAATTGCTGTGGAGAAGTTTGACCCCCACGCATTCTTGGAACAACTGAAAATGTCCCGTCTTTTTGAATATTAGCGTGCATTCTTTCATTGACTACTCGTGAAGTACTCTCGTCTTGGTGCTCTTCTGGCCAAGCAACATTTAAATAGAAGTTAACGGCCGGACGGCATTTTGGACAACCTTCTGGATTTTTCCATTCTAGTGCTTCATAGACTTCTTTAGTTGAAGTTAAGTGTTTGGCATAAATTTGAGTTACAATTTGATCGCGATTCAAATCAGTACAAGAACAAATTCCGGTTGCAGCAGTCACTGCGTCGCCTAGTTCATGTTCCAATAAAGCTTGAATTTGTGGTTTACATTTTCCACATGAAGTTCCTGCCTTTGTAACTTTACCAACCTCAGCTACACTTGTCAGACCCTTTTCACGAATGGAACGTAAGATTGCACCTTTTTCTACGCCGTTACAGCCACAGACAGTTTCATCGTCATCCCAATCGACAACACTTTCGGCGCCCCCAAGATTTTCACCAATCGCCTGTAAAACAGCAATAGTTTGCAAGTCTTCAATCGGTTGCCCTTTTTTCATCATATTGTAGTAGCGGCTACCTTCATCTGTATCACCATATAAAACGATTCCTTGAATTTTTCCATCTTTCAAAAAGATTTTTTTATATTTACGAGAAGCACTATCATAAGCTTCAATACTGTCTAAATCATCCGTATTCAAAATATTCCCTGCCGAATACAAATCAGCACCAGAAACTTTTAAAGAAGTGAAAGTTTTAGAACCTTGATAAGGTTTGATCTCTTCTTGATCCGTTAAAAGATTGGCTAAAACCTTGCCTTGTTCATATAAAGGTGCCACCAATCCATAAGCAATACCATTATGTTCAGCACATTCACCAACGCTATAAATATCTTTCTGACTTGTGTGCATGAAATCATCTACCACAATCCCACGGTTGACTTCTAAACCAGCCTCTTTCGCTAATTCAACAGCTGGACGAATACCGATTGACATCACAACTAAATCCGTTTCAAGTTCTTCGCCATTAGAAAATTTTAGTCCTGTTACATGATTGTCACCTAATATTTCTTGGGTAGCGTATTCAATCAAAAAGTTCAAACCTTGATCTTCTAACTCAGCTTGCAATAATTTACCTGCTTTTTCATCTAACTGAGTTTCCATCAACCATTTTGCTAGATGAACAACGGTAACTTCCATTCCCTGTTCTTGTAATCCTTTAGCGGCTTCTAATCCTAGTAATCCGCCACCAATAACAACAGCTTTTTTATATTTTTCTGATGCTGCTAGCATTTCTTTCGTATCATCAATTGTTCTAAAAGCTACTACGCCTTCTTTATCAGCACCAGGTATTGGTAAAATAAATGGGTGTGAACCTGTAGCAATAATTAATTTGTGGTAGGGAATAACCAAACCTGATTCTGTAACGACACTTTTAATTTCTGAATCAATCCCTACAACTGGATCATCATTGATCAGAGCGATATCATTTTCATCATACCAACTAAGAGGGTTTGTGATGATTTCATCAACTGTCATTTTCTTTTGTAAAACATTAGACAACATAATACGATTATAATTAGGATATTCTTCTTTACCAATGATGGTAATCTCATACCGATCGGGATCTCGCTCAATAATTTCTTCTACCGTTCTGACACCCGCCATGCCGTTGCCAATAACGACTAAACGTTCTTTCATAATTTTCACCTCAGAATTATACTTTGTTAATATACTCACAATAAATGAAATAGATTTTAGATAATATAGGGGAATCCCCTATTTAATAAAAAAAGCCGCCAATTTAAATTGGCAGCTTTTCAAGTATATCCTTAATTTTGTTTTTAATTGCTTTGCTTCTTGTGGGAGACTGACCATGAGTAGTTATAGCTACTGAAAAATCCTTTTGCTTTAACAGTGCTAGGTTATAAAAGTTGCTGTTGTTTTTATCACTTGTATCATTTACCAATTGGGTGCTTGACGTTTCCTCTAAGATTTCTTGATTAACTTCTTTCTGGTTAGTACAAATAAAAACCATTTGAAAATCTGTAGTATCACCTTTTTGAAAAACTCTTTTTTGCCAACTGATTTTCCCTTCTGAAAATAATATTTCCAGTTGGTTTGTGATTTCTGGTGCAATAACCACAGGACAACTTCCTTCAGCCACCAAACCTTGCACTTTTCGGGTGCCAATCTTTCCGCCACCAAAGACAACAATTTTTATTTTTTCTAGATCAATTAGTACTGGATACATGCGCGTCCTTCAATCTCTCCCAAATAGCTGCTTTCAACGCTGGCTGATTTTCTAAAGTCGGTAGCCAAATATCGTCGTCACCATGAATTTCAGTTGTTTTTGTCTTAATTTTATTTAATAAAAAGCCTGAAGTCAGAAACAATGGTAAAACTATAAATTCTTCTGGGTGGTTAATTAAAAAGTCTTGATAGTTTCCTTCACCAATGTAGGAAGCAGGATAAATATTTCTACCACTTCTTAAACTAGCTTCATTTGCAATTCGACTTAGTTGTACATAAGGTTCTTGATAATGAGGCGTTCCATGAGCAATCAATAGAACAGCTGAATCTTCTTTTTTCTGTGAAATTTCTTCAACTACAAAATTCAAGACCGCTTCAGTAGTTCCTAAAGTTGGTAAAATACTAAAAGGGGTATCCATCAAATATTTTTTTGCACGTGTTGGCAAATCTTCATTAACATGCGTCGCTGCAAACAATAATACAGGTAAAAAAATAATCTCTTCAACTTTTTCTGTTTGCATTTTTTCCATAGCATCTTCTAATATTTGTTCTTCGCCTTCTAATAATCCAATTGCAGAAGGATTTTCTAATTGCGCTGCTACTTCTTCGATGATTGAAAAATTAGTCTTTGACAATTTTTCGCGTCTTCCATGTAAAACAAAAATGATTCCTTTCATCTTCATACCTCCTAAAAATCAACTAAATGGTGTTTCAAACTATACCTTAGCAAGCCAGCATAGTTCTCCAATCGCAATTTTTTACGAATATTTGCTTTATGAACTTCAACAGTCTTGACTGAAATAAATAACTTTTCAGCAATTTGTTTATTATTATATCCTAACGCAATAAGAGGTAAAATCTCTTTTTCTCGCTTTGATAAACTAGCATACAAAGGATCTTCCTTTTCTACGGCAAACTCAGATAGATCTTTTTTTGTATAGCCATCATAAAATATTTCTCCATTATAAACACGGCGAATTGCTTCTAATAATTTTTCATCGTCAGCAGCTTTTAATACAAAACCGTCAGCATTTGCTCCCAATGCTTCTTTTACATAAGAACGCTCATCATGCATCGTCAACATGATCACTTTTACTTCTGGAAAAGCTTCTTTTAATCGTTTTGTTGTCAACAGTCCATTCTCTCCCGGTGGCATTGAAATATCCATCAAAACAATATCTACTGGTTCATTTTCAACCTTCATAAAGACTTCGTGGCCATCAGCCGCATCGGCAACAACGTCCATATCTTTTTGCGCATTAATTAAAAAAGCCAAGGCATTTCTAATCATTGCATGGTCATCAGCAATTAAGATTTTCATTCCAAAACCTCCTTGATTGGCACTTTTAAAATAACTTTTGTCCCTTGTTGTGGTGCAGAAATTATATTCAGTTCTCCCGCAACAGCGTGTGCTCTTTCCTGCATGTTAATCAATCCAAATCCATTTTCCGCCCGTTTCAAATCAAAGCCTTCTCCTTGATCTTCGATGAGAACGTGCAGAAAATTATCGGTAAAGTTCAATGTCAATTCCACTTGGTTCACACCAGAATATTTCAATGAATTAACTACTGCTTCTTGAATAATTCGATAGGTTGAGATTCGGCTATTCTCACTTAAAGCCTCAAGTTTTCCTGTAACAGATAATGCAATTTCAAAACCTGTCATTTCAACTGTTCGCTCAACAAATTGTTCGATTGCCGGCACCAAGCCAAATTCATCAATCGTCATTGGACGTAATTCTCCAGCCAGATCTTTGACTTCTTTTAACACATCACTAAAATGATGATCAATTTCTTTTAATTTTTCACTTCGTAAAGAAGGATCGATCCATTTTAAATTACGTGTTTCCAACATTAGGCTATAAATACTTTGAGCAATACCATCGTGGAGATCTTGCGCTATTTTTTTCCGCTCGTTTTCACGGGCATTATTTAAATAGTTAAACATCGAATCACTTGGTTGGAGTAATGGACTTTTTTGAACTTCGATTTGAAGCATTGTTTTCCCTTGGTCCTTTTGTAAGCTCCCCCAAAATTCTTTTGGTTGTTGCTGATGATCCAATAAAACAAAAGGGAAGCCGTTTGCTGAAATTTCACCTTCCAATGGACAATTTAAGCATTCTTCTTTGGTACTATGTAGTGCACAACCCTTACCCTGACTGATTTCAATAATTTTTGTCAAATTTATTTGAAATTTTTCTTGTAGCTGTTCCGCTTTTTTCGTTCGAGCTAAAACGGTAGAACGATCATCCAGCAACCACAAAGCCTGTTTGATTTCACGAAATAAATTAGTGGTTACTTCCATAATATTTCACTCCTCTAATTTGCCTTTCAAAGCTTCACAAATCTGAATCAGCGATTCTTTATCGTTTTCTGAAAAATATTTTTCTTGGCGATACCCCATTAAGACCACCCCATAAACTTCTCGATTATCAATAATGGGGGCAGCTAATGAGGATTGAAGTTTTTCAGTACGAGCAATTGGATACTCCGCTAATTTATCTGTTTGGCTTAAAATATGATGTTCTTCATGCATTCTGCCTGTTTTCCAAACAATGCCAGCAATCCCTCGACCGACTCGTAAACGAATTTTTTGATAGGCTGTTCCCTGATTTCCAGCGACATGTAGCCAACGAATTTCAGTTGTTTGATTTTTTTCTGCAACATTTTCTGCGACGCCTAAAAAATCACAACCTATTTTCTTTCTTTGCATTTCTAACCAGCTATTGATTTCTATCATCAAAACTACTCCAATTCCCTATTTTTTTCTCGTTCACTTGTACTTTGTTACAAATATCACTAATATAAGAATCAGGTTTCGCTTATTAATCTTGGAGGCTAAAAATTATGAAGAAGGATCTTTCCTTACCTACCTTAATCCTAATTATTACAACCACTGTTTTTTCTTTTTCCAGTATGACTACCGCTTTTTTCATGATGGGCAGTAAGTCTCTCCCCTGGTTTTTAATTAGCGGTGCTTGTTACTTCATTCCTTATGCTTTAATTGTCGCACAGTATACTAAAAAATACGCTGATCGATCAGGAACTATTTTTGACTGGTTAAAAGAATCTTTGTCACCAAAGTTGGCTTTTATTACCGCTGCCTTATGGTATTGCAGCTATTTTACTTGGATGGTTAGTTTGTTCATGCGAATCATGATTCCATTTTCTATTTTACTATTTGGTAAAGATATTTCTAGTGCAGCCAGTTGGTTTGGCATTTCTAGCCAAATCTGGGTAGCTCTTTTATCGATTCTGTCAGTTTTCTTATTAACAGCTTTAAATACTCGTGGCTTTCAAGTGATAGTTTCTTTTTTGAAAATTTCAAGCTTTGCCATGGTCGGCTTACTAATCTTATCATTAATTAGTAATTTACTGATTATTAGCCGTCATCCTGCTGAGTTTTTCCCAAATATCATCGGTAGTATTCATGCGGATAGTTTTTTTACTGGCACAAATAACCAGTTTTTTTCACAACTACCATTTTTTATTTTTTCAATTACTGCTTTTGGTGGCTTAGATACTGTTGCTAGTTTAGCTGACCGCACAAAAAAAAGCAAAAGCCGGTTTCCTCGAGCAGTCATTATTGCTGCAGTAATTATTACTTTATTATACTTCATAGGTATTATTCTATGGAGTGGTGCGAATAACTTGGAGGCTTTAAGACAAACAAATCAGATGCATCTGGGTAATCTTATGTACGGTTTAATGGGTACAACTGCTAAAAACTTAGCTGTTAGTTTTAATTTTTCTAACAGTCAAACAGCACTACTTTATCAAATTTTTATTCGTTATACGGCGTTCACCTTGTTTGTTGCTTATTTAAGTTTGTTATCTTCAATTACTTTTGGGCCGTTAAAAAGTTTAATTCAAGGAACACCAAAAGAAATTTGGCCGAAAAAGTTTGTTTCATTAAATAGTAATCAGATGCCGGTTAATGCTTTATGGTTACAAGCCGTGTTGGTAGCTTTAGTGATTCTTACACTATCTTTAAATAATCAATTTTTAGGTAATCTCTACAATCAATTAACCTATATGACAAATGTCGCTCGTTCTATCCCATATTTTGTAGTTGCCATCAGTTTTCCATTCTTTATTCAAAAAAATATTGTCAGTGATCATGAGCGTTTAATTCAAAATAAAAAAAACAATTATTTATTGTCGATCAGTGTCTGTCTTTGTATATTGCTAGCAATTGGTTTTCAAATTTATCAACCTTTTAAATTAGGCAATTATGTTGATGGTTTCAGCTTGATTATTGGTCCGATTATTTTTGTTTTTCTCTCACGTTTATTATATCAACGTTTTGAAAGACGACAAGCTTTGCAACTATAGTTAATAGAGAACTATTTTGCCAATAGTTCTCTACTTTTTTATTATTCAGGATAAGCTATCTTTTTCAGTTCTTTATCAGCAGCTAAATACTGATCGATTTCAACAATAAATTTTTTCAAATGGGCTGTTTCATTATGCAAGTCAACAGCTGCTTGATCCCGCCAATTTTCTATAATCATAAACTGATTTTTCGTATCCAAGCTCTCTAAACAATCATAGAAAAGAGCCCCTTCATCTTGTCTAGATTTACTCACTAAATCCTCTACAAATACTAAAAATTCTTCTCGTTTTTCTGGTTTAACTTTCAACAAAACATTAATAATTATCATTGTTTTCCTCCTAATATTCTTGATGGCAGACGGCTTCAATATTATAACCGTCAGGGTCAATTACAAAGGCTGCATAATAGTTTTCATGGTAATTAGGACGAAGACCCGGTGCCCCATTGTCTCTTCCACCAGCATTAATTGCTGCTTGATAAAATGCATCAACAATTTCCTGTTTGGTTGTGCCAAAAGCTACATGAATTTTAGTTGGCTCGCTTTTTAAAATCCATAGATCCCCACCATCACTGGCACCATAGCAAATTCCGTGGTCCATTTCGATTTTTACCTGATAGCCTAAAGGTGCCAAAGCTTTTGAATAAAACTCTTTGCTTTTTGATAAATCAGATACACCTAAACTTAAATGATCAATCATTCTTATCCCTTCTCTCTTTACTAATTTATTTTAGTATAGCAAATTCAAAAAGATTACAGGAGTGATCATTACAAATTTATGCAAAAAAATCACAAGCCGATTACTCAACTTGTGATTGTTCATTTATTATTCAGCATCTAAAGTAATCTTTACATTACCTTTGATTGCTTTAGAATATGGGCAGATACCTTCTGTTTCTTCCATATATTTTAAAGTTTCTTCTTTAGACAAGCCATCGATTTTTCCAATTAAAGTCACTTCTAAATGTAAAGTATTAAAATCAGGCAAATCACCAAGTAAACCAACTTCAGCTCGGACAGAACGATGTAGATCCCCTTTACCATCACGTTCTAATGGGAAAACCATCGCGCCATTAAAACAAGCAGCAATTCCTGCTGCAAATAGTTCTTCAGGATTTGTATACCCCTCTTTTTTTGCACCAGTCGTTTTAACATCTAAATATCCTGTCACTGATTTACTTTCGCCTTCACGACCGCCTTCATTAACAACTGTTGATAGTGAGATTTTTTTTGCCATTTGAATCATCCTTTCTTGTCTATAAATTCAATATAGCATAAAAAAATTTTTTATTGTAATAAGCCGCTCGCATAGAACGTCTGCAAAACGTCATTATTAAACAAACTTATTCATCTAATAAACGATTTTGGCCTTCAATCTTTTGAATTTTAGTAATATCTTGAGTCACTTCTAAACAACCTAAGTATTCACCTTCTTGATCTTTTAAAGCAAAGTAGCGAATATAAACCTTCATCCCTTTCATATCGATCCAAAAATCAGCTGTTTCTCTCACACCTGCTCGAAAATCATCTAAAATTTGTTGCACAACATGCATACTTTTTGGCGGATGACAGTTAATTACTTCTCGGCCTAAAACAGAATTTGTCCGTGGAAATACACGAGATTTTCCTTCAGAGTAAAAACGTACGATGTCATTTTTATCAACAAAGGTTAAGTCTACCGGCAATACTTGAAATATCGCAACCATTTCTTTTAGCTGTAATGAACCTGTCGGAAGACCAATTATTTCTGAGTTAGAGGTTATCGATTCTTCCATATTTTTAGTTAATTCTAATCCTGCAGCAATACCATCTGTGGTCTCTTTTGCTTGAGCAATTGCGATTTGCCTAGCCGGCTCTCTTTCGATTTCACTAGCCTTCGCTTTTTCACTAGCTTTCCATGGTAAAGGTTCGGGAATAAACGCATAGCCAATATCAAAACTATCAGCTGCAATTTTTTCCCAATCAGCTAAACTAAAGACATCTAAAGTCATCGGTACCATAATCTCTTCTTCTTTAAAAATCATTTCTTCAATTTCTGTTTTTAAAGCTGTCCACTTTTCAAAGAGCGGATTAAAGGCTGCTTTAGACGAATCAAGATAAGTAATTAATTCTTTTAGCATTTCCCGAATGTTATCGTCTACGCCCCACATTACTTTAGGTGGCGCTGTGATACCGTATTTTTCCATATAAGAAAAAATGATCGTTTCTTTGCGGGCATAATGTTTATCAATTTGTTTTAAATCAGTCAAGGCCGATAGCAAGCGCTCTTTTTGAGACCAATCGCCAGTTTTTATTTTCTGTAACAAATCATCCACTTCATCAGTCAATAACGATTGCAACACTTGATTTTCTAGCTTTAAGACAGCAACTGGATGTCCTGGTTGTTCATGCTCGTAATCAGAACGATGAATCTCATTAATGGAACCTTTAAAAACTGCCGCATGAATATTACATAATTTTTGAATTTCAGTCGGCGCTAGTCCACTTTGAATTAAAGCTTTTTCAGCTGCAGTAATTTCTGTCACATCGATACCATCAAATTCTTGATTAAACATCTCCTTGGCTTCTTCAAAAGAGCCTCCTTGGTGTAACAAAGATAATATTTCAACAATTTTCTCTTGTCTTTGTGCTTTAGTTTGATCCATTTAATCTACTCCTTTCACAATAAAACCAGCTTCTTCAAATTTTGTAACTATTTCTGCTAAAGGAATTTTTTTCATTTTTGCTCCTTTAGGTATTGTCATATAGCGGCCAGCTGTTTGAAGCATGCCTGGTTTGGCAATTTCTTTAAATCCATTAGCGGCCATTATGGTTTGAACTTCTGGAAAGTCTTTGACTATATCAAATAGAGTTCGCGATAAATCAATTTCTGGCATTTTATCCCTCCATATAATTAAGTATTTCACAAATATTGTAAACGTATTTTTATTGAAAAAATATAGGGATTTCCCCTATTTTTTTCACAAAAAAACTCTGAGACATTTAATCTCAGAGCTTAAGAAATAATTTTCATATCACTAAAAGGGTAATAAACAAACCTTGCTTTTCCAATAATTTCATCCGCCTTGACGGTTCCAAAAGAACGACTGTCTTTAGAGATTCGGCGATTGTCTCCTAAAACAAAATACTGATCTTCAGGTAAGCGATCCTCACCAATTAATTCTCGTAGCGTGAAATTTGTCGTATAAGGCATTTGCTTGCTTGCATTTTTCTTTTGTAAATACGGCTCGGAAACAGCTTGGTTATTCACATACAATATATCATCTTGATAGGTAATCTGGTCTCCTGGCAATCCAATCACGCGCTTAATATAAGTAGTTTGATCTGCTTGTTCGAAAACAACGACATCAAAACGTTTCACTGATGTAAATTTCTCCATGATTACCATATCGGACTGTTTCAAAGTCGGTGACATGGAATTACCAGTCACCGGTACAGGAATTAAAATGAAACCCCGAATAATTACGCCAAAAAATAAAGCAATTATCAAATATTTTAGACCTAACCATAAATATTCTTTTTTAAATCTTTTCATCTAATCTTTCCTTCTAATTTTATGTTAGGAGATTTTATTGATTTTTAACATATCTACCGCACTTTGATATGCTGTATCATTTTCTTTTACTAATTGAAAAATGCTTTCTTGAATATTCTTAGCTGTCGGCTCATCCACTACACCAGTTGCTTCCATATTATTATTGATTTGAATATCCTTGACTGCATCTAATGTTTGTTCATTAAAAGAATCACCACTTGTCTCGTAGCCTAAGGCAGCTAGCATTACATTAATATTCTTAATTACTTCACCATTATCACCAACTCGCCAGTTTGAGCTGGTAGAAATTGGTGGCAATTTGGCATAGTCAGGATAATCTGCTTGAATCGTTGGCTTTACTCCCGTCTGATCAATCGAAGAACCATCTGGTGTCAGCCAGTTCATGACTGTTAATTGTAAATAATTATTTTCACCAATTGGTAAGACATTTTGGATGGTTCCTTTGCCAAAAGTATTCACTCCAACTAAAGAAAAACCTTTATGCTTAACTGCCGCAGCCAATACTTCTGAACCAAACGCTGTTTCCTGATCTACTAGAAATACAGTCGGTTCAATTACCTTAAATCCGCTATCTATTTTACTACCAGCTTTTTCGGTTGATACCACCTCACCACGGGCTGAAAATTGTGCGATTGTATCACCATCCGATAAAAAGTAGCTGGCTACTCGTTCTGCTTCAGAAAGTAAATTCCCGGAGTTTTGACGGATATCAACAACAAAAGAAGTAGCTCCTTGAGTTCTTAAATCTTCAATCGTATTGCGAAATTCTAACGCAGTTGTCTCTCGGAAATTAGTTAATTCAACATAACCAATAGTCGGATTATCTGAATTAATTTCTCCCATGACCGTTTCATTGGGAACAACCTCTCTTTTTAAATCAACGCTAAATTCTTCTTCTCCACGACGAATCAACAAACTCACTTCTGTATCTTTTTTTCCCCGAATTTTATTTGCTGTCTCATCAATCGTCTGATTTTCAGTGGACTGACCATCGACAGCTAAAATAATATCTCCAGCTTTTAAAGACGCTTTTTCCGCAGGAGAATTTTTAATTGGAACACCTTCGATAACTGGCAAACGATCCTTTAAATTTATACTTGTCCCTATACCACCAAAATTGCTTGAAACAGACTCATCAATTTTTTTGGTTTCTTCAGCAGTTAAAAATTCTGAATATTCATCATCTAAAACGGCGGTCATGCCGCTTAGACCCCCTTCTACCAAAGCTTTTTTGCTAACTTCTTCCACATAATTCGTACTTATTAAATCATATAAATCCTGAACTTCATCTAAATCACTACGGGTCACTCGAACAACCGATTGATTCTGTACACTCGCTCTAGTTTCAATAAAATGAACAACAACTGCAGTAACAACCACAGTAAAAAAAAGTCCAACTAAAAAAATCGGTAGTGGAATCGTTCTTTTATGCAAAAAAAAACTCCTTTCATCCCTTTTTTTCATGATAGCATGTAAAAAAAAAAAGGAAAAGCGCTGTTTGGCTTTTCCCATAATTTTACTGATTATTTTCTTGATAATTGTCCCAAACTTGATCAAATAAATCCATCGATGAGAGATAGTTAACACTCAATTCTAGATAACTACTTAATTCATGATAGTCTTGTGACTGCTTAGGAAAGTTATTATCTTTTGCCACATTGGCTGCAAAATCCTCAACTGGATCACCTACATTGTGACCGCGTTGCGTCAATATATAATGATAGAAACTTCTACGCAAAATTTACCTCCAATTTTGATCTAGGAAATCTTCTCGAATGGCATGATTCTTTGAAAAATTCTCTGGCTCTTTTTGATAATAGTCTTGATGTTCCATTTCAGCAGCATAAAAAATTTGTGCCGGTTCAATCGTTGTGACAATTGGCTCATTAAAACGGCCACTGTCTGCCAAGGCTTGGCGACTTTTTTCCGCTGCACGTCTTTGTTCTTCACTTTGATAAAAAATCACTGGTCGATAATTGTCCCCGCGATCTTCAAACTGGCCAAAAGCATCGGTTGGGTCCGTTTGTTGCCAGTACACTTCTAACAATTTTCGATAACTAAAAATTGTCGGGTCAAAAGTAATTTCAACTGCCTCAGTGTGTCCCGTATCTCCTTTTTTAACTTGCTGATAAGTTGGGTTTTCAGTTGTTCCACCAGTATAGCCTGAAACAACTGATTCAATGCCCGCTAAACTATCAAATGGCTGAACCATACACCAAAAACAGCCGCCAGCAAAGATTGCTTTTTCCATTACTCACCATCTCCTTCATCTGACGGTAAGTATAAACTAAATTGAATATCGTCGCCAACTAAATCAATATGATCTGCTTTCACGTACATATCGTTTTGCAGTTTAAATTGATTTAATTTGATCGTCATTGTTTGCTCACTAGGATTGACTTCCACCCATTCAGGAAAATCATAACTTTTTTCAACCAAGGACATAACTTGCTGCACTGGAAAATTCAAAGTTCCGATGGATAAATCAGTTGCTTTTAATTGGACATTGCCATTCGTCATCACATACGGTTCAAAATAAAGACTGAACTCTACTTTTGTCCCTAAAATCGGAAACTCTCCAGTTAATAAAGCCTCATCTTCTAAATAAAACTGATATTTAACATCGGAATCTTTTTGAAAATTATTTAAAAAATAAGACATTAAAGTGTTCAATTTTTTCTTATTCGTGTTCATGGTTACTACTGACGTACCTTTTGTGACGGTCACTTCACTAGCTGGTGGTAGATTGGTTTCTCGTTGAGAAAAGATTCTAGTACCTAAAAAAATACCACTACCTAAGATCAGACCTATTAATATCAAAAAAGCCCATTTCCATATATTTTTTGGTTTCTTCATTTATTCATTCTCCTTCAACAACCACAAATTATGACTCTTGACCATTTCCTGACTAATCGCCTCAGCCATGATGTGATAACCAGTATTATTAGGATGGAAACTATCATCGTCAGACAAGAGATTATTTTTGACTGAATTATCCTCACTATCAGAATTTGCGGTTTTATAACCTTTATAAAGTAAATCATTTACTGGAATAAAGAAAGTATTCTGATTATCTGCAATGATTTCTTTTGTTGATTCATTCCAATTATCAACAACTTCTTGCATAATTTTTATATTTGAAAAATTTAGATAATACGGATTATAAATACCAACTATGTAGATAGGTGCTTCTTTATTTAGCTCTCTAATCTCATCCATAATATCTTGAATATTGTTGTCGTATTTTTTTATTGCTCCGTTAAAAGCACTGGATTTTTTTGCGTTAATCTTTTTTTGGAAGCTTTGCATTAAATCATTACCCCCAACAGTAATACTTATCAAATCAGCACTAGCAAGACTTGTTTGCAAATCATCATCCTTTTTGATTCGTTTTAAAATTTGATCACTGCGTTCACCCGCAACTCCAAAATTTTCATTTTGGACAGTAGACAAATCATAGTGTTCCTTTAATTCATTAGCTACTATTGGCACATAACCACCATCACCGGTTTCATCACCTACACCTTCAGTCAAAGAATCTCCAACAGCAACAAAATGGATCGTTTCTTTATAATTTTGCTTTGTATTATCCGCAGAAAATTTTAACTTTGGCTGGGCCTTAGGTAAGAGCAGATTTAAACTAAGCAAAACTATCAATGCTGTAATAATTGGAACAATAACTGGTAGAAATTTTTTTATATTCACGCTTTTCATTTAGAGAAGATGCCTCTTTTCATTGATAATTTTACAAATAAAGCTGAGCAAAAGTCGCTAGGACTTTGACTCAGCTCCAAAATTTTTATTCAGTATAATACATGATGGCAAAAGCTTCTTTACCAGCATGTGTCGCTACAATTGGATTTGTATGCAGAACTGGAATTTCCATATCAGGAAACATTTCTTGTAATGCTTGTTTGGCTTCTTCAATGAATTCTGTTTTGCCGGTATGTGAGATACCGATTTTTCTAATGGTAAATTTACTTAATTCATCTTTGAAATTTTCAAACCACTTGGTGAAAGTTTTTTTCCCTCGGCCTTTAACGATGGGCGTGAGTAACCCATTTTCTAATTCCATAATCACTCGCATGTTTAATACGTTTGAAATAACACCTTTGGCTCGAGAAACCCGGCCACCTTTTACCAAATTATCTAGCGAAGAAATACCAATAAACAAATAGCTATTTTCCTTAATTTTACCAATAGCTGCTAATATTTCTTCAACTGATGCACCATTGTTTGCCATTTCAGCTGCTCGAATAACTTGAAAAGATAATCCTTGATCAATGAAACCACTATCAATTACAGTGACATCACTACTAGTTAAAAAAGTTGCTTGGCGAGCTGCTTCAACAGTCCCACTTAAAGTATGAACCATATGAATAGAAATAATTTGGCTACCATCTTTACCCAATTCATCATAAAGTTCAGCAAAATAACCAATTGGTGGCTGACTAGTTTTAGGTAAACTCTTTGCCCCTGCCATCATATCCATAAATTTTTCGCCACTTAAATTATCATCATCGGGATAAACCACATCATCAATCATCACTGATAATGGAATCATTGTAATATTTAAATCATCCCGCACACTTTTTTCAATGGTACAAGACGAATCGGTAACTATTTTTACTTTAGACATCTCTATCCTTCTTTCTCATAGAACATTTACACATTTACCAGTATAACAGACACGCAAAAATAAATCATTGGTCGCGAAGTCTTCTTATAAAAACTTGAAACACTTTCAAAAAAATGGGCTTGAATTATCGACCCATTTTCCATTTTATTTGAAAAATTAAAAATTCTCAAATACTTTTTATGCAATCACTAATCGCTATAAATATCTTTTAAGTCAAACCAAAAAACAGGACTACCGGTACGTCCATCGATTTCTGTTTCTGTAATACCATTATCATCATAATTGCAATGAATAATCGTTCCGTTGCCTGTGGCAAATCCTGTATGACCGCTTGCTCCACCAGAACTTCCTTGTACGCCGGAAATAAATAGGCTACCTTTTTTTACTTGATCTCTTGTTATTGGAACAAACAAAATATCTATTAATGCAAATAAGTCTTCCGTATTACCAATTCGATGATCTGACGGTAAGTAATGGCTCTCAATTAAAGCATAAAAAACCGCACTAGAACAATCATATGAACTTGGACCTTTTCGATTTTGCATCGAATAAGTTACATTGTCTTGTCGTTGATAAAACCAATCAAGAACTTTATCGATTCTAGCTCTATTTCCAGCAGAATAATATGCGATTCCTTCATTTTTCCAACCTAATTTTAGTAATTGATTTCTTTCATTGAGATCTACCGTATAGTGATGTGACCCAGCATTGCGAGCATTTGGATTGAACAACCGATAAACTGATAATCCATCAGTTGCTGTCAGCCAAGCAATTCCCTCATCCTGCCAACCAGCTATAATTAATGCATCAATTTCTCCTCGCGATAAAGTATAGTGATGTTCACCAGAGTTAGGATTATAGACGCGGTACAATTCATTCCCTTCGGTAACACTATAAGAACCGATACCTTCATCTTGCCAGCCAATACTTACTAAATAGTCTCGTTCATTCGTATCTTTTGTATAAAAATGCTCACCTGAATGAGGATTGTATACCCGATAAACTGGAATTTGCTCAGCTGGTTGCGCATTATCGACAGTTCCCCCCAATACTTTTGGGTCGGGTTCACTTATTTCATCCATCGTGTCTACCGTAGTTACTTTGTTTAAATCTTCAATCGGTTGGTCATTTGTGTTGGTCGCTTCTTTAGCAGCTGATTGAGTAGATGTATTCGTATTATTAGGTACTTTTTCAACCGATTGTTCATTACTTACTTCATTCGTATTACTATTTAAAGGCGTATTTTCTAAATCAGGTTGTTCTGAATTCGATTCAGCTACCGTTGGATCAAGTGTTTCTTCTGATGAAACTGCTTGAGTTGATTCATCTTCTTTGGACTCGTGATTGAATTCGAGTGATTCAGTTGATTGAGATTCTACGACAATTGCTTCGGTATCAGAAAGTGGAGACATAGCTTGATTGGTTAAATCAACTATTTCTGCAATACTGTCAGCGGAAAAATTTGTAACAGCTTCGGTTTCAGCAGCTGCAACTTCTTGACTGGTAGAAGCAATGCTCAATCCCAGTAACCCAAAGAAAATAATTGGCGCAATCAGCCATTTTTTTCCAGCTTTGTACATTTTAAACCGTTTTTTTTCAATGTGATCTATTTCTTTATGCACTTTTTCTCCCCCTTTTAAACTCTTTTTAATAAAAATAGATTTATTAAAAAAAGCTGGCAATTAAAATTGCCAGCTTCATACCAGTTAAAACTACTAAAAATATTAGCCTTAAATATGTACGCTAGTCTTATATTTGCTCAATCAAATTTTTGATTAAAAAATAAAATGGACCATTTTTAGACTAGCATATTATAAAAACTATTTAAAGCAGTTTTTATCATCGATTTTTATTTTCGCAGGTAGCTTTCAAACTGGTAGTCATAAGGATTTTTTTCATCTTTAGTTCCAACTCTTCTTTCTAAAAGCATAAAATTATCCCAATCAAGTGCTGGAAAAAAAGCATCGCCTGTAAAGTTTTCATAGATAAGTGTTCGTAATATTTTTTGGCAATGAGGTAACAGTGCCTGATAAATAGTTGAGCCTCCACAAATAAAAACATCGTCTTCCATTGCTTCAGCGAATGTCATAATATCTTCTATTGAATGCATAACTTCAACACCCTCAGCATGGTAGGCTGTATCGCGAGTTAAAATAATTGTTTTGCGATTAGGTAACGGACGACTATTCATCCCGACAAAGGTTTTTCTCCCCATGACAATTGTCTGATTTTCTGTTGTTTCCTTGAAAAACTTCAAATCTGCTGGCAGACGCCAAGGTAGTTTTCCTTTTTTACCAATTAAGCCGTTCTGATCTTGTGCCCAGATTGCAACTAACATAGTTTATACCGCCACCGGTGCTTTAATCGCAGCTGCCGGTGTATATCCTTCAACTTTTATATCGTCCATCTCAAAATCGAAGACAGATTCTTTTTCTTGATTCAAAATTAATTTAGGAAAAGCTTGCGGTTTTCTAGATAATTGTTCTTTCATTTGTTCTTCGTGATTTGAATAAAGATGCGCGTCCCCTAAAGTATGAACAAAATCGCCAACTTCAAGGTTTGTTTCGTGGGCGATTAAATGGGTCAATAATGCGTAACTCGCGATATTAAACGGAACACCTAAGAATACATCAGCACTTCGTTGATATAATTGACAGCTTAATTTGCCATCATTCACATAAAACTGAAACATCGTGTGGCAAGGAGGCAACGCCATTGTTGGTACATCTTCAGGATTCCATGCTGATACAATTAAACGGCGAGAATCAGGTGTCGTTTTAATCATCTCAATTACATTACTGATTTGATCAATAAAACCACCATCTTTTGTTTGCCAATGACGCCATTGTGAACCATAAATATTACCCAATTCTCCATATTTTTCAGCAAATTTTTCATCATCTAATATTTTTTGACAAAATTCTTTTAATTCTTTTTGATAGCTTTCATTAAAAGCTTCATCCAATAAAGCACGGCGACCAAAATCCGTCATATCAGGTCCTGTATAATCTTCTGAAGAAACATAACGCTCGAAAGCCCATTCGTCCCAAATATGATTATTATGCTGTAATAAATAACGAATATTGGTGTCTCCTTTTAAAAACCATAACAATTCACTTTTGATCAAACCAAATGGTACCCGTTTGGTCGTTAATAATGGGAACCCTTCACTTAAGTCAAAACGCATTTGATAACCAAAAATACTTTTGGTACCTGTTCCAGTACGATCACCTTTCTGATGACCTTCTTCTAATAATTTACGACCTAAATCTAGATATGCTTGTTCCATTTAGCTTTCCTCCACTATTTCAGATAAATATTCCCAACGATTCATTTGTTCCTCTAAATCTATTTCAGTTTGATCAATTTCTTTTTGTAATGACTGTAATTTAGAAAAATCTTCTCCTTGATGGTTCATATCTTCGGTTAATTGTTCGATTTTTTCTTCTAACTTGGCAATACGATCTTCAATGGTTGCCCACTCTTTTTGTTCATTATATGACAATTTCTTCTTTTTTGATTTTTCTTTTGTCTCATTTTTAACAGCTTTTATGACTTTTGTCGACTCCTCTGTCTCTTTTAAATAATCCATAATGCTCGCTAAAGTACTTATAATCTTGCCTTCACCTTCGAAAATTAAGAGTTTGTCAGTCACTTTATCTAAGAAATAACGATCGTGAGACACAGTAATAACGGCACCCGAAAAATCTTGCAAATAATCTTCTAAAACTGTCAAAGTCGCAATATCTAAGTCGTTTGTCGGTTCATCTAATAACAAGACATTAGGTTGTTGAATTAATAATTTCAACAAATACAAACGTCGTTTTTCGCCACCTGAAAGTTTGCCAACCAATGTGCCATGCATTGATCTTGGAAATAGAAATCTTTCCAATAATTCAGCCACACTAATTTGGTTCCCATCATTTTGCTTAACTTCTTCGGCAACTTCTTGTAAATAAGCAATCATCCGTTTGTTAGGATCAATTACTTCATTTTCCTGAGTGTAATAAGCCAAATGAACAGTTTCACCAATCTCATAAATACCACTATCTAATTCAAGTCGACCACCTAAAATATTTAATAGCGTTGATTTTCCAGCACCATTTTTTCCGGTGATACCCAAACGTTCATTGGCCTGAATTAATAAATTAAAATGCTCTAACAAAATTTTACCATTGATCGCATAATTCGCATCTTCAAGTTTTAAAACTTTTTTCCCGAGACGATTTGTAGCAATATTTACTTCAATTTTCCCATCAGTTTGCACTTGATTCAAATTTTCTTTTAAATCTTCAAAACGATTAATCCGTGCTTGTTGTTTGGTTGTTCGAGCCTTTGCACCAGCACGCATCCAAGCCAATTCTTGTTTAAATAATTGTTTTCGCTTGCCTTCTTGTTCCCCAGCAATCCGATCTCGCTCTGCCTTTTCAGCTACATAATATTCATAATTCCCTTGATACTCATAGAGTTTTCCAAATGACAATTCAAAGATACGATTGGTTACACGATCTAAAAAGTAACGATCATGAGTCACCATTAGAAGGGCACCTTGATAGTTTTTCAAATAATTTTCTAACCAAGTAATCGCTTGATAATCTAGATGGTTAGTTGGTTCATCTAACAAAAGTAAATCAGGTGCATCAATTAATACTTGTGCCAAACCCACTCTTTTTTTCTGTCCACCAGATAATTCACTTATTTTTTTATGTAAGGTATCAATTCCCAACTTATTTAAGATCGCTTTCGCTTCACTATCGGCTGTCCAAGCATCTTGTTTATTCATTGCTTCTTCAGCATTAGAAAATTCTTCCTGAAACTGTTGATTACTACCGTCGGAATTTAAATTTATTAAGGCTTTTTCATATTGACGAACTGTTTGCATTAAGGGATTATTCCCTGCAAAAACAACTTCCAAAACTGATTCATCAGGTGGAAATTCTTGTGCTTGAGTCAAAAAGCCAATGCGATAATCACTAGCCTTCTCAATCGCTGAAATATCTCCATCGCCACTATCTAAACCAGCTAAAATGGCAAGCAAACTCGATTTGCCAGTACCGTTAACACCGATCAAACCAATACGATCTTTTTCGTGAATTAAAAAAGAAATGTGATCAAACAATGTTTTATCCCCAAAAGTTTTATGCAAGTTTGTTACTTTTAATTCTTTCATGATAGCCACCTTTAGATTTATTCAACTCATTGTAACAAAAAAAGAGAAGGATGGCATCTCCTTCTCTTGCGAAATTAATCTCTATGACAGTGTGGTCCATGACCATGATGGTGATGGTGATGGCGATGATGCGGTCCGTGATGTCCATGAGGTTTACCATGATGTCCGTGTGGTCCATCTTCAAATGAATCTTCTTCACCTGCCAATTCTTCTTCAAGTTTTTGGTTTAATTTGTCAACTAAAGTCGACCATTGCATTTTTTCTTCATCAGTAAAATCTACAAATAGTTCTGTCGTAATATCAGGACGTTGACCGATTTTTTCAGCCTCTTCGCGACCCAAATCAGTTAGCTTAACAATCATGGCCCGACGATCTTCTTCTGATGCCTCACGAGTTACCCAACCCTTATCAGTTAATTTTTGAATTAATTCTCCAGCAGATTGGGGACGTAATCCTAGTACAAAGATCAAATCTTTTTGCGAAATTTCTGGATGTAATTTTAGTAAGGCTAACACTCGCCCTTGTCCTTGATGCGCTTCTAATCCATGGTTTTTTGCTCTTTGACGATGAAAATATCTTCTCAAATCATGTTGCATTTTCATGAATTGTTCGTTTAAATTGTTTTCCATAATAAAAATCTCCTCTTAAGGTTATTATTTTTTTCAGGTACCTTATGTTTATATAATACAGGTACCTTACTATTTTTGCAACAATATTCCTCTTTTTATTATGGTACCTTAATAATTTCTTATACAAAAAAGACAGAATTACGAAAATTCTGTCTTTTAGGATTTAAAATTTGTCAGGATACGTACTATCTACATCTTTTTCTGGGTCAATAACGATGTATAAGCTCTTAGTTTTTTCAGAGAATTTAATTGATTGATAAACATTGTCTAAACCATCAGCATCTTTTTCTTTGTATGGGAAATAAACAATATCAGGTTTACCACTGCGGAAAATGATTTCCATTCTTTCAATATCTTGGAATTTATGGGCTCTTTCGAACATGCCTAATTCTAAACCACCTAAGTTAATATCAGATGTTTGGACATGATCGCCCTCTTGATAGATTTCAATTTTGAAACCAGCAACTGGGTGAATTTCCACAAACTCACTACCATTAATCCGACCATAACTTGTTGTAATTTGTTTAATCCATAAATCGCCAATGTAGCGACGGTCAATTGTCCAAGTTTCCCCATTACGGAAATAAAATTTTAAAGCACTCATTTCTCTTGCCATTTTTGCATTCTCCTTACATCTATAAGATAAACTAATTCTAGCATAAGTAGCAGTAAACGGTCACATGATTGGCTTATTTTGAATTTTTTCCATAAATTTCAAGCGATTCACGATGACTCTTTGATGATTTGCTGTGGCGATTAATGTATCTCCAGCATAAGCAGAGAGAGTGAAATCAACTGTTCGCTCACCTCTCTCAAGAATTTCAGCAGTAACGATTATTTGAGCTCCTACTGGACTGGGAGCTAGGTGTTTCATCTCCATAATAAAACCAACACTAGTCATATTACTAGCTAAATCCAACATATTTTTTGCGGTGTTTTCCATCATTGCTACCAAACATGGTGTTGCCAAAACGGCTAGATCACCCGAACCTAATTTTTCTGCTGTATCTGTTGCCGAAACTACAAACTCTTTAGTCAATTTTTCCATTATCCACCTCTTCTAAATATTTTTGGGCAAATTGAATGAGTGATTTCTCTTGATTTTTTAATTCTCCTTCGACAATTCCCTTTTCAATTGCTCGTAATACTTCATTAATCCAAGGTCCTTTAGGTCGGTCAAATAGTGAAAACAAATCATTTCCTTTGATTACTACATCTTTTAAAGAGTGAATCGGTAAAGTCTGATACATCATCCGAATCTTGGACAAGTTAGGTGTTTGATCAAAATAATATAATAAGTAATCCACTGATAAGGCCAATTCTCGTCCGATTTGATATAATTTCCAAGCTGTCCATTCATTTTCTTTGCGATACTTTAAAGCGGGAACCATCTGCTGCACATCTTTAATGACTTGATTGGAACATTTCCATTCTTTTAAAAAAGAACGAATTTTGTCCTCCGGCAAATGAATTTGATCAATTAACAACGTCCAAGCTTGGCTTTCTAGTGGAATGGCTGGCCCTACTAACTCTGCAAAACTCAATAATCCTTCACCGTAGGCTCTTAGACCTGGGCAATAGATATAGCATTCTGATTCCACAAACGAGCGCATCCCTGCTTGACGAAAAGAACCCATTAATAATTTGACAAACTCCATATTTATTCGTTCAACTGAAATTTTTGCCAGCAAAGAATGATATTCACTAATCGCATCAAAAGTCTCCCTTTGTAAATTAAATCCTAGTTGACTAACAAAACGTAAAGCTCTCATCATCCGTAGCGCATCTTCATGAAATCGTTCGTAAGGGTTACCAACTGCCCGTAAAACTTTATTTCGTAAATCATTCAGGCCATCAAATAAATCAATCACTTCACCATTTATTCCCACTGCCAAAGCATTGATTGTAAAATCCCGACGTTTTAAATCTTCTTTCAGCGAACGTACAAACTCAACATGGTCTGGACGACGATAATCTTGATAGGTTGATTCTGTTCTAAAAGTCGTCACTTCATAAGTTTCTTCCTTTGTAATAACCATGACTGTGCCGTGTTGAATACCGACATCAATAGTTTTTCGAAATAAAGCTTTTACTTCTGCTGGAAAAGCACTAGTAGCAATATCCACATCATGTATGGGTTTATTCAGAAGAATATCTCGCACGCTACCACCAACATAATAAGCTTCATATCCCGCTTCTTGTAGTTTTCGTAAAATCGGCATCGCTCCTTGAAACTCCAACGGTAAATTTTCTAATTTCATTTTGTCTCACCTGTCTGTCCATCTTTACGTTCAAAGCGATAAGCATCTCGTTGATTAAATTTCGCCATATTTTGATTAAAACTTTTCGTCAAGTCAATGTCTAATGAATTCGCCATAATTAAAGTAACAAATAAAACGTCTCCTAATTCTTCTTCAACAGAAATAATTGCCTCTGTATCTTTTTTAGGTTTCTCACCATAATAATGATTAATTTCTCGAGCAAGTTCACCCACTTCCTCAGTTAATCTAGCCATTTGTGCTAAGGGTGAAAAATAACCAGTCTTAAATTGTTGAATATATTGATCAACTTCTATTTGCATTTTTGCTAATGTTTTTTGTTCCATCAAACCACCTCAGAACTATCTTATCAAAAAACGCTTTTCTTTCCTATCCTGATGTTGTAAGTCCTGCTTTTTCATGATAAGTTTGAAGGTGGAAAACATCTAAAAGGAGGACACAATGGAAACATCAACATCAACCCGTGTGAAAGAAATTTTCTTCATTGTTGGCGGAACGGCAATTTATGCATTTGGTTTGGTTTACTTAAATATCGCGAATCATTTGGCTGAAGGTGGAGTGACTGGTATCACTTTAATCATCCGTGCATTATTTGGTATCGATCCAGCCTATACAACTTTACTGATTAATATTCCTCTGATTTTAATTGGCGGTAAAGTTCTAGGCAAACGGTCATTTTATTACACGATTTTAGGAACAGTTTGTTTATCTGTCTTTTTATGGATTTGGCAGCGGGTACCTCTTGTGATTAATTTAGACCACGATTTATTTATTGTTTCACTACTTGCTGGTTTATTCGCAGGCTTTGGTAGTGGCTTGGTTTATCGTTACGGTGGAACTACTGGTGGTGCCGATGTGATTGCTCGCATATTAGAACAAAAAATTGGTTTTACAATGGGTAAATCATTACTAATCTTTGATGTGATTGTATTGCTATTGTCTCTAACTTATTTAGATTTAAAGCGCATGATGTATACTTTAATTGTTTCCTTTGTCTTTAGTAAGGTCGTCGATATGCTATCATCTGGCGGTTACGCTGCTAAAGGTGTAATGATTATTTCTAATCGAAACGAAGAAATCGCTCAAATTTTAATGGATCATTTAGAGCGAGGTGTCACTTATATTCATGGTGAAGGCGGCTTTTCATCTGATTTGAAAAAAATTATTTATATTATTGTTTCTCCTCAAGAAATGAATGAAGTAAAGAAAATTATTCATACTGTGGATGAAAAGGCCTTTATCTCTATTTCAAATGTTCATGATGTGGTAGGAGAAGGATTCACTTACCTCAAGCCACAGCGTAGAAAATTCTTTTTGAAGAAAAACTAAAAAATCCAGGTCAGTAAATTTTTTATACTGACTTGGATTTTTTTATGTTGTTATATAGGATTCGATATTTTTACCATTGGATATTTAGTAAATCCAACATGCGATAATAGGCAGTTTCAATTCGCTGTCTTTTTATTTCTGGAACCGTATCTGCATATTTACCCTTAGGAAGATAATTTTCAGCTAAAAAAACTTGATAATCTTGCGCTTGGACTGTTCCATATTCTGGGTGCTGATAAAAGCGACCAGCAATTGGTTCTTTATCTACCCAAGTTGGATGAGCTTTTACCTTAGTTAGTTTGGTTCCTCCATCATTTTTAGTAATCTCGACCTCCATAATTACTCCGCGTTCAGTCCAGTAATCTCCTACACTTTCAAAACGTTGATCGGATATAAGATTGCCCATCGAATAAATAATAAACTTTCTTTCACCATCTTTTTCGATAATTTCAGTCGGTTCTGCTACATGGGGATGTCCGCCAAAAATAATATCTGCTCCTAAGTCGATCATTTTACGATAATTTTTTTGTTGTTCTTTAGTTGGTTCTAATGAGTACTCCACTCCGGATTGGGGCATGACGATTGTAATATCTGCCACTTCTTCAGCTTTTTTCAAATCAGCGGCAACTTTTTCCATATCCAAATCTCTCAAATATTGATTGTATTGTTTTTTAGTCAAAGTAGCTTCCATACCATTAAAACCATAAGAATATGCGAGCAAAGCGATTTTTATGCCGTTAACTTCTTTAATGACCATTGCATCTGCTTGATCCGTTTCTACACCAATAGGATCAATACCAATCTTTTTAAAAGTTGCAGCCGTTGATTTCAGTCCTGCTAGTCCAGTATCCAAAATATGATTATGGGCCAAGTCAACAACATCAAATCCCGCCTCTTTAATGCTGTCTGCTACTTCTTCTGGGGCATTAAACATCGGATAACCACTTAATTGCCAGTCAGGATTAATCGTTCCTTCAAAGTCTCCTAAAGACAAATCCGCTTCTTTTAGAATTGGCTTGATTTGAGCATAATCATTGTCTAAATCATAGCCGGAACCATCATAGGCGCTTCTGAATAAAATATCATGGTACAGCATATCTCCGCTTGCTGTGATGGTCGCTTTTTGTTCATTTTTTTTAGTAACTACTGGTGTATTTGTTGGTTCATTCGTTTGTGTATTAGCTTCACTAAAACGAATCCCTAACATTATCAAACTAAGTAACCCTAAACTTAGCCAAAAGATCATGTCGATTCTTCTTTTTCTGGCGACTCTTTGAACTCGTTTCATGTTTTTATCTAAATGATTCACGTTTAAGATTGATTTTAAATATCGCTTGTTAAAAATCCGATCCCATCTCACTACTCTTTCCCCCTAGAGTGACGCTCTAAACATTTCTAAATTGTTGTCAAAATTTTTCACCTTATTCATTCAATATAAGCAAAAAGGACAAGAGTTGATTATCCTTTTTGCTTAGTTTTTTATTGAACTTCTTTTTCTTTAATCAATAATTTTAAACGATTGATTTCATTGGATAGCTCGACAAAAGTATCTTGATCGCCATCTTCTAGAGCTTGATCGATTTGCTGATATAAATGTTTCAAAGTCGCTTGTTGAGCTTCTTTTTCCATATACGATTCTACTTCATTGATCGTTTCGGCACTGACAGAATCATTCCAGGAGATAGCTGGATTATCTTCTAAGACAGATAAATATAGCGCATTTTGCCAAGGGTTCGGAAAAATACATTCTATATATAAGGGTTGTTGCCAATGGAGACGAATTTCATGAAAAATTTGATCACTACTAGCAAAATTTTGTCCAGAGACAGTCAACATCATTGGTTCCATCTTTTCTTGACTAGCATCACGAAAAACAATTCCTCGCTCAGTTTTTTCCGCTTGCTCCACCACATGGACGTTTTTTAAAATAGCCTCGTGATTAATTAAATAATTTAAAATCCAGACAACCTCTCTTCTTTGAAAAGGGACATTATTGATTAGCCAAACTAAAAATTCTCTTTTATCTGCTACATCTACCATCTGATCACCTCTCTAATAAATCTTGTAAAATCGATTGCACCTCAATATCTTCTGGTTCCAATGCTAAATAATCTGCTAACACCTGTCTTGCTTGCGCTAATTGGCCTTCTTCTCTCAAAAATAATCCGTAAGCCTTCAAAAACTCTGCTTCTTGCTTTAATTCTTCATAGGCCAATTGATAATATTTACCAGCTTCAGCATATTCTTCTAGCTCGTCATTGGCTTGTGCTAAATTCCATAAAGCATATGGATTGTCTTGTTCATCCATTTTACTAATCGCTTGAATCGCTTCTTCAGGTTCACCTTCATTTAAAAATAGATTGCTCAATGTTAACAATGTTTCATCGACTTTTTCACCTGTACTTAGAGCTTGGTCTAAATAGTCTTCAGATTTTTCTCGATTATGTAAACGATAAGCCAATTCGGAAGCCAAATGTAAAGTTTCCACCTGATAAGGATTTTCTTTTATTCCTGCTTCAGCAATTTTCAAAGCTTCTTCTACTAATTCTTCTTCTTTCAAACTGTCTGCTAAATAATAATAAACACTTTGATATTCTGGATCCATTTTTTGAACTTCTTCAAAATAAATAATAGCTTGTTGATATTCTTTCAGTTGATAATAAGTAAAGCCTAATTGGAACAATCGATCAGAGGTGCTTTCTTCATCAATAGCTGCTTTTAAAAAAGGTATCGCCTCTTCAAAACCGCCTAACAAACTATACCCACTGCCAATCCGTTCATTTAACGAAATATTTGCGACTTCATTAATTCCTTGTTTTTGTAGTTGACCATATTCAGCAATCGCTTCACCTAATTGGTTGTTGGCAAAATGTAGCTCGCCTAAAGCAAAAGTAATCAATGTTTCCTCAGGTGCTATCGCTTTGGCCTGTAACAATTTTGCTTCACTAACCTCAGGAATGCCTAGAACCTGATATAAATCAGCAGTAACTAATAAACTTTCTAAATAATTAGGGCTATCCATCGGAATCTTTTCAAGATATTCAAAAGCTTGATCGATCTCGTCATCTTCAATCGCCATTTCAGCTAACGATAAATAAAAATAATCTTCCTCAGGAAATTCTTCCAACAACTGCGTTATAATTTCACGAGCTTCTGTTAAAAATCCTAAATTCTGTAATTCTTGGGCCAAACTGGCTAATATTTCTGCCGAATCATTTTTCAATGCTGCTTGAAACATCTCTTGAGCTTTTGCTAAATCTTCATTTCTTAAAGCATCTAACATTTTTTCACTATAACTATTCATTGATTGTCCCTCTAATTTCTTTTAATACTTTTGTGTAGTTTGCAAAAGCACGATCCAATTGCACTTCTGTCACTGCTTGATACCCATTTGTTTTCCCTACCTCGGCTAATCCTAACGAACCTTTTCCTTTTGCCATAATAACTACTTGCTCGCCATAATCAGCTAAAGAAATCGCCGCCGGCAAGAGAACTGGAAAATCTAATTGCATCAACCATATCATAAAATTTTTGAAATTAAAATCAAGTTTCGCGACTTGACCATTCCAAAAGAAAGCAAAAAGTAGCCCAAACTGATTTTTCATACTATCTGATAACAAATGTCCGTTTTCTGTTTGAAAAAATGCTGCGGTAAAAATTTCATCAAAACTGGCCAATTCTGTTCGGCTATCTTGATAAAAATCAATGACTGCATCAATAAATGCCGCTGAGGATTTGGTATTCAATACTTGACGAGTGGGAAATGCTCGAAAAACCTGTTGTAAAAAATGGTAATCCAAAACAATTCCACATCGAATGAGTACTAATAAATCAACTATTTTACCAGTAATTTGTTGGTCAGCTAAAGTCTGATCGAACAAAATTCTCTGAGGAGAAATTTCTGTTGCCATAACTGCTTGAACTTTCTCTTGGGAAATAATTTGACTTTGATTGTTTAAAGACTGAGCAAATGCACGTAGTGATAAGGGAATCAACCAAAGTTCTACATCAAAAACTGCCACTTGTTGATAAAAACTCATCAATTCCATCACACCTTGATTGCCGATGCCAATCATGATCATTTTTTTATTTGGTGAGAATCGATTCATGAAGGAAATAAAATCTTCAAATGTTCGAAAATCATTACAATATCGATTATTGGTTGTAATAAACCAATCAACCGAAGTTGCTGCTTGAACAAACTGATTCAGTTTCTCAGCCAAATGATCATAGTAGCGTTGATTCCCGCAAAAAATAATTTGACTATCCCTTAAGTCAGTTGAACGAAATAAGCTAGCCACAGTTTTTCCATAGAAAATTTTAGTTGGTTCTTTTCTTTGAAAAGTTCTTTCCATTTTCTCACCACCTCTTTCTTATCATACCAAAAAAAGGTTAAAAAAACAGAAGTCAAATGTGACTTCTGCTATAACGAGACAATTTTATCCGCAATTGCTTCAATAAAACGAGTATCATGTTCAATTACAATCATCGTTGGTGAAACTTCTTTAAGCAATGTTAATAGTTGTTTCTGATTAAAAACGTCTAAATAATTTAACGGCTCATCCCAAACATATAAATTAGCTGGTTGAGCTAAAGACTTAGCCACTTCAACTTTTTTTCGTTGTCCCATACTCATTTCTTCAATTTTATTCTCAAAAACATTGCGTTCCATGCCTAATTTACGGAGATTATTCAAAAACTGTGAAAAATCAAGCCCTTCTGTTTCAGCAAAAGCTGCTAATGTCCCAGAGTTATCTTGATAATTTTGCCGAATATGGCTCATTTGGATACCTTTAGGTAAATGGATTTCCCCTGCTTGTTTACCTTTAAATTCCTGCAAAATTGCTGCCAATAATGAAGTTTTTCCACTTCCGTTAGCTCCTGTAATAGCTAAACATTCCCCTTTAAATAATTCAATATTAACTGGATCAAAAAGGGGAGTTTGTTGATAAGTAAGCACAACCTTCTCCATTTGTAATATTCTTTGATGATAACTTGGCTGATAATTCATTTCTAAACCATCAACTGTTTCAATATTTTTTAATAGCTGTGACTTTTCACTGATTTGACCTTCTACTCTTTGTAAAATGGCTTTTGATCGTTTCATCATTCGTGCAGCGTCAGCACCAATTGCACCTGGGCTTACCCGCCGATATTCAGTATCAATAAAACCTTTTGATTGATTTAGTTTGTCTTTTTCACGATTTTTCGACCATTCAGCTTTTTCAATTGCCGTCTTCTGTAAACGCGAAATCTCTTTTTTCAGTTTGATATTTTGTGCTTGTTCAAAAGCATCTTGACGGGCCTTTTGATCTTCATAGGTACTAAAATCCCCTTGATATAATACCAGTTGATTTTTTTCAATCGCCAAAATATGATTGACCGTTTCATCTAAAAATTGGCGATCATGGCTAACTAAAATATACCCTTGTCTTTTTTCCTTTAAATAATTTGCAACCTGTTTACGACCGACTACATCTAAGTGGTTGGTCGGCTCGTCAATCAAAGGATAAAGGCCTTCTTCAATAAACATTAAGGCCAACAATACTTTGGTCTGTTCACCACCAGATAAGGTCTCAAAGGGACGCCACAAAACTTCTGGATCACAGGCTAATAAATTTAACTCTCGCTCCATCTGCCATAATTCAAATGTCCGGATTTCTAATAAAGCATAAAAAGTTAGCTGCTTCGCATCAGATATTGTTTTGGGAAAGTAATCAAAAATCATCTGATACTGAATTCTTCCACTATAAGGCAATTGCTTTTGTAAAATTCTAAGAAATGTAGTTTTTCCGCGACCGTTCCTACCTACTAATCCTAGCTTCCATTGATCATCAATGATTAATTGTGCATCATCAAATAATAAAGTTCCCATTTGATCATAACCAAAAGACAAATTTTCAATTTTAATATTGGACATACTGGCTCACTTCCTTTGAAAAAAGGAGCAAAAAAAGACTCCAGTTATTAATGAAAAACCGGTGTCTCCTAAACATATCTATATTTTGAGTTTTTAACACAGCAAAAAAATCTAGCTGATCCTTTGCTTAAAATCCCTCAAATCATATGTTCCACCAATTTTTCAAAAATCTGCACACTGTCCCCTTGGAAAATCCTTGGTTTAGTCTGAATGCAGCTTCTACTTATTTGGTGAAATATCTCATTGGGATTCCTCGCTTTCTATTTCTTATGTTAACGTTACCATGATTATTATTACTGGTCAAGCCAATGGAAAACGTAAAATAGTTTTGCGCTTTTCTGGTGGTGTTTTTCTCGCATCATTTAAATAAATCTCCCGATGCATATGACCGTTCCTGCGATATTTTTGATCTTCAATAAATAAGTGCATTTTTTCAAAGGTAGCTGCCTCATTCTCAAAGGGACCAACATGTAGCATTTGCACACATTTTCCTTCTTCGATAGAATTAAAATAAATTTCATCAAGTAGAGAATGTGGTTTCTTCTTGGTCATAGATAAAGCTTTTTCAAACATTTCTGATGTAATAAATTCTGGCTGCTGAATCATAATCGTATAAATATAACTGGCTTTATCGCGAGTATCTTGGCTATTTTTTGAATCCCAAAGCCCTTCCAATGGAAAAACAGTAAAATCGTCATATAGATTTTTCGGATCAGCCCATAGCTTTTTATAATTCATTTTTATTGCATAGGCCAAAGAAAAAAGCACACCTACTCGTTCTGAAAAATCTGTTTGATTGGGATCTCCTTCACCATCAATCATTATAAAATTTTGTTTTGGGACAGTTACTAATAATGTTTTCTTAACTGTACTGTATAAATCTTTCTCATGTTTACGCCATTCATATTTCATCATTCTCGCCTCACTTCTATAAGATAAAATAATTATAACAAGTGAAACATGTCACCTTATGTCAAGTTTAATAATTATTTGCCATTGTTTGAATTCTTTTTATTAATTCTTCCCGAATATCTAATGGTTCGACAACCTCAACATTAGCCCCCAATGATAGTATAAAAGCATAAAAGCCTTCAGATATCGGATATTTCTCTTTTACCAATAAACTACCATCACCCAATTGAGTATATTTTTGATAATTTTCTTTCACTTGAGATAGCTGATCCTTTTTAAATTTTAAAGTTATTAGAGTTTCTGGTAAAGCAAGGCTTTCTTTAGATTCAAATATTTTCCCTTCATAGTTTCGTGAAAAATATTCATCTAAGATTTGAACTTTCCTGATGCGACTCAATTTAAAAATTCGATTCGCTTCTTTTTTTAAACAGTAGCCGTACAAGTACCAAGCATTTTGTTTAAAAACTAATTTGAAAGGTTCAACTGTACGTTCTGAATCTACAGCTTCTTGGCTCAAATATAAAATACACAGCCTTTTCTTATGAATAATCGCTTCACGAATATTGACGAATACTTCTTGATTTTTTTGTCCCCAATCGGAAAAATCAATTTCTAGCCAACCAGCCTGTCTGTGCTGAAATAATCCTCCATGTTTTGTTAATAAGTCATCATCAAAAGTACTAGGCAATATTGATAAACCTTGAACAGCAGTTAAAATTTGAAGCTGTTCTTCTTTTGAAAGCACAGAACGATTTAAAGCGAAATCTTCATTAATAAAAATACCACCACCCTTGCCTTGCATAGCATAGACTGGAATCCCACTACCACTTAAAGTATCCACATCACGATAAATTGTTCGGGGAGATACTTCAAACTTTTCCGCTAATTCCTTTGCCGTGATACTTCCTCTTTCTAATAAAATATATAAAATTTGAAATAATCGACTATCCATATAAACTCCATTCACTTTTTTCTATGTATTGTATTTTAGATGCTTTTTTTTATGTATTTTTGTAAACATCAGGGAATTCTTAAAAAGAAAAAAGAACCCTTGTAAGACAAGGGTTCTACGACGTCAATTATTTAACTGCGTCTTTAAGGGCTTTCCCTGGTTTGAACGCAGGTACTTTGCTTGCTGGGATTTGGATTTCTTCGCCAGTTTGTGGGTTGCGACCTTTGCGGGCAGCACGTTCACGAACTTCAAAGTTACCAAAACCGATTAACTGAACTTTTTCACCTTCAGCTAAAGCGTCTTGAATGCTTGAAAATACAGCATCAACAGCAGCTGTAGCGTCTTTTTTAGTTAATTCAGTCGCAGCTGCAACTTTTTCGATTAATTCTGCTTTGTTTGCCATGTAAATTTTCACCTCCGTGAGTGATGATTTGATGTTTGCACATCTTTTAGTAACTGAGTGGTCCAGTTACCATAAATATTGATTTGGTCAATATTCTTGTTTTACGATAGCATATGAACCTTGTGATAGCAAGGTTTTTAGCCGATTATCACCAAAAATTCCTAGATATGGTAAACATTGATAAAAATATTTGTCCTACAGAATAACTTATGGTAAAATGGCTTATTTCCGCCGTCTAGCGATGATTCGAATCGGTGTACCTTCAAAATCAAAAGCTTTTCTAATTTGATTTTCTAAAAAGCGCGCGTAAGAGAAATGCATCAATTCTTCTTCATTGACAAAGACAACAAAAGTCGGTGGTTTAACAGCCACTTGAGTCGCATAAAAAATCTTCAGACGTTTTCCTTTATCAGTTGGTGTCGGGTTAATCGCAACAGCATCCATAATAACATCATTTAAGATAGAAGAGGAAATTCTCAGGTTCTGATTCATGCTGACTGTTTCAATCAAATCAGGAAGTTTATTTAAACGTTGCTTCGTCAAAGCTGAGACAAAAATAATCGGCGCATAATCTAAATAAGCAAACTCATCACGAATCTCTGCTTCAAAATCCTTCATGGTATTAGTATCTTTTTCAACTAAATCCCATTTATTTACAACTAAAATAACTCCACGACCAGCCTCATGAGCATATCCAGCAATCCGTTTATCTTGTTCACGAATTCCTTCGTCACCGTTAATAACGACTAAGACAACATCTGAGCGATCAATTGCGCGCATAGCCCGCATCACACTATATTTTTCAGTGTTCTCATAAACTTTACCACGTTTACGCATGCCTGCTGTATCTATCATGGTAAATTCTTGACCATTTTCGCCAATAAATTTAGTATCAATAGCATCCCGCGTTGTTCCTTCAATCTCTGACACAATAACACGGTCTTCCCCTAAGATCGCATTAATCAAAGAAGACTTACCAACATTAGGTCGTCCAATTAGACTAAACTTAATACTCTCATCTTCCTCATTTTCACTATCATCTGGGAAGTGTTTGACCGCTTCATCTAAAACATCACCTAGACCTAAGCCATGACTCCCAGAAACCGGGAAAGGCTCTCCCAATCCTAGTGCATAAAACTCATAAATGTCACTACGCATCTCTGGATTGTCTACTTTATTGACTACCAAAATAACCGGTTTGTTACTACGATATAAGATTTTAGCGACTGCTTCGTCAGCGTCAGTCACACCTTCACGGCCACTAGCAATAAATAAAATGACATCAGCTTCATCAATTGCTATTTGTGCTTGGTGTTTAATTTGTTCCATAAATGGTTCATCACCTAGATCAATACCACCAGTATCAATAATTGAAAACTCATGATCTAACCAATCACCTTTCGCATAAATGCGATCCCTAGTAACACCGGGAGTATCTTCGACAATTGAAATTCTTTCTCCTGCAATACGATTGAATAATGTAGATTTACCAACATTGGGTCGTCCAACGATGGCTATAATAGGATTTGACATGTTTTTGCTCCTTTTTTAAAATTCTCCTTAGTTTAACGAAGAAATCACTTTATAGCAAGAAAGAGATGAAAAAACCACAAAAAAAGACGCACATAATTGTACGTCCTTAAGCCTTTTTTACTCTTTGTCTTCGTTAGCTTCACTTTCAGCTAAAGCATCACCTAAAACATCACCCAATGTAAAACCAGAACTTTCTTCAGGCATTTCGTAGTCATCAGTTTCAACAACTTCTTCTTTTAACTCTTCAGGTTTTTCTTGTAATGCTTTGATTGATAGTGCTACTCGGTGTTCATCCGGATTTACTTCTAAAACCTTCACTTGAACTTTATCACCTTCATGTAATACTTCATGAGGAGTGGCAATGTGCTTGTGAGAGATTTGAGAGATATGAACCAATCCTTCAACTCCTGGGAAAATTTCCACAAAAGCACCAAAACTAGTCAAACGTTTAACAGTTCCTTCTAAAACAGTTCCAGGTGCTGCTTTTTCGTCAATGTCTGTCCAAGGTCCAGGCAAGTTTGCTTTAATTGATAATGAAATCCGTTCTTTTTCAGGATCGACAGAAAGTACCAAAACTTCCACTTCATCACCGACTGATAAAACATCTGAAGGTTTACCAACATGGCTATGAGAAATTTCTGATACGTGAACCAATCCGTCAATGCCGCCTAAGTCAACAAATGCACCAAAGTCCGTTAAACGAGCTACTTGACCTTTGATTACTTGACCATCATATAAAGTCGCTAAGATTTCTTTTTTCTTCTCAGCTTTTTCTGCTTCAACTACTGCCTTATGTGATAAAATCAAGCGGTTTTCTGATGGTTCAATTTCAATAATTTTAAAGGCCAAGGTTTGACCGATATATGCGGAAAAATCGTCTACAAAATGATCGTCAATCATTGATGCTGGTACGAATCCACGGACACCTACGTCAACTACCAAACCACCTTTAACACTATTTGTAACAGGTGCTTCGATTATTTTTCCAGCTTGGAAATCTTTTTCGATGTCTTCCCAAACTTTTTTCGCATCTAAGCGACGTTTAGAAAGTAGATAGCTGCCATTTTCTTTATCTTTTCCGATAGAAGAAATGACTACCAAGTCTAAGACATCACCGACTTTTACTTCTTGTGAAATATCTTCTACTGGTAAAGTAGAAAGCTCTTTTGCAGGAACTACACCTTCAACTCCTGCTCCTTCGATACCGACAACGACTTGTTTGTCTTCCAAAGCAAGCACTTCGCCTCTCACGATATCGCCGACTTTTACTTCATGTACACTTTCCATTGCTGCTTCCATTGATACATTTTCGTTATCTAATGGATTTTGTTCTAAATCTGCCATGACATATGTCCTCCTAACCAACAATTCAATATATGAATAGACTACAATTACCATTTTAATTTATCTACAGGGAAAAATAAAGCGATTTCTCTTTTTTTCTTAAAATTTGTAAAAAATGATTTTACTTACGACAAAATTTTATTTAAAAGCCCTTTGCTATTACAATTTCTTTGATGCGTTTCACTACTTGTTCAATCGACATACCTGTTGTATCTACCAAAATAGCATCCTCAGCCTGCACCAAAGGTGACACTTCGCGATGAGAATCTAAATAATCCCGTTTTGAAATTGCTTCTTTTAATTCTTCAAAGCTAGCTGAAAAGCCTTTCGCCTGATTTTCAATATACCGTCTTTGGGCACGTTCTTCCACACTAGCTATAAGAAAAATCTTTACTTCTGCATTTGGAAGAACCGTAGTCCCAATGTCTCTGCCATCCATCACAACGCCGCCAGTTTCTCCGAGTTTTTGCTGAATTTCAACTAGTTTTTCTCGAACCAATTGATGCGCAGCCACTTCTGAAACAGCTTGGGTTACCGCTTGTGATCGAATTTCTTCAGTAATATCACTTTGATTTACAAAAACACGTTGACCACCAGGTACTTGTTCAAAGCGAATCGGATATTCTTCAATCAATCCAACAATCTTTTTTTCATCCGAAAAAGCGACTTGATTGATCATTGCTAAATAGGTTACCGCTCGATACATTGCACCGGTATCAACGTAAATGAATTGATAATCCTTCGCTAGTATTTTTGCTACTGTACTTTTTCCTGATGAAGCTGGACCATCAATCGCAATTGAAATTTTTTTCATTTTTAAACTTCCCTTCAATAAATAGGGAGTTGTGACACGAGTTCCAAAAAACTCATACCACAACTCCATCATTCAGATTTAACTATTATTGGCTAATCACAATTTGTTGACCTGGATTAATTGGTGGATAGAATGAATCCCCTTGAATGGTAATCCCATTTAAAGCTGCGATTGTACTAATATCTACACCTGTTCGATTAGCTATTTGTTGCAAGCCTTCACCTGCTTGAACAGTTGTCGTATTTGCTCCCTCACCTGCTGGTGAAACATATTGCGACTGTTGACCAGCTACTGATTGTGATGCAGCTGCTTCGGATGACGCCGCAGCCTGTGAAGCAGCCGCTTGTTGTTGCTCTGCTTCTGACGAGGCAGAAGTGTCATCATCGCTTGATTCTTCTGTACTTGATTCTTCCGTACTTGATGTAGACGAAGCGGTAATGCTGCTTGATGACGAGCTTGCAGCAGTATTTCCTCCATCTCTAGTTATAAAAAAATAGGCAGCTGCCGGAATGGTAATCAGAGCCACTAACAAAATAACTAAAATAGTTAAAAATTTAGTATTGCCTCCACCATTTTTATTATCTTTATTTCCTTCACTGTTTCTTCTTGCTTCACTCCGGGAAACTCGGTTCGTTGCAGTCTGACTTTCCTCAGACTCATATATATGTTGATCCCAAGGCTCGTTGCTTTCTGTTTGATTGTAACGGTCTTTTCTACTCACGCTTTGTACCTCCTCTTTAATATCGTTCAATATTATATCATAGCTTCAAAAAGAATGGCGTTTTTTTCAAATTTTCAAGGGATTTTTAAAAATTTTTTCTAAGATTTCTTGCCATGATTGTGGTTGGACTTTTTCTTGCAGATTATTTTCTACAGTTGTTAAAGTGGCACCATGATTGTCACAACAAGTCTTAGGAATCTTTTCTAACTTTTCGGCAAAGTAATTTGTCAGAAATTTTCTGCGACACTCAGTCTGTTGAACATAAGCCAACATAAAGCGGATTTGCTGTCTTTTTACTTGTTGGCGTTTTTCCAATAATGAAATAATTTGATCGCTTTGGTCAGGAAAATATGTTTCCCATTTTTTAATCAGAGGTAGTTCAATGAGCAATTCGGGATTTTGTTGTTTCATTTCATATAGTTTACGTACGTCATTAATTTGATCCTGGAGAAAGTAGTGAATTTTTTCATCATTATTTTCATATAGTAAAATAGCTTGTGCATGATGCCCATCACGACCAGCGCGACCGATTTCTTGTAGATAGTTCTCTGGTGAATCAGGTAAATCATAATGAATCACATACCTAATATTATTCTTGTTGATCCCCATCCCAAAAGCATTGGTGGCAAATAAAACTTTCAATTCATCTTGCTGAAACTGTTGCTGCAAGACCCGTCTTTCTTGTCCGCTTAAACCACCATGGTAAAAGGCAACAGGAAAATCATTTCTAAAAAGCTGGTATAGTGATTCTACTTGTTTACGAGTAGCACAATAAACAATTCCCGTACCAGACAAAGTTTCCAGTAGCTCTCTCAATTTAGTTTTTTTCTCTGCTTGAAACACAAAATAACTAATATTAGGGCGATCAACTGAATAAACAAAACTTTTTACTTGATGATGAAACAATAAGTGTTTGATATCTTCTCGTACATTTGGGGTCGCTGTTGCTGTTAAAGCCATGATTCGCGGTTGGGGTAATTGATGAATTCCTGCAGACAGCTTTAGATATTCTGGTCGAAAGTCAATCCCCCATTGTGAAATGCAGTGGGCTTCATCGACCACTACGAGTGAAATATTACTTGTTTTTAGTTGTGCCATTATTTTTTCTTGTAAAAACATCTCAGGACTCATAAAAATGAACTTATACTTTTTCATATTTTTAAGGACATAATCTTTTTCACTGTAAGAAAGAACACTATTCAAAGCGATCACGCGTTTTTCTCCAAGTTGCTGTAACTGATTGACTTGATCTTCCATTAATGAAATCAAGGGCGAAATAATAATTACTGTCCCAGGTAATAAATAACCGGCTAATTGATAACATAGAGATTTCCCTGTACCAGTCGGCAACATACCTAAGACCGGTTCCCCTTTTAAAACAGTCGAAATAATCTCAGCTTGTCCTGGACGAAACTCAGAATAACCAAAATACTGTTCTAGAGCCTTTTTTAATTCCATTGGCAATCCCTCAAATTTTTTATTTGCGATAAACGAAAATTCAAATAATTCTCCTGATAATTTTTATAACTTAAATCAATTACTTCCTCGAAATTTTTAGACTCTTTAAAATCAAGTAAAGTAAATTTTTCGAATGGAAAATTTTCATCACTAATTGCCCACTCGATAATATGATCATAATAGGTTCCAGTTTTAATACTTCTTTGTTGTAAGATTTCAGTTTCATTCAAATCAGCTAAAAATAAATCTCTAGTTTGCAACATACTTTGATTGCAATTTTGTTGTGAAAAATCACTTATTAATAAATCAATCTGGCTATTTGGAATTACTTTTTCAAGAAAAGAATCAATACATTGTTGTTGGAAAAGTACATTCCATGGTTCACTTTGCCACTCCTCAGCTAATAGCTGAAAAGCTACTTTCCCATCCTGATGATAGCCACTTAATTGATTCGCTAGAAAATCAGCTTGGTTCTGGGGCATTTGTGAAAAGATTTTCTCTAGTTCAGCCAGCAATAGTCCGATTAAATTACTGTCTGCATTTTTCAGCCATTTTTTTAACTGATAGACTGCTTCGGGTCTTTGTTCAATTGGCGTATATTTTTTTTGACGAACACTGATAAAGCTAATAACTTGAACCGCAAATAATATGAGCCGCCACATCTCTATTCGCATCCGCCCAAATCTAAAACCATCTAATTGTGTCAACTGTTTTAATTGGACTACTTCAGTTAAAGCTTGCTGTCCTAGATCAGTTATTTTTCCAAACTCATCATTCATTTCAATATAATTAAGTTGCAATAATTTTTTGATTACTTGATTAAATACCGCTTTCTCTAGTGAAGGCAAACTACCTAAAAAAACTAAAATTTGATGAAAGTACCCGAAAATAAGGACCGAACTAGTTCTTTTCCCAGTCAATAAATGATAAATGCTAGATACTCTTAACTTGTGGCCTGAACGAAATAACGTTAAAATAAACAAAGTCATATAGATACTCCTTGAGGTGAAAAATGAAAGCAGAAATATTTCCAGAGCGCTGCATTGCTTGCGGACTCTGTCAAACGATTGCACCAGAAGTTTTTGACTATCGTGATGATGGAATCATCATTTTTTCTGGTGAAGAAAAAGCCCGACAACAATTTATTCCTGAAAAATCGCAAAAAGACGTTCGGCTAGCAGCAAAAAGATGCCCAGCTTACGCGATTTCTTACGATTCACTATAACACAAAAATGGACTAGCCAAAATATCATGGCTAGTCCTTTTATTTAAATAGAGTGATGGGAATGGCTACTAAAACTCTTCTTACTTAACCATGGTAATAGTTTCGCATGAAGTATTACAAAAGCGCTGCTGACAATGATACCTTTTAAAATATTAAATGGCACAATACCCACCAATACGTAACGACCTAAACTCATACCTAACATTTGTCCAGCTGATAAGCCAAATGCTTTTAAATAAAGTGGTGTGATAACAAAATAGTTAGCCACGCTCATGAATAAAGTCATCGCCAAAATCCCTAAAGCTAAACCAGAAAATTTTCGACTAAATTTATTTTTATTATATAATGCAAAAATTGGTAACGTATAAATAGTAGTGGCAAAGAAACTAGCAAAATCTCCAATCATATTATCAAAGGAAAAGCCAGTCATAGTTAAATGCAGCAACGATCTGATTAACGCTGTCGCAATCCCAGTAATTGGTCCAAATAAGAACATATTAATTAAAATAGGAATATCACTAAAATCCAACTTTAAAAAGGGGAAAATTGGAATTAAGGGAAAAGCGATAAATTGCAAAATCAATCCCATTGCTCCTGCTACTGCTACTGCTGTCATCTTTTGTAACTTTAAGTTCTTCATTTGACATCCTCCAAGATTCAGGAATCATCTTCAACGAACCACTCGAATTTGAAAGTACAAAAAAACTCTATGCTTCAGAAAAAAGCATAGAGTTACTTGAATTTCACACTCAAATAAGCCCTATCTTCTTTATCCAGACTGTACTGTCGGTATCGGATTTACACCGATTCGGCTGCGTAAACGCAGTTCGTGGACTATTACCACCGGTCGGGATTTTCACCCTGCCCCTGAAGACGAACCTTAAAATTATTTTTATTTACAATACAAATATAGCACAACACTAACAAAATACAAGTAAAAAGTTTTTATTTTGCTTGATGCAACAAATTTTTGATTTCTTTTGCGTTTAAGCGACGATACTCACCTGGTTTTAAACCTTTTAATGTAAGTTCACCATATTTTTCACGTTTTAGCTTTTGAACAGGTAGACCAACAGCTTGTAACATATTTTTCACTTGATGATTACGCCCTTCATGAATAGTCAGCTCTACGATACTCGTCTCAGATTTTTTATCACTTGAAATAATATCGTAACGTGCGGGTGCTGTTTTTTTGCCTTCCAACACAATTCCTTTTGTCAAAGGATATAGATTCTTTTGATCAGCTATACCTTTAACTTTTGCTACATATACTTTATCGATTTGATGTTTAGGATGGGCTAATTTTTGTGAAAAATCCCCATCATTGGTTAAAATTAAAATTCCTGATGTATCATAATCTAAACGACCCACTGGATAAATTCTTTCAGTCACTTCTGGGAAAAAATCAGTGACTACTCGACGATTTTTATCATCTGTGACAGCAGAAATCACGCCGCGCGGTTTGTAAAATAAATAATAAACCGGTTCTTCTTGGTAGATGGGTACACCATCAACTTCTACCACATCTTTTTTACCAACCTTTGTGCCTAACTCGGTAATAACTTCTCCATTGACCTTAACTCTGCCATTGGAAATAATTTCCTCGGCTTTTCTACGAGAAGCAATTCCCGCGTGTGCAATTACTTTTTGTAATCTTTCCATCTATATATTCTCCTCTTTTAACCGGTCAAAAAACAAATCCAGTGGAACTTCTTCTTCGGAAGATAAATCATCCTCCATTTTTTCAACATCTGGCAATTCACTTAAATCTTTTAAACCGAAATAATCCATAAAACGCTCATTTGTACCATATAAAATCGCTCGACCAGGCCCTTCCACACGACCTTTTTCTTCAATTAAATGCCTTGATACCAAAGTTTGAACTGCTCCACTAGATTGAACCCCTCGCATTTCATCAATCTGTACACGACTGATTGGTTGTTTGTATGCAATAATAGATAAAGTTTCTAAAGCTGCTTGGCTCAATTTGTTCACTAATGGAGAACGTGCAAAAGTTTTTAACAATGGCGCACATTCTTTTTTGGTGGTTAACACAAAATGACTGCCCACCTCCAAAACAGTTAATGCTCGATTCGGATCTGCTTGATATGCTGCTGTTAACGATTCAATCAGCTGATAGGTTTCAGCCGTTGATATTTTTAAATTGTATGAAAGCTCATCTAAGCCAATACCTTCTTGACCAACAACAAAAAGCAAAGCTTCAACTTGACTTAATTTATTCATCTGAAACTCCTTTGTAGACTAAAATTGGATCGTAATTTTTAATTTGTTTTGCCGTTGCTTGCCCATTTTTCATCAATTCCAATAACGCCATAAAAGTCGTCACCATTTCATCTTTTGTATAGTTTTGAAAAAAGTTCTCCAAAGGAAGCCCTTCATCCGAGTTTAATTCATCTAACTTAAAACGAATTTGATTTACTTTCTCCTCAATTGTGATGGTTTCACCACTAACAACAGAATCTTGTGGGCGGTTTAATTTTTTTCTTTGCAAAACATCATGCATCGCTAAAAACAAATCAATCGTATTGACTTGATTTGCCGGTAGTAAGGTATTATTTTCCTTGTAATCTGATAAATCCATTGGTTCTTTAGAAAAATATTGACCGCGTTCACTTGCCTTTTCAGACAATAAATTCGCCGCGTATTTATATTTTCGATATTCTAATAACTGTTGTACCAAAGCCTCTCGCGGATCTTCTTCATAGAGATCATCTTCACCTAAAGAAACTTCTACTTTCGGCAATAACATTTGGCTTTTAATGGACATTAATGTCGCAGCCATCACGATGTATTCTCCGGCAACTTCTAATTCCAAAGTTTTCATTGTGTGAATAAAATCCATATATTGTTCAGTTACTTGAGTAATTGGAATATCATAAATATCAATTTCTAACTGCTGAATTAAATGTAAAAGTAAATCCAAAGGACCTTCAAAAACATCTAATTTTAAACTAATTTCACTCATTTGTTGCTTCCTTTTTACTTTCATGCCAATGACTTAAGAAATCGGCCGTAGTCTTTGTTGCTAAGATTTTTTGACCAGAAAATAAAAATTGTAATTCATCTAACATTTGAAAACCAATGCGTTCACCACGATAAGACGGATTTAAACTAATATCTTGCAAAACGATTTCATTATCGTTCTCAATGCTAATCCCGATTAGTCCTTGAACATTAGCAGATTCACCTTCATGATAGTAACAAAATAATTGGTAATTATTATCTTCTTCATAAGTATCTAATTCTTTTAAAAGATGCTGTTGCTCTTTTAAATTTTGATGGAAGCTTAAAAGTCCCATCGCAATTTTTCTTTGGTTTTTTCGATACCTAGTAATCATATAAACTCCTTTATTAAGCCCTAGGAAAATGCTCCTTATAAACTTCTGTCATTCGTCGTTTTGTGATATGTGTGTAAATCTGAGTTGTCGAAATATCCGAATGACCTAATAATTCTTGAACAGTTCTTAAATCAGCACCATTTTCTAACAAATGAGTCGCAAAACTATGTCGTAAAGTATGGGGCGTGACATCTTTTATAATTCCGGCTTTTAGAACCCAAACTTTCAGGTTTTTCCAAATACCTTGTCGGCTCAATCCACTGCCATGATTATTGACAAACAAATGATTCTCTTGGGGTCTTTTTTTCGTTAATAAAGGTCTGGATTCCGCTAAATATCGCTCAATCCAATGAATCGCATAATCTCCCAACGGAACAATCCTTTCTTTATCTCCTTTACCCAAGGTTTGTAAAAGTCCCATCTCTAAATGGATATCGCCCATTTTCAAGCCAATCAATTCACTCACCCGCAATCCTGTTGCGTACATCACTTCTAGAATCGCCCGGTCTCTAATACCTAAAGTTGTTGTTGTATCAGGCGTAGCAATCAGTTTTTCAACTTCTTGCAAGGAAAGTGTTTGAGGTAATTTTTGAGTTTTTTTAGGACTTTCAATATGCTGCATAGGATCATGATCAGTAAATCGTTCTTGCCGTAAGTATTGATGAAACCGACGTAAACTAGAAATCATGCGAG
Source organism: Enterococcus sp. JNUCC 77 (assembly GCF_054819945.1). Taxonomy (NCBI): domain Bacteria; kingdom Bacillati; phylum Bacillota; class Bacilli; order Lactobacillales; family Enterococcaceae; genus Enterococcus; species Enterococcus sp. JNUCC 77. The sequence continues at coordinate 1,577,150 of NZ_JBTHIG010000001.1, forward strand.
TAACAGTCGCCGATGCTTTATTCAGTTGATTTAAATGTGCTAAAAAAGCCACTACTGTATAACGATCGACAGCTTGCCAATCGGAAATACCAGCCTCATTCAAAAAGGCTAAATACTGTTTTAAATCTCTTTGATAACTGCTTTTAGTATTGGCAGAAAGGCCTCGTTCGATCGTCAAATAATGTAAATATTCAATGATTTGTTCTTCCATCGTTTCACCACTTTCGCTTTATCATACCAAAAAGTCCCTTAAAATGATACACGTATCAACTAAGGGACTCAAGCTTTTCTAATCAAAAAACTATTTATTGTTTTTTATTTTGACAATCCGAGCAAATACCGTGAAAAGTCAACCGGTGATCCTTCACGATAAAATGATACCGTGACTCGACTACTTGTTCAACTTCTCCCAGCAAGTCCTCTTCTATTTCTTCGATGTTTCCACATTCCAAACAAAGTAAATGGTGATGAAAATGCGCGGCCCCTTCTTTTCTCAGATCATAACGAGCCAAACCATCATCAAAACTGACCTTATTAACAATATGCAAATCAGTCAATATTTCCAAAGTCCGATAAACTGTTGCTAAACCAATTTCAGGGCTTTTCTTCTTAACTAGAAAATAAATTTCTTCAGCTGACAAATGATCTTTTTCATTTTCTAACAAGACAATCACAACAGATTCTCTTTGGGGAGTTAATTTAAATCCTGAATCATGGAGTTGTTTTTTTGTTTTTTGTAGAGCTAAAACGGTATTCATTGAGAACCTCCCTGCTAATTTATAATCATTATAAACAAAATATTTGGTTTTCGTGATTAGTTTAGAATAAGTATAATTTATATTCTTCATTAACACAAGCTATTCTCAATTAGTTTTTTAAGTAAATTTGATTATCTCGTTGTTCAATTTTTTTAGCTTTTAATAAAGCGCCAATTGCTCGTTTAAATTGTCCTTTACTGATACCAAATCCCGCTTTAATTTCATCAGGACCTGATTTGTCTCCATAAGGCAACATTTTATTTTCGCTTCGTTCTAGCATTGCTAACAACATCCCCGCATCACCGTCAATCATTTCATGACTACGAGGCTTAAGAGATATATTTAACATATTATCATGAGCAGCCAAGCCAACTACACGTCCTTCGATGACTTCACCAAGACGAGGTTCATTATATCGTTCAGATGGATGGATGAAACCTAAATATAAATCATCCGTAATTAAAAATGTTCCAGCAACTTTTAATCGATATACTGTTCCTTTTACATCTTTATTTTTCATTTCAGCAGTGCCTTTACGAGCCATTGCATGAAATACATTCTCATCAGCTAAAGTTCCCCACATACGATCCTTATCATCGACACGTAAAGTAATCATCAGACGATCACCTTTTTTGGGCCATAATTCTTTCATAGTCGGTAATTCATCTAATGAAACAACTACGTCCTTATCAGGCAAACCGATATTAACGAATACACCCAAGTCTTTACGCACACCAATCACTTCAGCAAAACCATATTGCCCATTTTTAATAGCTGGAATTTCTGTTGTAAAAGCCCCCTGTTTTTTTTGATTCACATAAGCAAATCCCTCTACTGGATCACCAATCTTGTGCTCTCCTTCTGTTTTCGCTAATTGAAAAGTGACACCATTTTTTTGCACAAAATAAGCTTCTTCATTTTCGTCTGTAATCAAGCCAGTAAAGACTTGACCTAATAAATCGTTCATTTATTTTCTCCTTTTCAAACGAAAGGAACTGCAACACAAGTGAAACTTCACTGATGTTACAGCTCTTTTCAATTCATTTTTACTATTTTAGCTTCTGCTTCCGCCGCCGCCATTTCCCTTAAACCAACCAGTTTTACAATTAACAGTTACAACATACATTGGTAAATCAGCGGACGTATATCCTTTAGTTAAATCGGATTGATTGTTAGTTGCAAATAAGTTGTAATATCCTTCGCCACCTTGAATTTGAACTGGCACAAGTGAATAACCACCCTCAGTAACATAACCACGATCAATTACTGTTTGCAAGAATTTTTCGCGCACACCACTATTCCAAGACCAAGCACTATTACCAGAATCTGCAACTTGACTTTGGTTTGTTGACATAATAGGTTGATTATTACCGCTCATACTATATGAGGGTGAACTTGTTGAAGATTCACTACTTGAAGTAGTTTCTTCCTCTTTCTCAGCACGACTTGCTGATTCACTGGCAGCAGTTTCCCATTCGGTTAAAGTTTGGTTTACTTCTGCCAATTGATTAACTTGATCTGTGATGAGTTCTTGATTTGGAACAGTTCCAGCTTTTTGCATTGTTGCATTATAAGTCGATCGAGTAGCTGTACTAGCAACTGTACCATTAGTAATAAGAGTACTTACAGAATTCCTCAAATCAATAATTTGATCATACTGTGTTTTTGCTTGATTAATTGCTTCATTTAACAAATCGTTAAATTGGTTATCTTTTGTATCAACAGTTAAAGTAACATCTTCTGCTGCTTTTAATTTTAAATCGCTCGCTAAGATGTCACCGTTAATTGCCGTAGATGTAAATAGATTGTTAACTGCTTGAACATCTTTTTGTTTTGCTGTTAAAGTATCATAACTATTTTTTAATTCTTTATAACGGTCATTCTTTTTATATTGATTAATCTCTTCTGCAATTTTAGCTGTGTTAGTATCGACTTTATCCACTTTTAGGAAGACTTGCTTACTATTAGTATAAAAATCAGTTATTTCTGCTTCAATTTCGTCAATTGCTTGATTAGTTTTTTTATCAGCAGCGGCTTTCTCTGCTGCGGCTTCTTCTGCCGCTTGATCCTGTTGGTAAGAGTAGTAATAACCACCTCCACCTAATAGTGCTACTAAAATAACTGCAGCTATCGCAATGTTGCGACCTTTTTTTCCTTTTTTAGGTGGTTCTTGATTGCTTTCTTTATGACTCTCCAACGAACGAGTTTCGTCCGCTGCTGCCTTGGCCTGCTCTGCTGCGATAACTTTGGCTTGCTCAGCTTCAATTAGTGCTTTTCTTTCAGCTTCGGCCTTTTCTTCAGCACTTGACTTTTCTTTTAACTTTTCCGATTCTTCTTTATGTTCTCGGATATATTGTTCCAAAATTGGATTGGTTCTGTCAAAAGATGCTTCCGTTTCAGGTAAATGTTCCGCTTTCTTTTCGACAATTTTTAATTCATCTTGAGAACCTTCGTTATCTTCAGGTGATTCATCGTTTGTAGCACTAAACATTTCCTTAACCGAATCAATCGGCATAGATGCTAACTCTGACCACTCAATTTCATCATTTTTTTTCGCTCTATCATTTTTGGCGGTTAACTCAAAACCACAGTTTGGACAAATAGCTCTGCCATCAACGGGTTCAAAACCGCAATTGGGACATTTATGCAATGAAATCTGCTCCTTTTTTTCATTCTTACTGTTAAATTTATCATATCCTCTACCAAGGTAAAAGATGTTTTGCTAGATTTCTATAAATTTAATATTTGAATAAAAAAAATGAAGCAACAGATAGTAATATCCATGCTCCATTTTTGATCTTTTATTCTAAGAAATCTTTTAATTGTTTTGAACGAGATGGATGACGTAATTTTCTTAAAGCTTTTGCCTCAATTTGTCGAATCCGTTCTCTTGTTACACCGAATACCCGACCTACTTCTTCTAGCGTACGAGTTCTGCCGTCATCTAAACCAAAACGCAATCGCAAAACATTTTCTTCACGATCAGTTAAGGTGTCTAACACATCTTCTAATTGTTCTTTTAACATTTCAGATGCTGCATGTTCAGCCGGACTAGTAGCCTCCTGGTCTTCAATAAAATCACCTAAGTGTGAATCATCTTCTTCACCAATCGGTGTTTCCAAAGATACTGGCTCTTGCGCAATTTTTAGAATTTCACGAACTTTTTCAGTTGGTAAATCCATTTCCGCTCCAATTTCTTCTGGTGTCGGTTCGCGACCTAAATCTTGAAGTAATTGACGTTGTACTCGGATTAATTTATTAATGGTTTCGACCATATGCACTGGAATTCGTATCGTTCTTGCTTGGTCAGCAATCGCACGTGTAATTGCTTGACGAATCCACCAAGTAGCATAAGTTGAGAATTTAAATCCTTTACGGTAATCAAATTTTTCAACGGCCTTCATTAAGCCCATATTCCCTTCTTGAATTAAATCAAGAAATTGCATGCCCCGACCGACATAACGTTTGGCAATACTTACCACTAAACGTAAGTTGGCTTCGGCTAATTTTTGTTTAGCTTCTTGGTCACCTTGTTCAATTAATAATGCTAACTCAACTTCTTCTTGAGCTGTTAATAATGAAACACGACCAATCTCTTTTAAATACATACGAACGGGGTCATTAATTTTTACACCTGTTGGTGCAGATAAATCTTCATTTTTTGCTTTTTCAGCTGTTTTTTCTTGTGTTTTCAAGCTGGCTTTAGAAGGTTCGCCGTTTTCATCAACGACACTAATCCCAGCATCTTCCACTTTTTGGATCAATATATCCATTTCTTCAGCGTTCAAAGCATAAGGTGTCGCCATTTTGTTGGTTAATTCATCATAAACCACTTGTCCCAATGGTTTCTTTTCCTTAATAAAGGCTTGTAATCTTTTTTGATACTCTTTGTTTTCTGTTTTGTTTGCCATACAAAATGCCCCTTTCACTTCTAGGCTTGTTTCAAGCGCTTAGTCAGTTCAATAATTTGAACCGTTAATTCCAATTCTTTTTGTTGATTGCCGGTTTTTCTGGCTTCAAGCTGCTCTAATTGTCGTTTTTTGATTTCTTCAGCTAGGCCAGTCAGCGCAATAACTTTTTTCAAATCAGAAATTTCCCGTTCATTACTATCTTGTGACATAGGTATTATGGAGATGTCGACGATCAATTGCTTCATCCCATCATCCTTTAAATAATTCAAGAAATCCGCTAAAATAAAATTCCCATGAACTATCATATAACTATCGATATAAAGAAGCAATTCCTGATATTGATCGTGTACAAATTGAAATCCGCCAGCGATTAGTTCTTCTCTCACCATCGGCTCATTCATACTACGATAAATTAACATTCGTTCAGCCTTTTCTGTTTGAGATAGCTGCTGAACTGCTACTTGTGGTGCACTTTGTACATTGGTTTGACGCCGTTCATTACGCACCTGGTTTCTTGCCAATTGTAGTTGTTGTTTCAAGCTATCTTTTGATAACTGAAAATTATCTGCTAATTGACTTAAATATAAATCCTGCTCAACCGGTGACTGAACTTTTGCTAAATCCTGCATCAACTCGTTTAAATAAGTCAACAGATCATTTTCATTATCTAAGTTCAAGTCTTTTTTGTAATAATTCATCTTAAAAACAAAAGGTGTTTGCCGGCCATGCTGAAATAAATTTTGTAATGCTTCAGCACCATATTTTTTTAAATATTCATCTGGATCTAATTGTTCTGGAATGGTAACAGCAGAAACATTTATTCGAGAGTGATTACTAAAACTAGTGATGGCTCGTTCGGTTGCCGCCATTCCAGGCGAATCACCATCATAAGCAATGATTACCTGATTTGTGATTCGTTCAATCGCCGCCATTTGTTGTTCGGTCAAACTTGTACCCATTGAAGCTAACCCCGTTTTAATGCCAGCTCGCCAAGCAGCAATCACATCCATAAAACCTTCAAACAAGATTGCTTCGCCTTGTTTACGAATCTCATTCCGAGCTTTATCAAAATTAAAAAGCACGACTCGCTTGTTAAATAACTCAGTTTCAGGGGAATTCAGGTATTTTGGCTGATCCTCACCAGGATATTCTGCTGTTTTTAGCAACCGTCCTGAAAAGCCGATTGTCTTCCCACGAAAATCATTTAAAGGAAACATGACCCTCTGGTAAAAACGATCAACAAAACTACCATCCTCTCGCCGAATAAATAAACCACTGCGTTCCATAATGTCATCAGAAAAACCTTCACGACGACTAATCTGCACTAAAAAATCCCGTTGATTTGGCGCAAAGCCTAACTTAAATTCTTCAATGATTGAATCATCTAATCCTCGTTGCTGCAAATAATCTAATGCTGCCTCACCGACTGCTGTGTTTATTAACATATGATTGTAAAGATCACGAGCTTTTTCATGAAGCGTAATTAATTTTTTTTGATCTGAATTTTCGACCACTTCTGTCTGTGGGTTGATATTTAATTGTAACGGAATTTGTTCCATTTCAGCAACTTTTTGAACCGATTCAGGAAAACTAATTCCTTCAATCTCCTGTAAAAAAGTAAAGACATTTCCGCCTTTTCCACATCCAAAGCAATGAAAGATCTGTTTGTCTTCTGCTACTGAAAATGAAGGGGTCTTTTCTTCATGAAAAGGACACAATCCAGAATAATTTTTTCCAGATTTTTTCAACTGAACATATTGACCAATTACTTCGACAATATTGGTTTTTTCCCTAACATCATCAATTACTTCCTGAGGAATTCTCTGTGCCATACCCATCACCCCTATCTTTAAAAGAATAACAGCCACAAAAATCGCCCTAATTCAAAAACTAATCAGCGCGACTCAAAGACACAAATATACATTTATCATTTTATCAGATTCCAAAAAAATTTCAAGCATTACGCTTACTTTTGCATTGGAGCAAAAAAATCTAGAATCTTACGGTTCATCTCAACGATTTCAGCATAAAACATATTGCCACCGTTACGATACAAATAACCACCATTATACATCAAGGACTGAATTTTCATGTAGCGATACTGAGACTGATCTGTATTACCCATACCTGGTGATAACACATCCCGCGAATAATTTTCAGCCAAACTAACAGTATTTTCACCACCATTTTCTTTGACGTAATCGATGTATTTAAAACCAAAATTATAGGCTTGAATAGCAGTAGATAAATCACAACCGGCAGCCTCCGCTAATTTCAAACTTTCAGCAAAATGACTAACACCTTGTTTCAAGCTTTCTTCTTGGCTAGATATTTGCCCAGTAGTTCCATAAGCACTCTCAGAGCTCTGCATTAAATCTGTCCCACGACCTTTTGATTCAGTATACATAATACCTAATATCGTATCGGTGTATTCTTCAATACCTTCATCTGCAGCAATTTCACTAACTTCTGAGCGATAGGCATTAACTGTTTTTGTAAATTGAAACGTGCGATAAAATAGAATTCCTGCAACTATTAAAACGCCCATTAATATGAAAATAACGAATCCCTTAAAAAAATTTTTAATTTTTCTCATTGATAACCATCCAACTAAATTTCTTATGACTTCCATAGTACAAGAAGCTACGGAGATTAAAAAGTAAACTTCGACAGTTTTATATTTCTTTAAACTATTATTATTCAATCTTTAATTATTGTAAGGTCCTCTCTTTTTAATTGCATTGTAAACATAGAAATCGTTATACTAATGTAATAGTAGGTGATGATGTGAAAGTGGAAAATAAAACAGTGGTTGTAGCAGACGGTTCAGAAATATATTACGAAAAATATGGTAGTGGTAGTGCCTTGTTCTTACTTCATGGAAATGGTGGGAGTGGGAAATATTTCTCAAAACAATTAGAAAATTTTAGTCAGTACTTCACTGTATTTGTGGTTGATAGTCGTGGCCATGGACGGTCAACAAATACAAAAAAAGTAACGAGTTTTCAATTAATGGCAGATGATCTATTGGCAATTATGAAACAAGAAAAAATTGAAAAAGCTGACTTGTTGGGCTTTAGTGATGGTGCAAATTTAGCGATGGTTTTTGCCCATCTTTATCCGGATCATTGTGACCATTTAGTATTAAATGCGGGAAACACATTGGTCAGCGGTGTTCGCTTGATGCCTCATCTAGCAAGTTATTTACAATATGCTATTGTTTGGATAGGTTCCTTCTTTGATAAAGGGATGCGGAATTTTTTACCTATTTTGAAATTACTGTTTCATGATGTTGGTTTAAATAGTCAAGATCTAGCAGAAATTACGGCACCAACGTTAGTTATAGTTGGAAAACATGATGTTATCAAAACGAGTCACTCAATGTATTTAGCCCGTACCATTCCCAATGCTAGCTTTGCACTAGTTAAAGGTCAAGGTCACATGTTTGCCAGAAGAAATCCAAAACGATTTAATGAAGAAGTATTACGCTTTCTTCTAGAAAGTACGAGGTCTTAAAATGGAAAAACTGATTGATTGGTTTAAACGAAACGCCAAAAAAATAAAAACAATCTTTTTAATATCTGTAATAGTGATTGTTTTCTACGAATTATCGAATATTGCTAAGACTATTTCGTTTCATCAATTAAAGGATATTTTTTCAAATATCCCGCCGATTAATATTTTATTAATGGCTTTAATAGGTTTGATAGCAATTCTTCCAATGTTAGGCTATGACGTTATTTTGAATCAACTCTTAGGTCAAAAACCAAAAAAAACTTATCTCCTAGAAACTAGCTGGCTAGTGAATACTTTGAATAATTTAGCTGGGTTTGGTGGTTTTATCAGTGCTGGCCTCCGCTCAGAATTTTATGGAAAACAAAATACTGGAAAAAAAGTTGTTCAAGCTTTATCCAAAATATTAATCTTTACCATGTCAGGGCTTTCATTATATGCCCTTCTTTCCTTTTTCCTAGTTTTTTTTGACGAATCAAATAGTTATTTAAGTCAGTATTGGGTTTGGTTAATTGCCGGCGGTTTATACTTCCCGATTGTTTTTTGCTTAAGCTTATTTGGTAAAGGTGAATACTTAGGTGACTTGTCTCACCGTCATCGTTTCCAATTAATCTTAACTTCTGTCTTAGAATGGTCTTTTGTTTTAATTAGTTTTATTGCTACTGGATTATTAATGGGGCTCTCATTTGAAATTCGTGAGGTCATTCCATTATTCATCGCTGCTACCGTAATTGGGATTGCCTCAATGATTCCAGGCGAATTAGGTAGTTTTGATTTAATGATGATTATTGGCTTATCCGCTCTAAATATTAATCGTGAAACTGTTGTCGCATGGTTGTTATTGTTTAGACTTTTTTATTATATTGTGCCATTTATTATTGGGGTTACTCTCTTTATTAAAAATTTCAATACAACAATTAATCAACGCTACAATGACATTCCTATCAATTTATTGAAAGAAATCTTTCATAAAGTTGAAGTATTTCTCCTATATCTGACTGGCATCATGATGGTTTTATCAGCAACAATTCCAGAATTCTTTTTCAGGTTTAGCTGGTTTAATCATCTTAACCCGATTCAATCAAGAGTCATCGTTGTTTTTCCAGCAATATTGCTAGGTTATTTATTAATTATTGCTGGTCGTGGCATTCAAGCCAGAGTCAAACGAGCTTATTGGCCAACAATTCTTTTAATTCTTTTGACTTTCATCTATGCATTTTTTGCTGGCTTCCAATTGTCAACAGGGATTTTTCTTTTGTTTTTACTATTTTTCGTTATTTTCTCTAAAAACGAATTGTATCGAGAGCAATTGGTTTATAGTTGGGAATGGCTAACAATTGATGGACTTATCTTTGGTGGATTAGCTATTTTGTATATTGTTATTGGCGTTTATAATAGTCCTCACATCCATCATCGCCACCATTTGCCAGAATTTTTCTTATTTCCTAGTGAAAGGATTTGGGGAGTTGGCTTTATTGCCATCTTAGTCGTATCACTGATTGTATTATTCTTTGTGCGCTATTTAAAAGGGAAAAAAGTGAAGATTGGCGAAGACTTAGATGCACAAAAGATTGAGACTATTTTAGCAAATTATGGTGGAAATGCTGATAGTCAATTGGTCTTTTTAAAGGATAAACAGGTCTATATTTACAATAATGGCGAAGAAGATACTGTCTTTTTCCAAATGTCGTGCTTTAACAATAAGCTTTTAGTCATGGGAGATCCTTCAGGTAAAAAGGACGACTTTGAAAAAGCGACCGAAGAATTTATTGAAATTGCTGATCGTTTCAATTATCAACCTGTTTTTTATGAAAATAGCGAAGACATGGTGATGTTGTTACATGAAGTTGGGTATGATTTTATCAAGTTTGGCGAAAAAGCCCATGTTTACTTACCAGACTTTACTCTAAGCGGAAAAAAAATGAAGGGTCAAAGAGCCAGTTTCAACAAAATAGTAAAACAAGGCTTTATCTTTGAAGTCATTCAACCACCATTTTCAAAAGAAATAATCCAACAATTAAAGGATATCTCTGATGAGTGGTTAAATGGTCGTAAAGAAAAAGGCTATTCTCTCGGCTTTTTCTCAGAAGATTATTTACAACGTGCACCAATTGGGGTAATCAGAAATGAAAATCAAGAGATTGTTGCATTTGCTAATTTTATGCCAACCTATACAGATAACCAACTAGCAACCATTGACCTTATGCGGCATAGTCCGACAAAAGCTCCTGGGGGAACAATGGACTTTCTATTTATTAATTTGTTCCAATATTTTCAAGAACAAGGTATCCAATATTTTGATTTGGGAATGGCTCCTTTAGCTAATGTGGGCACTTCTCGAAAAAGTTTTACTCAAGAACGAATTGCCTACCTAGTCTATAATTTTGGTTCTCGTTTTTATTCTTTTGGCGGCTTAAAAGAATACAAAGATAAATATGCTACCAAGTGGTCTGCGGCTTATGTTCTTTATCCACGAGATAGCTGGATCGGCTATGTTATGGCTGCCCTATTGATTACTGACAATGCACCTGTTTTAAATGATGCACATTCAAATAAAAGAAAATGGCGCAATAAGTTTTAAAACTTACTGCGTCATTTTTATGTCATTTCTTTATGCCAATAGACAGATAGTTTTCGATTGATTTCTTCTAGTTGAGGTAATTTTTGCTGACTAACGTAAGGATTTTCACCGACCAGCTTAGCACAAATCGGTTGAACTTCCCGAAAGAAATCTTCGAAACCAAGTAAATCTTCTACTTTCACTTTTAAAACTAATTCATTTCCCAAAGAAGAGTAATAATAGCGAAAAGGTTCCTTATTTTTTCCCATAAAACTTGTAACTAACTGATCTTCAACATTAACTAGATGACTCTTCAAATAAGTTTCAGTTAGCTCTTCGACTCCTTGAATTTGCCCTTGCAAAGCTTTAAATGAATACTTCCCTTTACGATCTATTTGAAAAATCATTTGCATAATATCACTTAATTGCCGATAATTAATTTCTTCCGGAACTAATAATCTCCGCCAAACAGGTGGCTTTTCACCAACAATATCAACTCGTAGCTGAAATCCCTTTAGCATGCCGTCATCATCTTCAAACGGCTCAAAAAAATCGATCTCCATATTAGGAAAAGGAATGACATTACTTTTCGTATGTGGTTTATCATAATTAATTTCATTTAACATCGTTTTAGTAACATGAGCAAAATCAATAATTTCATTATCAGTCATTTCAACCAACAATTTTCGCTTATCTGCTCCCCAAAAGCTTGAATCAATCAATCGGTAAAAAAATAAGTTTTTGTTTTCTTGTAATAGTGTCTGTATTTTTTTAAAATCCTCATTAGAAATTAAATCAACTTGTCTTAACTCAAAATATAGGTCCATCAACGCTTGATGAATCAATAAGCCTTCACCAAAAAAAACGGGGAAATCTTTAGGAATGTCCACAGTATAAACTTGCAGAATAGTCTTAGAATCCACTAATTTATAGCTAAACTTTTGTTTATCTACGCGATCTAAGAAAAAATCAATCGTATCTAAAAGTGAATCAGCATCATCCATACTACCTACAAATAAATAATGATAAAAATCTTCTGCTAATCGATTAAATAATTCTTCAATTTGTCCCATAAGACCCCTCCTTATATTTAATTATAACAAAAGAGGACTTCTGGGTCTGTATTTGATTAATAAAAAGAACAACCGAAGTTTTATCCTCGATTGTTCTAAACTTTATTTTTTTCCACCGAATGCATCTTTGACCTTATTGAAAAAACCTTCTTCTTTTTGCTCAGAAACGGTTTGCCCACCTGCTTCAGCGAAAGTTCTTAAAGCTTCTCTTTGTTGGTCATTTAAATTCTTAGGAGTGACAATTTTTACTGTTACTTGTTGATCGCCATTTACATTTCCTCTCAAACGTGGTGCACCTTTACCACGTAAGCGGAATTTTTGTCCTGTTTGTGTTCCAGCAGGAATTTTTAATTTAACGTCACCATGAACTGTTGGTATCGCAATTTCATCACCTAAAGCTGCTTGAACAAAGCTCAATGGTAATGTGTAATAAATTTCTGGTCCTTCACGATCAAATATATCACTTTGTTTTACTTGGAAAACCACATATAAATCGCCATAAGGTCCTCCATTTGTACCCGCTTCACCTTGTTCAGCTAAACGCATTTGTTGACCATCTTCTACACCTGCAGGCACATTTACTTTTACAGTGTGTGGACGTTTTTCATGTCCTGAACCATGACATGTTGGACAAGGATCTTTGATTTCTTTACCTGTCCCATGGCAGACATCACATGTTTGACGACTAACAACTCGTCCTAAAGGAGTTTGATGTTCAACATTAATTGTTCCGGCACCATGACATTTATGACAAACTTCCGGTTGTGTTCCTGGTTTTGCTCCATTACCGTGACAAGTATGACATGTTTCCTCACGGTTATATTTAACATCTTTTTCAGCACCAAAAATTGCTTCTTCAAATTCCAAGGTAACTGAATATTGTAAGTCAGCACCTTGCCTTGGTGCAGTAGGATCCGCTTGACGTCCGCCACCAGCTCCTCCAAAAAATGATTCAAAGATATCTTCAAAGCCAAAACCAGCTCCGCCGCCGCCAAATCCTCCGGCGCCACCAAATCCGCCAAAGCCACCAGCTCCACCGCCAAAGTTTGGATCGGTTCCCGCGTGACCATACTGATCATAGGCTGCTCGTTTTTGAGGATCGCTTAAAATTTCATAGGCTTCGGAAATTTCTTTGAATTTTTCTTCTGCATCGGCTTCTTTATTAATATCTGGATGGTATTTTTTTGAAAGCTTCCGATAAGCTTTTTTTATCTCATCATCTGAAGCTCCTTTTTGTACCCCAAGGAGTTCATAATAATCCCTTTTTTCAGCCATTTGTTTTCCTCCATAAAATAGAATCGCTAGTATTGTATCACAATGTTTCCATTAACGATAGATGAATACCAGCTAAATCAGAAACGAGACTGAGACAAAAACCAAAATGTTTTTTGCTTCAGTCTCGCTATCTAATTATTCTTAAGCTTATTTATCTTTGTCGTCGCCGTCAACTTCTTCAAAATCAGCATCTACGACATCATCCGCGCCACCTTGTGCAGCTTCTGGATTTTCTTCTGCTTGTTGTTGAGCTGCTTGTTCATAAAGTTTTACAGTTAAGCTTTGAACGATTTCATTCAATGCATCACGTTTAGTCTTCATGTCTTCGATGTTGTTAGCTTCAACAGCAGCTTTTAATTCATCGCGAGCTTCTTCGGCTTTTTTAACTTCTTCAGCGTCAACTTTTCCTTCTAACTCTTTCAAAGTTTTATCAACTGAGAATAATAAGGCATCAATGTCATTACGTAAATCAACTTCTTCTTTACGAACTTTATCAGCTTCAGCATTTGCTTCTGCATCTTTAACCATCCGTTCGATTTCATCATCAGATAAACCTGAAGAAGATTTAATCGTAATTTTTTGTTCTTTTTGTGTGCCTAAGTCTTTGGCAGAAACATTTACGATCCCGTTTTTATCAATATCAAATGTTACTTCGATTTGAGGAATACCACGTGGAGCTGGTGGAATATCAGTTAATTGGAATCTACCTAAAGTTTTATTATCAGTTGCCATTGGACGTTCACCTTGTAACACGTGAATATCTACTGCTGGTTGGTTATCAGCCGCTGTCGAGAATACTTGAGATTTACTTGTTGGAATTGTTGTGTTGCGGTCAATCAATTTAGTGAAGACTGAGCCCATTGTTTCAATCCCTAGAGATAATGGAGTGACATCAAGTAAAACAACATCTTTTACATCACCAGTGATAACGCCACCTTGAATAGCAGCACCCATGGCAACTACTTCATCTGGGTTCACTGATTTATTTGGTTCTTTAGCAGTTTCTTTACGTACTGCTTCAACTACTGCTGGAATACGAGTAGAACCACCAACTAAAATCACTTCATCAACTTCTGATTGAGAAAGTCCAGCATCTTTTAATGCTTGACGGACTGGTGTTTTAGTTCTTTCAACTAAATCAGCAGTAATTTCATCAAATTTTGCACGAGATAACGTATTTTCTAAGTGTAATGGACCAGCATCGCCTGCTGTAATAAATGGTAAGCTAATTTGAGTTGAGCTTACACCAGATAAATCTTTTTTGGCTTTTTCAGCTGCATCTTTCAATCTTTGCATAGCCATATTATCTAAACTTAAGTCAATACCATTTTCTTTTTTAAATTCAGCAACCAGATAGTCAATGATCTTGTTATCAAAATCATCCCCACCTAAATTGTTGTCACCAGCTGTTGATAATACATCAAAGACACCATCACCTAATTCAAGGATTGATACGTCAAATGTACCACCACCAAGGTCAAATACTAAGATTTTTTGGTCTTTGTCAGTTTTGTCTAAACCATATGCTAAAGCTGCTGCAGTTGGTTCATTAACGATCCGTTCAACTTCTAAACCAGCAATTTTACCAGCATCTTTTGTTGCTTGACGTTGACTATCATTAAAGTAAGCAGGAACAGTAATAACTGCTTTTTCAACTTTTTCACCTAAATAATCTTCTGCAAAACCTTTCATATATTGTAAGATCATTGCTGAAATTTCTTGAGGTGTATAAGATTTGCCATCCATTTCAACTTTATAACCAGCTTCACCCATATGACGTTTGATTGATGAAACAGTATGTGGATTAGTAACCGCCTGGCGTTTTGCTACTTCACCAACTTGGATTTCTCCATTTTTGAATGACACAACAGAAGGAGTTGTACGGTTACCTTCTGGATTTGCAATAATTTTTGCTTCATTACCTTCTAATACGGCAACGGCAGAGTTTGTTGTACCTAAGTCAATACCAATAATTTTACTCATAATTTTCAGTCTCCTTTATTTTTTAAGCTGACGAATCAGTGAATTTTTTTATTGTGCGACAATAACCATCGCTGGGCGTAACACGCGATCATGTAATTGATAGCCCTTTTGCAATACTTCCACAATTGAATCTGTAGGAACATCATCAGTTGCAGGAATTGTTTGCACTGCTTGATGCAGATTTGGATCAAATACAACATCAACTGCTGGAATTTCTGTAATTCCTTCTTCTTTCAAAGCTACAGTCAGACTTTCTAACACCATTTCCACACCTTTTTTAAGGCTAGCACCTTGATCATCATTTACTTCAGTAGCTAATGCACGTTCAAGGTTGTCAATCACAGGTAGAATTTTTTTAGCTAAATCTTGTGAACGATACTTAACTAATTGTTCTCGCTCATTTTTGTTGCGGTTTTGCATATTAGCAATTTCTGCTCGTGCCCGCAAAAACTTATCTTCCATCTCATTAAACTCTGCGGTTAATTGATCAAACTCAGAAATTTCGTTTTCTTCAATTGTTGTCTCAATTTCCTGATCCATTTCTTCATTCAATTCCGCATCATCGTGTTTGTTTTTTTCTGCCACTTTGCTCTTCCTTTCTGAGGAATATTTTAGTGATTCAAATCAAGGGAACGATAATAATCATCCAGTATTGCTGTCAGTTCGTAACGAAAAACATCTAATAAACCAAATATTTTCGAATAAGGCATTGAAGTCGGTCCCAATAAAGCAATTGTGCCGCGACCATGACCAATAATTTGATAGTTGGCTTGCACCATTGTCAAATTATCAAACATGCGATCTCCCAATTCAGCACCCATGCGAACATGAATCTCTTGATCAGTTGGTAAAAGTAATTTTGTCAATTCATCGGAATCTTGCATCAATGAATACATTGATTTGAACTGAGATAAATCGTCAGGATTTGCGTTCAAAATATTCATCCGACCACTGACAAAAACTTTTTCCTCAAAAGCTTCATTTAAAATGATATCGAACAATCGGCCAATACCATCAGTTGTTTGAAAATAACGATGTAAAATCATCGGAATTTCCGTTCTTAACTTCTGATAGACTGTTAAGAGCGGTTGACCGACTAGACGGTCATTAATGATCTTCACCATTTTTTCTAAGTCACTGCTTGCTACATTCTCAGGAATTCTAAAGACTTGGCTTTCTACATTTCCCTTGTCTGTCACGATAATTGCTAAAATCTGACGGTCATTCAAAGGAACAATTCTAAACCCTGTCAACGTCCGGTCCTTCATCTCAGGTCCTAAAGAAAATGCTGTATAACTAGTAACTTCTGATAAAATTTTGGCTGATTGTGAAATAATATCATCAATCTCATGAATGTCTTTTTTTAAGGAAGAACGAATTTGCTCTACTTCTTGCTTATTCACCTTAGCTGGCGTCAATAAATGATCAATGTAATAACGATAACCTTTTTTCGAAGGTACTCGTCCGGAAGATGAATGAGTCTTTTCAATTAAGCCATTTTCTTCCAATACTTTCATATCATTGCGAATTGTTGCCGAGCTTGCTTGTACGCCTTCTTCCATCAACCTTTTCGAACCAACTGGCTGACCAGTTTCAGTAAAGTCTTGGATGATCAAGCGGAGAATTAAATTTTGCCTTTCCGTTAACATATGCTCACCCTCTGGTTGGCACTCTTTATCTTTAAGTGCTAACTCGATTATAAATATACCATAATTGTAGATTAAGTCAAGAGAAAAGACAAAAAAATTAGCACTCTCTATTAAAGAGTGCTAATCGCATCATCAATTAAAAATTTTTCAAAGACTTCATTGCCTTTAAACATACCTGCCTGAGTTAAAAAGATTCGTTGATCACTGATTTGAAGCAATTTTTCATTGACTAATTCTTCAATGACTAGTGAATAAATATCTTCAATTCTTCTACCAAAGCGTTCTTTAAATTTTTCTTTAGACACGCCTTCTTTTTTTCGTAAACCTAAAAATAGTTCCTCTTCTATTTGGCTTTTAACAGTCAAAAATTCTTCTTCAATAATCGGTAATTGATCCTCTTTTAGAGGCTGTAAATAATGTTGAATCGGTCCACTATTTTTATAGCGTTTATCTCCTAAATACCCACTAGCTCCCGCACCAATTCCAAAATAATTTTGATTGTTCCAGTAAACCATATTGTGTTGACTTTCATAGCCGGGTTGAGCGAAATTACTGATTTCATATTGTTTTTTGCCGGCTTTTTCCAATGCTTCCATCACTTCTAAATACATTTGCGCTTCGATATCTTGCTCCGGTAAAATCATTTTTCCTTTACGAATCCAATTCATAAACATTGTTTTATTTTCCAAAATTAAAGAATACAACGCATAATGCGGCAAATCTAAAGCCAAAGCTTGCTGAATCGTCTCACGAAAACTTTCTAATGTTTGTCCCGGCAGAGCGTAGATTAAATCAATCGTGATATTATTAAAGTCCATTTTATCCAGCAATTTGATTGAATCATAGACATCTTCAGCGGTATGTTTTCGCCCAATTTTTCTTAATAAATGATTATCAAAAGTCTGAACACCCATTGATACACGATTCACACCATTATTCTTAAAAACTTGAAGTTTTTCTTCGGTTAAATCTCCCGGATTTGCTTCAACCGTAAATTCACCTTCACTATAGGGCAGAATTTCCCTTAAGCCTTTCAATAAAACCTCTAATTGATTGGCTGAAAGAGATGTTGGTGTACCTCCACCAACATAAATGGTGGGAACATTTTCCACTGGATATTCGATTAACTGTAATTTTGTTTCATTTAAGACAGCTGCAATATATTCATCTACCGGTTGCCCCTCAATAAAAACTTTATTAAAGTCACAGTAATAACATAGATGTTGACAAAAAGGGATATGAATATAGGCAGACGTTGCTCGGTTCATTTGGTTCATTTCTCGGTCTCCTTGTTGAATCTGCTAACAAAGTTTAACATGAATCATTAAATAAAAAAACATCCAAATAGATGGATGTTTCAACGCATTACTTTTATACTCATCCCAGCAACAATACATGCGAGACCAAAAAAAGTCACAATATTTGGTAATGGATCTCCTAAAATAATAATTCCTAATAAAACGGAAAAAACTACTTCTAATGACTGCGTTGCTTCTGTCGTGGCAAGTAATCGCAAATTATCATGCACCATTTGGGTACCTCGGAAAAACAAATAAGTAGCAATCACTCCTGATGAAAGTGCTACAATAAAACTTGCCGTTACCTGGCTTTGACTCGGCAAGCCACTACGTACGAACGCGATAACGCTGCAAATAAGCCAAGTTGGCAAACTACAAATAAGCATCGCTAAAATTCTTTCCATCGTTGTTAAATTGCTCCCTTCCACATTTAACAACATAACTTTTCGATTGCCTAATGGATAAGCAAAAGCTGCGACTAAAACAACAAAAAAAGCTAGTAAACTATTTTGCCAAGAACTAGCAGAAAAATGACTGGATTCCACCAATACTATTCCAAATAAAATAACTGCAAAACAAAACAAATCAAAGGTTGTCATGCGACTGTCTATTTTTGCTTGATTCGTTTTTGCTAAGAACGGTGCCAAGATACTACCAGCAATAATTGTAATCTGCCAGGTACTCGCCACTAACCAGCCAGGTGCCAAGGTGGACGCAAAAGTCAGCGGAACATAAAACAAACCAAAACCAACTTGACTCCATAAAATCCAGCGTAAAGGTGAGCGTTTGATCTCATTAAAGACTTTTCGAAGCTGATGTCTTTTTCTTGCTACGATAAAAAAGAAAAATGGCAGCATAATTAAATAACGGAGTGCGGCAGTCCAAAGCCAATCGCCGCCATCTAGAGACATCACTTGGTTTAAAACAAAAGTTATCGAAAAGAAAAAAGCTGAAATAACTCCTAATAAAACTGCCATTAACTCACTCCCGTCAATGATTGATATCTTTATTATATAGAAGAAATCACACGCGATCAAAATATTTTTTAGTTATTCTAATAGTTTTTGCAAAAAAACTCATCAATAACTACTTGATGAGTTCAAAATATTTACACGTATTCTCTTTGTCTTGCTCTAATTGTTGAATTAGTTCCTCTGCCGATGAAAATGCTACTTGACCTCTAAGCAAATGATACCAACGAACTTTTACTTTTTCTCCATAGATATCTTGGTCAAAATCTAAAATATTCAACTCAACTGTTAAGGGACGATTTGCTTCAAAAGTATCATTATGTCCAATCGATCCCATTGCCTGATACCACTTATTGCCGACAAAAATCTCATTGGCATACACGCCCTCTTTAGGTAAAAGAATATCATGATCAATTAAAATATTGGCTGTTGGATAACCTAGCGTGCGTCCTCTAGCATCACCATGGATAACAGTTCCTTTAGTTTCATAGACATAACCTAATAATTCATTTGCCGCCTCTAAATCGCCCTCTGATAACAATTGGCGAATGCGAGAGGAAGAGATTTTTTCACTGTCTTTAGTTTTTTCTGAAACAACAACTGTTTCGAAACGATTTTTAGCATAGATCGGCAAGTGATCAACATCGGCATCTTTTCCTTTACCGCCATAAGTATAATCAAATCCTACTACTGCGACTTTCCCATGAAGCGCAACTATATATTCATCAACAAATTTCTGCGGATCCTGTCCAGCAAATGCAGAGGTAAAGGCCACTTCATATAAATAATCAACACCTAAATTTTTCATTAAAACTTCTTTTTGTTTTAAGGTCGATAAATACTTAATCGGTGTCTCTTTTACTTTACTAAATACAACTGCAGGATGTTGATTGAAAGTCATGACTGCGAGTTTTAAGTTCCGCTCATGCGCAATTTGTTTACCTTTTTCAATAACTTCTTGGTGTCCTCGATGCACACCATCAAAAAAGCCCAAAACCAATACGACATCATCATCGGGAATCATCGCTTTTTGATAAGGATGATGTAGTTTAATTACTTCCATTAATTTGACTCCTGTTCATTTCGAATGACTTTACTAGGTTTTAATAACCAGTTTTTTTCTGGATGTTGCTGATATAGACTAACCAATTGATCTTGATAAAAAAAAGCAATTAATGGCGCAGGCAATTGCTTGTAACCAAATTCTTTAATTGGCATTAATTGCCCATTTTTTACTTTCTGCCATTGATTGTCAGTCAAATTGACTCTTGGAAAATCTGTTACTGCCGATTCGATTGGCTGTAATGCTTGATTCATTTGATTACTTTCCATTAATTCAGCTACTTGAGCTAGGGTTCTCGCCTGTCCTGCTGAGTAACCGCCACTGGCCAAACGGGTTAAGTCAGACATATGGGCTGGATAACCCAACTTTTCTCCTAAATCAACTGCCAATGTTCTGACGTAAGTTCCTTTGCCACAGTCTACTTGAAAACGCCAAGAAAAAGTATGCTTTTCTAGATTATAGATTGGCTCACTAATACGTTCAAAGCTTTTAATTTCAGCTTGTCGAATTGGTCTTTCGACAGTTTCACCAGCGCGAGCATACTCGTAAAGCCTTTTGCCCTTCACCTTGACAGCTGAAAACATTGGAGGTACCTGAATAATTGTACCGATAAAACTTGTCATCATTTGATCGATTTCTTCGGTTGATAGAGGTTCTTTCACCTCTTTTTTCTCCACAATCTCGCCTGATGCATCTTCTGTAGTCGTCGAAAAACCTAAAGTAATTTCTCCTTGATAAATTTTCCCATTGTCTTGCAAATATTCTATGACTTTTGTGCCTTTACCAATACAGATTGGTAAGACACCATCGACATCAGGATCTAAGGTTCCTCCATGTCCAACTTTTTTTGTCTGCAAAATTTTTCTTAATTTAAATACGCAATCATGACTGGTCATGCCGCGTTCTTTCCATAGCGGTAAAATGCCATCCATTTACATTTCCTCGTTTCTTATTCAACTCACATATTATAGCATAGCAAAAAAAGGGTGTCAGAACAAAAAGATTTTGCCTCTTTATTCTGACACCTTTTTAATTAATGATCTTCAAGATTATCTGCTTTTTCCTTTGCAATCTGTTTTTTATTTCTAAAGCGAAAATGAACGCTCGACTCGGTAGTTTTTTTCATCGCATAAGACTCCAAAAGGTTCACCCGATGACGGTATTCATTCGCTGAAAAAGTTGAGATTTCTCCAGCTCCTTCGAACTCATCAATGACTTTACGCTCTAAATAATAGCCTCGAATCAATTCCTTTGAATAAATCGGATCTTGTTGGATTAAAAAAGTCCCAAAAAGTCCGCCACCTTCAACCTGCAACATCAAATTTTCTCGCGTAGCGATAAAAAAATCGATTAACTCTTCATCATATACATCTCTTAAATTATCTAATGAATCTAAAATAATTTGACTATTCCGTTCAAATATTGATTTCAAAGCATTTATATCAATATTGCTAACAATTTCTTCTCGTTTCTGACGTCTTTGCCAAGCCAATTTAGGATGTAGAATAATCCGTATTAAGCGTCTCACAAAGATTAACCAAAAGCTTAGGAAAGAGAGCAACTGTTTAGCCACAGAGGATTCAACATTTGATATAAAGCGAGAATATAAGCGATATGCATTGATATTGATGGTCCGATTTCTAAAGCTTTCATCTAAGCCATCTTGCTCCACAGAAATAATTAGTGCTTGAATCTCTTGGAATTCTTGCTGGCTGCTCTCTGGCATTGCATTATTAAACGCCTCTTGAATGCGGTCTTGATAGTTTGCAATCACCGCCTGAAGAGCAAATTGCTCCTTTTCACTTAATTCATTTTGATTCAAGTCTGATTCTAAATTATCAATGACTTCTCGAAAAATACCCATTAATTTAGGTTCTAGTTCTGGTACTTTTTCACCATCCGATAAAAGAGGCAAGACAAAAGTCCCGATAATTAAAGTGAAAAAGGTAACCGAAGCCGTAATAAACAACAGTAGTGAACGATCTCGAAACTCTAAACCATTAATTGTCGCTGGCAAAATAAAGATTGTAGCAATACTGACTGTTCCCTTTACGCCACCAAAAGTCAGCAGTAATCGTTCTCGAATATGACGATGAGTATTTTTAAAGCCCTTTGTACATACGTAGTAGACTGTTACAAATAAAAAACGCAAGACAAATAATAACGCAGTTAATAATAACACTATCGTTACTAAATGCAGATTTGAATAGCTGCGGTTAGTCCATACCGGAGAAAATACTTGAGTTAATTCAATACCTAGAAATATAAATACCAAACCATTTAAAGTAAAACTAATCGTTCCCCAAGTACTTTCAGTAATATTTGACAATTGCGCATCGAATAAAGTGATTTTTCTAAAACCTGCCGCTTCCAATACACCAGTAACCACTGCTGCAATAATTCCTGAAGCGTGAAATAACTCCGCCACAAAATAAGCTGCAAAAGGCAAAATTAATTCAATCATGAAATAAGCCGAAATATCTTGAGCCGAAATACGTTCAATTAAATTCGTAATTTGTCGTTTGATAAAAACCACAGCAAATCCTGCTAACGCACCAGCAATACTAGAAAATAATAATGTGCCACTAGCATCCACTAGAGAAAACTGTCCAGTTAATAAAGCCGCCAGAGCAAACTGAAAAGCTGTTACCCCAGTTGCATCATTAATTAATCCTTCTCCTTCTAACACATGCATAACAGAATTAGGAATATTTAAACGTTTGGCTAAAGATCCCACAGCCACAGCATCTGTCGGGCCCAATGATGCACCAAAGGCTAAACAAGCTGCAATCGGAATGGTCGGAATCAATCCTTTGAGGGCAAACCCCAATCCAACAATCGTTAAAATAACTCCACCAAAGGCTAACAACAGAATAATTTTAAAATGTCTCAAAATGGATGGAATATCTGCAGTTTCACCTTCACGAAATAGTAAAGGAGCAATAATCATCACCAAAAATACTTCCGGCTCAAAGGTTATTGAACGTCCAAGTTCAGTAAAACCTAGGAGAATTCCTAATAATATCTGAATCATAAAAATAGGAATATTGGGAAGTATTTTTGCGATAATATTTGAAAGTGTGATAGCGATGGCGATTACAATGATTATTTCAATTAAACCCATTGAATCACCTCTTATCTTTTAATTTTAGTTTGTTTTGCTTTAATGAGAATTGTAAGAAATTCACGTTTTTTTTGGATGATCTTATCTTCCAATTCTTGAATTTCTGCTTCATGACTGACGGTACAACATAATTGTCCTCGTTTAGCTTCTAAACGCAATAAGTCATGTTTGATTTTTTCAATTTTTCTGAAGGCTAATAAATTATTCTTCTTTAAGCGTAGTTTTAATTCTTTTTTTTCTTCAGGTGAAATGCCGCCAAACTCTTCATGAAGCTGCCGCATTTTTTCATCAAAATTGATGGTCATTTTAATTGCCTCCTAGATTTGATAAAAAAAGAAATCTTTTTAACAATGGTAACTGTAACAGGATTTCATGAAAAATGCAAAAAAATCTGAACAGAATTGTCCAGATTTTTTCACAGATTATTCTTTATTCAGATTTCTTAACATTTGGTCGATTTTTGACCCATATTCAACAGATTCATCTAGTTCAAAAAACAATTCTGGTGTTTTATAAATCGATAATGCTTGGCCCAATTCTCGCCGAATCAAACCTTTTGCTTTATCAAGACCAGCTTGAGCTTTTTGTTTATCAGAAGCTTTTTCAGATAATAAACTGTAAAAGATAGTTGCTTGTTGCAAATCACCCGTCACATGTACATCAGTAATATTTACATCTTGCACTCTAGGGTCACGCACTCTTTTACGTAAAATATCATTCACTTCTTTTAGAATCTCTTGGGCCACACGACGATCACGATAGTTTGGCATCATGTAACTCCCTTTATTCAGATAATATTTACTTAAAATCTAACTTTTTATTTTTGTTCGATTTCTTGCATGATGAAGCCTTCAATAATATCGTCAACTTTTACATCATTGAATTTTTCAATCATAGCGCCACATTCGTAGCCCATTTTAACTTCTTTCACGTCATCCTTGAAACGTTTCAAGCTAGCAAGTTTGCCTTCAAAAATAACAATTCCTTCACGGATTAATCGAATTCCACTATCTCGTTGGATTGAACCTTCAGTCACATAACATCCAGCAATCGTTCCAACTTTAGAAACTTTGTAAGTTTCACGGATAACCATTTGACCAGTAATTTTTTCTTCAAATTCTGGATCCAACATACCCTTCATAGCTGTTTCGATTTCTTCGATGGCTTTATAAATGATACGGTGTAAACGAATATCAACTTCTTCACCTTCAGCTTGTTGACGCGCTTGTGGTGTAGGACGCACATTGAATCCGATAATAATCGCATTACTTGCTGCAGCTAAAGTAACATCACTTTCGTTAATGGCACCTACAGCTGAATGGACGATATTTACTCGAACACCTTCAACATCAATTTTTTGTAATGAAGCAGCTAAAGCTTCCGCAGAACCTTGAACGTCCGCTTTAATAATGACATTAACAGCTTTTAATTCGCCTTCTTTTAATGATTCAAACAAGTTATCTAAAGTTACCCTTTGGTTAGCATTTCGTTGAACCAACATTGCGCGTTTAGCTCGCTCTTCACCGGCAGCACGTGCAGTTTTTTCATCTGCAAAGACGGCAAAACGGTCACCTGCTTGAGGCACATCATTTAAACCAGTAATTTCAACTGGTGTCGCAGGTCCAGCAGTTTTATCACGACGACCAATGTCATTTGTCATTACTCGGACACGTCCGTAAGTATTCCCCACAACGATTGGGTCCCCGACATTTAAAGTTCCTTCTTGAACTAATAAAGTCGCAACTGGGCCTTTACCTTTATCTAAACGGGCTTCGATAACTGTACCGATGGCAGCTTGCTTAGGATTAGCTTTCAAATCTTCCACTTCAGAAACTAATAGAATCATTTCTAATAGTTCTTCAATGTTTTGATTGAATTTGGCAGAAATTTCCACGAAGATTGTGTCGCCACCCCATGCTTCAGGAATTAATTCGTACTCACTTAATTCTTGCATCACGTGTTGTGGATTAGCGCCTGGTTTATCAATCTTATTTACTGCTACGATGATTGGCACTTCTGCCGCTTTCGCGTGATTGATTGCTTCAATTGTTTGAGGCATTACTCCGTCATCAGCAGCAACTACTAAAATAGTAATATCTGTAATACTTGCTCCTCGAGCACGCATGCTTGTAAAGGCCGCGTGACCTGGAGTATCTAAGAAAGTAATTGGTTTGCCGTTAATATCGATTTGGTAAGCACCGATATGTTGCGTTATCCCGCCGGCTTCTCCACTGGTTACTCGAGAATGACGTAAAGTATCTAGCAAAGTAGTTTTACCATGGTCAACGTGACCCATGATGGTTACAACTGGTGGACGTGGTACTAATTTGTCTTCATCAACTTTTTCAGCTTCAAAGAACCGATCGATATCAGCAATATCCACTTGTACTTTTTCTTCGGCTTCCATACCATAGTCAGTTGCTAAAAGTTCAATCGTATCTTTATCCAATGGTTGGTTTTGGTTGACCATAACACCTATCATGAATAATTTTTTGATGATTTCCGCTGGCTCGCGGTGAATCTTTTTAGCAATATCTGCCACGTTCATGCCATCAGTATATTCTAATACATCAGGTAATTCACGGAATTTACGTGCTGGCACTGGCGGTTTATTGCTGGTTTGTTGTTGACGACCTTTTTTGCCTTTTTTGTTGAACTTGTTACGACGATTTTGGTTGCCACCATAACTATTTCCACCGTAGCTATTACGATTTTGATTGTTATTACTGTATGTTTTTTTGTTTTTATTTTGCGTGTTACTTTGTCCACCCTGGTTTGTCCCTTGTTGATTATTAGTCGTTGGACGATTTTGTTGATTATTAGTTGAACGATTTTGATTACTGTTTTGTTGTCCAGTATTTGTTGGACGATTTTGATTTGTATTTGCTGCTGGACGGTTTTGATTATTTGGTCTTTGTTGCGAATGATTTTGACCACTTGCATTCGTTCTATTTTGGTTGCTTTGAGTCGGTCTGTTTTGTTGCGTATTTTGAGATGAACGATTTTGATTATTGCCTTGAGTCGGGCGATTTTGTCCACCAGTATTTTGGGCTGGACGGTTTGATCCACCAGCGTTTTGAGTTGGTCGACTTTGTTGGTTATTTTGTGGTCGACTGTTCTGTGTTGATTGGGCTGATCGATTCGCCTGGTTATTATTCGGGCGATTTTGATTCCCTTGATTATTTTGATTGTTGCGATTAGGTCTTGCATTATTTTGGTTTTGATTCACGTTTTCTTTATTTCCTTTTCTATTTTGAAAGTTTGGATTATTTTTTGAACTTTTCCCATGGAATTTATTTTTTTCGTGCTGGTTAGCTGCTGGTTTTGCTGGAGTATTGTTTACTTTATCAGCTGGTTGAAAAGCCTTTTTCAGCTTGGTTTCATCGTCTCCTGAAAGTGAACCCATATGGTTTGTCACTTGGATTCCTAGCTTATTGGCTTTCTCCACAACTTCTTTACTTGATTGATTGATTTCTTTGGCAAATTCATATACTCGTTTTTTTCCCATGCAATCACCTTCCTAACCTTTTATTAACGTCATGATTTTTTTCGCAAAGCCATTATCAACAACTGCGAGTACTTTTCGCGGTTTGCCAATGGCTGCAATAACCTCATCCTCACTTAACGCGATGACACATGGCGTTTTATAGTACTGACTTTTGTCAGTTAACTTCTTTTGTGTATTTTCACTGGCATCAGTTGAGACAATCACAAGTTTCGCTTTGCTTTTGCGAATTGCTTGAATAGTCAGTTCTTCTCCAGTAATCAGTTTGCCTGCACGCATAGCAAGCCCTAACATGTTTAAGACTTGTTTATTCATTACTAAAAAGCTCTTTTCTAGCTTTTTGATGTTTCACATAATCCAATAATTCTTGATAAAAAGCATCACTAATTTCAGTCTCTAAAACGCGATCTAATAAGTGTTTGTCCCAGGCTTTTTCAACTTCACTAGGTTCTAGTGCAACATATGCACCGCGACCCGGCATCTTGCCAGTAGGATCTAAACTTACTCCACCATCTTTTGATTTCGTGATTCGTACCAATTCTTTTTTGGGAAAAAGCTCACCTGAAACGACTGATTTTCTCAAAGGAACTTTACGTTTTTTCATCAGTGACCTCCTAGTTTTCCGTTTCCTCATCAAAAGCTACTTCTTCAATATCATCTGTTGACATATCTGGTGTAATTTCTTCAACTGTCACTTCTTCAACAGGAACTTCTACTTCAGGAACCTCAGCTAAAGCTTCAGCTGATTCATCAAAATCACCATCATCATAATTAGCATAAAATTCTTCCATATCCGATTCAGCTTTGATATCAATTTTGTGAGCTGTTAATTTTGCAGCTAACCGTGCATTTTGGCCCCGTTTTCCGATTGCTAATGATAGTTGGTAATCAGGAACAACTACCGTACAAATTTTCGGATTTTCAACATCAAAAATGACATCTTCAACTTGTGCTGGGTTTAGAGAATTTGCAATAAATACTGCCGGATCTTCATTCCATTCAACAATATCCATATTTTCACCTTTTAATTCATTGACAATCGCTTGTACTCGTTGTCCTTTGGGTCCAACACAAGTACCAACTGGGTCAATATTAGGATCATTCGAGCGAACAGCTACTTTTGCACGATCGCCTGCTTCTCTAGCGATACTAACAATTTCAACTGTACCATCGTAAACTTCTGGTACTTCTTGTTCGAATAAGCGACGCAATAAATCAGGATGTGAACGACTAACAAAGACTTGTGGTCCCTTTGAAGTGTTTTCTACGCGAGAAACGTAAACTTTAATTCGATCATGGGCTTGATAACGTTCGTTAGGAATTTGATCTTGTTTAGATAAAACAGCTTCAATCTTTCCTAAGTTCACATAAATATAGCGGTTGTCTTGACGTTCTACGATTCCTTGCATAATGTCATTTTCATATTCGCTGTATTCATTGTAAATAATGTTTCTTTCTGCTTCACGAACCCGTTGCAAAATAACTTGTTTTGCTGTTTGTGCAGCAATCCGACCAAAGTCTTTTGGTGTTACTTCAAACCGAATCTTGTCACCAATCTCGTAAGCTGGATTGATTGTCATGGCTTCTTTTAAAGAAACTTCTAATTGTGAGTCCATCACTTCTTCTGTTACTTCTTTGACTGCAAAAACGTGAATGTCACCTTTTTTCTGGTTGAAATCAACTTCAACATTTTGCGCTTGTCCATAATGTCTTTTATATGCGGAAACTAAAGCTGCTTCAAGGGCTTCAATCACGATTTCTTTAGAAATACCTTTTTCTGCTTCCAGAGTGTCTAGTGCATTAAGCATTTCTTTACTCATTTATTTTTCCTCCTAAAACTCAATTGCCAAACGGGCTTTTGCGATATTTTTTCGATCAAATGTAATGTCTTTTTTTCGGGTTTTAATTTTGACAGTCAAAGTCAATTCTTCTTGGGTCAACTCTTTTAAGAAGCCTTCGTATTGCTTTTCACCTTCAATATTTTGATAAAGGGAAATATGGATATACTCACCTAAAGCCTTTTGATAGTCGGCTTCTTTTTTCAATGGACGTTCTGCACCAGGAGATGAAACTTCCAGAAAATAAGCTTGGGGGATCGGATCGGGATCTAACGCGTCTAATTTCTCACTTAATTTTTCACTGACAAAAGCACACTCTTCAATATCAATGCCACCTTCTTTATCAATAAAAATTCTTAAAAACCAACTTTTCCCTTCTTTGACAAACTCAATTTCCACTAATTCAAAATTTTCTTTGTCAACAATCGGCGTAACTAAATCTGTCACGGTTTCGATTACACTGCTCAAGCCTGTAGCCTCCTTTTCAATCCATTAAAAAGAGTGAGGGATTTCTCCCTCACTCACTCATCTGATTACTTTGTAATACTATCATAAATTTATAGAAAATTCAACTGATGGTTCATTGCATGTTGTTTCTTTCATTTTTCTTTACATATCAAAAAGTGAAAGCTGATTTTCATCAGGTAGATCCTTCAGAACTCCTTGATTGTCCATATACTCGATTAACGTTTTTGAGACTTTGCCACGAGTAGCCAAATCTTCTTTCGATAAGAAAATACCATCTTTTCTTGCTTCAACAATTTGGTTTGCTACGTTTAACCCTAATCCTGGAACTGCTCTAAAAGGAGCAATTAAAGTATCTCCATCAATCACAAAATCATGGGCATCGGATTTATATAAATCAATCATTGAAAATGAAAATCCACGTTCCAACATTTCATTACACAATTCTAATACCGTCAACTGATTTTTCTCTTTCGTAGTTGCATCCATTCCTTTATCAGTGATGGCTTTCATAGCAGCTTTGACTGCATCTTTACCTTTCGCCATGGCGACTAAATCAAAATCGTCAGCCCGTACTGAAAAATAGGCACAGTAATATAAAATTGGGAAATAGACTTTAAAATAAGCTACCCGTAACGCCATTAATACATAGGCTGCCGCATGGGCTTTCGGAAACATATACTTAATTTTTGAACAAGAATCAATATACCAATCAGGTACATTATTTTCTTTCATAGCTGCTAAATAAGTATTTCGCAATTCATCATCAATTTTGTTCCACATACCTTTACGTACCGTTTCCATAATCTTAAAAGCCATCCCAGAATCTAGACCAGCATGAATTAAATAAACCATGATATCATCCCGACAACCGATTACTTCAGCCAATGTTGCTTCTCCTCGCGAGATTAATTCTTCTGCATTGCCTAACCAAACATCGGTTCCGTGAGATAGCCCTGAAATTTGCAGTAATTCTGCAAAAGTAGTTGGACGCGTTTCTTCCAACATCCCCCGTACAAAACGGGTACCAAATTCTGGAATACCTAAGGTCCCAGTTTTAGAAAAAATTTGATCAGGTTCCACGCCTAAAACATGGGGACCAGAAAAAATTTTCATAACTTCTTGATCATCTGTCGGAATTGTTTTCGGATCAATTCCTGAAAGTTCTTGCAGCATCCGAATCACCGTCGGATCATCGTGTCCAAGAATATCTAGTTTTAAAACATTGTCATGGATCGAATGGAAATCAAAATGGGTCGTCTTCCATTCAGAACCTTGATCATCAGCCGGATATTGAATTGGCGTAAAATCGTAAACATCCATGTAATCAGGAATAACAATAATCCCACCTGGATGCTGACCAGTAGTCCGCTTTACGCCAGTTGCACCTTTAGCCAAACGATCAATTTCAGCATTTCTAAAATGTAAATTATGATCTCGTTCATAACCTTTTACGAAGCCATAAGCCGTTTTATCAGCTACCGTACCAATTGTTCCAGCTCTAAACACATAATCCTCACCAAATAAAACTTTGGTATAATCATGGGCTTTGGCTTGATAATCGCCAGAAAAATTCAAATCAATATCGGGAACTTTATCACCATGGAAGCCTAAGAACGTTTCAAAAGGAATATCGTGCCCATCTTTATTTAAACGAGTACTGCATTTCGGACAAGCTTTTTCCGGCATATCAAAACCTGAACCATAAGAGCCATCATCAAAAAATTCTGAATACTGGCAATTTGGACAATAGTAATGAGGCGGCAAAGGATTCACTTCGGTAATTCCAGTCATGGTAGCTACAAAACTAGAGCCAACTGACCCACGAGAACCAACTAAGTAGCCATCTTCATTACTTTTATGAACTAGTTTTTGTGAGATCAAATAAATAACTGAGAAACCATTACCAATAATAGAAGTCAATTCTTTTTCTAAACGTTTTTCGATAATTTCCGGTAAAGGATCGCCGTATAATTCTTTGGCTTTCGAATAACTCAACTCTTTGATTTCTTCTTCTGAACCAGGAATTTTCGGCGTATACAATTCATCTTTGACTGGGACAATTTCTTCACAAATATCAGCAATCGCATTTGTATTGGTTACCACAATTTCTTGTGCCAATGCTTCACCTAAAAAGCTAAAAGCTCTCAACATTTCATCAGTTGTTCTGAAATGAACGTCAGGTAAAGAATGGCGATTTAATGGGTTTGCTCCCCCCATTGAACTAATCAAAATTTTGCGATAAATCCCATCTTCTT
Organism: Enterococcus sp. JNUCC 77; assembly: GCF_054819945.1. Lineage (NCBI taxonomy): Bacteria > Bacillati > Bacillota > Bacilli > Lactobacillales > Enterococcaceae > Enterococcus > Enterococcus sp. JNUCC 77. The sequence goes on from NZ_JBTHIG010000001.1 coordinate 1,608,394, forward strand.
CATTTAAGTAATGGACGTCACCTGTTGCTACGACGATTTTATCTAAATCCTTACCAATTTGAATAATATTTTTAATAATATCTTCCAAATCAGCCTGGCTTTTGACTAACTCTTGTTCAATTAACGGTGCGTAGACAGCTTTAGGCATGACTTCTATGTAATCATAGAAACTCGCTTTATTTTTTGCCTCTTCGACACCTTTTTGCATCATCGCTTCAAATATTTCACCATTTGAACAAGCTGAACCGACTAATAAGTTTTCTCGCAATTTTTTTAACTGAGAGCGTGGAATTCGCGGAACTCTTTCAAAGAAATTCACGTTAGACATCGAGATTAACTTGAATAAGTCTTTTAGTCCTGTCTGATTTTTAGCCAATAAAGTCACGTGAAAAGGTCGTGCTCGTTTGTAAGAATCACCTTCTCCCACATGATCATTGACTTGATCATGATAAAACATTTGATGATTTTCCATTGCTTCTTTGATGAAAATCCAAGCCAAATGTCCAGTTGCCTCGGCATCATAGACTGCCCGGTGATGCTGTTCTAAATTAATTCCAAATTTCTTAGTCAAGACTCCTAGACCAAAACGTTTAAATTGCGGGTACAGATATCGAGCCAATTCCAAAGTATCAATTACCGGATTGCTTGTTTCTGGCATATTATTTCTAACGTAAGTTGTATTAATAAAGCCAATATCAAAAGAAGCATTGTGGGCAACTAGGATGGAACCCTCACTGAATTTCTCAAAGAGTGTCATGACTTTTTTTTCTGATTTAGATCCCCTCACCATTTCATCAGTAATACCAGTTAGATTGATAGTGGTTTCTGATAACGGATGGCCTGGATCGATAAATTCTTCAAAGGTATCGACGACATTTCCTTTATGCATTTTTACAGCAGCTAATTCAATAATTGTATCGTAAACTGCTGAAAGCCCGGTTGTTTCTACGTCAAAAACAACATAAGTTGCTTCATTTAATTCAACATGACTGTCATTATAGGCAATCACAACACCATCATCTACAACGTTTGCTTCCACACCATATAAAATTTTCACGCCTGCTTTTTTCCCAGCAGCATGGGCATCTGGAAATGATTGCGCTCCTGCGTGATCGGTAATAGCTACTGCTTTGTGTCCCCATTTACCAGCTTGAGCGACTAAATCTTTAATATTATTGGTAGCATCCATCGTAGACATATTTGAATGTAAATGTAATTCGACTCTTTTTGCCGGAGCATTGTCTGTTCTTTCTGGATGTTTTACTTCCTGTAAATCTTGTGCATTCATAACTAAATCTCGCATAAAAGTATCTTCTTGAATGCTCCCTCGAACTTTTAGCCAACTTTTTTCAGGAATGGCATCAAACAATTGCTCATCTTTTTCGCCGTTGGAGAATTTCTTTACGACAAAAGAAGAGGTATAATCTGTCATTTTCAAGATTAAAATTTTGCGTTTCGAACGCAGCTCACGGATTTCTTTATCAAAAATAAAGCCTTCAATGGTTACACGACGTTCTTCTTCGATAATGTTGCCCATTGGAGTAATCACTTCATCAGTCGGAATATTTCTACCCATTTGGATTGGACCGCTTTGACTAGTCGCTTTTTTATCTTTCTTTTTGCTTTCGTAAGTAGCAATACTTTCCGCTGCTTGGGCCTGCATTGCAGCTTCTTGCTCTTTTTTACGTTCTTCGAAAAGCTCGACTACTCGTTGAGCCTGTTCTTCGTCAACTTCTGGATCAATACGTAATTTTGGAAAGCCAAAATTTTCTAGATTTTCCTCTATTAAGGGTAAATATTGTTGCTTCAAAAATGGAATGACTTGTTGATTATCAATTAACAAAATAATTTGGTTACCAGAAATAACTGGCAACGGCTTACTCAAAACTTGTTTGACTAATGGCGTATCACAATCTTGCTCTCTAAGCGCGATTTGCCAATAAGCTTGCAATATTTTTTCATCATAATTATTTTCTAAAGGAACAATATGTAGTTTTACACTGGCAATTTGATTGAAGGCAATTTGTAAATGATGATAAAAACGTAAAAATAATTCTGCCGGTAAAATTTTAGGTGTTTGAATATAAAATTCCCAAACTCTTGAATTTTGATGGACTACCACTTCTTTAATCGTTGCTTCTTGCATCAAAGAATTTTGCTGGTCTTCATCAGCTAATTCAATTTGTTGTAATAAATTTTCAAACATTTCGCGATTTTCAGACACCTTGACATCTCCTTCACTTTTTTTAAAGTACTTCTCAGTATAACTTTTTTTTCGATTTCTTGCATTACAAAACAAAAAGATGCGGCTCGATTATATCTGCCACATCTTTCATTAAATTTTTTTAAAAGAAAAAACGTTGAATATCATTCCAAGTTACTAGAACCATCAATACCATAATAAAAGCAAATCCAACCATCGTGATCATGCCTTCTTTTTCAGGGTCTAACGGTTTTCCGCGAATACCTTCAATAAAGTTTAAAACAATTTTCCCACCATCAAATGCTGGAATCGGTAATAAATTAACAATTCCTAAATTCATTGATAAGAAAGCCATTAAGTTAATCACCGTAGCTACTCCTTGACTGGCTGCTTGAGAAGACAACTGATAAATCATGACGGGTCCACCTAATTTATTTAAGCTAAAACCTGTGAATAAAGATCCTAACGCAGAAAGTAATCCGGTAACCATTGCAAAGGCTCCAGTAAAACCACTGGCAATTTTATCGATAATTCCGGTCTTCATGGCATTAGTTACACCAATTTGTCCAATGGTTTCATTGCCACTTTTGACACTTTTTGCAGTTAAAGTAGTTGTTTCTTTATTTCCATTATGACTGTATTCGATGGTTAATTTTTTGTCGGGATTTTGGGTGACAATAGCGGTCAAATCATTCCAGCTACTAATTTTTTCTCCATCAATCGATAAGATGCGATCCCCGTCAGCTATACCTGCAGCTTCTGCCGGACTGTTATCTTGAACGGTACCAATTTGGTTAGTATTTGTTACTGGCACGCCACCACGAATAAAGGCCAACGCGATTAATAATACAATCGTTAAAAGAAAATTATTCATTGGTCCAGCAAAGTTTGTTAAAATTCTTGACCCTAATTTTGCTGATTGGAATTGTACATCTCTCGGTGCAATTCGGACTTCTGTTCCAGTTTCTTCAATGATAGTTGCATCATGATTAACAGGATAGACGACTTCTTGGCTCTCATCACCGTGAACATAACCTTTTAAAGTTAAATCATCAACTAAATCGGCAGCAATTAATTCCATTGGTACACTATTTGGCAACTGAATTTTTTTACTAACATTAATTCTCTGTACTTCACCTTTAGGACTCAGCTCAACTGAAAGTGGCATACCAGGAGTCAAGTTTGTTTCTTCTTCCTCCAAACCCGCCATCCGTACATAACCACCAATTGGTAGCAAACGAATCGTATAAGTGGTGCCATCTTTACCCATATGAGCATAAATTTTTGGCCCCATACCAATCGCAAATTCACGAACCAAAATTCCTGCTCGCTTTGCAAAAAAGAAATGTCCAAATTCATGAACAATCACTAACACTCCAAAAACAATCAAAAACGTAATAATTGTACGCATTAAAATCCTCTACCTTCACTGATTTTCTTGTTTATTAGTCTATCATACTTATTAAAAAAGACCTATCTTTCTTTATCCACCGATAAAAAAATTTATAAAAAGAGCCATTAAGAAATAAAACTTTCTTAATAGCTCCAAAATTTATGTTTAAAAAATGCCAAGTAAATGCATCATTGGAAAGACAAACAACATACTGTCAAAACGATCTAAAATGCCGCCATGACCTGGTAAAATTTTCCCTGAGTCTTTTACTCCGTAATGCCGTTTAATTGCTGACTCTACCAAATCACCAAATTGACCAACAATTGAAAAGATAATTGTAAAAATAATCATCGTCAATAAATTATGTTGGAAAATCCCCGGCATCGCGATAACAAAAATGATTGCCACAACAACTGCGGATAAAATTCCGCCTAAAGCACCTTCTACCGTTTTATTTGGTGAAATATCTGGCCATAGCTTCCGATTGCCAAATCTACGACCAACCATATAGGCACCGATATCAGTCGCCCAAACAACAAAAAAGGCAAATAATAATAGTGCTAATCCTGCTGAACGAGCAACAACTAAATTTTGAAAACCCATCCCCACATACAAACTCACTAAAACTGGAAAACCAGCTTCATCAAAAGTATAGGTATTTTTCGAAATGACTGAAAATCCTAAAATAATCATCACTGTTAGATAGAATAATAAATAATTGCTTGTATCTCCAAAGAAAGAAAGATATTTATTTATTGGAAAAACTAAAAATACTGCTCCGAGAATGGCTAATACTCCTTCAAAGCTTAAGATCGCTAGCTGTCGCATTCTAAAAAGTTCATAAACACCGACACCTGCTAGAACAGCAGCTGCGATTTCGACTGCTATTCCGCCAACATATAATATTGGAATAAAAATAGCTAAAGCTACAACTGCAGTAATTACTCTTGTTCTCATTTTTTCTCCTCCTTGTCTAGTCCACCAAAGCGTCGGTTTCGCTTTTGAAAATCAGCAATGGCGGTTTCTAAATGTTCCCCATCAAAGTCTGGCCACAACGCTTTAGTAAAAAATAATTCGCTATAGGCTAACTGCCATAATAAGAAATTACTGATTCGTTCTTCACCACTGGTACGAATTACTAATTCGGGATCTCGCAAATCTTCAGGTAAAAACCCAGTCATTAGATGATTACCCATAACCGTTTCATCAATTTCCTCAACGGCTAAATGATTGTTTTGCACTTCCGTGGCAATACCTTTTACAGCTGTTAAAATTTCTGCCCGGCTGCCATAATTCAAGGCAAAATTTAAGACCAGACCATCGTTTGTAGCAGTCTGTTCGATAGCTCGCTTTACAGCATCTTGTGTATGGGCCGGTAAATATTGTTCGTAGCCCATAACATGGACCTGCACATTTTCTTCAATTAACTCTGGCACAAAAGTATCAAAAAAGTCGACAGGTAATTGCATCAAAAAGTTAACTTCATCATCGGGACGCTTCCAATTTTCAGTTGAAAACGCATATAAAGTTAATACTTTTACCCCTAAACGATTGGCATGCTTCGTAATTTTCTTAACCGTCTCCATGCCTTCTTTATGGCCAGCAACTCTTGGTAAACGGCGATTTTTAGCCCAACGACCATTTCCATCCATGATAATCGCGATATGTTTAGGAATAGCTTGTTTAGGATCAAAGGTTAATTGACTTTTTTCTGGTGTATATTTTTCTTTTTGCGGAAAAAATCGTAAGACCATTTTTTTCCTCCTCTTAACTGCGTTTTAATTCACATGCAATTATAGCAATAAAATAAGCTTTTTCCTATGACAAACCAATCATATTTAGCTTTTTTCAAGAAATAAAAAAATCTTAGAGAAAAGAACTTGCTCTCCTCTAAGAAATTTACAATGAATTAGCCTTCTAGCAATTCTTTTTCTTTGTCAGCGATAATACTATCGATTTCTTTCACACTTGCATCAGTCAATGCTTGAATATCTTTTTCTAGATTACGTAAATCATCTTCTGTGATTTCACTGGCTTTTTGTTGCTTTTTGTAAGTTTCCATTACATCACGGCGGACATTACGGACAGCAATTTTTGCGCCTTCAGCTTCTTTTTTCACATCTTTAGCCAATTCTTTACGACGTTCTTCAGTTAATTGTGGAATCACCAAACGAATGACATTGCCGTCATTTGCTGGATTCAAACCGATGTCAGAAGCTAAAATAGCTTTTTCAACATCTCCAATTGTACTTTTATCAAAAGGCGTAATCATTAATACCCGTGCTTCTGGAATAGTAATTGAAGCCAATTGATTAATCGGTGTTGGTGCACCATAATAATTAACCGTAATCCGATCTAGCAAGCTTGCATTTGCACGACCTGCTCTAATTTGTCCAAGTTGGCGTTGTAATGCTTCCTCAGCTTTTTTCATTTTTTCTTTTGCTTCTGTCATGACTGCATCTGCCATGTTATTTCCCCCTCACTGTTGTTCCGATATTTTCTCCCAAAACAACTCGTTTAATATTACCTGGTTGGTTTAAGTTGAAAACTACGACTGGAATATCATTATCCATACTTAGAGAGCTTGCTGTCGAATCCATTACTTGCAATCCTTTAGCAATCACATCTAAGTGAGTTAATTCATCGAACTTAACGGCATTTGCATCCAATTTAGGATCGGCTGAATAAACACCATCAACATTATTTTTAGCCATTAAAATCACATCTGCATCAATTTCAGCAGCACGTAATGCTGCAGTAGTGTCAGTAGAGAAATATGGATTCCCTGTTCCACCGGCAAAAATAACAATCCGACCTTTTTCTAAATGACGTTCTGCTTTACGGCGAATATATGGTTCGGCAATTTGACGCATTTCGATTGATGTTTGTACACGGGTTGGTACACCAATATTTTCTAACGCATCTTGTAGCGCTAATGCATTCATCACTGTCGCCAACATGCCCATATAATCTGCTTGTGCACGTTCCATACCCATCTGTGCGCCTACATTTCCACGCCAAATATTTCCGCCACCAACAATAATTGCCATTTCGATACCTAATTCGTGAACTTCTTTAATTTCTTCTACGATTTCTTTGATAATTGGTGGATTAATACCAAATCTTTCATCGCCGGCTAAAGCTTCGCCACTTATTTTTAATACTACGCGTTGATATCTTGGTTCTGTCATTGTCATACCTCCAGAGTTGCTCTAATCATATTTTAGCATAAATTTTCTCTGAAACCTATTGAGTTATGCTTAAAAAAAGGGAGCGCACAAAAGATGCGTTCCCAATCCTGTTTTTTCAAACAGTTTTATTTTTTCACTTGATTCATAACTTCTTCAACAAAGTTATCTTCGCGTTTTTCGATACCTTCGCCAACTTCAAAACGAACGAAGTCTTTAACTGTAGCACCTTTAGATTCAACATATTTTTCAACTGTCATATCTGGATCTTTAACGAATGGTTGGTCAACTAAAGCAATTTCTGCTTTGAATTTGTTTAGACGGCCTTCAACCATTTTCGCAACGATTTTTTCAGGTTTGCCTTCGTTTAAAGCTTGTTCAGTTAAAACTGATTTTTCATGTTCTAACTCTTCAGCTGGAATTTGGCTTTCGTTTACATAACGAGGATTAATTGCTGCCACATGCATTGCTACATCTTTAGCAATCGCTTCGTCAGTTGTACCATCTAAAACAGTTAATACAGCGATACGACCGCCCATGTGTAAGTAACCACCGAAAGCAGCATTGTCAGCTTTTTCTAAAACTTTAAAACGACGGAAGCTGATTTTTTCACCAATTACTTGTGTTGCTTCGATTAATTCTTCAGAAATTGTACCATTTGAAGCTTTAAGAGCCATTGCTGCATCTAAATCAGCTGGTTTATGTTCAGCTACTAAATTAGCGATTTCTGCTACTAAGTTTTGAAATTTTTCATTTTTTGAAACAAAGTCAGTTTCTGAGTTTACTTCAACAATTGCTGCAAAATTTCCGTTGATTGCGACTGAAGCTAAACCTTCAGCTGCAATACGATCATTTTTCTTAGCTGCTTTAGACATTCCTTTTTCCCGTAAAAAATCTACAGCTTTGTCCATGTCGCCTTCTACTTCTACTAATGCTTTTTTAGCATCCATCATACCTACGCCTGTCATATCGCGTAATTCTTTTACTAATTTAGCTGTTACGTTTGCCATTTTAAATGGTCCTCCTCTAATTTTTCTAAAAAAGCTGCTTCAAAGCCTTACCTTTGAAGCAGCTAAAGCTACAAAATTATTCTGCTGATTCAGTAGTAGCGTTGTCGCCTTCTACTGCTTCAACGATTTCTTCGATTGAAGTTGCTTGTTCGCCAGCTTCTGTTGCGAAATCTTCAGCACCAATTTGATCTTCGCCTTGGTTACCTTCGATAAATGCGTCAGCCATTTTTGCAGTGATTAATTTCACGGCGCGAATTGCATCATCATTTGAAGGGATAACTACATCGATTTCATCTGGATCACAGTTTGTATCCACCATTGCAACGATTGGGATATTTAATTTGTGTGCTTCTTGCACAGCAATACGTTCTTTACGAGGGTCCACGATGTACATTACATCAGGAATTCTAGGCATATCAGCGATACCGCCTAAGAATTTTTCTAAACGTTCACGTTGTTTGTTCAAACCAGCAACTTCTTTTTTAGGTAAGACTTCAAAAGTTCCTTCAGCTTCCATTGCATTGATTTGTTTCAAACGAGCGATACGTTTTTGGATAGTATCCCAGTTAGTTAAAGTTCCACCTAACCATCTGTGGTTTACAAAGTACTGACCAGAGCGGATAGCTTCTTCTTTAATTGCTTCTTGGGCTTGTTTTTTAGTTCCTACGAATAATGCAACGCCGCCATCTTCAGCAACATTTTTCATGTAATCGTAAGCTGCATCTACTAATTTGACTGTTTTTTGTAAGTCAATGATGTAGATACCATTTCTTTCTGTGAAGATATATTTCTTCATTTTTGGGTTCCAGCGACGTGTTTGGTGACCAAAGTGTACGCCGGCTTCTAACAATTGTTTCATAGATAATACTGACATTTGTGTTCCTCCGTTTTTGGTTTTTTTCCTCTCGTGATTTTTAAAGCTCATTTTCAAACTCTCTAATTAGAAAGCACCTTAAAAATAATCTAATCACGATGTGGATTTTTGCCTGTAGTCTCCTACACACAATTTAATATTATACAGTAGGCTAATGGGAAAAGCAACTTTTTCTCTTTCTTATAATTTTCCCAGATGAAACTAATATTTATAAATATTTTTACAATGTTCTGCTATAATTAGTGCATAAAATTTAATTAGGAGAATTTTTATGCGTAAAATTGATCGACATAATTTAATTAAAAAAATCATTGTAGAAAATCCCATTCGGAACCAAAATGAATTAATGGCTTTATTAAATCAAGAAGGGATTCATGCGACACAAGCGACCATTTCTCGTGACATTCGTGATTTAAAAATTGTCAAAACTATTGATGACACTGGACAGCCACAGTTTAAGTTGTTCCAAGAAAATCCTGAACCTTCTGAAGACGATGAGATGAAACGACTGATTAAGATGTCACAAGAAATCATCGTTAACGTAGATCGTGTACAATTCATGACCATTGTAACTACCTTGCCTGATAATGCCAATTTAGTTGCTGCGGTTTTAGATGAACTAAATAATCCATTGGTTGTGTCCACAATGGCGAGTTATGATACCATTTTTATTATTTCACGGACAGAAAAAGATGCCGAACATGTCCAACAATTTTTAACCGATCCAACCAACCATAAACTTTAAAAAAAATACTGGGAGTAAACAAATTTTTGTTTACTTCCAGTTTTTTATTTACTTAAAATTTACAATCTCAATCAGTTAATCACAATCTTTATTTATATTTTTCATGAAGTTGATCAGAACTTAATACTGTTTCGCTAGACTCAAATCAAAGGAGTGAGTCATGTGTTAGTTATTAAGAATCTATCAAAAGCTTTTCATCAACAAGCCGTATTAAAAAACATCAATTTAACTATAGAAACTGGTGAAATTGTTTCAATTCTAGGACAATCTGGTTCTGGCAAAACAACCTTACTAAATATTATTTTAGGTTTAGATCAAGCAACAGAAGGACAATTGTTTTTTAACAACCAAGATATAACCACTGTCCCGATGGAAAAGCGTCCTTTTAATATCGTGTTTCAGGACTATGCTTTATTTCCAAATTTAACGGCTTATCAAAATCTAACTTATGGTTGTAAGAAAAAACAAGTTCCCCAAAACGAGATAAATGAATTGGTTGATTTATTGAATTTATCGCCTCATTTAAACAAACCCATCCAACAATTATCTGGCGGACAAAAACAACGGGTTGCTTTAGGCCGTACTTTAATGACCAAACCAGAAATCCTACTGTTAGATGAACCTCTCTCTGCTTTAGATGGCGTGATAAAGGAATCAATCAAGCAAAAAATCCAAGAAATCGCCAAAAAACTAAATTTAACGGTCATCATCGTCACCCATGATCCAGAAGAAGCCATGACTATGTCCGACAAAATTGTTGTCCTAGACGAAGGCACCATTGCTCAATGTAGTACACCAGCAGAAATTATTACGCAAAAAAGTAATCGATTTGTTGAAGAGTTCATCATTCAACAATTAACTTTAAAACAGCAGAATATTCAGCAACTATTCCGACAGGCGCAGGGAATGTCTTATGAATAAATTGAATTTACAAACAAGCTTAAAAATACTCTTAACTGGATTCTTTCTTCTATTTTTGTTTTTACCCGTGGGATCCATTTTCTTTACTGCTTTCCCTTTTGAAGGAAAAGATAATTGGACAGTGTTTCTGGCAGTCTTTAACCAAGATTGGCAAGTTGCTTTTGCAAATAGTTTATTCTTTTCAATTTTAGCAGCCACTATTGCGACATTATTGGCCTTTTTATTAGCTTATGGAAATAATTTTACCGGTATCAATCAACGCTTTTTAAAGAGTCAAAGTCACGTATTGCAGCTACCAATGCTGATGCCAACAATCACCTATGGCTTTGTCCTGATCTATGCTTTTGGCACACAAGGACTTTGGGGGAAATATCTGCATCACTATTTTTCAATTTATGGTCCTTCAGGTGTAGTTCTTGGATTTATTATCTATATCTTGCCACCTTTATTTTTACTAATGAATAATTCGATGCGTTATTTGGATACCCGTTTATTTATTATTTCTAGATTAATGCAAGATAATATTTGGCAATCTCTTAAAAATACGATTCTACAACCCATGCTACCAGTGATTGTGGTGGCTTTCTTGCAAGGGTTTTTTATGAGTTTTACTGATTTTGGTATCCCAACAGCTTTGGCAGGTCAGACACCTTTTATTACTACCTTATTGTATGAGGGTTTTATGGGGACGATTCCGAATTTTCAATATGGTGCCATGATTGCTTTAACAATGCTATTACCTTCTATTATTAGCATTTATATTTTAAATCGACTGCAAAAGAAAGTGGTCGCTTTTGACCAGACTGCCCAAAAGAATATCCGTGAAAATAAAATTCGGGATTGCTTTTTTGCAAGCATGTTTTTACTTACGAATGTATTCATACTAGGAATTTTCGCCGTTTTACTGATTATTCCTTTCGTAAAAATGTGGCCATACGATTTAGTACCGACCATGGCGCACTTTACAGTATTCAGGCAAGACCAAACGTTATTGCTGACTTTAAAAAACTCTTTATTGGTTGCAGGGTTAACTGCGATTTTTGGAACTATTTTAGCTTATACGGCAGCCTTATTTACTGCACGGGAAAAGCCTAATAAGTTGAATCAATTAATTGATAGTTTCGCAACAGTAACTAACTCAATTCCTGGAATGGTTTTAGGGATTGCTTATTTACTACTATTTAGTGGAACAGCTTTACACAATGGTTTACCAATTTTAATTTTTGTCACAATGGTTCACTATTTTGCTACTCCTTATCAGATGGCTAAAGATGGCTTGCAAAAAATGAATCAGAATTGGGAGAATACCGGACGATTAATGGGCGATTCTTGGTTAACCACCATCCGGCGCGTGTTGATTCCCAATTCAAAAATCACTTTATTAGATATGTTTAGTTATTACTTTGTTAACGGTATGGTAACAATTTCAGCGCTAATTTTCTTAACTAGTGCCAATACAATGGTTATGACGGCTAAGTTGAAAGAACTTCAACATTTCGGTCGCTTTAACGATATATTCTTCCTTTCACTTTCTATATTAATAATTAATATTTTAGTACAGGGAACGATTCAATTAATAAAAAGGAGCTTAACAAATGAAAAAGAAAACACTCGTAGCAATTGGACTCACTATTTCAGCATTATTATTCGGCGCTTGCAGCAGCTCGCAAGCAGAAAAAGATCCACAAGACGACAAAGTAGTGATTTACACTAATGCCGATGAAGAACCGGTCGAAGTAATTAAAAATGTCTTGGATCAAAATGGTTATCAAGATCAGTATGTTTTACAGTCTTTTGGTACTTCAGAATTAGGTAGCAAAATGCTATCTGAAGGGACAAATATTGAAGCTGATTTAGTGACTATGAGTACTTTTTATTTAACGAGTGCACAAGATAGTAAAAAAATGTTCAAACCAGTCAATACAACCTTAGAGCCTTTAGACACAATTCCAAATTATACAGCGCCATTTACGGTTCAAGAAGGAACAATTTTTTATAATACGGAAGCGTTAAAAGAAAAAGGATTACCTATTCCTGCTAGTTTAAAAGATTTAGCAAAACCTGTTTATAAAGGTGCTTTGTCAATTTCTGATATTAAACAATCTTCAACTGCATGGTTATTATTCCAAGCGCTAATCGATAACTATGGTGAAAAAGAAGCCAAAGAAATTCTAGCAGACATTTATAAAAATACCGGCGATCATCTAGAAGCTTCCGGTTCGGGACCAATTAAAAAAGTTCGTTTAGGCGAAGTAGCTATTGGTTTTGGCTTAAGACATCAAGCAGTTAAAGATAAAAACGAAGGTTTGCCGATTGATTACGTTGAACCAACCGAAGGAACTTATAGCTTAACAGAATCACTGGCTTTAGTTGACAAAGGTGAAGCTACCAATCCAAAAGCACAAAAAATGCTAAATACAATTTTAACTAAAGGTCGTAATAATCTGTTGGAAATTTATCCAAGTCCCCTTTATCAAGGTGAAGAAAACCAAGACTTAGATACCGCAGCAAAAAATAAAATTTTTCCACAAACATTAACTGCAGAGCTTTTAGCAGAACATCAAAAATTAATTGATTAGGAGTTTCATTTATGAATTATAAATTATTAACCCCGGGTCCTTTAACCACTTCTGACAGTGTTAAGCAAGCCATGTTAGTTGATCATTGTACTTGGGATCAAGAATATAAAGAAATCACACAAACGATTCGCCAAGAATTATTGCAACTGGCCCATGTCACATCAGCTGAATACACAACGGTTTTGATGCAGGGAAGTGGCAGTTTTGGTGTTGAATCTGTATTAAGTTCAGTCATTGCACCCACAGATACGGTATTAATTTGTGTAAATGGTGCCTATGGTCACCGCATGGTTCAAATGGCAGAGCGTCACAGATTAAGTTATTATGTCTACGAAGTCAATGAAAATGAAGTGCCAAGAGCAAAGGATATTGAAAACATTTTAATCAGCTATCCAGAAATTTCAGCTTTAGCCATCGTCCATAGTGAAACAACTTCTGGAATATTGAATCCTTTAACAGAAATTTCAAAAGTGGCAAAAGAAAACAATTTACTCTTCATTGTTGATGCCATGTCTAGTTTTGGAGGAATTGAATTAGACGTAGCTGCTTTAAAGATTGATTTCTTGGTTTCCAGTAGCAATAAATGTATTCAAGGGGTGCCAGGATTTTCTTTTGTAATTGCTAAAAAAATAGCTTTGGAGAAACGAAAAAAACATGCTCGGACACTTTCACTAGATTTGTATGATCAATACCAAGTGATGGAAAAAGATGGTAAATGGCGATTCACTTCTCCCACCCATACAGTGTTAGCCTTTTTGGAAGCTTTAAAAGAACTAAGAAAGGAAGGCGGCATCAACCAAAGACATTTACGTTATTTGGCCAACAATCAGTTATTAAGAGAAAATATGGCTGATCTTGGGTATGAGAGCTACTTATCGGAGCATCAAGGACCGTTTATTACCTCCTTCATGTTTCCAACAAAAAATTTCTCGTTCACCAATTTTTATCAGCATTTAAAAGATCATGGTTTTGTGATTTATCCTGGGAAAATCAGCCAAATAGATTGTTTTAGAATCGGCAATATTGGTGAAATTTATCCCACAGATATCCAAAAATTAACTGAAGTTATCGCTACTTATCAGGAGGTTGCAAATGTCATTTAATACAGTTATTTTTGATTGGGCTGGAACCACAGTTGACTACGGTTGTATGGCTCCAGTCAATGCCTTTAAAAAAGCATTTATCGAACACAAGATAGAATTAACCAACCCAGAAATTCGTGAACCAATGGGGCAATTAAAAATAGACCACACTCGGACACTTATCAATAGTCAAAAAGTACAAGAGCAATGGCTAGCCCATTATCAAAAACTGCCTACTGAAAAAGATGTGGCAATTATTTATGCAGCTTTTGAAAAATATTTATTTAGCGATCTAGCAGCAAATTCCCAATTAAAACCAGAAACATTGCAAGTCATGGAGGCTTTAAAGCAAGAAGGTTTTAACATCGGCTCTACCACTGGCTACACCCGTCAAATGATGGAAATCGTAGCCGCAGAAGCGCAAAAACAAGGTTATTCGCCAGATTTTATTGTTACACCCGATGAGGTAGAAAATTTAGGTCGACCTTATCCTTATATGATTTATCAGAATATGCAACACTTTAAAAATCTTTCCTTAAAAGAAGTAGTAAAGGTCGGCGATACTCGCTCAGATATTGAAGAAGGAAAAAATGCCGGCGTATTTACTGTAGCAGTGATTGAGGGCAGTTCGGAAATGGGCTTGTCGCAAGCAGAATATGAAGCTTTGGATGTACGACAAAAACAGCGCTTGATCGTGAATTTAGAGGACCAATTTCACCATTGGGGAGCGGATTTATGCGTAAAAAATCTTGATGAACTAGTTGAGTATTTGGCAAAAGAGAATCAAAAAATAAAATTGTTTGGTTAAACATTTCAGTTGCAACGTAAATAATTAGCAATATAATTCCCCATAATCAAAGGGCTATGACGAAATTCGTCACAGCCCTTTGATTTATTTTTCTGGAACAATTAGTTCACCACTAATTATTTTTTCTCTGGCAGCATTTACGGCAGTTAACGTTTCTTCATCTAATTGCCCATCAGTTAAATCAACACCGTCTTCTTTAAGACCAAAAGTCAAAAGTTTTCCACCAGGAAATTTGTCGGTATAGGAATAATTAGCAATTTCTTCAACCGCTGAGCCAACATTCTTTTTAGTTGAAGTCAGGCAGAAATTTCCTGTACTACCATCAGCCATCTCGTAATCTCCTTCATCAGATTGATCACGATCAACACCAATTACCCAAACTTTTTGATCTTGATTATTTTCGTTGCGGGCCTTTGCTTCTTGGAAAACACCAGCACCAGTGCTACCAGCTGCTTGATAAATGATATCGGCTCCAGCTTCATACATTGAAGCAGCAATTGCTTTCCCCCGATCAGGCGCATCATACGAAGCAGCATATTGACTATTAACAGTAATTTCTTTTTCTAACGCTTCTGCGCCAGCAGCAACACCGGCTTCAAAACCTTTTTCAAAACGTGCAATGACTGGCCCTTCCATACCGCCGATAAACCCGACTTGACCTGTTGTAGTTGAATAAGCTGCCGCTAATCCGGCTAGATACGCACTTTCTTGATCATTAAAGGTAGCTGACACTACATTATCAACATCTTCCACTTCACCATCTACTAAAGCAAAATTTAAACTCGGATTTTGTTCAGCCGCTTCTTTAATAGCATCGGCTTGTAAATAGCTCAAACTAATAATGGTTTGAAATCTATTTTCGACTGCATTGGCAATATTTGTACTATTGTCTGCTGGTTCATTGGTTTCAATATAAGTAAAATCTTTTTTCTCAGTCAATCCTTTTTCTTTGCCCCAAGCTTCTAAACCTTCCCAGCCAGCTTGATTGAAAGAACGATCATCCACACCGCCAAAGCCGAGAACCAAAGCAATTTTCCCACTATCTCCTTGATTATCAGATTTCGACGTTTCACTACCATTGCCACAACCTGCTAAAACGCCCAAAAAAGCTAATACAAATAATCCCCGTAAAAATTTCACTCTTTTCCCTCTTTTCATTCAAAATATTTTGATAATTGCCTGTTAATTATAACACAACCATTAGGTGTCTTGACAGTTATATGAAAATTTGCGGGAAAAAAAAACGGAGACACTAATCTCCGTTAAAAAGTTACATTTTGTTAGGCGCTTCTACGCCTAGCAATCTTAAATCTTCTTTCAAGATTACTGTTACCGCATAAACTAAAGCAAGACGTGCTTCTTTTCCTTGATCTTCTACCAATACTTTTGTATGGGCATAATATTTATTAAAGGCTTGCGCCAATTTAATCGCATGTTTTGCAATAACTGATGGCTCATACTGATCCGCAGCTTGAGTGACTGTTTCTGGGTAAGTTTGTAATAGTTTGATGATTTCCCAGCTATCAGCGTCATTTAATTGATAACTCACTTTCGCATCTGGCTTAAAGTTGGCTTTTTCTAAAATTGTCATTGCCCGCGCGTGTGTATATTGTACATATGGCCCTGTTTCCCCTTCAAAACGAACGACCTCTTTTAAGTCAAAATCAAAATTATTTAAGCGATCATTTTTCAAATCATGGAAAATTACAGCTCCAACACCGACTTGATGAGCTACTTCTTCTTTATTTGGCAGATCAGGATTTTTTTCAACAATTTGTTGTAACGCCGAGTCTTTTGCTTCATTCAAAACTTCTTCCAGTAAAACAATCTTCCCTTTACGAGTAGATAATTTTTTACCATCCTTAGTAATTAGACCAAATTTTATATGTTCCATATTATCAGACCAATCAAAGCCCATTTCTTTTAAAACTGCTTTTAATTGCTTAAAGTGAACGGTTTGTTCGTTTCCAACGACGTATAAAGATTTTTCAAAGTTGTAAGTCCGTTTGCGATAAATCGCTGCTGCTAAGTCGCGAGTGATATACAAAGTTGCACCATCAGATTTTTTAATCAAAGCTGGATTTAAATTATACGCTTCAAGATCAACAATTTCTGCCCCTTGATCTTCTTTCAATAAATGTTTTTCTTCCAACATAGTTACTACTTCAGCCATTTTGTCATTATAAAAAGCTTCACCGTTGAAAGAATCAAAGGTAATACCTAACATATCATAAATATTATTAAACTCTTTTAATGATTCATCTCTAAACCATTGCCATAACTCTAAGGCTTCTGCATCATCTTCTTCTAGTTTTTTAAACCAAGCTCGTGCTTCGTCATTTAATACCGGTTCTGTCTCAGCTCTTTCATGAAACTCAACATACAAACGCAATAACTCGGTAATTGGCGCAGCCTTAACGGCTTCAGCAGATCCCCATTTTTTATAGGCAACAATTAATTTACCGAATTGAGTTCCCCAATCTCCTAAATGATTGATTTTTACTGGTTGATAACCAATTTTTGCTAAAATCAAACTAATTGAATTCCCGATAACTGTTGAACGTAGATGGCCCATCGAAATTGGTTTGGCAATATTTGGCGAAGACATATCAATCGTGACATTGTTTTCATTACCAATATTGCTGTCACCAAAATGATTCCCGTTAGCAACTACTTCTTTTAAAACGGCTTGACTAATAACTGTTTTGTTCATAAAGAAGTTTAAATAAGGTCCGACAACTTCAATTTTTTCAAAATCAGTTGAATCAATTTTCTCAGCGATGTCTGCTGCAATTTGTTGTGGCGCTTTTCTAAAAATTTTAGCTAAGGCAAAAGTTGGAAATGCTACATCTCCATGGTCGGCTGATTTCGGTTTTTCTAAAAAATTAACGATTTGATCATAAGATAATTCATCACCAATTGCTGCTTGTAATGCTTTTGCTACGATTTCTTTATTATTCATTCCTGTTTCCTCCCTTAAACGCAAAAAAAGTCCCTGATGTAAAAACATCAGAGACGAGAATTCCCGCGGTACCACTCTTATTGTCGTAAAACGACCTACTTTTCTATAACGGTAGCTGCCGTTTCATCTCAAAAGTGCGATCTTTACCTTCCATTTATCTGGCTTTCACTAACCCAGACTCGCTAAAAATTTCCGATAAACAATTCTTTTTCTACGATGAAATAAATATTTGAACTCATCTTATCAAATATTTTTCCATCTGGCTAGTCAATTATGCTTTCGGAATAAATAAATTTCCTAAAGTTGCAGCCATCACCGCTTTAATCGTATGCATTCGATTCTCTGCTTGTTCAAATTGATGAGCATATGGCGCATTAAAGACTTCATCAGTGACTTCCATTTCGCTCAAGCCATATTTTTCTTTGATTTCTAAAGCTACTTCCGTATTTAAATCATGAAAAGCTGGTAAGCAATGTAAGAAGATAGTTTTATTATTTTTCGTTTTATTCATCAATGTTTGGTTCACCTGATAAGGCAATAACAAATCAATCCGTTCTTGATAATTGTCTTCTTCACCCATAGATACCCACACATCAGTATAAATCACATCTGCTCCTGAAACACCTTCATCAATATCTGCTGTAATCAGAATTTTTGCACCGGATTGAGCTGCCGTTTTTTCTGCTAAAGCAATTAATTCCTCTTTCGGATATAAACTTTCAGGTGTGACGATATGAATATTTACACCTAAAATTGCTCCGGTAATTAATAAAGAATTAGCAACATTATTTCTACCATCTCCAACATAAGCCAAAGTAAGATTCTCTAAAGTTCCAAATTGTTCTTTAATGGTTAAAAAATCGGCTAACATTTGAGTAGGATGCCAATCATCTGTTAAACCATTCCATACCGGTACCCCTGAATACTTAGCTAAATCTTCCACAACTGCTTGTGAAAAGCCTCGGAATTCAATCCCATCAAACATACTGCCTAAAACCTTTGCTGTATCGGCAACCGATTCTTTTTTTCCTAATTGAATATCATTTTTTCCTAAAAACTCTGGATGCGCACCTAAATCAATCGCTGCTGTAGTGAAAGCCGCGCGGGTTCTAGTGGACGTTTTTTCAAATAGTAAAGCAATATTTTTTCCTGCTAAATAATGGTGTTGGATATTTTGTTGTTTCAAGTGCTTTAAATGAGCTGCGAAATCTATCAAATTATTCAGCTCTGCCTGGTTAAAATCCAATTCTTTTAAGAAACTTTTCCCTTGAAATATTGAATACATAAACTACCTCCGCGTGAATATTTAATCAAAATATTCATTTAAAATTTATTTTTATTCATTTTACCTGATGTTTTTGCAAATTTCAAGCAAAATAAAGAATCGTCGAATATTTTTCGACGATTCTTAAATTAGATGTGTTCAAAAGCCAAACTTGGGTCAGCATTTAAGTCCATAGCTGCAAACTGTTGTTGTTGCATTTCGATTTCAGCAGCAGCACCAATCATGGCTGCATTATCGCCACACAAACGTAGAGGTGGTACAACAAAGTCTAATTCAGGAAAATATTCAGCAATTTCTTGACTAAATTTCTCTCTTAAGCCTTGATTAGCTGCAACGCCACCGGCTAGAACCAATTGATTTACATCATATTCGGTACAAGCCCGTAAAGTTTTAGTCACCAACGTTTCGATTACACTAGCTTGAAAACTAGCGGCCAAGTCTTCTTTAATTAATATTTCATTTCGTTGTTCGGCATTATGTACTAAATTTATAAAGGCACTTTTCAGTCCGCTAAAGCTAAAATCATAATTGTCTTCTTTTAACATGGCACGAGGAAAATGATAAGTATCCTTTCCAAGATGCGCCAATTGATCGATTTCACGACCGCTAGGATAGCTTAAACCCAACACCCGTCCAACTTTGTCATAAGCTTCTCCGGCAGCATCATCTCGTGTTTCACCAATAATTTCATAAGAACCATCTTTTGCCATGTAAACCAATTCAGTATGACCACCGCTGACTAATAAAGCCATCAACGGGAAATTCAAGGGTTTAACTAATTTTGCTGCATAAATATGTCCCGCCATATGATTTACTGGAATCAGTGGTAAATTGTTCGCCCAAGCAAAAGCTTTAGCAGCACTTAAGCCTATTAATAATGCCCCAACCAAACCAGGACCATACGTTACCGCAACTGCTGATAGATCTTTTGCTGTTACCTTTGCTTCAGTCAGTGCATCTTCTAAGCAAAGAGTAATTTGTTCCACATGATGACGACTAGCCACTTCTGGTACGACTCCGCCAAAACGTTTATGGCTATTAATTTGCGATGCGACAATATTTGATAAAATTTGATTGCCATTTTCAATTACTGCGACACTGGTTTCATCACAGCTACTTTCGATTGCTAATATTAATTCTCTATCCATTTTCTTTTCCTACCTTTAAGGCCATCAATACCGCATTTTCCGTGGGTTGATGATAATAATTTTTCCGCTGACCAATTTTCTCAAAACCTTTTTTTAAATAAAAGTTTTGTGCCTGAAGATTTGACTCTCTTACTTCTAAAAAAATAGTTTTGACTTGTTGCGACTCTGCAAACTCAATTAGTTTCTTCAATAGTTCACTGCCTAAGCCCTTTTGTTTAGTGGCAATATTGGTAATTTCAATCTCATCTAAAACATGGTGGATACTTAAAAATGCCTCTGACAGATCATTGCCGGCAAAAAAATAATGACTGTGGTCAAGTGCTAAGTCACTTTCGAAATCACGGATCTGCCATGGACTACCGTATTCGTATGCAGTTTGGCAAATATCCCAGACTATTTGTGGTACTTCATCCTTAATCATCTATTTTTTTCACCATTTCCAAAGCGTCTTCTTGGTCTTCTGTATAATAATTTACGTGAACCTGAGCCAAATCAAAACCAAAACGACGATAAAGTCTTTGGGCCGCATGATTTGATGCCCGCACTTCTAATGACATCGTTTGGCAGTGATAAGATCGTGCAAATTTTTCTGTTTCTGCCAATAAATAGCCGCCAATCTTTTTATTTTGATAGCTTGGTTTAACTGCAACATTTGTAATATGATTGTCTCCAGACATGACCCGACTACCAATAAAAGCTACCAGCTCACTTTCTTTGAACACACACAAATATAGATGAATCATTGGAGAATAAATTTCAGAAATAAAGGCACTTTTACTCCACGGAGCAAAACCAGCGTAAACATCTTTTTCCAATTCAATAACCATTGATACATCGCTATTTTTCATCGTTCTCACAAAAAAAGTTTCATTGTTTATGATAACTTCTTTTGGCGTAAAGTTTGGCTGTTGTCCGTAAATTAAACTTCTTAAAAATCCGCTAAACTTTTTCAACATAGTCACTGCCTGCTTCATGGGTAGCTAACCATTTTTCTTCTGCTTCTACACGTTTTAAATAGGCTGGAACAAAACCATCAATATTGTTTTCCGGCAAAAAGTCCTCTGCTAATTTGGCCAAGACTGCGCCGCTAGGTAAATTCAACTGACTTATTGTAACTTTTGCGTCAGGAATCATCGTTTGAATGTCTGACAAGAACTTTTCAGCTTCCCCCACAAAAATAGCTTTTTGTTGTAATTTATTTAATAACTCAGGCAGAGGAATATGTTGGTCTGGTAATACATTTGTCAGCTTATTGTCTTGCCATTGATAAATTCCCGCGTAAACATTATTTCGACGGGCATCAAAGATCGGTACAATCAATTCATCCGTTAGAATATTTGCTGCAATTCCAGCCAAACTTGATACCCCTACCAATTCAATATCTAACGTTTTGGCCAATGTTTTTGCAGTTGTTACGGCAATCCTAATACCAGTATATGACCCTGGTCCCTTTGCCACCACGATTCGATCCAAATCAGCTGGAACTAAATCACTGGCTTTCATAACTGCCTCAATAGCAGGCATCAAAGTTAAACTATGGTTGGTTTTTTTATTTAATTGGAAATTAGCAATGACTTGATCATCTACCACTACCGCAACTGTTAAGGCTTGGTTAGATGTATCCATGGCTAAAACTTTCATTTTCTTTCCTCGCTTTTTTAAGATAACGATAGTTTAACATAAAATAGTTTTTGGTTATAGCCTCTGTGTTTCACCAAAAAAGCAAAGCAGACTGAACTACTTTGCTTTTAAAGATTAGCTGACTGAATCTCTTATTATTAATTTTGTACTTAACATAATTTTACGAGAAACTGGTGGCGGCTCTTTAATATTTTCTAACATAGTTGTTACTGCTAATTCGCCCATCCAATCAGTTTCAACCTTAATCGTTGTTAACGGTGGTGATAAATATTGCGCCACACTGATGTCATTAAAACCAACAATTGAAACGTTTTTTGGAATGAGATAACCTTTTTTCTTTAACGCTTGCATCGCACCAATCGCTAATGCGTCACTAGCACAAAAAAACACTTCAGGAATAGCTCTTTTTTCCTTTAAAAATAGTTTGATGGCTTTTTTTCCTGCCTCAACGGAAAAATGATCAGCAACGATATAATCAGCTAATAAATTTTGCTGAGTACTTGAAGCTTTAAAAAACTTCAATCGGGGATCGGGAATTTCTTGCTGGCTACCTTTTGTATATTCCTTGCCACTTAAAATAGCCACATGTTTAAATGATTTTTCTTGGAAGAAGGCCAGTAGTTTTCCAATACTTGCTTCAAAATCAACAATAATAGAATCAACATTTGCTGCAGTCCCATCAAAATCAACGAGCAACAAATGGTCATCCAGTTTTTTTAATTTTTGAATCTGCTCTGTATCAAATTTTCCCACTGCAATGGTTCCATTTACAACTGTTTCTGATAACTGTTCAAAAGACTCTCTCAATAACTGGATATTCAGCTCTTCTGCTTTTTTCTCAATCCCCATTCGAATCGAATAATAGTATAAATCTGCCAATTCTTCTTGACTGTCATACCATTGGAGCAAACGAATGACGGTCGCTTCTTTTTTACTTGGGCGTTTGTGTTTGGTATAGTTCAATTCCTCTGCCGTGGCAAAAATTTTAGCTTTTGTTTGCTCACCGACAGATAAGGTCGCATCATAATTTAATACACGAGAGACTGTGGCTGGTGAAACACCGGCTTGTTTGGCAATATCACGAATTGTTGCCATATTTTCTCCCCCTACAAAGAATCAGTAAATTTTTTAAAAGCATTTTGCCCTTTTTCATTCCGCTTAAAGACACCTGCGTCTTCTAAGACACGTGCAAAAACCTGACCAACTGCCTCTTGAACAACTTTTTCTACATTTTCTGTGGTGATTTCTTTTTCTTGCTTCAGGTTATCTGCCCAGGCAATATGATATTCAGAGATTTTATTGGGTTGATCTAATAAATACTTTTCAACCTCAGCTAATTCGGGTTTCAAACGAGGTGGTAAGATAGCTAGACCCATTACTTCGATCAAACCAATATTTTCTTTTTTAATATGCTGAACATCAGGATGAGGATGAAAAATCCCGTCAGGATATTGTTCTGAAACATTATTATCCCGTAAGACTAAATCAATTTGAAAGACCTCATCGACCTTTCGCGCAATCGGTGTGATGGTATGATGTTGAACGCCATCAGCTGTTTCAGCAACAACTTCCACCGTGGAATCCGTATATTTTTGCCATTGTTTTAAAACATAATCTGCTGCTAGACTTAAATCTTGAGAATTTTTACTGATTAATCGAATTACAGACATTGGCCATTTAACGATCCCTGCATTTACTTCAGGAAATCCTGTTAAATTAAAAGCATGTTCGATCTCAGCAACCGCCATCGGAAAAGTATGACGCCCCCCTTGATAATGGTCATGAGATAAAATCGAGCCTCCGACAATTGGTAAATCAGCATTAGAGCCCACCATATAGTGAGGCAAGACTTCAACAATTTTCAACAGTCGTGTAAAGGTTGCTTGGTTAATTTTCATCGGACGATGTTCTTCCGACAAAATAATGCAATGCTCATCATAATAAGCATATGGAGAATATTGTAAGCCCCAAGACTCTCCATCTAAATTCATTCGAATAATCCGGTGATTTGTTCGAGCAGGATAATTTAGACGACCTTTATATCCTTCATTTTCCATACATAATAAACATTTTGGATAATCGACTTTGACTGCATTTCTTTCAGCAGCAATTTGTTTTGGATCTTTTTCTGGTTTCGACAAATTAATGGTGATTTCTATGGTACCGTAGTCTGTTTCAGTAGGAAAAATAATATTTTGAGCAATTTCCCGAGTCTTAATATAATTATTGTCACGACTTAATTGATAAAAATAGTCAGTCGCAATTTTTGGATCTTTTGAGTAGTATTGGGCAAAATAAGCATTTACCACTGATGGTGGTGGCGTTAGCAAGTCCATGATTTGAGCTTCTAAAATATCTCGTTCTGCCGGGATATCAGCTATCAATTGGTTCTCAAGTGCTTGAGCTAATAATTTTTCCAGCAAATCAAGGCTGTTCTCAGTAACCACCCGAACTTTTCTTTCTGTTAATACATCTTCACCGATTAAAGCCAATAATTTATTTTCTAAATAAATTCGATCCAAGTCCATCCAACCACCAGATTGAATGGCTAAACTAATAAAATCTGTCACAACTTGACTGATTGACATGTCTATTCCTCCGCTTATTTATCTCCATAACCATTTGGATGACTAACATGCCAATTCCAAGCAGTTTCAATAATTTTTTTAATATCTGTATATTTTGGATTCCAATCTAAAGTTTCTTTAACTTTGTCACTAGAAGCAACTAAACGACTTGGATCACCGGCTCTACGTGGGCCTACTAAAGCTTTAATTTCTTTGCCCGTCACTAAGCGTGCAGCATCCAGCATTTCTTTTACAGAGTAGCCATTATTTGAACCTAAATTGAAGAAATTGCTGGTATTTCCTGCTTGTAAATATTTTAAAGCCAAAATATGCGCATCTGCTAAATCTTCTACATGGACATAGTCGCGAATACAAGTCCCGTCTGGCGTATCATAATCATCGCCAAAAATGGTTAAATGATCTCGTTGGCCTAAAGCAACCTGTAAAATAATCGGAACTAAATGTGTTTCCGGTGTGTGGTCTTCACCGATGCTAGCATCTTCTTTTGCACCTGCCACATTAAAGTAACGTAAGGCTACATAACGCATCCCATAGGCATTGTCACACCACTTCATCATTTTTTCCATCATTAATTTGCTTTCCCCATATGGATTTTTCGGGTTTGTCGGTACGTCTTCTGTAATTGGAGAAACGGTAGGTTCTCCATAAGTTGCAGCAGTTGAAGAAAAAACAATATTTTTTACTTTAAATTCTTCCATCACTTCTAATAAAATTTCCATCCCACCAACATTATTATTGAAATACTTCAAGGGATTTTCAACGGACTCTCCCACCAAGGAGCTAGCGGCAAAATGAACAACACCCTCAATGGCTTCTTTTTCAAAAACATGTTCCAAAAATTTCTTATCACGACAATCTCCCAAATAAAATGTTGCATCAGGATGAACTGCATCACGGTGCCCAGTTAATAAATTATCCACCACCACTACTTGATAATTTTTTTGAATTAATTTGTCGACTGTATGAGAACCGATATAGCCTGCGCCACCTAAAACTAGAATTGACATAAGGAATCTCCTTTCTAAGAGAAAAATATTTAGTAAACAAATTATATTTTGTTTACTAAATATTTACAAGTGTTTTATTCATAAAACTTTTCATTTTTTCCTTTTTCCTTCATAATAGAAATATAGAAAAGGGGATGATTTTATGGGAAAATTTTTCACAGGCTTTGTAACAGGGACCCTAACTACTGCAGCAGTTGTTGCAGGCTTTGTAATGGGTGTTAAAAAAACAGTCATTGATCCAATCGAAGAAAAAGAAGCGAAGATTGAAGAAAATCGACGTAAAGCACAAAGAAAACGGGTTTCTCGTTAAAAAATAGAGTGTCGGCAGAAAGAACGATTCCTGCCGACACTCTTATTTTTCTAGAACTTCTTTTAAGACAACTGCTTGATTATCTACTTGATCTTTGGCACCATACAATAAAGTAACTGTATCTTGAGTTGCTACAATTTCTTTTAATTGCATCAAAGCACTTGCTGCTTCTCCTTCAGCAAGTTCAGCTAAATAGCGCGTTTTAAACTCAGAAAATTTAGTTTCATCATGATTGAACCACTTCCTAAGCTCAGTCGATGGGGCCACTTGCTTCAGCCACAAATCTAATTGCGCCCGTTCTTTAGAAATTCCTCTAGGCCAGATTCGATCTACTAATACTCGATATCCGTCATTTTTTTCAGCCTCTTGATAGATTCTTTTAATTTTTATCATTCCAATGCCTTCTTTACAAAAAAGCCCATGAAAAATCAATAATTTCCACAGACTTCAAATTTAATCCAATTTTTTTTCTTTTATTTTACCTGTCCATTCTTCTAGTCCACCTTTTAAGATAAACAGATTCGTATAACCTTTTTTTCGTAAAAAGTTAGCTGTTCGAGCACTTAAAGCGCGACTTTGATCATAAATATAAATAGGTTGATCTTTTCTCAAAGATACATAAATTTCTTTTAATTGGGTATAAGGAAAACTCCGTGCACCTAAAATATGTTTCGCTTTAAATTCATCACGTTCCCTTACATCAATTACTTGGGCTTTACGCATCCCTTCTTGAAATTCTTCTTGTGTTAAAATAGTTGCCGAATGACGCGTCATTAGACGCACTCGTAAGCTTGAAAGCAGCATAACTGCTAAAATTGAAAATAAAACAATATTAATTACCCACCAAATTGACATCTCTTAAAATCTCCTCTTCTATTTCACTAACGAAGCAGCACCAATGACTCCAGCTTCGTTACCTAAAACGGCTAATTTAATTTTGGTACTTTCACGAACTTGTGGAAAAGTGAATTCTTCAAAATAAGTTTCCACACGACTTCTTAAAAATTCTCCTGCAGCTGATACACCACCACCGATGACAATTGAAGATGGATTTAAAGTGTTGCCCAAATTGCCACAAGCCAAGCCTAAAAAGTAACATACCTTATCTACAACCATTAAAGCCAAATCATCACCAGCTTGTGCCAACTCAAAGACATCTTTACTAGTGATATCTTCACCATTATCCAAGCGTGATTTTAATTCAGCCGAGCCGGCATATGCTTCCGCCATTGAACGAGCTACGCGCACAACACCAGTTGCACTGGCTACAGTTTCAAGGCAACCACGTTTTCCACAAGTACACATATAACCACCAGGATCAACAGTAATATGACCGATTTCACCAGCAGCTCCTGCAACGCCATGAAGTAATTGACCATTCATAATAATTCCGCCGCCAACACCTGTTCCTAAAGTCACGAAAACAACATCTGGATCATTTTCACCAGCACCACGCCAGCGCTCTCCTAGTGCAGCAACATTAGCATCATTATCCAATTTAAAAGGAATCTTAGTTCCTGCTTCAACTTGTTTTTTGACTTGTTGCAATGTTGTCCAATTCAAATTATAGGCACCAATAACTGTTCCATTGACAATATTAACACTACCGGGTGTCCCCATGCCAATACCAATAAAATCTGCGGCTTTCATATTAAATAAATCCAAATGATGATTAATTGAAGCAATAATATCTGGAACAATATGCGTCCCTTCATCTAAAATATTGGTTTCAACACTCCATTTTTGTTGGACATCACCATTCTCACTTAAGATAGCAAATTTAATCGTTGTACCACCTAAATCAATTCCTAATAATTTTTTACTCACGGTCTTCACCTTCCAAACTTTCTTCAATGTGATGCTCACGTTTTAAAATTCGCCAGCCGTTTAAATAAGTATCTCGATCAATCAAGTGACCGTCGTATAAATTTTTCAGTTCTATTTGCATCAGTTCAATATCATAAATTCTTTTGCCTAAATAGACATAGATGCCAAATTGTTTTAATAATTGCTGCACATCGTAGAGGCTCTCCACATTTTTCACATCCTAAATATTATACAAATAAGCCAATTGTTAAACAAGCACAAAAGTTAATTTTTTATGCTAATCCAACTTTTCTTAAACCGATTAAAATACAAATAACGGTAAAAAAGATTAAAAGTATAGCGCTAACTACCCGAGTTCGGACAGAAAAGCGATCTTTCGCTCCTGGAATACCCACGATTGCTCCAAGTAACCCACCACCAACAAGCCCACCAATATGACCCCAAATATCAATCGACGTGTCAAAAAGATTGAATACTAAATTTAACAAAATAAAGATGGTGAATTGTCTGGTTAAAGCCCGCATCGCGTAATTATCACGATAATGCAGACCAATCATTAGAAAACCACCAAAAATCCCAAAGATTGCGCCAGAGGCTCCGCCTGACAAAACATTGGGTTGGTTAAAAGCAAAGCCAGCTACACTACCAGTAATTCCTGATAAAAGATAGACAATGGCAAACCGCCAGTGACCAAAAATTGCTTCACATTGCTGACCCATAAAATATAAAACAACCATATTAAAGGCAAAATGCATCAATCCAAAATGAATAAAGATTGGGGTAATGAAGCGCCAATATTGGTGACCGTAAGCGATTGATAAGCTGGACATACCAAGCAATCTTTCAACTGAATCATATGGAATTAAAAATTGAATCAAAAAAACTGCTGTTGTAATTCCAAAAATGGTATAAGTAACATAAGGTTTATTCTTCATAAATTCTCCTATTCTGCAATAAATAGTTGCTTAACGGGTATATCATACTCTGCTGCTTGCCAGTCATCAGAAAGCTGTTCTCGATAGAGCAGACTGACCGTTTCTCCTTGATAATCCACCAAATAACGATCATAAAAACCACCACCAAATCCAATTCGTTTTCCTTGATGACTAAAAACCAATCCTGGAACAATCAATAAATCGATTTGCTCTTTGATAGCTTCGTTTTCTGTATCTGGTTCTTGGACACCAAATTTTGAAGTGTAAAAAGCTGTATTTTGATTAATCCAATGAAAGACTAGTCTTCTTCCAGGCATAGATTTAGGTACAGCAACTTTTTTTTGAGTTAAAAAAGCTTCATTTATGATTGGCGCCGTCGGAAACTCAATCTCGCTTGAAATAATGACACCAATTGATCTTGCTGCTTGCCAAGTTTGACTAGCAAAAAGCTCCTGATAGATAGCCTGTGCACGTCTACCTTTCTCAGATAGACTAATTTCTTTTAGAGTTTGGATCATTTGATTACGTTTTTCTTTCTTATTAATCGGGCTCATCTCCTATCCTTCGATACTACCAAAAAAGAACCAAAATAAAAAGAGGTCTTCCTCTTAATATTTTGGTCGTAGTAATTGAAATACAAAATAAGGTGCGCCAATGATTGAAACGATAATTCCAGTTGATAGTTCGCCATTGGTTACTATTACTCGGGCAATAATATCACTAAAAAGTAATAATACGGCTCCGATAAAGCCAGTCAAAAGTAAAGTTGTATTATTTTTTTTACCAGAAATCGTTCGGGCAATATGCGGTGCAATTAATCCAATAAAGCTAATACTACCAGCCATTGCGACACTAACCGCAGCAAGACAAACTCCGCAAAATAAAAAAGTCATTTGAGTTCTTTTTAATTTAATACCTAAACCAATCGCTGTCTCGTCACCTAATTCTAAGACCTCCAACTGACGCCCTTTTATTAATATAATTGGTAATAAAATCAGCAGCCAAGGTAATAGTAAGAAAACATGTTGCCAAGTAGTCCCCCAGATTGTTCCCGACAACCAAGAAGTAACCAATTGATAACTATTACTGGACGCTCTCACTGTGCTAATTAATGTTAAAGCCGAAATTCCTGCGTTAACAGCTACTCCCGCTATCAAAATACGATTAGGTGCTAAACGATGAGCCTGACGTCCAAAAAAATAAATTAAAGCAGCGGCAACAAAACTTCCTAAACAAGCTATCAATGGCAATCCCCAACTGGTGTCACTGCTAGAAAAAAAACTTAAGTAAATCAGGACTGTTAATCCAGCACCAGAGTTAATCCCTAAAATTCCAGGATCCGCTAGTTCATTATGCGTTACACTTTGAAATAAATAGCCTGAAATGCTCAATCCAATACCTGCTAAAATAGAAATCAGCAATCGTGGAAATCTAAAATCCAGAATAATTAATTGTTGCGCATAACTGGCATTTCCAGAAAAAAATTGATACAAGTCTTTACTACTAATCGGTAATGTCCCGATTGTTAAGCTGAAATAGGCACCTACTAACAATAGGATAAGCAGGAGGATCCAAATAACTTTCTTTTTCATAGACTCCCCTTCCTAATCTGCAACAATAAAAATGGGACTCCAATAATAGTTATAATTACACCGACAGGCGTTTCCGTCGGTGGTGCAACAAAACGCGCACCACAATCTGCAACAATAAAGAATAAAGCACCAAATAAAATTGATGCAGGTAAGACTGTCCGATAATCATAACCAACAAAATATCTCACAATGTGTGGCACAATTAATCCGACAAAGGCGATCGTACCTGCTAAAGAGACCGCTCCTCCGGCTAATAATAAAACCAAAAACATTGTCCATTTTCGAATTCTTTGAGGCTGACGTCCTAAAGCAATTGCTGCCTCATCCCCCATACTGAGCAGGGTAATTTGCGGACTGATTAATATAGTTCCGACTAAACCAATAATAATGATTGGTGAGATAATTTTTATTTGGTCCCAAGTAATATTCCCTGTGCCACCAACTAACCAGAAAGTGATGTCTTGATTCAAATTAAAAACCAAACTAATACTTTGGCTTAAAGAAGTAAAGAAGGCACTTATTGCAGCCCCTAACAAAACAATTCGAATAGGTGACATGCCAATTGAAGGTCTG
Organism: Enterococcus sp. JNUCC 77; assembly: GCF_054819945.1. Classification (NCBI taxonomy): domain Bacteria; kingdom Bacillati; phylum Bacillota; class Bacilli; order Lactobacillales; family Enterococcaceae; genus Enterococcus; species Enterococcus sp. JNUCC 77. The sequence continues at coordinate 1,639,065 of NZ_JBTHIG010000001.1, forward strand.
CTAGAAGCAAAATAAATTATTAAAATTGCTACCAAGGCACCCAGGAATGAACCGATAATCGCATACATTGGCGAAGGAATGGGATTAAGCATGAAAATAATTGCCAATCCCAGACCAGCGCCTGAGTTTATTCCCAATAATCCTGAGTCGGCTAAAGGATTAGAAGTAATACCTTGCATCAAAGCACCTGAGGCAGCAAAACTCGCTCCAACAATTGCAGCTCCTAACATTCTAGGCAAACGTAACATTCTGATCAGTTGTTGATTTTGCTGTTGTCCATCAAAATTAAAGAGTGCGGGATAAATATCAGTCCATTTTGTTGTAACAGCACCAAAACGTAAAGAAATAATCATCGCAACTACTAAAAGCACCAGCACGCTAGAAAAAAAGATTCGTCTTTTCAACCGCTAGGCCTCCTTCTTTAAATTATAAGAAACAACAATTGGTTTACGATTTTCTGTCGATTCAATAATTGTTGCTTGAATATCAAATAGTTGTGCTAAATTTTCTGGTGTAAATATTTCTTTCGGCGTTCCTTGAAATGTTAAAATGCCTTCTTTCATACCTAAAATATGGTCTGAAAAACGTGAAGCATGGTTCAAATCGTGGATAGTCATTAAAATAGTTTTTCCTTGCTGATTAATAGTTTCCAACAACTCTAAAATTTCCAACTGATGGGCAGGATCTAAAAATGTAATCGGTTCATCTAAAATTAAAATATCGGTATCTTGTGCAAGTGCCATCGCAATCCAGACCCGCTGCTGCTGACCACCTGACAAAGAGGCAATTGGGCGATCCTTTAAGTGGGTAATGTTACAAGCATCTAGTGCCCAACGAATTAATTCATGATCCATTTGTTTCAAGCTAGAAAAACCTTTTTGATAAGGAAAGCGACCATATGCAACAATTTCTGCCACCTTTAAACCATTGACTGCTTGACTATTTTGAGATAACGAAGCAATTTTTTGTGCAACCTGTTTAGAATCTTGTCGCTGAACATCTTCTCCATCAACAAATACTGTGCCACTTTTTGGGATTAGGATTCTAGCCATTGCTTTCAACAGTGTAGTTTTCCCACTACCATTAGGGCCAATTAAACTAGTGATTTTCCCATCAGGAATTTCAATCGTGACATCCTTGATGACTATTTTTTTTTCGTAGCCAACCACTAAATCAGCTGTATGTAATTTGGTCATAAAAATTTTCCTCGTTTCTGTGATAACCATTCTCAATTATGGCGTTAAAAAAGTGTATCGTCAATCAAAATTTTGATAAAAAATCCAATTGACAGACAAATCTCTTTCAGTGATAATAATAGATGAGAAAGATTCTCAATTAAATCACGAGGAGTGCAAAAATGTTTAAGAAAATAACTTTCGCTACGATTTCTTTAGTTACACTATTTACACTGGCTGCTTGCGGTCAAAATAATAATGATACAACAGATAGTTCTAAGGCTGGTGACACTAGAGAATTAACTGATTCAATGGATCATAAAGTCGAGGTCCCAGATAAACCCAAACGGATCATCGCTTCATATTTAGAAGATTATCTTGTTGCTTTAGATGAAACACCCGTAGCCCAATGGACTGTCGGTAATGATTCAGATCAAGCTTATTTACAAGATCAGTTAAAAGATGTACCAAAAATAAATTATGATTTACCCTATGAAGATGTTTTAAGCTTTAATCCTGATTTACTACTCATCGGTTCTAATGCAACAGTCGAAAATGGAAAATACAAACAATATAATAAAATTGCGCCGACTTATGTTGTAACCAATGGTGATAATGTCACTTGGGAAGATCAATTAAATGATATTGCTAAGGTTCTAAACAAAGAAGACAAAGCCAAAGAAGTCGAGGCTGACTACAAAGATTTAATTGAGACAACTAAAAATGACTTAGCCAATAAAATCGAAGGAAAATCTGCAGCAGTTATCTGGGTGACTAACAATTCTGCTTTTATGGTGGCAGAAAATCGTTCAAGCGGTCGTCTATTATATGGTGACCTAGGCTTTGAAGTTCCAGAATTAACCAAAGACATCAGTACTGAAGCAACTTCCGATTGGACGCAAGTTTCTTTAGAAAGCTTATCCCAATTAGATGCAGATTATTTATTCTTGGTTAATAGTGATGAAGGTGCTGAAATGTTTAATGATGATTTATGGAAAAATATTCCAGCAGTGCAAAATAATCAATTATTTAGCTACGGAGCTGAAAGTAGCTGGTTATATAATGGCCCGATTGCCTACACTGAAATGGCTAAAGATGTCACTAATGCTTTAAAATAAATATTTTAAAAAAAGGGTCCAAGCTCAAAAAAATGAGTTTGGACCCTTTTAAATGACTATCTGTACCAAGGACGGCCCTCGGCATTTATTTCTGACGCCGACTACGCCGGAAATTATTTTCTGTAGAAGAAGTTGATGAAAAATCCGTCTCTTCATTTGAGCTATTCTCAATTGAATTCGTGTCCGCTTCATGGCGACTGCGGCGACCACTGCGAGTAGCACCACTTTTTTCTTCTAATTTATTTTCGTCTTTTGCCATCAGTTTCAAACGATAAGGTTCGTGGTAAGTAATTCCTCCTTTAGAAAAATCACCACCAACAATGAATAACCCAACGGTTGCCAGAGGTTCTTCTTGATGAATACGACCAATTTCAGATAGACTTTGATAATTTTGACCAATCTGCAAAGAGTATTCTGACTCACTTAATTTCTTTACATAGTAATATGGATACAGCGTATTTTCATCAATCAAGAAGCCTTCCCGTTTAGCTAAATCATTGGTTTTTATTTCTCCAGAAACAATCATTGTCTGAATATTAGCAGCTAAGGTTAGTTGATAATCATCATGGTAGTCAACTGAAACTTCTTTGGCATTTTTAAACATTTTAGCCGTTGTTCGTTTCTTTTCTTCACTTTGAATATTAAAGGCATCATCTGGCAAAACTTTAACAAAAAGTTGCGTGATATCAAACTTGAGGTTTTTATTAAGAAAATAATAAAAGAAATTCAAGACAAAGAAGTAAACAAAGATTAAAAATACTAAGGCATACAAGAAAAATTGAACATAGCGGCCATTACTCCACAAGCCATAAATAATCCGTAAAATGTAGACAGTAGGTATAATACTCAAAATCGTATAGCCTCGATTTAAATATTTAGGACTGATATCCAAATAACCTAAAAACTTATTGATTCCATTAATGATATCTAAGAGAAAGGTCATTCGTTGCCACCTGCTTCCGGTGTCACAGCATTTTCATTTGTCGCCGATGATGAAGGAGTTGTGTCATCTTGTTGGATAGATGAACTGCTAGACGAACCATAACCATCATCATTGGTTTGCGAGCTACTCGAATCATAATTATTATAATTATTGCTATCTTCTGTTGATAGGGAACTAGAAGAACTGCCAGAAGAATCTTGTGAGCTAGTTGAACTATCAGTTGAAATACTACTTTGAGATTCACTTGTCACAGAACTATTGCTTTGACTAGTTGTTTCCGTTGAACTATTTCCAGAATTACTGCGATAACTGGAACTATTGACAACTCCTGTTGCTGTAGCAATTAAAGTTGATAACGTCAATAAAGCGATTGGTTTTAAAATTGGTGGGACATTACGCACGTGATCATTCCTCTCTATTCATTTGTCGCAATAGAAATTTTTTAGTTTGATTTTAAAAATCATTTGTTAAAAGTTTAGCAAAAAATATTGATGATACCAAGAACTATTCATGAGTCTTTGAAATTATTTAACACAAAAAAGCTGAAATCCTCAATAATTGAGAATCCCAGCTCGACTTTTAAAAAATTATTTTACTTCACGGTGCAAAGTAACTTTGCGTTCACGTGGGCAATATTTTTTCTTTTCCAAACGGTCAGGATTGTTACGTTTGTTTTTATTTGTTAAGTAGTTACGTTCTTTACAAGAAGTACATTCTAAAGTGATGTTTACGCGCATGATTTTCCCTCCCTCACAACAAAATTTACTAAGATATCTCTCAGACTATGACATCATAGCATTTTTTTTGTTGCTTGACTAGTGTTTTGAGAAAATTTGTTAAGTAATTCTACTTGACGTTTAAGCCAACAATTTTTCAATATCTAACGCAATTTTTTCCGGCTCTGTTTGTGAACTATAGCGTTTTACTACATTTCCTTGACGATCTACTAGAAACTTAGTGAAATTCCATTTGATTGCATTGTTAAGTAAACCACCTTGCGTTTCCTTCATGTATTTATAAAGCGGTGATTGATTTTCACCGTTCACATCAATTTTAGCAAAGGTTTCAAAAGTGGTATTATAATTCAATTGACAAAATTCAACAATTTCTTCATTCGAACCTGGCGCTTGATGACCAAATTGGTTACAAGGAAAATCCAATACTTCAAAACCTGATTTTTGATAAGTATCATAAAGTTTTTGCAGACCCTCATATTGTGGTGTAAAACCACAACCAGTTGCTGTATTAACAATCAATAAAACCTTGCCCTCGTAATCAGCCAAACTTTTTTGACTACCGTCGACTTCTTTTACTTGAAAATCATAAACTGACATTGTTTTTCCTCCTTAGGGGATTCACTTATTGTGTTGCGCCAAATTGTGCGGCATAAGCATCAATAATTTCTCTTCCAATTGTTTGGGCTGTTGAATCGTGAGACGATGTAAGTTGTGGAATAACAACACTTAAAGAAACCGTCGGATTATCTGATGGTGCATAAGCAACTAAATTGCTATTAATTGTATTGATCACTTCACCATTTACCGTAACTGAAGTTTCTGCTGTCCCAGTTTTAGCTGACATATCTAACGCCGCTGTTCGCAATGAGGTTCCTGTTGTATTCGGATCGCTGCCGTGAACCACTTGGTAAAATCCTTGACGAATTATTGCCATTTGCTCAGCAGAAATATTGACATTATTCAATGCTTCTCCAGTAATTTCTTTTTCCAAATCACCTAAACCACCGTCACTTGAATTGTCATAAATTCCTGAAACCAAGTGAGGAGAAATCCGTGTGCCACCATTCGCGACAGTTGCTGCATATTGCGCCAATTGCAACGCACTATAAGTATCATACTGACCGAAAGAAAGGTCAAGCAAGTTACCTCCACCAGGTCCAGTGCTTTCGCCAAAGTTTTGTCTCACAATCCCAGTGTCTTCACTTGGTAAATCAATCCCAGTTTTAACACCTAAACCATATTCGGCAAATGAATTCCTTAATTTATCGTAAGCAGCTTTAGTACTAGCTATTTGCGGCAAGGTCATATTGTAGGAATATTCAACACCTAACATTCTCAACACCAGTTTCATCATATAGGCATTTGATGACCATTCTAAAGCTTTGACTGTGTTTGTGGAGATTTGATTACCAATTGATGTCCGATTGTAAATGGAGCCTTTGATCGCCGTACCTGCAAGCTTAATTGGTTCATCGATTAAAGTATCATTTCCAGTAATGACACCTTGTTCATAACCAGCAGTTACGGTTGCCCCTTTTACCACAGAGCCTGGTTCAAAAAAGTCGTTGACTGTTCCTAAAGCATATTCATCTAAATCACTGCTTCCAGCTTTATGAGAATAGCCAACCATTGATAATATATCGCCATTGTTTGGATCGGTCACAACCACATAAACTCCCGGTGAATATTGTGCATCGCCATTACTAATCAACGTTTGATAATTCCGCTCAACAATTTCTTCTACTTTTTGTTGAAAAGTGCTATTAATTGTTAATTTCAAATTATTTCCTTTGCTACCTGAATTAATTTCTTCAGTAGACTTAACGTTGCCTTGTTTATCTAAATTTACTTTAGTTTTACTTTTCTTTCCTTGAAGTTCACTTTCATATTCTTTCTCAAGATAGCTTTGTCCAACTCGATCATTTAGAGAATAACCTTTTTTCAAATACTCATCCACTTCATCAGCGGGTAAACCTTCCTTTTCAGTGGAAACAGTTCCCAAAATGCTTCTTAGCGAACTATCTAAATTACTACTGTAAGAACGAGACCAATCCCAACCGGTTGAGACACCGTTTAAGCTTGAAGCATTCTCAGAAATAACAGCTAATTCTTCGTCAGTAACTCCTTCATTTTTCACAAAAACCGTATTCAAGGCAGTCGCTGCATTCATATTTGTAAAGATTGTCGCTGCTTTTAATTCTTCTTCATTAAAATCAATTTGTTCATCAGTCACATTCTTAACCATCTCGCTGTATTGGTCAGAAGTACTTTGAACTTTTTGTCGGTTGGTTAAATTGTTTTGCGCCTCTTCTAAATGCTCGGGATCTGCTAAATAGTAATCTTTTTTATCTCGACTTGTTAAGTCTTCATTAACTGGCATATCAATTAATTCATTTAAGCGATTCGCTAATTGATAAATATCGGCAGCTTCGGTGTTGTTTCCACGAGTATAGATAATAGCAGCATTGGATTGATTGCTTACTAAAGCATTTCCTTCAGCATCATAAATCATTCCTCGCGGCGTACTGCCAGTTACCGTGACCGAGGTTGATGCATCTAATTCTTTGGTTAAAGCTTCTTTTTGATCAATTTGCAAATAAGCCAAGCGTCCAACTAAAATAGCAAACAATGTGAAAATAACAAAAAACAAAAAGTTTAACCGAAATGGTACATGGCTCGTCTTTGATTTCCCTCGATGTTTACGTTCGGCATCAGCCAATTTTCGGGTTAATTTTATAAAAGGACTAAAAATTTTTTTTAGTAGATTTGATAACTTCATATGTACATTCCTTCCAGTTTACATTACTTTCATATTGTAGCTGAAATTTGATTTTTTAAAAAGGATTAGTCTGCTTATCTTTTTATAAGTTTAATCTTTAGGTCTTATAATATTCACAAATGTTTCACATTCATTTTAAAAAAGGCAATCGTTTTTTTACCAAAACCGAAATATCAGTTTTTTTACCAGATAAAATTATTGTTGAGCGTGAAACATTTTTTACTGTTTTTTTTTGTGGAAAAGTCACTATCTTTAAAATCCATTGAAATAAAGTCTTCTAAAAAAGATTTCCACAAAAAAAAGGTACTCTTCATTTATCAAAGAGTACCTTGGTTCACTTTAGCCACGGCTAAAGTTTTTAATATCTGCATTAATCGCTTCAACAAAAAGATTTAATGCTTGAACTTCTTGTTCTTCTTGACCATAGCGACGGACATTCACACTAGCACTTTCTACTTCTTTATCCCCAACAACTAAAATGTAAGGAATTTTTTGCGTTTGTGCTTGACGAATCTTGTAGCCCATTTTCTCATTTCTTTCATCGACTTCCACACGCACACCTTCACGTACCAAGCGATCTTTAACTTCATAGGCATATTCACCATGATGTTCAGGAGAGACTGGGATAATTACCACTTGTTCTGGAGCCAACCAAGTTGGGAAAGCGCCTTTGTATTGTTCAATCAAGTAAGCTGTAAAGCGTTCCATCGTTGAAACAACTGAACGGTGGACAACGACTGGACGATGGTTCTTTCCGTCTTCACCAACATATTCCAATTCAAATCGTTCTGGTAATAAGAAGTCAAATTGAATCGTTGATAATGTTTCTTCTGTACCCAAAGCTGTTTGTACTTGCACATCCAATTTAGGACCATAGAAAGCTGCTTCACCATCTGCTTCAAAATAAGGGAATCCTGATTCATCCATTACTTCTTTTAACAGACGTTGAGAAGTTTCCCACATTTCATCATCATCAAAATATTTTTCTGTATTTGATGGATCACGATAGCTTAAGCGGAAACGATAATCTTCAAAACCGAAATCTTCATATACTGCTAAAACTAAATCTAAAGTATGGCGGAATTCATCTTTAATTTGATCTGGACGAACAAAGATGTGGGCATCATTCATCGTCATTTCACGTACCCTTTGCAAACCTGATAATGCACCAGATTTTTCGTAGCGGTGATCCATTCCTAATTCGGCTAAACGAATTGGTAATTCACGATAAGAATGCACGTGATTTTTATAAATCATCATGTGATGTGGACAGTTCATTGGACGCAAGACAAGACTTTCGCCGTCTCCCATATCCATAATTGGGAACATGTCTTCTTTATAATGATCCCAGTGTCCAGAAGTTTTATACAATTCTGTATCGGCTAAAACAGGCGTGTATACATGTTCATAGCCCATTGAGATTTCTTTATCTACAATGTAACGTTCGATGGTACGACGGATTGTTGCACCTTTTGGTAACCAGAATGGTAACCCTGAACCAACTTCTGGTGAAACCATAAATAAATCCAATTCTTTCCCTAATTTACGGTGATCACGTTCTTTAGCTTCTTCTCGCATTTTTAAGAAATGCTCTAAGTCTGCTTTATTGAAGAAAGCTGTACCGTAAACCCGTTGCATCATTTTATTATCAGAATTTCCGCGCCAATATGCACCTGCGACTGATAATAATTTAAAGACTTTGATTTTACCAGTTGATGGTACATGCGGTCCACGACATAAGTCTGTAAATTCTCCTTGAGTATAAGCAGTAATTACATCGTCTTCTGGTAAATCATTGATTAATTCAACTTTATAAGGGTCATAGCTAAAGAAATCTAGCGCCTCTTGACGGCTCATTACTTTGCGTTCAATTGGTAAGTTTTCTTTGACAATTTTTGCCATTTCTTTTTCGATTGCTGGGAAATCTTCTTCAGAAACCTGAACTTCACCATTGTCGGTATCATAATAAAAACCGGTATCGATAAACGGTCCGACACCAAAATGAATATTTGGATACAGACGGCGCATAGCTTGAGCCATTAAATGCGCTGAAGAGTGACGTAATAAATCTAACGCTTCTTCATCTTGATCAGTAATTAATTTAATTGATGCATCTTGATCGATTGGTCGATTTAAGTCCTCTAATTGATCATTTACTACAATTGCTAATGCTTTTTTTGCTAATGATTTAGAAATACTATCTGCAATCTCTAAGCCGGTAATCCCATCCTTGAATTCATTGACTGATCCATCTGGAAATGAAATCTTAACTGTCATTAAAAAATTCCTCCTTAATATTTGATGATATAAAAAAAGTCCTAGTGTCTGCATGACACTAGGACGAATCAACGTGGTTCCACCTAATCTTTGAGCCGAAGCTCCTCTAAGCGATAACGGTGCTGTATCCGCCCTTGCATTTAACAAAGGTCAAGAAAGTGGTCATCTCAAGTTTTGTTGGAAAATTCTCAGCCTAGCTTTTCCTCTCTTTAAAACAAATAACAAGATCTGTTGTCTTTCATATCAATCAATTTATGTAACATTATAAACATGTCTTCAAAAAAAATGCAAGTATTAATTGATACTTATTTTTTCCATTCTCCTGCTTGTGCTAATCGATCTTTAGCCAATTCAGTAATAATAACATGCACTGCTTCTTTTGGTGCGCCAACATTTTTTGAAATTGCTTCAGTTACATCTTCCATCATCTTGGTTAATTGTTCTTGCGTGCGACCTTCGACTAATTCAATGTGTACAAATGGCATACAAATCTCCCCTTTTAAATTAATAATTTCATTTTAACACTCGTTATCTTTTAAGGAAATAAGGTTTCAGTCTTTTCTTCAATCATTTTTCTGCTGGAGATGATAAGCTAAAATTAACTTATTTCGAGAGGATGTTTTAAATGAAACAAATCAATACTGGTATTTATTTTGAAAAGAGTTTACAAATGGTCATGTCTGCATACTTAAAAGCACTGAATACACACTTAGAAAAAGAAGGACAATCAGCTGTCGATCAACAAACCTTTACAAATAAAATAGTGAAACGTTTTTTATATGGCAACGAGATTTATCAAACGACCTTTGACCAACTATTTGAAAAGGCCGAAACCTTAAATGAACTTGGAGAAACTTTATTACAAATTGTTTATCAAGAGGTGCCACTAAAATCTCTTTTAAATCAAAAATATTGCTGCCAAGAACTGGTATTGGATGTTGACTTATACAAGGACCTAACAAAAGCTAGTACTTTCATTTACAGTGAGAATGAAGGTGCGCGAATAACTTTAGTTAACCAATTATTCAAAACTTGGTTTATTAAAAAAACATCCGTTACATCAGCTACTTTCTTACAAAATAAAACCCAAATTTCGGAAATAGTTTTTGATGAACAAGCTTTTCAAGATGGTTATTTAGTTTTAGATAGCTACTTTGCTAAAAGATAATTCTATCAAGAGAAAACCATTTAGGTTTTCTCTTTTTTATTTTGCTTGAGATGTGCTATACTTGATAGCCGTTAGCACAAGGGGGACATGAGATGCAAGCAAGAGAATTAGAGAAACAACATCTATTAAATACCTTAGAGATTATTGATCAAGAAGATCAAATTTTAAAAAAAAGAACTGCTAAAAGTAAACAGACATTTGATGCTTCCATGATGGAAAACGCTGGTCAAAGAGTTCAGTCTGGTTCCTTTGAAGCGTTAGCTGATTCCATGGCTGACAACCGCCAACACGAACAAGAACTATTGGTTCGCTATCAAACACTGGCTGCCTTAGAAAAACGCCAAAAAGTTTTACAATTAATGAGTGGGAATCCTTATTTCGCCCGCATAGATTTTCAAGAAGATGCTGGAAAAGAGACCCTTTATTTAGGTATCGCCTCTTTAAGAGATCGCCAAGAGGAGACTATCGTCATTGACTGGCGTGCACCAATCGCTAACCTTTATTATGAAGGAGAATTAGGTGACACTAGTTATGAAAGTTATGATGCAGTCATCCCAGTCGAATTAATCTTAAAACGACAATTTAAAATTCGCGACGGTGAAATTCTATCAATGGTGGATACTTCGGAAGCCATCAACGATGATTTCTTACTTGAAATTTTAGATGAAGCTTCTTCCAATCACATGAAAAACATTGTTGCTACTATTCAAAAAGCCCAAAATGAAATTATCCGTGACAACCGCAGCAAAGTTTTGGTTGTGGAAGGAATTGCTGGTAGCGGAAAAACTTCTGCCTTATTACAACGAGTGGCCTATTTACTTTATAGTAACCGTAAGTGGTTAGAAAATGATCAAGTCTTATTGTTTTCACCGAACCATATCTTTTCAGAGTATGTGTCGACTGTCCTGCCTTCTTTAGGAGAAAGTGGCATTCCAACTGAGACCTTTAAAACATTTTTAACTAAACTATTACCAAATTATGCCATCCATACAGAAGAGAGTCATGAAGAAGTCTTTTTATCGGGACAAGATGATCGTATTTTACGAGCAAAAAGTAGTTTAATGATTGTTACTGCTTTAGAAAAATATACGCAACAGATTACTGATCTAGGGCCACTCTTTAGAGACTTAAAAATTGGCGAGCAAACGTTAATCTCAAAAAAACAAATTCGCTCATGGTACCAAGAAACCAATCCTGCTTTACCAATGTATCAACGAATGCAATTGTTACAAACAAAACTACTTAAAAAAATCGGTGGTTTTGTTAAAGACGAAATGAAAAAAGATTGGGCCAAAGAAGCTGCTGAAGACCTAATTCAAGAAGCTTTTGTTAACAATCCCAATATGGAAGACTCTGAAAAGGCTGAGAGACGATTACGACGTCAAATGCTACAAAAAGTTGTGAACCGTCGTTTCAAAGGCATTCGTCGAAAAATTAACCGCTACACCTTTGTAAATTACGCGAAACAGTATTTACATTTCTTACAGAATATACCAAATAACCTTTTGTCCCATTACCAATTAAGTCGATCCGATTGGCAAATGATGCTAAAGGAATTGATTCAAGATTTTAAAAATAAAGACATTAGTTTAGAAGATGGTAATTTGCTTTTCCTTCTAATGAAAGCTATCTATCCTTTGGAAGTAAATCAAAAAGCCCGCTTCATCTTTATTGATGAAATGCAAGATTTTTCACCTGCGCAAGTAGCCGTTTTAAAATATTTATATCCTAATGCAACCTACACTTTATGCGGTGATTTAAATCAAAAAGTATTTGGTAATGAAAGCATGGTCCAATCTTTAGCAGAAATATTTAGTGATCAAACGATTCGGCATTTTGAATTGACTACTAGTTACCGTTCGACTGAAGAAATTACCAATTTTGCCAATCAATTTTTGACTCAAGAAAATCGTGTAAAGCTGACAGCACGAGCAGGTGATCTACCTAAAATGTACTTTTCACTTAAAAAAAATGAGATGATTGCCCGGATTGCCCAAGAATTAACTGATACGGTCGAAGTAGCCAAATATTGGCGTACTGCTATCATCGCCAAAACTGCTGAAGAATGTCAGGACTTATATGATTCTTTAAGTGATGCGCAAAAAGAAAATGTTCAGCTGCTAACTGACGAAGAAGATTTTATGAAGAAATCTCTGATTATTATTCCAACTTATTTAGCGAAAGGGTTAGAATTTGATCGAGTCTTTGCTTGGAATGTTTCACCAGATAATTATCAAACAGAGCAAGATAATTTGATTTTATATACTGTCTGTACCCGAGCGATGCATGAATTAAATTTATTAGTTGTAGGACAAAAAAGTCCATTATTAGAGGAAATTCCAGAAGGTTTATTTGAAGTAAAAAGTGTATAAAAAAAGGAATGAGCTTAAAAACTCATTCCTTTTTGCTTAGTCTAGTTCTACGTTGTGGTAAATTTGTTGAACATCTTCTAATTCATCTAAGACATCAATCATTTTTTCGAATTTTTCTAAATCATCACCAGTTAAAATAACTTCGGATTGAGGAATCATTTGCATTTCAGCAATTGAAAATTCTTCAATTCCTTTTTCTTTTAAAGCCGTTTGGATACTGTTAAAATCTTCAGGCTCTCCGTAAACAATAATTTGACCATCTTCAGCGACAACATCTCTGACATCAATCTCTTGATCCATTAAATATTCAAGAATTTCATCAGCATCTTCGCCAGCAAAACCGAACAATGCTGTGTTGTCAAACATATAAGAAACAGCGCCAGAAACACCCATGTTCCCGCCATTTTTACCAAAAGCCGCCCGCACATCTGCAGCTGTTCGATTGACATTATTTGTCAATGCATCGACTACTACCATTGAACCATTGGGACCGAATCCTTCATAACGTAGTTCTTGATATGTTTCATCACCAGAGCCTTTAGCTTTTTCAATTGCACGATCAATAATATGTTTTGGCACATTATATGTTTTTGCTCTTTCGATAACAAAACGTAATTTTTGATTAGCATGGGGATCAGGATCACCTGATTTTGCTGCTGCATATATTTCAATTCCAAATTTTGCATATACTCGGCTATTATTGGCATCCTTAGCCGTTTTTTTTGCTACGATATTGGCCCATTTGCGTCCCATATTTTCACTTCACTTTCGTTAATTTCATACTCATCTATTATAACGACTGACGCTTTTTTTGCATAGTCTTTTTTATACTTGCAACGGAAAACGCCCTAGATTTTGTTCTACTGGATGAAGCATCTGATAAATTTGATCACTTCGATAAGTTAACAAATGATTGGCTTGCTCCTGCTTACCTATTTTAGCTGCCATCGGCAAAGTAAAATCTTTTTTATGCTGATTGAGATATTTTTTTCCTGCGTCTGTAAAGCCTAAAATATGTAGCAGTGAATTTTCTTGTTCATAGGCAATCTCAGCTGGTTTTACTTGCAATAAAGTATAGACTAATAAACGCTGAAGTCGTGCTTTCGTATATCTCTTGGTTTGAATTCCAGCTAAATAATCAGAAAAATCTGGTCGCAATTGATTCAACAAACGAAATTCAACGCCTTCATTCATCTGATAAAGCATTTTTAGCTCCTTTGGTGTGCTGACTTTTAACTGATAATAAAGGTATGGCCAAAAATCAGACCAGCTAAGATGATAATCAAATAATTTTTTTTCAGTTAGTTCCGGTACAAAATTTGAAAAATCGTTTCCTAAGTTAACTGCTTGCCGGATTCCAGTTGCCGAAGCAAAACTCTGCACCATCAATTGATTATCATGATAGCCCTGTCCTTGTCGCTTTAAAGGGAATAATGTCATTGGTTTTGCATACTTTGCATTTTCCTTCGCATAGCTTAACGCCAATATATGATTCGGTGGAAATTCAGCCAGTTTTGGTAAAAAATGTCGAACTGTTTGAGCCATTTTTTCAGGGTAACTTAAATCAATTGGTAAGCTCTTAAAATAATTGTCAATTTCAACTTGATGTTGATTAAAAAAATCGCCATAACTTTGGTAATCAAAGTCATTTTCCTCATCCGTTCCAAAACAAAGTGCTTCACACTGCAGGGATTGCAGCATTTTAACACTGCCTCTTGCAAAATAGTCAGCTGATTGAACTGCCCATGAAAAAGGTAATTCCACAACCAAATCGACGCCATTTCTTAGCGCCACTTCTGCTCTATCCCACTTATCTAAGATAGCAGGTTCTCCTCGTTGTAAAAAATTCCCACTCATGACTGCGATGATTATCTCAGCACCAGATAATTTTCGCGCCATTTTTGCATGATACGCATGCCCATAATGAAATGGATTATATTCTACAATAATGCCACAACTTTTCAAATTCTCACCTCACAAAAAAGAGCCGACTAAAAGTCTAGCTCTTATGACAAACAAAAAACCATCGTTGACTATTTTCTTTAGGATTCTCATCTTCAAAGTCTGCAAAAACTTCAAAACTAAAGCCCACTTCTGCTAACATTACTTGATAGGTATTCAAAGAATAAGTTCTTTCTTGATGTAACTCATCAAAGCGTTCAAACAGTTCACCTTTTTTTACAAAAAAAGTTAAAAAATGTTCGATACTATGAGGTTCCTCTCCGGGATAGCTATCCCATAAAAAGGCAAACTCCTCGGTTTGATCATGAAAACTATATTCTGGGAAGACTTGATCAATTTGATAAGTGGAATGTACATCAAAAATAAAAGTGCCATCTTTTTCTAATAAATCAAATACCCCTTGGAATACTTTTACTACATCCTCAGCATTTTTCATATAGCATAAAGAATCAGAATAACAAGTCACTGCTTGATAAGTACCAATATCTTTTAAATCCAACATATCACCTTGAATCCATTGAATCGCTAGATCTGCTTCGATGCCTCGTTGGCTGGCAATTGTCAACATCTCTTCAGACAAATCTAAACCGGTCACTTGATAACCTTCTTCAGCAAATTTCACCGCTAAATCTCCGGTACCGCAAGCCAGTTCTAAGATGTTCTCTTGTCCCTTGGTTAAATGACGTTTAGTAAAGGCCAACCATTGATCATATAAAGTTTCATCCATAATTTCATCATAGACAAAAGCAAAAGTTTCATACGCCATTAATCTAACCAGTTAGAAATATTCACTAATGGTGCATCTGACCAAAGTTTTTCTAAATTATAGAATTCTCTTTCGGTTGGGCTGAAAACATGAACGATTAAATCGCCTAAGTCGATTAAGACCCATTTCCCGCCATCTTTACCTTCAATTCGTTTAACTGTAGCGCCGTTTTCTTCCTCTTTATCGACAATTTCTTCCACTATTGCGTTAATTTGACGATCTGAATTCGCTTGGCAAATCATAAAATAATCCGCTAATAAAGAAACTTCTCTTACATCCAAAGCAACGATATCAACAGCTCTTTTTGAATCGGCTGCTTTTACTGCTGTTTCTAACATTTGTTTACTATCTATGGTGATTCCCTCCTATTTTTGACCGGCAACAAAACGGTTATAAGTTTCTAACGTTTTAGGATAGACCGGGTTTTCATTTTCGATTAAATGACTTAATGTGTGTTTTGTCTCAAAGGCGACTGCTTGATCTAAATCCATCAATGCAATACGCCGTGCTTCTTCTACTCCAGGAAAATCTCTTCCAGGTTCAATATAATCAGCCAAATAAATAATTTTAGCTAAATCAGTCATGTTGGCAGCACCTGTAGTGTGAAGTCGAATGGCTTCTAAAATGTCGACATCATGAACTTTTAATTCCCGCTCAACAAAATCTGCACCAACCAATCCGTGCCAAATGGCATTTCCAAATTTTTTTAACATAGCTTGATCAGGGTAGTTTTGGCGTTCAATTTCTAATAAAAATTCTTCATCGCTACGTTCTTTAGCATAGTCATGAGTCAGTGCTGCGATACTAGCTTTTTCAGTTGAAACACCGTATTTTTCCGCCAATAAAATAGCCATTTCTTCCACACCCAAAACATGCTTGAAGCGTTTTTCACTCATTCGCATTTGTACTTGCTGCATCAAAGCTTCGCGATCCATTGCTGAATAATTTTTGCTATAATTCATCTAAATACAATCCTTCTTCCGCAATATATTCTCTGACTTTTTCTGGCACTAAATATCGAATAGAACAACCTTGCTTGACTTGTTGTCTAATATAACTGGAAGACAGCTGAATCTGAGGAACATCTACCCAAATGATTGGATAATTACTTTCTTGCGGATAACCTGGGCGGCTAACACCTACAAAATGAACCATTTGAACCAGTTCATCAATTTTATACCATTTAGGCAAATAAGCTACTTCATCGCCACCAATGATAAAATAATAATCTGCTTCTGGATCTTCAGCAATTAATTCTTTCATCGTGTCATATGTATAACTTTTTCCTTGACGTCGCAATTCTCTTTGATCAATCACTAAATTAGGATTGTCTTCCGTTGCTAATTCTACCATTTTTAATCGATGTTGGCTGGCAATTGCTTTTTTCTCATCTACATGAGGAGGAAGATACGACGGAATTAAATGAACCTCATCAAATCCCAGCTTTTGACCTACTTGATCGGCCACCATTAAATGCGCGGTATGAATCGGATTAAAAGTCCCACCCATTAAACCGATTTGTCTTTTTTTGCCATTCACTTTCGTCATTGGAACAACTTCAGGAAAAGTAACTACATTCGTTTGAAACACAATAATGCCTCCTGTGATTAAATAGTTTTTACTTCACGAGAAATTTTTTGATATTTTTCTTTGTTGGAAGGTTTAAATAAAACCAATACCCGACCAATAATTTGAACAACTTCACAATGAATTTTAGCTTCAAGAACTGTCGCTACATCTTCAGCCACTTCATCAGTATTTTGTAGCAAACTGATTTTTATTAATTCACGTTTTTCCAATGCTTCTGCTATTTGTACCAATACTTCTTCATTTAGACCATTTTTTCCGATTTGAAAGATCGGATTCAAATGGTGCGCTTGGCTTCTTAAAAACCGTTTTTGTTTTCCTCTTAATTCCATGAATAAACTCCTTTTAAATTAATGCTTTGCGAGTCAATACGTCGACTCCTCTAGGTGCCCAACCAGCAACTACTGCTGGTTTTAAAACAGTTACCCAACCTAATCCAGCAAATACAATATCGGTTTTTTCCTTAATCGAAAATTCAAAACGAACCAATTCAGGAAATTCAGCGACTTCATCTGGTCGAGGCGGTTGTAATAATACTCCCACATGTTTTGCATAAAATTCAGTCGCTTTTTCTAATTTAGTACGATGCGGCGTAATATCATTTGATACATAAGCAATGAAAGAGGCTTTCTCTCCACTAACAAAATCGAACCGTGCTAAACCACCTAAGAATAATGTTTGACCAGCATTTAATTGATACACTTTCGGTTTAATTTCTTTATGCGGGGCAATAATTTTCAAATCTTTTTTGCCTAAATAATGCGCCATTTGATGTCGATGAATAATTCCTGGCGTATCAATTAAGAAATGACCATCGTCTAAAGGTATTTCAATCTTGTCTAATGTAGTTCCAGGGAATTGTGATGTGGTAATTAAATCTTGTACACCAGCACTTTGCTTAATAATTTGATTAATCAAAGTTGATTTACCCACATTGGTAACTCCCACAACATAGACATCTCTGCCTTTGCGATATTCTTCGATTTTTGCTAGTAAATTTTCCATTTCGTGAGGTTTTCTAGCACTTGTCAATAAAACTTCTTCAGGGCGCAAACCTTCTTCATGGGCACGCTCTTTCATCCATTGAATCAAATGATTTTTTTTCAATGATTTAGGTAAAATATCAACTTTATTCCCTACCAATAAAACTGGATTGTCGCCAACAAATCGATGCAATCCTGGAATCAAGGAGCCATTAAAATCAAAAATATCCACGACATTAACAATCAAAGCATCTGTTTTACCTAATTCATTTAACAAACGTAAAAAATCATCATCCGTTAAATGAACATCTTGAATTTCATTATAATGACGTAATCTAAAACAACGCTGGCAATAAACATCACCACTAGCCAACCCCTTTTCTAAAGCTGATTGAGGTGTATAACCTAGTTGATTGGGATGTTCTGTCTGAATCTTTGCACCACAACCAATACAATAAATTTCTTCTTCCATTTATATTTCACGCTTCCATTTCATATCTGGATTCTTTTTTAACAAATGTTTCATAATAAAACGTTCAAAAAAACGATTCACTTGCGTATTCCAAGCATCACTATCCACAATTGGACGCACTAAAATACTACGAATACCTGCAGCATTTGATCCGCGAACATCAGTCATAATTTGATCACCAATCATGACAATCTCAGATTTTTCTAAACCTAATTTTTTGCGGGCTTCATTGATTCCATTGGCAAAAGGCTTCATCGCTCGAGAAACAAAGTCTAATTCAAAACTTGCTAAGGCTTTTTTTACCCGACTAGCATTATTATTCGACACCACGACAACTGGAATATCAGCCTCAGCCATCACTTGCAACCAGTCTAATAATTCTTTCGTCCCATTCGGATTATTCCAGGCAATCAAAGTATTGTCTAAATCTGTTAAAACGGCTTTTATGCCTCTTGCTTTCAATTGTTGGGGAGTAATTTGGTATATTGCTTCAACCATCCAGGTTGGTTTATATTTTTCGAACATAGCAACTCCTATATTTCTTCATTTTTCATATCTACAAATCTTGATTATAACTTAAATCCTTTGAAAACTCCACAATCGTGGCAATAAAATAAGAAGAACTCTGTTAAAAGAGTCCTTCTTAATAAAAATTCTATAAAACTTTAGACAAGAAATCAATGGTTCTGGAATTTTTGGTTTGATCAAAAACTTCTTGCGGTGTTCCTTCTTCTACAATAACACCTTCATCCATGAAAATAATCCGGTCTCCAACTTCTTTGGCAAAACCCATTTCATGAGTTACGATAACCATCGTCATACCTTCTTTAGCCAATTGCTGCATCACGGCTAAAACATCACCAACCATCTCAGGATCTAATGCAGATGTTGGCTCATCAAACAGCATCACATCTGGTTGCATTGCCAAAGCTCTAGCAATCGCAATCCGCTGTTGTTGTCCTCCAGATAATGACTGAGGGTATGCATCTGCCTTGTCAGACAAACCAACTTTTACCAAAAGTTCTTTAGCAATTTTTTCAGCAGCATCTTTAGACATTTTTTTTACCCGAATCGGTGACAAGGTAATATTATCTAAAACAGTCATATTAGGGAATAAATTGAATTGTTGAAACACCATTCCCATCTTTTCCCGTGTTTTAAAAATATCATTTTTCTTATCAGTAATGTCGGTACCTTCAAATCTAATTGTGCCAGATGTTGGTATTTCTAATAGATTGATACATCTTAGAAAAGTACTTTTACCAGAACCAGAAGGTCCAATGATAACCAATACTTCTCCTGGTGTGACTTCAGTCGAAATATCTTTTAGTACTTCATTATCACCAAATTTTTTATTTAAATGTTCTACTTGAACCAATGCTTCACTCATAATTGTTCTCCTATCTTTGATATCCGCGACCTAAACGTTTTTCCCATAAAGCTAGCAAACGGGAAGTCACAAAGGTCATTACAAAATAAATACCTGCTGCAACTACGTAAGGTTCTAACGGAATATAAGAATTTGAAATAACAATTTGAGCTGCACCCATTAATTCGTTAATCCCAATCGTTGTCAGCAAAGAAGAATCTTTTATTAAAGTCACAAATTCATTTCCTAATGGTGGTAGGATATTTCTTAATGCCTGTGGCAAAATCACATAACGCATCGTTTGCGCTGGTCTTAAACCTAGTGAATAGGCTGCTTCTGATTGACCATAATTCACGGCAATAATACCGCCACGAATAATTTCAGCCACATAGGCACCTGAGTTTAAAGATAAAACCAACATACCTGGAATCAAGCGACCTAAATCAACGGTTAACACACCTACTGATAGATCTCTTGAAGGAAATAACCCTTGTAAGACTAAGAAACCAATCATGATTTGCAGCAACATTGGTGTCCCACGAAAAATCTCAATATAAATATTAGCTAGCCAATTTAAAGGTTTTGTTTTTGCTAATTTCATTAAAGCCATCACAAGACCAATCAATGTCCCTAAAACCACAGTACACATTGATAAGACAATTGTAATACTGGCTCCTGAAAGAAAGTAACCTAAATACTGATGTAAAAACGAAAAATCCAATGACCTAACCTCTATTCTTCTGTTGATTCAGCGACTTGATTGTTCGCTTTTACGTATTCATCAATTTTTCCTTCGCTGATTAATTTCGCAATAATTTTATTTAACTCATCTTTTAATTCAGTGCTACCTTTTGGTAAAGCGATTGAAAAGGCATTGTCATCATCTGTTTTTAATTCTACGTTGGCAATCATTAAATCAGAATTTTGTTCAACATAAGATTCAGCAATGGTTTGTTCAACTACCATACCATCTAAAGATCCTTGATTTAATTCAACGATCATGCTTGGTACTTTATCGATAGAAACTAATTTGGCGCCAGATAATTGATCTTTCACAATATCTTCTTGGGTTGAGCCTTTTTGTGCGCCAACTTGTTTTCCGTCAAAAGCTGCAATACTGTTTAAAGTATCTTGATTTTTCTTGTTGATAATAATTACTTGTGGTGGATTGTAGTAGTTATCTGTAAAGTCAAACTGTTTTTGTCTTTCAGCAGTTGCCGAAATCCCTGAAACAGCGATATCTGCTTTTCCTTCTTTGACAGAAGCTAAAACTGTATTAAAGCTCATATCTGAAACTTGGGTTTTTACACCAAGTTCATCAGCAATTGCATTAACCATATCAATATCTGCTCCAACGATTTGGTCCTTGCCGTCAACCATTGTATGGAACTCAAAAGGTGCGAAGTCTGCTGAAGTTGCTACTTTTAAAACACCCGCTTTTTTAATAGAATCTAATGTTACTTCACTTGATGTGTTGTTGCTTCCTGAACTATCTGTGCCACTATCGTTGCTGCTGCCACAAGCAGCTAGTGTTACTAATGCCAATAAACCAATGGCGATGCCGGTAATTTTTTTCATCCTAATTCCTCCTAAAAATTTAAAGCTTCTTTTTTTCAATGCACTTATTATAGCATGAAAATTTCAAAAGAAAAGCATTAAGTTGTATAATTATTGAATTATTCTCACTAATTACTGAATAATATCTATTATATTCAGCTTTAAATGTATATTTATTTTATTCGTTCGTTGCCTTTTTTGCTAATTCTTGCGCTTTTGCTACCATTTCATCCACTTGCCCATCATCTTGTAATTCTTTAATGGATTTATTTAATTCCTTTACTAAATCTTCATTTCCTTTAGGTACAGCAATCGAAAAGGAATCTTCTTTCATGCTTTCTAAAGCAATATCGGCAATCATCAAATCAGGATTTTGATCCACATATGATTGTGCAACTGTCTTTTCTGTAACTAGACCGTCCAATGAACCATTCTTTAATTCCACAAAAATATTTGGTAATTTTTCAATTGCCACTAATGTGGATCCAGTTAACTGTTCTTTCACAACGTTTTCTTGAATTGTCCCTTTTTGTGCACCAACTTGTTTTCCTTCAAAACTATCTGTGCCAGTATATTTATCTGCATCAGCTTTTCTAATGACTACTGCTTGTGGAGAAGTATAATAAGTATCTGTGAAGTCGAAACTCTTTTCCCGCTCGTCAGTGACTGAAATTGCTGAAATTGCCACATCTGCTTTTCCTTCTTTAGTAGCTGCTAGTACATTATTAAAACTCATATCCAGCCATTTAACTTTAACATCCATTTTTTTAGCTATTGCTTCCATCAAGTCAATGTCTGCACCCACAATTTCATCTTTCCCGTCAATCTCAGTGTGGAAGCCAAATGGTGCATAGTCAGGTGACGTAGCTACTTTGATGACACCATCTTCTTTAATTTGTGATAATTGATCGCCGTCGCCACCACTTTCACCACTTGAGCCACATGCTGCTAAACCAAAAATACTTAATCCCATAAATAAAATCGCTAAACTTTTTTTCATCTTACTTCCTCCATTATTATCCTTCATTTTTTAAGATAAAAAGATTATAGCATAAAATTTCACAAAATGTAGATAAAATTGAATAATTATTTATTTTAATCTCTAATATGCGTATAAAAAAACAGTCTCGATAAAGAGACTGTTAGAATTTACGAAATTTTTCATAACGTCTTTCTAGTAAAGTACTGATAGAAAGTTGCGTTAATTCTGTTAGTTTTTCAATCAAAGCTTTTTGAATCATTCGAGAAATTTTCTCTTCAGCTAATCTTTCACCTTTAAAGGTTTCAGGAATAACTTTATCGATGACACCTAACTCTAAAAGCTCTGGAGCTGTGATTTTCATTAACTCAGCAGCCTCATCCGCTCGTTTGCCATCCTTCCAAAGAATAGATGCAAACCCTTCTGGGGAAAGGACGGCATAAATGCTGTGTTCCATCATCCAAACTTCATCGGCCAATGCCAAAGCTAATGCGCCACCGCTACCGCCTTCACCAAATACCAATGAAATAATTGGCACTTTTAAATCAGCCATTGATAATAAGTTGGCCGCAATCGCTTCCCCTTCTCCTCTTTCTTCCGCTTCAACACCGCAAAATGCGCCAGGTGTATTCACAAAACAGAGAACAGGTCGTTTAAACTTTTCAGCCTGTTGCATCAAGCGTAATGCTTTTCGATACCCTTCAGGACTAGGTTGACCAAAATTTCGGGCCATATTTTCATTTAGATTTTTTCCTTTTTGAACGCCAATTACTGTGACTGGTTTCCCAGCTAAGTAAGCGACACCACCGACTATTGCCGGATCATCTCCAAAGCGACGATCTCCATGAAATTCTTCAAAATCAGTAAAAATTTGGTCAAATAATTCTAGACTGGTAATGCGATCCTGATGACGAGCTAATTTAACAATTTCGCCTGCAGATTTACTCATTTTGGCACCAACTTTCCTGTTGATGAAGTTCTAATAAGCTTTTTAAGCGAGACTTCAATTCAGTTCGTGGGACAATTTGATCAATAAAACCATGGGCCAATAAAAATTCAGCTTTTTGAAAATCATCTGGTAATTTCTGTCGAATCGTTTGTTCGATTACCCGCCGTCCAGCAAAACCAATTTGACTTTGAGGCTCTGCTAAAATAATGTCGCCATCCATTGCAAAACTTGCTGTTACACCACCGGTAGTCGGATCAGTCAAGACTGTGATATATAACAAACCAGTATTACTATGGCGTTTAACTGCTGCACTGATTTTAGCCATCTGCATTAAAGAAAAAATACCTTCTTGCATCCGCGCGCCGCCTGAAGCTGTAAATAAAACGACAGCTAATTTTTCTTTGGTGGCCCGCTCAAATAGACGGGTAATTTTTTCTCCAACAACAGTCCCCATGCTACCCATAATAAAATTAGTATCCATTACACCAATAGCAAAAGCTGTGCCTTCGATTGTTGCTTTCCCAGTCAAAACAGCTTCATCTAAACCTGTTTTTTTCTTAGTCTCAGCAATTTTTTCGGGATAATCTGGGAAATCAATCGGATTCTTTTCAATAATTCCAGTATCCCATTCTTCTAAACTTTTTTCATCAATGGTTAACGCCAAACGTTCCCAGGCACTAATGCGAAAATTATAGCCACAATGAGGACAAACTTTTTCAGCACCGATTTCCTTTGTATACAATGTTCGTTTACAACTAGGACATTTTGCCCACATATTGTCTGGTACAGCCGGTTTTGCAATCTCTTGGCTATTGGTATAGCGATTAGGATTAATTCGAATATAATTTTTCTTCTTATTAAATAAACCCACTTAACTGCCTCCTACTCGCTTTCTTGCCACTCCGGTAAAAATTTATTTTGTAAAAAACTTGTATCATAGTCTCCCGCAAGAACGTTGGGGTGACTAATTAAGTCCATTTGAAAATCAACATTGGTAATAACACCTTCCGAAACAAATTCTCCCAGTGCCCGTTGCATTTTCATTAATGCTTCAAAACGATTTTCCCCATGGACAATTACTTTTGCAATCATTGAATCATAAAATGGAGGAATTGTCACCCCACTATACATCGCTGAATCTACTCGTAAACCTAAACCACCACTTGGCAATAATAAAGTCTTTATTGTTCCTGGTGATGGCGCAAAGTTAAAAGCAGGATTTTCCGCATTGATCCGGCATTCAATCGCATGTCCACTGAAAGTAACTTCTGCTTGTTGAATTTCTAAAGGTTCACCACTGGAAATTTTAATTTGCTCTTTAACAATATCAATTCCCGTAATCATTTCTGTAATTGGATGCTCGACTTGGATTCGCGTATTCATTTCCATGAAATAAAACTGCCCATCCATATCTCTTAAAAATTCAATGGTTCCCGCACTCTCATAATTTACAGCTTCCCCAGCTCTAACAGCAATCCCGCCGATTTCATCACGGGTTTTTTGGTCTAATACAATTGAAGGCGCTTCTTCTAAAACCTTTTGATTATTTCGCTGTAAAGAACAATCACGTTCTCCTAAATGAATAACATGACCAAAAGAATCACCTAATATCTGAACTTCAATATGACGGGCAGGAAAAATAATTTTTTCCAAATACATCGAGTCGTCACCAAAAGCCGCTTTTGCTTCGGCTTTAGCAGCCATAAACAACTTTTCTAGCTCATCTTTAGTTTGAACTTTTCGAATACCTTTACCGCCGCCACCAGCAGCAGCTTTTAACATCACAGGATAGCCGATTTCATCAGCAATTTTTTCTGCTTCTGCCAAGGTTGAGATTGCTCCGTCACTTCCAGGAATAACTGGCACTTTTGCTGCTTGCATCAATTGACGGGCATGTATTTTATTTCCCATCGCGTCAATTGTTTTTTCCGATGGACCAATAAATTTAATATTACATTCATGACACATAGTTGCAAACAAACTATTTTCTGATAAAAAACCAAAGCCTGGATGAATCGCTTCAGCGTTTGTCACAATAGCAGCACTTAAGATACTTTGCATATTTAAATAGGAGTCAGTCGATCGCGCTGGACCAATACAAATAGCTTCATCAGCCATTTCTGTATGCAACGCTTCTCGATCTGCTTCAGAATAAACTGCGACTGTTTGAATTCCTAGTTCACGACAAGCGCGAATAATACGAACCGCAATTTCGCCACGGTTAGCAATTAAAATTTTTGAAAACATAGACACCTATCCAATCATAAAGGTTAATTCCGCTTCTGCGACTTTTTTACCGTCAACATATGCGATTCCTTTGCCCATTCCAGCATTGGCTTTTACCTTTGTTAGTTCTACTTCTAAGATTAATGTATCTCCTGGTGTAACTTTTCTTCTAAATTTTGCTTTATCAATACCGCCAAAGTAAGCAGTTTTGCCTTTGAAATCTTCCAAAGAAAGCAAAGCAACTGCGCCAGCTTGCGCCATTGCTTCAATAATTAACACCCCTGGCATTACTGGTTCATGAGGGAAATGACCTTGGAAAAATGGTTCGTTCATAGAAACATTTTTCTTGGCTTTAATACTTTTTCCAGCTTCTAATTCTTCCACCCGATCGATTAATAACATAGGGTAGCGATGAGGAATAATTTCTTTAATTTCTTCGATTGTAAGCATAATTTTCTCCTAACTAATTCTGAAGAGTGGTTGACCATATTCAACAACTTCTTCGTTTTCGACTAAAATTTCGGTAATTGTACCATCAAATTCAGAAGTGATTTCATTTAATAATTTCATCGCCTCAATAATGCAGATGGTTTCGCCTTTTTTGACAGTATCACCTAAGTCTTTAAAGGCTGATTGATCTGGTGCCGGTTTTAAATACACCACCCCAACAATTGGGGAAGAAATAATATCGCCAGTTTTTGGTACTGTTGTTTCAACCGTTTCAACAATGGTTTCGGTTGTTTCGACAACTGATGGGGTCACAGATGTTGGTCCTTCTGTGGCTACTTCATTGTTGGTTGTTTGCACTTGACGGCTCGTTTTATTTTTATTCATGTACAATTCAAAATTGCCTTCACGTAAGTCAAATTCAGTTAGTGAAGATTGATCAAATTGATTCATTAAATCTTTTACACCTTGGATATCCATTAACTTCTAATCCTCCCAACGCTTCAAGCAAATCACTGCGTTGTGACCACCAAAGCCCAGTGAATTACTGACTGCGTAGTTTACCTTCGCATCTTTAGCTTCGTTTACAACAATATTTGCTTCCACTTCTTCGTCTAATTCAGTAACGTTAGCAGTTGGTGGAATAAATTGATGCTGTAAAGCCATTAATGTTGCTACCGCTTCGACCCCGCCAGCTCCACCTAATAAATGACCAGTCATTGATTTTGTTGAGCTAACATAAGTATCTTTTGATAAAGCTGCTACAATTGCTTTACTCTCTGCTTTTTCATTAGCTTGTGTACTTGTTCCATGAGCATTTACATAATCAACATCCGTTGGAGAAATACCAGCTTCTGTAATTGCTTCTGTAATTGCTCTAGCTGCCCCATTACCATCTGGTGATGGTGAAGTCATATGATATGCATCGCAAGTAGCACCGTAACCAACAACTTCGCCTAAAATATTGGCTCCACGTGCTTGAGCATGTTCTAAAGATTCTAAGACTAAGACTCCAGCACCTTCACCCATCACAAAACCTGTCCGTTTTTTATCAAAAGGAATTGATGCTTGATCTGGATCAGTGGCCGTACTTAAAGCCGTTAAAGCTGCAAAGCCCGCAATTCCGATTTCATTAATACAAGATTCGGCTCCACCGGCCACAATCACATCTGAGTAACCGTGTTTAATATTGCGGAAAGCTTCACCGATTGAATGCGTCCCACTAGCACAAGCACTAACTGGGCTATAACAAATTCCTTTTGCACCAATTCTTAAAGCCACATTTCCGGCAGCCATATTGACAATTGCTAAAGGAACAAACATTGGTGACACTCGAGCTGGGCCTTTGTGATCCATTTTGATTACCTGGTCTTGTGTCGTTCCCAAGCCACCAATTCCTGAACCAATTAAGACACCAAAACGTTCCATGTTTTCTTCTTCCGTATTGATACCACTCATAGCCATCGCTTCTAGTGTTGCGTAAATTGCATAAAGTGAATATTTTTCCATCCGTTTCGTATCTTTTTTGACGAAATATTTTTCTAATGGAAAATCTTTAACCTCACCAGCTAAAGTAACACCAGTTTCTTCAGCATCAAAAGAAGTAATTGGACCAATTCCGTTATTTGCTGTTTTCAAACTATTTAAAAATGTTTCTTCGTCATTTCCAATTGGAGAAGTGACACCAAAACCTGTAATAACTACTCGATTCATTTTGTTCAATCCTTTCTTACATTACCATTCCGCCGTCAATATTTAGCACTTGTCCAGTGATATAAGGACTTTCTGCTAAAAAGACAGCTGCATCAGCGACATCTTGACTATCTCCAAAACGTTGTAATGGAATTTGGGTGATGGTTTGTTCTTTAACTGCATCACTTAATTCATTACTCATATCAGTCACAATAAATCCCGGTGCAATCGCGTTACAAGTGATACCTCGAGGGGCAACTTCGCGAGCAACAGATTTAGTGAAACCAATTACGCCAGCTTTACTTGCTGCATAGTTGCTCTGACCACCATTCCCGATTAAACCAACTACACTGGCCATATTAATAATGACCCCTTCACGCTTTTTCATCATTTTCTTTAAAACTTGTTGCGTCATATTGTACGTACCTTTTAAATTCACATCAATACAAGCTGCAAATTCTTCTGGCTTCATGCGCAATAATAATTTATCGTTGGTTATCCCAGCATTATTAACTAGTACATCGACTGAGCCTAATTGTTCTTCAGTTTCCTTTATCATAGCAGTTGCATCTTCGTAAGAAGCAATGTCGCCAGTCACTGAAATACATTTTACCCCAAGTGCTTCAATTGCCTGAATCTTTTCTGGTGCCATTTGGCTACGGCTATTTAAAGCAATGTTGGCACCTTTCTTAGCAAATGCTTCAGCAACACTCCAACCGATGCCTCGACTACTACCAGTTACTAAAACAACTTTATTGGTTAGCTCCATTTGACCCTCCTAAAAATGTGATGGTTTGTTCTAAAGTTTTAGAATCCTCTACTCGGCTTGTGGCAATGGCACGATCAATCTTTTTGATAAAGCCAGTTAAGGTTTTACCTGGACCAATCTCCACCATTTGTTCAATACCCATATTTTTTAAAGTCACAATACTGTCGCTAAAACGGACAGGTGACATTACTTGCTTAGTTAATAGTGCTTTAATCTGATCCTGCTGCATGATTTCAGCAGTCGTATTAGAAATGACTGGAATGTCCATTTCTTTAAATGTAATAGTTTTTAATTCTTCCGCCAATCGATCACTCGCCGATGCTAACAAAGCGGTGTGAAAAGGACCACTCACATTTAATGGAATCATTCTCTTAGCCCCTGCTGCAGTTAATAATTCTTCGGCCTTTTCAACTGCTGCAACTTCGCCACCAATAACGATCTGTTGTGGTGTATTATAGTTTGCTGGTGTGACAATCCCAAATTCACTAGCTTCTTTACAACATTTTTCAATTGTTTCAGCTGGCGTATTCATCACAGCGACCATTTTTCCACTTCCGGTTGGCGCTGCTTCTGCCATATATTGACCACGCTTATGAACAAGTTTTACCGCATCAGAAAAATCTAACGCTCCACTAGCAACTAAGGCCGTATATTCTCCTAAACTTAAACCTGCAGTAGCATCTGCTGTAAAGCCTTTTGACTTCAATAAACGTAAAAAAGCAGTGCTAACAGTTAAAATTGCGGGTTGTGTATATTTTGTTTCATTTAATTGCTCATTTTCCGTAAAGCATAAATCAGCGACTGAAAAACCTAGTAAATCACTCGCTTCAGTGAAGGTATCTTTTACAATTTGCTCTTGATTGTATAATTCTTGACCCATGCCGACATATTGTGCCCCTTGGCCACTAAATAAAAAAGCAGTTTTCATATTAATCTCCTAGAAAAAAAGACCAGGCCTAAGCCTAGCCTAAAATTTTATTGATTATGCAGTTTGTTGCTTTTCAACGTATTCAACTAAATCTTTTACAGTAGCAATTCCGTCTTCTGTTTCGATTTTCACGTCAAATTCGTCTTCGATTTCATTGATGATTTGGAATAAATCTAAGCTATCTGCTTCTAAGTCTTCTTGGATATTTGTTTCTAATTTCACTTCGTCTGCTTCTACCCCTAGTTCTTCAACAATAATTCCTTGGATTTTTTCAAATGTCATTATAAGTTCCTCCACTTAATTTTTAATTTTAATATTTTTAACTCATTACAGCTGGACAAGTAGGTTACCCCACGTTAAGCCGCCGCCATAACCAGTTAGACACACAGTTTGGTTGCCTCCTAATTGAAGGACTTGTTGTTCAACTAATTCATCTAATAAAATTGGAATGCTAGCAGCTGATGTATTGCCATAATTCATTAGATTCATAGGAAATTTTTCAATTGGTTCTTTTAATTTTCGCGCCATTTTTTCGATGATTCGTTTGTTTGCTTGATGGAATAAATAATAATCCACCGTTGGTTCATCAGCAATAAATTTTTTCAAACTTTTCGTCACATCATTCATTGCAAAATTCCAAATACCGCGACCATCCATTTGTAAATAACTATCTTTTTCTTCCATTTCAAAAACATTCTGACTATTGTGATAACCAGAGGTCAAGCTTTGTGCTCTTTGTCCGTCAGCTTCCAGCGACATTTTTAAAATGCCTGGTTCAGAACTTGCTTCTAATAAAACTCCTGCTGCACCATCACCGAATAATACCGATGTACCACGATCATTCCAATCAAGCAATTTTGAAATTTTTTCGCCGCCAATAATTAAGCCTTTTTGCATCCCGCCTTGAATAAATTTCTCGGCAGTTGTCAAAGCATAGACAAAACCAGAACAAGCTGCGCTAATATCAAATGCCATTGCATTATGAGCACCTAGTTGTCCTTGAACCATACAAGCTACCGAAGGACATGTATAATCTGGCGACATCGTAGCAACGATAATAAAATCAATTTCTTCAGCCGATATAGCAGCCTGAGCAATTAATTTTTCAGCAACTTTTAAACATAAATCTGACGTATTTTCTTCAACCGCAATATGGCGTTGTCTGATACCAGTTCGACTGGCGATCCATTCATCAGAAGTTTCCATAAAACTAGTTAAGTCATCATTGGTTACAACTTTATCTGGTAAATAACGTGCGGTTGCGGTAATTTTCCCATATTGGTTCATACTCATTTGATTTCCTCTAAGTAACTGTATAAATTTATTAAAGCTCGTAAGAATACTTCTTGTTCGTCATCATTTAAATCTTTAATCGCCCGTTTCACCATTTCACGATGAAAATGCTGATGAACTCGAAAGACTAGCTTCCCTTTTTTTGTTAATGCTAATTTTACTACCCGACGATCATCTTCACTACGGATCCGATCAACATAACCTTTTTTTACTAAACGATTGATCGACGTGGTCAAAGTTCCTACCGTCACTAATAACTCTTTTGCAACTTCAGTAGTTGTTTTCTTCTTATACATGCCAATCGCATCAAGCGTATGCATTTCAGTAATCGTCAAATCACTAAACTGTGATTTTTTTAGTTCATTTTCTTCAATCGACAAAACGTCATTAAAGATTGAAACCAAGTAGGTATTTAATTCTTCCCAGTTATGTTCCATGACCCTCACCTAATTAGTTTGATTATCAAATCATTTGACTCTCAAACTATATCTTAAATCATTTGTGAATGCAAGGTTATTTCTTTAAAATTTATTTAAAATCTTAATGGAAGCAACTTCACACACGTATCAGCTGTATTAATTACTTTGATATCCAAGTTAATTTTAACCAAAAAAAAGAGTGACGCAAGTCTTTTAACTTACGTCACTTTTTATAAATTTTATACGTTACGATGCATTGGAATCGAATTATTATTAGCATGAACTAATAAATACTGATCCACATCAATGTTACTTGATTGGAATGATGCTGCACAAGCCTGCAAGTATAAATCCCACATGCGGTAAAAACTTTCATCACTTTTAGCAACGATTTTATCTTTAACTTGATGGAAATTTTCAGTCCAGTGTTCTAAAGTTAATTGATAATCTCGGCGTAAACTTTCTAAGTCAATTAATTGCAAATCATTTTCTGTAATGTGCCCAACGATCTCAGTCACACCTGGAATGTATCCGCCTGGAAAAATATATTTGTTAATCCATGCATTTTTTGCGCCGCCTTGTTGACGGCTAATTCCATGAATAAGTGCTGTTCCTTCAGGCTTCAAGCAATCATTTACTTTAGTAAAATATTCACCTAAGTTTTCACTACCGACATGTTCAAACATACCTACACTAGTAATATGATCAAATTTATCTGTCATATCGCGGTAATCCATCAAATAAACAGAGACTTGATTTTCTAATTTTTCGTCTTTTATAATTTTTTGAATATGGTCATACTGTTCTTCACTTAAAGTGATTCCCGTTGATTTTAAACCGTACTCTTTAGCAGCAATTAAAATAAGCGTACCCCAGCCACAGCCAATATCCAATAGTGTTTCACCAGGATTGGCATGTAATTTATTTAGGATGTGATGAACTTTATTTATTTGTGCTTGCTCTAAGGTATCTTGCGGTGTTTCAAAATAAGCACATGAATAAGTCATTGTTGGATCTAACCACAGCTCATAAAACTGATTGCCTAAATCATAATGACTGTGAATATCTTCTTTACTTTGTTTCTTTGTATGCTTTTCTTTTGGTAACCATTTTTTAAAATTTTTATTTGCAAAAAAACCATTGGCTTGCTTATAGACATCGTAAATTAAAGCTTGTATGTTACCTTCAACTTCGATTTTCTTACTCATATAGGCTTCACCTAGCGCAAGCGAAGCATTGTTAGTTAAATCTTTAACTGGAATTTTTTCATTAAATTTAATTTTAAAAACTGTTTCACCGTCATTGTTACCATATTCTTTTACTGAACCGTCCCAAAAGGTAACTTCGGTTTTTTCTGAAAATGATGGTTTAAATAATTGATTATATACTTCTTTTTCTAACATTTTTTTCCCTCCATTACTATATATATAATGACTGGAAATGAAAAATTTTACAAATATTTTGCAGCGAATTTCCGGGAAATTTTTACAAAAAAAACAAGCCATATTTTCAGGCTTGTTCCTAAACTATTGAATCAAATCGTAAATCTCCATCGCAACGATATCGATATTATCAAATTGGTAAGATTGCTTACTGTCAGATTCTGTTAATTCGAAAGTTTCGGTTGAACTATCATATGTTACAGTACATTTTTCAACGCCTTCTTTTTCAAAACGTCTTACTTGTACTTCGCTGTCAGTTGACTCTGTCATTGCTTCCAAACGCTTAATAATGGCAACTAATTGTGAATGTTTCATCTAGATGCCCCCTTTCCAATTAATTCTTGTATATTGTATCAAATCCATCTAATTTATGCATTGATTTTCGACAATTTATTTCAATTTATTTGTTCAGTCTTTCCACCATAGTTTGATTAAGCTTTGTGTACCTAAATTTTCAAAACCATCAGCTGCTAATTTTTCGTAAAGTTCAGTAGCTAGTTCAGTGGCCGGTAGATCTAAATTCATTTTTTTGGCTTCATCCAAAGCAATTTTCAAGTCTTTAATAAAATGTTTAACAAAAAAGCCCGGTGAATAATCTTGTTTTAAAATTCTGGGACCATAATTTGCCAATGACCAATTTGATGCTGCGCCACCGCCTAAAGTCTCAATCACACTATTTAAATCTAATCCCACTTTATCAGCATAGACTAACATCTCCGTCATACCAGTCATTGTTCCAGCAATCATAATTTGATTGGCCATTTTAGTATGTTGACCCAAGCCAGCACTACCGTGAAGAGAATAACTTTTACCCATGATATCAAATAATGGTACTACTTTATCGAAGGTTGCTTGGTCGCCGCCAACCATGATTGTTAAGGTGGCATTTTGTGCCCCTAAGTCGCCACCAGAAACTGGTGCATCTAAACTTTCAGCGCCAGCTTCTTTAGCAGTTTGATAAATTTTCTCAGCTAAACTGGGCGAAGAAGTGGTTAAATCAACTAAAACTTTATCTCTCACAGTTACACTAAAGACACCATTATCGCCGTAATAAATCTCTTCAACGTCACTTGGATAGCCAACCATTGAAAAAACTACCTCACTACTTTCAGTAGCTTTTGCTGGTGTATCTTGCCAAACAGCTCCCTTAGCGACTAATTCATCTGTTTTGCTCTTTGTCCGGTTATATACCGCTACCTCATGTCCTGCTGCTAAAAAATGTTTAACAATTGATTGTCCCATGACACCAGTGCCGATAAATCCAATTTTCATCTTAACTTCCTCCATGTTTCTATTTTTTTTACTTGCTATTAGAATTTTTCAATGAAGTTAATTTCATTCTTACCTTTTCTACAGGTGCTGTTTTATTTTCTGTTTCAAGTTGATAATGAACAAGCATTTCTTGGTAAAAATCTTGCATATCTTCACCGAATTTTTCAGCTGAAATCTCTTTTAACTTCTGTGCCCGATCTGACGTATTCATAGAAATATTACTCTGAACATATTCAATAAATGTTTTAGCAAAATCTTGATCATTTTTATAAGTAACACCTAAGGAAGGTTTATCAAATAATTGATTGAGATACTCATTGCCTTCCACACAACATTGCAAACCGGATGCAATCGCTTCTGCATATGTTAGTCCTTGTGTTTCAGACGTTGATGCACTTACAAAATAATCCGCTGCATGATAATAGAGCGAAACATTTTCATGGGGAACTTCCCCTGTAAAAACAACTGATTTCGAAATGTTTAAATCTTCAGCCATTTCTTCCAAATCTTTACGATAAGGACCCTTTCCCACAATTACCAATCGAACATTTGGTAAAGCTTCAAGTACTTCAGGAAACTGTTTGACAATCACTTGGATGTTTTTCTCATATGAAATACGGCTCAATGACAACGCCATTATTTCATCAGATGAAATTCCTAAATCTAAGCGTAACTGATCGGTCATTTCCTTAGTAATATCTGGCCGCAGATATTGTTTTATATCAATCCCAGTCGGAATCACCTTCATCGGGATATTCACATCGTAACGTTTCAAGGTATTTACCACCCGTTCACTGGGACACACGACTCCGGTTGAATGGTTAACAAAGCGGCCAATAAAATATTTAACTGCACCTGGTCGAACAACTTTTCCATTGGCAATATAATGTAAATAATCCTCATACATAGTGTGATAAGTATGAATCACTGGAATCTCTAAACGATTAGCCACCATTTTTCCTAAAAAGCCAGCCCCAAATTCTGTATGGGTATGAATTAAATCCAATTGTAAATCTTTGGCCACTTGATAAGCAAACCACATTCCTCGAACAACTATTCTGCGATCCTTAAATGAGACAAAAGGGACACTTGGCATACGCACGATATCTTTTTCCAATTCCAAAGCATCGGGATCAGTCGTCGTGAATATGTAAACCTCATGACCTAATTTTTCTAATTCGATTTTCAACGTTCGAATAGATGTTGATACTCCGCTGACTTGCGGAAAATAAGTATCTGTAAAAAATCCAATTCTCACACTTCTTCCTCCAAGCTATCACATAATCCGTCGATAAATTTCATGGTTATAAGGTAGATCCAGTACTGATTGATAGACGGTTTGCAATTCTTTACCAATCTCATTAATACTTTTTGTTTGGGCAGTCCTAAATCCTGCTAAACTTACATTCGGTAATTTTTTCTCGGTAATTTTCCTGATTAACTCTTGAAACTCTTGGTTATTATGACCCATGTAACAATTATAACCATTTTTCAGCCAGCCTTCATAGACTGGTATGTCTCTGACTAAAATTTGTTGCTGACTAGCTAAAGCTTCTAAGACAACAATACCTTCTGTTTCTTCATAAGAAGGAAAGAAAAATAAATCAGCCGCAGAATAGGCCCCTTCTATAATATCACCGTTGATATACCCAGGGAAAATGACATTTTCAGGATGATCTTTCTTCACGATTTTACGAATTTTATGGGGAATTGATGCCATTGGAACATGACCAAACCAAATAAAAGTATAATCTGGCATGTTCTTTGCGATTTCTACAAAATCAATAATTCCTTTTCGTTCAAAAAACAAGCCAACACAAATAATTACTTTGTCACTAGCCGTTAATTTGAAGTGATCACGAAAGAGCGTTCTTTTTCGTTCATCAGGGTAATACTTTCGTAGGTCAATCCCATTTGAAATTGCTGCAATTGGTTGTTTTAACCCATAATTTTTCAATAACTTTCGCGAGTATGATGTTGGCGTAATAATAAAATCACTTTCTTGATATAAAGATACCAGCCATTTTTTAAATAGCGGTGCCATTTGATTAGATCCTACAAAAGAATTACGAAAATCTTCTTCTGTTGAATGGGCATGATAAATAATTTTCTTGCCATTTTTCTTTGCCTTTTTCACTAATTGATAACTCTTCGGTCCATAGGTGTTCACGTGTAAGATATCATAATCTTCCGCTTTAGGATTCGTAGTAAAATCAATTCCGACTGATTGTAATGCTCTTTTTTGATGGGCCTCAGCTCGACCGATCCCAGATTTCCCAATGACATTTTGGCCTTCAAAATATAATAATATTTTCATGGTAACCTCCTGTAATCAAAACCCATTATACCATAGCCAGATTTTTATACGCTCCAACCAGAGACTGAATTCAAAAAAAAAGAGCATTGTCTTTTTCAGACAATACTCTTTAGATGATTATTTTACGTATTGATTTACTAAGTCAACAACTTCTTCCATTGTATCGCAATCATTTAATGCTTTTTCAGCAAGTTCTTGCATGTCTGTTGTTGTTAAACGTTTCATTAAGCTACGTGTTTTTAAGATAGAAGTGGCACTCATTGAGAACTCATCCAGACCCATACCCATTAAAATCGGCACAGCTGTTTGATCGCCAGCCATCTCACCACACATACCGGCCCATTTACCTTCAGCATGTGCTGCATCAATAACATTTTTAAGCAAACGTAGAATTGATGGGTTGTATGGTTGATATAAGTATGAAACTTGTTCGTTCATACGGTCTGCAGCCATTGTATATTGAATTAAATCGTTGGTACCAACACTGAAGAAATCAACTTCTTTAGCAAATTTATCTGCTAAAACAGCTGCCGCAGGAATTTCAATCATAATCCCTACTTGGATTGTATCAGAAACTTTTACGTCTTCTGAAATCAATTTAGCTTTTTCTTCTTCATAAATTTTCTTAGCTGCTCTAAATTCTTTCAAAGTAGCTACCATTGGGAACATAATCCGTAAGTTTCCAAAAACAGAAGCGCGTAATAATGCCCGTAATTGTGTACGGAACATACCATCACCTAGTTCAGATAAACTAATTCGTAATGCCCGGTAACCTAAGAAAGGATTCATTTCATGCGGTAATTTCAAATAAGGAAGTTCTTTATCTCCACCAATGTCCATAGTCCGAACAACGACAGGTTTTCCATCCATACCTTCAATAACTGCTTTGTAAGCTTCAAATTGATCTTCTTCAGTTGGAAAATCTGGTGCATCCATGTATAAGAATTCTGTACGGTATAGACCAATAGCTTCAGCGCCATTAGCGTGAACACCTGCTAAATCTTTTGGCGTACCAATATTTGCAGCTAATTCAAAATGCTTACCATCAGCCGTAACTGTTTCAGCATCTTTTAATTTTTCCCATTCTGCTTTTTGAGCAGCATAGGCTTCGCCAACTTTGATAAAATCATTGGCTTGGTCTTCGGTTGGATTAACAATAACTTCACCAGCGATACCATTAACCGCTAACTGATCGCCTTCTTTAACTTTGGCAGTAATTTCTTTAGTTCCCACGATAGCAGGAATTTCTAAAGAACGAGCCATAATTGCAGAATGTGAAGTACGACCGCCAATATCAGTAACGAAAGCTTTTACAAAGTTTTTGTCTAATTGGGCTGTATCACTTGGAGTCAAGTCATGAGCCACAACGACAACCTCTTCATCAATCATTGACGGATCTGGTAATGTTACACCCATTAAATGTGCTAAGACACGTTTAGCAACGTCACGAATATCGGCTGCCCGTTCTTGCATATAAGCGTTATCATCCATTGCCTCAAACATACCAATATACATATCAGTAACTTCTTTCAAGCTACTTTCTGCATTGATTTTATTATCAGTAATGTGTTGTTTAATTTGTCCGATCATTTCTGGATCAGATAATACCATTAAATGTGCATCAAATACTTGTGCTTCTTCTTCACCTAAGCTTTTTGCTGCTTTATCCCGAATTTTTTGTAATTCTGCAGAAGAAGCTGCCAAAGCGTCATCTAAACGCTTTTCTTCGGCAGCCACATCTTCAATATTATTCTTTTTAAAAGACAAATCCGGTTGTACTAGCAAGTAAGCTTTCGCAACGGCAACTCCGTCACTAGCGGCAATACCTTTTAGCATTTCAACCATTATTCAGATAGTCCTTCTTTCTTCATAGTTTCTACGATCGCTTCGATTGCTTCTTTTTCGTCAGCACCTTCAGCAGAGATAGTAACATCAGAGCCTTGACCAACACCAAGAGACATTACGCCCATGATTGATTTAAGGTTAACAGATTTACCTTTATACTCTAAATTAATATCTGAGTTGAATTTACTTGCTGCTTGCACCAATAATGTTGCAGGGCGCGCGTGAATACCTGTTTCAGCTACTACGTGAAAATCTTGTTTTTCCATCTTGACCATTCTCCTTTATAATTAAGAAAGTAAAATTTATGTTAGGGCTTTTAAAACACCTTTAGCCTTAGCCCTTCATTTCATTAGATTACCATTTTTTGAATTTTGATACAACAATTTTAATTAAATAAATTCAAATTAATGTATCCCCTTTCTTTTCGGCTTGCGGCAAAAAAATAATTATTGTTTCTTTTTAATCATTCATAAAAATTTATAAATATGCTATTTAGCACTCTTTTGATCCAAGTGCTAATTTTTTGAGCAAAACCCTTGATTTTAAATTTAAAGTCAGTATAATAAACTCAAGGTCAGTGAAAGTCAAACTTATGGCCGCAACTTTTACAGCGTATCTTTTTACGTACGCCCTTGCTAGTTGTAAAATAAAAGAAAATACTGAAAGGGTGAATGCGATGCTTTGCCAAAACTGTCATATAAACGAGGCAACAATTCATTTATATGCAAACGTCAATGGACAAAATAAGCAACTAGATTATTGCCAAAGTTGTTATCAAAAATTAAAAAATCAAGCAAGTGGAGGTGCTCCGCAAATGGCCCAAAATGATCCTTTTGGATTTGGTAGTTTAGATGATTTATTCCGTAATATGTCTAACCAAATGAACCAAGGTAGACAAGGTCAACCTGATCAAACACCACCAACACAATTTGGTGGCGGAAATGGATTGAACAATCAACCCCCTCGTAATGGTGGCGGTGGACTA
The DNA here is from genome assembly GCF_054819945.1 of Enterococcus sp. JNUCC 77. NCBI lineage: Bacteria > Bacillati > Bacillota > Bacilli > Lactobacillales > Enterococcaceae > Enterococcus > Enterococcus sp. JNUCC 77. The sequence goes on from NZ_JBTHIG010000001.1 coordinate 1,677,893, forward strand.
CTAGATGAATATGGTATTAACATTACAAAACAAGCACGTGATGGTGACATCGATCCGGTTGTAGGCCGTGATGATGAAATTCAACGTGTGATTGAAATTTTAAATCGACGGACAAAAAATAATCCAGTTTTAATTGGTGAACCTGGGGTTGGTAAAACAGCTGTAGTTGAAGGTTTAGCACAAAAAATTGTTGACGGTGACGTTCCTCAAAAACTAATGGACAAAGAAGTCATTCGTTTAGATGTGGCTTCATTAGTTCAAGGTACTGGTATTCGCGGACAATTCGAAGAACGGATGCAAAAATTAATCGAAGAAATTCGCTCTGCTGAAAATATCATCTTATTTATTGATGAAGTTCATGAAATTGTTGGCGCTGGTGCTGCCGGAGATGGCAATATGGATGCAGGAAATATCTTGAAACCAGCCTTAGCTCGTGGCGAATTACAAATGGTTGGCGCAACTACCTTAAATGAATACCGTATTATTGAAAAAGATGCGGCATTAGAACGTCGGATGCAACCTGTTCGAGTGGAAGAACCTTCTGTTGAAGAAACGATTGAAATCTTGAAAGGTTTACAACCTCGCTATGAAGATTATCATCATGTGAAATATACAGATGATTCAATTGTTGCTGCAGCTGAACTTTCAAATCGCTACGTGCAAGATCGATTTTTACCAGATAAAGCTATTGATTTGTTAGACGAAACTGGTTCAAAGAAAAATTTAACTATTCAATTGGTTGATCCAAAAACGATCGATAAAAAACTAGCTGAAGCTGAAGAACAAAAGAAATATGCTTCTCAACAAGAAGATTTTGAAAAGGCTGCTTATTATCGTGACCAAATCGATAAATTACAAAAAATGAAAGAAAAACAATTAACCGACGAAGAAACTCCTGTCATTACTGAAAAAGACATGGAAGAAATTATCGAAAAAAGTACTGGTATTCCTGTTGGCGAACTAAAGGAAAAAGAACAACTACAGTTGAAAAACTTATCTGATGATTTGAAAAAACATGTCATTGGTCAAGATGAAGCAATTGATAAGGTGGCGAAAGCGATTCGTCGTAACCGGGTCGGTTTAAATAAGAAAAATCGTCCAATCGGTTCATTCCTATTTGTTGGACCAACCGGTGTTGGTAAAACTGAATTAGCTCGTCAATTAGCGAAAGAATTGTTTGGTTCTGATGAATCAATGATTCGCTTTGACATGAGTGAATATATGGAAAAACACAGTGTCTCTAAATTAATCGGTTCTCCTCCAGGCTATGTTGGTTACGAAGAAGCCGGTCAATTAACTGAACAAGTACGTCGTCATCCATATAGCTTAATTTTATTAGATGAAATTGAAAAAGCACATCCAGATGTACTTCACATGTTTTTACAAATCTTAGATGATGGTCGTTTGACTGACTCTCAAGGTCGAACTGTCAGCTTCAAAGATACAATCATTATTATGACAAGTAATGCCGGAACTGGTAAAATCGAAGCTAACGTTGGTTTTGGTGCTGCTAAAGATGGCGTCACTCGCTCAGTCTTAGGACAATTAAACAATTTCTTTGCACCAGAATTCTTAAACCGTTTTGATGCGATTGTAGAATTTGGTACTCTATCTAAAGAAGGCCTAATGGAAATTGTTTCCTTAATGCTAGATGATGTCAACGCAATGTTGGCACCACAAAAAATTACGATTGATGTACCGAAAAATGTCAAAGAAAAATTGGTTGAATTAGGATACGATCCTGCAATGGGTGCACGTCCATTGCGTCGGACAATACAAGAAAATATCGAAGACGGGATTGCCGAGTTTTATTTAGATCATCCAACAATTCATGAATTAAAAGCAAAACTTGATAAGGATGATCGGATCGTGATTACTTCTAAACCAGAACGTTTGGCTAAAGAAGATACTGCGACAAAAGAAGAATAACCAAAAAAGATGATGGCCTAGCGACCATCATCTTTTTTTCGTTGATAAATTAAAAATATTTCCCACGAGATAAAACCTATAAGAGTCATAAAACTAATAAAAGCTGAAAAGATGGCAACATTCGTATAATGATACTGGATCGTAATTTCATTTTGTCCTTTTACAATAGCTAGACCGGTTGTCCCAAAAGAAGAAATTTCTGTAGCGACTTTTTTTCCATTTAGAGTTGCTTGCTGACCTAAGTATTTTAAAAAAGGCGTTTCTAATTGTCCAGCTCCTTCTTGATTATCATAACTAATCGTCACATAATCTCCATGGTTTTTTACCTCTGGATGAATCTGCTCTTTATTTAAAACAAAAGCATAAGGTATAACCAAACTGCTATTTTCTTGAGCAGCCACACTGACATAATCAAAAAACATTTGATTTTTCCAAATTCCCGAAATTTCATCAGTTAAAATAACTCGCTCATCGCTTGCTTCGGCCGCTAAATTATACACACTCGGTGATTTGTATATATTGTATACAGAAAAAGTATTCAAGCCAACCACTAATACTATTAATGAAATAAAGAATGGCAACTCAATTTTCTTATTTGGTGTTAAGCCAACACTTAAGCCATAGGCAAGAAACAATGTTGCAAAAGTACTTAAGCGCCAGGCAAATTGAATTCTGACTAACAGTGTCGTTGAGATAAAATGCCAAGGAAATAAATTAGACACAAATAAAAATAAAATAATCCCGCTTATGTAAATTGCTAAGTCTACTTTAGTTAATTTTTTATAATTATAAAAGGTAATTAAAATTCCAAAAAAAAGTACCGCACCAATACTATAACCATTTATGTTATTCAACATAGTATTTTTCAATAATTCCGACAAGTTAATGCCATTAATTAAATTAGTAGTTGGAGAATAAATTTCTTGCCAGGCATTTTGCTGCAGCATCGGGATTACAAAACCTAGAGAAAGTAAGCCGGTTCCTAAAGCAGCTTTTGCAATGGCTAATAGTCGCAAAATTTTTTTATCCCAAAAATAAAAGCTAAAAATGGCAAATAAAAACAACAATATCCCTACCATAAAAACTGACAATACATGACTGTAGACCAATAAGCTCATGCCAATCATTAACAATTTCCACCGTTTTTCATCGCCATAATAGACTTGATAGGCTCCTGCTAATACTAACGGCAAAAAAGTCATTGCTAGAAATTCACCTAATGAGCCTCGATAAAATAAATCAGTACTGTGGTAACTAGAAAAAGTATAAATTAGGCTAAAAATTAAAGCTGTCTTCCCATTATTTTTGATTGATTTCATGGAATAATAAGCAATCAGCATAGTAAAGAAAGTCACCAATAAAATATATAACTTATATCCTAAAATAGTACTCCCAGTGATAACTTTAAAAATATAAGCGGGGTAAATCAGTAGCCACGGGTAAAACTGATTTACATCTGAGCCAATTTGGTGAAAACTAATAAAATTGATGGGACTTTTCCAAACGGTAGCCAAACCATCAATTCGTGCTAAATGAAAATATGCATCTTGATTATTATAATGAACCAGACCAGACCTAATAAATAAAGGTGCCACATAAATCATGCTAAAAAATAAGAAAATAAACATGATCGTTATTTTTTTCTTCATTGCTTCCTCCTTGTTTTACCAAGAATAAAAAAATTACCAGTAAAGCTTTAAACTTACTGATAATTTTTTATTTTATTACATTAGACTCTTCAATTCAACCTCAGGGTACTTATCTGAAAACCAACGCATCGCAAATTGATTCTCGAATAAAAACAGTGGCTGATCAAAACGATCTTTAGCTAAGATGTTTCGACTAGAACTCATTCGTTCGTCTAGCTGCTCTGGATCAATCCAACGGGCAATTTTATGTCCCATCGGCGTCATAACAACTTCAGCATTGTACTCATTTAACATCCGATGCTGAAAAACTTCAAACTGTAATTGTCCAACAGCACCAATAATATATTCATCCGTTAAATATGTTTTATACAACTGAATGGCACCTTCTTGCACCAGCTGATAAATACCTTTATGAAATGATTTTTGTTTCATGACATTTTTGGCGGTAACTTTCATAAATAATTCTGGCGTAAAAGAAGGTAATTCTTCATACTGAACTTTCAACTTACCTTCATAAATGGTATCACCTATTTGATAATTACCTGTATCATAGACACCAATAATATCACCTGCTACAGCTTCCTCAACATTTTCCCGAGCATCTGCCATAAATTGTGTCACATTACTTAATTTCATTTTTTTCCCAGTCCGATTTAACGTGACATCCATGCCTCGTTCGAAAGTCCCTGAGCAAATTCGGACAAAAGCAATCCGGTCACGATGATTCGGATTCATATTGGCTTGAATTTTAAAAACAAAACCTGAAAGTTCTTCTTCATAAGGAGAAACAGCTTCTCCGTCTTCTGTTTTATGGGCATATGGTTTAGGAGCTAAATTAACAAAAGTTTCTAAAAATGTCTGAACACCGAAATTGGTTAAAGCTGAGCCAAAGAAAACGGGCGTTTGATCACCTTTTGCAATTTTTTCTGGATCGAACTGATCACCAGCTTCTTTGACTAATTCTACTTCACCTAAAACATCTTCATAGATTGATTGCTCTTTTAGTGGATGATCGCCAGCAATTTCTCCATCAGTTAAAGTAATATATTTTTCTCCTTCATAACGTTCAGGACGGTAGAATTCAATTCGTTCATTGTAGATATCATACAAGCCTTCTAAACCTTTTCCCATACCAATTGGCCAATTCATAGGATAAGACTCAATTTGTAATAATTCTTCTAATTCTTCCAATAATTCTAAAGGTTCCCGACCATCTCGGTCTAATTTATTAATAAAGGTAAAAATTGGAATACCACGCCGCTTAACAACTTGGAATAATTTTTTAGTTTGGGCTTCTATCCCTTTAGCGCTATCGATTACCATCACGGCACTATCGACAGCCATCAATGTCCGATAAGTATCTTCAGAGAAATCTTCATGTCCAGGAGTATCTAATATATTTACTCGTTTTCCATCGTAATCTAATTGCATTACCGAACTGGTTACAGAAATTCCCCGTTGTTTTTCAATATCCATCCAGTCAGATTTGGCAAAATTGCCCGTTTTTTTACCTTTAACTGTTCCAGCTTGGCGAATCGCTCCACCAAATAATAATAATTGTTCCGTGATTGTCGTTTTCCCGGCATCCGGATGGGAAATAATCGCAAAGGTACGACGACGATCGACTTCTTCGACTAAATTAGGATTGTTCATATATTTTTACTCCATTCATTTGACTAAAATTTCAACCCAATTAGTATAGCATGATTAACATAACTAAGGAAAGTTGAATGATAGCTTTTTAGTAAAAGCCCAAAAAAAGAAACAAAGTCTGAGACTTTGTTTCTTTTACTTTATCTTCTTGGTTCATCTTCTTCAAACTCTTTACTGAAATGACGACGATCTTCTTCAGGCTCGACTTCGGCTAATTCAGGATGAAAAATAGCTTTTAATGTCATGATTCGTGATCCTTCCATCTCTTCAGAAATCAAAGTAACGTTATCAACATCAAATGACAACTTTTCTCCTTCATCAGGAATTGTTCCTAAGGCAGTAATTAAATAACCTGCCATCGTATCGACATCGCTCATGTGTAAAGTAGTATCGAAAACTTCGTTAAAATCATCGATTAACATTTTTCCGTTAATGAAGTATTCATTCTCATCAATTTTTTCGTAAAGTTTTTCAACCTCATCAGACTCATCATCGATTTCACCAACGATTTCTTCCAATAGGTCTTCTAAAGTCACTAATCCCACCATGCCACCATATTCATCAAGTAGGATAGACATTTGATTTTGAGTCTTTTTCAACTCATATAATAAATCATCGATAAAGATTGTTTCTGGAACAAATAATGGTTCTTGCAGAATTTTTTGTAAGTTGACATTATCAAAACCAACTTGACGGGCTGCCTTTAAAATTGTTTTCGTATGAATTACACCGATTATCTTATCCCGATCATCATCGTAAACAGGGATACGTGAGTAGCTTTCATTTAAAATCTCATCAATATTTTCACCAACGGGATCATTGATATCAATCATAAATGCATCTGTTCGTGGAACCATAACTTCACGGGCAACCTTTGTATCTAAGTCAAATACCCCTTGAAGCATTTCAATTTCATCGGAATCTAAGACGCCCTCTGTTTCTAACATGTAGCGCATCTCATCACGAGTCATTTTCGTATCTTCATCATCAAAAGTCATCGGCGTGATTTTCGCCAATAAATTGGTTGAAGCAGTTAATAACCAAACAAACGGCTTCGTGATAATCCCTAATTTTCTTACTACAACTGAAGTAAATTGAGCTACTTCCTCTGTCTTAGTCATAGCAATTCGTTTTGGATAAAGTTCTCCAAATACGATTGAGACATAAGTTAGAAAAACCATGACAATCACATAGGAAACTGTTCGGGCAACTGTTGTGCCACCTAAAACAGGTGTCAAAGATCTCGTCAAGCTTTCAGCTAGAGATGCCCCAGATAAGATATTTACTAAGGTAATACCAACTTGAATCGTAGATAAAAAGTTATTAGGGTCTCGGATAATCTGTAATAATTTTTGTGATTTCTTATTGCCTTCTTCGGCTTTTTGCTCTACACGGTTTTTATTAACAGAAACAACAGCGATTTCAGCCGCAGCTAAAAATCCATTAATCAAGGTTAAGACTACCAATAAAGCAATCTCCAAGATTATCGACTGACTATCGGGGTCAGCGTTCATAATTGCATTCGCTCCTTAAAATAAAGTGTAAAAAAAGTGGCACAAGGCCACAGATAAATCGTATCATATCGCTTATTTTTATGCAATTAAATCTCGATTAATTTAAAAACTCTTGTTCTCTTTGCTCTTGACGACTCTCTTTGAAAATTCGAATAAAAAAGACAGCGATGGTTCTTAAAATCGCGTAAACTGGTACTCCTAAAAATACACCCAAAACACCAGATAAATTTCCAGCAACTAACAAGATAATAATAATTGTTAACGGATGAATATTTAAAGTTTTACCAATAACATTAGGGTAAATCACATTCCCATCAACCTGCTGAACCACTAATACTACTAAAATACATAGTAAAGCGGTAGTCGGGCTACCTGAGAAGAACGTATAAACTAGCGCTGGTGCTAAGCCTAAATAAGGTCCTAGATAGGGAATTAAATTGGTTAAGCCAGCAACTACACCAAATAAGAAAGCATAATCCACACCAATTAACAAATAGCCTAAAAAGGTAAAAGTAGCCACGAATAAACACTCGATGGCTTGTCCACTAATATAGCTAGACAAAGTTTTATTTAACTCTCCTAAAAGATTACTGATATTTTCTCGTTGATTTTCTGGGAAAACGCGAGAAATACTGGGGACTAACCGGTGACCATCTTTTAACATATAAAATAAAACAAACGGCACTGTAATCGCCAAAATTACAATTGAAGTAATTTTTCCAATCACCGATCCCAAACCGCTAGTCAGACCTTCTAAGAACTGCTGTATAATGGTACCGTATGATACATCTAAATTATTAATGTATTGATCAATCTTTAGTTCTTTATATAGCGGATATTTTGATGCTTGATCGGCAGTTTCTCGCAACCAATTTTGCATATCATTCATAAATGAAGGTATGCTCGACGTTAATGAAATAATCTGCGTAACCAAGCTAGGGATAATGCTTAAAATAATTAAAACGATCAAACCTACCAACAATAACAAAATCAAAACAACAGATAAGGTCCGGTTCAAACCTATACGGTTTAACAAATGCACCAGAGGATTTAATAAATAATATAAAAATCCGGCAATTAATAATGGCGCAAATAAAGTAGTAAAAAAAGTGCCAATCGGTTGGAAAATGAAATCAATTTTACTAGAAATAAAAATCAAACAAGCAATGATTAAAATTTCTAAGGACCAAAACATTAATTTTGAACTTTTTACTTTTTCAAACATTTATCTACTCCTTTCTTAGAATTTAGTTTATAGTATACAACAGTTGCGCAAATTATTTTAGCGTCAGAGTGTGAAAGGAAGAAAAATATGAAAATTTTAATTACCAGAGATACGATGAGCGATATTTATTTGGACGCTTTACGCATCCGTCATGAAGTTTTTGTAGATGAGCAGAATGTTCCTTTGGATTTTGAAGTCGATAAAGATGAAGCTTACAGTATCCATTTTGTTTTATATTTAGCAGATGGGCAGCCAATTGCGACTGTTCGTTTACTTCCCTTAGAAGAAACCATTGCAAAATTACAAAGAATGGCTGTTTTACCAAATTATCGAGGACAGCATTTAGGAGAAAAGTTAATTGATGAAGTCGAAAGATTTGCTAAAGAGCAGGAATTCACCACGATTGAGTTAAGTGCCCAGTTAACTGCAGAAGGCTTTTATGAAAAACGTGGTTATCAAAGCTATGGAGATATCTTTTTAGATGCAAACCTTGACCATATACACATGAGAAAAGATATATAAAAAAAACGTTGGGGCATCTGCCTCAACGTTTTAATTTTATTTCCGCGACAATTGCTGGTAGCGGTCATACCAAATATCAATATAGCCGTCAGAAAATGGACCTTTTTCATTATTAATCCAATCGACAAGAATCTTAACATTCTCTTTCAAAATAAAATCAATTTCTTTCGAGTAATGCATTTGTCTACTATGAGCTTCGTACTCATCAACGTCTAATAGACGTTTTTCCCCATCAGGAAACACTTTGACATCTAAGTCATAGTCAATGTACTTCAAAGCTTCTTCATCTAATAAATAAGGTGAAGCTAGATTACAATAATAGGATACGCCCTTCTCTCTGATCATTGCTATAATATTGAACCAGTATTTTTGGTGAAAATAAACAATCGCTGGTTCTCGAGTGACCCATCTACGCCCATCTGACTCTGTCACTAACGTGTGGTCATTTAGGCCGATAATTGAACACTCACTTGTCTTTAATACCATGGTATCGCGCCACGTTCGATGCAAACTGCCGTCGTGTTTATAACTTTTGATGGTTATAAACTCTCCTTCTTTTGGAATCTTCATAGCTACCCTTCCCTCAGCAAAGAAACCTTTGCATTTGTTTGGGTGTTATCACACCGACATCGAAATTATTATAGCAATAAATCAAGAGCTTGCCTACTAATCTTTTCTAAGTAAAACGTTTTCTAGTAAATCAACCATTTTTTGCTGGGGTTTAGGAAAGACAAAATCATCAAAATCGTTTGATTTTACCCAAGTTCCTGAAACATCTGTCGTATTTCTTCCGTAAAAAACTAAAATGTGCCACCGTAGATGAGTGAAAATATGCTTCACTTCCCCTACTACTTTTTTTTGCCAGACAACTGGATAATCAACTAGAAAATTGGCTGTGTCTTCCGCTACCTCAAATAAATCTAACTGTTCTTCAGAGAAATTAATCTTTAACTGAGCGAATTTTTCTTGCGAAATTTCTTCCATTGGAAAAGTCCACATGTTTGCTAACAAGCCAGTCTCAGCTCTTTTTTCAAGTAAAAATTCTCCTCGCCCATTTTCGATTGCACCAGCGACAAAATATGAATCCTTTGGTTTGGCCTTTTTAGATTTAATTGGAAATTCTGTTTGCCGATTTTCTTGATAGGCGAGACAGTATTGTTGAATTGGACAATTATCACAATCGGGATTTGTCGGTGTACAAATACTAGAACCTAAATCCATCATTGCTTGGTTAAAATCTCCTGGATGCTCATGACTAATAATTTTACGCATCGCTACATCAAAAATTTTTCGGCTACTGGCTTTAGCAATATCATCTTCAATTAGAAATAATCGACTAACCACCCGCATCACATTACCATCAACTGCTGGCTCAGGTAAATCAAAGGCGATACTCCCAATTGCACCGGTAGTATAAGGTCCTATTCCTTTTAAACCTCCAATTTCCTCTACCGTTTTAGGAAATTCACCGTGAAATTCAGTCATAATTTGTTTGGCAGCTGTTTGAATATTTCTAGCTCGAGAATAATAACCTAAACCTTCCCAGATTTTTAATAATTTATCTTCTGGTGCATTAGCCAAATCCTCAATCGTCGGAAATGTTTCCATAAATCGATAAAAATAATCAATTACCGTATCAACCCGGGTTTGCTGCAACATGATTTCTGAAATCCAAATTCTATAAGGATCAGTATTAAAACGCCAAGGTAAATTTCTTTTATTGTCATCATACCAAGCCAAAAAATCTTTTTGAAAGTTAGCAATTTTTTTGGCATCCCAATTTTCTATATTTTTATTCACTAGTTTCGGCGTCCTCTTTTTCTCGAATAAAGGTATCAATTTGATCTAATTGAAATCCTTTTTGATATAGGCTTTGTTTCACTTTTTGTTTTCTTTTACTTAATTCAAACCGCTGATTACTACGCCAAAGTTTTTCACCTTGATTGATTAATGCTTCTGACTCTTGTTCTATGACATCACTAAAATCAAGTTCAGCAATCGCAAAATCAATCACGTCCCCACTAAAACCCTTTTGCAGTAAATATTGAAATATTTTAGTCGTGGTTTCTCGACTGCTTTTCCCTCGATATTTTTTTAAGGCTTTATTAGCAACTTGTAAAGCTAAATCTTGCTGATCAGATAAACTAATCTTAGCCAGTGTTGTTTCTACTAATTGATTGGAAATACCCTTTTGTTTCAGTTTTTGGGCTAAAATTTTGGGTCCTTTATCACCTAGACGCATCTGAGTTCGAACATAACTTTCAGCGAAATTCTCATCATCTAATAAATTCATTTCAACTAATCGCTGCACAATTAAATGGCGGTCTTCTTTTGGGATCTCATTATCTTTCAAGTATTTACGGATCTCCATTTCGGTCCGCAATTGATAACTTAAGTAATTTAGCGCCAATTGAAAACCGATATCCTGACGACTAGCATTTTTTATTTCTGTTAGCGTCTCCTGATCAATTTCCTGATCCTTTAACAAACGAAAATCGATTAATGTATCTTCTGATACGCGAACTTTTTCTCCGTTGGAAACTTCAATATTATAATAGTTTCCTCGTCCTTTACTAACTTTCACAATGGTTAACATGTAAATCCCCCATTCAAAGATTCATTTTAACATAAAAAATTTTTATTCTGAAAAATATGCTAAAATAATAGCCAGAAAGGGGCAGATTATGGCTGTTCAATTAACGAAAAATCAAACTTTAAATTTAAAGATAAAACGACTGGGAATTAACGGTGAAGGCATCGCTTATTACAAGAAAATGATTGTTTTTGTGACTGGCGCCTTACCTGGTGAAAAAATAATTGCCAAAGTTACTAAAGCTACACCTCGCTTTGCAGAAGCAGAATTAGTCACAGTAAATGAAGCTAGTAAGCATCGAATTACACCACCTTGTCCTGTCTACGAAACTTGTGGTGGCTGCCAAATTCAGCATTTAGCCTATCAACAGCAATTAGTCTATAAAAAAGATTTGTTGGCCCAAGCTTTAGAAAAATATAAACCAGCAAATTATCAAAAGTATCTACTAAAAGACACCATTGGTATGGAAGAACCTTGGCACTATCGTAACAAGGCACAATTTCAGTTACGCTATAATCAACAATTAAAAAAAGTTGAAGCTGGATTGTATCAAGCAGAGTCTCATGAACTGGTGCCAATCACAGATTGCTTAGTCCAAGAGCCAACAACTCAAAAAGTTATGAATGTCGTCACTCAGTTATTAACTAAATATGATTTCCCCATTTACGATGAAAAGAAAAACGCGGGAATTTTACGAACTATTATGGTTCGCATTGGAATTGAAACTGGTGAGGTTCAAATTGTTTTTATTTCAAAAACTAAAAAACTACCGAAAATTAATCCATTGATTCGTGAAATCAATCAACGTTTACCAGAAGTAGTTTCCATCATGCAAAATATTCAAGACAAAAAAACTTCTGTGATTATGGGAGATGAAACCATTCATTTATGGGGAAAAAGTGTAATTGATGAAAAAATTAATCAAGTCGCTTTTGAACTTTCTCCACGAGCCTTCTTCCAATTAAATCCTTTTCAAACAAAAGTTTTATATCAAGAGGCTTTGAAAGCACTAGAACTAACCCCGCAACAAAAAGTCGTCGATGCTTATTGTGGTGTGGGCACAATTGGATTATCGTTAGCAGACCGAGTGAAGGAAGTTCGTGGGATGGACACTATTGCTCAAGCTATTGATGATGCGAAAAAAAATGCTGAAGCTTTAGGTCTAAAAAATACTCGTTATGAAGTAGGTACAGCGGAAGATTTATTACCAAAATGGTTAGCAGAAGGTTTTTCGCCTGATGCAATTGTTGTCGATCCGCCACGAACTGGATTGGATCAAAAATTATTGCAAGCCTTAGTAAAACAACCAAGTCCACAATTGGTTTACGTATCTTGCAATGTTTCAACCTTAGCAAGAGATTTGGTGATACTGGCTAAAACATATCAGGTGAATTATTTACAATCTGTCGATATGTTCCCCCAGACTGCTCGTTGTGAAGTAGTTGTGAAATTAACTAAAAAATAAAAAGAGTGACCTTCGGAAGTTAGCTAAAAATCTAACTTTCGAAGGTCACTATATTTTTTAAAATATTTTAATAGCCGGTTCCGTAATTCGGATCATACTGTGTATTCGGATCAACGTAGTTTGGATCAACATAGCTAGAATCATAACCATTATCCGTACCATATGAATCTGAATAAGTATCACTTGTAGCCGTGCCACCATCATTATTAAATAGTTGGGACTGATCAGAATCTTCTAAATTCGGTAATGTATCTGATGTTTGAATACCTAGTTGTTCTTTCAGAGTATTTTGAACATCTAATAATTCAGAGGTGCCTAAAATTTGGTAATAAATTTCATTAATAATTTGGTTGGTTCCTTGTAATTGTTTTTGTTCAATATTTTCAAAAGCTGGTAAGTAGTTGGTGCCAATATCTAACATTTCATCCCAAGTTAAATCAGTTTCAGCATTTTTTTGAACAGCTTTTAAAATTTTGCGGTAATTGCTGACTCCATCCATCGACATTACTTTTCTTAGAATTTTGGTTACAACTTGGCGTTGACGTTTTTGTCGACCAATATCGCCATCAGGATCTTCATAGCGGTAACGAGCAAAGGCTAAAGCTTGCTCACCATTCAAAGTATGTTTTCCTGCAGTTAATGAGATACCATCTAATTCAAAATCGTACTTATTATTAACTGTGATTCCGCCAACAGCATCAACTAAATCTTTCAGACCTTTCATATTGATGACAACATAATGATCTAAAGGGATGTCCAATAAATTTTCAATTGTGTCCATCGCCATTTTTGTTCCGCCGTATGCATAAGCTGCGTTTAATTTATCTTCCCCGCCGTAACCGACGATTTCAGTTAAAATATCACGTTCTAGACTAACTATCGTTGATTTTTTCTGTTCTGGATTTAATGTGACCACCATCATACTGTCTGATCGCCCTTGTTCTGTCCGACCTAAGTCACCAGTATCTGTTCCCATCAATAAAATTGAGAATGGTTCATTATTATTTATATCCGCAGTTGAATTATCACTATCACGGTCAATTGTCTTTCGAATGCTGTTGACTGCGCTACTAGCATCACTAGTAACTTTAGCGAAGTAATAAGTTCCTGCACCAGCAGCTACATTTATTAATAAAATCAGTGTTACCACAATTTTTTTCCAAAGCTTCATAATACACCTCATCCAACGATTTGTCGGTTTATTTTCTCACAATCTTTCTAACGATTCAATCAATTATCAAATGCGTCTGTTTGATATAAATAAAACTTAAAGAAATTTCCTCATAGAAAAACCAGACAAAATTCATTATATCACAAACTTCAACCAAAAAAAGAGACCGATTAAAAATCAGTCTCTTTAAGATGAATATATTATTTAGCTGCTGCTAAGTTTTTGTTTGCTTGATCCCAGTTTACTAATTCCCAGAAAGCTGCGATATAGTCTGGACGTACATTTTTATATTTCAAGTAATAAGCATGTTCCCAAACATCTAAACCAATAACTGGTATTAAACCATCTGTTAATGGCGAATCTTGGTTTGCTGTAGAAGTGATTGCTAATTTGCCATCTTTTACTACAACCCATGCCCAGCCAGAACCGAAGCGGCCAGTTGCTGCTACTTTAAAATCTTCTTTTAATTTTTCAAATCCACCATAAGCTTCAATTGCATCTTTGATTTCACCAGTTGGTTGCCCACCAGCATTTGGTGCTAAAATTTTCCAGAAGAAACTGTGGTTTACGTGTCCACCACCATTATTACGTACAGCAGTTCGAATATCTTCAGGTACTTCATTTAAGTTTGCAACCAAATCTTCAATTGATTGTTCGCCTAATTCTGGATATTTCTCAATTGCTGCGTTTAAGTTTGTCACATAAGTATTGTGGTGTTTGTCATGATGTAAATGCATTGTTTCTACATCAATATAAGGTTCCAATGCATCGTATCCGTAAGGTAATTCTGGTAAAGTATAAGCCATGTTAAGTTTCCTCCTTTAATATCATTACAATAATTATTGTACCTAACTTAGCAAATATCTTCAAAAGATATGCTTAACGCGGTGATGAATTCGGTTTCTCGTCTTCAATAATCTCCACTTTTTTGAATATAAATAGCTTGCTAAAAAAGTAATTTGCTACTACTACTACTACTTGGGTCACGATTTTTGCAATCAGATTCCCAGTGGACAAGATATCGATAAATAGAAACATACAAGCCATGTCCATGGCAAAAGAAAGCAATCTTGCCAAAATAAATTTAGCAAATTCCCAAGTCAGTGCAGTAAAACTCTCCGTTTTTGAATGAAATACCCATAACTTATTAGTGACAAATGCAAATAATACCGAACAGACCCAAGAGATAGTATTAGAAACGGTCCAACTTAAATCAAAACCTTGTTGTGCAACTTGAAAAGTTACAATATTGACTAAAGTAGCCAAGCCACCGAAAAACAAATAAATAAATACTTCCCATAATTTTTTTTCTTCTAAATATGTTTTAAACTTCTGATAAATTTTCATTTTCTTCACCTTTTTATTTTATTCCTTTGTACCTTACCTCAAATCATTATAAATGGTCAATTCCATTTGATAAATCTTATCTTTTTAGCTTGTGATTTAACTATGACTTCGCTACAATATTGATTGAATATAGAAATGGAGCGATAAAATGACTTTTCGTCAATTAATTAAAGGCAGTTTTTTTCATTTTTCAGATTTAAAAGGTGCTAAAGATACCCCTTTTTGGAAGGCAATTATTTATTTACTAGTACTCAGTGTGTTATTGGCAATCCCTAGCGTCTTTCAAGCAATCGATGTTTTAAAAGAAATCAAAGCCGACAGCTTAAAGATAGTCGAACGAATTCCTGATTTTACTATCAGTGATGGAGAGATTAAAGCTGCTGACAATGATGCAAATGGCTTTATTTACCAAACAAACTCAATTATTTTTACTTTTGATCCTGATGGTTCTCGTAGTGAAAAAGATGTCAAAAATGATTTAGTCGGAAATTATTTTAGTATTGGTTTACTAAAAAAAGAAGCGATTTTGGCTTTACCAGATTATGGTGGTATCAGCACCTCTGTTTTAGGTGACAACGTTTTAAAATTTTCTTATAATCAGCAACCTTTTAAAGGTTTAACTAGCCAAAAATTAAAATCAGCCATTCAAAATGTCAATTTACCTGGCTGGTTACCAATTTTGATGCTGGTTGCCGGTATTTATCCTACTTTGATTAGCCTAGCTGTGACCATTGTGTTTATTTCGTTTGCTGCTTGGATCTTTGCGCGGATGCGTCTCAAAAGTGTTGGTTTCTTAGATTGTTTTAAGACAATTATCTTTTGTGCGGCAATCCCTACCGTCTTGTCGATGATTATTTTATTTTTTCAGCCACAGTTTGACTATAGCTTATTGATTACAATTATTAGTATGTTTATCTTCTTTACTGCTAGCAGAGGCTTTCCTAACGTTAAATTACCTGGTGCCTAACTCCTTACAATTTTGTGAGGAGTTTTTTTGATGTTTCTCTGGTACAATATTCTTCGAGGTGATAGTGAAATGACAAAACCAATAATTTTTATCCAAGGAAACTATCGAGCAGAGTTTATTGAAAAAATTAAAGCTAGTGCAACTGAATATCGTGTCAAAACAACTTTAATAGATGAAGACTTAGAATTTGTTGAAATCTCGGTTGGTTGGGATAAAAAGAATGAACAACAACTATTAGCACTTTCACCGTTGAAGTGGGTTCAAGCTATTTCAGCCGGTGTAGACTATTTACCACTGAAAGAGTTTGAGAAGAAAGGTATTCTTTTAACCAATGCCAGCGGTCTTCATAGTATTTCAATCTCTGAACACGTGATTGGAGTAATTCTTTCCTATTATCGTGGCTTAAATACCGCTCAGAAAAATCAGCTTGCTCACACTTGGGATACTGATGATATTCATTACGATCAACTATCTGGAAAGAACATGCTAGTGATCGGTACCGGACATATTGGAGAAAAGTTAGCAAAATCAGTAGTCAGTTTAGGAGTCAATCCTTTTGGAATTAATACAACAGGACATACCGTGGATGGCTTTATCGAAACGTATTCCATGAAAAATCTTGCGAAAATTATACAAACAATGGATATTGTGGTTGGAATTTTACCAGGCACAGATGATACTTTCCATATCTTTAATAACGATTTATTTAGTCAAATGAAACCTTCAGCAATTTTTATAAATGTTGGCCGTGGTGATACTGTTCATACACGTGAACTCACAGAAACTCTACAAAATAAGACCATTGCTTTTGCCGCTTTAGATGTTTTTGAAGCAGAACCGTTGCCAGCAGATAGCCCTTTATGGGAATTAGATAATCTTTTAATTACTCCTCACATTTCAGGCTTAACAAAACATTTTCAAACAAAGTTAATGCAGATTTTCTTGCCAAACCTAACCAGCTTTGTTAAAGATGGTAGTTTAGCTAAAAACCAAGTCAGTTTGAAAAAAGGATATTAAAAAATGGTTCACTCTCATGCAGAGTGAACCATTTTTTATTGATTAACTTTTTGTTCTGCCCAAGCAGCACTGTATTGATTACCGGCAGTTAAATCATATTCAATCAGGGTGTAATCCCTTAAAATATCTCGTTGTTTTTTAGACAAATCTTTTTCTGCTAAAATTTTATTATTCTTGGTAATAAAAACTTTCTCACCGTTATAGTTGTTTGAAACGCTGGCGGCTGGATCTGTTGTTGAAGGCAACACTTGATTAGTTAGCTCAGTGATCAAAGCATAATAAGGCGTCACTTTTATCCCTGCTTGCTCTAAAGCTAGAGCAGAGAAATTATACGGTGATACAATTTTATTTGCTAATTTCTTATTTTGTTCACGACTATATTTGTTATTGTAAATAAAGAAATCAGTTTCGTGTTGTTCTAAACCGTAAGTTGCCATATTATTTCCACTATAAAGCGATGGCAAATGATCGCCATAAAAAACGAAAGTAATTGGTTTTTGAATTTGATCAATTGCTTTAATAAATCCTTTGACTGCTTCATCAGTGTAATGGATTCCTTGCATATAAGTATTTAACTCATTTTTACGGCTATCAATCACAGCTGGCCCAATGAAAGAATAATCATTGGCTTCATAATAATCTTGCTCATACGGCATATGATTTTGCATGGTAGACAACTGAATAAATTGTGAAGTTGAAAGATTACCATTCAAGACTTCTAACGTGTCTTTATAAGCTGATTCATCGGAAACGTAAGGGCTATTATCGATCGTCTCCATGAATTTAAGTTTATTTTCAGTAGCACCTTCGTAATAAAATTTATCAAAACCAAATTTTTGATAAACGCCAATTCGATTATACAGAGTTGCCACGTAAGGATGAATTGCAACACTTTCATCAAATAAATTAGTAATATTGGGCGCACTCTTTTGTTTTTCAACTAATTGTGTATACGGTGTCGGTAAAGTGGGCGATAAATTACTAATATCTAAACTTGTCAGTGAGGCCCATTCCATATTAGCAGTTCCCCCACCGTATCCATTTGACAGCATCAAACCACTGGTGGTTTTCTTCTTCATATTCAAAATATATTTGATTGGATTACCATCTACTTCAATATTTGGCACCCTTGCCGGATCACTAAAACTTTCACTTAAATTAAAAATAACTGTTTGATTATTCGCCCAATTTTGTCTTTCTTGGTTAATTTGATTTGCCTCGCCATTGTATTTCGCCATAATTTCCTCAATTTTTTCTTTTGAATATCCTTCAGGTTCATCCATGACGGTCGTATCAACATTATTTAAAAATTGAAGAATCGGACCGTTAATTTGGGCCCCTAATTTTTGATTATAAAAGTAACGATTAATTCTGAAAAAATTAAATAATAGATACGACGGCGAATCTTTGTGATTTACAAAACCAAGACTGCCAAAGAATAATAAAATCAAACCTATTTTTATAAGTTTATTTTTCCAACCGAATTTAATGCGGTACATCTTTTTAGCCCGCCGTTCTAAGCGGATTGCTGAATAGGCAAAAGCAATTAATATTATGATAGCCGCTACTATAATAACCGGATTGACATAATTTAAAATTTCATTCATGCCACTAATCATCGTCATGTCAGAAGGTAAAATCGGCTCTTCTCTTAAAGACATTTTAAGAAAATTAGAGATGGTAATTAGCAAATCGGCTAAAATTGTAAAAATAAACGAATACCAATAACGATTGGTCACGTAAAAAAGTAATAAGAAGAAAAGGACAATAACAAGTACATTTAAAAGGATTGCTGATTGCCGATGAAAAAGAATATAAAAATAGGCGTTGACTGTATTAGAAACACTTACAGCAATCTGGTTACCAGATAGTAAAAACATCTGACCAATCGTAAACAAATAAAAGAAGCCAACCACATATAGTAAACGTTTTTTTCCGCCGATCCAATGAATCAATTTTTCAGCTTTGGCTTTTAGCTGTGCCAAAGAACTAAAGCTTAACTTTTGTTCTAAAAATATAAATGGGCGTGTTCCTTGTAAGTAATAACCAGCTATAGTAAAAACTAATACAGCTGTTAAATACATCAAAGTAAACAAACAAATAGCCCAAACCCACATCATTTTTAAATGAGGCATTGCATCACGATAATAAGTCGCCACGCTAAAAGTAGTTAAACGCCAATTGATAACAACTTGTATTGCAATCAGGAACGTAGCCAATAATCTCCCAGAAACAAAAAAATGCTGAGATTTATTTTGCCATTTCTCTAAATTAACAAATAAACTTATAGTATAATACATCGCAAAAATGGAATAAGGTACCACAAATCTCGTAGCACTTGAGCCGTCATTATGGACCGCCAAGGAGACTTGTGCCATCAGAAAAACAGAACCAATCATCGCAGCCAAGCTAAAAAACAAATGACGTTTCGGATGATTTATTTTTTTAATTATATCAAAGCGTTGAAACGTATAGCCTAAAATAACGAGATAAAGTAACCATAAAATATTTTCACCGCGAAGACCAAAGTTCCATAAATCATTACTAAATAAAGTAGGTAGACCAATCAAGGCAATTGTCGCAACGATCATCCCGCGTTTGAATAACGTTTCGTTTATTTTATCTAAATAATCAACTAAGTAAGGTAAGGCCAGCAATAATAAGACACACGCTACCGCGTATTGAAAATAATTTTGACTAATGGGAAATAAAATCATCCAATAGTTTTTAATGTCAAATGACCCTCTTAACGCCATGAAAAATAAATTTGAGGATAAAGCCATTACTATATAAAGTAATAAATAACGACTTAATCGATGAACCAAAGAAGTTTTACGGATTTTTTTCTGATAGTAGCCAAAATAAAGTGGGATTAAATTTAAACCAATAAAAAAGATACAATAAATTGTTTGATAAAGATAAAAGCGATCAGGATTTCCACTAAAACTCGGAATGACCGTAGCCGAAGTCAAAACTCGCTGTAACACCATAAATAAGCTGGCAATTAATATTGTTATAAAAGGATATTTCCGAACTTTTTTTTCTATCATCTCAGTCTAAAACTCCAAATCAATTTATAAATTTTGCAATTAAATCAGGTTATACTATAACATATCTTAAGCCAATAATGACAGGTCAGAAAAACTTTAATAATAGTTTAAAAAGCAAAAAAACAACCGAACCTAATTAGTCCAGTTGTACTAGTTACTTGAATATTAACTCAATAATTTCTACTGTTACATTGGATAGAAAAATGTTTGTATAAAATATAAACTTGATAGCTCAAACAAAACGGCAACGACTAAGTAATAGATACACACTCTGACGAGTATAAGTGCTTTACTCATTATTTATTTCACGAAATATCCAATTAATTCAAGTCTTTTTCTGTTTCCTTTACGATATAGACGGGGCGTTTTTTTGTTTCCAAAAATATTTTCCCGATATACTTGCCGATAATTCCCAAGCAAAGCAATTGTAAGCCACCAATAAATAAAAAGATTGACACCATCGAAGGCCATCCTGCAGTCGGATCACCGTATAAAACTGCTCTTACTACAATAAAAATCATCGCGATAATTGAAACAAAGCAGGAAAATGCACCCACAAATGAAGCAATGTTTAAAGGAGCATCTGAAAAATTGACAATGCCATCAATTGAATAGTTAAATAATTTCCAAAAAGACCAAGTAGTTTCGCCAGCCGAGCGTTCTCTATTTTCAAATGACAGATATTCCGTTTTGAAACCCACCCAGCTAAATAATCCTTTAGAAAAACGATTGTATTCAGTTAATTCTAAAACAGCAGTTACCATCTGCCGTGTCATTAAGCGATAGTCTCTAGCACCATCGACCATTTCAGTATCGCTTATTTTATTAATCAGCTGATAAAACTTCTTAGCAAAAAAACTGCGAATCGGCGGTTCTCCACTTCGATCACCTCTCCGAGTACCAACACAATCTATATCAGATGATTCAATCATTTTCACCATTTCAGGCAATAATTCTGGAGGATCTTGTAAATCCACATCCATCACAGTCACTAAATCACCCTGCGCATTTTGTAAGCCGGCATATAAAGCAGCTTCTTTCCCAAAATTTCTAGAAAAAGACAGATAGCGAACATACTCATATTTGCGGGCCAAATTACGCATAACTAAAAGCGTATGATCCTTAGAGCCATCATTGACAAATATATACTCAATCGAATGACCTGTTTGTGATTTTATTTTTTCCATCTCCGCAAAAAAAAGAGGAATCGCTTCCTCTTCATTAAAACAAGGAATAATTACTGATATCATGTTCTCACCCTTTATGCTTCGTTGAACTCATATTTCGGTTCATCTAATTTTTCATCATAGTCAACTACTAAGTCATAGCCTTTAAAAAACCATTCATCTGCTTCATCGGCAAAAAATAGTAATCCGTCTTCTGTTGTCTCAGCTAAAATATTTTCTGGTGTGTCCACAGACATTCCAACCGAAAAACCTTCATGAACTTGTGTACTTCCGTATACTTTACCAAAAAATCTAATACCTTGACCATCTGCTACTTCAATTTCTGATTTGAACCAATTTAAAGCTTTCGGTGTAATTGTTAATTTCATTTGTAAGAACTCCTATCCATTCATTTTTTCATCTAAATAATCAATGCTAACGTCCTTACCTATTACAACAAGATGATCGTCTTGTAAAACAACTTCATCAGCTGTTGGTGTAACAATCGGCTCTTTCTTTCCAACTCGTCTAATTGCAACTATATTTAAATCAAAGCGTTGGCGAAAATCCAATTCCTGGATGGTTTTCCCATAGAATTTACGATTGGTTACCACGATCTCAGCCAAAGAATATTCATCTGACAACTCCAAATAATCCAAAATATTTCGAGATACCAAATTATGGGCAATTCGATTCCCCATATCTCTTTCTGGATGGACGACCCGATCCGCACCAATTTTTTCTAAGACTCGCGCATGGTATTCGTTCTGTGCTTTTGCTAAAACTGTTGGTACACCCATTTCTTTAACCATCAAAGTAACTAAGATACTTGCTTGAATATCTTCACCAATCGCCACAATGACATAATCAAAATTGCGAATACCTAACGACCGCAACGTCATTTCATCCTGTGCATTAGCTACAACAGCGTGTGTAGCAATGTTCATATATTCATTTACTCGATCTTCATTGTTATCAATAGCTAGGACTTCTTGCCCTGATTCTACCAAGGTCCGACAAATACTGCCACCAAAACGGCCCAAACCTACAATTGCAAAACTACGTTTCATGTTTGTTAGTCTCCTTTATGCTTTACTTAGTATAACAAAAAGAAAGAGTCGATAAAATAGAGAACTCTCTATTTTATCAACCCATGTTTAAAAGCATAAATGGCTGCTTGTGTTCGATCTTCGACTTCTAACTTTGCTAAAATATTTGAAACGTGGGTTTTAACTGTCTTGAGAGTAATAAACAATTCATCTGCGATTTCTTGATTGCTCATCCCTTGAGAAATAAGCATTAGAATTTCTTCTTCGCGGTTCGTTAATTCTTGATGTAAAAAGCGTCGATTGCGATTGGACATTTGTTCCATCATTTTAGTTGTCACTTCTGGTTCTAAAACTCGTTCACCTTGAAAAGTTGCTCGGATTGCATCTGCAATTTCATGAGCTGTTGAAGTTTTTAATAAATAGCCAGATGCGCCAGCTTCAATTGCAGGATAAACTTTTTCATCATCAATGAAACTAGTCACAATTAATATCTTGGCTTCTGGCCAATCAGCCAGAATCTTCTTAGTGGATTCAATTCCATCCATCACTTCCATCACTAAATCCATTAAAATTACATCAGGTTTCAAATCCATGGCTTTAAGATAGCCATCTTCCCCATTTTCAGCTTCACCAACAACTTCAATATCATTTTGAATCGATAAGTATGAAGACACTCCTAAGCGCACCATCTCATGATCATCCACTAACAACACTCGTATCATCTTCTGCCTCCTTCACAATCGGTACTTTTATTTCAACACTGGTTCCTTGATCTTTAAAACTTATAATTTTGGTAGAACCACCAATACTTGCTATTCGTTCACGAATATTTCTTAATCCATAGCTTCCAGCATGATCGTCTTCAGGGTCAAAACCTACTCCATCATCAACAACCCGTAAAATTAAAGTTGGTCCGACAATTTTCAAATAGACTTCTAACTCGCTGGCTTTGGCATGACGTAATGTATTAGACAAAATTTCTTGGACTACTCTGAAAATCTGATCTTCTATCCCTGAGGTGACTTTCAAATCTTCAATATTCCAATTTAATTTAATTGAAATCTTCGTTTGTAATTCTCTCAATAATTGCTCAATACCTTGTTTTAAGCTTTTGCCTTCAAGATTTACTGGTCGTAAATGTAACAATAATGCCCGCATTTCAGATTGAGCAGCATTGATAATATCTACCACAGTCGCTAGCGGTTTTTTGTAAATTTCTAATTCTTTAGCAACTTGCGCTTGTTCATTTAGTGCAGACAGCATCATCATCGCTGCAAAAAGCTGTTGCGATACGGAATCGTGTAATTCTCGGGCCAAACGATGCCGTTCTTCTTCCAGAATTTTTTCTTTTGTCAAACCATCAAATAGTTGTGGCTGACTACTTAATTGCTGTAGCTCACGACTGACTGATACTAATTTTTTTTGTAAAGTTTTTATATCCTGATTAATATTTTCTAATTCATGACTTTGTCCCAACTGTCGATCTAATAAAGGATGGTCATAATCTCCTGATGCTAATCGTTCCAGTTTTTCTGCAACGCGACCAATCTGCCTTTTTTGGATAAAAGTAATAATCCCGTACACTACAATTCCTGCTGTCAGCGAAATAACTATTAGGTGAAAGAAAATAGGTAAATAGAAAATTCTAGCTGAAAACAATTGGGCAATTAGTTGCTTACGACCAATTGCATACATATATAGAAAAAGAGTCGTAATAATAATCAAAAAAGTCGTTAATCCAGAATAAAAGGCAAGTTGTAGCTTACCATATTTTCCTGTCATGCACGTATCACCTCAACATCTCCAAATAATGTGTTGGTGACTAATTTTAAGCGACGAGGTGTTTGATCATAGTCTTCACTATAAATTTTAATCGATTCATTCTTAAGTAATGTTTCCTCGTGATCAAATTCAATTTTTCCGTAAATACTTGCATGTTCTAACATAATTCCGACTCCATCTGGCACTATGATACGTGTTCGCCCAAAGCCTTTTCGAATCAGAACTACATTGTCTTCTTTTGGTAATAATGTATTTCCTAAATCAATAATGGTATCACCAGCAAATACGGACAGGTTAATATCATCCCATTCAAATATTTCATTGCCGATTCTTTCGCTGCCCATCCAATTTTGTTTCTTCTTTTCTCCATGATGACCGGTGGGCTCAACAGCTTCAACCATTATGATGGCTTTTTTATTTTTTGAAAAATAACTAGAAAAATTAACACCAGCAATTTCTGCCCCTTTTAAGAAAATAAAAGATACACCAAATATCAACATTGCCCAAGTAGCTGGTGAATTGACTAAACATAAAGCTAAAATAACCGATCCCAAAATTAGTTGGAATCGTCGCTTGCGATTTTTTCTTAAAGCCCAATAAATATTTAAAACACCAAAAATAAACATCACTAAAACAGCGGTATTTGATGCTAATTGCCAAAGTAGAAGAATCGCTAATAATGCTTCTATCAATAAAAAGAAGCGCCAAGGATTTTTCACCCAATCATCCTTTCTGAAAGTTTCTTAATTATATATTACTGTTAAAAATTTAAAATTACTATGGGACCTAAGAAGGATATCAGCCAAAAAATAAAGCTAAGGCAAATGCCTCAGCTTAAATTTGTTCTACTTTTTCAATCTTCACTTGCATATCGCCACCAGGCGTACTAATAGCAACACTGTCACCAACTTTTTTACCAATTAATGCTTGAGCAATCGGTGAGTCGTTTGAAATTTTACCTGTTAATGGATTAGCTTCTGCTTTCCCAACGATGGTATATTGTTCTTCATCGCCATCGGGTAATTCAATGAATGTCACTGTTTTTCCGATAGAGATGACATCGTTATCAACGTTATCATTATCGATAATTTCAGCAAAACGAATCATATTCTCTAATGTATTGATACGTCCTTCAACAAATGCTTGTTCATCTTTAGCAGATTCATATTCGGAGTTTTCCGATAAATCACCGAAACTTCTAGCAATTTTAATTCGTTCGATAATTTCTCCACGTTTCACAGTCTTTAATTGTTCTAACTCTTCTTCTAACTTTGCTTTTCCCTCATGAGTCATCGGGTATGTTTTTTCTACCATTTAAAAATCTCCTTCATACAAAAAATTACAAAAAGGTAATCTTTTGAAGTATAATCCTCAAAAGATTACCACGTTATTCTTCAGTTGTAAATTGTTTCTTAGTTATTTACATATTTTTCTACTAAAGCCAAATGTTCGTCATACGTTTCAGCGTAATAAACTTTACCGGTTGAAGTATCTGCAACAAAATAATAGTAATCATTTGCTGTCGGATTTAAGACTGCCTGAATTGCTTGCTCACTTGGATTATCAAATGGTCCTGGACCATAGCCTAAGTTTACATACAAGTTATACGGTGAATCCACTTCAGTATCTTTGTAAGTCACATTTTCTTTGTGCTCACCAAGAGCATAAAGAATTGAAATATCTGACTGTAAGGCCATACCGGCATCAATTCGGTTAAAGAAGACTTGAGCGATGTTCTTACGATCAGACTCAGTTACCCCTTCTTTTTCCACTAACGATGCTAGAGTCATTACTTCTTGAACATTTAAGCCTTTTTCAGTAATTTGGCTATAATATGGGCTTAAAATATTATTCGTCGCATCAACCATTTGATAGACTAAGTCTTTCAATGTTGTATCGCTGTGAACATTATACGTCGCTGGGAATAAATAGCCTTCCAAACGATAACGAACATCCGTAGCCGTTCCAGCATCTGTTAAAAGATTTGGATAAGCAGCCTCTAATTCAGAGAAGAAATCTTGATCTTGCATTAAACTAATGAAATCATCTTTTTTGAAATCAGATTTCTTCGCGATCAAGGTACCAATCTGATCCACATCGTAACCTTCCGGAATTGTCAGCTTAGTGGCATCATCTAACGGTTCAGCACTACCACCTTGCTGCAACTCTTTACTAATCTTATCTAAGCTCATATCAGCTGAAAAATGATAATAACCTGATTGAAAATTGGTTAAGTTTTTAAATTTTGTATAGAAGTTAAAAATTAGACCACTTCGAATAACTTCATCTCGCTGTAAAATTTCTCCAATTTGACGATTCGATGAACCACTTGGTACTTGAACTTGGACCAACTTACTATCATTCGTATCTAGAGGCTTCAAGCCTGCACTAACATAATTGTAGCCAGAAATCACAACAATTCCAGCGATAATTAACATTGCAATCGTTAATACATACACGATTTTACGAACTACGCGATCTTCTTTGCGTCGTCTCGTTTTCTTCAAATTGTTCTCCTCACTTGCTGACCGCTTCTTAGGTAGGTTTTCTTCCTGCAAAGAATCGAACTTCTGATTAATCTTTCTAAATACAGTAGGTTCTAAATCTTTTTTGCGGTTCTTTTTCCTGTCACTTTTTTCTTGCTCTGCTTTTTCTAACATCTTCTCGTAAAAATCAGTAGAACGTTTTTCAGCCTGCTCTTGCTCTTCAACCTGATGATTTATTTTTTCGATTCTCGGTGAATGTTCAATTTTCTGAACAGTTTTTTCATTTTCTTTGTTGCTAGCTGTGCTAATTCTACCGCGAAATCGGCTTTCTCTTATTTTATCAGAAGATAAGGAAACTTTTCTTGTTGAATCTGTTGCGTCATCTTGTCCTCTTTTTTTACGGCTCTCATCTAATGAGCGCATAATCTGATCTTTAAAAGAACTTTCTCCTGAGTTTTTATTTTCCTCAGACAAAGCAACTCCTCCTTACTCCATGTTATAACGGATACCATTATACATGAAAGTCAGGAGGAGGGAAACGAGAAATTTAAAAGTTAAAGAAAACTAGTAATTTTATTACCTTCTAATTTTTTTTACTGTGACAAATTGCATCGAAATAAAGGATAACAAACTAAATACGGAGATGATTTGTAATCTATACGTAAAAAAAGAATGAATCTGTGAATGGTTTACGACAATCATATACCATATATACGGATAAGCAATCAGTAGAAGTATCGGCCACATTTTTTTAGAAAAAGGCATGTGTTTAGTTTTTATGAAATAAATGATTGCAGCTAAAACTAGTAAGAGTAAAATTACTATATTAAAATTGCTAAAAAAGTTAGAAGTATTACCTTTCAACATAAATGCACGGTCAATAGGATAGTCAGCACTACCTTCAGTTCTAAATAAAATCCGATGTAGCGATTCTTTGATAATGTTTCTTTTCAAAATAAAACTAGCCAATATCCATTTTGAAAACCAAGTAACCGTATAACCTACCATCCATACTATTGAATTTGTGACAATTTCTAAGGCATTCGTAAAAAAGTCAGTATGTGCAATATATTTATTTTTGAGACACAAATACAGAATAAGCGGTTCTGCCAAAGTAATCAAAGGAACAGTCAATAGGTCAAAGAAATTGGTGATCATTCCGATACTTAAACAAGTAATTAAAATGTTCCCGTAGTTTGAAAAATATTTTTCTTTTCTAGTTAACAAGAATATGTTGCACAACATTAGTATAATAAAAACATTTGAAAACTGCATACTAACAAAGAATGTATAAAATCTTGCCATAAAAAGTGTAACTAAAAAAGAGAAAGCAAAGAAAATGTTCAATTTTTTTGCTAGAAGAAGGCAA
This sequence comes from Enterococcus sp. JNUCC 77, assembly GCF_054819945.1. Taxonomy (NCBI): domain Bacteria; kingdom Bacillati; phylum Bacillota; class Bacilli; order Lactobacillales; family Enterococcaceae; genus Enterococcus; species Enterococcus sp. JNUCC 77. The sequence goes on from NZ_JBTHIG010000001.1 coordinate 1,705,847, forward strand.
TTCAAGCCGATCAAGACAGCGAGAACCAAACCATACAATTGCCGAATTGATCCGTAACTAAAAAATACTAACAATGGACGTAGAAAAATTAAATAACCGTGCCAATATCTAGGATAATCCGAATTATCCATACTCTCATACACGACACCCTTATTCCCTTTAGAAGCTCCTTTTATCATCAGACTATCGGTAAAATTGTCAAGTTGCGATGCACTTTTATCGCCAAAATTTAAAACCGGATAATTACCCTCAGCTTCAAAAACTACACTACTTTTCTCAATGTTTTTCTCAACAGCTGAGTTGGGGATAGTGTATACTAACAAAAGGCTACTAAAAAAAATAGCAATTAACCCAACAAATATAATAATTCCTCTCATTTTATTTTTCATCATTTTTTTCCTCATTATAAACTCTATATAAATTTAACTCATATTGCTTTTTATCATCTGTAACAACCGTATCTAAAATAAAACCAGTTGTTAATAGCAATAACACAAACGTCATTAAACCTGAAGCCAACACCGCTGAGGGTAATTTTGTAATAAAACCAGTTGTAAAAAACTCAATAATGACTGGAATTCCTACAATTAAAGCCAAAATAAAAAAAATGGATGCAAAAATTGAAAAGAAAAACATCGGTTTATAATCTTTACACATTTTAAAAATAGTAAAGATTACTTTTGTACCATCAGTAATGGTATTTAATTTTGATTCACTTCCTTCAGGTCGATCACGATAATCAATTGGAATTTCCACCAACTTAAAGCGTTTGTCTAGTGCGTGAATCGTAAACTCCGTCTCAATTTGAAAACCTGCACTCATTACAGGAAAACTTTTGACAAAAATGCGATTGAAGCCACGATAACCAGTCATCACATCACTAACTTTAGATTTATATAAAAAGTTTATAGTACCCTTTACTAAATTATTGCCAAAATCATGGAATGATCGTTTATTTTCTTCAAAATAAGTCCCATTTGATAAGCGATCGCCGATAACCATATCAGCTTTTCCCGATCGTAATTCTTCTAATAATAATTGACTTGCTTCAGCAGGATAAGTATCGTCTCCATCCACCATTAAATAATAATCTGCGTCAATGTCAAAAAACATTTGGCGAATCACATTGCCTTTTCCTTGACGAGGTTCTTTTTTCACATTTACCCCTTCTACCACAGCAATATCGAATGTATTATCGGTTGAATTATTATCATAAACGTAAATTTCTGCTTCAGGCAATACTAACTGAAAATCATTGATTACTTTTTTTATCGTTAATGCTTCATTATAACAAGGAATTAAAACGGCTACTTTATCTTTATTCATCTGCTTCTCCTCTTTTAAAAAACCACTATCTAGAATACAAGAAACCCCAAAAAAATACTACCCTAAATCAAAAAAGCCAGCTTTTTAACTGACTTAAAGTAGTTTTTCGTACGTTAAATATTTTTTTAAACCAGTTTGAACATCGTATTTTTCTTTAAAACCTAAATCTTTTAGTTTTGAATTATCAGCAACCGAAACTTTAATGTCTCCTTCACGTTCTGATAGATTTTTAACTGGTAATTGCAATTTTAATAGCCCATCCATGACTGTAATCAATTTATTTAGTGATATTTCTTTGCCTAAACCAACATTAAATTGTGTTCCTAAAGCCTCAGCTGATTCGGCAACTAATAATAATGCTTGAACAACATCATCAACATAAATAAAATCTCTCGACTGTTGTCCATCACCAAATAATGTAAACTCAGCTGGTTCATTTGCCAACATTTTTTTATAACAATCAACTACAATCGAAATGACACCACTATAAGGCGAATCAGGATTCTGATTTGGACCGTAAACATTAAAAAATCTAACCGCACTTGTGGGCACATTGTATAAATGTTGGTAATTTAAAACATATTGCTCTGCTGCAAATTTATCAACCGCATATGGCGTCAGCGGACGAATAATCGATTCTTCCTTTTTAGGTAGTGTTGGCTCGTTTCCATAGACTGCTGCAGATGAACTAAAAACCAATCTTTTTAAATTATGTTGATACTCTCTAATCAATTCTAATAATAATAATACACTATCAAAATTTACTTTATGAGTTTCAATCGGCCGTTCAACTGAATCAGCGACACTAGCAATAGCAGCTAAGTGAAATATATAATCAAATTGCTCTTTTGATAGAATATTTTTCATCACTCTTTGGTCTGTTACCGATCCTTCAATGAAATTAATCGTTTGATCTATATTCTCTTTTTTACCCATCGATAGATCATCAATAACAGTTACAGTATTGTTTTCATTTAAAAAATTGGCTAACGTGGAGCCTATAAAACCAGCGCCACCAGTAATCAGAATCTTTTTATTATCAACCAACGATAACTTCCTCTCTTCACATTAAGAATTCCTATCAATTTTAGCAAATAAATGCTAAAATTGATAGGAATAAATTACAGCGTTTTTCATTTTTTGAATTTTTTATTTGATTTATCGCTTGATCCAAGTGATATAATCAATTTTAAAATGACGTTTTTTCAACATAAATAATAATTATTTGTTTTAAATATACATTTGAAGTAGAATTTTTTAATAAGACATTTAAAGTATAAGCCAATCATTTATACTTTAATCGAGGGAGAAAAACATGAAAAGAGTAATTACTTATGGAACATTTGACTTATTGCACTATGGACACATCAATCTTTTAAAAAGAGCAAAGCAATATGGTGACTATCTAATTGTCGGGCTATCGACTGATGAGTTTAATTGGAATGAAAAACATAAAAAAACGTATTTTTCATATGAGAAGAGAAAACAATTATTAGAATCCATCCGCTATGTTGACTTAGTTATTCCTGAAGAAAATTGGGAACAAAAGGTTTCTGACGTAAATGAATTCCACGTGGATTATTTTGTCATGGGCGATGATTGGACTGGAAAATTTGATTTTGTTCAAGAAGAATCGAATGCAAAAGTAATTTACCTACCACGAACACCTGAAATATCAACAACTCAAATCAAAAATGATTTAAATAGGTAACTTTTGTAAAGTAACTTAAATTTATCTAACAAAAAATTCTAACGATTTTTGTCGTTAGAATTTTTTATTTACCAGTTTATAGATTGTACTTAGTCTAATTTATTAATTTTTTTATTTTATTTAACAAAGCTTTACTTATTTGATCATCAAATTTTCTAGCAAAAAATTCGTTACCCGATTTTAATCGTTGAAAATCAATTTCGGTTAAAACTTTTGGTGTATCATTTTCCCAAGATACATACCGTAAATTGGAATCTGTTGAATTATCAAATTCCAAGTGATATAAACTTTTTCGAAAAGGTGAATTTAAAATAATCGTTTGTAAAAATAGCTCATCACCATTCTGAGTAAATTTGAAGGTCTGTTCAATTTCTGATTTTTTTTGCACTACATAATGAGCTAATTCATTTGTAATAGAAAACCAATTAGCACCCATTTGAAATTCTTTAAAGTACGTACTTTTTTTTGTGCGATCAATAGCAATTATTTTTTGTAAAATAATGCTGATTTTTTGAACTGCCCAAAAAAAATTCTTTTTTTTACCAGTATATTCCTGTAAAAAATAGTAGTATTTTACACGTTTTAAATTTTTCTCGTTAATTATTTCTTTTTGGAATTGGACAAATTCTTTACCATCATTTTTCTTCAAAAAAGCTTGCATTGCTTCATTACTTTTTATCGGAAAATCAATCCCTGATAACAAATGATAATAATTAAAGTTTCCTTTTACCGCCTCTTCTAAAAGTAGTATCTCCGCCTCAATCTGAGAATACGCTCCCCAAATAACATTTCTATTTTCAACAAAAGTAATTGGACTCTTCATCTTCCAAGAATTAATCAGTTCTTTCGTTAGCTTACTTTTTTTATCTATGTGAATAAAAAAGGCGTGCTCAGTATAATCTAGTTGTTGCAGTAATAATTTTAAGTTTTCTGGCTTTTCATGGGCCATGATTAAAAAAGCATCCAATTAATTAAGCACCTCTCTTAAAAAATTTTCCCAAAAGCTGTCGTAAATCAGGAAATGTTACACATGCCACAATCAAGTATACTAAGAAAATTAACAGTGATTTCCAAACCATATTGACAAACGGTGGTCCTAGGTGATTTGGTAATAAAAAGAAACTGATCAAAGAAATAAAAATTGAAATAACAGTAAATACCACAACTGATTTATCAAAAATAAGTTTTAAATCTAGTTCTTTCCTGACTAAAAATACTTTCATCAAAAAAATCGAAAATTCTACAAACACCAGTACAATTGTGCCGCCAATCGCTCCATACTTTGGAACAATCAAGACATTCCCTATCACGCTGATGAATGCACCTGTAATCAAAGGATAAGCAAAGGCACGATCATTTTCAATTGCAATTGAAAACTGATTTGAAAAAATTCCACCAAGTGGACTCAAAATAATGATCAATGACACCAACAACATATTACTGGTCATTTTAATAAAGTCATTGCCAAAGAACCAAGGGACAAAAGTGATTGTATTAGCAAAAATAATATTAAAAAACATGATACTAAAAATCAAGGTGTAATCAAATGATTTTTTGGTGTATCTGACAATCTTTTGACGATCTCCTTCTGCTTGTGCTTTTGACATCTTAGGTAACATGACAATCGTTACAGAAGTTAACAAGGCCAAAATTATGCGAGCAATTTTTTGTGATTGGTCGTAATATGATAATTCTGTTGGATCTACAAACTGACCCACCACAGTTTTATCCAAAGTTGTATAGACTTGCATAAACAATTGCGGAATTAAAATAAAGAGACCTGGTTTCCACATGCTCGCAAATATTTTTCGATCAAATTGTATTTTTCCAACTTTTTTATGAATACCAACCCAAAAAACTAAACTACCAACCAAATTAACTGCTGAAGTTATAAATATATATAACCAAAGGTCCTCTTGATTATTAATCAATAAAATAATCAAAACGACAGAAGTAATTTTAATTAAAGTATTACGAACAACAACCTTAGCAAATTCTTCAATGCCTTGAAAAAACCAAGATATGTCCAGTGTGACCCCAATAATAAAGAGCAATTGAATCAAATACAAAGAAGCATACTTAACTTGAAAAATCCAAATAACCGCTACATAAAACAAAATAGAAATCAAGCCAATTAAAAATTGCATAGCGTATAAATTCCAAAATTGACTTGTTAGCTTTTCTCGATCATTTTTAACTTTTGCAATATTCCTTATTCTAAACGGACTCATGCCGATTGCAATAACAGTAATTAAAAACTGGGCAATTGAAAAAACATATCCGTAAATCCCAAGCCCTTCAGAACCAATTCTACGACTTAAAATAGGTGTTGTAAGCAAGGGTAAAATAATTAAAAATACTTGGTAGACCGCATTATACATAATATCTTTAATAGTTTTTTTCATACTAAACTTCTTTCAAAATTAACTCGATAATATAATCAGTACTTTTTCCAGTCTCAAAATTGCCAATAAAATCTAGTAATCTTTGACTACTATATTCTAATTTATCTTTTTGATTTTTAAAAACATCAATCAATGCTAAACCGTTTTTTGCAGTGGGAACTGGCAAATCAGTCAAAGTTAAATAGAAACCCCGTTCTTGTTTATATTCCGCTTCGTCATAATTAAAAAGAATTAATGGCTTTCCTAAAAGTGCATAATCAAAAAATATAGAGGAGTAGTCAGTAATTAATAAATCAATTTCTTCAAATAATTCTTCTAATGATTGACCATCTGGTAATAAATTAAACTGATTTTTTTTCATATAATTCAAACTAGTTTGATCATTTGATAAATTACGGTTTACATTAGGATGAAATTTAACCATGAAAATAATATCTACATTTTGCGTAGCAAAGTACTTTTTAATTTCAAGAATATTTAGCTTTTCCAATTGAGGAATTCCATTCTCTGAAAGGTTGTCGCGAAAAGTTGGTGCAAATAAAATATTTAACTGTTTTTTTTCAAAAAAAGAAATATCTTTCTTTGGATATATTGCCAACTGATCGTTTCTAGGCGTACCGATATTCAATATTTTTTCTTTAGAGATTTTAAAAGCACGAGGATAAATTTCAGAGGAATATCGATTTCCCGAAAGTAAATAAGTAATAGATTCACTATCACGAGCAGAGTAATTTAAATAATGATTACTTAATTTATCTTTTGCATCAAATTCTATTAATTTAAGCGGCGTACCATGCCAAGTCTGAAAATATATCTGTGGCTCTCTTTTTTTTATAGCAATGGTCTTTCGGCTATCATCTATCCAAAATTTAGCAGTATATAAATAATACGCTGCTCGCCAAGAATCATATGCCACTCTCTGTATTTCTTTTGGGAGATCCACTTCTACTTCAGGTTTAATTAGCCAAACATACTTTAAATCAATGCCTTGTTGAATCATTTTCTCACAAATTACTTTGGGGTTTCCAGAATAATTTCTACCTCCAAAACTTGAAAAAACAATCGTGTCAGATTTTATTGGAAATAGCCTAAAAAGAAGTGGTAAGATATTGCGAAAAAAGAACTTTTTTATATTTTTCATTTTTACCTCATCATTTCTATTTTTGATAAAAAATTGCCTATGATTTTCTTTCTAGTAAATGAAAAAATCATGTTTGGATGATTGGCAATAAACTTTGCTAAATACTTTAACTTCTTAGAAAAATCAGGATCTTCGTTTAAACAATCCTGATATTTTTCAATAAATGCCAGCACATAGTCAAAATTCTTTCGATTGCTATATTGATTTTCAATCATAGCCATAATCATCCTGATAGCCGCGTAAACAGTTCTAGTTCTAACTTTAACTGACACATCTGGATATTTTTCATCAATAAATTGGATGATTTCATTTTGAATATCGAATAGTTCTAATCTCTTTGGATTGAAACTTCCTCGTAAAATGCTATTAGGACTTTGAAAATAGTGGTACTTCTCAGATTGATTAACAACAACAAGTTGAGAACGGTCAATTAACAGATAAGTTGTTGCCATGTCTTCCATTAACCTTCCAACAGGAAATCTTAAATTCAAAAACAATTCGCTTCTAAACAATTTATTGTTGGAGGAATAACCAATTTTGTTATTCATAAATAAATTTTTCATTGCGACTTGTCGATCCATCAATTCCCATTGATTTTTATTTTCTGTTAAGTTAGTGATTTGATGATAATCTTGAATTTTTTTCATTTTTAAAACAGCGATATCTGCTTCAAATTTTAATAATGCTTCTAATAATATTTCCAGATAATCAGGTTCTATCCAGTCATCACTGTCAATAAAGCATACGTATTCGCCGGAAGCGTAATCCAATCCTGTATTTCTAGCAGCACTTAGCCCTCCATTTAATTGATGAAGGACTTTTACTCTTTGATCTTCTTTAGCATATTGATCAGCAATATCACCGCTATTATCAGTCGCACCATCATCAACAACAATAATTTCAATATTTTGAACAGTTTGATTTGAAATTGATAATAAACAAGCCTTTAAGTAGTCCTCCACGTTAAATACAGGAACAATGACGCTGATTTTTTTCTCCATACAAACATCCTAGCTTTCAAATATAGTGTATCTTAGTAAAACAATCATTTACCGAAAAATATCGAAAAATAATTGTTTGTAAAAATGTGGAATATAAATTGAGTTATATCAGTAAATTGAGCCAAAAGAAGACTTTGATATAAAAGCCCCCCAATGCAAACACACATTATGATGATTAAAAAATTCTGTCTTTTTAAGATATCTTTAGTTATAAACGACCAGGAATATATTACTGTAACCAAAGAAAAACGCCAATAAACAGGTAACGTAATTGGGATTGTTCCAATTGTAAGTATTAAAACCAGAAAAATAAAAATTGAAAATTGATTGGTTTTATTTTCATTTGAAAATTGAGAAATCTTTTTGTATTGTTTTGTTATGATGAAAAAGCTTAAAAATAACAGATTAACAATCAAAAAGAACATTTTTTGAAGACGCATGAATAAGCTACCTTCAATATAAACCATATAATCATCAGTACTTCCAAAACCAGTTGCATACGAATAGGCCTTATCAACTAAAGAACTAAATGGTATCGCTATGGGTAATACATGTATAATTTTATAAACTACAATAATTGAAACAGAACACAATAGAAAAATTAAACATATAGTGATTAAGATTTTTTTACTTTTCCACTTATTAATGAAATAGGCTAGTACTCTCAAAAGAATCAAAATGACAGCCGTTTTATGAATTAAAATTGCCACTAAATATAACCAAATAACTCTTTTCCAATTCTTTTCATGGTACACTTCTAGATAAAAACCCAACATAAAAAAGACAAAGGCTGAAATGTTTCGAATGTTACTAGCAATTCCTGGAAAAGACAAAAAAGAAACGACGATAAACATTTGAACAAAAAGAAGTTTGTTACTAACATCATTTCTCTTTCTATTATCTAAAATCATGTAAAACACCGAAGAATAAACAAAAAACATGACTATCAATGGCATTAAATTTACATCATTTAATTTTGAAATACCAAAAAAGAACCAATTGGATAAGTCTAATTGTGCACTCAAATCATAATAATTAAGAAATCTATTTAGAGAAAAATGTGATAACATTTCCATTTTCTCAAAGTAACGAGCCAAATCAATTGTTGGAGATGGATCAATAAAATAAGCTAAATAGCCGAAAAAAGCACCTAATAATAATGCGTAAGCTATCACTTTATTTTTTTCAGTGAAAATAAATTTAGGAACTAAGAACATTCCTAAGATAGGTTGAGCTAAAAAGAACCAAAAAATTATACTCATAATTTTGCCTACTCAAATATGACATTTTCTTTAATCAAAGCGAATCCCATTGATAAACAAAATCCAGTTAATAATCCAATAGCTGCAAAACGTAGTAAATTAATTAAGCGGCTTTTATCACTGGACACTATATTTGAAGATAAAATTTGGACATTTTCAACTTCTACATATTGATTAATTGTATTTTTAAATTGGATAGAAATTTGCTTGCTTAATGCCGCCACAGTTTTTCTAGATTTATCTGTTACATTAACACTAAATGCATAAGAATTCTCTACTTGCTCAATTTGAATGTTGTCTTTTAAATCAGAAGTATCTATTTTATTATCTTTTGCAATTAGATCTAAAAATTCATCACTTTTAATAATTTGCTTGTAAGTGTTGATCATTCCTTCATTTGCAACGATAGCATCAGCATTTGTTGTAGCCTCATTTTGAGGCAAGTTCACTAATAACTGGGACTCAGAGACGTATTCTCTCCCTGTTAAAAAGTAAGCAGCTCCTGAAATAGCTGCACCACAAATGATAGTCGACAAAACAATGAATAAACTATATTTTTTTAGAAATCTTTTATAACCAGTAATATTCACTTTAATCTTCATTAAGCTTTCCTCGCTGTCTTAGTAGTTTTTTATATACAAAACCTCTCACACGATTAGGTAAAATACTAGTTACTATATGCGCACTAATCGATACAAAGTAGTCATTTAGACTTCCTAGTCCATTTTGATAAATAACTTTTCGTGCATTCAATCCATAAATAAAATAGTTCATCCCGCCACGCCGAGCGTACATATCTTCTCCACCACGAGCGTATACCAACGACTCTTTAATATTCATTCCCTGGTAACCCGCTTTTAATAGACGAACCCATAAATAATAATCTTCAAAACCATTTAGAGCTTGATAATTTCCAACTGCTAAGACATCAGATTTTTTAAACATTACTGTCATGTGATTAAAAGGATTTCTTTTTTTTGAAAATTGTCTAATATCTTTGTTTGTTTCGGGTACTACTCTTTTACCAATGACGTTGGAAGGATCACCAGTAAATTCATCGATATCAGATCCAACAATAGTTAAGTTTTTATTATCTAAAAAAGCTTGATACTGTTTTTCTAAACGGTCTTCTCGCATAATATCATCAGTATCCATCCGAGCAATCAATTCATTTTGACAGGCTGTAACCCCTTTTGCTAAAGCAATACCCAAGCCTTGATTGGTTTTCAAAGGAACAACTCTAATTAACACTTTGCCATTATCTTTATTTGCATCAATTATTGTTTGCAACTCATTTGTAATTGGTCCGTCTAATACAAGAACTAATTCTTGCGGTAGCAAGCTTTGATCCAAGGTACTTTTGATGGCTGCAGCAAAATATTTAGGCTTTTCTTTCTGATACACAGACATCAATACACTAATCTCCGCAACTTTCACAAATTTTCGCTCCTTATGAATAAATACTCTCTTTAGGAAAATCAATATCGCATAATTTTGTCACTGCCGCTTCTTCTATTCCTTGAGATGATACTTTATCAAAAAGAATTTTAATGGTTTGCAGTAAAATCTTTAAATCCAACATAAGAGAATATTTTTTTATATATAACAAATCAAATCTTAATTTACTATTATAGTCTGAAACATATTTTCCATATACTTGCGCATATCCTGTGATTCCGGCTCGGACATTGTGTCGCAAATAGTAATATGGATTTTCTCGATTAAATTGATCAACAAAGAAAGGTCTCTCTGGTCTTGGACCAATAATCGACATATCACCTTTTAATACATTAACTAATTGTGGTAGTTCATCAAAACGAACTGCTCGAATGAATTTACCGACTGGTGTCACTCTAGCATCATTACTCTTAGCCAAGACAGGTCCGGATTTCGCTTCTGCTGTTGCAGTCATTGACCTGAATTTATAAATTGGAAACTCTTTTTGATTTTTGGTAATTCGAATTTGTTTATAAATAACTGGTCCTGGCGAAGTTACTTTGACTAAAATCGCCGTAAACAGCATAAAAGGTGAAGCAATTATTAATAATACGATTGAGATAACTATATCAAACAAACGTTTAAATAATGCATCCTCGGTCGGAATTTTAAAACCTGTTGACTCAATAATACTTTCATCTTCAAAATTCATAATATTTGAATTAATTGTCATTAAATTTTCAAATGTGGTATTCAAAAAAAGTTTTTTTTCTTTTTTCGTAACCAGTTGGTATATATTTATTTTTTCACTTTCATTGATTTCAGAAGCTAAATAAACAATATCGACATTGTCAATTAATTCTTTTAGATGATCAAAAAAATGATCAACAACAATACCATAAACTTTATGTTTATTATTTTTTTGAGAATTAAAATTTTGAACAGCTGGTGCTACATCTTTTTCAAAGCCTATAATTAAGACTTGTTTATTTTTACTCAGTTTTAAATAAATACGATAAACAATGATCCGATAAATAATCAATAAAATTGTCCCAATTAAAAAAGACCACAGAATTACACTCCTTGGAAAGGCAAACCAGCGACCTGCAAAAGTGATAATCATAATTCCTAATGACATTAAAAACTGCCCAATCACTGTTACAAAAACAATATCACTGATAATTCGATTATAAAAAACATAAGATCCTAATAAAATGTTTAACGCAATAAAAAAAAGGGAAATAAAAATCGCTGAATTCTGAAAGGATTCAAAATTTCGTGCTGGAATATTTCCATGAAATTTTATTAAAAAACTTAAATAAATGGAAAAATTAAAACAAATCACATCAAAAAGAATAATGATTGCTCTTCTTGCCCCGCCCCATTCATTATTATTCATCATGACACTCCTAACTGATAAAATAATCCATTTATGATAATACCATAATTAGCTTGAAAAAAGTAGGATTGATCATAATTGTTAAAGAAATCAAAAAGTCATTCTTCAAAAAAACCCAGAGAAAATCCTCTGAGTTCAACTAATCAATTCTTACTGCTAAATTCCCGCCTTGGCGAGTCAAATTGGGATTATAGTAAGGATCATTTTCAATATATTCATGATATTTTTCTTCCATATAGGCTGTTTCTGCTTCGAAACGCTCCAATTTTTCTGGTGTATTCTCATAACCACGAGACTGAGATTCAAAATGATACAATTCAGCACCATGGAGCCACACATTGTCATGTCCAGCTTCATATTCTCGTAAACATAAATCTACATCATTAAAGGCAACGGTTAATTCCTCGTTAAAACCACCTAATTCAGAAAAATCTTTTGCACGCATCATCATACAAGCTGCTGTAACAGCTAAATAATTTACATTAATTTCTAATTTCCCAAAATAACCAAAATCTCCTCTTGGAAATGTATGATGTACATGTCCAGCAGCGCCGCCTAAGCCTAAAACAACTCCGGCATGCTGAATCGTTTGGTTAGGATAATATAACTTCGCTCCAACACAACCCACTCTCGAAAATTGTGCAAAAGAAACCATTTTACTCATCCACTCTGGCGTGATAACCTCTGTATCATTATTCAAAAACAATAAATATTTACCTTTTGCCTTTTTGGCAGCTAGATTATTAATACGTGAATAATTAAATGGAATATCAATCACCTCAACAACAAACCTTTCACCAAGTTGTTCTTGATAGTCTTGATATAAAGTAGTCATCTTAGGATCATCACTGCCATTATCCGCTAAAATAATTTCGTAATTAGAATAAGTCGTCAATGCAATAATTGAATCAATACAGCGTTTTACATCATCATATCCATTTTTTGTTGGAATGATTACACTGACCAAATCTTCTGAAAGAATATCGTAATTAACATCATAAAGGCCATTTCCTGCAGCATGTGTGACCGTTGCTTTAATGCCACGTCTTTGGATTGCATCTTGAACAGCAGTTAATCCGGCATCAAAAGCATAGCTCTTAGTCGATTGGTCTGCTGCTGTAGAGCTCGGTAAGATACGCCAATAATATAAAATTTGGGGAATATGTCCAATTTTATCTGCTGTCGTTTGTTCAGTAAACCGTAAAACTAAATCATAATCTTGTGAGCCTTCCAACCCAACTCTAAAACCACCAATTTTATCCATAATTGTTTTTCGATAAACACCTAAATGGGAAATATAGTTTGTTCCTAATAATAAATCTGGTGACCAATCTGGTTTAAAAGCCGGATCAAATCGTCGCCCCTCCATATCGATCTTATCTTCATCACTATAAATAAGATCCAAATCTGTTTGACGGTTTAAAAGCTTTGCAACTTCATATAACGCAATTGGCGCTAGCTCATCATCGTTATCTAATAGTGCTACGAATTCCCCTGTTGCTATTTTTAAAGCAGAATTCGTTGCTCGAGAAATATGACCATTTTCTGGACGGAAAAACAGTTTGATGCGGTCATCTTCAGCCGCAAATTTTTCTAATAGTGGTCGCACACTATCATCAGTAGAATGGTCATCAGCAATACACAGTTCCCAGTTCCCATAAAACTGCCCTATTACTGATTCAATACACTTGGTCAACCATTTTTCTTCAACATTATAAGTGGGCATTAAAATAGAAATTTTAGGCTGATAAGAAAAATCCTTAATTTCTTTTTCTATTGAATTACGGTCCCAATTTTCATTTTGAGCAATCCATGTTTGATAGGTTTCATCACTTTGTTTATCCTGCTCCAATGAAATGCGCCGCAAAGTACTTTTTAAACCATTACGCTTTAAATAACCCAGTCCTTTACGGATTTTTGTATAATACTGCTGGGTTTTTGAAGGCATTTTTTCTGGAGTAATTATTTGATTGTTAGGAATAAAAATTTTTTCTATGATTTGATCTGCCAAAACAAACGAAATCACAACTTTATCTTCCGGATTATTAACTTTCAAGACAATTTGAAAGCCCATTTGTAAAGTAGCACTTGTCTTGTGTAATGCAGCCACATCGTGACGTCCTTGATAAGTAATCTTTGACTCGTTTATCCCCGTACCTACAATTTCAATTTTGGGTACTGCTTTTGTCCCGGTATCAAGTGCCCAGCCAGTTACAATAAATTCTTGGGTTTCAGGAAGATACTGACTATTATCAATTGCAATTGTTAAGTTGTTTTTTGTCACGAAGCTATCCTCCAATGTTAAATTGATAAAAATTAATGTAAGGATCTTTTAAGTTTTCCACTGAATGTTTCTCTGAGAGTTTTTGAAATTCTTCTCTTCTAACATTAAATCGTTGATCTTGTTCCGCGATCATTTCAAAATACGGATCGAAAATAATATTTTTATTTAATTCGCGATAAACTCGAATACTAAAGTCAACGCCCATTATTTCTTTAGGTAAATTAAGATCAAAACCATTTACCGCTAAATAATCACTTTTTCTGATAATAATACAGTCTTCTGTCGCAGAATAAATTTCCCGTGGCAATGTGGGTCTAAAATAATTGCCAATCGTTTTATTAGATAGGCCCTGTTGTTCATAAACGAGAGTCTCATTTCTTTGATCAATCACCACGCCGATATTTAAGATTGCGTCATAGTCACTGATAATTTTTCCGGTTACAATTCCTGTATCAGGTAATTGAGCAAAGTTCATTCCCTCGTGTAACCAATTCGCTCGTGTGGGTGATAAATCTGCAGATAGAAAAACTAAATATTCTCCAGTTGCTTGCTCAACAGCTTTAGTAGTATTTTCAGCACCTATAACCTTAGCTATATCAATTTTTTCAGCTATCTTAGTTGGTACAATCACTTCAAAGTTTTCCCAATTTGTTAGTTCAATCATTTTTTCAATAACGGTTGCATCAGTTAAATCCTTAGCAAAAATAATTGAAACTTTTGGTTCTTTAGCATAAGTAAAATCAACTTTATAAGCACCATAATTTTTAGTCATGCTAACTTTCCCTTTGATTTTACGACGTTCTAAAGCTGCAGCAACTGCGTTTTGACCAGCAACATAAGCATACTCTTTACTTTGAGGATCCATCGCAACTGATGTTTCAATCGTCCGCCAATGATAAGCCATACTAGAAATATGTTTAATTTCTTTAGCAGTTTCAGTCGCACGTAAAACAAAATCGTAATCCTGACTGCCATTAAATTCCGTTCTCAAACCACCGATTTGATCGATAACATTTTTTTTCACCACCACAAAATGAGTGATATAATTATGCCCTAATAACAAGGTTTCGTTCCAGTTAGGTTTGAAAAATGGATCAAATCGTTTAGCTGACATTGATAACTTATCTTCATCTGTATAAATAAACTCGATTTCAGGATTTTCATTTAATGCTTTAACCACTTCTAACAAAGCTGTATCAGCTAAAATATCATCATTGTCTAAAAATCCGATATATTCTCCGGTTGCAACTTCTAAAGCAGAATTAGTTGCCTCAGAAATGTGTCCATTTTCAGATCGGAAAACTACCTTAATACGGTCATCTTCTGCTGCCAATTCTTGTAATAATGGTTTAATATGAGGTTTTGGTGAATTATCATCGGCTAAACATAGTTCCCAGTTTTGATAAATTTGCATTGTTAAAGAACCCACACATGCCCGTAACCATTTTTCATCTACATTATAAACTGGAACCACCAATGATATTTTAGGCTGAAATTCTAAGCTTTTGGCTTCTTCTATCAAAGCTACTCTCTTAGGTATTTCAATTTTTTCCATCCAATCTTCGTAATCTGCGCTTTGTTGTTTACGCAATTGGAATTTTTTATAAGCTTGGCTCAATCCTTCTCGTCTAATCACTCCTAAGACACGGCGAATTCTACTGGCCGTCGAAACAACTTTTTTCTCAGGTAACGAGACAGTAATAGGGAAAACTTGACTCTCTCTAGTGATCGCTAAAAATCTAAAACTATCAGTAATCTGATAATCTTTAATGGTTAAAATAAAACCATATTTTACATCGTCCATCAAATCAAACACTTCATTTACATCCGGACGATAAAGATGATTTACGTGCAAATCATTGCTACCTTCTGCCAATAAAAAATCAACTGGTTCTTCCGTAGCAATTTTATAGGCCCAACCTTTAACAATCAGTTCGTTATCTACTTCATTATTTTCAAGGGACTCCACCGTTATTTTGATTTGGTCATTTATGTTTGGATCTTCATTATCACCATACTCATCTGGGTTTTTAAAAGGGATTTTGCTTAATTCATAATGATACTTGTCATAAAAATCCATCTTAGCACGTAATAATCGTTCGATTTTTTTATTGTCAGCAAGATCTTTGAATATCAGTTGATTGATAGGTAAAAATTCTTCTTCATTCAAGACTTCAATTGTCACAGTAAAATCTTTATCTGCTACGTGACGACCGGAAACCGTAATAAATGGCTCCTCTTCAATCTGATCAAAAACAAATAAATCTTCTTGATACCAGTCAGCATTGGTGTTTCTAATTGGCAACAACTGATTATTTGAAACAACTGAGATTCGAACAGTTGATGGAAAATGTCCCACAACAATTCGCAAGCGCTCTGTTTCAACTGGTGCATGATGTTCAGTTACTAAGTTTTCTTTGGTCTTATGGTTTACTAAGTAAGGTTCAATCTCATATTTACCATCAATTCGATAAGCCAACTGAATTTGTGTATTATTATTAGAATTTACCGGAATCGTTCTCTCAGGCTCTGCTACAGGTTCTTTCCTTAAAGCGTAGAAATACTGATAAACTTCACTAAACGGACGTTGTTTAAATGAATAGCGAATAATTGCAGGTAAATCCTCATAGTTTGACTCAATCTCATTTTGGCCTACTTGGGCATAAGTAAAATCTTCTTTGCGAATGTGTAAATCAATCCGCGAAAACAAATCCTCAAAACCACTTTGGGTATAAAAGCTGTTATGGGTACGATCTAATAGACCGTACTGATTCCAATCTAATTTTTCGTTAAAAAGATTAATCAACACAGAATTGTGGGTAATATTGGGAAAAGTAACTAATATTTCACCTTCACGACTAAGAAAATCGCGGCATCTTCTCAATGCTTCTTCCGAATTGGTTAGATGTTCTAAAACGTCAGCAAAAATTATAAAATCAAACTTTTGACCAGCGAAATAATCCACCCATTTATATTCTTCAATATTTCCTAAATAGCCATTTTGCGCCGTATTCATTACATGTTCAAATAATACTGGATCAAATTCTACAATAGAAACATCACATTTTAGTTCATTGACTAAATAATTCGTCATTCGACCATTTCCAGGACCAAATTCTAAGACTTTGCTACCTTTTTTGATTTCAGCAATGATTTTGCCAACGCTTGTATGTTGATCCAACGATAAATCAAAGTCATATTTCATCATTTAAATTTTATCCTTCCATTTGTGATCTAATACGACGATTCCTTCGCCTACATATTTACCAGTAATGAACATTGTTAAATAGCGTGTTTTGTAAACCAATGGAACAGTTGCATTTTCTTCAAAGATAGCCACATCAAAATAATATTCGCCACCTAGTAAGGCCATTTTTTGATAATCTAAATAAAAGACATTTTCGCCTTTTTCCCAAGGAATCGATTCTTCATCTAATAATGTATTCAGCCCACAAACATACTGATTATCAACCGTTCGAATAGCAACACCAAGAACTGGTTTCTTGATTGAATCATCTTTAACTGTGTAATTAACCTTTACTACAACACGACTATCTTGCTCGATAATTTCTAACGGATTCAACTCACCATCCAAAAGTTCAGCTTTGGTAACTTCAACAATATCGTAAGCAGAAAATTCTTCCATCACGGAGCTGTCACGATCAACAGTTTTCAAAGATTTTTTCTTTAGGAAGTTTTCATATTCTTCGGTGATTTCCATCGTTTCACCTTCTGCTTCTACCACACCATTTTTTAACCAATAAACCCGGTCACAAAAACGACGAACGGCATTCACATCGTGGGAAACAAAAAGAATTGTTTTACCAGCATTTCGAAATTCAGTAAATTTTTCCATACATTTCAATTGGAATTCTAAATCCCCTACCGCCAATGCTTCATCAACAATTAAAATATCTGGGTCAACATTGATAGCTACTGCAAACGCAAGGCGGACCATCATCCCTGAAGAATAAGTTTTTACTGGTTGATATAAATGATCACCAATGTCCGCGAAGTTAATAATATCATCAACTTTATCAGCCATTTCTTCTCTGGAATAACCTAATACCATCCCATTTAAGAAGATATTTTCATAACCTGTGTATTCTTGATTAAAACCAGAACCTAATTCTAAAAGAGCGGCGATATTTCCTCTAATATTGATTTCACCATCTGTCGGTGTCAATACGCCTGTAATAATTTTTAAAATAGTTGATTTGCCAGAGCCATTTTCGCCAATAAAACCAATCATTTCTCCTTGATCGACTTTAACATTGACATCATTTAAAGCATAAAAAACCTCATGATAAGACTTATGGCGAATACTTAAAGCCTCTTTCAGACGATCCACCGGTTTTTTATACATATCATATTTTTTCGTTAAGTGATTAATTTCAATTACTGCTTCAGTCATGAATTTTCTCCTTATAACACATCAGAAAAATGTGGTCTCAAACGTTTAAAGATTACTGCGCCGAGTAATAACATTACGATTGTCACTACCCAGAAATAAATAGTTAATTGTGGGCTTTCCCAGAACCATGCCCGACCAAAAAATGCATCTCGATAGCCTTGGACGACATAAAACATCGGATTTAGTCTTAAAATAAATTGAATAGTTGGGTGTCCTGCAAAATCATTCACACTCCATAAAACCGGAGTTCCCCACATTAAAGCCTGCATAATTACAACAATAAATTGATTGATATCTGGGAAGAATGGTTGAATTGATGACGTAATCCAAGTTAACCCCGTCAAGAACATCATCATAGCAAACAAGTAATAAATCAGTTGAATGCTTTGTAAGCTCGGAAATATCCCATTAACCGCTGCTACAATAAAAGTAATAGCAATAAAGAATACATGGATAAAAATATTCGAAGCTAGTTTAACAGTCGGTAAGATGCGAATATTAAACACTACCTTTTTTACTAAATAACTATATTCACGAAATACATTGGTTGCTGCTCCAAGATTTTCTGAGAAATACAACCAAGGAACCAAACCTGAAATTAAAAACAAAATGAAGGGTAATCCTTCCTTGTCACCTGATCTGAATCCAAAACTAAATACAAACCAGTAGGTCAATACCATAACCAATGGATTGGCAAAAGCCCAAAAAATCCCTAATACCGAACCTGCATAACGGGCTTTGAAATCATTCATTGAAAACTGTTTTAGCAACACCCGATTTTGATAAATATCCTTGAAAAAATCAAATACATCTTTAAACATTTTATTTCCTCTCGTTCACTGTTTTTATCTATTTTCTAGCAATGATTAACAGTCCCATTCTACAGAAACACCTCTTCAAAAGCAAGCAAACCTCAGGTAAACCATTAATACAAATAAAGCATTTTAAATGAATTTTTAGAAATAGTTAGCTAAAAGTTTTTTTATGGTATAATTTGTTTGCCTATAAGGAGTGATTCTGTGCAAAGAAAACTAAGAAATTTAAACAAACCACAATGGCTGTTTATTACATTAACAGCTTTTTTAATTGCTTGCTTTATCTTAAATCTTAAAATTCAGTTAACAGGTTTTGGTGACGATGATTTCTTATTCTATGATCCCTTAATGAATAAATTCAACGGTGATATTTTGGCTTTTTTAGTCAATCGCTATCAAACCTGGAGTTCCAGAACTGTCATCGAGATCTTCACGCTTCTAAGTGTCAAGTACCATATATTTTGGCGAATTTGTAATAGTATAATCATGTTTTTGGCAATCAGCCTACCACCCTTTCTTTTGAAAAAAAATAATGCAGTTAAAACATCAGACATATTAATTTCTGGTGGTTTATTCTTTACTATGCCGCTAACTTTTTTCAATGAAACTGGTTGGATTGCTACAACTACTAACTATTTGTGGGTATACAGTTTAGGACTAGTTTCCCTATACCCAATTGCCAAGTATCTACACGATGAAAAAGTCAATCAACCAACTTATTTGATTAGCTGGCTGGCGGCCTTATATGCTTGTAATCAGGAGCAAATGTGCGCATTATTATTAGGTTTTTACCTAGTCTTTTTAGGTTACCTGCTAATAAAGAAACGTCGGATTAAAATACTGTTGCCTTTTTTTGTGATTAACTTTTTAAGTTTGTTCTACGTGCTCTCAGCAAATGGAAATGATATCCGTTATGAGCAGGAAGTAGCTACTTGGTTTCCAGACTTTGAAAAACTCACATTATTTAGAAAATTAGAGTTAGGCTTCTCTTCAACTGTTAGACATTTGTTTTTTGATAAACAAATAACAATTTTTTTATTCACAATACTCTTAGCAATCTTAGTCGGTTATTATCTAAAGTTAAAGAAAAAATCGCTAGTTATAAGTCTTTTGGGATTTATTCCATTAATTGTCTCAATTATTTTTAGTTTTAATGATCTATGGAATTTTTCTTTTGTAAAGAAAATTTTGGCGCTGTTCAATGGATATGGTACTGCTTTTAATTTAGCTAATCCTGAAACTTGGATAGCAGATATCATCTTAGCTATCACTTTTATGGCTGTTTTAATTTCGATACTTTATTTACAAAGACTAACTATTCAAGGAGGATTCTCCATCATCCTGATGTTAGCTGGATTGGCTTCCAGAATGATGATGGGCTTTTCGCCAACTATTTGGGCCTCGGCGACTCGCACCTATATTTTTACCTTTGGGATTTTTATTTTAGTTACTTTATCCTTGTTTGCATCCTTAAAACTTCCGAAGAAAACAAATGATTTTTTAACCGGAATGATTTTTTTAGTGGGCATGATTTGTTATGGTTACTTATTTTTAACCATTTAAAAAAAGTTGTACTTTTACAAAATGTAAAAGTACAACTTTTTTATTTTCTTCTGCGATTTCGACGAGATGCTCTATTCCTAGGTAGACTAGATATATCACCTTTTTTGTTATCTGTTTTTAAGGCAAAACCTAACAATATAAATGTAACTGGAATCCAAAAAGCAGCCATTAATCCGTCTTCCATCGTTGATTGTAGCAATACACTAAAAAATGCGATTAGAAAGCCTGCTTGTAAGCTAGAAAAAGTTTTTTTGGAAACAACCGTCCAAACATTATATACAATAAAGCTTATTAACAAAATGAAACCAATTAGGCCATATTGTCCCAAAGTGGCATTATAGCTATTATGATGACCTAGAATTACACCACGTCGGATAAAGACAAATGGTTTGGGTCCAACCAAAAAACTTTCAGTAGATTCGAAAAGTTTATGATAAAAAGACTGCCAAATTTCCTCTCTACCAGTAAATAAATCAATTTTTTCTGAATATGCCAAACAAAGAGAAACAGGAAAAATCAAAACTAAAAATCCTGTATAAATATCTTTTAAAATATTTTTTTTCTTGACGATTATCTCTTTTGGGCAGATATCAACTAAAACGAAAACTGTTAATGCAAAGAAAGCTGCCTGAGATTGAACAACCCAAAGACTTGATAGTCCAATTACGTATAGTAAATATACAATGGTTTGCGTCCATTTTATTTTCAGAGAATGCAATAACGGGACCATAATTAAAACTTGTGTCATCACTGAGGCACCAATTGTATTTGTATTGATCCAAATTTCTTGGGGCTTGTTTTTTCCAGACCAGATTGAAACCCCTTCTGTTACAGGTATCTCAGTAAATATTCGATAAACTGTAATCAATAAAAAGATACCAACAATTCCTAATAAAAAAATTCGCGCTGATTTATCAAACTCCGTATATTTTACATTTAAAACTGTAAAAATAATCAGTGCCAGAGCTGTATCTCGGAAGAAATTAGATTCTCTAAAGTTATTAAAAAATACAAAAAAGACAATTGAAAAAATAGCTAATAAAATCCATATAATATCAACACTTTTCATTTTTGCGAGATTGATAAAAATACCAATACTGGCCATAATAAACATGATTTGTTGCATCGAACTATATAATCCAAACATAAACTGATTACGGATACCAAAAGTCCAAAGTGAATAACACAGGATTATCATTCCAAATAATAGAACAATTGAAATTGTATTCATCTCTTTTGTAAATTTATTTCTCATAAAACGCTCCTACTTTAATAACTATAGTAGTTATATTGATTCTCATTCATGTTAATTTCTGGAATAGTGTTGCTTACTGGTGGTGTTTCAGGTGCTGCAGGCTCTTCTTCATTAAAAACTACACGATAGACTTTCCAACTTTTTTTACTAGAACCTCCGTACATTTTTTCAAACTTGGCAAAACCAAAAGGTTCATATTGTTCCAACAAGCGACGGCTAACAATATATTTTACATTCAATTTTTTTACAGTTTTATAATTTATATTAACTGTCAAAGAATCTCGATTGGTTAATTTATAAGAAGTTTTTTCAGCAGTAAGATACGCACTAACATGTGCATATCGGTTATAAATTTTTTCATTTTTCCCTTTAGAATCCACGATATCCCACATTTCCATATCTGGATAAAAGCGTACACTATTTAAGGTGTGGACGCCCAACGCTGGAACAAAATTGTAAATTGATCCTTCTGATAACCACAAAGCATTGGGATCTTCTTGTTTAATTTTTAAAATTGCCTTAGCCAATTTACTCTCATAGATAGTATCGGTGCCTTTTACTATTGGGTTTACAAAAAAACCAGAAGCTACGGTCACAGCAATTAGTATAGGAGCTAACACTTTCATATTTTTACTTAAAATCAACCAAGTAACGAGTCCAAAAACTAAAACGGATATAATCATTTCCGGAATACTTAAATACCAATTGATATAAGAAGGATAAATTGTAGCAAAGCTTAACAACACTAATAAAAGAACTGTCAATGATCGAAGATAAATATTTAACTGCCGACTATCTAAAATCACACTAATAAACCAAAAAGTTATTAGCATTGATACAAAAGAAAAAGTTAACAATGCGCGATTGACCGGTACGTATGACAACAAAGTTAGTTCCGCTAAACCCTTTGGCAAGCCTACAGATATCCAAAAAAGAATAAAGAGAGCTGTAACAACTAAACTGGTTCCTAAATAGTTTTCCCGTCTAAATCTTTTTTTACGATAAAATATCGGTAGTAAAAAGATTGCAACAAAAAATAAATTATAGAACCGCGCTGCTTCAACTTGATTTCCGAAATTAATCGTTTTGAAAGGGAGTTTCCAATTGGTTAGAAACATAAATAATTGGAAGAAATCTAAATTGCCGCCAGTAGAAACACGGTGGCCTGGATATGTTGTGTTAAGTGTTGCTTCCAACGCTTCTTTTGACGTGCTATAAAAGTACAGCAGTACACCACCAACGATAGTTATAAAAAGAGCTACACTGATAGCTATAAAAATTGGATCTCTTAGTTCCTTTTTAAACTGTAAAATGACAGCAACTAACCAAAAAATCAACATATACGCGAAAATTACTTGATGCGCTGGAAAAATTACTAGGACAAATCCGATAGCACAAATACTACCCAATAGAACCATTAATAATTTTAGCCAACGTTTGGTCCATGGCGCAAAAAAGTAATAGACTGCCACCATAATTGCTATAGTAAAGAAAACCAAATCGCCTACATGTTGCATAAACCACCATTGAACAGCTGGTGCAAAGGTGATCATAAAACTACCTAAAGCAGACAGACCTTTTTTTCTTTTCGTTAAAATCATTAATAATTCGAAACTCAGCAAAAATAGCGCAATTAATTTAAAACCCCAATAAAATGATAATCCTCTATCCCTTCCTAAAAAAAAGAAGCCCCAGTTAAATGGTTTACCAATTGCTGTAATATCTTTAACCGGTGAATTATAAGCAATCACCATATTTTGGCCACTAAGTCCATAATTATCATTATTTAACGGATAATCCGCTTCCGCCTGAGATAAGTAGAAAGGTGTTTGAACCATCCATTCATCTGAACGCGCGCCGCGACTTTTACCAAAAATAATATCACTTGTTTTTTCATTGGAATCTTCAGACAAAATTTTATTCCATTCATTGATGGAACTACCATTTAAATTTAAAGAAACAATCAAAATGAGCAGTAATAGACCAATGACAAATCGTCCTTTAATTAAAATATTACCAATATTGGTAAAGTTATTTGTTCTGATTTTATTTTTTTTTCGACTTTTTCGTCTCGATCGATGCTGTACTTCTGCTTCCATTGACTTCCTCCAAAAAAATTAAAAAATAACGAAATGTTAACTTTGCAAAAGAAAAGCGTCCTTTAATTAGATGTTTCATTACACGTAATAATAACTGCTTGGAATAAGTTTTAGCAAGCTTTGTTTGATATTTAGAAAAATATTTAGTTTCTGCGTTAAGAATACTCTGATAACGAACAAGCGAGACTTGCTGATAATTAAGAACAGATAAGTCATGTTGCAAATCGGTATCAATAATTTCTATTTCTTTTCCTTCTGCAAAAATTTCCCATGATAACCAGTGATCTAAATAATCTAGAGGAAATTCTTCATTATAACCATTAATCTCTTTTAAAAATTCCACTTTAACTGCCGTACCAGAATTTATTACCATAATATTTTGAAGATAAATTTGATTTGGTGCAATTTTTTTTTCCTTTAATGGTCTTAAAGTATTACTGCTTACCGGTGAAATTTGTTGCTCTCCATTCTGAATAATTGGAGCTATCGCGACAATCGTATCAGATACTTGCTTTTGATTTTCAATCATTAAAGCTAAATATTCTGCAGTCACTACGGTATCTTGATCAAAAGTTATCAGCCAATCAATTTTATCTTTGGAAAAATTCAGAGCATAATTATAAGCTTTTGCCAGCCCAACATTCTCTTCGCTATGCATGTATGTAAATTGAGCCGGTAAATCATTAGGACAATAAGTTTTTGGACTATTATCAAATAAAATAATTTCCGCTAACTCAGGATAGGATTTTTTTGAGAGAAGATGTTTTAAACTATTAACCGTAGTTGATTCTTGATAAGTAACACCATATAAAACAACTACAATATTAAACATCTTCTCACCTCTTTTTTACTTATTATTTCCTTCTAAAGCAATGAACTGTGACAGAGCTTCTTGCCAAGTCGGAATCTTAAAACCTAACGCTTCAGCTTTACTTAAATCCATAACAGAATATTGTGGACGAGTCGCTTTTTGAGGATATTCTGCCGATGTGACTGGTTGTACATCTACGTCAGTATCTTTTAAAATTTCTTTCGCAAATTCATACCATGAACAGCTATTTTCGTTAGATAAATGATAAACACCGTAATCAGCATGTTTTTCAATAACAAAATGCATGAATTCAGCCAATGTTCTAGTCCACGTCGGACGGCCGAATTGATCATTCACAACCGTTAATTTGTCATGGGTTTCAGCTAATTTTTGCATGGTGAAAATAAAATTGTGTCCATATAAACCAAACACCCAAGAAGTTCGAATAATGTAATATTTATCCATAATTTCTTGAACAGCTTGTTCACCTAATAATTTTGTTCGACCATATTCGCTTAGTGGATTTTTGGCATCATCTTCTTTATACATACCATCTTTTTTCTTACCATCAAAAACGTAGTCCGTTGAAATATAGACCAATGTTGCATCTACAGCTTTTGCTGCTTCAGCTACATTACGGGTACCCTCGACATTAATTTTTTCATCTAGTTCTTTGCCTTCTTCTTCAGCTTTATCCACTGCTGTGTAGGCAGCACAATGATAAATTAATTCAGGTTTTAAATCGCTGATATATTTTAAAGTGCCCTCTTTGTCTGTAATATCTAAATCATGAGCATCCGTAGAAATGTAATCAACATTTTTTTCATCCAATAATTTTCTTAATTCAG
Source organism: Enterococcus sp. JNUCC 77 (assembly GCF_054819945.1). Taxonomy (NCBI): domain Bacteria; kingdom Bacillati; phylum Bacillota; class Bacilli; order Lactobacillales; family Enterococcaceae; genus Enterococcus; species Enterococcus sp. JNUCC 77. The sequence continues at coordinate 1,731,618 of NZ_JBTHIG010000001.1, forward strand.
TACCTAATTGGCCATGGCCTCCAGTAATTAAAATCATTTTCAATTCTCCTCTCAAAAAAAGGCAGGAAATCCCGCCCTCAGCAAAACGTTCATTTATTATTGACCATTTTTTGCATAACTGTTTTCAACAGCTTCTTTTTCTGCAATCCACCAGTCTTTATTGTCTGTGTACCATTGAATCGTATCTTTTAGGCCACTCTCAAAATTCGTAAATTCTGGTTGCCAGCCTAATTCTTCTCTTAATTTTGTTGAATCAATCGCATAACGTAAATCATGTCCCGCACGATCTGTAACGTGATCATAAGCATCTTTTGGTTGACTCATTGCAGTCAAAATCATTTCCATCACTGTTTTATTATCCTCTTCGCCATCAGCACCGATTAAATAAGTCTCACCAATTTCTCCTTTTGTCAGGATTGTCCAAACAGCTGAAGAGTGGTCGTTTGTATGGATCCAATCACGAACATTTTTACCTTCACCATAAAGTTTGGGTTTAATTCCCATTAAAACATTGGTAATTTGACGAGGAATAAACTTCTCAATATGTTGGTAAGGACCATAATTATTTGAACAATTTGAAATCGTTGCTTGTAATCCAAACGAGCGAACCCATGCGCGTACTAATAAGTCTGAGCCAGCTTTAGTTGATGAATACGGACTAGATGGATTATATGGCGTTTTATCAGTGAATTTTTCACCCTCACCTTCACCATGTCCTGGTAAATCTTCTCTTAATGGTAAATCTCCATAAACTTCATCTGTTGATACGTGATGGTAGCGAACATTGTATTTCCGGCAAGCTTCTAATAATACATACGTCCCAATTAAATTGGTTTGCACAAAAGGAAATGGATCTTTTAATGAATTATCATTGTGAGATTCCGCTGCGTAATGGACAACTGCATCAGTTTTAGCCACCAATTGATCTACCAACTCAAAGTCAGCAATATCACCAACAACTAATTCAACACGATCTTTCGGTAAGCCAGCCAAATTGGCTTCATTACCTGCATAAGTCAATTTATCCAAAACAGTCACGTGAACATCTGGATGATTTTTTACCACATAATGTACAAAGTTTGAGCCAATAAAACCAGCACCACCAGTAACAATAATGTTTTTCATAATTTTCTCCTTAAATTTCACCATAGATGAAAGGATTTTCTGATTCAAATTCTTTCAATGTTGGGTGTTTTTGATCTTTTTCTGAAGTGATTGCTTTATCAATATCAATCGGCCAGTCAATTCCTAATTCAGGATCATTAAAAGCGATTCCACCATCGGCTGCTGCATCATAATAATTATCACATTTATACAAGAAATTCACATTCGGCGTCAAGGTAGCAAATCCATGGGCAAAGCCACGAGGAACTAACAATTGACGATGATTATGTTCAGATAAAATATACCCTTCTGATTTACCGTAAGTTGGACTCCCTTTACGAATGTCCACAATCACATCTAAAACAGCACCAGTAACAACTCGAATTAATTTGGTTTGAGCAGATTGTCCTTTTTGAAAATGCAATCCGCGAACCACACCTGCTTCTGTTGATAAAGAGTGATTATCTTGAATAAAATCAAAATCAATACCTGCTGCTTTGAAATCTTCAGCTGAGTAACTTTCGGTAAAGAAACCACGATGATCACCAAACACAGCTGGCTCAACGATTAAAACGTCTGTTAAATTAGTTTTTGTTACTTTAATTTTTCCCATGATTAACCCTCTTCTGCTAAACGTAACATATATTGTCCATACTGATTTTTTTTCAATGGTTGTGCTAATTTAATTAATTGTTCACGACTGATATAACCCATCCGGTAAGAAATTTCTTCCAAACAAGCCACTTTTAAATTTTGTCGTTTTTCAATGGTTGAAATAAAAGTAGATGCCTCTAATAATGATTCATGGGTTCCAGTATCTAACCAAGCAAAACCACGACTCATCACCTCGACAGATAATTTGTTGCGTTTTAAATATTCCTTATTCACATCAGTAATTTCTAATTCACCACGAGGAGATGGTTTAATATTTTTTGCAATTTCTATGACATCATTGTCATAAAAATATAAACCAGTCACTGCATAATTTGATTTGGGTTCTTCAGGTTTCTCTTCAATTGAGATTGCCTGCATATCAGCATCAAATTCAACTACTCCAAAACGTTCTGGATCGTTCACATGATAACCAAAAACAGTAGCACCTTCAGTCAGCTCAGCTGACCGTTGTAACATTCTAGATAAGCCATCACCATAATAAATATTGTCTCCTAGAACTAGACAAACACTGTCATCACCGATGAACCCTTCACCAATAATGAAGGCTTGTGCCAAACCATCTGGGCTTTCTTGAACAGCATATGAAAGATTGATTCCTAATTCATTGCCATCACCGAATAAATCTTCAAATCTCGGTGTATCTTGTGGCGTTGAGATAATCAAAATATCTTTTATTCCTGCTAACATTAAAGTGGACATTGGATAATAAATCATTGGTTTATCATAAACCGGCATTAGTTGTTTTGAAGTTGCTTTAGTTAATGGATACAAGCGTGTACCGCTTCCGCCTGCTAAAATAATTCCTTTCATCGAAACGCTCCTAACTTTTTTCTGTAATACATACTCTGCAATTATACACGATTTCCTTATCGAAACAGATATATTAATGATTTTTTTTAAATTCTCTTATTCTTTGTCTAACTAATTTTAGTGCTTGCCAACGCCAGATAAATTGTTGCTTTTTATTCGCTGTCGTTTTAATTTCAGAAACATTAAAATCATGGCGACGATAATAAACCAATTTTTCTGGAATAAATTGAACCCCTTTTTGACTATCTGCTAATAAACCGATCCACATGTCATGCATTGGGACATCCGCAGGTATTGGTAAAATCAATTGGGTTAAGCTTTTACGAAAAGCCATCCCCGCACCAATATAGCTGCTTCGAATCAGATTTGCCCAAAAGCCATTTTTGGTATGACGCATTTTTTGATAACTACTGATTACCTCGTTAAAATCATTATCGACAATCATTAAATCTGAAATAATGACTGTCTTGTCTGGTGCTTTTGCGAAGTACTCCTTTGTAACTGCAACTTTTTCAGTTGCCCAAACATCATCTTGATCAGATAAAAAGATCAGTTCATTTTGGCTGCGAGAGATAGCATTCTCAAAATTTTTAGTCAATCCTTTTTGTGGGTTCAAATGAAGCTGAATTCTCGTGTCTTCTTGTTGTCGCTTTGTTAAATAATCCCAAGTACCATCTGTTGAATGATCATCAGAAATAATTAACTCGTCAGTTTCGGCTAATTGAGGAAGAATACTATTTAATTGTGCTTCTATAAAGTGAATGCCATTATAGGTTGCCATACAAACAGAAATTGAAAAATCTTTTTTGTTCATGTGGTATCTCCTTTAAAAAAATTTCCAGCCCCACTTGCCAAAGTATTTTCCCATGGAGGACATAAAAATACGAAATAATTTCCGACTTTTGACAGCTCCTCTTTCATAGAGATGCGTGACAGTATAGCGAGGGGTATATAATATTTTATAATTCATTGCCTCCATTTTTCGGCATAGATCATTGTCTTCAAAATACATGAAATAACGCTCATCGAAACCTGATACCTCTTGAAACTTGGTTAAATCAACCACCATAAAACTACCTGAGATCATCCGCACATAGCTATCATGATCATCAGGCAAATCGCGACATTCAAAACGATGTAAACGCCTCTGAAAGATTTTTTTGATAAATTTGAAAGGAATAAAGCGTAGCATAAAATCAAAAACATCGAGACGATTGCGTATTAAATATTGCGTAGTACCATCTTGATTCAATATTTTTGGCGCTACCATAGCTAATTCTTTTTCACTTTTTAACAGATCCACTAAAGCTGACAGATTATTTTCTTCAATAATAATGTCTGGATTAAAAATAATTGCTGTACCATTTTCTGTCATCAAATTGCGGTTATGCCCAAAGCCAAAGCCTTTGTTTTCCGGATAAAAATCAATTGAAATAAAAGGATAGGTTAAATACTTGCTTAATTTTTTTTTGTATTCTTCATTAGATCCATTATCGAAAATTTTAATGTGTAAATTTGTAGAGCCCATCTTTTCTATTAAGGAGTCTAAACTTAGAAATATTTTATCACTGTTATGGGTGACGATGCTCACAGTCGCCAAGGGTTGGTCATACATCTTCATTTGTATTCCTCTGCTTATTTTTTAAAATATTTATTGATGACTTTTACACGATAATCTTTGTTACCAAAAAAATGAAAGGTCTTTGTAATAAAACTGTATTTAGGACTGATTAGACCAATTAGTTCCAATAAGAAAGCAATCGCAAACCCCATCACAACAATTAAAACAACAGTACCTACACCACTCATATAATTAATCAAAAGTGCAGTAAAAGAAAACAGAACTGCAATTGCATAAATTGTCAGTACTGCACCCCGATGTGTAAAACCTAAGTCTAATAAGCGATGATGCAAATGCTGTTTATCAGCAGCTGAAATTGGCATGTTTTTGGCTTTTCTGCGAACCATTGCAAAAAATGTATCGGTTACTGGCACACCTAAAATCATTAATGGTGTAACCAAAGTAATGAACGTAACATTTTTTAGACCTTCTAGTGATAAAACAGCAATCATAAAACCTAAAAAAAGCGCTCCCGTATCACCTAGATAAATCTTTGCAGGATGAAAATTATAAGGAAAAAAACCTATGATGCTAGCTACTAAACAAAATATAGCTAACGAAATAAAAGTTGTCGATTCATGTAAAAAGAAATAACCAATGACACCAATTGTCGTCAAACCAATAATTGAAACACCTGATGCCAATCCGTCTAAACCATCAATTAAATTCACTGCATTAGTAATACCAAATATCCAGAAAATAGTGACGGGTAGGCTGAGCCAGCCCAAATTAATATGGCCTAAAATAGGTATGGTAAAAAAATTAAAACGAATATCTGCTACAAAATAAATCACTAACGCCGCTAATAAAATGCCCAGACTTTTTTGCCGTGGTGACAATTCAAAGCGGTCATCCAACAGTCCAGTGATGACAATAATTAAGCCACCTAGTAAAATCGGTACAATATAGGACGCTGGTATAAAATTTTTAAATAAAACTAAAGTTGAAATCATAAAGGTAATAAAAATCGGCAAGCCGCCCCCACTAGGCATTGGGACTTTATTAATCCTTCGAGCATTTGGTTTATCCACCATACCTGTCTGTACCGAAATAATTTTAAAAATCGGAGTCAGTATTAGTGCAATTAAAAAAGTTAAAAAATAACGAATAATAATTCCCAATGAAATGAACATTTTGCCACCTACCTTTTTTCTCAAAAATCATTATATCTCAATAATAAGTCAATACAAGGAAGTTTCTATTATTTATTTTTATTTTTTAGATAATCTAAAAACTTCTTAAAACGATTACTGCCCTTTTGAACTTGTTTTCCCGTGTGTAGTTCTTCAAATGTGACGTTTAAGATGCCACCCAAAATGACAATTGCTGCAGCTAAATTTAACCAGAGCATTAACACGATGAAGGACCCAATGATTTGATACCCAGAAACACTGCGGGCAAAAGTTCTAGCATATAATCCAAACCCCTGAGCTAAAATAAGCCATCCAACGGTTGCAAAAATGGTTCCTGGAATCGTATAGCGAATTCTCACTTTTGCATTGGGAATGACACTGTAGATTACACTAATAATTACAAGCAATCCTAATGATGTAATTGGCCATCGTAACGTCAAGAAGGTTTCAATATACTCTTTTGGAAATTGTAAAAGCGGTTGTAATAAATCTAGTAGCACCTGTCCGACACTGAAAAACAAGGCTACGGCAATAATCGCCATCATCAATATACCAACCATTCCGACAGAAACAATCCGACTAATTACAAAATTCCCACGATCTTCTACACCATAGGCACGATTCAAGGCTGTCTGCATTGCATTAATTCCTTTTGATGAAGACCATAATGCAGCTATAACGGAAATAGATAACAAACCTCCAGAATTATTAGACAACAAACCTTCGATTGCTGGTCGTAAAAACTGATAAATTGTCAATGGGATAACTTCTTTTAAATAAGGTAACACAGTACTAGGAGTGATATTTAAATAAGGTAATAAATTGCCTACCACAATTAAAAGTGGAAAAAAAGACAGCAACAAATAATAGGCGACCACAACTGATCGATCGCCTATTTCAGCATCTGCTACATGCTTTTGGAAAGAAGTAATAAATTTTTTCAACTCATTCTTTTTTTCATTTTCATCTAACGCCATGTTATATCCTCGTTATTATTAATAAGTACCTTCTTCTCCTTGAGAAGTTAGTATTCTTGGTCCTTGTTTAGTAATCGCTAAAGTATGCTCATACTGACAACTCCAAGAACCATCTCTTGTATAGGCAGTCCAACCATTCGGATCCATTTTCATTTGCCATTCACCAACGTTAATCATTGGTTCTATTGTAATAACCATACCTTCTTTTAAGCGCAAACCTTTCCCAGCTTCGCCATAATGAGGAATCGCTGGTTCTTCATGGATCGTTGGACCAATACCGTGACCAACAAAATCTCTAACAACAGAAAAACCTTCGCCTTCTGCGTAAGTTTGAATAGCATGACCGATATCACCGATTCGATTACCAACTTGAGCTTGTTCGATACCTAAATACAAAGATTTTTTAGTAACATCCATTAATTTTTGAATCACAGGATTTGCTTCACCCACAACGTAAGACCAGCATGAATCAGACATAGCCCCTTTATATTCAACACACATATCAACTTTTAATAGATCACCAGTTTTTAAAGTTTTTTTCCGTGGAAATCCATGGCAAATTTCATCATTAATACTAATACAAGTGGCATATTCATAACCTTCAAATCCGATCTGAGCAGCAATTGCACCTCGATCTTCAATAAATTTTTTTACAAATACTTCAATATCCCAGCTACTAATACCTGGTTTAATAAAATTTCTTAAGTGACGATGAACATCCGCTAAAATTTCGCCCGATTCGTCCATCATTTCAATTTCTCTTGCTGATTTTAATGTAATCATTACTGTCTCGTCTCCTTTTTCACTGTCTCATTTTAACATAACCAATAAAGCGGGACAAACCGAAAGAAATTCCCACAACAAAAGTTATCTTTTATTTACACCACCCTTTCTGCTTGCTATAATTTTAATAGATCGTTCCTTAAGGAGGAAGTTATCATATGACCGTTGCAAAAATTGTTTTTGCTAGTTTAACAGGGAATACTGAAGAAATTGCTGATGTTGTTGCCGAAACCCTTGAAGACCTTGCGATTGAGGTTGAAATGGAAGAGGTCGGCGCTGTCGAGGCCGAAGACTTTGAATCCGCTGACATCTGTATCGTCGCCACTTACACTTACAGCGAAGGCGACTTGCCAGAAGAAATGAAAGACTTTTATGAGGAATTGCAAGAATTAGATTTAACTGGAAAAATATATGGTGTCGTGGGTTCTGGCGATACTTTTTATGAAAATTTTGCTACTAGTGTGAACCGTTTTGAAGAGGCTTTTGAAAAAACTGGTGCAATAAAGGGTGCTGATTTTGTTAAAGTCGATACAAACGCCGAAGAAGAAGATATTCAAAACCTAGAAGCTTTTGCCAAAAAAATTGCCGCAGTGGCGAATTAATCTATAAAATTGGAGGAATTAAAAATGGTTTTATCTTATTTTGATGAATTGCTAAAAAAATACGCACGTTTAATTACAAAAGTCGGCGTAAATGTTCAGAAAGGAGATACAGTGATTGTTTATGCTAGTGTTGACCAGGCACCCTTAGCCCGACTAGTCACAAAAAATGCCTATGCACTTGGTGCCGATGAAGTCCAAGTTCAATGGAACGATGACACCATCCAGAGAGAATTTTTAACCCATGCTAGTGCTGAAAAAATTGCGACGATTCCAGATTATAAAAAGGCTGAAGCAGATGATTTTGCCGAAAAACGTGTCACACGTATCAGTATTATCTCTCAAGATCCCGATGCGTTAGCTGGAGTAGATAATAGTAGAGTCGCAACTTATCAAGCGGCACGTGGGAAAGCTCTACAATCAGTCATGCAAGCAACGCAATCGAATAAATTACGCTGGACGGTTGTTGCTGCGGCAAGTCCTGCATGGGCAAAAAAAGTCTTTCCAAATATTGAGGGTCAAGAAGCGCAAGTGGATGCATTATGGGATGAAATTTTCAAAACAACTCGAATTTACAGTGACGATCCTGTTGCAGCGTGGCAAGAACACGACCAAACAATGCGAAACCAAGCAGAAAAATTAAACAAAGAGCAGTTCTCTGCCCTTCACTACACAGCACCAGGAACGGATATTGTGATTGGTTTACCGAAAAATCATATCTGGGAAGGGGCCGGTTCGTTTGCGGCAGACGGTAAAGAATTTATGGCAAACATGCCAACAGAAGAAGTCTTTACCGCTCCAGATAAAAATCGAATTGATGGTTACATTACTAGTACAAAACCATTAAGCTATGCTGGTAACACTTTAAACAATATGAAATTTACTTTCAAAGCTGGTAAAGTTGTTGATTTTTCAGCTGAAAGTGGTGAAGAAGTTCTTAAATCGTTACTAGAAATTGAAGGAGCCGATTCTCTAGGCGAGGTTGCCTTAGTCCCAGATCCGTCACCAATTTCTCAATCTGGTATTACATTCTACAATACTTTATTTGATGAAAATGCTTCAAACCATTTAGCACTAGGTGCTGCTTATCCATTTAGTGTCAAAGATGGTACTGAAATGTCTGAAGAAGAATTAAATCAAGCTGGTTTAAATAGTAGTCAAACCCATGTAGACTTTATGGTTGGCTCGGCAGAAATGTCAATTGATGGCATTCGCGAAGACGGCTCATTGGTCCCTATTTTTAGAAACGGCGACTGGGCTTAATTATTTAAAATATTGGAAGTGTTGTTCAAAGTAAGTCAATCGGTATTAGTTTTTATCAATAAGAAAAGCTGATCAATGTAATTAATTTTACATTGATCAGCTTTTTAATTGATTTGCTCTAAAGCAGCGGCAGGGACTTCTGCTTGATTGACTTCTTGATAAGTCTCCACGTGAGCGCCTTTGTTGGTTAATTTTAAATAACGATTTTCTTTTAGTGTCGACAAGCCGTTAAAGGAAATCTGTCTGGTTTTTCCATTTGAGTCAGCAGCTAATTGTTGATAACTGGCCGTTCCATATTCATTCACAGTATCTGGAGCTTTAGTTTTAACATAAACTTCTCCTTTTTGAACTAATGGATTTAATTGGTCAAAGATAGCTGCTGCTTCATTTGAACTTCCTTTAGTAAAAAACACACCACCTACACAAACTAAAAACATTATAACGACCAGTGACAATATACCTTTAATAAATTTCATTTATTTTCCTCCTCCGATAAGAATAATTTACCTGAGTTGAATCATTAATTATTCCGTCTTAAGTCTCAATTTTTACTTACAGCTTTGTCACTTTAAAGATTACTTATGTTATAGTAATAAGAAAAAATTGGAGGTTTAGGATGAAGTTATATCGAGAAGTTGATATATTAAACAATAAAAAAGCCATTATTCTGTTGAATATCGGCTCTATTCTTTTATTTTTTATTATAGGTACACTTTTTTTGATCCTTACAAGCTTTATCAGTCAACGACAAAGTCTATCTAGCGAGATTTCTTTTCCGATGCTTTTGTTTGCTCTAGTGTTGCTTTTTCTTTGTTTAGTCCTCCATGAAGCGATTCACGGTTTGTTTTTTAAAATGTTTCAGCCACAAGGAAAAGTCAATTTCGGTTTTAAAAATGGGATGGCTTATGCTACCAGTCCTGGCTCTTTTTATTCACGAAAACAATTTTTTATTATTGCCATCTCTCCATTTATTATTGTTTCTCTTTTATTGGTAGTTGCCTTTGCTTTAAATATGCTATCTTTATTTGTCTTTCTATTTTTAGCCACCATCCATGGTAGCGGCTGTATCGGTGATTTTTATTATATTGTTTTGATTTTAAAAGCACCAAAAGGAAGTTTAATTGAAGATACACCTATTGGAATTAGTTTCTATAAATAAAAAAGAGTTGAATTGAGTTTTCTCACTCAATTCAACTCTTTTTACGTCCTCGGCCGGAATTGAACCGGCGACCTATCGCTTAGGAGGCGATTGCTCTATCCTGCTGAGCTACGAGAACAACTGCTTTTTATTTTAGCCATTTCAACTAATTAAAGCAAGTTGGTTAACAATTATTTTTGACCTTTTTTCTTTTTTTTAGTTTTTTCAATTTTTTCAGGTCTTTCTAAAACAAGACCACCACCATGAACGAAAACCTCTGTGAAGTCCACTCCCAATTGTTTTTTTATTTTTCGCAAATCACTTTCTTCATGGGAAGCGATTAAAGAAATGACCATGCCGCTTTGACCCATTCGACCCACACGACCTGAACGATGTAAATAACTTTCCTTAGTGATTGGAAAATCGGCATTCACAACGATTGCTAATCCGGAAATATCCAATCCACGACTACCAACATCGGTAGTTAACAATCCATTTATTTGATGTTTTTTAAAAGCCGCCAAAGCATCTTTTCTGGCGGTCTTAAATTGATCAGAAGCTAAACTAGCAATTGGTAATTTGTGGAACAACAATTTTTCTTCAGCAACGCCTAACTCACTGACTTGATTAAAGAAAATCAAGCCCCAAAATTCAGGCATATTTAATAAACGTCTTAAGACATCAACTTTTTTTCGTTGATTGGTTGTAATAAAGTAATGAGCAACTTCACCTTGACTATCATCTATTTTGGTTACGTCAATAATCTTTACTTCATCATCAAGCTGTTGAATTTCTTCAACAACCGCTTGTGCCGTGGCTGAAAAATAAAGACGTTGCACTTGGTTGTCACTAGCTTTCAGAATATTTTTAATCAATTGTAAGCTTTGGCCCGTTAATAATTGATCGACTTCATCAAAGACGATAGTTTTAAAATTTTGGGTTTTAAGTTTACGGCTCTGAATTAATTCATAGACACGACCGGGCGTCCCAACCAATAATTCAGGTTTTTTCTTCAACGCTTCTTGCTGACGTTTAACATTGGCGCCACCAATTAAGCTTTGGACTTTCATACCTGAACCAACTAACCATTCTCGGGCAACATTGACAACTTGCATCGCCAATTCTTGAGATGAAGTCAGAATTAACACTTGCCCCATTTTGCCATTTTCTAACTGGTTCATTAACGGCAATAAATAAGCTAAGGTTTTTCCGCTACCAGTTGGTGCAATGCCAATAATATTTTCACCACTTGTGATTGGTTCAAACACAGCTGCTTGAATCTTTACTGGTTGATCAAAACCAGCTTGTTCCCAATTTGTTTGTAAAAAATCTTTTAATTCCATAATTCCCTCTATTTCTGATCAGCATCAAAGACGATGCCGGCACTTTTTCGTAAATCGTATAATACTTGGTTAACATTTCGAGCCAGTTCAACCCATTCTTGATACAATTCACCCAATTCAACATCTTTAGGATGATTCATAATTTTGGCAAAATCTAACGCTTCTTCAATCATTGGATTTTCCAGTGATTGGAGCGTAATTTCTTCAACAGATTTATCGTGACGATGGAAAGTTGCTTGATTAATTGAATTAATTGCATTTAAGACCAGTGTTCCCTCATCCAAATAAATTTCTGATTTTTGATAGCTATCACTAATTTTTCCAGTTCGAATCGATACATCAAACGTCTCATAACGTAAAATTGCAAAACCAATTCCATCCACATCAGTAGCAATTTTTTGACTAAAATAATGACTTTCTCTCGGCATACCAAACCATGCAATAGCTGCATAAATCGGATAAACACCCAAATCCATCACTGCACCACCAGAAAAATGAGGTGAGAAAATATTTGGTTCTTCTCCAGCTAAGACTAAATCATAGCGAGAAGAGTATTTCATAAAACTTAAATCAGCCCCGATTATGTGGTCATTATCAGGCAATCGTTTAGTAATAGCTTTGAAGGATTCTTCATGAATATTTCTTGCTGCTTCAAAAAAGAAGACGCGCTTTTGATTAGCTAAATGAACCAATTCTTCAAATTCGGTTGGATTGGAAAAAGCGGGCTTTTCGACAATGACATTTTTCCCCGCCAAAACTGCTTGCTTTGCTTGGGGAAAATGCAAACTATTCGGTGAAGCAATATAAACAGTATCAATAGCTAAATTAAAGAACGTGGTCAGATCATCAGCATATTCAATCTTTCCAGCATACTTTTCGCCAAATTTTTTTGCTGTTTCTAATTCTCTTGAATACACTGCTTTTAAGTGATATTTTTTTGATTCCAAAGCTGCCTCTACAAATTGATCTGTAATCCAATTCGTACCAATAATACCTAGTTTAATCATATTCATCCGCCTTTCATTAATTGGGATCATTAAAATTCTGATATAAATTAAATGGAACCTCGTGATCAACCTCAATTGTATCAGGACTTACTTGGCAATTATACGCCAAAACAACTACCCCATTTTCTTGTGCTTGAGCCATCGTTTCCGCTAATGCCGGCTGCATCTCACGATGAATTGTTGCAACTGTTACTTTTGGAAATTGGACAATAAAAAGTAGATAACTGGAGTAACCTGCGACTTTTGCATGTATCAATTCATTGACATGTTTTAGCCCTCGTATCGTTGGTGCATCTGGAAAGGCACCGATTCCTTGATTTTCCAAGGTCATTCCTTTAACTTCTACAAAGCCTTTTTCAGCTTGATCAGTTTCAAAATAAATATCGAATTTACTTTGTTGGTAACGATACTCTCGTTTTAATAAAGTAATATTTCCTTTTAAACCGGGTAATTTTATTTGCCTATTCAAAATCGCTTCAGCTGCTAATGCATTAGGAATTTGTGAATCAATATTAATCCACATTTCCTCTTTCTTTACCGCAACTAAGTCATAATCAGTTTTCCGAGTTGCGGCTGGTTGATAGTTTAAAGCCACCAGTGCATCTACTAAGAAAACTTCCTTGCCACGTCCAGTATTTTTTACATGGGCAACGACGATTTCTCCAGTTTCAATTAAACGACAATGAGCAATGAACCGATTGGGGCGATCAATAAAGTAAGCCAATTGAATATTTGAATATTGCAAGCTTTCTCATTCCTTTAACAACAAACTCCTGCTTAAGTCTGATGGTCATTTTTTTTATTTTACGGTATAGTATTGATAAAGATTTTTGAAAGGAGTTCCTGACATGCGTAACCGTTGGCCATTATTTCTCTCGGCTTCTTTGGCTGCTATTTTTTTAGGAAAAAAAGTTTTGAAAAAAGAACCGCAAAGTGCACCTAATCTAAGCGATATTTCCGGTACTTATACCGGCACTTGGCAATTTTCCAATCCAAAAGAACAGACCCAACACGAGCTGACAATTTATCCTGACTTCTCTATCAAAATTGATGGACGAGACTTAAAATATCAAATGATTGAGTTAACTGCGGAAAAATTTGCGATGCAGGATCCTTTAGGCTACCACCTCGTTATTTCAACTAATGATGGTCAACCCGCTGCCATTTATGATGAGGCCGATGACATTACTTTACCTATTATACCCTTAAAAGAAAACTAAAGGCAAAAAAGCCGAAACGAATTTTTACTTTTCGTTTCGGCTTTTTTTTATTGATAAACTAATGTGCGTAACATTTGATCTACTTGTTCAGCTGCTTTACGACCTTCACGAATGGCCCAGATAACTAGGCTTGGCCCTCGTTTAGCATCGCCGGCAGCATATACTCGTTCATTATCGGTTGTATAATCTTCGTATACTTCATGAACATCAAAACCTTCTAATAATCGTTGTTCTGGTCCAGTAAAGCCCATTGCTAATAAAACTAAATCTGCTTTCATCACTTGTTCAGTACCAGCAATTGGTTGGAATCGATTATCTACTTCAGTTGTTTCAATCGCAATGACTTGACCGCGTTCAGCGCCAATAAAAGCAGTAGTTGAAGTCGCATAATAAGTTAATTGACCTTCTCCTGTAGCCAAAGCTTCTTCTTGACCGTAACCTGTTCGATCGGTCATTGGATACTCTGGCCAAGGGTTATTATCCACTCTTTCAGCTGGTAATTTGGGGGTGATTTCCAATTGTTTAACAGAAGCTGCCCCTTGACGAATGGCTGAAGCGATACAGTCATTTCCAGTATCACCACCACCAATAACAATTACGTGTTTACCTGCCAATTTTTTACTGGTTGCATCTTTGCCATATTTTAAAACATCTTTTGTCACTTCTGATAAGTAATCTACAGCAAATTCAATCCCTTTTAATTGACGACCGTCTGCTGGTAAGTCTCGAGGAACTGTTGCACCACTAGTTATAATGACACGATCAAAAGCTGTTTGTAAATCCTCTGGGCTAATGTCGACACCCACTTCAGTATTTACCTCAAATTTAATACCGCAATCTTCCATTACTTGGATCCGTCTATTCACAACGTCTTTATCCAATTTCATATTAGGAATCCCATACATTAATAATCCGCCAGGTCGATCATTTCTTTCAAAAACAGTCACTTGATGACCCAATTGGTTTAAACGCCAAGCCGCTGATAATCCTGCTGGCCCAGAGCCTACGATAGCCACTTTAAAATTAGTACGATTTTCTGGTTTTCCAGTCGCTTCTACCCAACCATTTTCAAAAGCGGTATCAATAATAAATCGTTCATTGTCATGAATTGCCACACCTGAACCATTTAAACCTTCAGTACAAGATTTTTCACAAGGAGCTGGACAGACACGCCCAGTCATTTCTGGAATAGGATTGGTTGCTACTAAACGTTCAAATGCTTTTTTAAACTCACCGCGGAAAACCAAATCATTCCACTCAGGAATTAAATTATCATTGGGGCAACCTGAAACTGCACGTTTACCGCCATAAAACACACCGGTATGACAAAATGGAATACCGCAATTCATACAACGAGCTGCTTGTTCTTTTCGCTCTTCAGTGCTAAGAGGGACTTGTAATTCTTCCCAATCAGTAATTCGTTCATCTACTGGGCGATAAGGATTATCTTTTCTTGGATACTTTAAAAAGCCAAATGGATCTGCCATAATTATTGCCCCTTTCCAGCCGGTGCTGTTTGCTCACCGACAACTTCCACGAAGGCTTTTTCTAGTAACTCATCACCACTTAAGCCTGTTTTTGCTAATTGTTCTGTTACATCGATCATTTCATGATATTCTCGAGGATAAACTTTCACAAAATGTTGTTTTTGATTATCCCAATCATTTAATAATTCTGCCGCTTTCAAGGAATCAGTATAGGCCAAATGATTTTGAATTATTTCTTTTAAGATACTATCATCGCCAGATTCATCTAATTTGTATAAATCCACCATTTCCATATTACATTTACCAGGGAACACATTATCTGGATCATAAATGTAAGCTACGCCACCAGACATACCTGCGGCAAAATTACGTCCAGTTGAGCCTAATATCACCGCGACTCCGCCAGTCATATATTCACACCCATGTTCGCCAACACCTTCAACCACAACATTTGCACCAGAATTTCTAACACAGAAACGTTCTCCGGCACGACCACGGAAAAAAGCTTCTCCACGATTGGCACCAAAACAAGCCACATTTCCAACGATTTGAGAATGCTCTACATCATAACCGGCATCAGCTGGTGGAACAATAATCAAACGTCCTCCACTCAATCCTTTAGCAACATAATCATTAGCTTCACCAATTAATTTCAGCTCCATTCCTTGTGTAATAAATGAAGCGAAACTTTGACCGGCAATGCCATGATAAGTATATTTTAATTGTCCCGGTGTTAATTCATAATTACCAAATCGTTCAGCAATCCAGCCACCCATTCTTGCTCCGACTGTCCGACTGACATTATTAATTGCTTGTTCAACTTCAACAACCTCACCATTTTCAATTGCCGCTGTTGCAAAGCTATCCAATTCTTTCCATTGACGTTTTTCTTTAAAAGGATCTTCAACTTTCCGTTCAATCCCAACAGATGTCGATAGCATCCGAGAAAAATCAAGTGATTTTGCTTTACCCTTAGCAACAAAACGTGGTTGCAATACTTCTGTATGACCAATCATTTCATCAATACTTCTGAAGCCTAATTCTGCCATGATTTCTCTTAAATCTTCTGCTAAAAACATCATCATATTGATAACATGTTCTGGCTTACCAACAAAGAATTTTCGTAATGCCGGATTTTGGGTAGCCACCCCGACAGGACAAGTATTTAATGAACAAACCCTCATCATGACGCAACCAATTGAAACCAATGCCAAAGAGGCAAAACTATATTCTTCTGCTCCTAACAAAATTGCCATCGCAATATCGCGGCCAGTCATCAACTTGCCATCAGTTTCTAAAGTCATTCTTTGACGTAAATTATTCATAGCTAACGTCTGATGCGCTTCCGCCAAGCCCATTTCCCAAGGCAGGCCTGCATCACGAACAGAATTTCTTGGAGAAGCACCGGTTCCACCATCATAACCAGAAATAACTACGATATCTGCGCCAGCTTTCACCACACCAGTAGCAATTGTGCCGACACCAGTGCTAGAAACCAATTTCACATTAATTTTTGCGTAAGGATTAATTGTTTTTAAATCATGAATCAACTGTGCTAAATCCTCAATTGAATAAATATCGTGATGAGGTGGTGGTGAAATTAAACGTACTCCTGGCGTTGATCCGCGGATTTCAGCTACCCAAGGAAAGACTTTATTCCCTGGTAATTGACCACCCTCACCCGGTTTTGCACCTTGGGCCATTTTTATCTGTAATTCTTCGGCACTCATTAAATATTCTGCATTCACACCAAAACGTCCAGAAGCAACTTGTTTAATTTTTGAATTAAAATTGCGACCATCGGCTGTTGGTTTAAAACGATTACGATTTTCGCCACCTTCACCACTGTTTGATTTTGCGCCAATCGCGTTCATCGCTTCAGCTAAACATTTATGGGCTTCTTCACTTAATGAACCATACGACATCGCACCAACTTTAAAACGTTTCACAATATTTTTCGCTGGTTCAACCTCAGATAATTTTACGGCTGGACGAGTAGAATTGAATTCCCACATTGAACGTAATGTCGTAGGTGTTTCAATACTAGTATCATCCATTTCTTTCGTATACTCTTTAAATAATTGATAATCTCCTGCACGAACTGCTTTTTGGAAATTATAAATTGTTGTTGGATTGTATAAATGATGCTCGCCATCTGCTTTATATTGGAATGATCCGCCAGAAGGTAAAAAATCAGCTTGCTTCACACCATATGCTGCTTCATGGCGTTTTAGATATTCAGCTTCAATTTGATTTAATGATAAGCCACCCAAACGGCTAGCTGTTCCAGTGAAATAAACATCTGTCACTGACGGTGAAATACCTACTGCTTCAAATAACTGTGCGCCATGGTAACCAGCAATCGTTGAGATTCCCATCCGAGACATCACTTTTACGATACCTTTTTCGCAGGCCTTACGATATTTTTCTGCATTTTGTGCTAAATCAAAATCGTGTAAAGTAGCATAAGCCCCATACGGATGAACTGCCGAAGCACCATAACCAATCAATGTAGCAAAATGATGGACTTCACTAACTTCTGCCGCATCGACAACTAGACTTGTTTGTGATCCTTTACCACGCCGAACTAAATGATTGTGTAAGCCTGAAACAGCTAATAAGATCGGTATTGCCATTTTTTCTGGTGCAGTTTCTCGATCACTTAACACAATAATTGTAGCACCATCATCCACCGCAGCTTCCGCTTTTTTAAACATTTGATCTAAGGCATCTTCTAGATCACTTTCCTTAATCGAATAAGTGGTGGAGACAATCACTGTTCGTTGACCATCTTCATTTAAAGTGGTTATTTTTTGGAAATCTTCTGTTGATAAAACGGGACTTTCAATTTTTAATTTACGGCAATTTGCAGCTGTATCAATTTTCACATCGCTATCACAACCAAGAAACATTTCAGTTCCGATAACCAGTTGTTCACGAATCGCATCAATCGGTGGATTTGTTACTTGAGCAAATTGTTGTTTAAAATAAGTAAATAAGGATTGAGGCTTTTCACTTAAAATGGCTAATGGAGAATCAAAGCCCATTGAAATAACTGGCTCTTCACCATTCTCAGCCATCGGCACAATTAAACCGCGAATAATATCGTCAGTGTAGCCATTTAATTTCCACAGTCTTTGTAATTCTTTTTCATCCATTTGATTTGTTGGGACTTCATCTGTCGAAAGATCAGAAATTTCTAAACGATTTTCTGTCAACCAAGTGCTATAATCATTTTTTTCAGCATAGTGGGCTTTTATCTCGTCGTTACGCAAAAATTTTCCGTTAACGGTATCCACTAGAATCATGTTTGCTGGTCCTAAAACACCTTTTTCAATTATGTTTGAAGGTTCAAAATCAATTACGCCAGATTCTGAAGCCACTTGGACATACCCATCTTTAGTAAACAAATAACGAGAAGGTCTTAAACCATTTCTATCTAAAAAGGCACCAACAGTTTCTCCATCAGTAAAACATAAAGCAGCTGGACCATCCCATGGTGCCATGAAACTCGCATTATATTCATTAAAGGCTGTTAATTCTTCACTTAAATTTGCTTCTTTTGACCACGCTTCTGGAACCATCATTAATAACGCTTGAGGAATATCACGACCATTACGGTACAAATATTCCATACAGTTTTCTAACTTCGCTGAGTCAGAATCTTCTTCATTATATACTTCTATTCCGTGGCTCTTCATCCAATTTTCTGCGCCTCGTAAGGTATTGATTTCTCCGTTATGAGCTAAGAAGCGGAAAGGCTGTGCCCGATCCCAGCTGGGAAAAGTATTGGTTGAAAATCGTGAATGAACGACTGCTATACTTGCTTCATAATCAGCTTCTTTTAAATCATTGTAAAAAATACCTACTTGATAAGCATGTAGCATTCCTTTATGAACGATTGTTTTAGCAGATAATGAACAGATTGCTAATTCATCATGATTAAAAGTTTTTTCTAGCTGGCGACGAATCGTGTATAATTTATCTTCAAAGATTCGTCCTGCAGGAACATCTAACGGTCTTTTAATGAAGACTTCCACAAAGCTAGGCATTACTTTTTGCGCGCCAGGACCGCAATTTTCATACTGAAAAGGGACATCTCTCTGCCAGATTACTGGATAACCAGCTTCTTGAATATCTTTTACAAGAGCTTGTAGTAAACCATCTTTTTGTTTAGGCTCTTGAGGTAAAAAGAACATTCCCACGGCGTAATCGCCAATTTTTGGAAGAGATACGCCAGCATCATTTGCTACTCTGCGGAAAAATCTGTCAGGAATTGTTGACAAGATCCCAGCACCATCACCAGTATCTGGCTCAGCGCCTGTCCCACCACGATGGTTCATTCGTTCCAACATCGTTAATGCGTGTTCGACTAATTCATGAGAGGCTTTCCCCTCGATTTGGGCAATAAAACCCATTCCACAGGCATCTTTTTCAAAAGATGGATCATACATGGTTTGTGTTTTAGCAATTTGCTGACTTAACATTAGACACCAATCCTTATTATTTTTTGAAAATTCTCATTTCTTTTTAATATACTACCTTTTTTATAATATTTAGGCAATACTTGATCGTAAAATATTTTAATCGACAAGTACCTTAATTACTATTTTAGTTCTGATTTTTGGAAATAAAACCCTTTTTTTGATAGAATTTATATGATATTCTAAAGGTTTGAAAGGATGACTAGCTTATGACACCCAATCGTGAAGATTATTTAAAATTAATATTAGAATTAGGCGGAGATGTTGAGAAAGTCAGCAACAAAAAAATTGTCGCTGGTTTAGCCATTTCTGGTGCTTCAGTTAGCGAGATGATTTCAAAACTGGTAAAAGAGGGATTAGTTGACCATTCACCCTATCAAGGTGTACAACTAACAGAACTAGGTTTACAAAAGGCTAGCGCCTTAGTCCGCAAACATCGTCTTTGGGAAGTTTTTCTAGTGGACCATTTGTCTTTTTCATGGAATGAAGTGCATGATGACGCGGAAGTTTTAGAACATGTAACCTCTGAAATGTTAGAAGAAAAATTAGATAGTTACCTAAAATATCCAAAATTATGTCCCCATGGCGGCATGATTCCGAAACATGGCGAGGCAATCCATGAAAAAAAACGCGCAACTTTGATTGACTATCCAATCAATACAGAAATTGAAATTGCTCGGGTTTTAGATGAAAAAGAATTATTGGATTACTTGGTTTCATTAAATGTTAAAATCCATGACCGATATACCATTACGAATATCGCAGCTTACGAAGGACCAATCACACTAAAAAATCAAGATAGAGAAGTTGCCATTAGCTACAAAGCTGCTACAACTATCTTTGTCGACCAACTTTAAGGAGTGGAATTCTATGGAACAGACAGCACTATTTACTATTTTTGGGGGAACCGGTGATCTAGCTAAGAGAAAGTTATATCCTTCTTTGTTTCGTTTATTTAAAAAAGGTAGTTTAGATTATCGTTTTGCCGTGATTGGTACGGCTCGCAGAGAATGGACGGATGATTATTATAGAGAAGTTGTAAAAGAATCCATCCAAGAATTAAATCCTACCAGTGATGAAGCCTTTGCCTTTGCTAGTCATTTCTATTATTTATCGCATGATGTAAATGATGCTGCTCACTACAATGAATTGCGTGAACTATCTAATACATTAGATGAAAAATATAAATTAAAGGGCAATCGTTTATATTACCTAGCGATGTCACCTCAATTCTTTGGCACAATTGTTAGTCATTTAAAAGATCAATCCGTCTTAACAGACACTGGATTTAACCGTCTGGTAATTGAAAAACCTTTTGGCTCTGATTTAAAAACGGCAACTATTCTGAATGAACAAATTACAACTGCTTTTGCAGAAGAAGATATTTTCAGAATTGATCATTATTTGGGTAAAGAAATGGTGCAAAACATTGCAGTTATCCGTTTTGCCAATAATATTTTTGAATCTCTTTGGAATAATCGCTACATCGAAAATGTCCAAGTTACTTTTGCTGAGAGCTTAGGTGTAGAAGATCGTGGTGGTTATTATGAAAATAGTGGTGCTTTAAGAGATATGGTCCAAAACCATATTTTACAAGTGGTTGCCTTATTAGCAATGGAAGTCCCTACTTCTTTTTCTGATAAAAGCATTCGCCAAGAAAAAATTAAAGTTTTAGAAGCCATCAGACGATATGATAAGACAGAAGTTATGAAAAATTTCACTCGTGGTCAATATGCTGCTGGTTCTCTTGATGATAAAGAATTTATTGCTTACCGTGATGAACCAAATGTCGCATCAGACTCCAACGTAGAAACATTTGTCGCTGGAAAATTCTTAATTGATAATTTCCGTTGGTCAGGTGTTCCATTTTATATCAGAACGGGTAAACGAATGACTGAAAAAGGTACACGAATTAATATCGTCTTCAAACAAGTACCAGTTAATGTTTTTAACTTTAATAATGAGAGTGACAACAATGTCCAATTGGCTGAGCAAAATGTTTTAACAATTTACATTCAACCAACTGAAGGCTTCTCATTGATGTTAAACGGTAAACAAATCGGTCAAGGTTTTGCAACAGAACCCGTAAAACTAGATTTCCGTCAAAGCGAAGAAATCACAGTAAATAGTCCTGAAGCGTATGAAAAATTATTGTTAGATGCATTACATGGCGATGGAACAAACTTTTCTCATTGGGATGAAGTTCGTAATTCTTGGGAGATTGTTGACCGCATTCGAGTAGCTTGGGAACATTTCATTCCAAGTTTCCCTAATTATACTGCAGGAACAATGGGACCAAATGAAGCTTTTGATTTGTTGAAAGCTGATGGTGCTCACTGGATTTGGCGACCAGAACAATGGTATAAACAACGAAATAAATTAGATTATTAAAAAAAAGATGAACTTCCCAAAACCTGGGCAGTTCATCTTTTGTTGTTTCTTATTCTATTGAAAAAAATACATATATCTATTCAGCAATATTAGACACATCAGTTGACTCATTGGCTATTTTACTAAAAACAAAATCTTCACTCAAAAATTTATAGTCGATCGCCAAGACCTTTTTGAATTCAGAAAAGGTACTATCAGGAGTCAGATCAAGTTTTACATCGTATCCTACGCTAGTCCTAATTTGAATACCTGTACCATCTGGGAATACAAAATAACGGTAAATATTTCCATATGAAGAATTTTCGTAATATTCACACTCAATAATATAACCAGTCATGATCCCATCAATCTTTTCTTGAGGATACACTTTCGTGAAATCTCGTCGATCACTTAACCATGATGAAAATGATTTTGTTATATTTCCTGAAATTTCAATTTGAGCAGAGCGAGAAAAGTCTCGTCCATCATAGAACTTTAAGTTGGCTACTTCCTTTGAATAAACGTAGTCCTCTTTTGATGGCAAAACAGCTTTGTCGCCTTCTGGATCCTCATTATCCCAGTCGCCTTTAATTTCAAGTTGATAACCACGGTTAAAAGTAAAACCATTTTCTTCTTCAGTAACTGCCAACGGTAAACTGTAGTCGATTTCTTCAGTCGCTTTTATACCTGCAATTTTTAGTGGCTTGATACTCTTTGATTCAAAAGAGGTGTCTGAACCAAGTAAAGGACTATCAATTTTTTTCAGTCCATAATACCCCAAGAAAATAACTAAGCAGACAATCCCAATTCCTATGGTTTTAAATTTATTACTAACTTTTTTTCTATTCTTCGTTGATTTTGCTTTTTTATTTGGTTTTAGTGCAGGCTTTATTTTTGGTTTTGACTCAGCTACCTTCTTTTTCGGTTTTAAAGAATTTTTGTCTCCGCCCTCAGCACGAACAAACAACTCATCGTATTCATCAAAAAATTTTTTCTTTTTCCCCATAAAATCTCCCTATCTACTCCTTGTTTTTTACTCTAATATCCATAACAATAGCTTGGTTAACTTCTGAAAATAATTAAACTTGTTGTCGGCTATTTCCCAATCACTTTTTTCGACAAAGCAATCTCTTCAGAATCTTCTTTTACAATCCTTTCATATTCATCGGTAATACTAGCTGAAATAAACGTCACTGTTTCCAAAATACTATCAACCGACTCTCGGATTTCTTTTGAATTCAGTTTTGTTCCCTCAATTTTATTTAAGCGAATACACGCATCTAGCATACTAGGTAATTTTTTATAAATAAAATCACCATATTTAGTTAACTCATTAGGTTCTGCCATTAATTCCTGAAAAATTTCTTTAGCAGATTTTATTCCAGCCTCCGAATTCTCAATCTTTTTTAAATCCTTATTTTTGTTTGTTGCCTCTTCAATCCCTAGAATTTGATTTTTCATTTCACCCATTGTTTTTTTGAATAATTCTAAATCTTTGTCTGATAATTGATGGGTCTCTTTGTATTTTTTTTGCCGATCATTAAATACTTTTTTAGTTTTATAACTACTATAAAATCGATTTCCTCCCCAAATAGCTAAACCGATAATTACTATTCCAACAATAAATCCCATATATTCCACTCCCATAATCTCTTTTCATCAAGATTATACCAATTATTTTTAACTAAATGCAAAAAAAGCCGAGAAAATTAATTCTCGACTAAAAATGTTAATTTTCAAAACCTTCAGCCACAGCTTCTGGATAATGTTTGTGAACAATTTCTGAACATGAGTGACATAATGTTGATAATTCAGAATCTTCACCAACTGTTGTTCTCACTTGACGGCAACGTTCGCAGACTTCACCATCTGCTTTTTCCACTAATACAGCTACATCATCAAATTTCATAGCATTTTCTGGTACTTCACCGTTAGCTACGCTGAAATAGTCTTCAGAAACAATCAATAACTGAGCAAGATCAGAATCAACAGCTTTCAACATAGTAGCAACTTGTTCATTTGGATAAATTGTTAATTTTGCTTCCATTGATTTACCAATTACTTTAGCATTCCGTGCTTCTTCCAATGCCTTCAAGACTTTTTCTCGGAAATCCATAAAGGCTTGCCAAGTATCCATCAATTCTGTTTGATTAGGATATTCTTGGTAGCTTGGTAAATCAGTCAATTGTACATACTCTGCTTCTTCTTTCAAGAATGACCAAATTTCTTCGGCAGTATGAGGAATAATTGGTGTCAATAATTTAGTTACCGAATTCGCAATTTCATAAAAAACAGTTTGCATCGCCCGACGTTCATAATCATCCTCACCTTGGATGTACACTACATCTTTTGCAAAATCCAAGTAGAAAGAAGACAAATCTGTCGTTAAGAAATTCATCACTGTTTTATAAATGTGGATAAAGTGATATTTATCATATCCTTCTTCCCGAACACTTTTAATCACTTCATTCAAACGAACAATCATGTATTTATCAACTGAGCGTAATTCTTCGTAGCTAATACCATTTTTTCTAGGATCAAAATCAGTTGTATTGGCTAATAGGAAACGCATCGTATTACGAATTTTACGATAAACTTCAGATACTTGATTTAAAATATCCATTGATACTCGTACATCGGATTCATAATCAACACTGCTTACCCACAAGCGTAAAATATCCGCACCCATTTGATTGATTACTTTTTCTGGTAAAATTGTATTGCCCAATGATTTAGACATTTTACGACCTTCACCATCTAAAGCAAAACCTTGTGACAAGACTGTTTTATAAGGTGCCACACCATTAATCGCAACACTTGTGGTAATACTTGAATTAAACCAGCCACGGTATTGGTCAGAACCTTCTAAATACATATCAGCTGGGAAGGTTAACTCAGGACGTTGGCGAAGTACAGCCTCATGTGAAGAACCCGAATCAAACCAAACATCCATGATATCTTTTTCTTTAGAAAATTCACCATTTGGAGAACTTGGATGAGTAAAGCCTTCAGGTAATAATTCTTTGGCTTCTTTTTCAAACCAGATTGTTGATCCATGTTTTTCAAATAATTGTGCTACATGTTCAATTGTTTCTGGCGTGATGATTGGCTCGCCATTCTCTGCATAAAAGATTGGTAACGGTACACCCCAAGCTCGTTGACGAGAGATTACCCAATCCCCGCGGTCACGAACCATATTATATAGACGTGTTTTCCCCCAAGGAATGACCCAGTTAACCTTTTCCACTTCATCTAATAAATTTTGGCGGAATTTATCAATTGAAGCAAACCATTGCGGTGTCGCCCGATAAATTACTGGTTTTTTAGTCCGCCAGTCATGAGGGTAACTATGAGTAAAGAATTCTAATTTGAGTAAAGCACCTTTTTCAGCTAATAAATCAGTGATCATCTTATTGGCTTTATCATAAAATATTCCTTCAAATCCAGGCGCTTCATCAGTAAATACCCCACGATCATCAACTGGTGATAATACATCAAGGTCATATTTACGAGCAGCAAAATAGTCATCTTCACCATGACCTGGTGCCGTATGAACCAATCCGGTCCCCGCATCTAAAGTTACATGATCCCCTAAAATAACTAAGGAGTCACGATCATAAAATGGATGCTGAGCTTTCATATATTCTAATTCTGAACCTTTTAATTCTTTTACAACTTCTGGATTTTCCCATTCAAGTTCGGTGCCAACAGTTTCTAATAAATCTTTGGCTACAACAAATTTTTTCCCTTCAACTGCTACTTCTACATAAGTATATTCAGGATTTACAGCAATTGCCAAATTAGCAGGCAATGTCCAAGGTGTGGTGGTCCAAATAATAAAGTTAGCATCATCATCTAATAAACCTTTGCTGTCTTTTACTTTAAAAGCAACATAAATCGAAGGAGATTTTACATCCTTATATTCGATTTCCGCTTCAGCTAAAGAAGATTCACTCGATGGAGACCAATAGATTGGTTTTAATCCTTTGTAAATATAGCCTTTTTCGGCCATTTTTCCAAAAACGCGAATTTCCGCTGCTTCAAAATCTGGTGACAATGTTAAGTATGGGTGATCCCAATCACCAGCTACGCCTAACCGTTTAAAGTCGGTTCGTTGTTTATCAACTTGAGATAATGCATATTCACGACATTTTTCTAAGTATTCACTCATCGACATTTCTTTACGTTTAATACCTTTATTTGTTAAAACTTGCTCGATTGGTAAACCATGAGTATCCCAACCAGGAACATAAGGTGCTCTAAAGCCTGACATTGATTTTGAACGAATAATAATATCTTTACTAATTTTATTTAATGCATGACCAATATGAATATTGCCATTGGCATATGGCGGGCCATCATGTAAGACAAAAGTTGGTTTACCTTCATTTAATGCTTGACGTTCTTCATATACTTTATCTTCTTCCCAATCTTTTTGCCATTGGCCTTCGCGATTTGGTAAATTACCACGCATGGGAAAAGCAGTTTTTCCTAATTGTAAGGTTTCTTTCATTTTCACTAGTCATCGTCTCCTTAAAAGAATATAAAAAAAGACCAGTTCATCGCAAGGGACGAACTGGTCGTGGTACCACCCAAATTTGAAATCACAATGATTTCCTTAAACATCGCTAACGAGATGAACCGTTGACAGTTACTTATTTCTCTGCCAATTTAACCAGAGGATCTTTCAAAACATAGGGTCTGTCACACTCTCACTATCTGTGACTCGCTAAAAGAATATTGTTTTGCTTTTCTATTCTAGTAATCTTCTTCGTCTGAAATTAATTGTGGAATATCAATGGTTAAACCTAAGTCATCTTCTTCATGATATTCAACTTCTGGCATATCATAAACTTCTGGCTCTGAGTTTAACGTAAACTCTTCTGTACTGTCAAGTGCTTCATCATTCACAATTGCTTTTAAAACATCGTGACTATCATCGACATAAGCCGCCATTGGTTTTAAAATCTCATCCCAATCACCACTTTTGGCTTGATCCAATTGTGTTTCCAATAATAATAATAGTTGCTGATGGAAAGTTCGTGTGCTTTTTTTCAAATCATTTGTTTCAGCAGCCAATTGTCTTGCTTGATTGGTTGCATCAGATAAAATTTCTTTGGCTTTTTCTTCTGCTGTAGTTGTTAATAGATGTGCTTTTTTCTCAGCATTAGCTAACAACTCATCTGAACGGTTTTGAGCTGAAGTAATCATTACTTCAGATTCTTTACTAGCAGATGATTTTACTTTATCAGCAGTATCTTGTGCCACAACAATACTTTGATTCAACGCTTCTTTTAGTTCGTTAAAGTATTCTAGTTTTTCTTCAGCATGTTTTAATGCCTTTTCCAATTCACGATTTTTGTTGATACTTTCTTCATAGTCGCGAACCACCATGTCTAAGAAATCATCTACTTCATCTTGGTTATATCCACGCATTTTAGTAGAAAAACTCTTATTTTGAATATCTAATGGTGTTAATGCCATCTGTTTCACCTCATCAGTTTATTTTCGTAAGACACCTAAGCGCAAACGGATTTTTTCTTTTTTAGTTTTACCTTCCAGTCCTTGAATTTGAATACGTCCAAAGCCACGAACTGAAATAACATCCAACAAGTCTAATACATAATCTGGTCGTTCATTCACCGTCCAGTTTACTTTTACTTTACCACTTTCAACTAATTGCTTAGAACGTTGTCGAGAAATATTATAAACAGTTGAGATGATTGTATCAAGTCTTAAAGACGAAGTTGTATCAGTTTCTTCTGTCCAACTATCTTTTGGTAAGATAATATCTGTGTACGGGCGTTCTTCCAAGTGAACAGTCACTTTACCAATTTTAGTAACTTGGGTTTCGACATAATTAGCTGTTTCTTTTGATAAGAAAACTTGCCAACGCTCACCATCGGAAATGATATCACCAAAATAATCACGTTTAATACCGCTACTCATTAAAGTCCCCAAAATCTTACCATGAGATAATTGGGTAAATTTCACTGGATATTTTACTTCTACCATCATTATTTCAAAATCATCTATTGTTGGTTCATAATATTCAGGGTAAATCATGGCTCTTAAACGTTCTGCCGTTTCATAGCCACCATAAAATGAATATTTTAATTCACTATTTTCTTTAATTAAAGTTTCTAAAATATATGTTTGTCGCGGATCTAAAAAACTGGTTAAGTATGGCGCATATTGGCTTTCTACTTGTTCCAACCAATCACCAACTTCATCAATAAATGGGCGTTCTTCTGGCCTAAAATGTTGATACACATTTGTATTCACTGCCATTCACTCCCTTAATAAAACAATAATTGATTAGCAATTCGAACGATAATTCTAACGGCAAAGTTTAATACGATAACTGCCGCCATAATTGAAAAATCGATTCCTCCAAATTGTAAAGGTAACCTTCTAAATAAATTTAAAAACGGTTCACAAATCCTTGATAAAAATCGTCCTAGCCCAGTGTTGTATGCTCCGGGGAACCAAGACATTAATGCATATACTACTAATAATATGGTATAAACTTCTACCAAACGAATCAATATAGTTAGTAGAAAAATTATCATTATTTAAAACTCCTCTACTACATTTCTAAACCGAAAATATCATCATTTGCGATTGAACTCAACGATGAGTTTTCGATTTCAACATTTTGTGGTGTACATAAAAACATTTCATTACCCACACGCTTAATATCACCATCAATCATGAAAACAGCGCCAGTTAAGAAATCAACCACTCGGCGCGCTCTTGCTTCATCCAAAGATTGGAAATTAATCAAGACCGTTTCTCCTCCACTAATTCTTTTAGCAATCGTGATTGCTTCAGAATATGCTCGAGGCTCAACGACAGAGATTCTATTTTTTGGATTACTTTCTTCACGGCGTCTGATTGCCGCAGTCTGATTAGTTGTTGGCATCGCAACAACTTTTTCAACAGGTCGTTGAACAGCTGCTGGACGATTGATTCTTGATTGATTATTTCTTGTTTGGTTAGTTGCTGATGAAATTCTTTCTTTATTTGCCATAGCCTGTTCGACTGGTTTAGTTGGTTCCACCCGTCTATTCTCAACTGGTTGAGGCGTTTCATTAACGACTGGTTTTTGATTCATAACTGGAGCTTGAGGTTGATTGACTGGTTCATCATAAAGTTCTTCATCATCTGATAGACCAAAAAAGTCAGTAATTCTCGCTAAACTAAGTGCCATCGACTAATCCTTTCTAAACAAGGCCGTTCCAATTCGGACAAAAGTTGTCCCTGATTCAATTGCAATTTGGAAATCTTGGCTCATCCCCATACTTAATTCATGACAAGGTGCATAAGGGATTTCTTGTTGTTCAATTTTTTCTTGTAATTTTTTTAATTTGCTAAATATTTCGCGAACTTCAATTTCGCTTGATTCTAGTGGAGCCATGGTCATTAACCCAACTACTTCAATTTTCTCATAGTTAGCTAATAATGCAACAAATTCGACCAAATTTTCTGCTTTAATTCCATGTTTTGATTCTTCACCAGAAATATTTATTTCTATGAAACATTTTACTACTTTCTCTGCACGTTTATTTATTTCTTCTGCTAGTTTTTCATTCTCTAAAGCGTGAAAGTAATCAATCTCATTAATTATATTTTTTACTTTACGTCTTTGAAGATTGCCGATTAGGTGCCATTTTATATTTGCGTTATCTCCTAACGCAGCTTTTTTCTCTAATAGTTTATCTACACGATTTTCAGCTAAATCATATACACCTAAATCTACTAATTCAGCTGCTTCTTCAGAGCCTACGCTCTTTGTCACTGCCACCAACTTGACTTCTTCTGGCGAACGAGAAACAAGAGCACACGACTCACGAATTTCTTGCTTTATCTTTTGCAAGTTTTCAGCGATCATGCGCCCTCCCCCTATTTTCTACGGCGAAAGAACGGTGGTGTGTCTAATTCTTCGTCTTTTTCTGGTTTTGCTTCTTCACGATTAAATGTTTCAAACTCTTTCTTTTCAACATTATCGAATTGTGAATCTGCAACATTTTGCCGAATATTCGTTTCATCTTTTCGGATATCCCATTCACCGAAAGCTGATTGGTTATCGGAAGCACGATCTAAGTCATTTTTTTGTTGTGATGTAGCTTGAACTTGACTAGGTCGTTGGTTACTACGACTAGTCTTACGTTCTTTTTTTGTTGGATCAATGCCTGTTGCAATCACAGTTACTCGGATTTCATCGCCCATATCTTCATTGATTGATGTACCTAAAATAATATTTACATCGCCAGTAGCAGCACTTGTCACAATATCAGAAGCATCTTGCGCTTCAAATAAAGTCATGTCCAAACCACCAGTGATATTCAATAGTACTTGTTCAGCTCCATCAATTGATGTTTCCAATAATGGAGAAGAAATAGCACGTTTTGTCGCTTCAATGACTCTTTCTTCACCAGAGGCAACACCGATACCCATTAATGCAGTTCCTTGATTTTCCATGATTGTTTTCACATCTGCAAAATCCAAGTTAACATAACCAGGAGCTGTGATTAGATCAGAAATCCCTTGCACTCCTTGGCGTAAAACATTATCTGCTTCACGGAAAGCTTCCAACATTGGAGTTTTCTTATCTACAACTTCTAGTAAGCGATTGTTTGAAATGATTAATAATGTGTCAACATGTTCTTTTAAGGCAGCAATTCCTTCCGCTGCAAAACGACCGCGTTTTGGTCCTTCAAAACTAAATGGACGAGTGACTACACCGACTGTTAGTGCGCCAAGTTCACGAGCAATTCTCGCAACGATTGGTGCCGCTCCAGTACCTGTTCCACCACCCATACCAGCGGTGATGAAGACCATATCAGAGCCTTCTAAAGCATCAGAAATTAATTGTTCACTTTCTTCTGCAGCTTTTTGTCCTACTTCTGGTTGAGAACCTGCACCCAATCCACGAGTGTATTTAGGGCCTAATTGAATAACTGTTTCAGCTTTAGAGTTTCTTAAAGCTTGAACATCAGTGTTTGCCGCGATGAATTCAACGCCTTTGACGTTTTCTTCGATCATACGGTTGATGGCATTGCCACCGCCGCCGCCGACACCGATAACTTTAATAACTGCGCCTTCGTTAATATTGTTATCTAAAGAGAATTCCATTTTATTATTCCTCCTACGAATTAATCAAAGATATTTGAGAAGAAATCTTTGATCTTCCCGGTCACTTTTTCATCGTTTTTCTTTTTGGGTTGTTTTGGTTCTTCTGGGTACTCATCAGCTACTTCATAATCATCGTAAACCGGTGCTTGAGCAGCAACAGTAGTTACTTGCTGGGGTGCTACATTTACTCTTTCACCTGTCACAGCTAGTTTTGCTAAATGATAAACATCATTTAACTCAGCCGAATAATTTACAATGCTAATTACATTTGTAAAGACTGGATTTCTTAAGCCCATTTGATTAGGTACATGTAATTTTACACTTGTACCAAAAATATCTTCAGCCAAATCGACAATGCCAGGAAGACTAGCAGCGCCACCAGTTAGAATAATTCCTCCAGGTAACTCTAATGCTTCAATCTCATCTAATGCATCTTTAGCTTTGCGGAAAATTTGTTCCACTCGTGCTTCGATTACTTCAGATAAGTAACGTTCATCAACTTTGATCGGTTCTGTTTTGCCAATCACATCAACTGGAAATTCTTCGTCTTCAGATGTGCGACCTGGGTAAGCATCACCATAATTAATTTTTAATGCTTCGGCATTATTAAAGGATGTATTTAAAACAATAGAAACATCCTTAGTGACAAATTCGCCACCTTCTTGATCAACATGGGTATATTTAAGTTGTTTGTCATGCATGACAGCAGTTGTTGTTTGACCGCCGCCCATGTCGATAACAATTGTACCAAAATCTTTTTCACCATCAGATAAAATAGATTCTGTTAAAGCTAGTGCAGTGATAACCGTTTCAGCAACAATTAAACCAGCTTTTTCGACACATTTTTTTATATTATGAATAATCGTTTTTGGTCCAGTGAAAACTAAACCAAACATTTCCAGACGTACACCAATCATCCCTCGAGGATCTTTGATGCCTTCAAAACCATCTACTGTGAATTCTTGCGGTAACAATGCAACAATCTGTCTTTCCGGTGGAATTGAACGAACCATCGCAGCTGACGCAACATTTCTAACATCTTCATCTGAGATTTCTTTAGATTCATTATTAACAGCAATCATCCCTTGGCAAGGTTCTACTTCCAAAAGATTGGCAGGTAATCCTACACTTACACTTTTAATTTGAATCCCGGCTTTTTCCTCGGCCTGTTTTACTGCTCGTTGGATTGCGCGGACTGTTTTATCAATATCCACAATGATTCCACGACTAATTCCCTCTGATTTTGCATTTCCTACACCAATGATATTCATTTGGCTGTCGATGTATTCGGCAACAACAACTTTGACAGATGTCGTCCCGATATCAAGGCCTACATACATTCCTGCTTTTGCCATGAATGGGATTCCCTCCTATTTAATTTTTTCATCTATTAATTTCGAGTATTTATTTAGACAAACTACGCCTAATTTGAAAATATATTCACTGCCACCAATTTTAACATACTTTTAGAGGAATGAAAAAGAAGATTCCACCATTTTGATGAAATTTTTATTCATTTTCCATTGAATTTGCAGATTCAGTCGTTGTTGTTCCAGTTGGATTTTCATCTGAGGACTCTGATGGCGCATAAGCGTAAACCCCAGCTTCCATATCAACAATTCCTGTAATACCTGCTTCAGCCATATCTGAGGCAATTTGAGGATAGTATTGCATCCGATTTTGCATCTGAGGAATATTTACCATGACTTTATTGCCGTCATTCATGTAAATTTCTAACAATTGACTATTGTCTTTTTTTGGTGCGTAATCAATTTGCGATATTCCTGTTCGAACCTCAGCGTTTAATTCATCATATTGTTTTAACACTTTTAAAATTCTTTTGGAACTTTTAAAGTTTTTCAAAATAGGGAGGGTATCTGCTGCCCTTGCATTAGCATCATCGATAATTTTTCCATTGCTGATGATTGGAAAATACTGACTGTCTCTTTCTAAGTAAGCAACCTCTTCAAATTCTTTTACTTGAACCTTAAAATGATTGACACCATTAAAAGAAACGCTCGCACTTTGTACTCGCTCTTCGTTGTTTTTTAACCGTTTTATGTATTGATCTCGATTAAAAAACTGGTTCCACAAATTTTGACCGACTGAAAAATTCATGTCGCTTAAGACTTTTTCAGACGGAATGTGTTCATTTCCTGTCACACTAATCCCTGAAAGTGAACTCAGTGGTGAAATATAATATAATAAAAAGAGAGTTGGTATCATAAAAATCGTGATCAATAGAGTAGAACGACGATATAATCTAGACTGTCGCATTTGTTTAAGATTAGGTAAACGATCTAGAAATGAACCATTAGCTGGACCTTTTTCAAGGATTTCTTCTTCGACATCTTGATCATTATCAGATTCTTGTTCTTCGTCTACTATTTCTGTATCAGTGGCCTCTGGTTCATCATCGGTTGAAGTTGTTGTATCATCAGCCGCTTCTAAATCTTTAGAATCCTTTTCTGTTTCTGTTGTTGCCTCATCCTCTTCTGTATTTTCCTCTTCTTTAATAGCATAAGGATCTACGAAAGGAACGCCATCTTCTATCGCTTTTTGTTTTAGATATTCTAAATTGGCTTGTTGCCAAGGAGTCAGAGGTGGATATTGGGGTGTCTTAATTTCTTCTTCCACAGATTCCTCAGGGTTCACTTCTTCAGTAGAATTTTCTTGTTCATTTTTTTTCTTTCGACTGATGATACTCACCTCCTATCTTACGATTTCATTTACCAAACGCCATAGTCTTTCGGCTGCATCGGGAATACCTTCTTTTCGAGAGGCAGCTGCCATATTTTTCTTAATTTCTGGATTGTCCATGATTTCATCAATTGATGTTAATAAACTGGCGCCAGTTAACTCAGAATCTGTGATCATCTTCACTGCGCCCACGTTCACTAAACTTTGTGCATTCTTTGTTTGATGATCGTTTGTAACATAAGGACTTGGAATTAAAATTGCTGGCAATCCCAAAGCTGTAAACTCAGCAATTGATGTCGCACCTGCTCTTCCCACTAACAAATCGACATTCGCCATCACATCTGTCATGTTCTTAATATAAGGTTGTAAAGAAACATTCTTGTTTAAAGTTTTAAGATCAAATTTTTCACTTAATTCTTCGAAATATCGGTCACCTGATGCATACAATACTTGATAATTTTTCGTAGCGAATTGCGGTAAAGCACTAATCATTGCTTGATTAATTTTAAGGGCGCCTTGACTACCTCCAAATACTAATACCGTCGGTTGGTCACTAATTAAACCATACTGTGACAAAGCCTCTGACTTTCCACTAGTTGCAACTTCTTGAGCGCGGGGATTTCCCACTAAGACTGTTTTATCTTTTGGGAAGTACTGGGCTGCGTCGGGAAAACTAATCCCAATTTTATCAGCAAAACGACTCAAAAATTTGTTTGTCATCCCAGGTACACTATTTTGTTCATGCACAATTGTTGGAATTTTCATCCTCGCTGCAGCATAAACAACTGAGCCTGAAACGTATCCGCCAGTGCCGATTACTACGTCCGGTCGGAAATCGCGAATGATCTCCTTCGATCGTTTGATACTTTCAATAAACAAACGGATCGTCTTAAAATTCTCCTTCGATAAGCTACGCTTGAATCCCTGAATTTTAATTGTTTTAAAGGAAATCCCTGTCTCAGGGACTATTTTATTTTCCAATCCTTGATGCGTACCGACATATAAAAATTCAGAATTCGGTTGGATCTTTTGAACGTATCTGATAAAGGCCAGGGCCGGATAAATATGACCACCAGTTCCTCCGCCAGTAACAAGTATTCTCATATATTTCCCTACTTTTCTAACTGTTTGACAGCCTGCATAAATTTATCGCCACGAATTTCAAAACTTGAGTATTGGTCCCAACTAGCATTTGCTGGTGACAATAAAATATTATCATCTTCCGAACTTTCAGCAAAAGCAAGTGGAACTGCAGTCTCAACATTATCCGTCAAAATAATTGTCTTAACATTTGCTTTTTTAGCTGCTTCAGCTATTTTGTCTTTGGTTTCGCCAAATAATACAACTGCTTTTAAATTGCTTAATGCTGGAACTAATTCATCAAAGCTATTACCGCGATCTAGCCCACCAGCAAGTAAAACAACTTTTTGATTTTCAAAACCACTTAATGCCATCTCTGTCGCTAAAATATTGGTTGCTTTCGAATCATTATAAAATTTTCTACCAGCAATATTCCCAACAAACTGCGTGCGGTGAGGAACGCCATTAAAATGACTTAAGGCTTGCTGGATGCTGACCGTTGATACACCTTTTATTTTTGCCACTGCTATTGCAGCCAAAGCATTTTCAATATTGTGTAGGCCCGGTACACCTAATTCATCAGCCGACATAATTTCTTCATCTAAAAAGAATAGTTTACCATCCTCAAAATAAGCGCCATTTTCTAGTTTTTCTTCAACGGAAAAAGGAATAACCGATGCTTGGGTAGTTGAAGCCAACTGGCGTAACTCTTCAGTATGCCAGTTAATGACTAGATAGTCCTCACTGCCCATATTCTGTTGAATTTTCCATTTTGCTTCAACGTACTCTTCACGAGTACCGTGATAATCCAAATGAGCTTCATAGATATTTGTAATCACAGCAATGTGCGGTTTAAACTCTTGGGTCCCCATTAATTGGAAACTAGATAATTCCACTACCATATCATCGTTTGCAACTACTTTTTGGGCTACCTCACTTGCCGGAAAACCAATATTCCCTGCCAGATAAGCTTTACCTTTATTTCGATCTTGATTTAACAATAGACCAATCATAGTAGTAGTTGTTGTCTTACCATTTGTACCAGTAACGCCAATAATTGGAGCCTCCGAAATTTGATAAGCCAATTCAACTTCAGTCACAATCGGAATATTCAAACTCTGGGCTTTTTCAACTAACGGATTACTATAAGGTATCCCTGGATTTTTGACCATCAACGCAAAATCTTCATCCAACAGTTCAATTGGGTGGCTACCTGTAATTACTCGAATGCCATTTTCCAATAATTCTTGCGCAGCCGGATTACTTTCAAATGGCTTACCATCATTTACAGTAACAAGCGCGCCCAAGTGATGTAACAACTTGGCCGCACTAAGTCCACTTTTAGCTAATCCTAAAACCAATACTTTTTGATTTTGATAGTTGGTAATTTCTTTCATGCTAATCCTCTCCTACAATACGATTGCTAATACGATAGCGGCAGCAATGAATTGGATAATCCAAAAAATAGTATCAATTTTCCATTCTGACCAACCACTCATCTCAAAATGATGGTGCAAAGGGGACATTTTAAATATTCGTTTCCCGGTTAATTTAAAAGAGGTCACTTGTAACATTACACTAGCCGTCTCAAAAACATAGATGATTCCTACGAATAAGAGTGTCCATTCTTGATGGAGCATAATGGAAATTGCCGCTAATAACCCACCTAAAGCTAGTGAACCAACATCTCCCATAAAGATTTTTGCTGGTTTTTTATTATAAGGAAAGAAACCAACCAATCCACCAATCACACTTAAACACATCACTAATACTTCATACTGCTGTTGCTTCCATGCAATTAATGCATACGTAGCAAAGGAAATAGTTCCTAGACCTGAAACAAGCCCATCGATACCGTCAGTTAAATTCACAGCATTAGAAAAACCTACTAGCCAAATAATGACAAACAAGCCATAGAATAAACTTAATGGAACTTGTATCCCAAATAAGTTTAATACATTAGGATAGCCTTCCATCAAATATACGATGTAAAAAACTAATGCACCAACAACTTGACCAATAAATTTTTGACGAGATGTTAATCCTTCATTTTGTTTTCTAACTAATTTAAGATAATCATCTAAAAATCCAATGATTCCATAGACTAACAAAACAAACAACAGAATGAAGAGATTGGCTGAAGAAAACATCCCCTGCCAAATCCCCACCCACACGCCAGTAATGACTGCAGCTGTCAGAAATCCTAAACCACCCATTGTAGGTGTACCAGCTTTAGTATTGTGCCATTTAGGGCCTTCTTCACGGATTTCTTGACCTTGTTTTTTCATTCTAAAATATCCAATCAACAAGGGCATCCATGCGACAGTAATCGCAAAACTACTGACAAAAACTATAAACAAACGTGGGGCATCCATTCTTTTCTCTCCCGTCTTATCCTAAAGTAACTCTTAATTTTTTCTTTCCAATTGTTTCATAAGGATCAATGTTTTGCTTGGTTACGGTACCTTCACCATTGAAGGTTACATCAATATCTAAAATATTGGCTAGCTTATTCACATCTGATTTGGACCATCCACGAATGTCTGGCATGGTTAATTTTCCATTCGTCGCTAAAATTAAGCGCCCATTTGACATCATTTTGGTTCCAGCTTTAGCAGATTGTTTTTTAATCGTATCTCCTGTTCCAACCACTACTGCTGTTAAGCCAGCTTTGTTTACATCACTAGCAGCTGTATCACGATCAACATTCCGATAATCTTTAACCGCTATTTTTGAACTTTCATTTCCACTTTCATCAGTTGTTTCTGAACTTTCAGTTGACTCGAAATCCATTGCTCTTGTTAATAATGGATTTGCTATTTGACCCAATGTATCAGCTGGATAACTTTCTGGTTGTTTAATAGTTAAATATAAAATGTATTCAGGGTCCTCAGAAGGCAACATTAAAGCAATAGAATAAATATAATTCGTTGTACCTGTTAAATAGCCATTGCTACCAGCGATTTGTGCTGTACCAGTTTTACCAGAAATATTATAATCGCCCACTTCGTATTGTCCATAGGCTGAACCATAATTTTCACTCTCAATTACATCTCGCATATATGTTCTGACAGTTTGAGCAGTTTCTGCAGTAATTGGTTCCCCAACTACTTCTGGTTCAGTTGTTACTTCTGTATTGTTATTTGGATTCACTACTTTTGAAATGTAGTGAGGCTGTAACATTTTACCATCATTTGCAATGGCTGTAAAACCGCGCATCATTTGAAAGTTCGTTACGCCAATCGCTTGTCCATATGAGCTCATGGCACGATCGACCACATTACTTGTTGGTAAAGAGCCTGAGACTTCACCTGGTAAACCTGAATAGGTACTACGACCAAAGCCAAATTGTTTCAGATAATCAATCCAAGTACTTCCTAATCGTTGCTCTTGCATAACCATTCCGACATTACTTGACCAAGACAAAGCTTGTCTCATAGTTAAAACACCTTTGGCACCAAAATCGTGATCATTGATGGTTGTATCTCCAATAGTAATCTTTCCTGAAGTGTAGGTTTCATCAGGATCAAAAATCCCTTCGTTGACTGCTGCAGCCGTAGTAAAGATTTTCATGGTAGAACCTGGTTCAAAATTATCTTGAACTAAAAAGTTTCGCCATGCTCCTTCGTCATCTAAGCCTTCTTTTGTTTCTGGATTGAAAGTTGGTCGTTGTGACATCGCCAGGATATCTCCCGTTTTTGCTTGCATCAACATCGCTGACATTTCAGACGGATTCGTTTCACTATCGACTTTATCCATTAAAGTTTCTAAATAGCTTTGTAAACCAGCATCCAGCGTCGTATAAATATCTTCTCCATTAATTGCTTCTTTTTTATCAGCCACTGTACCAGGAATTGCTCTTTGAGCACTGTCTTTTTCGTAGACGATTTTTCCATCAGTTCCACTTAAGACATCGTTATAAGCAGATTCTAATCCCATACGTCCAACCAGTTTTTCATTTTTATTCGTTGAAGCATAGCCAACAAAATAAGAGGCAAAAGAACCATTAGGATACATCCGATCTGTATGTTCAGAAAAGTACAAGCCTTTGACTTTAGCTTTTTTCATTGCATCTTCAATATTTTGTTTCTGTTCTTCTGAAATATTTTTTCCTTTAGAACCAAATTCAACTTGGTAATACTTGCTGGAACCATCACTGTTCATTCCACTTTCTAGTGTATCCACAGCCGTTTTCTTTTTTATGTCCAAGTTATTATGTAAGATAGTTGCTAATTTGTTAAAATTCTTTTCTTGAGCGTAAAGCTTTTTATTGTTAGAAACATAGCTTTCAGAAAGAACCGCATAAACAGAATAAGATGTGGCATCTTCTGCAATCGCCACACCATTTCGGTCATAAATCGTTCCTCGTTTTGCTTTCACAGTTTCTTCACCGTTATATAATTCGTTGGTTTTTTCTTCAAGCGAAGTCCCAGCAACATGTCCACCAGCCACGACATAGATCAATCGCACGGCAAATAAAAAGAACAACACAATACTCGTAGCAAATAAGATAATGCCTACTTTCTTGCGGTTGTTCATTGGCGTTAAATTCTTTTTGCGGATCTTGCGCTTTAATTGTTTAAAGCTCATTTATTTCACTTTCCTTAAATTATCGTCATTAATAGTTAAACCTGCATCTTCAGCAGCTTTCTTTAAACGATCAGATTTTGAGAGTTCATTTTTTTCTTGTTCCAATTGGTTTGCAGTTTTTTGTTTGCTGTCAATTTCTGTTTGCGTTTCAGTAATATCATTTTGAATCTTGCTGATATCATTTCTTAAATTGACCATTACAATAGAAAGAACGATTAATAAAGTAATTAAACCTACTGCCGCTATTTTTTCAAAACGGCTAGTTCTTTTTAAACGATCAAGAGGGGAGACAAAGACCTTAAAAGAATCTGGTGTTTGATTGGTTTGTTCGAGATTATCAATCAATGGTTGTTCAGCTTTTTTTGGTTCAGCCATCCTCTTTTATCCTTCCCTCATTCTCTCCGCAATCCGTAATTTCGCACTTCTGGCACGATTATTATCAGTTAATTCTTCATCAGATGCGATGATTGGTTTTTTATTTACTAGTTTTAATATCGGTTGAAATTCATCTGGTACAATTGGCAATCCAGGTGGCAAGTCTTTAGGTGAACTGTATTCTTTGAAGATGGATTTTACAATTCGATCTTCTAATGAGTGAAAAGTAATGACACTCACTCTTCCACCGACCTTAATTAATTGAACTGCTTGCTCTAAAGAGTCTTCAATAGCCCCTAGTTCGTCGTTCACTGCAATGCGAATCGCTTGGAAGACTCTTTTTGCTGGGTGACCGCCTTTTCTTCTAGCTGGCGCTGGAATAGCTTCTTTAATAATCTCAACTAATTCACCGGTTGTTTCAATCGGTGCGTCCGCTCGTTTTTTTTCTATCAATCGAGCAATTTGTTTTGAAAATTTTTCTTCCCCGTAACGATAGAAGATTTTTGTTAATTCTTGAAAAGAATATTCATTCACAACATTATAAGCACTAAAGCTAGCAGATTGATCCATCCGCATGTCCAAAGGTGCATCTTGATGATAGCTGAAACCACGTACTGCTTCATCTAATTGTGGAGACGAAACACCTAAATCATATAAGATGCCGTCAACTTTCATAATACCGATATTATTTAATTCTTCCATTATATTTCGAAAGTTTGCTTTAATAAATGTTACTTGATTTTTCTCAACGTATTTTGCTAAATAACCCTTTGCATGGTCAATTGCAATTTGGTCTTGGTCAAAAGCGTATAAATGTCCTTGATGACCTAGTTGGCCTAGCAAGTACTCGCTATGTCCAGCGCCTCCCAAAGTACAATCAACATATATACCATCTGGTTTAATTTCCAAACCATCCACTGTTTCATGTAGTAAAACAGTCGTATGTTGAAATTCTGTCATGGTCGCGCCTCTTTTCTAAAAACCAAAATCAATCATTGTTTCGGCTATTTCATCAAAATTTTCTTCAGTTTCAGCGGTAAATTCCCGCCATTTCTCTTCGCTCCAAATTTCTATTCGGTTAGCGACACCAATAACCACACAGGCTTTTACAAGTTCTGCATGATCTCTTAAAGTGGTAGGAATATTTATCCGACCTTGTTTATCGATTTCACACTCGGTAGCAGCGGAATAAAAAAACCGAACAAATGAGCGTGTATCTTTTTTAGATAACGGCATAGAAGATAGTTTTTCTTCTAATTGAGACCACTCAGCCAGAGGATAGCCAAATAAACATCCGTCCATTCCCCGAGTCACAACAAACTTTTCTCCCAGTTGCTCACGAAGTTTTGAAGGGACAATTAATCGTCCTTTAGCATCTATATTGTGTTGGAATTCCCCCATAAACATCAGGATTCCTCCTCTATCTCTCACTATCTGAATTTAGTCTACCACAATCCCCCACAATCTACCACATTTTCTAAAATATCAACTTCTACTTGTCTGATCTTTTCTAACCAAACTGGTGTTAAGGTAAAAACAGTTAAAATAAAAAGTTTTCTTAAAAACTTTTTAGATAAAAAAACTAACGATACTGGCGATAATCACCACAAAATACATCAAAAAAGAAACCAAAAATGCTAAGCGCCAAAACATTTTAAAAAAGCGACGATACAAAATTTCTCGATAGCGAATTGCTTGAAAAATCACCACCGCAATACCTATACATAAAATCGTTAATAAAATATATGGTAAGATCGATAATCCATAAGTCAGTTTAGATATTTCGTGCATCCCAATAATTAAAAAAGGAACAGTAATATCTGGAATTCTTATATTAAAACGATCCCTTAAATGTAACGTCGTATAAAGATAATTTGAAGCAAAAAAAACAATAACTGGAAAAATATACCACAAAAGTAGCATAGGTGAAAATGAATTCACAAACGACATCCTTTCTATAAAAAGTATCATCCTTTGACACTATACTTTAAAATTATTACAAATTTGTTTCATCTCTATAAAAATATACTAGTTTAAAGAACATTTAACAAACCTTTTTTGCTTTGAAAAGGATAAAATTTTCTTATTATTCGTTTTATTCAAAAATGAGCGATTGCATCTTGAAAAATAATCAAGTATGATGTTGTTGAGATACTATAAGGATGGTGACAACGGTGAACGCAAAGAAACCCACCAGTACATTTTCTAAAGTGACAAAGATTGTCGTGTGGACGATGTTGATCTTCACGATCGGCTCACTTGTTTTAGGAAGTTTAATTAGTGTAATGAATTAAAAAAATGGACTGAAAATCTCCAGAGACTTTCAGTCCATTTTTTTATTTTTTTGCTAATTGTAACAATTCTCTCGCATGTTCTAAAGCTAACTCAGTAATCTCCGTTCCAGCTAACATTCGAGCAATCTCATCAATTCTTTCAGACTCTGTTAATTCTCCGACTTTTGTAATGGTCCGACCATCAGAAACTTCTTTTACAATAAATAATTGTTGATCCGCACGTGCAGCCACTTGTGGTAGATGAGTAATACAGAGTACTTGCGAATTTTCTCCAATTTGATAAATTTTATCGGCGATAGCTTGTCCTACTCGTCCAGAAACGCCGGTATCAACTTCATCAAATACAATACTAGTTAAGCCTTGCGTTTTTGAGAAGATCGTTTTTAAAGCTAACATAATTCGAGAAATTTCCCCACCAGATGCAACTTTTACTAAAGGCTTTAATGGTTCTCCTAAATTAGTTGTAATGTAAAACTCAACGGCATCAATACCAGTTTGTTGAAAATCGATGGTTGAGAAAACTACACTAAATCGAGCATTTTCCATATACAATTGCTGTAATTCCTGTTGAATCTCCGTTTCCAATTGTTCAGCCATTTTTTTTCTTAATTGACTAAGCTCTTCTGCTTGTTTTAATAAAGCCAGTTCTTGTTTAGCCAATTCTTTTTCTAAATCTTCTAACTTACTACCTGAAAAATCTGAATCCAATAATTCTTGACTAATTTTTTGGTAGTAAGTTAAAACATCTTCAATCGATTCTCCGTATTTACGTTTTAATTGATGGATTAATTCCAAACGCTCATTGACTAACTCCAAACGTTCTTCATCCAATTCTAAACTATCTAATTGCCGACCAATTTCACTAGCTGCTTCTTGCAATAAATATAAAGCCGAATGCATATTATCCGATATTGTTTGGAATTCCCTATCCAAATTTGCAATACTCAAAATTTCAGAACTAGCTGCACCAACAGCATCAATTGCAGAAAAATCTTCATTTGATAATGTTTGATAACCATTTTTTAAACTATCAAC
Organism: Enterococcus sp. JNUCC 77; assembly: GCF_054819945.1. NCBI lineage: Bacteria > Bacillati > Bacillota > Bacilli > Lactobacillales > Enterococcaceae > Enterococcus > Enterococcus sp. JNUCC 77. The sequence continues at coordinate 1,774,844 of NZ_JBTHIG010000001.1, forward strand.
AATTTTTTGGTAGTTTATCAATTTATCTCGCTCTTCAACTAATCGTTCTTCTTCTCCGACCGTTAATTCTGCTTGCCCAATTTCTTCTTGTTGAAAGGTTAACATGTCAATTCTCTGAGCAAAGGATTGCTCATTTTTTTTGTATTTATTAACTTGGTTGGCTAAAGTTTTATACGCTTGATATTTTTCTTCATAGGTTCTTTTTTTACTTTGAAATTTTTCCAAACCAAAACCATCTAGCAATTTCAGATGGGCTTCTGGATTCATCAATTCTTGGTGATCATTTTGCCCTTGGATATCCACTAAAAAGTGGCCAATCCGACGTAAATTAGCTAAAGTAACAATTCGGCCATTTACCCGACAGACACTTTTTCCAGAAATATTCAAATCACGTTGAATAATTAACTGATTGTCTGAAACTTCAATGCCCAACTCATCAACCACACTTATAAACTCTGGTTGCTCAGGCACATCAAATAGTCCTTCCAACAGGCATTTCTCAGCACCTTGACGAATAAACTCAATCGAAGAACGTGCGCCAGCCAATAAACTTACCGCATCAATAATAATGGATTTCCCGGCTCCAGTTTCTCCAGTTAAAGCGGTCATTCCTTTTGAAAATGGTAAGTGAAGTTTAGAAATGATGGCAAAATTTTCAATTGTTAATTCTTGTAACATTTTTTCACCTAATTTCTTTGAATGCGAATAGTGATATCCTGCTGAATTTTATTGGCATACGCCTCGGTACGCATAATCATCAAAACACTATCATCATCATCTAAAATAGCAAATAACTCATTGCTGAATTGACGTTCCAATAAATTAGCTACTGCTGAAGCGTTTCCCGGGTAGGTTTTTAAATGAACAAATTTTTCCATTTGATCAACCTGAATGATCGCCTCTTTTAATAAGTCTGACAATTTTTCGTTAATATTTTCATCGGCTTTTCGTGGCATACTATAACGATATCCACCATTTTGCGCAGGAACTTTTACTAATTTCATTTCTTTAATATCACGTGAAATGGTTGCTTGCGTCACCTCAACACCTTTTTGATTTAACAAAGCAACAAAGTCTTCTTGTTTTTTGATGTCGTGATCATTTAATAACTGTGTAATCATTTGATGGCGGTCTTTTTTTCGCATTTTTTCACCTCTAATCCAATTGTTGGTGCGCATCATTTACTACTGCAGTTAAGTCAATTCCTGCTGCAATCTCACCAGTTGTCTCACTTGCAACTAAATGCGCTAAAAATTCGATATTGCCTTCTCCACCAGTAATCGGTGAATACGTTAAACCAGCTAAATCATAACCTGCATTTAATGCAAAATTGGTAATTTCTTCAACGACTTGTAGATGAGTTTTCGGATCTTTAATAATCCCTTTTTTACCAACTGCGTCTCTTCCAGCTTCAAACTGTGGCTTAATTAATGCGACGACGTCTCCGCCTTTTTTTATAATTTCATGAAGAGGCGGTAAAATTAATTTTAACGAAATAAATGAGACATCAATCGTTGCAAAATCTGGTTGTCCCTTGGTAAAGTCAGCTGGTTTTGAATAACGAAAATTGACTCGTTCCATCACTTCAACTCGTTCATCTTGGCGAATTTTCCAAGCCAGCTGATTATAACCTACGTCTAGTGCATAACTCATTGTTGCCCCATTTTGTAAGGCAACATCAGTAAATCCACCAGTTGAAGCGCCAATATCCAAAACGTTTTTTTCAGCAATCGAAAGATCAAAAACTTTTAAAGCTTTTTCTAGCTTTAAACCACCCCGTGAAACATAAGGTAGCTTTTGCCCCTTAAGTTGTAGCAGAGTATCCACTGGAATTTTTTCTCCAGCTTTATCCAAGCGTTCATTGTTTTGATTGTAAACTAAACCGGCCATTACTCCTCGTTTCGCTTTTTCACGGGTTTCAAAAAGTCCTTGATTAAAAGCCAAAACATCGACTCGTTCTTTTTTCATTTAGACTTCCTCCAGTTTCAACAAAGCAACAATTTCATTTAAAACAGATCCATTAAAATTCGGTTCACTAGCTAATGTTTGAATGACTTTTTCAGCGGCTTTTAGTTCATTTTTCAAAGCCTCTTTTGCACCATTTAAGCCTAAAAGATTTGGATATGTACTTTTCGCCAGTTTCTGATCTTGATGAACATTCTTGCCTAAATCTTCAGTCGTTCCAATCACATCTAACAAATCATCTCGAATTTGAAAGGCTAAACCAATATGTTCTCCTAGTCTTTGTAAAATATCTAACACTTCTGGAGTTTGCTGTGCTAAAATGCCACCAGCCATAAAGGCATAGGTTAAAAGAGCTCCGGTTTTTTCACTATGAATTTGTTGCAATTCTGCTAATGAAACAACTTTACCTTCAGCTTCAGTATCACCCACTTGTCCAGATACCATACCGCTTGTACCACTAGCCTTAGTTAATAATTGTAGCAATAATAATTTTTCCATTGATGCTAAATTGACTTCACTTAACAATTGGAAAGCTAGAGTTAGTAAACCATCGCCGGCTAAAATTGCCAATGCTTCTCCATAAATTTTATGATTGGTCGGCTTACCGCGACGCAAATCATCATTATCCATCGCCGGCAGATCATCATGAATCAATGAATATGTGTGAACCATTTCCAAACTCGCCGCAACTTGATAAAAAGGAGTGGTTAATTTTTGCTGGAAAGCATCAGCTACTGCTAAAACAATTAGTGGACGTAGTCTTTTTCCTCCTGCTGTCACAGAATAGCTCATACTTTCTTTTAGTGAATTGCTTAATGTATTCTTTTCGATGTATTCGAGCATCTCTTTTTCCACTTGAGGGAGATTTTTTTCTGAAAAATCAGTCAGCATTTATTGTTCCTCACCTTCAAAAGGTACCAGTTGATCATTTTCGGTCATCATTTTAGTTAGTGTTTCTTCCGCTTTTGTTAAGGTATCTTGGCACTGCTTACTTAAAACCATCCCTCTTTGAAAAACTGTTAGAGCCTCTTCTAAAGGTACGTCACCTGACTCTAATTTTGTTACAATTGTTTCTAGTTCTGCTAATGATGCTTCAAAGCTGACTTCTTTATCTGCTGCTTTCGCCACTATTTTTCCTCCTTGATTTTCTTGATTTCTGCTAACACTTCTCCATCGCTAAAATGAATCTTTATTTGGTCTTGAGGTGTTAATTGACTGACAGATTTAATGAATTGATTTTCCTTAGTTGTATAAGTAAATCCACGACTCATTGTTTTTAAAGGACTGAGTAAATCTAATGCAACCATTGCATTTTTCAGCGCTTGTTCTTTTTGATTCATCAGTTGGCTAAATGATTGATTTAAACGTTGTTGCAAAAAGCGCAAGTTTTGCTGATTTTGATTGACGCGATTAATAGGCGTATTTTTCTCTAATTGATTATGTAGCTCCAACCAGGCCTTTTCTGAAGTATTTAAAAGATTACGCATATTCTGTTTTAAGCTTTGATTTAACCGATCTAACTGAATGCTTTGATTTTCATATAAGCGATTTGGCTGCCGGAATATATAAGAATCCATCAACCGATCATAACGTTCTTTCTTGCGTGCTAACTGATTTAAAAAAGCTTGTTCCAAACGAGTTTGCTTATCTTTGATTTTTAAGACCTCTTCATTTAAAACAGGCACTGCTAATTCAGCAGCTGCTGTTGGTGTAGCCGCACGAACATCTGCTACTAAGTCGGCAATAGTTGTATCAGTTTCATGACCAACTGACGAAATAATCGGAATAGGGCTTGCTGCAATTGCTCGAGCAACTATTTCTTCATTAAATGGCCACAAATCCTCAATCGATCCGCCACCACGTCCAATAATCATGGTATCCACGTCAAGCTGCTCAGCCCGCTGAATATTTTTAACAATATCGGCAGCTGCTCGATCACCTTGTACAACAGTTGGCAGCAAAATTAACTGTGCTATCGGATAACGTCGTTTGACAGTCGTAATAATATCCCGGATCACTGCCCCACTAGGACTTGTCAGAACTGCAATTTTTTTAGGAAAACGCGGCAAGGTTTTTTTGGGCAAATTAAATAAGCCTTCCTTGCTTAATTTTTCTCGCAGTTCTGCTAATGCTTGATATAGTGCACCCACACCATCTGGTTCCATGTGTTCAACATAGATTTGATAAGCCCCACTTGCTTCATATAAAGCAATCCGTCCAACGACTAAAACCTTCATTCCTTCTTTAGGGGCAAATTTCAATTTTTGAAAAGCGCCTTTAAACATCATAGCTGAGATCTTAGCCCGATCATCTTTCAAACTGAAATATTGATGGCTGTTGGGACGATTTCTAAAATTGGAAATTTCCCCAGTTAAATAAACCCGTTCTAAATAAGGATCAGCATCAAATTTACGTTTAATATATTTTGTTAAAGCAGTTACTGTTAGATATTCTTGTGCCATTTACTCACCAAATTTCTGACGACGACAAGCTTCAACTGTTTGCTGCATCAGCATCGTTATTGTCATTGGACCAACCCCTCGTGGAACAGGAGTAATATAACTTGTCAAAGGTTCCACTTCGTCAAATTTTACATCACCAATCAATTTCCCAGACTCATTTCGATTCATGCCTACATCAATTACAACCGCACCCGGTTTAATAAATTCCTTAGTCACAAAATGTCCCTGCCCAATGGCTACAACTAAAATATCTGCCTCCCGGCAAACTTCAATCAAATTTTCTGTTTTAGAGTGGGCATAAGTGACTGTGGCATCTTTTGCTAACATCAAAATACCCATTGGTTTACCAACAATATTACTACGTCCTAAAATAACCGCACGTTTACCCGTTAAATCAATATTATAGGCTTCAAACATCTTCATTATGCCATAAGGCGTACAAGGAATTGTATGGGGTACCCCAGCCAATAATCGACCTAAATTCATTGGGTGAAAACCATCAACATCTTTAATCGGATTAATTTCTAATAACACTCGATCTGCATTAATATGCTCAGGTAATGGTAATTGAACTAAAATCCCATGAAAATCATCGTTTTGGTTGAAAATTTGAATTTCTTTAATTAATTCATCTTCAGTAATGTCAGCTGAATAATGCTGCTCTTTTGAATAAATCCCAATTCGTTCGGCTGCCAATGATTTATTTTTTACGTAAATTTGACTTGCTGGATTGTCCCCTACAATTAAAACAACCAATCCTGGACGTATTTTTTGTTTTTCCAGCTCACGTACTTCTCTTTTTGTTTGTTCTTGTAATTTATCTGCTAATTCTTTCCCGTTAATTAACACTGACATACCTTCACTTCCTCATAATTATAGCAATGGAGCTCAGATAAATTCTTAAAAAAGACTCATCTCAGCTCCAGTAATTGCTTATTTGTCTAGCTCGTTCATAATTTTTGATAATGTACCATTCACAAATTTTCGTGAAGTCTCATCACTGAAAGTTTTTGCTAGTTCAATCGCTTCATTTAGTACGACTTTATTAGGAACCGCCTCATTATAAAGCATCTCATAGATCGCCAACCGTAAAATAATTAAATCCATCTTGGCAATTCGATTGATTGACCAGTTGGTACGTAAATGCTTTTTGATGATTTCATCAATTTCAGTTTGATGGGCCACAACACCACCCACTAATTCATCTAAATATACTGGGATAAAATCTTCTTCATCCTCAGCAACAAAATCCATTTGATCCAAACTCAAAGCATGGTTAATCGCATCTTTTTTAGTTAGTTCTTGATTAAAATCTAAAGGAAATAAAGCTTGTAATGCTTTTTCCCGAATCTCGTGGCGAGATAGTTCTTTACTCATTTTCTTCCTCTTCATCATTAAATAATTCTTGTAACGTCGGTTGCTCCATTTTTTCAGCAACTACGCCAACAACATGGATATTGACTTCTTGTAAAGCTACATCAGTCATGAATAAAACTTGTTGTTTCACTCGTTCTTGCATAGCCATTGCAACTTTAGGAACAGAAGTCCCATATTCTAAATAAGTATATAAATCAACTTTTAAGCCATCTTCATCATTAGTTAAATAAACGCCTTTACCGTGAGTGTTTTTACCTAATAATTGATTCACATTGCTAGCTAAAGTGCCTCGCATTGCATAAACACCCTCAACTTTTGCAGCAGCAATCCCTATGATTACTTCAATCACTTCTGGGGCAATAATAATTTCACCAAGTTCTTGTGGTTGACCTAAAATTAATTTTTCTTCTTCTGCCATATTTATCGCTCCTATAATCTGTCAAAATTTTTAAGCTCGTGAGACGTAACTGCCATCAGTGGTATTAATCACTAATTTGTCTCCTTGGTTAATAAAAAATGGGACGTTTACAGTTAGTCCAGTTTCTAAAACAGCTGGTTTTCCACCGCCTGATGAGGTATCCCCTTTAATGTTCGGTTCTGTTTCTGCAACTGTTAATATCACGGTGTTTGGTAAATCCACACCTAAAATTTCTGAACCATACATAATCACATTGACTTCAGTGTTTTCCAAAACATACTGCATTTCTGCTTCAATTTGTTGATGAGGAATTTCAATTTGATCGTAACTATTTACGTCCATAAACACATGGTTGGTCCCATCGTCATAAAGATATTGCATCTTACGATTATCGATTTGTGCTTTCGCAACTTTTTCCCCGGCACGAAAGGTTTTTTCTTGTACCCCACCAGTGCGTAAATTCTTTAATTTTGAACGAACAAAAGCCGCACCTTTACCAGGTTTCACGTGTTGAAAATCAACGACACGCCATATATCTCCATCAAATTCAATTGTTAAGCCTGTTTTAAAATCATTTACTGAAATCATTCTTCGTGTTTCCTCCCTGTGTTGCTATCTTCCTAGTTTATCATTTCTTTTATTTTCTTGCTACTACTAGAGAATGATTAACTCTTTTGAACTCTCAGTTAAAATTTGATTGCCTTCTGCCAGAATTAATAAGTCATCTTCAATCCGAACGCCACCAAGATTTGGAATATAAATGCCTGGTTCATTAGTTACAACATTTCCCACTTTTACTAGTTGGTCATTTCGGCGAGATAAGAGTGGTCCTTCATGAATTTCTAGTCCAATACCGTGACCGGTCGAATGTCCAAAATTTTCACCATAACCAGCAGTTGTAATGATATCTCGTGCTACACCATCTAATTGTGCACCACTTACACCAGCCTGTGCAGCATCTAAAACCGCCAACTGAGCATCAAGTACAATTTGATAAATTTTCCTTAGTTCTTCACCAGGATCATCAATTGCAAAAGTGCGAGTAATATCAGAAACATAGCCTTGATAAACACAACCAAAATCTAAAGTAATCATATCTCCCGGCGTAATAACTTTTTCACTCGCTACACCATGAGGTAATGCAGAACGAATGCCACTAGCCACGATTGTATCAAAAGAAACACCTGTTGCACCTAAAGACCGCATATAAAAATCTATTTGATTAGCAACTTCAATCTCCGTCATACCAGGTCGAATTGTTTTTAAAATATATTCATACGCTGCATCAGCAATCGTGCACGCTTTTTTTATAATAGCTACTTCGTCATCATCTTTAATTTCTCTCAAACTTTCAATCAGACCGCTAGCTGGAGATAATTCAATCGCTAAACTTTCTTCAAAAACGGTGTAATCAGCAAAGGTCATTTGGGTATCTTCAAAAGCTAGGACTTGCAATTGATTTTTTTCAATAATGTCTATAATTATCTCAACAATATTTCCACTATGCTGTAAAATAGTGAAATCTGCCACTTGCTCAGCCGCTTGTTCCATGTAACGAAAATCAGTAATAAAATAAGCTTCTTCCAAAGTAATTAATGCCATCCCAGCTGTCCCAGTAAAGTTAGTTAAATATCTAAGATTTGCTGGACTGGTTACTAAATAACTATCAACGACTTCTTTTTTCATTAATTCTCTTAGCTTTTCTGTTCTTTTAATCATCTTCATCACCCATTCACCATTATACCAAAGTTATTGGAAACAATCTTAAGAGTTCACAAAAAAACTGATAACTTATTTGTTATCAGTAACGACTCGTTATAAATGATACAACTGCCACAATAATTACTGCTCCTAAAATGGAAGGAACTAAGGCCATCCCAGCTATATGCGGACCCCAATGGCCAAAAATCATTTCACCTATATAAGAGCCGGCTAAGCCAGCAATAATATTAAAAACACAACCAGCTTTATTTTCTCTACCAGCAATTGCACCACCAATTGCACCGATGATTGCTCCAACAATTAAACGTAATAACATTTTTTACCTCCAAATTTTTAGTCAAAAGTATCTCCATCGTCTGCTGCAGAATGGAAAGCTTTGACTTTTTCTAAAACAAATAATACTAAAACTAAAACTAAAATGGCCATGGATAAAAATAAAGTTTCCACACCACTACCGTGAGCTAATAATAATTCCCGTAAAATTGCTGTAATACTAATTAAAATTAAATAGCGCACTGGAATATGATGTCCTTCTTTAACGTAACGCATCAGCATTAAAATAATTTCTAACAAAATAAATAAAGTCGCTACTTCTTCAATTAAGATTGATAATTCAGAAATAGACTCTAAAGGAATAACATGGCGCACAATCGTATAAACTGCCTCCACCATGACTACTAGGACAACGAGAACTAATATTGCCAGCACAACATCAATAATCGTGCTAACTATTTTTTCAAACAGCTTAAATTCTTTTCCCATTAAAAACTCCCCTTTCACTTAATTATAGCAAAGAGGAGCATAAATCGTTAAAATATTCGCTTTTTTTGCTGAATGGATTAGTCAAAGGCTTGTGTTGCTGAAACGGCTTTTTTCCAGCCGAGATAAAGTTTCTCTCTTGTAACCTCAGCCATCTTTGGTTCAAACATGTTACCACCTTGATCTAGTTTTTTAATTTCATTCAAATCCCGCCAAAAACCAACAGCTAATCCCGCTAATAATGCAGCACCTAAAGCAGTGGTCTCTAAATTATTTGCCCGCCGTATAGGTAGATTTAAAATATCAGATTGAAATTGCATTAAATATTTATTATCAGCCGCTCCACCATCAACCTTTAATACAGGAATTTCAATTCCCGTATCTTCTTCCATCGTGTCTATGATATCTCGAACTTGGTAGGCAATGGATTGTAAAGTGGCTTTCACAATATCTTCTCGGGTTGTACTGCGGGTTAAGCCAAACATCGCACCTCTAGCTTCTTGATCCCAATAAGGCGCACCCAATCCTACAAAGGCCGGAACAACATACACTTCATTGTCATTCGTGGAAGCCTCTGCAAATTTTTCTGAATCACTGGCCTTTTCTAACATTTTTAGACCATCACGCAGCCATTGGATGGAAGAACCCGCCACAAAAATACTTCCTTCTAATGCATAATAGACTTTTCCATTAATACCATAACCAATAGTAGTCAATAAATTATTTTTAGATAGCTGTGGCGTTTCACCAGTATTCATGACAATAAATGAGCCTGTGCCGTAAGTATTTTTTACCATACCAGCATCAAAAGCTAATTGACCAAATAAAGCGGCTTGCTGGTCACCTGCCATGCCAGCAATTGGTACTTCACCACCATAAAAATGATAACTTTGAGTCATTCCATATACTTCTGAATTAGTTGCCACTCTAGGTAGCATAATTTGAGGAATGTTCAACAATTCTAAAATTTCTTGGTCCCATTGTAATTGATTAATGTTAAACAACATCGTTCGGCTTGCATTTGAATAATCAGTCACATGGGCTTGTCCGCCAGTTAATTTCCACAACAACCAAGTATCGATTGTACCAAACAACAAATCTCCGTTTTCAGCTCTTTCTTGGGCGCCAGGAACATGATCTAAAATCCAACGAATTTTTGTCGCTGAAAAATAAGCATCAATCACTAACCCCGTTTTTTGATGAAAATATTTTTCGTAGCCTGCAACTTTTAATTGATCGGCTATTTCTGCTGACTGTCGAGACTGCCAAACTACCGCATTATAAATTGGACGACCAGTGTCTTTTTCCCATACAACTGTCGTCTCGCGCTGATTCGTGATACCAATACTAACAATCTGAAAAGGTTTAATATCTGATTCGATAAAAGCGCCAGCAATCACCGATTGTACTGAATTCCAAATTTCATTTGCATCGTGCTCTACCCAACCATCTTCGGGAAAATATTGAGTAAATTCTTTTTGAGAAGAAGCCACATTCTTACCTTGTTGATTAAAAATAATTGCCCGCGAACTGGTGGTTCCTTGGTCGATTGCCATGACGTATTTTTCCACTTGATTTCCCCCTCGAAACAAAACTATTCTTTGCTAAATGTAACATTTCCACGATACAAGCTCAAATTAACCGGTATTTTTCTAGCGACAAATTCAGCACTGCAGCTACTATCAGTTAATACGAAATCTGCTGGGGCTCCAACTTTTAACCAACTATTTTCACCAAATGTTTGTTTGCCAGTCACTAATTCTAAACTATCGCTTAATTGTTGTTGGCTCGTTTGTTTAAAGATTTCATTGTAGCGATTCAATTTTTCTAAAACATTGCCATCACCAAAAGGAGACCATGAGTCGTAAACATTATCACAGCCTAATGCAATATTGACCCCTGCTTGCCGTAATTCTGCTAATGGTGGAATGACACCATCTAAAGGTACACTAGAAAAAACAGAAATACCTGTCTGTGCAAGTTCAGTAAAAAATGCTGTTTTTTGATCTTTTGGTATATCTCGTAAACCAAAACCATGAGAGATTGTCACACGATTTTGCCAACCACTTTGTTTTGTTAGGCGCAACAATTCTTTAAAGGTATCATATCCTGCTTGATTACGGTCATGAATATGAATATCAATTGGCACATCAAAACGAGTTGCCAATTCAAAAGTCTGGTGCAATGATTTTTCAAAATTTCCATCTAATGAAGCTGGGTCGACCCCGCCGACGATTGTAGCGCCGTTTTGTAAAGCTGTCTTCATTTCTTCATAGGCATTAGATAATAATAGACCATGTTGCGGAAAAGCTACCAACTCATAACCGAACTTACCATGATATTTTTCCAATGATTCTAGTGTCTGCTGTAAATATTTTTGGCCAATTTTAGGATGGACATCAATGTGAGAACGGAAAAAAGTCACACCGTTCGCTAATTCTAATTTGATTAAATTATCCATTCGTTCAGCAAACGACAACTCCAAATTTTCTAAATCAATCAATTCTTGCGTAAACCGTTCAACAATTGAATTTGCTGACTTAATGGGTTCCCAAGGGACGCCTAATTTACTTTTATCAAAATGACAATGCATTTCACGTATACTCGGTAACAATAATTGCCCGTTACCATCGATGTCTTCTGCAGAGATAGGTTGATTCTTTGCTTTTTCAAACGCAATAATTTTTCCATCATCAATTTTTATATCCATTAATTCCGTTGCCGTCCCATAAGTAAAGCCAGCATTTTCTAAATACTTTGTTTCAACCCGCACATTGTTTAAGCTTTTCATCGCAATTCTCCTTTGTTTTCTAATATATTTATGATACCGTTCTCAATGAAAAATGCAAAGAAAGAGAGATAGAAATTATTTTCTACCTCTCTTGATAATTATTTTTTTTAGACAGCTACAACTGCGTGAGACATTTCTGCCATATATTTTCCGACTGCTGCTCCTGGTTGAACCTTTAAGCCGCAAGCATTGAAAGATTTTTCTAAAACGCCTAAAACTTTCACCATATCTTGCTCCGTAATATTTCCCATATGACCTAATCTAAAAGCTTTACCAGCATAAGTACCTAATGCACCTGCTACAATAACGCCATTGCCATACATTGTATTTCTAAATTCAATATCATTCATTCCTTCAGGATAGATGACATTACTTAAACTAGAAGCTTGGCGACCTTCAGTAGCTAAAATTCTACAACCAATCGAAGTCAGCGCAGCTCGAACAGCGGCAGCATTTTGTTCATGACGTTTACTGCGTGCTAAGACACCTTCTTCTTTGATAATCGCCGTCGCTTCTTTCATTGCCCAAACTAAATTTACAGCAGGAGTTGCGAAGTATTTTCCTGGGTCTTGCATGATTGGCAACCATTTTTCAAAATCAATATAATAATCTGGAATCGTTCCTAAAGATTGACGTTTAACTAAAGCTTTTTGACTAGCCCATAAAACAAACATTCCAGGACTAACACCAAAAGCTTTTTGCGAACCAGTAAACATAATATCAATATTCATGCCATCTACATCAGCATATTCTGCACCTGTTGCAGCCACACCATCAACGATATAAATTGTTTCTGGATATTTTTTTAGGACTTCTCCGATTTCAGCAATTGGTGCTACCACAGCAGTTGACGTATCCACATGACTAACAGTGATAGCCGTGTAATCTTTTTTAGCTAATTGCGCATCAATTTGTTCTGGTGTAATCACAGTGCCCCAATCAGCTGCTAATACATCAACATTTAACTGGCGACGTTGGCAAATTTCAATAAAGCGATCTCCGAAGAATCCATTGGAAACAACTAAAACATTATCACCGGGTTTCGTTACATTAGCAATCGCCATTTCCATTCCTAAAGTCCCTGTACCTGCTAGGGGGAATGTTTGACCAGAGCAATTAAATAATTCACCTAAATCATCAATTAATTCTTTATAGTCTTTTACAAAGCGAGGATCACCAAAAGCTTGGACATCTCTAGCCATTTCATTTTGAATTGAACGAACCACCGGTGTTGGTCCTGGGATCATTACTAATACATCTTTTTCCATTTTTATGCCTCCAATTATTTTATTATTGTGGTTTATTTGGGATAAAATCTAAAGGATTTGGTCCTGCAACGCCGATAAACATAAAAGGTTCATCACCAGTATTTTTCACCCCATGATGATCACCTGGTTTTGAAATAATCATGTCTCCGGCTGAAATCTCAACTTCAGCATCATCACCAGGATAAAAAGTGCCTTTTCCTCTTAAACAAATCCATAAATCATCAGCTGCCTTGTGGGAATGTTCAACTAATTCTTGACCCGGATGTAAACACCAAATGGCTCCGGCTGTCCTTTCTGTCTCATAGAAAAAATTCTTTTTAGCAGCCGCTTCATCAAACTTAGCAATTTCATCTAATTTAAAAATTCTTCCCTCTAGCTTTGCTTGTGACATTTTTATCCATCTCCTTTAATTACTGATTGCTTGACTATAGAATAACCAATAAAGAAAACGATTACTTTAGCGCTACTAAACAATTCTCTTTTTCTTTTTGTACAAATGTGATAAACATCACAATATTATTTTTAAAATGAAAAAAAGAATGCTTATCCGAGAATTTCTCTCAAATAAGCACTCCATATTTCTTAGATTTTAAGCTTTTGCTTTATTTTTAATGTTCACTAGCATGAAGGCAACAGCCCCTACGACTAATAAAATGACCGCGATGTAAAAGCCCATTACTTTTGAACCAGTGACATCAGAAATCCCACCAGTCAATGCTGGAGCAATTACTGAAGACATCATGCCAAAGAAATTAAATACACCTAAGGTTGTACCGATACCAATTTGCGGCGCATTTTCCCCAAGCCACGCAATGATAATTGGTTCAACAGCTAGTTTCCCTAAAAATCCGTATAAAATTAATGCAATCAATAGGAAAGTCGCATTGGTTGCTTGAACTGTAAATAACAGCATTAAAGCAGCTAAAACTTCTAATACGATAATAAACTGAACTTTACGGTGCATAAATTTATCCGCTAAACGGCTAAAGAATAATGCTCCTGGAATAGATGCAAACGCTACTAATGAAGCAGAAAAACCAATTGCTGCACCTTGGAAACCACGTTCAGTTCCTAAGAAATTTGGTAACCAAGTAACTGTCATATAATAGCCATAACAAGTTGCAAAATATAAAATATAAACACTAATCATTTTTAACGAGAATAATTTTGAAAATGAAACTTTTTGTTTAGTAACTGGTTCACTTTCAACTTTTTCTGCTTTAGCTTCAGCTTCTTCAGCGATTTGAAGAGCCCGCATATCGTCTTTATGGTTCCGCACGATAACTGTAAAAGCAACCAGCATACAAACTACCATAAAGGCTGTAATATACATCATTGTTTGCCAAGGCAATCCTTTTTGGGCAACTAAGTAGCTAGAAAGAATTAAACCTAAACCAGACCCTACAGCTGAACCGCTGTTAACAATTGCTGTAGAAAAACTTTTTTTGTCTTTTGGAATATTTTGAGAAGTCAATGAATAGGCCGATCCGTAAAATGAACCACAACCCAAACCAGCAAGTAAACTACCTGCATAAATAACTGCAATTGAACTAGCTTGTGAAATTAATAACGCCGCTAACCCAAAAACAATAAAACCGGGAAGTAACACTTTTTTCTTGCCAATTTTATCAACTAAAAAACCAGCGGGAATTTGCATAATTACATAGCCTAAAAAATAAAAACTTGAGATTGAGCCTAATGCTGTATCTGAAACATTTCCACCTAAAGATTCACGAATTTGTGGGTAAACAGGTGATAATGCTGACCGGTAAATCCAAATAGTGACCCAGCCTAAACATAATAGAATAACAATCTTTTTCCAATAAGCAAAAGTCGTACTCGTTGTCGCCTTTTCTTCCATTTCCTTTTTCCTCCTAATTTCACTGCAAGAAATTATTATCCAACACTTAAACCATTCATTTTGGATAAATCATTTCCTAAAAATCAGGACTGTCTCATAATTTTTTTTTTTACGAAACAATCCTTTAAAAATTTATTTTGCGTATTCTGACAAGGCATAGCTACTGCCAGCCCCAACTTCAAATTGATAACCTTGATTTTTTAAAACTGTTTCAAAAGCACTTAAGAATGACAATACGTTTTCTTTACGGCTGCTATAACCCATGTTACCAACACGCCAGATTTTTCCTTTTAAATCACCAAACGATGAAGCAATTTCAATCTTATAGTGATCTAACAATAAAGCACGAACTTTTTCGCCATCAATACCTTCAGGAATTAATACTGGGATAACAGTTGGTGTTTTTGTTCCTTCATTCCCAAACATTTTCAAGCCCATTTTTTGCATACCTTCAGTTAAGATTCGGTTATTTTCTTGATGGCGAGCATAAGCATTTTCGATACCTTCTTGTAATAACAAACGTAAACCTTCATGTAAACCATAAATCATAGTAGTTGCTTCTGTATGATGGTTTAAACGTTCAGGTCCCCAATATTTTTCCAATTGTGATAGATCTAAATAATTACTTTGGATATGGCGGTCATTTCTAGCATCAGCACCTAAACCCAATTCTTTTTGGTAACGACCAGCTACATATTTTTGTACACGATCATTGTAAGTAATTAAAGATAAACCAGAAGGAACACTCAAACATTTTTGTGTGCCTGCTACAGCTAAATCAATTTGCCATTCATCAACTTTTGTTTCAGTACCACCGAATGTTGCCACCATATCAACAACGAAGAAAATATCATTTTCACGGCAAAATTGACCGATTTCAGCTAATGGTTGCATTTGGGCATTGGCTGTTTCTCCATGGACCATGGCAACAATTTTGGGTTGATGTTCTTTGATTGCAGCAATCACATCTGCTTCAGCAAAAGGCGCTTCCCAATCTTTTTCTAAGTAAACAACATCGGCATGTGCCCGTTCGCAAATTTCGCCTAATAGATAAGCAAAACGACCATAACAAGGAACCAATACTTTGTCTCCTGGCTCGATTAAGGCAAACAAGCCTGTTTCTAATCCAGAACGAGAAGTTCCATCGATAGCGAAAGCTTGTTCATTTTTCGTTTGGAAAGGTACTCTTAGCATTTCTTTGACTTCGTCCATGATTTGTAAAAATTCTGGATCAAATTGACCTAAGATTGTTTGTCCCATTTGTCTTAAAACTGACGGATGTGCTTCGACCGGTCCAGGCGTCATGATTGTTCTTTTAGTAAATACTGGTTGTTGATACATATTAATATCCCTCATTTCGTTTTTTTCATCTTTATTATCCAATGAAATCGTTTTACTTTCATTAGTCACTTTGCACTATTCAAACGCTTTTTTTATCTGTTTTGTATAAATAATTTTTGTGTCAAGATGAATTATTCTATATAATAGTAGATAGAATGGAGGTTATTATTTTGAAAACGCTTAATGATCTGTTAACTTTGCCTAGATTTTCAGATTTAGAAGTTTTATCCACCCATAAAGATTTGAATCGTCCATTGGAAACTGTTGAAATTACGGAAACACCAGACGTTGCCAATTTTATTCCTGAAAATGCCATTGTTTTAACAACTGCCATGATCTATCGTGATGATCAGTTAAAAATAAAAAAATTAATCGACTCTTTAATTCCAATTAAATGTGTTGCTTTAGGAATTAAAGTCGGTCGCTTTATTGAGGAAATTCATCCTGAAGTTATTGCCTATGCTTCTGAAGTCAATTTACCTTTGATTAAGATTCCTAGTACACAGCCTTTAGGTGGCTTACTTCACCAAATGCTGAGTTATTTATGGGATTCAAAAACTCAGCAGATGGCCTTCGCCTTTGATGTTCAAAAAAGATTTTCTTACTTATTGACCCATGATGTTAATAATGCTCGTTTTATCGCTGAGTTCGGTAAAATTTTAAATACACCCATTATTTTACTGAACCCTTGGCACAAAGTAATTGCTCATTCTAAACATTTTTCCGGCACACAAAAACCAGCATCCTTTTATGTCGACCAATTATCACAAAAAAATTTCAAGCGAATTGATCAAGAAGAACAGGCGCTAGTCATTCAGGACATTGACGGCAAACCGTTGCAAATCTCGGCTATGCCGATTCATGTTAACAATTATTTTCCTTATTATTTAATCATTCTTGAGCCAGAAAAAATGCCCTATCCAATCTCTGAATTTGCTATAGAACAAGCCTTGTTAGTCTTAACTTTTATTCTCTATAAAAATCAAAAAGTTGAAGAGTCTTATGATAATCTCAAGACCGACTTTCTTAATCAAATGTTGGATGCTTATCAACGAACCTCTACCGAACAACAAAACTGGTTGGATTTAGGTAAGAACTATGGATTAGTGGGCAATAATTACTATCAGATTGCCATCGTTTATTTTACAACTGACCAAACTACTCAAACTCGTGAGCGTTATCAACAAGAAGAAGCTCAAATCATTTTAAATTGGTTAAAAGAAAATCTTCCCTTAAAAATGCGGGATGTCGCACTTTTCAAATTAAAAAACCGTAACGAAAGTGTCTTGATTTTTCAAAATGAACATGAAGGCATCACGCAAGTCTTAGAGGATCTCTCACAAGAATTACACACACTTTTACCTATTCAAATTAAATTTGCTTTAGGAAATGCTTACCAGACTTTAGATGAGCTGACCAATTCCTATATCGAAGCATCCCAAACTTTGGAAAACTGTGACCAGTTAGTCGATGCACCTTTGGTTCAGCACTTTCAACCAAAAGGCTTAGCAGGATTATTGAAAAAAATTGGTGATAAGGATGTTCATTACTTCTGTGAAAAAAATCTGAAAGAATTGGCTTATCCAGTCGAACCAACTTTCCAAGAATTGCGTAAAACCTTAAAAACCTTTTTGGATTTCAACTGCGAAATCACTAAAACCGCCAAAGTCTTGTTTCTACACCGTAATACGATTAAATATCGCATCAATCAATGTGAAGAATTATTAGATTTATCAATTACCGATCCTGAAAGCAATCTTATTTTACGAGTTGCTTTAGAGTTATCTGAGAACTAAAAAAAGGAGTGCTGAATTTCAGCACTCCTTTTTATTAACTAACTGCGCCTTGTGGAACAGCTGCTAGAGAAATTCTTGTTCCAGCTTTCCCTTGCAAAGCTAAATCAGCTTCATCTAAAGCACAAATAATCGCTGTTCTTCCAGATTTAGCAAAATCTACAGCAGCTTCAATTTTCGGCCCCATACTACCAGCGGCAAATTGTCCATCAGCGATGTGTTTTTCAACCTCTGAAACACTGATATCCGTTAATTTTTGCTGGTTTTCTTTACCATAATTGATATACACGTTGCTTACGTCAGTTAACATCATAAAGATATCCGCATCTAACTGCTCTGCTAATTTTTTACCAGTACGATCTTTATCTATAACCGCTTCAATGCCCTCTAATAAGCCAGCATTATTTCGGTAAACAGGAATGCCCCCACCACCGCCAGCAATCACGATGATATTTTGATTTAACAAATGAGTAATCGATTCTACACCATGAATTGATTGTGGATAAGGTGAAGGTACAACTCGACGATAACCACGGCCAGCATCTTCCACCATTTCCCAGCCTTTTGTTTCAGTCATTTTTTTAGCATCTTCTTCAGAATAAAAAATACCAATTGGTTTATCTGGTGCTTTAAAAGCTGCATCATTTTTATCAACTTCTGTTTGTGTCAACAAAGTCACCACATTAGCTGTGGAATGTTTTTGTTCTAAAGCATTTTTAATGCTTTGTTCTAGCATGTAACCGATAAATCCTTGTGATTCAGCATTACAAGCATCTAATGGTGCTGCTGGGACAACTTCTTCAGCCAATTCATTTTGACGTAAGATATTTCCTACTTGTGGACCATTTCCATGAGTTAAAACTACTTCATAGTCTAAAGATTCTACTCGTGCAATTTGATTGGCACAAGTTTGAGTATTTTTTAATTGATTATCGAAAGTTGGGGTTTGACCTGGCTGTAAAATTGCATTTCCGCCAATTGCCATTACGACTCTTTTTGCCATTATTTCACTCCTCTTATTAGTAATAATCCTGATAATATTCCTGCTAAAGTATCGAGACCAGACGTGCTGCCATAGTCGACGACCGCTTGAATAAGTTCTGCAAGATCATATGTATTTTCCGTTTCTGTTAAAAAATCAGCGACCGCCAACAAAGGTTGACTAAATTCACCATTAATTGCTCTAGTTAAAAAATTACGACTCACATCTGTGGTAAATTGATTATTTGCTACTCTGTTATAAACTGCTTTAGTCAAGGTAGTTGATTGATTATTCAACCAATCAACAAAAAGCCAGCCCAATAAAAAATCATCACCTGCCGGTGTTAGTCCACGACCTCTACCGATTAAATAATCTACAACTTTTTGAAGCTCATTTCCTTGATTAAATTCTTGCATCATTTGAAAATATGGATTGTTTTGTGGATCACCAAATGAAGCTAAAGGATAGCTAAAGCCAGTCACTGCAGAAATTTTCTGACCTGCTGCCAGCAATTTTTCAGCTTGCACAGATTTTATTCCCTTCACCGATAAGATGGTTTGTTCACTCGGAGAAATAGCAATTTCCCAATCGGCACCGACTGTTTCAATAAATAATTGATTTTCTGTACTTTTAATGGATTCAACTTTTGGCAAAGCTTGTTGGATTTCGCGGAAATCTTTTTGTGATAAATAGATACCACCAGGCACAATTTTTTCACCAGTTGCCATTAAAGCCAACATTTTTGGCTGCTTTAAATCCGTTAAATTAAAAGTTTTATCAAAAGTACTATGAACTACCCAGTCTGTTGCTTTCCTTGGAAAACTTTGGTCACTGGTTGCAGCTATCCGTTTCATTTTTTAAGCCTCAAATCCTAATTTTTTTGCATAAGCCAAGACTGCTTTTTCAAAACAATCAATTGGCGGTGTTACTGTTCCGGCACCAATCTGTCCTTTTCCAGCTTTTTTATTGGCAATCCCAGTATTAATCACTGGTAAAATTCCAGTTTCAACAACTTTTCTAGCATCAATTCCGATAGTAATTCCCTGAAAATCCCATGTTGGGATTGCAAAGTTAGGATTATGATCTAAAGTAATTTCAGTCATTTCTTCACTAGTTTTCAATGCATCTTCAAATCCACCTGAGCCAACAAAACGCGTCACAGCTGGTGCTGCAATCATCGCCATACCACCGACACCAAAAGTTTCGGTAATGGCGCTATCGCCCATATCAGGCGCTGCATCTGCTTCTGAAAAACCAGAGAAATATAATCCTTGCGGCGTATTCACCGGTCCAGTAAACCATTCGTCTCCCATGCCGGCAATTCGAATACCAAATTCATATCCATTTCGACACATTGCAGTAACGACTGTTCCTTCTTGGATCATTCGAGCGCCATCCATCACAGATTTTGCGGAAGCCATCATTATATTCAAGAAAAATTGATCGGTATCTGCTAAGAACTGAATAACTTCTTCTTTTTCTTTTTGATCAACATTTGTTAGAGAAACAATACTTGGAGCAACTTCTTTTAAGAAAGCCAATGAAGCAGCAATGTTTCTTTGATGAAATTCATCTCCCATAGCAATCGCTTTTGCGACAAGAACATTAACATTTAATGGTTCACGAACTTTTAATGCTTTACTTAAAGTTGGCGCCAAGACATCTTTCATCCAAGTCAAACGATCGATAACTTCTTTAGAATAAGCGCCAAAACGTAGAACGGCACCAATTCCTTCGTTCATTGTACAGTAGGCGCGATTACCGTCAGTTTTATTTTCTACTACTAAAACTGCCATGTTTGCTGAAGTAATTCCCCCCATTGGTCCAACAGCATCCACATGATGACAAGGAATTAATTTCACTTCGCCGCTTTCCATTAATTTGCGGGCATCTTCTTCATTGTCTACCCAGCCTTCAAATAAAACCGCTCCAACACAAGCACCTTGAATTGGATCAACCATTTTATCGTAAGTAATCGGTGGTCCAGCATGTAATAAAACTTTGCCATGGTTAAATTCATCGATGACACTTTTAGCAGGTACAACATCTAATAAAAAAGGTGCTCCTGCGATAATTTTTGTAACAACTGCTTGATTTGCTTCATCAATATTTTTGTAAACCATTTTTATACCTCAACTTTCAATGAAACTTTTTGTAAAAAGTCTAATGCCTTTTGCAATTCAGGATTACCACCCGCAACTGGACGCCAGTCAAATTGAACTGCTTTTCCACCATGAGTCATAATTGCTTTAGTAAAGCTTGCCAAACCAATATTTAAGAACTGTCTAGCTGACAATAAATCTCTTAGTTGTGTTGGAATTTCTGGTACTGTTCTTGCTGTATCAGCTTTGGCTTTAACTGGTTTCACTTCTTCAGAAACAGGTTTGCCAACTAATGCTAAGGCTGTCCGTACAGCTTGGGCATTACTATCACAAATGATTGCTCCAGCTTCTGTTAAAATTTCTTTTTGTTTTTCAATATCTTGAGGATCTTCATCAGTTCCAACAATCGTGCCAATCACTGCGATTTCACGATTGTCCGCTTTCGCATCAGCCAAAACTTTTTTAATTCCTGGCGCTAATTCTGAAGCCATATCATCATGAGATCCGTAGCCTAAAACAATATCTAATAAGATTGCTGCTGTTTCAGCATCTTGACCGGCTTCAACCATTAATTCTTTGCGTTTTGTAGCATCAATCATTGGATGAGGACGACCTTGTGTATAGATATCATCACCTAAATCAATGACTTCATAGCCATCTTTTTTCATGATAAAACCTTCAGCACCACTTTCAGCGCCTAATTCTAAGCTTTCATTGATTAACATAGCTGCTTCATAAGCTAAAGTACCACCAGAATAATAGCCTTTAATATATTTTTGTTGATCAGTTAATTTAATTTCTGGTACATCCACTGTTTTTTCATAAGTTGTAATTTCGTTCCCCTTTAATAATTCAACAGCGAGTTCTGCCGTTTCTTCTAAGGTATGGGCACGATACAAACCTTCTTCATGAGCTTCCGGTTTTTCACCTAAGAAAATTGCCACAACTGGTTTTGATGTTGCCCGTAATAAATCTAAAACATCATCTCGCACTTCTTTTGCGGGTGGTTTGGAAATAGCGACAATTACTTTTACATCAGGATCTTTTTCCATCAATGCCACGCTATCTTTAAAGGTAACACCATCAATTGCTGATTTTAAGTCACGACCGCCAGTACCGATGGCTTGTGTCACACCAGCACCTAATTTATGAATAATTGTCGTTACTTCTTGAATTCCAGTACCTGACGCACCAACTACACCAATATTTCCCTTACGAATAACATTGGCAAAAGCAATCGGAATACCGTTGATAATCCCTGTACCACAGTCAGGTCCCATCAATAGTAAACCTTTTTCATGAGCTAGGTCTTTTAGTCTTTTTTCATCTTCAATTGCCACATTATCACTGAAACAAAATACATGTTTGTCAGCTTCTAATGCTTTTTCAATTTCACCAGCTGCATGAACACCTGGAACAGAGATAATAGCAACTGAAGTATCCGCACCAACTTCTAATGCCTTGTCCCACGTTTTTACATGTTCTTCAGAGGTATCGTTTTGAGATTTTTTCCCTTGTTCCTCAAGATAGTCTTTAGCTGTTTCTAATAATTCATCAATTTTTGAGGCATCTTCTAAATCAACAACAACTACCATGTCATTTGGTGTTGCTGTTTCAACTTCATCAGTATAAAGTCCCGCTGTTTTAAAAATATCTTTATTAGCAGGTGTACCCATCATTACTGAGACACTGTTAACACCGTCAATGGCTTCTAAATGATTGGTTAATAGCATTAATACGATGGAATCTTGGTAGCTATTTTTTTCAATAATTGTATGGAGCATGTGATTAATCACTCTCTTTCAAATTTTATTCCGCAAAAGCATCTTTTCCATTATATTGATTGAAATGGACAGTTTCACTTTGTAAATATTCATAAATTGAAGTTGGAATTTCGATACCGCCTTCAATACTTGTTTCATATTTTATTTGACTTAATTCGCCTGGGTAATAAACTTGATCAAAACCATCAGCCGGTTTATTTTCGTGTAATTCATCGACCATTTGTTTGATTTTTATTTTGAATTCATGTGGATCAGTAAATCTTTTAGGATCGATTAATAAGAAAATTTGTCCCAGATTTCTGCCAGTCGTTAAATCATCGTACATCGATGACACATGTTTTCCAAAAGGCAATCCTAACAATACACCTGCCAAAATATCCACCATCATCATCAAGCCATAACCTTTAGGACCAGCGATTGGTAATAGACCTTGAACTTTCATTGGATCATCTGTTGGTTTACCATCTTTATCGACTGCCCAAGTAGTTGGAATTTTTTGCTTTTTAGAACGAGCGTCTAAAATTTTCCCCCAAGCTTGAACGGAAGTTGCCATATCAAAAACAACTGGTGGCCGATCAGCACAAGGTGCGCCAATACCAATTGGGTTGGTGCCAAAATAAATTTCGCTCCCACCAAAAGGAACTACCATTGGATCTGATTGGCACATAGATAAAGCAATGTAGCCTTTTTCGGCAGCTTTCTTCAGGTAATATCCTAAAGCACCACTATGACTCATTTTTGAAACGCCGACTAAAGCTAATCCAGATTCAGCAACCATTTTAAATCCATGTTCTAAAGCTTGCCGACAAATGAATTGTCCCATGCCATTGTCGCCATGAAAAATTGCTGTGGATGGACCGGTCTGTTCAAACTTTGTTTCGGGATGTATCGTAATTCCGCCTTTGGTAATTTGTTCAGCATAATAATCTAATCGCACGACCCCGTGGGAATGAATCCCACAGGCATCGGCAAAAACTAACTGGTTCGCTGCTTCTTTAGCTTGTTCATCTGGTAAACCAGCTTGTTTAAATTTTCTTTCAATTAATACAAATAATTCTGGAGCTTTTAATTTTATAGTTTCTTCCATCATTTTCATCCTTAAATTCTAGGTTCACGATTGCAATCTTTTGAATATACATATGCTAAAGGATCTTTACGTCCCACTGCATAAGCTGCTTGTTGTACATATGCACTCATAAAAATATAATCGCCTTTTTCAACTGGGTACCAATTATTATCTAAGTTATACATGCCTTGTCCACTAATCAGATAGGCCCCGTGTTCTTGATAATGAGTTTCAATATACGCATGGCTAGCACCAGGCTCAAAAGAAAGAATGTGCATATTCATGTCAAAGCCTAAATCTTTTGGTAATAAATCCCACAGCAAAACATCTTTCATTCCTTCATACTCAATTGGTGTAATGTCTTTTGTATTACCAACAACTGTATGTGCTGCGTAACCATCAATAGCTTCATAACGTTTTTTATATAAAAATACTTCTGTTGCAGTCTCTTGGTTGTTTTCTAGATACATTTTTTGATCGGCTGTAAAATAAGCATAACCACCAGCAGTCAATTCATATTCTTTTTCTCCATCAGAAACTTTTAAAGCCCCTTCAATGACATAAGCCAATGTTTGGATACCATCGCCACCAACACCAGCTAAGTTTTTTCCATCTTTTTGGAAAGTGATGATGTAATCAACAAAACCGGCACCTAATTTTGGTGATCCCAAAATAGACATGTCACAATTTTCAAAGCCTGGAAGAACATTATTGACTAATCCATCATGTGGAATTAACGCATAATTATTTTTTTTAATGACAGCTCGTGAGCTTAATAAGTCTTTTTGATAGCCCATTCGTTCGTTTTTGTAACCCATTGATTAATCGCCTCTTCTTTTTTATTTGTAAGCCAATTCGTATAATGTATCAGCTAATAGTTTTACGCCTTCTAATAAATCTGGAAATTCTGTTTTTTCAGCCGGATTGTGACTAATACCATTAATGCTTGGTACGAAAATCATTGCTGTTGGATAATGTGGCGCAATCACTTGCGAATCGTGACCAGCGCCACTGTGCATTACGCGATATTTATAATTGCCTTCATCAGCTTTTTTCTCAATCGTTTCTACAATCGCTGTATTCATTGGTACTGGTGCTTCATCCATCCAACGATCAATAGTAATTTCGATGCCCATGCTCTTAGCAATTTCAGTCATTCGTTCTTCTAATTCACCAGTGAATTTTTTTAAGAATTCGGCATCTGTATGACGACAATCCATTGTGAAATCTACTTCCCCTGGGACAACATTGACTGTATTTGGTTTTGGAATTACTTTACCAAAAGTCAATACTAGTGGATCACCCACTTCATTCGCCCGATCAATCGCTTCTGAACAAATTTTAGAAAAAGCATAAACGGTATCATGGCGATAGCTCATCGGTGTTGTTCCAGCATGATTGGCCTCACCTTTTAAATTAATATTGTAACGGCGTTGTCCAGCAATATTATTGACCACACCTACTTGTAATTTTTGGTTTTCTAAAACATTTCCTTGTTCAATATGAATTTCTACAAAGGCTTTAATATCGTCCCGACGCGTTTGTTCTTTTTTAAAGTCAAAACCTTGACGGTGCATTTCATCAACAAATTTTGCGCCTTCAGAATCAGCGATATCTTTTACTGCATCCACATCTGCTTCACCTACGAAATTTTTACTCCCCCAAAAGACGGTTGGAAAACGACTACCTTCTTCTTCCGCCATTGAAATAAATTCCAAACTACGTTTTGGTTGTCCGTGTTCAGCTAACAAATATTCAATCGCGGTCATTGCTGCAATCACACCATATTGTCCATCTAAATTCCCACCATTAACAACTGTATCAATATGAGAACCTGACATAATTGTTTCAGCGGGTAGTTCTGATCCTTCTACGCGACCGAATAAATTCCCAACTTCATCAAAATGTGTCTTTAAATCAAAATCTTTGGCTTGTTGTTCAACGTATTTTTGCGCTTGTAACCAACTATCTGTGTATAAAAGTCTAGTCATACCACCAGTTGGATCATTCCCAATCGAAGATAAATCATCAATTCTTTTTTTCAATACGTCAGCTAAGTTCATGTTTAAAATCCTCCTGTCTAATTTTACATCTTTATTGTAAGCGATTGCCAACTTGCAATCATTGGTGACTTTAGACAAAACCCGTGCATATTTTGTGCGTAAATGACATAATGTCTTGAGATAATTCAATTACTATAAAATAAAATCACTAAGGAGGAAACTTATGCCGAAAACAATCACTTTAAATAGTTTTGATCACTTACTGATAAAAGGTACCATCTACGAAGCAAAGAAACCCATCAAAGAACCAATTGTTTATCTTCATGGTGGTGGTTTGGTGTTTGGTGAACGAGAAGATTTACCAAAAGCTTACATTGATTTATTCCTTGAAGCTGGCCATTCCTTTATTACTATTGATTACCTATTAGCACCGGAAACAAAGTTAGATCAAATCTTTCGTACTTTAAAGGAGACAATTCAAACCTTAAAACTAGGAAACGATTATATTTTGCTAGGAAGATCTGCTGGCGCTTATCTTGCATCACTTCTTTTAAACTCAGGTGAACAACCAAAAGCCTTTATCAGTTTTTATGGCTACAATCGTTTGGACTGGCAAGAATTTCACTATCCTAATGCTTTTTATAATAAATATCCGCGAGTTTTACCTTTAGATGTAGAAAATCTCTTAGAAAAACAACCTTTAACTTCTGGCCAAATGGATAAACGTTTTCCTATCTATCTATCAGCTCGCCAATTTGGTACTTGGCAGACTATGTTGCTTAATAATCACCAAGAAGCAAATCAGTTTTCATTAACAAAAACGGACTTGGAAAGATTTCCAAAAACAATTTTAGTTCATTGTTCAGAAGATCCTGATGTTCCTTATCAGTCTTCGGTTGAAGCCAGTCAACAAATTTTGAATAATCAATTGATAACGATTGAAGCAAATGAGCATGACTTTGATCGCAGTGTAACCAAAAGAAACCTTGAGATTTATCAACAAATCATCAATGCCATATAAAAAGCCGCTGGAAAATTCCAACGGCTTTTTTTCTATGAGAGAGTTGATTCACTTTTTAACTTTGACGCATATTCTTTCGCAGAAGTTAACTTGTTAATCACAAAGAATACAGTAGTACCGATTAAAATAATTCCAATCGCTAAATAAAACGCATAAACTTTGGAACCCATAGCATCAGAAATTAAACCTGTCAGCGAAGGAACAATCACTGAAGCAGACATTCCGAAGAAGTTAAATACACCATAGGTAGTTGCAATACTTTTCTTAGGTGCAAACTGACCTAACCAAGAAATAATGATTGGTTCAACCGCTAGTTTACCAAAGAAGCCATAACCAACTACCCCAAAGACTAGAAACATTTGATTCGTAGTTTGAACAGTAAACAACAACATACCTGCTGCAACAATTTCTAAGGCAATGATAATCCCGACTTTTCGATGAGGAATTTTATCGGCGATCCGACTAAAAAACAATGCTCCCGGAATTGCCGCAAAAAATACTAAAGATGAAGCCAAACCTACTGCCGTCCCTTGAAACCCTCTTTCTGTTTCCAAAAAATTAGGTAACCAAGTATCAATTAAATAATACGTATATAACGTTGAGAAATACAACACATAAGCGGCAATCATTTGTGGTTTAAATAAAGCTTTTAAACCGCCGCCTTTTTCTTTTGGTTGAACTTTTTCAGCTGTCACGACTTTGGGTTGTTCTTTTTTTATATATTTTGCAAACACGAAAACCATTAAAATGACTAAAACAGTTGTGACAAATAGTAATGTTTGCCAAGGTAAAATTCCTTCACCTACTAGATAGCTAGAAGAAACCAAACCTAAGCCACTACCAATCGCAGTCCCGCTATTTACAATTGCTGTTGCTAAGCTTCTTTTCCCCGCAGGTACATATTCGGTCGTCAGTGAGTAAGCCACTCCGTAGAAAGTTCCACAACCGAGACCTGCTAAGACACTACCAGCAAATAGGAAACTCAAAGTTGGTGCAGTCGCAACCAGCAAAGTTCCTACCCCAAACATTAAGAAACCGGGAATTAAGATAGTTTTCTTTCCGAAACGATCCACCAATAAACCCGAGGGAATTTGCATAATTACATAACCTAAAAAATAAAAACTAGAAATATTTCCTAATTGTGCATCAGTCGCACCACCAAAAAAATCACTGATAATTGGATAGATCGGGGTCAATACTGTTCGGTAAATCCAGATGACAATCCATCCCGCAGTTAGAATAAAAATTATTTTTTTCCAATAGGGAAACTGGGTAGTATTTTCGTTTGTTTCCATCACTCTACTCCTTTTCATATCAAGTCAATTTTGCAAGACAAAATTCATCTGATTCTTCGTATTCTATTGATACGTTATGTAAATTGAAGATTTTTTTCTTTTAAAAAGGCTAGAACAAAAATAAGTTCCCTTATTTTGGCTCTAGCCACGTGCTTATTTTTTGATAAATGTTCCAGGGAATTCGCTTGTTACACCCTCTGCTTGACTGTAAATTGTTTGTCCGCGTAAAATTGTTTGAGCTACTTGAGCACCAATTTCACGGCCAATATAAGGACTGATTTGATTTTTGTATTCTAAATCTTCAGCTTTTAAAGTGTATGGCGCATTTGGTTTGATTAAGACAAAGTCAGCGTCTTTTCCAATTGTAATTCGACCTTTTTGGTCTAAGTTGTAGCGGTCTGCTGGATTTGCCGCAATTAAATCAGCAAAATGTTTCAATGACATGCCACGTTTTTGGACACCTTCATCAAACAAAACATCTACATTATTTTGTACACCTGAGATACCGCCCCAAGCTTCAAAAGCATTTTCTTTATCTTTCAAATCTGGTGTACATGGTGAATGGTCACTGGTTACGAAACTAATGCCTTCGCCTAAAGTATGCTCCCATAAACCTGCTTTTTGTGCTTTGTCACGAATTGGTGGTGAACATTTCACGACTGGCCCAATCGCATCTAATTCATCAGTTGTAAAGTATAAATAATGGGTACAAGTCTCACAAGTTACATCGACACCTTCTTGTTGGGCTTTAATAACTGCTTCGACACCTTCTTGACAAGCAACGTGACAAATATGAATCCGACAGCCAGTTTCTTTAGCCATTAGAATTGCTTTTTCGATCGCTTCAACTTCGGTGAAAACCGGACGTGTATTTACGTAAGCTTCTAAAGTTGTTTCGCCATTTGCATAGGCAATTTCACCTAAGCGGTCAGTAATTTCTGCATTTTCCGCATGAATTGCTAAAACTTTTCCAGTCTTCGCGATTTGCTTCATGCCTTCATATAAAGAGTAATCATCGACGTTTTCGAAATCGCCATCAATAGTACGGTCGCCACAAGTTCCTAAGAAACATTTGTAAGCTGCTACGCCGCCATCATTTAATTCTTGAATACCACCTTCTAAATTAAATGGTACCAAGCCGCCAAAAGAAGCTACGTCAACTTTTAATTTATCTTCACCAGCTGCATATTTAATATCTAATGATTTTTTATCCACTGTAGCAGGAACTTGGTTCAAAGGCATTTCCATGAATGAAGTTACGCCACCTTTGGCACATGAAGCCGTTCCAGTCACATAACCTTCCCAATTATCACGATAGCCACCACCAGGATCTGTAATATGCACATGAGCATCGACCATTCCCGGACTAACAATTAAACCTGCTGCATCAATTACTTTTTCACCAGTTAAATCATTGCCAATCGCAGTAATCTTACCATTATCAACGGCAACATCTGTGTTCACTTCTCCATCTTCCAAAATAACCAAACCATTTTTAATAACTAATTCGTGACTCATTTACGCTTCCTCCTCATAAGTTGGTGTTACTTCGTTTTTGATTGATGCTTTTTTTAACACAAGATAAATCAGAAATGCTGTAATAAACCCAACGAACCAAGAAACATCAGAAATCATTCTTAGCGCCGGAATAAATTGACCACTTAAAGATATAATTAAGGCAATAATTGTTGCAATATAAGCCTGACGATTCAAACCATGATAAATATTGTTTTTATTATCACGGGTATTATCCATATACAACTCATTTAAATCAATATTTTGTTTACGAATAAAGTAATAATTGGCAATCATGACCCCAGCAACTGGTCCTAAAACTGCCCCAATCGAATTCAAGAACATAAAAATACTATCTGAGTTTGCCATTAAACGCCAAGGCATAATCAAGAAACTAATAATACTAGCAATTAAAACGCCTCGTCGATAGTTAATTTTCTTCGGAAATAACGCAGTCAATTGATATCCCGCTGGAATAATATTGCCAGTAGCGTTTGTCGAAATCGTTGTTAATAAGAAAACAGCCATTGAAAAAATGACAACTGGTAGACTATCTAATCGATCAATAATATTCAAAACATTCCATTCTTGAATACCAAAGTGAATCGAGCCACCAATTAAGATAACCACACTTGAAAATGCGAAGATAGCATATCCAATAACCAAGCTCAAAGTTTGTCCGACCATTTGGTCTTTAGTGGATTTAGCATTTTGGGTAAAGTCAGAAACACTAGATCCTGGCGCTGCCCAAACGGCGATGACGGAATTAATAATTAAAAAGTAAGCGAAAATCGGATTCAAATTACGCGTTGCGCCAGAAATACTGTAAGAAAGAATGGGGCCCATCCCACCTGCAGCATTGATTGCCCAAATCGTTAAACCAATAATCACTATATAAATCATCGGGCTTAGAATACCAGTAAATTTATTTAAGATACCGCCACCACCAAATCCAATCAACACATTTAATACCCAAAATAAAGTGAATGCAATTAATTGGGGAATCCCAATACCTAAAAATTGAGTTGAACCACCAATTTCTAAAAATCCTGGCCAAAACTTGCCAATTAAAATGACTAACGCCAATGCACCTGTATAAGTTTGTAAACCAAACCACGCTATTGCCGCCACACACCCTCTCAGAAAACCAGGTAGTTTTGCGCCCAGATCACCGTAAGTCGAACGCAAATGCATTGCGAAGGGAATCCCATATTTTGATCCGGCAATTCCATTGAAAACCATAAAAGCTGCTACGAAAAGTGCGCTAATAGCAACCGCCAACATCACATTAATAGGTGATAGACCGAGAAAAATAAATCCGCCTACTGCAGTATAATTAGGAATGTTGTGAATTGATCCCATCCATAAAGTAAAATAATTACTGATGCCCATATTTCTCTTGTCAGGACCCTTGGGTAGTAAATCATCATTATACCCACGTGCTTTAAACTTTGCTACTTCTTCTTCAGAATACTGAATGTCATTATTACTCACGTTTTTAACTCTCCTTTTCGTAGTAAAAATATTCGTTCCTGTATAAAAAAATTGAATGCTTAAAATGCTCAGCCATGGCAACTAGTCATTACAAAATCCAATAATTATATCTGAATTACTTGTTAAGACAATTGTAAGCGGTTTTAACACAATTTACATTGTTGCAATTTGCTAAAGGGTACATTAAGTTTTGTTCAAAACAAACAAAAGATTTTCTTAAAAAGTGAATATATATACAAAATATTTTTTGGTAAGTTGACTTTTTTTCAGCAAAAAAATAAACATCCCATTGGATGTTTATTCTCAAGATTTATGCTAATTCATAAGATTCATAAATTTTTTGATAAAACTCGTCATTTAAACGATATCCTTTCCTCCAATCAGTGACTACACCATCAGGAATGTCAAAAACTTCTTCGATACTATGCTTAATTCGTTTGATTCGATAAGATACTTGACTTAAATTAGAATTATTAGGATCCTCCCTCCAGATTATTTTTACTAAATCTTCTCTTGAAACTGTTGCAGCTTTAGCTTCAATTAAAACATCTAAGATTCGCTCTTCCACTGGCGACAACTTAATTTTTAATAATTTCCAAGATGAAATTGATGGAGATTTGTTTTCTTTATTTTCTTTCTCTTGATTAATTTGTTTTGCACTATATATAAACAATAATTCCCGTAACTCATTAAAGGATTCATTTTTAGTAATCCATTCTTGAAACCCTTCATTTTTTAAAATTTCGGCTTTTTGTTCATCTACTGATGTATCCACAATTCTGAAAACAGCAGTCCTTTTGCTAGCAACCGATTTTACTAACTCACTGGCTTCTAAATCAGACACCGTTTCACTCAGCATGACTATTGGAAAATAATCCTCCCATTTTCCCAAAGAATTATTTTCTCGCCAATAATTTAGAATAAGTGTCGAACAAAAAACCTCATAGTTTAATTGCTGAATTTTTTCACAAAAATTTTTTTCGTTGGAAATGTTATTAGTTAATATCAAAATACAGAACACCGAATCACCCCTCATACCTTTTCTAGTATTTATTTTTTGTTTATAAAAAAATTATTTTTAAAATAGAAAAAAGTTGATTTTTTTGCTATAATTTTTTCTTGTTCTATATGAAACTAGGACAATGAATGACGTATGAAAAAATAAGTCAATTTTAATTATTTGTAACGACTTTTATTATAATATATGAAAAATTTATAATCAATTTAAACATAATAAAAATTTCAATTTTTTCAACAAAAAAGTTTTATTAAATAAGCGTTGGTAAATTAGGATTTTTTCCTATTGTTTTTTCAGCCGTCAAATGAGCCGTCAGAAATGGGGAGAACAAATTGAAACTTGGGGAAAATATTTACTTAAGAAAAGATGGGCGTTGGGAAGGTCGGTATCAAAAAGGACGAAACAAAAATAATAAAATTAAATATGGATATATTTATGGAAAAACTAAACAAGAAGTTCGCCAAAAACTATATCCTTTAAAAGAAAAGTATACTCAATTGCGTATGATTTATGGGGAAGCCACTATGATATTTAAATACTGGGTAGAATTATGGTTAGCAAATATAAAAGGGAAAATTAAACCTGCAACTTTTGATAGTTATTCTTATAAGTTGAAGCGTTATGCTTTTCAAGTATTAGGAAATCTCGCATTAAATGAGCTAGACCATATTAAGATTCAAGAATTTATCAATCAAATGATGGATAAATTAAGCAGCGGTACGGTAAAGGTCATTTGTCAAATTATAAAAAGTTGTTTATCACAAGCAATTTTTGAGGGCTTAATTCAAACAAATCCGTTTGATAAAATAAAGATGCCTAAAAATCAGCGAAAAGTGAGGGCATTACAACAATCGGAGCAAAAAAAACTTGAAGCTGTTGCTAAATCTGAAAAGAAAAAAGGCTTACCAATCATGTTAGCTTTGTATGCGGGATTACGCATTGGAGAATTGTCTGCGCTTAAATGGTCAGATATAAATTTTATCGATAATTTAATGCACGTGGGAAATACACTACAGCGGGTTGCTTCTTATCAAGATGATTCAAAAACGCAAGTAATCAAGCATCAATCAAAGACACATTCTTCTATTAGGATCATTCCTTTTGGGGATAAAATTAAACAGTTATTGCTTCAACATCAACAAGAAGCCACAGGAGAATATGTGTTTTCAACAGGTGAGAAACCTAGTGAACCAAGATTATTAACCTATCATTTCCATAAAATTCGGGAAAAAGCAGATTTAAAAAATATCCATTTCCATCAACTAAGACACACTTTTGCTACTAGATGTTTAGAAAAACGAGCAGATATTTCATCTGTCAGTGCACTATTGGGGCATTCGTCAACTCAAATGACACTAGATATTTATGCCGATAATTTACTTGAACAACGCTGTAAAGTTATGGAAGTTTTAGATAGCTGTATTTAGTTTTTAAAAATTAATATTTTTAAACCAATAAATTTTCCAAGGAAATGTAAGCGGATTCTAAATATCTGAAAAAAATTGTTTATTAAAATTAACAATTTTTCTAAAAATATCTTTAGCCGTCAAAAGCCGTCAATCCTTATCGTAAAGACTGATATCAAGCTATTATTTAGCAGTTTTCATAGTTTCATATAAACTACGAAAAAATAATTGAACTTTTAAACATAAAAATGACCCTATGAAATCAATTTTTCATAGGGTTAATCTTTTTATTTTTAAAGTTTAATTGACGTTGCAGTTTCATTTAGGACTTGATTCAGTTCTTGAATGTTTTTACGTCCTTCAGTTCTTAACCATTCGGCAGCTGAATTTTCGCCTTTAGTAATGAAAGGTTCCACCCCATTCGCCCAAGTAGCTCTACCACAAAGAACACCATTAAAAGTTGATCCGGCTTCTTTTGCAAAATGTAAAGTCGTTTGGAACATCTCCGCCGAAACACCCGCACTTAAAAATATAAATGGTAAATCAGTTGATTCTGACTGTTCTTTAAAGAATTTTGCTGCCTCAGCTTTCGTATAAACAACTTCGTCTTCACTAAAGCCTTCCACAAATTTCATATTAACAGGAACTTCTACTTTCAACACATCTACACCATAACGTTTATTTGAAAATTCCTTCATCATATCATTTACTTTATGAGGTTTTTCTTTGGCATAAGCTGCTGTACTATTGTCAGAATCATTTGCATCATAAGAAACCAATTCTAAAAAGAATGGCAAATCTTCCGCTTGGCATTCAGAACCAATTCGTTCGATAAAGGCTTGTTTTTGTAGATTAATTTCTGCTGATTCATCAACATCATAGTATAGTAAAAATTTACAAGCATCTGCACCAGCTTCTTTTAAGCGTTTGACTGACCAAATCGATAGCAAATCTGGCAAGCGTCCTGGAGTAGAAGCATCATACCCAGTTTTTTCGTAAGCTAATAATAAACCAGCTGATTTATCCCGCGCTGCAGCAGCAGGCAAA
Organism: Enterococcus sp. JNUCC 77; assembly: GCF_054819945.1. Lineage (NCBI taxonomy): Bacteria > Bacillati > Bacillota > Bacilli > Lactobacillales > Enterococcaceae > Enterococcus > Enterococcus sp. JNUCC 77. Next base: position 1,809,334 of record NZ_JBTHIG010000001.1, read on the forward strand.
CCATATTCTGGATCTAATAAAATTGCTGAAGCAAATGGTGTTAATTCAGTTGAAACAATTTCTTTGAACTGTTCAATTTGTTCAGCGGTTGCTTCAGTCTCCTGATACTTATTGATCATTTTTTTTAAAGCCCCTCGTTGATCAATCGCTAAAGCACCAATGATTCCTTTTTCATTGGTTATTTGTTTTAAATAATTTCTTTTATTTTCTGTTAATTCCATCAGTTGAATTCTTCCCTTCGTTTTAAACTGGTGCCACATTTATTTGATTTTTAATCATTTCAAAGTTATCCATATTTACGTGACCTGTTAGATTTTCTTGTGCATTCAACATCCCTAAAGTATTGGCTATTTTTAAAACTTCTTGATCGTCTTTTTCTTGATCCAAGGCGTAAAGCAATCCAGCTACCGTAGCATCGCCAGAACCAACTGGATTAACGACTTCAATCTTTGGAATATTTATTCGATAAAATTTTTCATCGTGTTTTGCAAAAGCCCCTTGGCTACCTAATGAAACAACAATCCATTCGATACCTGAGAACTTTTCAGTTTGCAAAACTTCTTTTAAATCATCTATTTCAACTGTACGATTTAAAATTGCAGCAAGTTCTTCTAAATTTGGTTTAATGACAAATGGTTTAGCAGAACCAGCTAAAACGGCTTCCAAAGCTTTTCCGGAACAGTCCAAAACGACTTTTTTATTTTGTTGTTGGCATATTTCCAGCATTTGATGATAAAAATCAGTCGGCAAACCAGCTGGCAAACTACCGGAAAATGAAATCATACTACTTCGTTTAACCAATTCAGTAAAATTATTTAAAAAATTTTGGGCTTCTCCTTGAGAAATAGTCGGTCCGCTTTCTAAGATTTCTGTTTGTTTGCCTTCATGTAAAATGGCGATACAATTTCGAGTTTCTCCTTCAATTTGAGAGAAAGCGTGGTTGATTTTTTCAACTTCTAATTGACTCTGGATTTGTCTTCCTAAAAAACCACCGATCAATCCACTAGCAGTCACCTCTGTTGACAACTGTTTCAACACTCTCGTGACATTTAAACCTTTGCCACCAGCAGTTTTTCGTGTATCTGTTACCCGATTAACTGTATCCAACTGAAATTTCTCTAGCGGATAAGAAATATCAATTGAAGGATTCATTGTAATAGTTAAAAGCATTATTCGCTCCTTTTAGTCGTGATATTCTCCCCGATCCCATTTTTCAATAAATTCATCAAAGAAGTGAGGATCCATTTGTTCAGGATGATTTTTTTCAACATGATCAATCTTTGCAATTAATTTTTTGTTTTCTTCTGTTGGTTGATATTGCGCTTCAATGAAAGCCTCTGCAATATCACAAATCAAGAACTCGCCTGTAATTCGTGCACCAAAACCAACAACATTCGCATTTAATTGTTCTTTCGCGTAAACAGCAGTCGTCATGTCTCGTACTAATGCACTACGCACACCTGGAACCTTGTTGACCGCATTATTGATTCCGACGCCTGTACCGCAAAGACAGATACCCAGATCTGCTTCACCACTAACAACAGCTTCACCAACTTTTTTCCCAAAAATTGGATAATGTGTGCGCGTAAAATCATACGTTCCTACATCTAATACTTCATATCCTTTTGATTTCAAAAAATCTGAGACCGCCATTTTAGTATCTGTTACAATATGATCGCATCCAATTGCTATTTTCATGTTCTTTCTTCCCTTCTATTTGCTTAGGCCATTTTATTTAACATATCGACTCTGACTTGATGTCTGCCACCATCATAGTTGGCACTTAAAAATTCTTTGACAATATTTTTAGCTAATTCATCACCAACGATTTTTGCCCCTAAAGTAATCATCCGTGAATTATTATGTTCGCGCGTCATATAAGCTGAACGTTCATCAGAAACTTCAGCTGCTACCATGCCTTTTACTTTAGTAGCTGTCATAAAGCTGCCTGAGCCATAACCATCAAAAGCGATTCCTAAACTGCCTTCGTTAGCAACTACATCTTGAGCAACAGCCAAAGTTGATTCTACAAAATCAACAGCCGCTTCTTCACTTTTATCAACTACCTCAAAACCTTCTTCTATTAAATAAGTTTTGATTGTTTCTTTTAATGTCATTCCTTCAAGATCTGATCCAATTACTACCCGCATTGTAAATCCTCCTCTTAATTAAAAATTTTTGTGTATTGTTCATACTGCTCTTTTACACTCTCGGAAATTGTATAGTCTGTGAACAAACCATCGACTTTTTTTAAATTATAAAAATTATAAAAATCACGATGATTGAACTTGTGAGCATCAGCTACCAGATATTTTTCGCTGGCTTTATCCAATGCCAATTGTTGAATTTTGCCTTCTTCTACATTAAAGGTTGACACCCAACCATCTTGAATTCCATTAACACCGACAAAAGCTTTTGTAATCCCTATTTTTTGAATCACTTCATCAGCAACCGAACCAACAAATGCTCCGGTATGCTCCCGATAAGAACCACCCACTAAATAAAGATCGTACTTTCCTTTATCTTTCAATAAGTTAAAGACTGGCAAACTATTGGTTACGATTCGAACGTGTTCTAATGTAATATGTTCAGTCATTAATTCAATAGTAGTACCTGGTCCCAAAAAAATTGTTTCTCGTTCATCATTAATTAATTGTGCTGCATTTTTCGCAATATATTTTTTTTCATCGGTACTAATCATTTTCTTTTCAAAATGTGAAAGTTCTTTTGGTGTTTCTATGCTAGATTTTTCAACCGTTGAATCTTCTTGATTGAACGCAATACTTTGGGCCCCACCATGAATACGGATCAATTTTTTTTCATGATCCATTTCAGTTAAATCCCGTCTGATTGTCATATCAGAAACATGAATAGTCGCTTGGATTGTTTTTACAGTAACAATCCCGTCTCGTTCGCATAAATCCAAAATGATTTTCTGTCGTTCATTTTTCAACAAATTGTGCTCACCTCCTTGTTCACTTTCCTTGATACAAATTCATCATAAACCAAAAACAAACATTTTTCAACAAAAATAAGTTTATTTTTTTTCGATTTCTAGTTGACTTATCCTAAGAAAGCGCTTATCATTATGTCATAAACAACAAACAAACTATTTCGAACAAAAAAAGGAGGTACTTATGAAATGTCACTTTTTTCAGAGGATACCATTTATGTATCAGAAAAAAATTCTCAAACAGCAGTTTTTGAAGAAATCTATCAAAGTTTATTAGAAAAAAAATTGGTATCTGAAAATTTCCTAGACAATTTAATAGAAAGAGAAGTAAATTATCCAACAGGTTTAGATCTGGCGCCAATCAGTCAAGAGCTACCAAATATTGCCATTCCTCATACTGAGAGTGAATTTGTCAATACGACTCGAATCGTTCCTATCAAATTAAAGAAAGATATTCCATTTCATAATATGATTCAACCAGATGAAATAATGAATGTACGGTTTCTATTTATGATTTTGAATCAAAATGGCGAAGAACAGTCGGGGTTATTGGCGGATATTATGGATTTCATTAACTCGATTGAACAAACGGAATTAATTAATTTCTTTAATGAAGAAGATCCAAAAATGATTTATCAATTTTTAGAAAAAAATTTCAAAGGAGAGAATTTAAATGATTAAAATTTTAGCAGCGTGTGGAGCCGGAGTAAATTCAAGCCACCAAATCAAAGATGCATTAGAAAAAGAAATGAAAGCTAGAGGATATCAAGTTTCTTGTGATGCTGTCATGATCAAAGATGTAAATGAAGATATGTTATCACATTATGATATTTTCGCCCAAATTGCCAATACCAACTTAGGCTTCAAAATTGATATTCCCGTTGTAGATGCAGGCGCAATTCTTTATCGTATTCCTGCTATGGCTCAACCAGTTTATGATCAAATGGAAGAAGCCATCAAATCAATCAGTTAAATAGAAAAGGACGGATATCATGAGTACAATTATTGATTTAGCCAACAGCATATTTCAGCCTCTAATTAATTTAGGGGCTGCCCCATTGATGACAATTGTCTTAACCATTATCGCACTTTTCTTCAAAGTAAAACCTAGCCGTGCTTTAGAAGGCGGTTTAAAATTAGGGATTGCTTTAACCGGGATCGGAGCAATTATTGGAATTTTAACTAACGCTTTTTCAGGTGCGATGGCCGACTTTGTTGAACGAACAGGACTAAGCTTAAACATCACTGATGTTGGTTGGGCACCTTTAGCAACAATTACTTGGGGATCACCTTATACACTTTACTTCTTATTAATTATGGTGATTGTCAATGTCGCAATGCTGATCTTGAAAAAGACAGATACTTTAGATGTTGATATTTTCGATATCTGGCATCTTTCTATCGTTGGTTTATTTGCCATTTTCTGTGGCGCAAACTTATTTATTGCCACATTATTAGTTATTTTCATCGGTATTTTAAAAATTATCAATTCTGATTTAATGAAACCAACCTTTAATGATTTATTAGATGCACCAGATTCAAATCCAATGACAACAACTCATATGAACTATATGATGAATCCAATCATTATGGTCTTTGATAAAATTTTTGACAAGATCTTCCCGTGGTTGGACAAATATGATTTCGATGCAGCCAAATTGAATAGTAAAATTGGTTTTTGGGGATCAAAATTTGCCATTGGTATTTATTTAGGAATTTTTGTTGGTTTATTGGCTGGACAAAACCCAACTGAGATCTTTGCTTTAGCCTTTACAGCTGCAACCTGTTTGGAACTGTTCTCTTTAATTGGTGCATGGTTTATTGCGGCGGTTGAACCTTTATCTCAAGGGATCACTGATTTCGCTTCAGCTAAATTAAAAGGTCGTACGATTAACATTGGTTTAGATTGGCCTTTCCTAGCAGGTCGTGCCGAAATTTGGGCAGCTGCAAACGTGCTAGCACCAATCATGTTATTAGAAGCTATGGTACTTCCAGGAAATAAATTGTTACCGTTAGGCGGAATTATTGCCATGGGTGTTACACCAGCTTTATTAGTTGTCACTCGCGGTAAATTAATTCGAATGATTGTTATTGGCGCGATTGAATTACCATTATTCTTATGGTCAGGTACACTAATTGCGCCATTTGTTACTGAAACAGCGAAAAAAGTTGGAGCCTTTCCTGCTGGTTTGAGCTCGAATGCACTTATTTCTCATACAACAATGGAAGGTCCGATTGAAAAATTCTTAGGTTATTTGGTCGGTAATGCATCGCAAGGACAAATTCAATTTGTTTTATATGCAGCTATCGCATTAATTGCCTATTTGCTCATCTTCATCTGGTACGCTCGTCAAATGAAAAAAAGAAATGCCGCTTACTTAGCAGCCAAAAATTAATCAAAAAAAATCCCGAAATGCACACGATGCACTTCGGGATTTTTCTATACTAAAATGATTGATGAACTGTCTAATTGCTTATATTTGTGTGTTTCATCTTGATTAGTTATCAGTTCTGTTACTTCATCTAAACGATAATAAACACAAAAATCAGTCTTACCAATCTTCGAACTATCAGCTAATAAAAAACGTCCTTGACTATTATTTAGCGCCAATGTTTGGGTCTGACCTTCTTCTAATGTACTAGTCATAATTTCCTGACCAACTAAAGCATTGCAGCTGAAAAAGGCTTTATTAAATTTTAAATCAGTAATAATTTTATTGGTTAAATCGCCAAAAAAAGACTGAGTATTGTTTCGCATTTCTCCGCCAACTAAATAGATTTTCTGATGCTCTTTTTTTTGATTTAATATTTCAAATACCGGTAAACAATTGGTTACGATTCTAACATCAGCTACATCGATTAATTGTGCCAATAATTCAATCGTTGTTCCAGGTCCTAAAAATATTGTATCCCCTGTTTGAATGTACTCAATCGCTTTTTTAACGATTGCTCGTTTTTCGTCAATGTGAATAATCCGTTTTTCTTTATGGGACAGTTCTTCATTGAAAGTATTCACTTTCGCACCACCATGGACTCTTTTAAGCAATCCTTGCTTTTCCAAACTGGCTAAATCTCTGCGGACTGTCATATCAGAAACATCTAGTTTATCCATGATATCATTGACTTTCACCGTTCCAGTTTTTCTCAACAATTGCATAATTTCTTTATATCGTTCATCTTTTATCACTGATTTCACCTCCTAAAAATATTACTGACCAAATCTTCTAACTTTAAAAAGCTTATTCACGCAATTTCGCAAGGATAGCTTTTGCTTGTTCTAAATTTTTTACTTTTGTTTGCTTTAATAACTGAACTACTCGATCAATTTCATGATCTTTTGCTCCCGCATTGATGGCCAAAGTCCGACTGTGTAAAGCCATATGGCCTTTTTGAATCCCATTAGTTACTAGAGCTTTAACTGCAGCTAAATTTTGGGCTAAACCAACGGCCACAATATTTTCTGACAAGTTCTGAGCACTGTCCACAGCTAGCAATTTCAAGCTTAAAGCAGCTTTAGGCAATACTTTGGTCGCTCCTCCGACAATGCCAACATTCATTGGTACAATCAATCGACCTTTGAGGGTGTCATCTTCAATCCACCAATCAGTCAATCCTTGATAACTTCCATTTCGACTAGCATAAGCATGACAAGCTGCAGCTACAGCCCGAGTGTCATTTCCAGTCGCTAAAACAACAGCATCAATTCCGTTCATTATTCCTTTGTTATGGGTTGCAGCCCGATAAGGATCTAGCTTCGCAAAACGACCTGCTGCAGCAATTTTTTTCGCAGTTACTTCTGAAACTACCTCAAAAGGAATTTGACAGGTTGCTTCAACTAGCGCTTCTGTTCCATAGTTGCTTAAAATGCTAAACAAAAGTTCTTCTTGAGGAAAAGCCTGTTGAATCTCGTTAGCTACAGCCTCCAATACCGTATTAACCATGTTAGCACCCATTGCATCTTTTACATCTACCGTTAAATCAATTGAAAAAAATTTTTCTTTAAATCTACGTGATTTTAAATCAGTTAAGCCGCCACCTCGAGTGACAATTGAAGGATAAGCTTGATTAGCTATATCAAAAATCTTTAATCGATTTTCAGTAAGCCATTTTTCAACAATTGTAAAATCACTTAATTGATTAAAGACAATTTGTCCAATCATTTTACGACTCAATACTTTTGTCTTGAAACCACCTGCTTGACTGACTAACTTAGCAGCATTACTAGCAGCAGCAATTACTGATGGTTCTTCAGTCGCCATCGGAATAAGTTTTTTTTCACCATTCACAACAAAATTTTGAGCGACGCCTAATGGTAGTTCAACTTCGCTAATTTGGTTCTCAATTAAATTATCGGCTATCTTTTCTGATAAGGTCATTTTTTTTAGTTCAGTAACATCGTTAGCTTGAATTTTGTTATCAGTTAATAACTGGTTAATTCGTTCATCAGTTGATAAACGATAAAACTTATCTTCTTTTACAAGAGAATTTTTTTTTAACATTATTGCTAAACCTAAACCACCACCGATACACAAGCTAGCAATTCCTCGTTCTTTATTTTCGTCTTTAAGTGCAGATAATAAAGTCGTCACGATCCGCGCACCACTAGCGCCAATCGGGTGACCTAAAGCAATTCCACCACCATAAATATTCACTTTATTTTTAGGAAGCGCCAACTCTCTTTCGACAGCCACTGAAGAAGCCGCAAAAGCTTCATTAATTTCAAATAAATCAACTTGCTTTGTTGTCATTTGACGTTGTTGTAATAATTTGTTTATCGCATCAATCGGTGCAACTCCCATAATACTTGGATCAATGCCCACTTCCGCATAATCTTCAATTTCTGCTAAAAAGGGCAATTGATTCGCAATCGCATAACTTTTTGCTGCCAATACTAAAGCAGATGCACCATCATTCAAAGTCGACGCATTCGCTGCAGTAACCGTCCCCTCTTCTTTAAAAGCCGGTTTTAAACTGCTCATTTTTTCTAGTGTAGCATTCTCTCTAATACCTTCGTCTTTTTCAATAACGGTTCCATCCGCTAAATGAACAGGTACAATTTCTTCAGAAAATTTACCAGAAATATTTGCTGTATGAGCTTTTTTCTGAGAGTCATAGGCAAATTTATCTTGCATCTGACGTGTAACACCAAACCGTTCAGAAACCTTTTCAGCAGTCAATCCCATATGTTCACCACTAAAAGCATCCGTTAAACCATCGTAAATCATACTTGAAATAGGTTCTTGATATGATTCAGTCTCAAAGTCGAATTTTGTTAGCTTTGGTGCTTGTGACATATTTTCTGTACCACCTGCAACAACTAACTGAGCTCTCCCCAATTGTATTTGCTGCATCGCTAAAATAATTGATTTCAGACCCGATCCGCAAACTTCATTAATCGTCATTGCTGGTACTTGGTTGCCTAATCCAGCTTTTATACTTGCTTGCCGAGCAACATTCTGCCCACTGCCAGCTTGTAAGACATTGCCTAAAATTACTTGATCCACTTGATTTTTAACATTGCTGCGTTTGAATGCTTCTGTAATTGTAATAGCTGCTAAATCAACAGCCGAAACAGTTGCTAAAGTTCCTTTATATTTTCCAATTGGTGTCCGTACAGCACTTAAAATCACTACTTCTTCCAAGGTTGCACCTCCAAATAAATTGTCTTTTTACCAGAAACAGTATAACACATAGAGCTTTAATTATTCTTAAGAATGATTGATGGTGAAAACTACCTTTTCTATGTTATATTGGCTAATGGATATAGATTACATAGTATTATTTTTCAAGGAGGAAATCATGAAAATTGGAATTGATAAAATAGCTTTTCATGTACCGAATTACTATTTAGATATGACTGACTTAGCTCTGGCTAGAGGTGTTGATCCGAATAAATTTCATATTGGCCTGGGGCAAGATCAAATGGCAATGCTTCCTTTTACTCAAGATATTATTACATTAGGTGCTTGTGCTGCTGAGAAAATTCTTACTGATGAAGATAAAAACAAAATTGATATGGTAATAGTTGGAACTGAATCAAGTAATGATTTCTCTAAATCGGCAGCAGTAATCATTCATCATTTACTCAATATTCAACCTTATGCACGATCATTTGAGATTAAACAGGCTTGCTACAGTGGTACGGTAGCCTTACAACAGGCAAGAGATTATATAGCTGCACATCCAGATCGTAAAGTGCTAGTCATTGCTGCAGATATTGCAAAATACGGCTTAAACTCTGGTGGTGAACCGACACAAGGTTGTGGTGCAGTAGCTATGTTAGTTAGTAGCCAACCTAAAATATTAGCATTAAACAATGATAGCGTCTTTTATTCTGAAGATGTTTATGACTTTTGGCGACCATCTGGACATGACTATCCATTAGTAGATGGACACTTATCTAATGAGATTTATATTGACTCCTTTTTAAAAGTTTGGGAAGAAAATAAAAAAGTCAATAAAAAGAATAGCCAAGATTACGCCGCCTTAACCTTTCATTTACCATATACAAAGATGGGACGTAAAGCTTTAAGGGGGCTTTATCCGACTATTTCTGAAGAAGAAGCCAAACGTTTGGAGCAAAAATATGATGAGGCGATTACCTACAGTCGACGAGTAGGGAATTTATATACCGGATCCTTATATTTGGGACTTATCTCTCTACTAGAAAATAGTTCATTAACAGCTGGTGATCAAGTAGGACTTTTTAGCTATGGCTCGGGATCAGTGAGTGAATTCTTTTCTGCAGAAGTAATGCCTGGTTTTGAAAATCACTTAGTCAAAAAAGAACATTCTGCCTTATTAGACAAACGTACACAACTATCTATACCAGAGTATGAAGAGATGTTCAGCAAAAAAATTCCAACTGATGGAAAACAATATCTTTTTGATGATAAGTCACACTTTGCAATTCGTGGAATTGATCACGATATTAGAATTTACAATAACTAAAAAGAGGAGTAATCGTAGTTAACGATTACTCCTCTTTACTAATTTTAGACACAAAAATAGTCTAACGAGTTAAACGGCTGATAACTTTCGATTCCTTCTTTACGAAATCATTTTCTACAAACTTAAACCATCTTTCTGCCGTCTCTTGTTTAAGTTTAGCCATTTGGTGAGAGGTCGTTGGTTCTTTATTGTCCACTTGTCTCTTTCCTCGTTAGACTTTGACTCTTGAGTAAGGAGTTCTCAAAATATCCCTACGTCCTTTCTGCCCCTCGGCATTTGTCAAAATCTTAGACGTTACACTGTACAATTGCCAACTTCGCAATTCTTAGGGATGCTACCCCTTACACTTATTTTATACCATATTTACGAAGTTTTTGCAAGCGCTATCATAAAAGTTGACAGATCTTTTTTTTAAACAATGTTATACTTATCAACATAAAGGAGGATAAGCAATTATGCGCATTATATATATATCAATATCTGGTAACACACGCTCATTTGTAAAAAGATTAATGGCTTATAGCCGCGAACAAAACAAAATTTCACAGGACAATCTCTTAATTGAAGAAATAAAAGAAATCTCAGATAACACTCCTTATGAAAGTGAAAATACAGAATTTTTCGCCTTTGTACCAACTTACCTTGAGGGAGGTAACGGTCTCGATAATGGTGATCAAGAAATTCTGACAGAAAACTTAAGAGACTACTTAGAATATAGTGATAATTGTCGCTATTGCTTAGGAATAGTCGGTAGCGGCAATAAAAACTTTAACTATCAATATTGTTTAACTGCTAAACAGTATAGTGAAGCATTTAATTTTCCATTTATAGCTGATTTCGAATTACGCGGTACAAATGATGATTTAGCCAGAATCTACACTATACTAAATAACAAAAGCAAAAATTAGATTTTCCCTCATAATATTATTGACATTTTCTCATAAAAAAGGCATCCTTAATAGTTAATAGAGGAGTGATTTTTTTGAGAAAAATAGCTATTATCGGTGTGGGAAATGTTGGCAGTACTACTGCACATACTTTAATTGAAAGAAATTTAGTAGATGAGTTGGTTTTATTCGATCAACATAAAAAAATTGTTTTTGCAGAAATAAATGATTTAATTGACGGGCAAATCGGTCGCTCCAGTCAAACAAAACTAATAGAACCCTCGTTAGCAGAATTAACTGATTGCGATATAATTATTTTTTCAGCTGGCGATATTAGTTTATTACAAGGTACCTCAGATCGTTTTATCGAACTTAATTTTACCAAAAAAGTAGCAAAAGAATGGGGACAAAAAATTAAGGAATCAGGATTCAAAGGTATCTTAGTCAATATCACTAATCCTTGTGATGTGATTACTCAATATCTTCAACAAATAACTGGTTTACCTAAAAATCAAGTCTTCGGCACTGGAACTACTTTAGATACTTCAAGAATGCGTCATGCGGTCAGTCAAAAATTAAATGTACATCCTTCCTCAATCGAAGGGTATGTTCTCGGCGAACATGGAGAATCGCAATTTGTTGCCTGGTCAAGTGTGCGAATAGCTGGTATTCCAATTGAAGAAAGTTTTTCCCAAACAGAATTAGATGAATTAGAAGTAGCGGCCCGTAAAGGCGGTTGGATTACTTTCAGTGGAAAAGGCTACACATCGTTTGGTATTGCGAACGCTGCCTCAACTATTGTAGAAGCTATCTTAAATGATAGCCAATTGATTGCACCAGTTAGCAACTATAATGACACTAATCAAGCTTACGTTGGCCATCCAGCACAAATTTCAAGTAGTGGTATTGTAAAAGACTTTGATCTTTCTTTAAATACATTAGAAAAACAGAAATGGCAAAAAACAATTGAAACAATTCATTTTATGTACAACTCAATTTAAAAAAATCGTCAAGTCTATAGTGTAATAGCTACAAACTTGACGATTTTTTATATACACTTTAGAAAATAAAAAAACCACCTATAAATAGATGGTCAGTTGCGTGGCGACGTCCTACTCTCACAAGGGGCAACCCCTCACTACGATCGGCGCTAAAAAGCTTAACTTCTGTGTTCGACATGGGAACAGGTGTATCCTTCTTGCTATCGCCACCACACTATTTAGTTGAGTAAACTTCGCTCACTCAAAACTGGATCAAAAAACATTCCATCTTTTTTTAACTTCCGAGTCCATTTTATCTTGGTTAAGTCCTCGATCGATTAGTATCAGTCCGCTCCGTACATCACTGCACTTCCACTTCTGACCTATCTACCTGATCTTCTCTCAGGGATCTTACTTTCTTTAAGAAATGGGAAATCTCATCTTGAGGTGGGCTTCACACTTAGATGCTTTCAGCGTTTATCCCTTCCCTACATAGCTACCCAGCGATGCCTTTGGCAAGACAACTGGTACACCAGCGGTAAGTCCATCCCGGTCCTCTCGTACTAAGGACAGATCCTCTCAAATTTCCAACGCCCGCGACGGATAGGGACCGAACTGTCTCACGACGTTCTGAACCCAGCTCGCGTGCCGCTTTAATGGGCGAACAGCCCAACCCTTGGGACCGACTACAGCCCCAGGATGCGACGAGCCGACATCGAGGTGCCAAACCTCCCCGTCGATGTGGACTCTTGGGGGAGATAAGCCTGTTATCCCCAGGGTAGCTTTTATCCGTTGAGCGATGGCCCTTCCATGCGGAACCACCGGATCACTAAGCCCGACTTTCGTCCCTGCTCGACTTGTAGGTCTCGCAGTCAAGCTCCCTTGTGCCTTTACACTCTGCGAATGATTTCCAACCATTCTGAGGGAACCTTTGGGCGCCTCCGTTACTCTTTAGGAGGCGACCGCCCCAGTCAAACTGCCCATCTGACACTGTCTCCCATCACGATTAGTGATGCGGGTTAGAGTGGCCATAACACAAGGGTAGTATCCCACCATTGCCTCCGTCGAAACTAGCGTCCCGACTTCTACGGCTCCTACCTATCCTGTACATGTGGTACAGACACTCAATATCAAACTGCAGTAAAGCTCCATGGGGTCTTTCCGTCCTGTCGCGGGTAACCTGCATCTTCACAGGTACTAAAATTTCACCGAGTCTCTCGTTGAGACAGTGCCCAAATCGTTACGCCTTTCGTGCGGGTCGGAACTTACCCGACAAGGAATTTCGCTACCTTAGGACCGTTATAGTTACGGCCGCCGTTTACTGGGGCTTCAATTCGTACCTTCGCTTACGCTAAGCACTCCTCTTAACCTTCCAGCACCGGGCAGGCGTCAGCCCCTATACTTCATCTTTCGATTTTGCAGAGACCTGTGTTTTTGATAAACAGTCGCTTGGGCCTATTCACTGCGGCTGATCGTTAGATCAGCACCCCTTCTCCCGAAGTTACGGGGTCATTTTGCCGAGTTCCTTAACGAGAGTTCGCTCGCTCACCTTAGGATACTCTCCTCGACTACCTGTGTCGGTTTACGGTACGGGTCATTGTTTTCTCACTAGAAGCTTTTCTTGGCAGTGTGACATCAGAAACTTCGGTACTTGTATTTCCCTCCCCATCACAACTTGTCCTTAGAAAGATAAGCATTTGACTCATCTTAAGACTCATTGCTTAGACAGACATTTCCAATCGTCTGATTTCTTAGCCTACTGCGTCCCTCCATTGCTCAAACAAAAACAACGAGTACAGGAATATCAACCTGTTATCCATCGCCTACGCCTTTCGGCCTCGGCTTAGGTCCCGACTAACCCTGGGCGGACGAGCCTTCCCCAGGAAACCTTAGTCATACGGTGGACAGGATTCTCACCTGTCTTTCGCTACTCATACCGGCATTCTCACTTCTAAGCGCTCCAGCAGTCCTCACGGTCTACCTTCAACGCCCTTAGAACGCTCTCCTACCATTACACCCTAAGGTGTAATCCACAGCTTCGGTAATATGTTTAGCCCCGGTACATTTTCGGCGCAGGGTCACTCGACTAGTGAGCTATTACGCACTCTTTAAATGGTGGCTGCTTCTAAGCCAACATCCTAGTTGTCTGTGCAACCCCACATCCTTTTCCACTTAACATATATTTTGGGACCTTAGCTGGTGGTCTGGGCTGTTTCCCTTTCGACTATGGATCTTATCACTCACAGTCTGACTCCCAGAGATAAATGTATGGCATTCGGAGTTTATCTGAATTCGGTAACCCGAGATGGGCCCCTAGTCCAAACAGTGCTCTACCTCCATCATTCTTACTCTGAGGCTAGCCCTAAAGCTATTTCGGAGAGAACCAGCTATCTCCAAGTTCGTTTGGAATTTCTCCGCTACCCACACCTCATCCCCGCACTTTTCAACGTACGTGGGTTCGGTCCTCCAGTGCGTTTTACCGCACCTTCAACCTGGACATGGGTAGATCACATGGTTTCGGGTCTACGACCACATACTCATTCGCCCTATTCAGACTCGCTTTCGCTACGGCTCCGTCTCTTCGACTTAACCTCGCATGGGATCGTAACTCGCCGGTTCATTCTACAAAAGGCACGCCATCACCCATTAACGGGCTTTGACTTGTTGTAGGCACACGGTTTCAGGATCTATTTCACTCCCCTTCCGGGGTGCTTTTCACCTTTCCCTCACGGTACTGGTTCACTATCGGTCACTAGGGAGTATTTAGCCTTGGGAGATGGTCCTCCCGGATTCCGACGGAATTCCTCGTGTTCCGCCGTACTCAGGATCCTCCTAGGTGTGATTCAAATTTCATCTACGGGGCTTTTACCCTGTCTCGCAGACCTTTCCAGGTCCTTCGATTATTTCAATCAACTACCATATCGGAGTCCTACAACCCCAAGAGGCAAGCCTCTTGGTTTGGGCTTTTCCCGTTTCGCTCGCCGCTACTCAGGGAATCGATTTTTCTTTCTCTTCCTGCAGGTACTTAGATGTTTCAGTTCTCTGCGTCTACCTCCATTCAGCTATGTATTCACTGAACAGTAACATCCTGTTAAAGATGCTGGGTTTCCCCATTCGGAAATCTCCGGATCAAAGCTTACTTACAGCTCCCCGAAGCATATCGGTGTTAGTCCCGTCCTTCATCGGCTCCTAGTGCCAAGGCATCCACCGTGCGCCCTTATTCACTTAACCTTATCAACCTTACGGTTGGGTCTTTATCTTCCCTCTAGCGATAGAGTTCCAATAAATAAAAATAAGCAATTGAACTATTAAAAAACTCATTCAACGCGGTGTTCTCGGTTTGTTTTAAAAATTTTTGGTTTGTTTTTTGTATCCAGTTTTCAATGAACGATTTGAGAGTAGACCTCTCAAAACTGAACGAATAAAGATAAACTTGTGTAGTCTCCGTAATTTTCCTTAGAAAGGAGGTGATCCAGCCGCACCTTCCGATACGGCTACCTTGTTACGACTTCACCCCAATCATCTATCCCACCTTAGGCGGCTGGCTCCATAAAGGTTACCTCACCGACTTCGGGTGTTACAAACTCTCGTGGTGTGACGGGCGGTGTGTACAAGGCCCGGGAACGTATTCACCGCGGCGTGCTGATCCGCGATTACTAGCGATTCCGGCTTCATGTAGGCGAGTTGCAGCCTACAATCCGAACTGAGAGAAGCTTTAAGAGATTAGCTTAGCCTTGCGACTTCGCGACTCGTTGTACTTCCCATTGTAGCACGTGTGTAGCCCAGGTCATAAGGGGCATGATGATTTGACGTCATCCCCACCTTCCTCCGGTTTGTCACCGGCAGTCTCGCTAGAGTGCCCAACTAAATGATGGCAACTAACAATAAGGGTTGCGCTCGTTGCGGGACTTAACCCAACATCTCACGACACGAGCTGACGACAACCATGCACCACCTGTCACTTTGCCCCCGAAGGGGAAGCTCTATCTCTAGAGTGGTCAAAGGATGTCAAGACCTGGTAAGGTTCTTCGCGTTGCTTCGAATTAAACCACATGCTCCACCGCTTGTGCGGGCCCCCGTCAATTCCTTTGAGTTTCAACCTTGCGGTCGTACTCCCCAGGCGGAGTGCTTAATGCGTTAGCTGCAGCACTGAAGGGCGGAAACCCTCCAACACTTAGCACTCATCGTTTACGGCGTGGACTACCAGGGTATCTAATCCTGTTTGCTCCCCACGCTTTCGAGCCTCAGCGTCAGTTACAGACCAGAGAGCCGCCTTCGCCACTGGTGTTCCTCCATATATCTACGCATTTCACCGCTACACATGGAATTCCACTCTCCTCTTCTGCACTCAAGTCTCCCAGTTTCCAATGACCCTCCCCGGTTGAGCCGGGGGCTTTCACATCAGACTTAAGAGACCGCCTGCGCTCGCTTTACGCCCAATAAATCCGGACAACGCTTGCCACCTACGTATTACCGCGGCTGCTGGCACGTAGTTAGCCGTGGCTTTCTGGTCAGATACCGTCAAGGGATAAACTTTCCACTCTTATCCTTGTTCTTCTCTGACAACAGAGTTTTACGATCCGAAAACCTTCTTCACTCACGCGGCGTTGCTCGGTCAGACTTTCGTCCATTGCCGAAGATTCCCTACTGCTGCCTCCCGTAGGAGTTTGGGCCGTGTCTCAGTCCCAATGTGGCCGATCACCCTCTCAGGTCGGCTATGCATCGTTGCCTTGGTGAGCCGTTACCTCACCAACTAGCTAATGCACCGCGGGTCCATCCTCCAGTGACGCAATTGCGCCTTTCAAAAGAAAACCAGGCGGTTTTCTCTGTTATGCGGTATTAGCACCTGTTTCCAAGTGTTATCCCCCGCTGGAGGGTAGGTTACCCACGTGTTACTCACCCGTTCGCCACTCCTTTTCTTTCGGTGGAGCAAGCTCCGGTGAAAGAAAAAGCGTTCGACTTGCATGTATTAGGCACGCCGCCAGCGTTCGTCCTGAGCCAGGATCAAACTCTCATTAAAAAGTTTGCACAGTCTTGCGACTGTTAGCTCAATTGTATTAATTGACTTGTTGCTAGCATATTGCTTGCTTTGTATTGTTTGTTCCTATTAATAGGAACGCCCTACACATTTGGTTCGTCTTATTCGTTCAGTTTTCAAAGGTCTATTTCTGTTGCATCAGCAACTTTTATATCATAACAGCTGACCGAATGAATGTCAACAACTTTTTGAAATATTTTTTTCGAAACTTTTTAAATCATTTCAAATTGTTTGCCTTCGTCATTTGACAGCTTAGTTAGATTATCATTCTCTTAAGACTTCGTCAAGTATTTTTTAAAAGAAAAAAACTAGCCTATTTCAGACTAGTTTTTATAAGCACCCCATAATGATCACTAATTTGTAAATCACTAATATTGTCAAAAACAATTTGATATTTTTCAACTAGAAATTCTTGTGCCAAAAAGATGTAGTCAATCCTGAGGGACTGAGCGTTTTTTTCCCAACCGTCTATCCCCCCTGGGATTGTTCCTTCACCAACCTTTTCAGTCGCTACTTCAAAACTGTCTTGTAAGTTTAGCTGACTCGCTAAAACTAAATCTCGGCCTTGGTCTCTTTGGTTCGCCGGATTATTAAAATCACCCATTATAATTAGAGGCAACTTTTCATCCCATAATCGACCCTCAACTTTTCTCCATTCATATGCAAATCCACTAGACTGACTCCACCAGGAAAAATGACCAGATAAAAAACACAAAGATTCACTTTTCCCCAACAACGCTTTTCGTGTGTGATAATCTGCCGGATCATCTTCTAGCGAAATTTTTATCACTTCAGCTTGAAATGGAGTTTTCGACAAAATTGCCACACCTTCATGATATTTGTCATAACCGATATGATTGAATGCCCAACTCCAGTAATAATTTGTTCCTAAGTCTCGCAATCTATTCACTACACAATAAGCAAAATTGTCCTCATGAATAGATTGCTGTTCATTATTTAATTGAAAATAATGATCTACTTGAATCTCTTTAGAGGTAGTTTTTTGATTGACTTCCTGTAATGCGATTATCGAGATATCTTCTTTTAATATTTTTTGTGCTAAAACTTCTACTTGTTGTTGGTCGTTATTTTCTAGCCAACTATGGGTATTAAAGGTTAAAAAATTAATTTCTCTCACCTCTTAAATTTCTAGCGTGCCAATTTCTTGTCCTTTTTCAACATTGTCTATTGCCTCGTAACGATAATCTTTAATTTTATCACCATTAGTGAATATAACAATCATAGTTGTTAATTTGTCGGCCGACTCCAGTACGTCAAGGTCAACTTTAGCAATTAAATCTCCTGCTTGAACCATTTGTTCGCTTGTTACAAATAATTCAAAACCTTTTCCATTTAAATCCACAGTATCAATACCCATGTGAACCAATACTTCAATTCCTTCTGACGTTTCTAAACCAATGGCGTGTTTTGTTGGGAAAATCGACACTACTTTGCCTGATACCGGACTAACAATATTCCCGTCAGTCGGAATAACAGCAAAACCTTCGCCCATCATTTTTTTCGAGAAAACTTCATCTTCAACTTTATCAATAGGAATGAATTGCCCATCTGCTGGGGACGATATTTTTTCAGTTAGTCCTTTAAAATTTTTATTTTCTTCTGTTGTTTCAACCTTACGATCAGTTAAATCAATTTTAGGTATTTCGATATTGGCATCTAATAAATCCTGAATATCTGATTTCAAAATATCGGCTTTCGGACCATAGACTGCTTGTACACCATTGTCTTTGACTAACAGCCCCATGGCACCAGCTTTTTTCCATTGTTCTTCACTACCTACTTGATCATGATCTTTAACTGAAACTCGCAGACGTGTCATGCAAGCATCTACATCGCTAATATTTTCTTTCCCACCTAAAAGATTAATAATTTTAACAATTTGATCATCGGC
The DNA here is from genome assembly GCF_054819945.1 of Enterococcus sp. JNUCC 77. Classification (NCBI taxonomy): domain Bacteria; kingdom Bacillati; phylum Bacillota; class Bacilli; order Lactobacillales; family Enterococcaceae; genus Enterococcus; species Enterococcus sp. JNUCC 77. Next base: position 1,828,055 of record NZ_JBTHIG010000001.1, read on the forward strand.
AACAGCTGAACCGTTACCACTATTTTTACCAGTCGTTTCATCATCATTGTCAATTTCATAATTTCCGGCACGACCAGGAGTTGCGTAATTAAATTTCTTAATCATGAAGCTAGCAAAGAAATACGTAAATATGCCGAATAGGATTGTTACCCATACAAAATTGAATAAATCAGATCCTAAACCTGCTCTGATGGCCATCGGCGTTCTTGTTAACAATTCAATATTTCCAAATGAATGAACCCGTAAATTTATAATATCCGCCATTGCGAAGGCTAAACCTTGAATGACTGCATAACAAGCATACAACGGTGCCGCTACAAACATAAACATATACTCTAAAGGTTCAGTTACACCAGTTAGGAAAACAGCCACTGCTGCTGATAAATACATTGATTTATATTTTTTCCGAATGCCAGGATCTACATTGCGATACATTGCAAAAGTTAATCCCATCAATATTCCTGAGGCACCGATCATTTGTCCAACCTTAAAACGGGCCGGCGTCAGACCTGCTAACAAGTCATTATATTGACCCATATCACCAGCATTTCTTAAATTAACTAAATCAGTTGCCCAAGCTAACCATAATGGATCTTGACCAAACACTTGCTGACCCGCATTAACCCCTGTCATAATCTCATAGACGCCACCTAATTGTGTATAATTCATCGGAATTGTCAACATATGATGCAAGCCAAATGGCAGCAACAATCGTTCTAACGTTCCATATAAGAACGGAGCCAAAATCGGTGCTGTATCTTGAGAATTTGCAATCCAGATACCAAAATTATTGATCCCTGTTTGCACAACAGGCCAAATTAATGCCAAAATCAATGAAACTAAAACTGACCGGAAAATGACAACAAAAGGAACAAAACGTTTTCCATTAAAAAAAGTTAACACTTCTGGTAATTTTCTGAAGTTGTAGTATTTATTGTAAGCAGTTGCTCCAACAAAACCAGCAATAATCCCCACGAAAACCCCCATATTTAAAGCAGGGGCTTCTAAAACACTAATAAAATAGCCATTGACCGCAATTTCTTGACCAAATAAGGTATGAGTTACTGCTTCCGGATTTGCCAGCATCTCACTAGTTACTCCAAAGATTGCTCCGGTGATACGATTAATTAAAATAAATGATAGCCCTGCAGCAAATGCACCACCCGCTTTTTCTTTCGCCCAACTTCCGCCAATCGCTAAAGCAAATAGGACGTGTAGATTCCCAATAATTGCCCAACCAACATTTTCAATAACACCACCAACTGTTGCTAACCACCCTAAGTCTGGTGAAATCATCGGAATCGACGTACCAATACTAATCATCAATCCAGCTGCCGGCATTACAGCAATAACGACCATCAGCGCTTTCCCAAATTTTTGCCAGAAAGCAAAACTAAATACCTGTTTGATTTTCTCCATTAAAAGCTCGCTCCTTTTTACGACCAATTTACGCAATCGGTTTCGATGTATTGCATTATATACGCAAAAATATTATTTGTAAACTCTTTCAATCAAAAAAGATAAAATCGTTTATTCATTGATTTTAATATCAATTATGTTGATTTAAATTCTTTTCAGTAATTCAGTTTGACTTACGCAATCGATTGCGCTATTATCAATTTATAGAAATTTAATAGGAGGCTTATCATGCAAAAAATACAACGACTTTTCGCAATCGATCCTTGGAAAATAAAAACAAATGAATTAAACCGTGAGAATCGCCGCTTGCAAGAATCTTTAACTAGTATTGGAAATGGTTATATGGGTATGCGAGGAAATTTTGAAGAAACTTATAGTGATGATCATCATCAAGGCACTTATTTAGCTGGTATATGGTTCCCAGATAAAACGCGAGTTGGCTGGTGGAAAAACGGCTATCCTGAATACTTTGGGAAAGTCATTAATGCTGTTGACTTTTTACAGATGAAAATCTTTGTGAATCAAATAGAAGTGGATTTAGCTAAGATCGATTTTTCTGAATTTGACTTGTCATTGGATATGAGAAATGGTCTGCTAACTAGAAGTTTTGTTGCTGAGATAGCTGGTGCAACCGTTCGTTTTAATTTCAAACGCTTCCTAAGTATTACAAAATTAGAATTGGCTGTTATTAAAGTAGATTTTGAAATTTTGGCTGGAGAAGCAGAAGTGAAAATTATCTCAAAACTAGATAATCAAGTTCATAATGAAGACAGTAATTATGACGAAATGTTTTGGCTAGAAAAAAATCGTGGCAGTGAAGAAAATATCAGTTATCTAACAGCGGAAACTATCCCTAATCCATTTGGTGTTGATCAATTTTCAATTACAGCAACAATGAAACATCATACCAATGTTTCTGGGACATTTGCTGAAGCACCGATGGAAGTTAGCGAAACTTTTAATTACCATTTGAAAGAAAATCAAACGGCTAGTTTGGAAAAACGAGTCGTGATTGTGACGAGTCGTGATATTCCAGAAGATCAGCAAGTACCAACAGCTGTTAAGTTAGTGGAAGCATACGACTTATCCTTTGAAGACTTATTAGCTGAACAAACAGCTGCATGGGAAAAACGTTGGCAATTAGCCGATGTAAAAATCGAAGGTGATGATGAAGCGCAACAAGGCATTCGATTTAATCTTTTCCAGCTATTCTCAACTTATTATGGTGAGGATGAACGTCTAAATATTGGTCCAAAAGGCTTTACCGGCGAAAAATATGGTGGTGCAACTTATTGGGATACAGAAGCTTATGCAGTACCGATGTATTTGGCTTTGGCTAAACCAGAAGTCACTAAAAACTTATTGAAATATCGCCATAATCAATTGCCGCAAGCACATCATAATGCCCGTCAACAAGGATTAAAAGGCGCATTATATCCAATGGTAACTTTTACTGGCATCGAATGCCATAACGAATGGGAAATAACTTTTGAAGAAATCCATCGAAATGGTGCAGTTGCCCATGCTATCTATAACTATGCTAATTATACTGGTGACGAAGCTTATTTGAAAAAAGAAGGTTTAGAAGTATTAACTGAAATTTCCCGTTTTTGGGCTGATCGGGTCCATTTTTCTAAACGTCAAGGAAAATATATGATTCACGGTGTCACGGGTCCAAATGAATACGAAAATAACATCAATAATAACTGGTATACTAATTATTTGGCTCGCTGGATTTTAAACTATACGCTAAAGACTTATCAAAAATATCAAACAAGTACCACTGTGACTATTTCAAATGAAGAACTGGCTCATTGGCAGGAAATTATTGATTTAATGTATTTACCTGAAGAGCAAGAATTAGGTATTTTTGTTCAACATGACACTTTCTTAGACAAAGATTTAATGCCTGCAAAGGATTTATCTCCTGAAGATTTACCATTAAATCAAAATTGGTCCTGGGATAAAATTTTACGTTCTTGTTTTATTAAGCAAGCAGATGTTTTACAAGGAATTTATTTCTTTAATGACCAATTCTCTAAAGAAGAAAAGCAACGAAACTTTGATTTTTATGAGCCAATGACAGTCCATGAAAGTTCACTTTCTGCATCAGTTCACGCTGTTTTAGCAGCCGAATTAGGCATGGAAAAAAAATCGATGGAAATGTACCAGCGTACTGCCCGTTTAGATTTAGATAATTACAATAATGATACTGAAGATGGATTGCATATTACCTCAATGACTGGAAGCTGGTTAGTAATTGTACAAGGTTTTGCGCAAATGAAAACTTCTCAAGAACAATTAAGTTTTGCCCCATTCTTACCTAAAAACTGGCAGAGCTATGCTTTTCATATTAATTACCGAGGTCGTTTGATTGCCGTTACTGTAAACGCGAATGAAGTAATCTTCAAACTAGAATCTGGCGAACCATTATCTATTACTTTATATAATGAAACTTTTACTTTAACAGATATTTTAAAAAAACAGATTCACTAGGAGGATGAGATGTTTAAAGGAGTATTATTTGATCTAGATGGTGTGATTACTGATACAGCAGAGTATCATTATCTGGCTTGGAAGAAATTAGCAGAAAAACTCGGCTTTACAATTGATCGAGCCTTTAATGAGCAACTAAAAGGGGTAAGTCGAGAAGATTCCCTGACCTTGTTGTTAAAACATGGCAACAAGACAAATATTTCATCAGAAGAATTTATCGCATTAGCTAAGGAAAAAAATGAGAACTACCAAAAAATGATTCAACAAATCTCACCTAAGGATGTTTATCCAGGTATTTTAGCTTTGTTGCAGCAATTACAGGAGCATCAGGTAAGAATTTCTCTAGCTTCTGCTAGTAAAAATGGGCCTTTTTTACTGAAGCAATTAGCCCTAACTGAATATTTCGATGGGATTGCCGATCCTAGTAAAGTCGCTCATGGTAAACCAGCACCCGATATTTTTGAATTGGCAGCAGAAATAATTGATCTAAAACCAGCAGAATGTATAGGAATTGAAGATGCTAAGGCTGGCATTAGTGCTATTATCGCTAGTGGTGCGCAACCAATCGGTGTTGGTTCGAAAAAAATATTAGGTGATGTACCAACTGTTGCATCTACCGACGAATTGAGTTTTAATTATCTAAAAGAACAATGGAAATAAATTAAAAGGAGAGATGAATGTGAAACCTACAGTAAAAGACGTCGCTAAAAAAGCCAATGTCTCTCCTTCAACTGTCTCACGTGTAATCAATGATCATCCTAGTATTTCAGATGATACGAAAGAAAAAGTTCGAAAAATCATGCAGGAGATGAATTATTTCCCTAATGCAGCCGCTAGAAATCTTGGCAAACAAAAAGCTAATGCAATTGCGGTCATTTTACCGCCACTAGATTCTAAGGAACGGATTGGCAATCCTTTTTATCTAGAATTGATTAATACCGTCAATGAAGCGGCTCACGAATATCAAGTAACAACAGCGGTCGCTTCTGCAAAAACTATAGAGGCTTTGTTAGCTAGCGTGATGCGAATGTATCGCCAACAACAAGTCGATGGTTTTATTTTAAGTTATTCTGAGAATCGTGATCCTGTTGCAGAATATTTAATTGCTAACAAAATTCCCTTCACTTTAATCGGTCGACCAGCACAACAAGAATCCGCAGTTACTTATATCGATAACGACAATCAATTGTTAGGCAAGCAAGCCACAGAATTTTTGATCCAAAAAGGACATCAGAAAATTTTATTTGCTTCTAACGTTGACCAAGAAGTACTCTTTTTTGAACGCTATTTTGGCTATCAAGAAGCTTTGATGCGGGCGGGACTTACGACTTTTCCTGCCGCAACTTTCACTAAAACTGAGGATTTCACCAATTTTCCAAACCTAATCAAAGAAACCGAAGCTACAGCTTTAGTGGTAATTGATGATGTCTTTGCCCTTAGAATTATTCAATTGGCAAATCTACACGGTCTTGTTGTCCCTGATGATTTATCGCTGATCAGTTTCAACAATTCCATCTTTGCAACTTTGGTTCATCCTTATTTAACGACTGTTGATGTGGATATTACCGATCTTGGTCATTTGGCTACCGAAAAATTAATTGATCAAATTCAGCAAAAACCAGTTCATGGAAGTCAGCTGGTTGTCCCTCACGAATTAATTCAAAGAGAAACAGTTATAGCACGAAAAAACGCCTGATTGAAAACAATCAAGCGTTTTTTTGTTTCAAATACGGAAGAACCATCGGTACTAAAGAGACAAAGACTATCATTAGCATAATCAACGAAAAATGTTGGCTGACAATTGGAATATTTCCTAAAAAATAACCCGCTAAGGTCCCAGCTAATCCCCAAACAATCGCACCAAAAATGTTGAAAAAAGAAAAAGTTGGCCAATGCATTTTACTAGAGCCAGCAATAAATGGTACAAAAGTCCGCACAAACGGCATAAAGCGACCTAGAAAAATCGTCCACTTCCCTCGTTCATTAAAAAAATTCTCCGCTTCTCGCACTTTATCTTCTTTAATAAATCGACTAATTGGTGAATGATAGAGCGCCTTGACTCCTAAACTATGCCCCAGCCAATAATTCATCGTATCACCCAAAATAGCTGCTACAATACAGATTAAAATCACATATGGTAAATGTAAAACACTTCCGCCTAAAGCAGTTAAAGCTCCTGCCGCAAATAAAAAAGAATCCCCTGGTAAAAACGGAAAAACAACGACACCTGTCTCAATAAAAATAATACCAAATAGTATCGGATAAATACCTAATCCATATGTTGCTACCAACATTTGCATATGGGCGTCAATATGCAAAATAAAATCAATCAATGCCATTTCATTTACTCCTTCGAATTTTCTAAATTAATCATACGATTTTTTCTGAAAATTAAAAGGTATTTCATTTTTCTAAAGAGAAAAATAACTTTTTAGTTTTTACCAATCAAATCACTTCTCTGATTCTCTATCTTTTTTGTATACTGACTTTACGAGGAGTGATATTTATGAAAATTGCCATTGCGGGCGCCGGAGCTATGGGTAGCCGAATTGGTTTAATGTTACACGCTGCTGGGAATCAAGTAATTTTAATTGATACTTGGCCTGCTCATATTGCAGCGATCAGAGAAAAAGGTTTACTTGCAAACTTAAATGGTCAAGAAGCTGTAGCCCATTTGCCTATTTATAGCCCGACCGAATTACCTGCTGATTTACAAGTAGATTTAATCGTCGCTTTAACCAAATCGATGCAATTAGATCAAATGTTTCAAATGATTCAGTCACTAATTCATCCAACAACTTATGTTTTGTCCTTACTAAACGGCTTAGGTCATGAAGATACATTAGAGAAATACGTCCCTAAAGAAAACATTATCTTTGGAACGACTACCTGGACAGCTGGTCTAAAAGGTCCTGGTTATGCTGAATTAACTGGTACAGGTGCAATTGAGATGGAAAACATCGAACCTTCAGGTAAAGAATTTACTTTAAAGGTAGTTGACGTTTTTAAAAAAGCCAAATTAAATCCTGTGTATAGTGACAATGTACGCTACTCCATTTGGAAAAAAGCTTGCATCAACGGTACTTTAAATGGTTTATGCACGATTTTAGATTGCAACGTCGGTGAACTTGGAAATTTAACTGTCACCAAAGATTTAATTACGGCAATTGTTTCTGAATTTGCCACGGTTAGTCAGCAAGAAGGTATTCACCTTGATCAAGCGTCGGTCATTGCAGCCATTGAAGCTACCTACGATCCCGAAACTCAAGGCAGACATTATCCATCAATGTATCAAGATTTAATTAAAAGCCAGCGCAAAACTGAGATCGACTATATCAACGGTGCTGTTTGGCGTAAAGGACAGCGTCTGGAAATTCCTACTCCTTATTGTGCCTTCCTAACAGAATTAATTCATGGCAAAGAACAATTGTTAAATGCTAAATAAAAAATGCCACTGTTTATTGTAAACAGTGGTATTTATTTTATCGAAAAATTTTTCATGTTTTTAATTTTTATGAATGATTTATAAAACTAAGTTCATAATACTGGCTGAATAATTCTTTTCTGCTATTATTATTTAGAATTATCTGAATATTTCAAATTTACTTATTATATAAGGAGAGCTTATGGAAACGAATTTACAAAAGAAAATGACCGCTCGCCACATCACAATGTTGGCTTTAGGTGGTGCAATTGGTGCTGGTTTATTTAAAGGTAGTGGAGAAGCTATCGGCATTGCCGGCCCATCAGTCATATTAGCTTTTCTAATTGGTGGTATGATACTTTTTATCGTCATGAGTGGACTAGGTCGATTGATTTTAGACCAAGAAAATGTTCATGGTCTGTCAGGAATTGTTCAACCTTATTTAGGAGATCACGCGGCGGACTTTATTGATTGGCTCTATTGGTCCTTGTGGATGGTTAATATTATCGCTGAAGCCGTAGCTGCCGCAACTTTTTTACAGCTGTGGTTTCCTCATGTACCCGCCTGGATATTTGTCTTGTTTTTAGCAATTTTAACCACCATGATTAATTTATATTCAGTGACTTTATTTGCTGAAACTGAGTATTGGCTCGCTTTTGCGAAAATTACCATTATTTTAATTTTGATTGCACTAGGTGGCTATCTGGTTGCCAATGAAGTTTTTCATATAGGCTTTAGCGCGACCCTTGCGAAAATGAATAGTCATGGAGGTTTTGCACCTCACGGAATAAAAGATTTAATTAGTTCTCTATTGGTTGTTATCTATTCTTACGGTGGATCGGAATTAATTGCCATCACTGTAAGTGAAACTGAAAATCCAAAAATTGCGATACCTAAAGCTATCAAAGGGGTCATGGGACGAATTATTTCCTTTTACATTGTACCAATGATTTTACTTATGATTATTTATAATTGGCAAACTCTGGCACAAACTAACATTAGCCCATTTGTCTTGGTTTTTGAGAAAGTGAATATCCCATTTGCATCGGATATCGTTAATTTCGTTATTGTATTAGCATTATTTTCATCAATTAATTCAGGAGTGTACGCATCATCAAGAACCCTTTACTTTCGATTAAAAGATAATCATGGATTTACTAAAAAATTAGCTGGATTGAACAAGCATCAAGTCCCTCAAAAAGCTGTTTTATTTTGTACCGGAACTTTATATATTGGCGTTATTCTGTCGTATTTTTTAGGCAACAATTTGTTTAATTATTTAGTAGGGTCAATTTCATATTCTGTCTTACTGACTTGGATGTTGATTAGCATTGGAGCCTTTGTATTGGCCCATAGGAAACATTCATCAAAGGATATTTTTTCTAGCGGATTTGCAATTGTTGCCTTAAGCTTAATTCTAATTGGAATTATTGCAAACAATAACTGGGGAGTTACGCTCTTCACAGGTATCTTATACTGTGTCATCTTTTTAAGTTTTCAAAAAAAGCAAAAACATACATTGCCAAATAATTAAAAACAAATCATGAGTTAGTTTGGACACTAACCCATGATTTGTTTATACTTCTTCACTACCCATAAATCGACCGACAAAAGCAGCAATAATCGCTCCTAAAGTTGGTGCCAATAAGTACACCCAATAATGACTTAACGCTGAACCACCAGCAAATAGAGCTGGTCCTAAACTTCTAGCGGCATTTAGAGATCCGCCTGTTAAATTCAATGCGACAATAATTAAAAATCCCAATGTGATTCCGATTGCTAATGGTGCCATCTGACTATTACCATATTTTTTACTAGTAACCATCAAAATGACCAGTACAAATAAAAATGTAATTAAAGTTTCAAATCCGAATGCTTGAACAACAGTGATATTAGGAAAATCTGTTTGACCTAGGCTGTCAGTTGGCAACCCCAAAGCACTCACATAAATAGAAATAATTGCTGAAGCAACAATTGCACCTAAAGCTTGGGCAATAATATAAAAAATACCATCCTTTATTTCAAGGCGCTTATTAATCATCATTGCAATCGAAACACCAGGATTAAAATTCCCTCCTGACACGCCACCAACCGCATAAGCCATCATGGTAATTGCCAAACCGAAGGCCAAGCCAATCGTCAAAGTCCCTCCTTTTGCAATAACAACACTCCCAGTCCCTATAAAGACCAACATAAATGTACCTAAAAATTCTGCTACATATTTTCTCATCTTTTAAACTTCTTTCTTTATTTGATAAGTTAAGATAATATAACAGAACCATACTTGTAAAGTAAAAACACTTTTCTAAAAATATAATCATTTTATGTGAAAAATAAAGCTAGATATAGTGAAATGAAAGCCTTTATATCACTTTATTGTGAGAGTCATTACTTTACCACTTCATTTAGAAATAACAAAAAAGCTAGCCATCTAATGATGACTAGCCAGATTAAAATGATTATTTTACAGTTACAGAAGCGCCAACTTCTTCTAAAGAAGCTTTTAATGCTTCAGCTTCGTCTTTAGAGATACCTTCTTTAACTGGTGCAGGAGCGCCATCAACTACAGCTTTAGCTTCTTTCAAGCCTAAGCCAGTTGCTTCACGAACTGCTTTGATAACTTTAACTTTTTGATCGCCAACTGCTGATAATTCAACTGTGAATTCAGTTTGTTCTTCAGCAGCACCAGCAGCAGCGCCGCCAGCTACAGCAGCTACAGGAGCAGCAGCTGTTACGTTAAATTCTTCTTCGATAGCTTTTACTAAGTCGTTTAATTCTAAGATTGTCGCGCCTTTTAGTTCTTCGACAATATTTTCAATGTTCAATGCCATTTTAAATTTCCTCCATATAAGTAAGTTTTATTTTTTTATATTATGCAGCAATTAAGCCACTTCTTCTTCTTTTTCTGCGACTGCTTTGACAGCGTAAGCCACGTTGCGGACTGGCGCTTGTAATACAGACAATAGCATAGATAGAAGACCATCGCGGTTTGGTAATTTTGCAAGAGCAGTAATTTCTTCGATAGAAGCTACTTTTCCTTCAATAATACCACCTTTGATTTCTAATTCATTAGCAGTTTTTGCAAACTCAGCCATAATCTTAGCTGGTGCAACAACATCATCATTACTGAATGCTACAGCTGTAGGACCAGTAAATACTTCACCTAAACCATCTAGACCAGCAATAACTGCGGCACGGCTTAAGATAGAGTTTTTGATAACTTTCATTTCAACATTTTCGTCACGTAATTGTTTACGTAAGTTTGTTACTTCTTCAACTGTTAAACCACGGTAATCCACGATTACAACAGATGATGCTGCTTTAAACTTTTCAACAACTTCATCAACGATTGCTGATTTTTTTGCGATTGCTACTTCACTCATTTTATGTTTCACCTCCTGATTTTGATGGATGGATTTTTTCAATAAAAAAACCCTATGCCACCGTAGACATAGAGGGACTATTGAATGTTCTCAATAAATGTCCTCGGTAGGAAATTAAGGCAATGCCACCTACTGTCTTCGGTACGATTAAATTATTAACCTCAGACACCTTATCATAGATAAAGTGTCTGAGTCAAGTATTTATTAGAATGAAAATTGATCAACATGGATCCCAGGACCAAATGTAGTAGTCACTGTGATATTTTTGATGTATTGACCTTTGGCAGTCGCAGGTTTCACACGTAATAAAGTATCATTGATTGTGTTAAAGTTTTCGATTAATTTAGCATCGTCGAAAGAAACTTTTCCGATTGGCACGTGGATGTTACCAGCTTTGTCAACACGGTAAGTTACTTTACCAGCTTTAACTTCTTCAACAGCTTTTGTTACGTCCATTGTTACAGTACCTGTTTTAGGGTTAGGCATTAAACCTTTAGGGCCTAAGACACGTCCTAAACGACCTACAGTCGCCATCATATCAGGAGTTGCTACAACAACGTCAAAGTCAAACCATCCACCTTGGATTTTTTGAACTAAATCGTCGTCACCAACGAAATCTGCACCAGCTGCTTCAGCTTCTTTTGCTTTATCGCCTTTAGCGAATACTAAAACAGTTTGAGTTTTACCAGTTCCGTTTGGTAATACAACAGCCCCACGAATTTGTTGATCTGCTTTTTTAGGGTCAACGCTTAATTTATAAGCAACTTCAACAGTTGCGTCAAATTTTGCGAAGTTTGTTTCTTTTGCTAAAGCGACAGCTTCTGTAACTGCGTATGCTTTAGTTGCGTCAATTTTTTTCAATGCATCTTGCATTTTTTTGCTTTTTTTAGCCATTTTGTTTCCTCCTTATGTGGTTATAACGGTAGAACCTCCCACGTGTTCTGATCTTTCAATCAAGAGCCAACTTCAGAAGCGTTCTAAATCAGGAATTAGTCTACTGTAATCCCCATGCTTCTTGCAGTTCCTTCAACCATGCGCATTGCAGATTCTACGTTTGCAGCGTTTAGGTCTTCCATTTTCAATTCAGCAATTTCTTGCACTTGTGCTTTCGTTACTGAAGCAACTTTATTTTTGTTTGGTTCGCCTGAACCTTTTTCAATGTTCGCTGCTTTTTTCAATAAAACAGCTGCCGGTGGTGTTTTTGTTACGAAAGTGAATGAACGATCTTCGTATACAGAAATCACAACTGGGATAATTAAACCTGCTTGATCAGCAGTACGTGCGTTAAATTCTTTAGTGAAGCCCATGATGTTAATACCGGCTTGACCTAAAGCTGGTCCTACTGGGGGTGCTGGAGTTGCTTTTCCTGCAGGAATTTGTAATTTAACAAGTTTTTCTACTTTTTTTGCCACGAGACATACCTCCTTGGGTCCGTGATGTGGTTAATGGAGATCAAGATTTCTCCTCCCACTTAAAACAGCGTGCGTAAATGCACACTTGAACATGATAGCAAAAGATATTTTTAAAATCAAGTCAAATTTATATTGTTTAAATTTTTAGACAATAATAATATGCTTCATACTCCCTTTAATAACTATTAGAATAACAAAATATTTTTCTTAAAATTTTTTATTGCAAAAAATTCCTATGTTACACTATTTATGAAGTCAAATGAGTTTTTTCACAAGAAATAAGGAGGGTTATTGTAATGGAAGTATTAAAATTCCGAAGTGTTTTTGATATTATCGGACCCGTTATGGTTGGTCCAAGTAGCTCACATACAGCAGGTGCTGCTAGAATTGGAAAGGTTGCCCGTATGATTTATGGTGAACAACCTGATTCCATCGAGTTTGATCTATATGAATCATTTGCTAAGACTTATCGTGGTCACGGTACCGATGTTGCTTTGGTTGGTGGAATTTTAGGTATGGATCCTGATGACCCACGCCTGTCTGATTCATTGAAAATTGCTCATGAACGTGGCATGGAAGTTTTATTTGTACCAAAAAAAGAAATTTCAAATCATCCAAATACTGTTACCGTTACCATGATCAAAGGCGATTACAAAATGTCGATCACTGGGGTTTCAATTGGTGGTGGTAACATTGAGATTACAGAATTAAATGGTTATAGTATTTCACTTTCAACTGGTGTACCAACCTATATCATTATGCACAAAGATGTTCCAGGGCTATTAGCTAAAATTTCTACTATTTTCTTGGCTCAAGGTTTAAATATTGGTAAAGCGACTATGACTCGTCAAACCAAGGGTGACAACGGAATCATTTTACTAGAAGTTGATGATACACCAGAAAATCCGGAACAACTGCGTCAAGATCTTAAATCCGTGGATAACGTCATTAGCGTTACCTACTACAAATAAGGGGGACTAAACATGTTTTATACTATTCAAGAGCTTGTTGAACAATCCAAAGATTACTCCTCAGTAGGAGAACTAATGATCCAAACTGAAATGGAATTGACTGATCGTACCAGAGAAGAAATCATTGGTTTAATGGAAAGAAACTTAGAAGTGATGGAAAACTCAATCGACGAAGGAATTGCCGGAGTAAAATCTGTTACTGGTATTACTGGTGGCGATGCCAAAAAAATGAATGACTACATTGAAAGTGGTAAATTCATGAGTGGAGATACAATTTTGAGAGCCGTTCGAAACGGAATTGCTACCAATGAAGTCAATGCCAAAATGGGCTTAATTTGCGCAACTCCTACAGCCGGAAGTGCTGGAGTTTTACCTGGTGTCTTAATGGCGGCTCGCGACAAACTAAACTTAAATCACGAAGAACAATTGGATTTTCTATTTACTGCTGGTGCTTTTGGCTTAGTGATGGCCAACAATGCTTCTATTTCTGGAGCTGAAGGTGGTTGTCAAGCTGAAGTTGGTTCTGCTAGCGCAATGGCGGCTGCGGCTTTAGTTACGGCAAATGGGGGTTCACCAGAAACTGCTTCTAATGCTCTGGCGATTACTTTAAAAAATGTAATGGGCTTAATTTGTGACCCAGTAGCTGGTTTGGTAGAAGTTCCTTGTGTGAAACGAAATGCTATGGGCGCTTCACAAGCATTTATCTCAGCCGATATGGCGTTAGCCGGTATTCGCAGTGTCATTCCACCAGATGAAGTAGTGGAAGCAATGTACCAAGTTGGACGTGCAATGCCTCAAATCTTTAAAGAAACAGCAGAAGGTGGCGTTGCAACTACTCCTACTGGTCTCCGCTTAAAACGTCAAGTTTACGGTGAAGAAAAAGAAACACAACCTGTATAAGCAAAAAAAGGATTGGCTCAAAAAGAGTCAATCCTTTTCTTTTACAATAAACTTGTATTTTTTACATCTTCAATATTTCTTGCGCCACCTAATTGCATAGTGATTGTCAATTCTTTATTAAAATGATCAAAAACAGACTTAACACCGGCTGATCCACCAAGATTTAAACCATAAATAATTGGTCGACCAATTGCAACAACATCTGCTCCACTTGCAAGAGCTTTAAAAATATGTTCCCCACGTCGAATTCCACTATCAAAAATAATTGGAACGCGTTTTGCGACAGCTGAAGCAATTGCTGGCAAGACTTCAAATGAAGCAGGTCCTCCATCCAATTGACGACCACCATGATTGGATACCCAAATACCGTCTGCTCCTGCGCTGATTGCTACAACAGCATCTTCAGGCGATTGTACTCCTTTGACAATCACAGGTAATCCGGTCAAATCTTTTACTTTTTGAATATCATCAGGTGCAATAGCTTGTTTAGCAGCAGCATAAATTTCCGCAATCCCTTTTCCTTCACCATCGCCACGACCATCTTTTTCACTGTAGGCTGCTAAATTCTTCATTGGAATAGGAAATTGAAATTGATTGACAATATCAGCTTCACGATAACCACCCAAAGTCGAATCGGCCGTCAATACAATTGCTTTGACGCCTGCTTTGACAGCTTCTTCTAAAATATATTGATTAAAGCCTTCATCTTTCGAAAGATATAATTGTAAGAACTGTGGTGCATTTTTTACAACTGCATCTCCAATTAAGGTTGTCGCATAAGTACTTATGGTAAAAATCGAGCCAGCTTCTGCCGTGCCAATCGCTGTAGCCACTTCACCTTTTGAATGAGATAAACCTTGTGCTGCAGACGGAGCTTCGATGATTGGTGATTTTAAATCAATCCCAAAAAGCTGTGTCGACAAATCTGGTTTTTCAATTCCTTGTAACACACGAGGCACAATTTTTTTCTTATTAAAGGCACTAGTATTTTCTCTTAATGTTATTTCATCTTCAGAACCGCCGCTGATATAACCAAACGCACCTTTGTCCATTTGTGCTTTGACCCGTCCTTCTAATGATTGAATGTTAACAATATCAATTGGATGTTCTTCATTACTAGTAATATAAGCCATTATAAATCCTTCTTTCTTTTGATTACTTTGGCATCATACATCTGTAATGAAAAGGCGGCAAGAAATTTAGCTTGCTTTGATTCCCCACAAAAATTTAGCTACAGATTGATCAACTTTTGGATTTTCATGTAAACGACTATGTTGGGCGTTGGCGCCGGTAAATACTTCATACGAAACAGTATCATTATGTGCTTTTAGTAAACTGAACAAAGCCAAAGCACTAGTTGTTGGTACCGTCCCGTCGGTAAATGTTTGCTTATCTAATTTCCCAGCAATCATCTTAATGTTTATATTTGTCGGAATATTATCTAGATGATCACGATAAAAAATATATCGATCTGATTCTTCAGCTGGCCCATTACGCAATAATTCTTTGACTATTTGCTGACTGGATGTATCTAAAAAATTATTGTACGGGGCTGCAATGGAAGCAAATTTATTGATTGTGACTACTTCATCTGTTTGCCCATAAGTGGCTAGACTTCTGACTAAACTGACACCACCCATCGAATGAGTAACAACATTAATTTGACTAACTCCCTGAGTTTTTAAATAAGTAAAAACATTATGTATCCATTCTGCTTGATTCCATTCATTGTTTTGATTATCGTCAAATAAAACTTGGATACTCGGATTATTATTTTGACTGCTTAATGCTCCATCAATGGATAAACGACCATCTACAGCTACACGAATAACCATTTCTCTTTTAGTAATTTCTTGCTTTTCCAAACGGTCTATCATGCCACCTAATGATTGATAAGTACCACCGTAACCATGAAAATAAACAGTCGGAACATTACTTTTTTCATAAGTATCTTGTCCATTTTTCTTGGTTTGACTAGTTTCGTTTGTTTTAGGTTGGGGTTGTTTATTCTGTTGTGTGCATCCGGCTGCAAAAACAATGACAATCAGCAGAACAACAAATAAAAAGACTTTTTTCATCTTAGCTCCTCGATTAAAAAAAGCTAAAGTAGAGTGATCTCATACTTTAGCTTCGATTTTTAAATTTTATCCACTTGATCAAAATCTAATTCGGTACTTGTTTCCCGACCGAACATATTAACATTGGCTTTTAATTTTTCTTTTTCTTCGTCAATTTCAGTAATCACACCTTCAAGACCTGCAAAAGCTCCTTCGATAATTTTTACAGTTTCACCAAGTTCTACTTCTAAATCGCTTTGACGTGTACTCATACCGATTGTTCTTAAAATATGGTTGATTTCCTCTGGCATTAATGGTGCAGGCTTGCTTCCTGCTCCGTGTGAGCCGACAAAACCAGTTACTCCTGGCGTATTACGCACAACATACCAAGAATCATCTGTCATGACCATTTCAACTAAGACATAACCAGGGAAAGTTTTATGAACTGTTTCTTTAACTTTGTCACCTTTGACTTCTGTTTCAGTTTCTTCAGGAACGACTACACGGAAGATATAATCTTCCATTCTCATACTTTGGGCACGGGATTCAATATTTGCTTTTACTTTGTTTTCATAGCCGGAATATGTGTGTAAGACATACCATTGTTTTTCAAAAGACTCCATTTTAATTAATCGGCTCCTCGTTCTAAAATAAAAAAACCTTAGTTCTCCAAGGTTTTTTCTCATTCACATTATAGCATGTTTTTAAATACTTGCCTACTACCCAATAATAAATTTAAATAGCAAACCAATCGCTGTATCCATGACATAAAACATCAAGGCAAAGATAATGGCTGTTTCGATAACTACTAACGAATCTTTTCGTAATTGTTTACGTGAAGGCCAAGTTACGATTTTCATTTCAGCTACTACGCTACGTAAAAATTTCACGGTTTTTCCTCCTAGTTTGTAATTTAATATTATTCTCACTGTAGATACCCTTCTACTTATTTATTGCTTTTAGTAAAACTGATACCTAGCTCATATGATGGTATTAAATTTCTTCTTTAGAAAATATTATTTTGTTTCTCTATGTAACGTATATTTTTGGCAATGTTTACAGAATTTATTGATTTCTAACCGCTCGCCTTTTTTTCCTTCGCTAATACTCTTTGTGTAGTTTCTAGAACCACAAACTGTACAGGCCAAGGCTGCTTTTTTTGTCGCCATCTGAATCCTCCTCGAACTAATTCAATGATAACATTATCATCAAAGATGCGGGCTGTCAATTGTCTCTGACGCTTTAAAAAGTTTCATAAAAATAATGCTCTTAGGATTAATAGTATGATAAGATAATGAAGAAATGAAGCCTATTATTGGAGGGTAACTTTAATGTTATTAGAAAGTTTGGTTTATCCAAAAGAAAACTTGACCACAATTACCGAATCTACCACATTACAGGAAGCGCTGGATATCTTAGAAAGTACTGGTTTTCGTTGTGTACCTATTTTAGATGAGAGTAAACAAATTTTTCGTGGAAATATTTATAAAATGCATATTTATCGCCATAAAGCCAATGGTGGTGATCTAAATTTACCAGTCACACATTTGTTAAAAAATGCTACAAAATTTATTTCATTAGACACTTCTTTTTTTAAAGTTTTCTTTAGTATCAAAGAATTACCGTATATTACAGTACTAGATGAGAACAATCATTTTTACGGTATATTGACTCACAGTACTTTACTAAATATGTTATCTGAATCTTGGAATTTCCGGACTGGCAGCTATGTATTAACTGTTGTTTCAGAAGGAAAAAAAGGAGATCTGGCAGCTATGACTAAAGCCATCGCGCGATTTACTAGCTTGGCTAGCTGTATCACATTAGATGTCGGTAAAGACAGTCGCCGGACTTTATTTACTTTACCTGCTGGCATTGATGAAAAAAAATTAAATAATATTATTGATCATCTTGAGCGTAAACATTTTGAAGTTGCTGAAGTCGAAGCGTTAACCATGAGATAAAAAATAAGCCTGAAACCAAAAAGTTTCAGGCCTTTTATTTAGATTCGATCACCAAAATCAACACCACGATTAATAAAGTACATTAATGGTGCTGAGATTGCCATAATAATAAATTCACTTAAAGCAGTCCAGCCATATGTCGGCCAAAATGGTGCGGCCACGGTAATATTTAACATTGCAGCAATCAATGCCATGCTGACAGTGAAGAATAATGTGTTTAAGGCCAAACGAACTTTGACGTTTGGAACAACTTTTTGTAAGGCACTTGTTAAGGCCAATGCCAACAACGTTTGGGCACCCCCAAAAACGACATCCGGCCAACCCATGCCAAAAATCGCATTGTAAACAACAACGCCACCTAAAATTCCCCATAAATATTTCCGATTAAAAACAACTAAATGATTCAGACTTTCAGAAATTCGAAATTGAATTGCGCCACTGGCAACGGGTGTCACTAAAATGGTTAATGCTAAGTATAATGCCATGATGATTCCGTTAGTTACGACCACTCTTGTTTTCTGTTTTTGTGCAATATGCATGTTTCCCCTTCTTTCTCCAAGTTTTGATAATGCGGGATGGTTGATGAACCGCAAACAACTTATTAAGGATAAAAAATTTACACCTAATTGTCAAGGTTTCTATGAAAGACTAAACTTTCTGGTGCCGCTTTTAGCTATCCTCTGTTATAATCATTTCTTGGAGAGGATGGCAAATTCATGAATTTTCACTATCATTTATTAATAAATCCGGCAGCAGGATCTGGAAACGCAGCTAAAAAAGCCCAAATCATTATTGATCTTCTAGACGAAAAGAATATAACTTATACGCCTTATTACACTAATTTTGCCGGCGAAGAAAAAGACATCGTCAATAAAATTATGCCCTTATTATCTACCTGGGAAGCTGATACTGAATATGAAGTCTTTCATCTTTTAATTATTATCGGTGGCGATGGTACTCTACATGAAGTCGTTAATCAATTTTATTTGTCTGCCCACGACTTTCCTGTGAGCTATATTCCAGCCGGCTCTGGCAATGATTTTGCTCGTGGTATAGGACTGTCCGCAAATCCAAAAGTAGCTTTAGAGCAAATTTTAGCAGCTAAGGCTCCGCAAAAAATTAATGTTTTAACTTACGAAGAAAAAATCAATGAAGAATTTGGTTTAGTTCTAAACAATGTTGGGATTGGATTAGATGCCCTGATTGTCTCAACTACCAATGCCTCAACAGCAAAAAAAGTTTTAAATAAATATCATTTAGGTTCAGCAGCTTATTTATTTTCATTGGTTAAAGCCGTTTTTCAGCAAAAGCCGTTTCCGATTCTAGTTGAGCTAAATGGTCACCAAGAAACTTTTCAAAGAACTTTTTTATGCACTACTACGAATATTCCTTATTTTGGTGGTGGTTTTGCCATTGCACCAATGGCTGATCCAAAAAAAGAAACGATTGATTTAGTCATCGTGGAGCGACCTAGTTTCCCTGCTATATTACGTTTCTTTATCCAATTACTTATGAAAAAACATACGAACAATCGTCACTTTAAACATTTTACCAGTTCAAAAATCCGAATTGTCTCAGTTCAACCACAAGAAGGACAATCAGATGGTGAGGACATGGGTAAACGTTCATTTGATATTAGTTTTGCAACTAGTTCGCAACATATCTGGTATGCTGAAAAAGAGGAGCTCAACTAATCGTTGGACTCCTCTTTTTACATAAACATCTCTGGACGAATGTCTTCCATTCCAATTAATGGATCAATTGTTTGAGTTTGAATTAAGGCTTTCGTTAATATCTTAGGACCAAAAGCAGCTTCAACTACTTTTTCAGTTGTTTCTTCTTCAAAAGGCGCTTCCATACTCTTCACTTTTTCCATTTGTGTTACGGCTTGCTCGCCATGAGTAATTCGCTCAATCAGAGTTGTTTTTCTTACAGCTGATTCCTTCGAAACGCAAACTTCAAAAGCTTCCACTTCTCCTAACAAAATGAGCCGATCTTTACTGCGTGTTACTGCAGTATATAATAAATTTCGTTGTAGCATTCGCTGGTATTGCCGTACCATCGGTAACAACACCATCTCAAACTCACTACCTTGCGCTTTATGAATAGAACAACAATAAGAAAGCTTAATTTTATTCCAATCATTTCTTTTGTAACTGACTTCATTGCTGTCAAAGGCAATCACTAATTCATCGACTTTATCTTCTGATTCCTTAGCTGGAATAATTCCGACAATAATGCCCATATCGCCATTAAAAACATTTAATTCTGGTTCATTAACTAATTGTAAAACCTTATCGCCAATTCGATAAACATTTTCGTTCCAACTCACTTCTTTTTTCTTACCATCGGGATTAGGATTAAAAATCTCTTGCATCATTTTATTAATTGCATCAATTCCTGCTGGTCCTCGATACATTGGAGCCAAAACTTGTACATCCTGAGCTGAGAAACCTTTTTGCTTCGCCTTCTCAACAATTTGGCGGATGACTTGTTCCATTTGAAAAGCATTACAAGCAATAAAAGAACGATCCTTTTGATTTTGTTGAAAATCTTTAGGTAAACGACCATCCTTAATTTCATGAGCTAATGGGATGATAGAAGAAGAGTCACCTTGACGATAAATTTCTGTTAGCTCCATCTTAGGAATATCTTCAACTTGTAATAAATCATGAAAGACTTGTCCTGGGCCAACTGATGGCAACTGATCTTTATCGCCAACTAAAATAATTTGCATATTATTGGGGATCGCTTTTAGCAACGTATTAGCCAGCCAAGTATCTACCATCGACATTTCATCGACTATTAATAAGCCACCTTCTAAATCCTTGGCTTCTATCTCAGGAGTCTTTTCTCGTCCATTTAACCCCAATAACCGATGAATCGTACTAGCTGGCAATTCGGTGGTTTCATTCATCCGTTTGGCTGCCCGTCCGGTGGGTGCCGCTAATAGAATTGGAAATATGGCTTGCGTGTAATCGCTAGGATCTAATGATAAATCATTCAATTCAGCAAATAATTGTACAATACCATTAATTACAGTGGTCTTTCCTGTCCCTGGACCACCAGTTAAAATAAATAATGGTGAAGCGATTGCTTTTTGGATTGCTTGATCCTGTGAATCTCCGTAAGTAATTTTTAAGCGTTTTTCAATCACCCGTAACTTTTTTGTGATTTCTTTTTTATCATAACTAATCTCTTTTTTACGGGCCAATAATCGTTCGATGCTAGAAGCAATGCCCCACTCACTAAAGAATAAGGTATTCTCATATATTTTGGTGGCATCCTGCTGAATTTTATCTTCTTCAACTAATTCAATGATAGTATCGGCTACTTGATTAGGAGATATTTCCACGGGACGAGAATTTTCTAATAAATTCAAGGTCTCGTTTAATAATTCTTGTGCTTCTACGTAAGTATCGCCGCTTTGATTAGCATCTTCATTAACCTGATGTAAAATAGCTGCCCGAATTCTTGCCTTACTGTCAGCCGCTATGCCTAATTGTTCAGCTAAATTATCAGCTTTTTTAAAGCCAATTCCTTCAATATCTTCCACTAAGCGATAAGGATTTTCATGAATTACATCTAAAGCTTCTTGGCGATACATCTGAAAAATTGCAAAGGATAATCGGCTACCAAAGCCATATTTTGTTAAGCCAACAATCACTTGTTCCATCCCATAATTTTTACGAATAGTCTCGACAATTTGGGCTTTTTTCTTTTGGTTTAGGTTGGGAATCTGATTTAAGTTGTCGGGATTTTGATTAATGGCATCAATAGCACCTTCTCCTAAGATTTCAACAATTTTTTCTGCTGTTTTCTTTCCGATTCCAGGAAATTTTTCACTTGATAAATAATTGATAATCCCATTAGTAGAAGTAGGCTGGGCTTGTTCATAACGCTCAACTTGAAATTGCTTGCCATATTTAGGGTGATCCACAAATTGTCCGACAAAACGATATTCTTCATCTTCTTGAAGATCACCAAAACTACCAGTGGCGACAATTTCACTTTCCAAGTAATCGCTATTGGTCTCTGTAATTTTTATCAACAAAACTTTGTAAAAGTTACTAGGATTCTGGTAGAAAATAGCTTCTAGTCGCCCTTTAAGATAGATTTCCTCAGACAATTGTTTCACCTCCCGTAAAAATATAGCTACTATTAAAAATTATAACATTGCATCAATTTGCTGATTAACACCTGCTAGAAAACTAACATCATTCCATTTTACCATTTTATAAGGCGGTTCAAAATGATCAGTTTCTAAAACTGTTAGACTGTTGTTAAACAAACCACCCTGTTCCCTTAATTGAGACAAAGGTTTGCCCGTTAACGATTGAATAGCTGCGGTTAAAGCTGCACCATGACCAACAAATAATAGCGGACCTTCTTTAGCTTCTAAAACAGCTTCACCAACTAGCCCATCTACTCGAGCCAACATATCTTCAATCGGTTCGCCACCAAAAGCTTCCGGATGATAGTTTTCCAAATGATGTCGTAGATTATCTAAGTCAGTTGGGTATTTTTCCCGCATTTCTTCAATTAATTGTCCTTCTAAACTACCTAACCCTAATTCTCGTAAATCATCGGTTTTGACAATCGGCACAGGTTGTTCTAAATGTTGGCTAATTCCTTCAGCGGTCAAATAAGCACGTTTTTGACTACTGGTATATATTTTTTCAAAAGGAATGTCTTTTAAAGTTTTTCCTAAAGCTTCAATCGCCGCAAAGCTTTCTGGTAATAATGGAGAATCCCCCATCATTCCTTGAAATCTTTTTTCTTGATTCCATTGTGTTTTACCATGACGAGTAAAATATAATTTCATGAAATCCTCCTAGTTTAAATAGTTTCAAGACAAATATGAGATTAAAAACTTTAATCTAATTTATCATGCTCATAATGATGTTGTAACTCTAAAGCTGGAAAATTTTGTTGTCTTAACGCTTCATAAACAACTAACGCCACCGTGTTGGATAAGTTTAACGAACGCACATGCTGGTCATTCATAGGAATACGTAGGCATTTCTCTTCGTTTTCACGCATGAAAGTCTCAGGTAAGCCAGTTGTTTCTTTACCAAACATGAAATAATGATCTCTTTCATCTTGGTAGTTGACTTCAGAATATACTTGATTGGCAAATTTAGTAATCAAATGCAAAGGATTTTCTCCCACATAAGTTAAAAAAGCCGCTAAATTTTCATGATAGGTAATGTTTACCTCATGCCAATAATCTAAGCCTGCACGTTTTAAATGTTTATCATCAGTTGAAAATCCCAAGGGTTCAATTAAATGTAAGGGTGAATTAGTAGCAGCACAAGTACGAGCAATGTTGCCGGTATTGGCTGGAATTTGTGGTTCAAAAAGTACGATATGATTTGTCATTTGATGGCCTCCTTGATTTAGACAAAAAAAAGAACGTATCAACTCGGTGTCTTGCACGGCGAGCTGCTACGTTAGTGAAGCACTTTTCACTATCTTTTATCAGAACAGGAACCTGATAAAAACCAATGAAAAACAACTTGTTTGTACTATACCACCATGAAGTAAGAAAATCAACCCTGAAAACCAACAAAGTTTTGCTGAAAACGCTATCTCTAATAACCTTCTAAGATCTCTACATCAATCGTAATTTTTTTCAGTGGATTGGCGATTAACTGGGCTTTTATTTCTGCTGTCGCCTGCCATTCCAAAGGTGACATTTCTAGAAAATCTAATTGTAATTTATCTGGAATGTCAAATTCATAAGTGACACGACGCTGTCTAACATCAGACATTTCTTCTTTGAAGCGTTCAATCACTGCTTGATTGGAATAGGGTTTACCATCAGGGAAGACTTTTTCCCGCAACTCTTTCAGATAGTTCTCTTGTGGGACGACTTTTAAAACTTGCCCACCTTTTTTTAATACCCGCCGAAATTCACTATATTGTGAAGGTGAAAATATATTTAAGATGGTCGTAAAAGAATCATCACTAAAAGGTAAATTGGTTAAATCAGCGACACACCAAAAAGCCTTTATTAGTTGATTGGTGGCTAAATAAATACCCTCTTTAGAAATATCAAAGCCAATTTTCGTCGGAATCTCTTTTAACTGAGACAATTGATTTAAAAAACTTCCTTCACCACAGCCGACATCTAAGATATTGTCGCCTTTTTGCCATTCACTGATTTGATTAATTACAGGTTGATACATTCCAGAAGCAATCATTTTACCTCGCGGGACAAACATCTCTTTTTGGTATTCCGTTTTAATTTGATGATCTAAAAAATAAAGAGTGCCCTTTTTAGCTAGATCAAAACGATGATTATTTTTACAAATCAAACTTTTTTCAACAGCTGACATCTGATGGTGACATTTTGGACAGCGGAAATAGCCACCATGTTCCTTCAGAAATTTCTCAGCAAGATCAATTTTTTTCAACATTTTTATTCCTCAATTTCTAATCCTTAATCTGTTGACTCCTATGTTACACTATCTGAGGGAGGTAGGAAAATGATTAAAGAATTTTGTGCCGAAAACTTTACCGATTTACCAAAAGCAATCGCTGCTGGCGCTAGTCGGATTGAACTTTGTGATAACCTAGCTGTCGGTGGAACAACACCAAGCCTGGGTGTAATTGAAGAAGCAATGGCTTATGCTAGTGAAAAACACGTACCGATTATGACCATGATTCGCCCCCGTGGCGGCAATTTTGTTTATAATGATCTTGAACTTAAGATTATTGAAAATGATTTAATTCATGCAAAAAATGCTGGTATAGATGGCATCGTATTTGGCTGTCTAACTGCAGAAAATGAAGTTGATGAGGAAGCCGTTGAAATGATTTTAGGCAACAGTAGCGGATTACAAACAACTTTTCATATGGCTTTCGATGAATTAAGTCATGAAGAACAGCTGAAAACAATTGATTGGTTTGTACAATTAGGGATTGACCGGATTTTAACTCACGGAGGTCCAGCGACTCAGACAATTGATGAATGTCTGCCGTACTTAAAGGAATTAGTTGATTACGCAGATGGTCGTATCATTATTTTGCCAGGAGGCGGAATTAATGCAAATAATATTGATAAAATTACCGAATTTCTCGGCGTAAAAGAAGCTCATGGAACGAAGATTGTGACATTTTAAAAAGAAGCCAAAACAACCATTATCAAAGTTGTTTTGGCTTCTTTTCTTTGATAAAGGATTCAACCCTATGAATCCATTTATTCTTCTTAAAACGCAAACGAATCGGATAACGACCAGTTTGAAAATCTTTTATCTGCTTACGGCGATCTCCGTATAAATTTAGCGGTAGACTATCAATATCAAAAAAACTATAGGCACTATATACATCAGAATCCATTTTACTTTGATATTTTGCTTCTTCTACTTTATAAATGTAAGTAATATCATCAGAATATTCCTTCGTATAAATGCCAATCAGCTCTTTAACCTTTGCTTCAAAATCAAGATTTTCATAAATAATTTGTTGCAAACCTTCTCGTTCACCGATTTTTTCCGGTAACACACCGCCTGGTAGATCCCAGATGGGTATCCCCGGTGTTCGCACTAATAAAATTAATCCATTTCGAATAATAATTCCATAGGCTTTTTTCATTTCATTCACCCGTGTTTTCTTTTTTGAAGTTAATTAATAAAGCGATCCATAAACATACTAGCAATATTAAAATAAATCAGCACGCTGGTCAAATCGCTCAAAGTCGTAATAAATGGACCAGAAGCTACTGCTGGATCAAAACCTAATTTTTCCATCAACATCGGAATAAAACTTCCTGCTAAATTGGCAACAGTTATCGCTGCCATCATAGCCGTACCAATGACAAACCCTAAAATAAAATTACTCTTCCAAATACCCACAATAACAAAAATAGTAACACCCGTCACTAAACCTGTTACCAAACCTGTTAAAATTTCACTGAGAATTAATTGCCCAAAACTTTTATCTTCATCATCAGAGATCGCTAACCTTCTAACGGCTACTGCTAAAGATTGGGTACCAGCATTTCCGGCCGTTCCGGTAATCAAAGAAATAAATACTGCTAAAATACTCGCTTTACTAACCAAAGCTTCATAGTGATTAATTAAAGTTGCTGTCGTCATCCCTAAAAATAGTAAAGTAATCAGCCAAGGCAATCGTCTTGAAGCAGCTTTTAAAGGATTTTCGCTGATTTCATCAACGTTAACCCCCGCCAAACCAGAGTAATCACTGGCTGCTTCATCATCAATGACATCAATAATATCATCAACTGTCACGATTCCTAATAAATGATCTTCATAGTCTGTAACTGGTAAGGCAAGAAAGTCATAATCCCGAAAAGTCTGCGCCACATCTTCTTGATCATCACCGACGTGAACGGAAATTACCCGCTCACTCATGACGTCTGCTACCATCGCATCTTCATCATTAATAATTAAATCTCTTAAAGAAATAACTCCGACTAATTGATTATCATTATTTACTACATAAGTATAATAAATGGTTTCTGCCAATTCAGCCTCAGATTTCAAGACATACATTGCGGAGCGCATCGTTTGATTCGCTACGATAGAGACATACTCTGTCGTCATTAATGAACCGGCTGTTTCATCTTCGTAATGTAATAATTCACGAATCTCGTTGGCATGTTCACTATCCATATAGCTTAAAAATTGGGGCACCAACTTTTTGTCTAATTCATTTAGCAAATCCACCGCATTATCGGTGTACATTTGAGATAACATTTCAGCGGCATATCGTGGACGCATCTCAGTTAAATATTCTTCCACATGTTCATCGTCTTCTTCAATCACGTCAAACATGTCAGCCAACTCGTCAGGAGACAGATAAGCATAAACCAAATGACGTTCGTCAGCTGATAAACCTTGATAAAACTGCCCTTGATCATAAACATGTAAATCTAAAAAATGCTCACGGAAATCCTGTAACTGATTTTGATGTAACTCAGTTCTAAGCTGTTGGAAATGTTGTTCAAGTTCTTCTTGATTTTCATCCATTATACTCACCTCAAATCTTTTCTACGACTTCTCCCATGTCTAATGGCAAGGGTAATTTAAAAGTTAGCTCTTCATTGCTAAAAGGATGGGTAAAAGCTAAATAATAGCAATGCAATGCTTGACGTTTGATACCCATATCAAGATTACCGTGATAGAGTTCATCACCTAGCAACGGACAACCTAACTCGCTAAAATGCACGCGAATCTGGTGTGTTCTTCCTGTATGTAATTGGATATCTACTAATGCCACAATTGCATTTTTCTTTTCTAACCAATATTCTGTTAAGGCAGTTTGTCCATTTTCAATTACTTGCCTTTTCAATAAAGAAGACAGGTCACGTCCAATGGGGCAATCAATCATCTCATGATCCTTCAAATGATTTATTTTGCCACTAACTAAAGCTTGATATTTTTTGATCAACGTTTTGTTTTGTAACGCTTGATCTAATTTCGCATGGGCAAAACCATGCTTTGCAAATAACATCAACCCAGTTGTATCACGATCTAAACGAGTGACTACATGGACAACTTGATCGGGATAATTTTGTTGCACATAATAAGCCTTTACCCGATTAGCCATTGTTCCATTAGGATGATACTGCGCCGGAATCGACGCCACGTTAGCGGGCTTGTTAACAATCAAAAGATGTTCATCTTCAAAAACAATCTCGATTGGCGTTTCATCTAATAACAAGGTCTCATGGGGCAGTTCGTTAGGAATCACAACTGCTACCTTATCAAAAGGTTTTAAAGAATACAAGACGTTTTCGATTGACTGATTCACGTAAATTTCGCCGCCTTGAAATTTAATTTTTGCTAATAATTTTTTTGAGATCCCTTGTTTTTTTAAAAAAGTACGTAGTAATACTGATGCATCATCTTGATAAGTCCATTCAAATTTCAAAGTTAGTCCTCACGAATAAAGGCCTCTTTCACACGCCGCCAAAAATGCATGTGGCGATAAGCCGCAAATTGAATTTTTTCTGTCGCAATCCGATACTGAATCGAAGCGATATCTTGACCACTAATATCTAGTTGATCAATCGTTACTAAATGCTGACCCGCACTTTTTACTTTGATTTCCACCCAGTCATCTGGTCCTAAAATACTTGGTGAACCCAATGTTCTAAAGACACGATTATTTAATGAAGCGATCTCAGCTAATTGCATGGCATTAATACTCGGATGTACAACAGCACCGCCGACACTTTTATTGTGGGCCGTTGAACCAGTTGGTGTCGACATGGCTAGCCCATCTCCACGAAAACGTTCGAATAGTTCATCTTTAATATAAACATCGCAAACCATCGTGCGAGTGCCTTTTCGAATTGTTGATTCATTTAATGCTAGAAAATGTTGACTCTTTCCATCTGAAAAATTAACAATCACATCTAATAAAGGATAATTTACGCTGTTCTTATTGTCATTACATAATGAATCTACCAATTCTGGTAATTCATAATCCCGCCAATCAGTATAAAAACCTAAATGGCCAGTATGGACTCCTAAAAAACGAATGCGATCCAATTGATGACTATAACGATGAAAAGCTGAAAGTAATGTCCCATCTCCACCAATTGAGATGACTAATTCAGGATCACGCTCGACAATTTCAATCCCGCCTTTTTTTTTCAATAAAGGTTTTAAATCACGAAAAACTCTTAGTGAATCTGCCTCGTTGTTATGAATGATTCCAATCCGCAAACTCATTTTTCGTCACTCCCTTTTTCTCGATATTTACGATAAGAAAAGACATGTTGCGCTTCTTGAATCTCATCTCTGATACTAGACATTTCTTCGTCTAATTGATAGGCTGCCTCAG
This sequence comes from Enterococcus sp. JNUCC 77, assembly GCF_054819945.1. Taxonomy (NCBI): domain Bacteria; kingdom Bacillati; phylum Bacillota; class Bacilli; order Lactobacillales; family Enterococcaceae; genus Enterococcus; species Enterococcus sp. JNUCC 77. The sequence goes on from NZ_JBTHIG010000001.1 coordinate 1,856,899, forward strand.
CTGCACGAAACAAACGATCACTAATTTCATCAGGAATTTCACCTTGATATTTATAATTCATAGAATGCTCGATTGTTGCCCAGAAATTCATTGCCAATGTTCTAATTTGTATTTCTGCTAAAATGATTTTTTCGCCTTCTAACATCTGCACCGGATATTCGATCACTAAATGATACGAGCGATAGCCACTTGCTTTACGATTCGTAATATAATCTCGTTCTTGGACAATTTTCATGTCTTTACGACTCCGCAAAACTTCGACTACTTGATGAATATCCTCAACAAATTGGCACATGATTCTCAAACCAGCAATGTCAGACATTTCTTCTTCTAGGCGTTCCAGTGGGATGGCTCGTAATTTGGCTTTATTTAAAATACTTTCAGCTGGCTTTACTCGACCAGTCACAAACTCAATTGGTACATGGTCTTCTTTTTCACGATATTGTTTACGCAGACCTCTTAATTTAATTTTCAATTCTGCTACGGCAAGTTCATAAGGGGCAAGAAATGCTTCCCAGTCTCTATCCATGCAAATCCCTCGCTTCTTTTTCCATTCTATCCTATATTATCACAAACTTAATCAATGCAAAATTAACTTCCACTTTCTGATAAATCTTTAATTGTTACAGTTTATTTACATTTTTATGGAATAATTACTTAACATTTGACGCGACTAAAGGTTATGTGTCAATATACCTTAGGGAGATTTTTACCCTGCAGATTGTATATAGAGGAGCATTTTTTTTGGCGCAGGAATTAGAGATTGAATACAAAACAATGTTAACTGAAGCTGAATATCAATTAGCTATAAATAAATTTGGTTTAGAAAATGTTGCTGCTTTCACTCAAACCAATCTATATTTTGATACAGCAGCTTCTGACTTAAAGAATCAACATTGTGGCTTACGAGTGCGCTATTTTCAAAATGCTGCTGAAGCAACCTTGAAAATCCCACAAAATGTGGGCTTATTGGAGGTTACTGACAAACTTACTTTAATTGAAGCTAAAAATGCTGAAGAAACAGGTGCTTTTCCTAAAAATACACCTGCAATCCAGGAACAACTGCAAAAAAATGGTGTTATAGTGAATAATTTGCAACTATTGGCAAGCCTAACGACTAAACGGATTGAGCAAACGATTGCTGTTGGCAAATTGGCACTTGATGAAAGTTGGTATGCAGGTCTTCATGATTTTGAATTAGAACTGGAAGTCCAAGATAGTCAGACTAGCGAAGCAGAATTTTTAACATTATTAAAGGAAGCAGGTATCTATTTTCAACCTGCCAAAAATAAAATACTCCGTGCTATTTCAGCTCAGAGTATTTCGAACTAAAAAAATCATGAGGAGGCTACACGTTGCTGGAAGTTTTTTTGTTTGTTAACCCCATCGGTATAAAATGTCGAAAAATTGAACAAAGACTCTTAAGTATTATCAAGCGCAGTGAAGTTAAATTTCAATTACGTTTAGTGCCCTTGATAAATTTAACAACTGTCACAAATTACATAGATAGCCTTGAAGGCAATCAGAACGACCTTAACTTAAGAAATCAACTCACAAATATAATGTATCAAACAGCTATTGATGTAAAAGCTGCACAAATGCAAGGAAAAAAATGTGGTCGAGATTTTTTATTAAAGATTCAAGAAGAAATTGGTCAAAAGAAAAAAAATTATTCTGAAGAACTCGTCTTAGATATCTTTCAAGGAACTTCTGGTGATTTGGAAATGTTTTTAGAAGATCGTCAATCAAGTTTTGTAAAAGAAGCTTTTCTGTTAGATCAACAATTGGCACAAGAGATGGCTATTCAATCACACCCATCAGCAGTCATCTTTAATTGTTCTGGTGAGATGGAAATTGGCGTCAAAGCACAAGGATGCGAAGAGCTAGAATTATTAATGGATCAATGTGAAAGCACTAAAAATTTAAGACAATTATTTGAATCACATTGCGGGCAAGTTTATCAAAAAGCCAGCAATGAACATTTATCTTTACTATAAAAAAATAGGCTGCCTAAAATTAATTTTAGGTAGCCTATTTTTTTATTGCCCTTTAATTTCTGCTACTAAAGTTTCCAGTTCATCTAAACGATTCGCAAAAACTTCCATCGCATCTTCAATATATTCCGGTTTAGTCATATCAACACCAGCTTTTTTCATCACTTCAATCGGATAATCACTGCTACCAGCTTTTAAATAATTTAAATAAGCTTCTAAAGCTGACTTATCTTCTGCCACAATTTTTTTCGCTAAGGCGCTAGCTGCAGAAAAACCTGTTGCATATTGATAAACGTAATAATTATAGTAAAAATGTGGAATCCTTGCCCATTCATCTTTAATTTCCGGATCATCTTCAATTACAGAACCGTAATACTTTTTATTTAGTTCTCCATAATACGTACTCAAATGTTCACTCGTTAAAGGTTTGCCAGCAGCATCTTCAGTGTGAATAAAATGCTCAAACTCCGCAAATTGTGTTTGACGGAAAATTGTCCCTTTAAATCCATCCAAATAATGGTTTAAAATATACGCCCGCACTTTTGGATCTTTTTCGGTTTCCAATAAATGGCTCGTTAAAATGTTTTCATTCGTTGTCGAGGCAATTTCTGCTAAGAAAATTGAATAGTCACCATACACATAAGGTTGATTGTGACGTGTAAAGTAGCTGTGCACACTATGTCCCATTTCATGCACCAAAGTAAATAACTCATTCAATTGATCATGCCAATTTAATAGAATATATGGATTGGTATCATATGCACCCGATGAATATGCGCCACTGCGTTTTCCTTGATTTTCTACCACATCAATCCAACGATTTTCAAAAGCTTCTTCAACAATCGCTAAATATTCCTCACCAAGAGGCTGTAAAGCAATCAAGGTTTTCGCTTTGGCTTCTTCATATGTGAATTTAACCGGCGCTTCAGCAAGTAAAGGTGTGTACATATCATACATATGCAATTGTGATACACTTAATAATTCTTTACGTAGCTCAACATAACGATGCAATAATGGTAAATATTGGTTAACAACTAAAATCAAGGTATCATAAACATTTTCTGGAATATGATTACTTGCTAAGGCTGCTTCTCTAGCAGACTTATAACCACGAACTTTAGCTTTGTAATTATGTCCTTTGACATGTGAGCTAAGAGTTTGGGCAAAAGTATTTCTAAATTGATGATAGACTTCATATAGTGCCTCAAAAGCAGCTTTGCGGACATTTCGATTAGTACTCTCCATCAGTTGTCCATAAATACCATGAGTTAATTGAACCTCATCACCATTTTCATCTTTAACAATCGGAAATTTCAAATCTGCATTGTTCATAATACTAAAAGTATCTGATGCACTGCCAAAAATCTCACTAGCACCGGCTAATAATGCTTCTTGCTCTGCCGGCAAAATATGGGCTCTTTCAGCTAAGATTTGTTCTACAAAATGACGATATACTGCCAATTTAGGTTCTTGTTCAAAGTAATCCCAGATCGTTTCATCTGATAAAGACAAGACCTCAGGTTCAAACCAACTAACTGCTTCACTAGTTTGAGCAATTAAGCTTGATGCGCGGGCATATAAACCTTGATAAGTTGTATTTGCAGTATCTTGGTCATTTTTTAAATGTGCATAAACATAAATAACTTCGGCCTTACGATAAATATCTAAAATATATTCTATTCCGGCAAGAAATTTTTCTGCACTTATCTTTAAAGTTCCCTTTACTTGATCAGCATTTTTTAATTCGCTAGCTAATGATTCAAAAGCTGTTTCGAAAGACTGTTCACTGGGAAAAATCTGGGTTAAGTCCCAAGTTAACGCCTCAGGTACTTCCGTTCTAGTCGGTAATTGTTTTGCTTGATTCATGAATTGCACACTCCTTTTACTTCTAGTTGATTCATCTTACCATATTTTTTTAAAAGATGGTTTCTAAATAGATTTCTCGCTTTTTTTCAGTAAAAAAATACTTTCTTGCCACAATTTATCCAAAATCTCCTGTTGTTTAATTCTAGGGAATCCCCAAAGAATTTTTTCATCAAGTAAGTATTTTTTAAATACTTCCATCACAATCGAATACTCACTAATTTCTTGTACTAAATAACGAAACAACAATATATCTGCTTGATAAAAGATAAAATACCAACTAGGCCAATAAAACCATTCTGGTAAGTATAATAAGTGTGTCTTTGCTTGATAAAAATATTTTTGCAAACGTAAAATATAAGGATCTTTCTTTATCAATTGCTGATTCAATCGTTTTTTCCAGTTGGATGCATCTGTTTTTCGCAGATGGATCAGCGGTTGTTGATTTTGAAAACTTGTCTGATAGATTTCTTTTAAAGAAACAGAGTATGGCATCCACTGATGACGATCAGCAAACAGTGCACCATTGATTTCTCGTAAAAAATAATATAAAAAAACACCTTGCTGATTCACTAGCCACAGATGCAAACCCTTGTCAGATGAAAAGCTGCAAAAAGCCTTTTGTAATTGCGTCAGTTTTTTCTCCGGAGTCAACTTCGGACCCAAAAGCCACCAATCCTCGTATTGATATTTATGATAACCGGCAATTCTTTCTACTAAACGACTTATTTTTAAAGGTGAACACTGGACTTCAATCACTAATTTTTGTGATAGTAAATCTGGACGCTGAGGAATTTCTGGCAAAATAGCTTCCATTTCCCAATCTTCCTCAAAAATCCTTCCCCATTTTTGAAAACCTTCTTTGTACGCTAAATGTTCCGCTGATTCTCCTTCTGAAAAACTACAACATTGACTATTTTTTAAATGAGAAAAATGTGGAATTTTTATCATACCTACTTTACAAATTAATCTTTCACCACAATCTGGACAATAGATGGTCCGATCTTTTTGTGTAGTCGATGCTTTAACAAGCTTTTTATTTTCATCAAAACCAAAGAGCATTTTTATCACCCTTAAAAAAGATACGCAAAAAAAAGATGATCCAAAAAGATCATCTTTCAATAATTATTTAAAATAGTTTCGCGTTGTTTCAATGGCATCTTGCCGCATCAACATTTTTCCGTATTCATCAAGAACTTCTGGAGAAACAGTCGTGCTATGGGTATATTCTAAAACTTCAGAAATAATGTCGGTCACTGCAAAATCACCGAAATATTCCGGATCAAAGAACACTAATAAATAGTACTGTCCGTTAAATTGATATAAATCACACCATGCATCATCTAAGAAATGATAGTTGGCTAACTCAATCAAATTTTCAAAACTATCTAAAGCAAATACTCTGACGCGTTCTACATCATCTTTTCCGCCATAACTTTTAGTTGAAGACAAAATCTGTTGTTGCATCAATTGATCAAAATCACCTGACTCTAACTCCAAGGCATCCGCAGCTTTGTTAAATTCTTCTTGAGACATGTTTTTGCTAATGAATAATTCAAGCCCGTCTTTTTTCGGTAACACTTGAAATGTTACTGCCTCACTGCTTTTAAACTCGTCTTCTACATCCACTTCTTCTAAAATGGAATAAAAGAATGATTCAATTTCACGATGGTTACCTAACAAATCTAAAAAAGTAATGCCACGATCTGCTAGATCTTCATTACCAATCAAGACTCGAATGGTATTTTCATTGATGTGCTCCATCTCCATCTAAACACACCTCATTTCATTTAGATATATAACCTTATTGTAACTGATTCCAACAAAATGTAAAGAAAGCACGTTTACTTTATGATGAAAAAATTAAAAAACTAGCCGAAAATCCAATCTGGACCGGCTAGTTTAGTCTTTAAACTTTAATTAATTATAATCCCGCCATTAATTGTGCTTGGCGTAATTCGTATTGACGAACAACTCTTGGTAAGAAACGACGAATTTCGTCTTCATTAAATCCAACTTGTAGACGTTTTTCATCGATCATAATTGGTCGACGTAAAAGTCCTGGATTTTCTCTTACTAAATCTAATAATTCTTTTAATGATAAATCATCTAAATTCATGTTCAACTTTTGGAATACTTTTGAACGAGTTGATATGATCTCCTCAGTTCCATCTTCAGTCATTTGCAAAATATCCTTTAATTCGTCGATATTCAAGGGTTCAGAAAAAATGTTCCGTTCAACGTAAGGAATCTCATGTTCTTGTAACCAAGCACGTGCTTTCCGACATGATGTGCAGCTAGGGGAAGTATATAGTGTCAACATACATGTATCACTCCTTTTCTTGACCAATGTTAATTTTATAACAGAAGGCCATTTGCTTCTATCTGTTTACTATTATACATAAAAAACGTAACAAAAAAAAGAGGAGGAGTACATTTTTTTAGTAAATATTAGTGTTATTTAATTTTCCATCTTTTCTTATGCCATTGACCGCGCGGATTTGAAATATGTGAATTATTTCGAATTAATTTTTTATCATTTTCCTGTATTATTGAACAGGATTAAAAACTGTTATACTTTTATTATAAAATATTTATTTCTAGTTACTATTTTAATAAAAAGAATAATTTATTATGTTCTTCATCATTGGTTGAAATCGCCTTCTAGGTTGATGAATAGATGAATTTATTTACAATTTTGCTGATAGCAGTTTTTTTATTCTTATATTCATAACTAACATTTAGTTATTTTAAATTTAATCTATGGGAGAATATCTGTTCTATTTAGAGTTTATTTGTGCTCTTCAGGTTAAAAGTAAATATGATGTTTTTTAAGAATAATGGAAACTTTTAACAAAAAATGTGATTTTTTTTCATCATACTATTGTTCCACTTTTTTTGTTATCAATCATTATTTTAAAAAGGCTCAATTTTTTTGATTGAAGTTTTTTGATGTTTTTTTTCTTTGTTCAGCAATTTTTTAATATAACAAGAGCATTCTTTTTTTTTTAATATTTGACTTTTTAATCGATCTCTTTTCTTTTCTGATATACTAGTTTTATTACTAAATGAAGGAGGCAAAATATGATAAACGCGCTCGTTTTTGATGTTGATGATACTCTTTACCAACAAGTCGAACCTTTTAAAAATGCAATCATGAAAACTTTTCCGTCTTTTGACATAAATACCGTACCGAAATTATTTATCCGCTTTCGTTATCACAGTGATCTACACTTTGAGAAAAGTGTCACAGGTATTTGGTCTTTAGAAAAAATGCGAGAAGAACGAATAACCGCAGCTTTGAATGATTTAGACTTCAAAGATATCAATCCAGAATTAGCAAAAACTTTTCAAAACAATTATGAAAAAGAGCTAAGAGCTATTAAGCTAGATCCAGAAATCAAATCTGCTTTATCCTTTCTACACGAAAAAAAAATCCCACTTGGTATCATTACCAACGGACCAAAAGAACATCAACAGAAAAAAATTGATTCTTTACAAGTAACTGAATTTATTTCTCCAGAAGCTATTTTTATTTCTGGGGCAGTTGGTAGTTCAAAACCTGATGAATTAATTTTTAGTTTAGCTGCTAAACAATTGCAACTCCCAGCTGATAATATTCTCTATATCGGTGATAGTTATGAAAATGACGTGATTGGTGCAAAAAATGCTGGCTTCAAAGTTTGGTGGTTTAATCACCAGAACAGGAAACTGACAAAGGACCAACTACCATTTTTTGATTTGGAGATCAACACCTTTTCTGACATGTCTAAAAAAATTACCTCGCTAAATTTTTAGCGAGGCCTTTTTTTATTCGCCGAAACTTAAAATCATGCGAATATCATCTTCAGTTAACTTGCTAACTTGTTCTTCATTTCCTTGAATAACTTTTTGGAACAGCTCACGTTTTTCTTGTTGTAATTGATTCATCCGTTCCTCAATCGTCCCTTCAGCAATCATCCGCCAAACCTCGACGACTTTCTTTTGACCGATACGATGAGCTCGACCGGCAGCCTGTTCTTCCACTGCAGGATTCCACCATAAATCATATAGAATAACTGTATCAGCACCAGTAAGATTCAAACCTGTTCCACCAGCCTTTAAAGAAATCAAAAAGACATCTTTCTCACCAGCGTTAAAAGCATCCACCATATCAAGCCGATCTTTAACTTTAGTGCTGCCTCGTAAATAGAAACTACTAATCCCAATTTCAGCGAATTCCTCTTCCATTAAAGAAAGCATTCCAGTAAATTGTGAGAACAATAATACTCGCCGACCATTTTCTTTGGCTTGTTGGATTAACTCTTTGACTTGGTCAAGTTTACCAGAGCCTCCTTGGTAATCTTCCATAAATAAACGCGGGTCATCACAAATCTGGCGTAAACGAGTCAGACCAGCTAAAATACTAATTCTTTGCTTACGGAAGGTGGCCGAATCCATCTGATCAACTTCTTGTTTCATTCTCCGTAGATAAGCTAAATACACCGTTTTTTGTTCTTCTGTTAAGACACTTAAAACATTTGATTCGATTCTTTCTGGTAAATCTTGCAGTACTGTCGCTTTATCACGGCGTAAAACAAAGGGTTGAATCATTTTGGCAATCTCACTAACTTGTAGCTGGCGGAAATGCCCAATCGTTGGGAAAAACCCTGGCATCACAATTGAAAATAATGACCACAACTCTTCCAAATTATTCTCAATCGGCGTCCCACTTAAAGCAAAACGATGAGGAATTTTTAATTGCCGTAAAGCTAATGATGTTTTTGTGCTGGCATTTTTAACCATTTGGGCTTCATCTAAAATCAAATATTGATAGTTTTGAGCCTGATGTAAATCAAGATCTTGGCGCAAGCTAGCATAAGAAGTGACAACAATATCCACCGTTTCTGCTAACTGCTGCTCTCGTTCAGTCCGATTGCCTGAAACCACTACAACACTTAAAGTTGGCGCAAACTTTTTGATTTCTGCTTGCCAGTTATAAACTAAACTTGCTGGTGCAACTATAACCGTCTTAATTGCTTCACTTTCTTTTTTTGCTAACAAGAAAGTAATAACTTGGATTGTTTTACCTAAACCCATTTCATCAGCTAAAATACCGCCTAAGCCATAATCACTCAGCATAGTCAGCCATTTAAAACCAGTTACTTGGTAAGGACGCAACGTCGCTTCAAGTTCTTGCGGTATTTCTACCGGATAATCTTCAGGATGAGTTAAATCTTGAACCATTTTTTTAAAACTCTCGCTAAATTGCGCTTGGGGATTGTTTCTTAATTTTCCCTCTAGCACAATCCCTTGGCTTTTAGGTAAGCGAATAACGCCATTTTCTGCATTGATTCTTTCCCGTAAGTCACCAATCATCGCACTTGTTTCTTGAAAAGCTTCTGAATCAAAACTGATAATTTCGCCATTTTCCAAAGTATAAAAGCGATCATTTCTCAGTAAACTGTCTAACACTTGATCAATTTCACTATTATTAATCCCACTAATATCAAAATGAATATCTAGCCATGTGCCGCCTTGATCAACCTCGATTGTTGGCTGATACTCATCGCCATCTAAAAATAATTGGCGTAATTTTTTGCCCATCTTCACTTCTGCCAAACGTCGAAATGCTTCAATCTCAATTTTAAAGAAATAATACAAATTTTCTTTTGTTGGGATTTTTTTCTCAAAACCTGTATCAATTTTTGTATAACGGAACTGGTTAAATAAAGCCAAAATTTCGCCTTCTCTTTTACGATCTCGGAGAATTTCAACGTTATTTGGAATTTTCCCTTGATGCTCTTCATTGGTTGAAAAATAAGCATTGCCATAATGAAATTCTGCTTCTGCTTTAATCATTCCTTTAATCCGTCGAAAAATAACTACTGCCCGCAAAGGTTCTTCCTTCATTACTGCCGAAACTTCTGGTGCGATAATTACTTGACCAATTCTTCTTAAATGCGGTAAAACATCTGTGAATAAATGAGATAATTGTCTTTGTTCATAGGTAATCACAGGTTCTTTTAAACGTTTCATTAATTGCTTCAATGTTAAATAGGTATCTTGTTGTGCGTGACTCAATAAATAGTATTGGTCATCTTTAAAGCCTAAGAAATAATTACTATAATAATTGGTCATTCGATCTTCAATCGTCAACTCATAATGATTCTCTACTTTATCCAATTTGAATAGTAAAGGTAATTCTTGTGCTTCGGACAATTGATGATACGTTTTTTCGCCAATCTTAACTGTTAAGTTATCAGTTGCCTCCATGGCTTTTAATAAACTCTGCAAACGGTGCACAGGCAATAACAAGAAGCGCTTATCCAGTTTTCCTTTTACTTGTAAGCCACTTTTTCCTAGCAATTGATAAGTTTCACTGACACCAACTAAATCTTCAATAATATCACGGCAGCCGGGATTAAATGCCCCAGCTTCTATTTGAAAACGATATTGTTTATTTACAGTGTATGTCGTTTCCGTTTGATATGCGTGTAAAAAATCATAGATATTTTTTACAATATAACTGCGCCCATTCGGATCATTACTAATTTTTAAGGAAACAGCTAATAAGTCCAATTCGGTATGATACGGATTGGTAGGAATTGCCTCAACCACAAATTCAATCGTCAATGGTTCCACTTGCTCTTCATTTTTTTCAAGTCGAGTAAAGCCTTGATTCAATAAATCGGCAAAAGAAACAGTTTGTTGGACTGTCTGAACCTGAGAAGTTTGCGGTGTAATCACACGTGACATATTTTTTTCCCGTAGATAAAGTTCAACAGCTACCGTGTGTTTACAATAACTGTGTTCCTCCCAATAAGGACATTCACAAATATCATTTTCTTTACCACTGCCATCTAGATCTACTAAGTATAATTCGCTACCTAAAACTTCTGCATGCCAGACCCGATTGGCAGTATCCGCTACGACAGATAGCACCCGACCCTCTTTTAAATAAGTTCGTCCACGATCGATTACTTTTTCTGGTATACTCCATCTCATCTGACTTCACTTCTTTCTTCTAACTGATAAGTTATTTTGCTTTGACCAGAACCATTCGTTTTCACAATAATTTGTTGTGGGATACGCTCTTTTAATTCTTTAACATGACTGATAATACCAATCATACGACCTTTATTATCAACACTTTCTAAGGCAGTCATGGCCATCTCCAAAGCCTCTTCATCTAGTGAACCAAAACCTTCATCGATGAAGAGTGTTTCAATAGCAACACCACCGGCTTGATTTTGGATTACTTCTGCCAATCCCAATGCTAGCGATAAAGCAGCGATAAAGCTCTCACCACCTGATAAAGTTTGCGCGCTACGGACTTGACCGGCATGATCATCATAAACATTGATTTCTAAACCCGTACTACCCTTATAACTTCCAACAGTTTCATTTAATTCAAACTGATAACGATTGTTAGTCAACAACGTAAACTGCTGATTGGCCTTAGCTAAAACTTCATATAAATACCATTTTAACACGTATCGTTCCAATCCAATTTTTTTAGGATTGTCCCCATTCATGACATTAAAAAGTTGTGAAATTTCTTGCTGTTCACTTAATTGCTGTTGACTTTCAGCATGCAAAATTTCAATTTTATCAACTAGCTGTTGTTGTTGCCGGATGTGATTTTCTAATTGATAATATATTTTACGGGCTTCTTCTAGTCTATCTTGTATAGTTTTTAAAGCTACCGCTAAAATTTCTAGTTCAGGTTCTCTTTGATTTTCTAAGCGATTGCTCAAAACTTTTATTCGATCTTGTAAAATCAAACAACGATTTTCGAAGTCTTGTATCCGTGCCTTCAAATCGGCAGCAACATAATTTTTTTCTATCAATGAATTAAATGCTTCTCGCATCAGATCGGCTTGTCTTAAACCATCATTCACTATTGCTGTTTTTTCAGCAAGTTGTATTTCTTGATTAGTAATTGATTGGTCTAGTTGTTTTTTTCGTTCTGTTAATAAGGTAACCTGCGTTTTTAATTCTTGACCCATTTTCTGATGACTTTCAATCTTACTTAAATATCCTGAAACAGCTTGTTTTTCAATGGTAATTTTTTCTATGAGCTCTTCTAGTTGCCAATCATCAGTTTGTTCATTTAAAACTGCCAAACGACCTTCTAAAAGTTGTAAAGCAGCTGTTATTTCTGCTAATTGATTAACCAAAGTTTGCTCCTGCAACTCTAAATCTTTTTCAGTAAAACTTAATTCAGCCACTTCTTCAGCTATTTTTTTCAACTCTGCCAATTGTGTAGTAGTTTCGGTTATTTTTTTGGCAAGAAAATCTTCCATCTCAACTTGAGAAATAGAGATTTGATAAAAAGCAGTTAATTCTTTAAGGAAGTCTGTCTCTTCTTCAAGTAGCTGTTCTTGAATTTGCTGACGTTCAGCTTGTAGTTTTTTAAAGCTGACCCGTTGATTCTCAAAAACAGCCTGTGTTTTTTCTTTTTCAATCTGCAAATTTTTTAAAACGGCTTCTTTTTCTTCCATTTCAATTTGTAATGCTTGTAGCTCAATTAGAGAAATTTCTGCATGTTTTGCTGGATTAGGATGTTCTGGAGAGCCACAAACAGGACAAGCCTCACCTGGAATCAGTTGCATGCTTAAACGAGCGATTTCTAAGCTCGCCCAACGATGCTGAATTTGTTGAAATTCAGCAGTCGCGCTAGTCATTTGATTACTTAAGCGAGAAGTCTTTTCGATTAGTTTTGCTAATTCGATTTGCTGATCTTCTTCTAACTCTTGTAGCTCAAATTCACGCTGTCGTTTTCTAGTTAACTCAGTACAGATTGTCTGAAATTGTACTTCTTGATAACGACGTTCTTGAAATTCTTTTTCAGAGTGTAATTTTTCTTTTAGATTAGCGATTTTTTCTTGTCGTTGCTGGCGTTCAAGCTTAAATTTTTCCAATTCATCTGCTTTTGACTGTTGTTTAGTTAGCAGCTCTGATTGCTCCGTTTGCAATGTGTGTTGCTGTTCTAATAACGGTAAGATATTTTCTAATCGTTGAAGCTGTTGTTGGCGCTCTTTCCATTCTTCAGTTTCCAACTGTAAAGTTGCTTCTGTTGTTTCCCATGTAGCTTGTTGAGTTTCTACTTTTTCAATTTCATTAGTATTATTAATAAATTCTTCTCGAAGAGTTTTTAAGATACTTTGCTGCTTGATTTCTTCATCCATGAAAGGTTGGATTTTTTCAATTGTTTCAGCGATGATTAACTGTTCTTTTATTGCTGCAATTTCAGGTAATTCTTGGTTTTGTTCTGCTAAAACGACTTTCGTTTGGTGGTACTCTTTAAAATAAGCCGCCAACTGCTGAGCTTCATTAAAAATCGTTTGTTTTTCAATTACTTCTTTTTGCAATCTAGTTAAACTAATTTCTTGGTCAGACAATTTTTTCTTTTCAATAGTTAAATACAGATGAGTATTATTTAATGATTCTTGATAACTTAAGCCTTTTTCACTTTCTATTTGTTCAAATAATTGATCAATCAGTACCATCGTTTCTGCAACTTCTTGATCATAGGCCTGTCTTTTTTGTTTCAATTTTTCGGTAAAACGGCGATAAAAACCGGTTCCAAAAATATTTCTTAATAAAGACTCTTTTTCGGTACTATTGGCCATTAAAAAGTTGCGAAATTCTCCTTGGGGCAACATCACAATTTGGCGAAATTGTTCTTTTTCCAAATGTAATAGTTGACTTAAGAACTCCCGCACACGATCAATTTTTTGATAACTCTCAATTTCTCGATTATTTTCATCAAAAATCGTTAATTGCACTTTTTGATTTTTAATCGTATTTCCCTTGCCGTTTTTTTTGGCGATCGTCTGTTTCGGCTGACGTTCAATTTGATAAGTTCTACCATGATGGACAAAAGTAAATACCACTCTTGTTAAGTCGGTACTTTTGGCAAAGATAGACCGGATTTCTTCAGCACTGCGCAAATCCCCCGACGGATCACCGAACAAAGCGAAAGTGATAGCATCAAAAATAGTAGTCTTTCCAGCACCCGTTTTCCCACTGATCAAGAAAAGTGGCGACGATTGTAGTTTTTCAAAATCAACGGTTTCATTTAAAAAGGGGCCAAAATTTTCCATCTTTAGTTCTTTAGGTACCATTATTTTTCGCCTCCTTCTTTCAAGGCTTGTGATAATTCCGCTTGAATCCATTCAATTTGTTTAGCTGAAAGATTTTCTTCTGTCACCTCAGTAAAAAAGTCCATGACTAATTCTTGCGGCCCTTTGCTTTTTATGCGAGCGGCTTTTTTTTGATTTTTTACGCTATTTTCTCGTCCAGTAGCTCGTTCTATTTGTAAGATATGAGGATAAATTTCTTTTAATTGGTTCATTACATTAGGAATGATGGCACGATCTGTCAATAATATCGATAAATAATCATCCCGTTTAATTGATTGATAAAATTTTGGATCTGTTAATTCTGAAAAGCTACCAGTTATTTCAACAACTTCGTATAACGGTGCCAAAGTTTTAAACTCAAAGCTTACTTTGTCGCTAGTATCTACAATAAAAACACCTTTTGCCTGATCTTTTTCCGATAAAGAATACTTTAATGGCGAGCCACTATAACGAGCATTTGGTAATTGCAAAGCATTTTTATGATGCAAATGTCCCAATGCTACATAATCAAATGGAGCCAATAGATGACCATCGATCCCGTCTAAGCCGCCCACTTCTATTTTTGTTTCCGAATCTGTCTTACTGGCACCCGTCACAAAAAAATGGCTAACCAGAATATGTTTCTTTGTTGGATCAAAGCTGTCTACAATTTTTTCTATCACTTTTGGCATTGCATCATGAATCGATCGAATAGATTCATCTTCAAAATAAATTCGTGCATCTACTGGTTCAAAATATGGCAACAAATAAAAATCTGTTTGATCAATCGTGATTGGTTCAAAGCTTTCAGCTAACCTAGATTTTAATTCATATTGAGTCTGGCTAAACCAGATAGACCCTGCACCTAAACGCGTGCCACTATCATGGTTCCCAGAAATGACTAACACCGGCAATTTTGCTTCTAAATTAATTTCAGCAATCACTTGATTATATAATGTTACACTGGTTTCTGGCGGAATCGAACGATCATAAATATCACCCGCAATCACCACAGCATCCACTTTTTCTGACAAAGCTAGGGCAACTATTTTTTGTAAAATGTCTTTTTGCTGGTCATACAAATCATAACCATGCAATTTTTTCCCTAAATGCCAATCTGCGGTATGTAAAAACTTCACGTCATCACCTTTTTCTAAAAATAGTCCTTCCCAATATTATAACAGAATTAATGTTTATTTACCTTTTATGCTCCATCAATCCTGAAAATCATCTTTTTATTTCATGAAAGATACGTTAACATTAGGAAGTAAAGAATGGATTTGGAGGTCTTAGTTTGCCAATTGGAATTATCGTTAACTCAATCGTGATTATATTAGGTGGTATCATCGGAGGGTTACTCGGACACTTAGCTACTGAAAGAATAAAATATGAATTAAATGGTGTCTTTGGCATTTGTGCCATCGCCATGGGAATTCCCAGTATTACTCAAATGGCCAATATGCCCGCCGTCATCTTAGCAGTCGTTGTCGGTACTACTTTAGGTTTGGTTTTCCATTTTGGTCAGCAAATTGAAAAAGTCGCTGCTTTAATGCAACGACCGATTGGAAAAATATTTCCTCACGAAAACTTAGCAATTTCCCATGATGAATTTATCAATAGTTTAGTTACAGCAATTGTATTATTCTGCGCTAGCGGAACAGGTATATACGGCAGTTTGACGGCTGGCATGACTGGTGATCATACGATCTTAATCGCCAAATCTGTTTTAGATTTCTTCACAGCAGTTATTTTTGCTAGTAATTTAGGCTATGTCGTATCTGTAATTGCCTTGCCACAATTTGTTATCTTTTTTGCCTTATTTTTATTTGCCGGCGTGATTTTTCCAATGACTACACCAGAAATGATTCTGGATTTTAAAGCTTGTGGTGGCTTCTTAATGTTAGCGACTGGCTTTCGTATGAGTAAAATTAGGATGTTTCCTACTGCTGATATGATACCAGCGATGATTTTAGTGATGCCCATCAGCTGGGTTTGGTTGACTTATGTCCTGCCCTTTCTGCAATAAAAAAACTGTAAACAATCTCCAAATTTTGGATTTTGTTTACAGTTTGAGTAGTGAACTAATCTTGTTCACTACCTTTTTTATTTGGCAAATATTTATAATCTGGATTGATTTCATAATCCAGCTGATTAAAGGCAGTTTGTACTCTGCGTTCAATTTCTGCTAATCCAGCTGTATCAAGCTTTTTAATATCTGAAATATCAATCGGTGCACCATAACGAACGTAAACAGAACGACGTTTAAATAAATCAGAAAACTTTACTGGTCCTTGATAAACACTTGGTACAATCGGAACTTTTGCTAAACGAGCAATCAGGGCCATTCCACCTTTTAAATCCGACGAATGCCGCGTGCCACTAGGAAACATAATCAAGCCTTTGTCGGAGTCCTTTAACAATTTTACTGGTCGTTTGATAACACTTGGCCCGGGCTTATCACGATCCACCGGAAATGCATTCAAATGAACCAAAATATAACGAATAACAGCATTTTTATATAATTCTTCCTTGGCTAAAAATGCAAACTGCTTCGGCGATGCTCCTAGCGCCAAGTAAAAAGGATCCCACCAAGTCCGATGGGGGGCTACTAAAATATAGTTTTTGTCTTTTGGTAAATTTTCTTGCATTTGATAATGGGCATTGCCATTAATTAAGCCTAAAAAAATTCTTACAAAGCCACGAATAAATCTAAAAAACATTCTTTTTTCTCCTCTGTTCCTAAAGCGTACTAAACGTAGTATAATACATAGGCGTGATTTTTTTAAGGGGGATTTAACAATTGTTAAAAAATGGAGAAAGAATTGATCAACTTTTTGCTGAAGGTATTCAAATTATTCAAAGCTCTGAAGTTTTTTCTTTTTCAATTGATGCGGTCTTATTAGCTAATTTTGCCCGTGTCCCGAAAAAAGGAAAAATTATGGATCTATGTGCCGGAAATGGTGCCGTTGGTCTTTTTATTAGTCAAAAAACAGCAGCTGAAATCGAACAAATCGAAATTCAACCACGTCTTGCCGAAATGGCCCAACGAAGTATTTTACTCAACCATTTAGAAAATCAAATGACTATGCATCAACTGAACTTAAAAGATACATTGAGTATCTTTAGAAAAGATGCCTTTGATTTGGTTGTTTGCAATCCACCTTATTTTAAGGAATTGCCTCTCAGTCAAAAAAACCCTAATCCTTATCTAGCAATTGCCCGACATGAAATCGAAACAAATCTAGCTGAGGTGATCAAAATGTCGGCAGATTTACTCAAAACCAATGGTCGCTTTGCAATGGTTCATCGCCCCGATCGTTTTTTAGAAATACTGGATTGCTTGCGGGCCAATCGTTTGGCCCCGAAAAGAATTCAATTTGTCTATCCTAAAGCTGATAAAGAAGCCAATATTTTATTAATAGAAGCCATTAAAGATGGAAAAAATGATGGTCTACGTTTCTTACCACCATTAATTACTTATGATGATCAGGGAAACTATTCTCCACCGTTAAAGGATATGCTTTATGGCAACTAATGCGTATTTTTATGTTCTGTTGTGTCGTGATCAAACTTATTATGGCGGCTATACTACTGATTTGTCTCGTCGTCTAAAAGAGCATAATAGTGGAAAAGGTGCTAAGTATACTCATCCACTTAGTCGTCGGCCCGTTCAAATGGTTCATGCTGAAGTTTTTGACAGTAAAAGTGCCGCTATGAAAGCTGAATTTGCCTTTAAAAAATTAAATCGGCAAAAAAAGGATATCTATTTACAATCTAATCAACAAAAAAACGTTTTGTGAAAAATTTATCTCACAAAACGTTTTTATTTTATTGTCCTTTTACTAGGGCTTTCGTGATAAGACTAGTGTAATAGATATCGCCCTCTTCATTTGGATGGACTTGATCTTCATAAAACCATTCAGGATGATCTTTACTATAATCATACCAGTCAATGACAGTCAGATTCTTATATTTCTGGGCTGAAACATCCCATAATTGATTCACTTCATTTTGCCAACGCCGAGTTGGAACGTAAACATTGATTGCAACAACTCTTCGTTTTTTCCCGATAATCGACATAATTTGTGCAATGTCATCTTCAGTGAAAGCACCATTAGTTCCTAAACTTAATAATACCGTGTCTTCCAGTTTACCATCGTCTTTAATCGTTTGTAATTGTTCAATTCCATCAGCCAATTGGCGACCAACTTCACCATCCACCGTCATTTTAGGAAACAATGAGGTTAAACCGTTAGAACCAGCCAATAAAACGGAATCCCCGTATGCTGTAACGTTCATTCGTTTAGCAATATTTACTTCTGCATTGGTCAAGTTATATTTTTCAGCCAAACTGATTTCGCCAGAAGCTTCGGTGCTGTCTTTTGTTTCTGATTCCAAACTGTCACTAGTTTTTGTCTCCGCAGTTTGTTTTTCTTCCGCTGCTTTTTGATTATTTTTAATTTGTTCTTGCAATTTTTGTTGATTGGCATCGACTTGATTTGTTGGAGCAATAATTAATCCCACTAATGAAATAATAAACACTAGACTTCCGGCGATCAAGCCAATTTTTTGTTTACTTTTGATCGGAGCCATCACCCAATTTTTTACAACTGAAAAAGTTCTTGCATACTGGAATTTTCGTAAAGGATTTTCTACCAAACGATAAGAAAGTTCCGTAGCAATTAAAATCAAAATGATTTCAATTAAAGCGTGTAAATATACATGGTTGGCAATATTTATCTTAGCCTCATAAAAAATCATAATTGGAAATTGATACAAATAAATACCATAGCTTCTTTTTCCTAACCAAGCAAAAACTGGATTGGTTAAGAACCGATTCAAACTAGCGCCTGGATGAGCTGTAATCGCCACTAAAATGACTACTAACAAACTAATTAAGAACATCCCTCCATAATACAAAAAGGTGGTCCCATCTGAAATAGTGAAGAAACTAAGAATTAGCAAAGCCAATGAAACAAAACCAATAATATTTAGGGTTCGTTTAGCTTTGGGAGGAATTGTCATTTTTAAACGAGAACTGGGCCAAATATATGCGAGTGCTGTTCCTAAAAGAATTGAAAAAATTCGCGTATCAGTTCCATAATATACTCTTGTTGGATCTTGTCCAGGAACATATAAAATCGCCATCCATATGGCTGATAAAATCGCCAATGCTGTAACTGTTAAAAACATTTTTCCTCGATTTTTAACAAACTTCATCAATAAGATAAAAACGATTGGCCAAATTAAATAATTTTGTGTTTCAACTGCCAATGACCAAATGTGCGTAAAAGGAGATTCCGCAGCAAAGCGGTCAAAATAAGACATGCCATGATTAATCTGCCACCAGTTATTAACATAAGCCAAACTGCTCAAGACATTTCCCCGCAAATTATTCAATAAATTACGCTGAAATAAAGTAATATAAGCCGAAGCGAAAATCAACATCGTGACTAAAGCCGGATATAAACGACGCATGCGCCGATAATAAAATTGCTTAACCGCGATCCGACCATTTTGACGATATTCTTGTAGTAATAAATCCGTAATCAAATAACCGGAGACAACAAAAAATACCGGTACCCCTAAGAATCCACCTTGCATTGTATTAGGTAATAAATGATATAAAATGACACCAACTACCGCAAGCGATCGTAATCCATCAAATCCAGTAATATAGCGACTTGTTTTAAGTCTCTTCTCCATTTTTTTCTTCCATCTTTTCTTTCTATAATCAAAGCTACTTATATAGCTTAAAAGTTATTGCTTAAAAGTGCAACATTTACTAACAAATAATTTTTTTTCCTCATTTAAAATTAAAAAACTGCAAAGCAAGTGACACTCACTTACTCTGCAGTGATTAAATTTAGTCCATCGATTCTTCGTAAAAACGACCCAAAATTCGAACATTTTCTGAAATACTAACAAATGCCAACGGATCAGTTTCTCGCATAATGGCTTCTAATGCCGGTAATTCAAAACGAGTGACAACAGTAAACAAAATCGTCTGTTTGTCATGCTTATAAGCACCTTCTGCTTCATTAATTATTGTTATCCCCCGTCGCATACTATCTTGAATCGCTTCAATAACTTTATCGGGTTGCTTTGTAACAATCATGACTTGCATCTTTCGTTGTTTCGTATACAATGCATCAGTCAATTTCCCACTCATAAAGATAGCAAAGGCCGAATAAAACATGTAAGGCCAACCAAATAAAAGTCCCGCCACAAACATAATCATTACATTAAAAATCATCGAAATCGACCCAACTGAGCGACCAGTTTGTTTACGAATGGTGATACTTAAAATATCTAATCCACCAGATGACAAGCCATTTTTCAAGGCAAAGCCAATTCCTACACCTGAAATTGCGCCCCCGAATATCGCACAAATAATCGGGTCTGTTGATAAAGTCGTTTCGGGAATAATATGAATGAAAAAGGATGTTAAGAATACGGTAATAAAAGTAAAGAAAGTAAATTTATGACCAATTTTAAACCAAGCTAAAACAAATAACGGAATATTTAAAGCAAATAAAGTAATTGAAACTGGGACTGTGTGTCCGACAAATTGTTTAGACAAAGTAGTCAAAATTTGTGCGAAACCAGTAATCCCACTGGAATAAATATTTCCAGGTTGGTAGAAAAAATTCACCGCAATGGCAGCTATAAAAGCATAAACAACTGCCACCGATAATCTTGTTGCATAATCATGATAGGGCCAATCCGCTATCTTTTTTAACATGTAATTAAACGCCTCTTTCATCAAAAGTCACTCACATTATACGGAGTTTATTTGAAAAAAGAAAGCACCAACTGGATAAGTCTGTGCTTTCTTTAGGAATTTCTTATTCTTCGATGTTTGTTGTGTTAATGCTTAATTCATAAAGTTGTAATGGAGACACTGTGCTTGGCGCATCAGACATTGGATCAGCGGCTTTCCCATTTTTTGGAAAGGCAATTACTTCACGAATATTGTCTTCGCCCGCTAGTAACATCGCGAAACGATCTAACCCTAAAGCTAAACCACCAATTGGCGGAAAACCATAATCTAATGATTCCAACAAGAATCCGAATTGGTCATTGGCTTCTTCTCTTGAAAAACCTAATGTTTCAAAAACTTGTTCTTGTAATTCTCGTGTGTGAATCCGTAGTGATCCGCCACCTAATTCATAACCATTTAAAACAATGTCATAAGCTTGCGCATACACTTTTTCCGGATGGTCTTTTAAATCTGGAATAGACGATTCATTTGGCATCGTAAATGGATGGTGGGCAGACACATAACGTCCTGCTTCTTGATCAAATTCAAATTGTGGCCAATCCACGACCCAAAGATAATTAAATTTATCTTCATCGATTAAACCTAATTCTTTACCAACTTTTGAACGTACAGCACCTAGAGCAGTTACTGCAGTTAAAAATTGATCTGCTGCAAACATTAAGACATCACCAGGTTCTGCGTTGGTTACTTCTTTCAAATCAGTTGCGATATTACCAACAAACTTAGCGATTGGTCCAGTTAATTCGCCTGCTTCGTCAACTTTCATCCAAGCTAAACCTTTCGCACCAAATTGACTGACAAATTGACTTAAACGATCTAATTCTTTACGAGAATATTTGTCAGCGGCTCCTTTAGCATTTAACACTTTTACCACGCCACCATTATCAGTTGCCATACGGAATACTTTAAAATCTGTTGCTGAAGCTAATTCAGTCACGTCGATTAATTCCATTTCAAAACGAGTATCAGGTTTATCTGAACCGTAACGAGTCATCGCTTCATCCCAAGTAATCCGTGGGAAAGGTAACGTCACTTCGATTCCTTTAATATCTTTCATCACTTGAGCAATTAATTGTTCCGTGTATTCTTGAATTTCTTCTGCCGTTAAAAAACTAGTTTCAATATCGACTTGGGTAAATTCTGGTTGACGATCGCCCCGTAAATCTTCATCACGGAAACAACGAACGATTTGATAATAACGATCAAAGCCAGCAGTCATCAATAATTGTTTTAAAATTTGTGGTGATTGAGGTAAGGCATAAAAATGTCCTGGATGAACCCGTGAAGGCACTAAATAATCACGGGCACCTTCTGGCGTTGATTTTGCCAAAATTGGTGTTTCAATATCTAAGAAGTCATTATTGTCTAGAAAATGACGAATTGATTTAGTCAAATTATGACGTAATTTAATATTACTAGTCATTTTCGGACGACGTAAATCCATATAACGATATTTCAAACGGACTTCATCACTAATATTTTGGTCATCTTCAATTGAAAATGGAGGAGTTTTCGCACTATTTAAAATAGTGATGTCTTCACCTTTCACTTCGAATAATCCAGTTGCCATTTTTAAATTAACAGAATTTTCATCCCGCTTAATTACTCTACCAGTAATTTCAACGACAAATTCACTGCGGCATTGATCTGCAACTTCCCAAGCTTCTTTTGATTCTTCTGGATTGAAGACTACTTGGACAATTCCTTCACGGTCACGTAAATCAATAAAAATTAAGCCACCTAAGTCACGTCGCTTTTGGACCCAACCTTTTAAAGTAACTTGTTGATCCAAATATTTTTCGGAAACTAGTCCCGCATAAACTGTTCTTTTTGCCATCTTTGTTTTTCTCCTTTAACCAATTGTTTAATATTCATTTTTTTAAGTAAGTTTTGACAATGTCTCGTTACATCAGTTAAGGAACCTCTGAACGAAGATATTAATCAAAAACTGGTGTCATCATTTCATCGTAAATTTCATCAAAGTGATGATATATTTCAGTCAATGGGAAAGTTTTTTCAGCTCGTGTCGCTGAAGATTTCACATTGATTGTGCCATTTTCTAATTCCGCTTCTCCTAGCGTTAAAATTAACTTAGCTCCAGCTTTATCAGCTGATTTAAATTGCGCTTTTGCCTTGCGATCCATGAAATCACGATCTGCAGAGAAACCAAAATTACGAATGGACTGTACAATTTTTAAGCTTTCTATGTTCGTTAAAGCACCTATACCAACAACGTAAGCATCTAATTGTTTCGCTACTGGAATCAAAACATCTTCTTGTGCTAATGTCATTAAGATTCTTTCTTCACCCATCGCAAAACCAATTCCTGGTGTTTGTGGTCCACCTAGCTCTTCTACTAAACCATCGTAACGGCCACCAGCACAGATAGTCGATTGACTCCCCATTCCCGGTGCATCACTCATAATTTCAAAGATAGTATGCATATAATAATCTAAGCCACGTACCATGCGATGATCAATCTCATATGGTGTGCCTAAATGATCCAGTGTTTTCGTAACTTGTTCAAAATATTCTTTTGCATAAGGACTCAAGTAATCCAAAATACTTGGCGCATCCGTTACAAACTTTTGGTCTTTTTTATCTTTGCTGTCTAATACTCGTAAAGGATTTTCATGTAGTCGACGTTTTGAATCTTCACTCAGTTCATTTTCGTGTGGCAAAAGATAATCAATCAATGCTTGACGGTAATTTTGACGCGTTTCTTTATCACCTAAAGAATTAATCACCAGTCGAATATTTTTTAAACCTAACTGTTTAAAATAATCCATCGCCATTGACATTGTTTCAACATCTAAAGTTGGATTTTCACTTCCCAGCGCTTCAACCCCAATTTGATGAAATTGACGCAAGCGACCTTTTTGGGGGCGTTCATAACGAAACATTGGTCCCATATAAAATGCTTTGTAGGGTTTTTGATATTCTGGTCCAAATAATTTATTTTCTACGAATGCACGGACAACGGGTGCCGTTCCTTCTGGTCGTAATGTGACATGCCGATCCCCTTTATCATAGAAATCGTACATTTCTTTTGAAACAATATCCGTAGTATCCCCGACACTTCTAGCAATAACTTCATAATGTTCAAATATTGGTGTCCGAATCTCTTGATATTGGTAATCGTTAAATAATAATCGGGCCGTTTCCTCAATAAACAGCCAGTTGTCACTTTCACCTGGTAAAATGTCATTGGTGCCTTTTGGTCTTTGATAACTCATCTTTTATTTGCTCCCTTCTTTACATATGCAGTCAAAAAAAGCCCTCGTTCAAATGAACAAGGGCGAAATATCGCGGTACCACCTATTTTTTAGAGTTTCCTCTTCTCAAACAATTAACGCTTGCTAAACGGAATAGCTTTTCACTACTCATCTCCAGAATGTCTTTCAGCAGCCAGATGTGTGATTACTTTCAGCCAAGGCAATCATTTCTTTACAACACCACGTCACTTACTTTTTCCTTCATCGAAATTGAAC
Source organism: Enterococcus sp. JNUCC 77 (assembly GCF_054819945.1). NCBI lineage: Bacteria > Bacillati > Bacillota > Bacilli > Lactobacillales > Enterococcaceae > Enterococcus > Enterococcus sp. JNUCC 77. The sequence goes on from NZ_JBTHIG010000001.1 coordinate 1,881,140, forward strand.
TGTCAAAGTTTAAATTACTAAAAAAAAATGAGAAAGTCAAGGTTTCTCATTAATAAAAAGCAAGATAGTTTCTTTTTTTTCAACTTCATTTTAAACTGACCAACATAGAATTAATTTAACAACTAAATATATATTTTAAAATAAAGAGGAGCGTTTTAAAAATGACAGATGTTAGAATTGGAAAATCTCGTGTTTATGCAACGGATTTAGGCTTAGGAACCAATGCAGTCGGTGGTCATAATTTATTTAAGGGTTTAGCTGATGAAACTGGTAAAGAAGTGGTCCGAACTACGCTACGAAATGGTTTGACGTTACTGGACACAGCTTTTATCTATGGTCTTGGTAGATCAGAAGAATTAATTGGTGAGGTTTTACAAGAAGCTGAATTCGACCGAGCAAAAGTAATCATTGCTACCAAAGCTGCACAAGATTTATCACAAGACGGTGCGCCAAATAACTCACCAGAATTTTTAACCAACGCTGTTGAATCAGCTTTAGAAAGATTACAAACCAATTATATCGATATTTTTTACATCCACTTCCCTGATGAAGCAACCAATAAGCGTGAAGCAGTTGCAGCTTTACATGAATTAAAAGAGGCCGGTAAGATTCGAGCCATCGGTGTGTCTAACTTTTCTTTGGAACAAATTAAAGCAGCTAACTTAGATGGTCATGTAAATGTCGTCGAAGATCATTATAATTTGGTTCATCGAGAACTTGAAAATGAAGTTCTTCCTTATTTACAAGAAAAAAACATCGCTTTTATTCCTTACTTTCCATTGGCCTCAGGATTGTTAACGGGAAAATATAGTCAAACAGATACTTTTGCTAAAAATGGTAAGAACGGTAATCCTGACTTTCAAGGTGAAAGATTCCAACAGATTGTTTCCAAAGTTGACCAACTAAAACCGATTGCCAAAAATTATGATGCAACTGTTGCACAATTGGTTTTGGCTTGGTATTTAAAAAATCCAGCGATTGCTGCTGTCATTCCAGGTGCTAAAAAACCGGAACAAGTTTCAGCCAATGCCCAAGCCGTGGATATTCGTTTATCAAATATCGACTACGATTTAATCAATCAATTGTTCCAATAATACAAGTAAAAGTGATTCGAAATGATTTTGAATCGCTTTTTTTTTGACTTTCGATTAAACTATTATAAAAAGGAGCTGATAATTTTGGCAGATATTCAAATTGGTAAATCTCAGGTTTATGCTTCAGATTTAGGTTTAGGTACAAATGCGGTTGGGGGACACAACCTGTATCCTAACTTGAGTGACGAAACAGGAAAAGAAGTGGTTCGAGTAGCTTTACGTAATGGAATTACTTTATTAGATACTGCTTTTTCTTATGGTCACGGACACTCTGAAGAATTAATTGGAGAAGTCCTACAAGAAGAAGAATTTGATCGTGCCCGGGCGATCGTTGCTACCAAAGCAGCCCACGATCCCAAACAAGATTTCAAATTTAACAATAGTCCAGAATTTTTAAGAAATGCTGTAGAAGAAGCTTTACAAAGATTGCAAACAAACTATTTAGACATCTTTTATATTCATTTTCCAGATGAAAACACCGATAAACGTGAAGCAGTTAAAACCTTGCATGAATTAAAAGAAGCCGGAAAAATCCGCGCCATTGGTGTCTCGAACTTTTCTCTAGAACAATTAAAAGAAGCCAATACTAATGGCTATGTAGATATTGTTGAAGACCGTTACAGTTTAATACATCGAGAACACGAGAAAGATTTATTCCCCTATTTAGAAAAACACCATATTAGTTTTGTCCCTTACTATCCGTTAGATTCTGGTTTGCTTACTGGAAAATATGATCAAGAAGCAACTTTTCCTGCGAGTGATTTACGTAGTAAAAATCCCGACTTCAGAGGAGAACGCTTTAAAGAAATTATTACTAAAGTAGATCAATTAAAACCAATCGCAAAAAACTACGATGCCACAGTTACACAACTTGTTTTAGCTTGGTATATGAAACATCCACAAATTGGTATCGTGATTCCTGGTGCTAAGACACCTGATCAAGTTGAAGCCAATGCAAAAGCTGTTGACTTGCATTTATCACAGGCTGATTTTGATAAAATCAACCAACTATTTAAATAAGCAAATAGCGATGACGAAAAGTTGAACGTCATCGCTATTTTTTAATTGACTACATTTTTTGGCGTATCTTTTAAAAAGTTATCTAGATTGTCGACAGCTATATCCATCAACCGTTTGCGAGCTTCAGTTGGTGACCAAGCAATGTGCGGCGTAATTACCGCATTTTTGGCTTTTAATAATGGATTATCTGCTTGGATTGGTTCACTAGAAACAACATCCACACCGAGCGCAGAGATTTTTCCAGTATTTAAAGCTTCAGTTACCGCTTGTTCATCCAACAAACCACCCCGAGCTGTATTAATCACAATTACATCATTTTTCATTTGGTCAATCGCTGCAGTATTAATCATCTGAGTGGTTTCAGGAGTCTGGGGAACATGCAAACTAACAATATCTGCTTTACTATATAATTCGGCTAAAGACACTTGTCGATCACCAATATTTTGAGGTGTCTTTTCACGATGATTATAATAAATAACTTCCATTGAAAAACCATGAGCAATTTTCGCCACGGCTTGACCAATTGCCCCATAACCGATAATTCCAATAGTTTTCCCACTTAACTCTAAAGTGGGCGCTAAAAAATAAGTGAAATCTAAACTTTTTTGCCAATCTCCTTGATGAACGGAATGATCATGTAAACCTACACGACTTGCAATCTCCAATAATAAAGCAAAAGTAAATTGTGCGACAGCATCTGTTCCGTAAGTCGGAATATTGGTCACTGGAATATTTCTCTTGCGTGCGGCCTCAATGTCTACCACATTAAATCCTGTGGCGTTGACGCCAATGTACTTTAAATGAGAGGCTTTTTCAATCACTTCTGCAGATAAAATCACTTTATTTACTAGGACTATTTCTGCATCCCCGATTCGCTCTAAAATAATTTGCTCATTTTGTGGTGTGCGATCATAAATCGTCACCTCACCTAATTTTTCAAAGCCGGCCCAACTTAAGTCGCCTGGATTTAGTCCATGGCCATCTAATACAATAATTTTCATACTCAAACCTCTTTTTGGTTTATTATAACAAAAAAAGAGTTTAAAGCACTCGGCTCAAACTCTTTTTCCTAGCTTAAAATTACCTTTCCTGTTAAAAACTCTTCACATCTGCTAACTGGTGGCTGATTTCCGTATTCTAGCGATGCTCATCATTTAGTATTTTTAAGCGACAGATTTATTAATACGCCCGAGCAATCCAAACCGTATGTTTCGCTGGTTTGCCAGAAACGATATCAACCGTTTTTTCAACTGGTGGATTGAATGGAATATTTCGTGTTGTAAAACCTGTTTCTTCTTTAATTTTGGCTTCGGTTTCTTCTGTCCCATCCCAACCAATTAACACAAATCCTGGTGTTTCACCAGCTGTCTTAGATTTTTCAATGTGGGCTTTTAATTCATCTAAAGTATCTACATCAGTATGCTCATTTTCAGCATAACGAACTTTAGCACTTTCAAATAACCGTTTTTGCATAATATCTAATTGTTCTGTTACGTAATTTGTTAACTCATTTAGAGAAACTGACTCTTTGTCGGCCAAATCACGCATTTTCACGACAACTTGATTATTTTCTAAATCTCTAGGGCCAAATTCTACTCGTAATGGTGCACCTTTTAATTCCCACTCATTAAATTTATAACCTGGTGTATTATCAGTTTCATCAATTCTCACACGTAATCCTGTATCTTGTAATTGAGTTTTGATTTCTTTTAATTTATCTAAGATTGCTGGATTTTTTTGCCAAGGACCAACTGGAACTAAAATAACTTGAGTTGGTGCCACTTTTGGTGGTAATACCAAGCCTTGCTCATCTCCATGAACCATGATTAATGCGCCAATTAAACGAGTAGAAATACCCCATGATGTTGTATAAACAAAATCATGTTCGTTATTACGATTCAAGAATTTAATATCAAAAGCTTCCGCAAAATTTTGACCTAAATAGTGTGACGTTCCTGCTTGAACTGCTTTACCATCTCGCATCATTGCTTCAACAGAATAAGTATCCACCGCACCAGCAAATCGTTCAGATGGCGTTTTTTGACCACGATAAACTGGAATAGCCAACGTGTCTTCAATCAAAGTTGCATAAGCTTCTAAAATTGACATTGTCCGACGACGCGCATCTTCTTCAGTTTCGTGAGCTGTATGACCTTCTTGCCATAAAAATTCAGAGGTCCGTAAAAATGGCATAGTTTTCTTTTCCCAACGGAAAACATTGGCCCATTGATTAATTTCTAATGGTAAATCACGATAAGAATTCACCCAATTGGAAAAAGCATCACCAATTAACGTTTCAGAAGTTGGACGTAACGCATAAGGTTCTTCTAATTCTTCATCACCAACACGAGTTAACCATGGTAGTTCTGGTGCAAAACCTTCCACGTGTTCTTCTTCTTTTTCTAAGAAATGTTTAGGAATCAACATTGGAAAATAAACATTGCGGATATCTTGCGTCCGTAAATATTTGTTGAAATCATCTTGGATATGCTGCCACAATTCAAAACCATCTGGTTTAAAAATGATACATCCTCGAACAGGTGAATAATCCATCAAATCAGCTTTTTGGATAGTTTGCAAATACCATTTTGAAAAATCTTCTCTTTGTAAATCTGACATATTGTCTCCTCCTAAAATAAAATTGCCAATAAAAAAACCGCTCCGTCCTCACGTAAATGTAAGGACGAAACGGATAATTTCGCGGTACCACCTTGCTTGATCAAAACTTATTTGATCCAACTTTCAGCTCTATTAACGCTAGAGTCACGTATTGTTTTCACAATAGGCTTCTTTGGTAGGTTCATAAATTTCAGTGGGTGTGTTGATCTTTCAGCCGGTGAATCAACTCTCTGCTACCGTAAAAATTTATTACTAATCCAAATGCTTGTTCTTATACTAACTAGATTTATTTAAAATTGCAAGAGAAAAATAAATTTTTTTTAATCTTCAGGAACATAACGCTCTTCTAAACGGCTCATCCACCAGCCTAAACCAGCACCTAAAATACACAATACACCACAGGCAAAGAAGGCCAAAAAGCTAAATCCTGCATAATTTGTCGGTACAATCATTACTGTCGATGCAAAAACAATTCCTAGAATAAAATGGAACATCGGTGCATAGTATCTCGCAAAAACCCAATCCATTACTTTAGATAGACTTAGTACCACGACTAATCCACCAATACCAATCGGAATAATCACGCCTAAATCAATTGTCTTAAAACCATCAGCCATCGCTTTATACATCCCCATATAAACTAAAAAGTTTGAAGGGCTCAGTCCAGGTACAATTAAACCTAAACCAATCAAGCCGCCAGCAATCATCCAAGTGAAAAAGTTTTGATCCACTTCCCCAAATAAGCTAGAGCCTTGCCATAAAAATAAAAAGCCAACTACAAAACTCACGACTAAAATAATCATATCTTTCGTATCGCGACCTTTTTTCCCCGCTTCTTTCCACAATGCCGGCACAGTTCCAATAATACAACCCACAAAAAACCATAGCATAATAGTCTCAAAGGAACCGAGTAAAAAACTGACCGCAAAAGATAAAACAAAAACCCCAGTCAAGCCACCTAAACCTACTGGAATAAAAAATAAAACATTTTCTTTAAAATTTCGCGTTATATGGGCTAAAAAAGAAATAATTCGTTCATAAATACCAAAAACTGCCGCCAATGCCCCGCCACTGATTCCCGGTAAAATAAAACCTGAACCGATAAACATCCCTTTAACAAAACGTAATATCCAACTACCTACATTTTTTTCAGACCGTGCCTGCTTTTCCATTTAATAAAAATCTCCTTCTCTCTTCGTCATCTAAAATAGTTTAACGATAAAGAAAGGAGGAGACAAGTTATTTTTTAGTTGGTTTAATTTTTTTATAAAATTCTATAAGCTTTCTTTAGGAAAATGAGCTAGTATAGCTTGTCCTTCAAGTTCTTCTTCTATCCGTAAGAATTGATTGTATTTTTCTACGCGTTCACTACGCGCCATTGAACCCGTTTTGATTTGGCCAGCACTCAAAGCCACAGCAAAATCAGCAATAAATGTATCTCCTGTTTCGCCAGAACGATGAGAAATCATAGTAGTATAGCCATTTTCCCGTGCCATCCGAATCGTTTCGATTGATTCAGATACTGTTCCAATTTGGTTTAATTTAATTAAAATAGAATTGGCAATACCATTTTTAATTCCGTCTGCAAAAATCTTCGGATTGGTGACAAATATGTCATCGCCTACTAATTGAATTTTATCTTTCATTGCCTCCGTCATTAATTTAAAACCGTCCCAGTCATGTTCAGAAAAACCATCTTCTATTGAAATAATAATCGGGTATTTTGCAACTAGATTTTGGTAATAAGTCAACATTTCAGCAGAAGATAATTCTTTGCCTTCGAATTTGTATTTTTTGCTAGCATCATCGTAAAATTCACTGGATGCTGGATCAATCGCTATGGCAATTTCTTCAATTGGTGTATAGCCAGCCGTTTCAATTGCTTTAATCAATGTTTCAATGGCTACTTCAGTTGAGGGTAATTTAGGAGCAAAGCCACCTTCATCACCAACCGCTGTTTCATAACCATTATTAGCTAAAATAGCTTTCAAAGTATGATAAATATTAGCAATTTTTTCCACACCATCGCGAAAGCTTTCACGTTTTACTGGCGTAATTAGAAATTCTTGCACATCAATTCCTGAATCTGCGTGAACCCCACCATTAATTACGTTAAAAAAAGGTTGTGGTAGTTCTAAATCTACTCCACCTAAATAACGATATAGAGGAATATTTTTGCTCGCTGCTGCAGCTCTAGCTACTGCCATTGATACACCTAAAATCGCATTAGCACCTAAACGACTTTTGTTATCCGTTCCATCCAGATCAATCATAATTTGATCAATTACAGCTTGATCAAAAGGTCTTTTACCGATCAAAGCATTTTTAATTTCTGTATTTACATTGTCTACGGCTTTTAACACACCTTTACCTTGCAAGCGACTACCGCCATCTCTTAATTCAACTGCTTCACGGTCCCCAGTTGAGGCACCGCTAGGAACTTCAGCACGACCTAACGTCCCATCTGTTAATATAATATCGACTTCGACAGTTGGATTTCCTCTTGAATCAAAAATTTCCCGAGCTTTTACATTTTCAATAACTGTTGACATGATAATTCCTCCTTATTTTTGCAAACAAAAAAACACCTATCGAAAGGTAAATTTTTTTGTAAGCAGGCAAAAAAATTTAACTTGCAATAGGTGTCATCAGCTTTGCAGCGGTTATAGGGGAACACCATCCCTTTGATTAAATAAGAATATACACTTATTTCAAAAAACAATCAAATAATAACTATTTTAAATTTTTGTAGGCACGATTCAGGAATTCTTGCCGTTCCTCTGAAGAAATCGTACCAATTAAATCCAAATGATGCCAAGCTACTTTTTTCACACCCACATCCTTTAGCGTAGTAATCAGCTGGTGACGATAACTATCATTGCAACGTTCTTTCAGACTTTCAGTCGATTGTTCTGATGTTGAAAATACAACTGCTGAATCAATCTTCAATAGCGGCTGAATTCCATTTCCTTCATCATAAAAAGCAAATTGATTTAGCAAAATCTTATCTAAAAAACCTTTCAAACTTGCTGGTGTAGCATACCACCAAACAGGAAAAATAATTATTAACTGCTGTGTATCTTTCAATATTTCCATGTATTTTTCAATCAATGGATCTAATACTTTTCCTGCTTGATAAACAGCCAACTCATTTTCTGTCATAACAGGATTAAACCGATCAGCATTTAGGTCAATTACTTGATAATCTTTTTTATCAGTGATTAAATGGCTGATTAAATTTTCTTTGATTTGGTGATTAAAACTTTTTTGATAAGGATGATCAATTAAGATTGTGGTTGTCATCATGACGCCTCCTACATAATGGAAATATTTTTATAAAAGTCTGTTCCAAATTTAAAATTTTTTTCATTTACATAATACTAATTTTACAAAAAAAGAGTGTTAAACTTTATTTCAGTTTAACACTCTTAAATACAATATTGAATGATTCGTTGCTTATTTGCTTAAACGTTCTACGTCGCGGGCAATCATTACTTCTTCATCAGTCGGAATCACGTAAACTTTTACACGAGAGTCAGCTGTTGAGATTTCTGCTTCTTTACCATGGATTTTTTTGTTTAATTCTTTGTCGATTTCAACACCAAACCAAGACATATTTGCTGTAACCATGTCGCGAACTAAGTCAGCATTTTCACCAACGCCAGCAGTAAAGACGATTGCATCTACACCATCCATTACTGAAATATATTGCGCAATATATTTACGAATCCGATCAGTATAAATTTCCATTGCTAAAATGGCATCTTCATTTCCTTCAGCGTATGCATCTTCGATATCACGCATATCACTTGATAAACCAGTAATTCCTAAAACACCAGATTTTTTATTTAAGATATCGATCATTTCGTTAATGTTAGCAATGCCTTCTTTTTCCATAATGTATGGTAATAGAGAAGCATCCACATCACCAGAACGAGTTCCCATTGTTAAACCTGCAAGTGGCGTGAAGCCCATTGAAGTGTCGACAGATTTTCCACCTAAAACAGCAGCGATTGAACCACCATTTCCGATATGTGCTGTGATAATTTTAGTTTCTGCCAAAGGTTTGCCTAATAATTCTGCCGCTCTTTCGGACACATAACGATGGCTTGTTCCGTGGAAACCATATTTACGAGCAGCGTATTTTTCATAATATTCTTTTGGCAAGCTGTACATATAATTTACTTTAGGCATTGTTGCGTGGAATGATGTATCAAACACAGCCACACTTGTAATGTTTGGTAAAATATTTCTGAAAGCTTTGATTCCCATTGCATTGGCTGGGTTGTGTAATGGAGCAAATTCACTTAATTCTTCGATTTTTGCTAAGACATCGTCGTCAATTACGACTGAATCTTTAAAGTATTCTCCACCTGCTACGACACGGTGGCCAACGCCAGTAATTTCATCAAATGAACCAATGATTTTTAAATCAATTAGTTTATCTAACAGCATTTGAACAGCAATTTCATGATCTTTAATATCTAGTGTTTGATTAAATTTTTCACCTTCGCCATATTTGATTGTGAAGATTGAATCATTGATTCCAATTCTTTCGACGATTCCTTTGGCGATTACGGTTTCCTCAGGCATTTGGTATAACTGCCATTTCAAACTAGAACTTCCGGCATTGATTGCAATTGTCTTTGACATTTTAAGTAAACTCTCCTTTGTTTTTTTACTATAAATTAGAGGATTTCCATTCCTCGAATTCGCTGAAAAATTGTGACACTTTGGCAGGATCTTTTAGCGTAGGTAATTTTACCAACAAGACTTTTTTGGCTTGTTCTGCTAACGCTCCTGGTTTTTGCAATATAACAATACTTTTTCTTGAATGGACTGACTGGAATAATTCATCTGGTAATTGGATAATACCTTGTAAATAAACTTTCTCTTTCAGCCATTTCTGTAACAATGGGCCTTGTTCTGCCTCCAAAAAGTTACTTGGAACTAAAAACAAACCATAGCCATTGTCTTTCACATAATTCATCCCTTGTTCTAACAATAGATGATGGGCATAACTGTGATCTTTCGTGGCATGAGTGATAAATGATGCTGCCTTTTCATCGTGTGGATAAAATCCAACGGGCAAATCTGCCACAGCAAAATCAACTGGGTCCACCAATAAGTCTTGCAAGCTATCTTGATGAAATAATTCCAACTCAGTTTCGCTTAACAAACTGTCAGAAGCTGCGATAGCCAATAAAGTTTCATCAATATCGACCCCAATACCATGTACATTGTACTGTGCTAATTGTAGATTAATCAAAATAGTTAACAATAAATTTCCCATACCAACGGCAACATCTAGCACCCGCAAGTTTTCTGCTTTATTTTTTGTTAACTGCTCAATCAGAAACACAAATAAAAACCCAATACTATCAGGTGTTAACTGATGATTAGGTTGTAATTGTTCCCCTCTAGCACCTTTTAACAATAATAATTGACTTAACTTACGCCATTCCTCACTACTTAAATCCAACGCTAAAATTTCTTGATAAACTTTTTCAACCTGCGAAACAATTTCTGCATTAGGTTGGCCGTCCACTATTCGGACTTTGGCATTGTCTACCAAATTCTCTGCATTTTCGATATAGGCGTCAAAAAAAGAAGTGTCTAATCCTTGTTGCAACTGAGAAATTGTGCTTTCCATCAAAGCAAAAGCCTGCTCAATTTTTTCTGTATCCATCTTACACCTCACAAAAAATATATAACACCTTCGATACCTGTTTTATTTTAGCTGAGTTTTCAAAAAATATCAATCGCTTTCTTGATTGTTAAATAAAAGTTTCTTTCCTGTTTAATCTGTTAAACAGACTATACTAATTTTCTGCATTATTCGATACAGCCTCGTAAAAAAGATATTGTTTGTCTTTTAATTTTACTACGATTACTAGTTTTTGTCCGTTCCTATGATAAACAAGTTCCCCCAGATTAAAAGGCCATTCTCCACTTTCTTGTGGCAAATTAGGATAATCAATTAAAAATAATTCTTTTGCCGTTTTTCCTTGATACAGTTTTTGACTTTGATGATTAAAATCTATCGTTTCTTGGTAACTAGTTAGTAATTGTAAAGCTAAAAAACTAAACAAGAAAAGCACCAGCATCACCGTCAGCAGAATACCTCCGGGATATGATGTAACTGTCCTTTTTGACCAAATTGTCTGTAAATGTGACTTCAAAGAATATCTCCGCTCCTTCTTGTTGGCAAGTGAATTTTTTTACGTCAGTCAGTAATGGCTGATGACCATTATTTTTACTTTTGGCGATTTTTTTATTTACCAAATAAATTTTGACGCTCTTTTCTTCCTCCATTCCCAAAATTTGATTTCTCTCAACACGATTAATTTCAACTTCTTCCAATTCATTTTCCAGCTGTAACAAAAAAACTTGCCATTCTCTTTCGTTATGACTGGAGACAACTTTTTCAGTTTGTTGGACATGCTTAAACAAGCCACTGATTAAAAGTAATAAACCGCTCAACATCAAAAGTGCCACTAAACATTCTATCAAAGTGAATCCTTTATTCTTTGCCAATCTTAGCTGTCCCTTTTTCCACCCAACAATTCTCTGCTGAACCTTGGACATTGTCATCTCCTACCTCTCCGGTAATACGCAAACGACGACTCGCCATATAAAGACTGCGATAATCTGCCAACTGCTGCATTTGAGATTCTTGATTTATCTGAAGCTTGACTGATAAATCCAAATAACCAAAGACAATTACACAAAGAATCCCTAAAGCAACGACACTTTCTATTAAAATATAACCCTTACTTCCTTTCAAAACGTCCACTTCCTAGCATGAATTGATAAATGATTTGTTTATCCGTGCTTAATTGTTTAAAAATAATATTCGAAAAACTGCCGGGACTTTTAGAAATTGAAATGTTTCCTGTACCGCTTTTAAAATAGATGGTATAGCTATTATTTAATAACCGAATATCCTCGGGTAAACTGATATTTTTTTTAGCTTCTGGATCGTTGGCAATCATGAAAATGAGTTCTTGGTTCTCTTTGGAAAGATAAACGGATGATCGAGTTCCCTGGGTAATGGCCAATTGTTGAAAATGTAAAAGGGATTTTTCAATCCGATAAAAAAAGAAATTTTGTGTGAGCTTACTATGCCATTTTCCAATCGCTAAAGTTGGTAACAAGACAAAGCTGGTTACAACAAATAAAACCAGTAACATCTCAAATAAAGTAAAACCTTGACGCTTAATCATTTCTTATTTTCCTGATAAATTTTGTACTGCTTAGCATCCACATAATTAGGGACCAAATCACCTTCGCTGGGACTCTGACCATCATGTTCCATTTCATATAACTGAATTTGTGTTTCCACTACTTTTACAACCGCAGCATTATTTTTTTCCTCAGCCATTTTTCGTTGCTCCATGATTTTTGGTACAAACAGTAACAATAATAGACTGATCACAAATAAAACAACCAACATTTCTAAAAGCGTAAAGCCTTTTTGTATTCTTTTCACTAAAAACCCTCCAATCCGCTAGTTATAGGTAATAACATAGCCACATAAATACTGACAATCAACACAGCAACAAACAAAAAAATTAGTGGCTGCAACCAGGAAATCATCCATTCAATACGACTAAATAACCGTTGCCAAATAATTTCACTATAAATCAATAATTCCTTACCTAAATTTCCACGGGCTTGTCCTTGCAATATGATTTGACTAAATTCTTGTGTCAAAAACGGATATTTTTTTATTTGTTCCGGTAACGACTGGCCGTTATTTAAAGCAGTTTGTAAATCTTCGGCTAAATCTTTCATCAGCGAATCACGATCGGTTACCAATAAACATTGAATGATTTGAATTAGTTCCAAACCTTGATTAAATAATTTCCCCCACTCTAAAGCAAAATATGCTGAGTAATAATCTCGATGCAAACTACCAATTAGCGGAAATTTCGATAATCTAGTATAACGGGCTAAATAACTTTGTTTTTTTCTGTTCTGTCTAAAATATAATGTAAAGCAAAAGCCACAAAATATAATAACGAAAATCAATATTGGAAAATCATGAATAAATAAGACTGCTAGACTACCTTGTTGAATCATGCCACTAGCCAATAACTCAGGTAATAAGAAAAAACGCATACTTAAAAGAATCAAAACTAAGAAAAGTAATAATAATAGTGGATAAGAAATTGCTTTAATAAAATTGTTTCGCTGTTTTTCTAGTAAATCCATTTGTTGACCAATACCAATCAATGTAGCAGGTAAATCGCCATGAATTTGAGCCAATTCTAGTTGTAAAAGTTGATCTTTACTATAAGATAATTGATTTAATATACTCGCCAGTGATTCACCAGCACTTAAATCTGCCTCGACTCTTGTAATTAACTTAGAATCAAACAATTTACCTGTTTGAAAAAAACCTAAGGCCTGAGACAGACTAAAGCCATTGTTCAATAATTCTCCTAAAAGTAGAACAAATTTTTTTTGATCTTTTTTAGTCATTTTTTGTTTCAAAAGCTTTCAGTCCTTCCACCCAAGATGCAGCAACGCCAGTGTTTAAAAACTCATAAGCCAACATTAAGCCGACTTCATTTGTTGCTATTGGCAATAATTCCTGATAAACAACTCCTTTTAACACCTCTTTTAACAGATCGGTTTCCCCACCCAATTCATATGCACGGGCAGTTGCTCCTGCTAAATCTTTGGCGTGAATCGTGGCAAAAACACAATGTCCTGTCAAAGCGGCACGAACAGCTGCCTGAATCGTTTTAGTATCGCGAATTTCTCCAATAATTAAAATATCTGGATGGTGTCGCAAGGATAGTTTGATTAATTCATCGTAGTCTTGATTGATTTTGTCATTAATTTGAAGCTGTAGAAAATGATCCACTTCGATCTCTACTGGATCTTCAATCGTAATCACCTGTCCCTCCATTTCTTGGGCTAGTTTATACATTAAAGTGGTCTTTCCTGAGCCAACTGGTCCACTAAATAAAAATAAACCGCGACCGGCAATTTGTTGTTGGATGATCGTTAATTGTTCCGGCACACAATAATTTTCTTGGCTCACCCCAAAAGTATGCAAAAAGCGAATCACTAAACTTTCCCTTTGACGATAATCGCCGACACTAGACAACCGTAAGCGCTGCGGACCCTTCAATAAAGGATAAGTAGTTGCCCCAAATTGTGTTTTACGATGCTCACTTACGTCCATTTCACCAATGTATTTAAAGCGACTAATTAATTGTTTGCCTTGATCTAGAGAAATTTTTTCTCGATTAAAATAAAAAGGACCTTTGCGAAAATAAATTTCATAATAGTCGTTACCAGGTTTAATGTAAAAATCTTGCATTTGGTTATCTGTACCATAAGCAATCAATTCATCTGAATAAAGTTCAACTGACATTTGCTTCACCTCTATAAAAAAATACGCAAAAAAAAGCGAGAAAACTAAAATTTAGTCTCTCGCTTTGGAAATAAATCGCGCTTCTACTCGATAAATCGGTTGGCCCTTATTGGAAAACTTCTCTTCATATTCTGTCATAATGTTGCCTTGATAATCTGATTGATGTAAATCCAACCACACTTGTTCAATCACCATGCCGTATTTAGAAAAGCTACTTAACGAGTATTCAAATAATCCTTGATTGTCAGTTTTAAAATGAATTTCTCCGTTAGGTTTTAAAATTTCTTCGTCAATTGCTAGAAATGTTTTAAAAGTTAAGCGGCGTTTTTCATGCTTTTTTTTAGGCCATGGATCGGAAAAATTTAAATAAATTTGATCTACTTCATTTTCGGCAAAATAATCTGTTAAATCAGATCCGTCAACATGCAACAGTTGTAAATTTGGTAACTCTTCTGCAATTAATTTATCTAGCGCTAAAGACACCACACTTAACTGCATTTCAATCCCGATATAATTTATTTCTGGGTGTGCTTTTGCCATCCCCACAATAAATTGACCTTTTCCAGTTCCAATTTCAATCTGAATAAGGTTACTATTCTTGAATCGTTCTTGCCAATGGCCTTTTAATTTTTTTGGCTCATTTGGGATATATTCTGGATGAGCTGCAACTAACTCAGCAGCTCCAGGACGATTTCTAACACGCATCTTGTTCCTCCTAATTTCATATCGTTATTCACAACAAAAGCTGAACTAAGATGTTCAGCTTCCGGCAAAAATACGTTTTAATTGTAAAATTGTTCGATTCATATGATGGATTTCTCCTCGCATATAAAAGCGAGAAATTTCAAGTAGAATGCTCATTAAAGCATACCAATACACCCGTTCAATATTGGCATCAGTTGGTTGAATCCCATATCTCAGGAGCCATGTTCCCCAACTAGAAAGCGGAACGTAATTCCCTAAAATAGTACCAATGTCTAAAGCCGGATCAGCAAACATAACTGAATCCCAGTCCACCAAATATAAATAATTTCGACAAACTAGCCAATTTCGATGATTGACATCACCATGGACAACAGTATATTTCTTTTTCGGATATTTTGGTAGATGAGTAGTTAAATAACCATGGACTTTTTCTACAAATTCGTTTTCCTTCAACTCATTTGGTAAATCGGCTTCATAGGATGCTAATAGTTGCTCTGGTGAAACTTGTTGGCCGCCGATTTTTTTTAACATAGTTTTTAATGATTCAGAATGATGCAAATGATACAAAACATCAATTACATCATTACGTTGTGTAATTTCATCGGCTTCTAAAAGACGACCATCTAACCATTCTTGGGCAGTTAACGTATCGCCATTGCCAGTTCTTTTAATCCAAACTAATTTTGGTGCAATTCCTTCTTGTGACAAGGCAGCCAGCATTGGCGTTGTATTCTGTTTGATAAAAACTCGTTCGTCTGCTTTGTAACCAATATAAGTTTTTCCAGTATCACCTTTTATCGGTTGCAAACGCCAGTCGCTATCTAACTGAAATTCCATCCTTGTCCCCCCTAACAATTAACAGTAATCCTTATTCTAGCCACCTGAACTCACTTCGTCAAGGGCATATACGTTCGTTTTTTTAGATTTCGCTTTTATTTTCTTGCACAGTCATTTTGATAACCTCGCTGTAAGCCTTTAGCAAACGATTGGTTATCGTACCAACTTCACCTGTACCAATCTTTTGATGATCAATCGAAACGATTGGCATAATTTCTGCCACAGAACTGGTTTTGAAACATTCATCTGCTTGTAACAATTCTGTGGTCGTAAATGGTTCTTCAATTAACTCGATATTTAAAGCTTGAGCAATTTCTCGTAATTTTATTTTAGTAATCCCAGGCAGTACCAATTCACCATCAGGATGAGTAAATAATTTTTGATTTTTGACCATCCATAAATTTGATGCAGAAGCTTCTGTTACTATACCATCTCGTTCTAAAACTGCATCTTCAAAACCTTTTTGCTTGGCTTCATCTAACGCCATAATATTTCCTAACAAACTAATTGATTTGATATCACAATGAAGCCAACGTTTATCAGCTACAAAACCACAATGAATCCCATTTTTTTGTTTCACTAAAGGTCGACTTGCTGGTTGAATGTCAGCAGTCAATACAGCCTTGACTTCCTTAGGATCAGGAAAATCATGCAGACGAGGCTTGCAAACACCGCGAGTCACTTGGAAATATAAACGTCCTTCTTTAATCCCAACTTCTTCAGCAAAACGGTGTAGACGGTGACTAAATTCTGCACGTTCAAAAGGCAAAGTTAAACGAATTTTATCTGCACACGCCCACAATCGATCTAAATGTTCTTTTTCCATAAAAAATTGACCGTCATAAATCCGAATGACCTCATATAAGCCATCGCCAAACTGATAGCCGCGATCCTCTAAATCAATCTGTACCTCTGTTTCATCAACAATTTCTTCATTCCACAAAACTTTCATAACTAAGCCTCCATTTTTTTCACTCGAATTGGTAAATAAATCAAACTAAAGACAGTAATCTCAATCACTAATATCCCAAAAACTAAGGCACTTTCTAACAAACTAATTCGCCCTAAAGTACACAAACTAAAAATAACCGCACCTGTCGCTAACAAGACAGCAATTAATTTTTGTAGAGCTTTTTCTTTGGTTTTTTTCGCTACTGGATATAATTGTGTCAACGTTACATAATCAAACTGACCATACAAAGGTATCAGCTGAAAACCAATTAAATAGATAAATAAAGCACTAACCCCGGCGGAGAAAATAAAATCATTTAACGAGAAAATAATTACGCTACCCAAGACGATTAGACGTAGAAACAACCCACTTATTTCCGAACCACGAAAAGCTCTTCTAGCAAATAAATACAAATACGTATTTTCTTGTTTGAAAGAAATCTTGCTTAAAAAAGGATCCAGATAACGACGACGTTTCACCTTAGCTTCAATTTCTGGTACATCGGTAAATAGATTAATGAATTGATAAATTCGATGTAATCGCTGATTTTCACGATTAATTAGAAAGGTCCAATCTAATAATCTGTGATGACCATTTAACCAACCAATCAGTCCAGCCATTAATGCTAATGCAGTAATCATACCAATGATAGCACCAATATATAAACTAACAAAAATAATTCCACCACTTAACAAAAACCAGCCGATTTTTATTTTTTTGACTAAACTTGCTGTCTCTTGATAGCTAGCAAATTTTTCAATCGTTAAAAGACTATATTTCAATACCCACAGCATAATTAAATATGGGAAAAATCGATTGAAAGAACTATTTTGTGCTAAAACAACTAGTGGCATAAGCGCGCCACATATTAATCCTTCTACTAAAAAAGGAAAAGGCAATGAATGACGCAAAGATTTATTTAAATAGCCAGTCATTTCAGTTTCTTTCGGTAATAAAAAAGTCATATCCGCTGGTTCAACTAATGTAGCTAAACTACCAAAAGGTAAAATAAACCACCAAACCACTCCTACAATTGGCAAACTCCATATAAAATCAGCTGGCAATTGTTTTAATAAATTTGAATAATAGAAACCTAAACCACCGACTAAAAATAAGCAAACCAAAACAAAATGGTCATTTAAAACATAGCGCATATAACGCATCATCTTTTTTTGATGACGAGCCAAGCGCTCTTTAAAAAAGTTATCCATGAGCCTGCTCCTTTGTTAAAGCAATGTAGATTTCATCCAAAGAAGCTTCTGGCATTTTAAAATCTTGCTGTAATTCAGCCAAAGTACCTTGTGCGCGGACTTCACCCTCATGTAAAACCACAAAACGGTCGCAATATTTTTCTGCGGTTGCCAAAATATGGGTAGACATCAAAATTGCCGCGCCTGCATTTTTCATTTCCACCATTAATTCTAATAATGCATTAATCGCTAACGGATCCAATCCTAAAAAAGGTTCATCGATAATATAAAGACTTGGTTGAATTAAGAATGCACATAAAACCATCACTTTTTGTTTCATTCCTTTTGAAAAATTGGTTGGAAACCACTCCATTCGGTTTTCTAAACGAAAGGTTTTCAACAATTTTTCTGCTCGTTCAAAAGCGATATCCTTTGAAATATCGTAAGCCATAGCAGTTACTTCGATGTGCTCTCGTAAAGTTAATTCTTCATATAAAGAGGGTGTCTCTGGAATATAACCAATTTTTTTTCGATAATCCTCCGGTGATGTCTGTAGCGTCAAATCATCGACTGTAATCGAACCTTTCGTTGGCGTCAGTAATCCAATAATATTTTTAATAGTTGTTGATTTACCAGCACCATTAAGACCGATTAAACCAATCATTTCCCCGTTATCTACATCGAAACTGATATTTTTTAAAACTGGTAGATGACCGTAACCACCAGTCACTTGCTGAATCGCTAAACTCATTGAAAAATTCCTCCTAAATTTCAGACTTTTTGGCTATTTAAGTCTGATTTAACTTTGTCTTTATCATATATTAAAGATAGTTGCCATTTCTTTCTTGTCAATTATACCAAAGTCTTTTACTTTTTCACGCGAAAGCTTTGGAAACATACCCAGAAAGTATAACTTATGGTAAAGTAAAACTAATCAATTCAAAAGAAGGTGCTAGAATGGAAAATTGTATATTTTGTAAAATTATTAATCAAGAGATTCCTAGCTATAGAGTCTATGAAGACGAAAAGGTTTATGCCTTTTTAGATATTTCTCAAGTAACTAAAGGCCATACCTTAGTTGTACCGAAAGAACACGTTGCAGATATTTTTGAATACGAAGAAGACTTGGCAGCAAAAGTTTTTGCTCGTATTCCTAAAATTGCCAAAGCAATCGAGAAAGCTTTTCCTGAGATGGAAGGCCTAAACATTATGAATAATAATAAAGAATTAGCTTACCAATCTGTCTTCCATTCCCACATTCACCTGATCCCACGCTATTCGAAGAAGGATGACTTTTCGATTCATTTTGGTGATCATACTGGCAAATATTCGACAGAAGAAATGACTGCAATTGCTAACGCTATTAAGGAGCAGGTGAAATAAATGAGCTTTTTTAAAGGAATTCTTTTTGGTGTCGGTGTGGGCTCAGCAGTTGGCTTGTTATTAGCACCAAGAAAAGGTAGTAAGACCCAAGAAAAAATGATTGATGATGTTCGTGACATCGTACAACGAACAGATGAATTGAATGAAAGCCTGAAAAACTTTCGGACGGCCGTGATTGATTTGAAGACAACCTTTGATGCCTTAGTACCAGAATTTACTTCTGGGGTAAAAAAAGATATTGAGGATTTTAATTTTCAAGCAGAACCACGCATCAAACAAATTCAAGAAACCATCGATCATCTTTCGATCGATTAGCAATGAGAGCGGACTTTATGAAAAAAGTTCGCTTGTTTTTTTGATTTGCTTCTATATTTAAAGCAAATGTGTCTAAATTATGAATATTGTTGAAAACTATTGTAAAAACCTTTATTTTCCAAATTTGCTTGTGGTATAGTGATTAAGGAAATAATTACACATATAAATTATAAATACAGGAGTTGTCAAAATTTTATGAAGAAAAAAGTTCTTTTAGCCGCAGTCGGCTTACTAAGTACAGTCGTTTTAGCAGCTTGTTCTGGCGGTTCAAACGCAGACATCGCTACAATGAAAGGCGGAAAAATCACTGTAGAAGATTTTTACGATGAAGCGAAAAAAGAATCGACTAACCAAACTTTGGTCCGTAACATGATTATCTATAAAGTATTTGAAAATGCTTATGGAGATGAAGTTTCTGATAAAGCAGTCGACAAAGAATACAAGAGCCAAGAAAAACAATATGGTTCAACTTTTGAGAGTCAGTTAAAATCAGCTGGCTACACTAAGAGTACTTATAAAGATTACTTAAGACAATCATTGGCCTTCCAAAAAGGCTTAAATGCAAATGTTAAGTTAACCGACAAAGATTTAAAAACTGCTTGGGAGTCATTCCATCCAGAAGTTACTGCTCGAATCATTAAAGTAAGTAGCGAAGATGATGCCAATGAAATCAAGGCAGCAGTTGATGGCGGCGCTGATTTTGCTGAAGAAGCGAAAAGTAAATCAGAAGATACTACTACGGCTGAAGATGGTGGCAAAATTAAATTTGATTCACAATCTACAACTGTGCCAGATGAAGTAAAAACAGCAGCTTTCAGTCTTGAAAATGATCAAGTATCAGATGTGATTTCATCAACTGATTCTTCTACCTATTCAACTAGCTACTACATTGTGAAAATGGAAAAACAAAGTTCTAAAGGCAACGACATGGACAAATACAAAAAAGAATTACGTAAAATTGCCCGCGCAACAAAAACAAGCGATTCTACTTTTACTACTAAAGTCATTCGTAAAGAATTGAAAAAAGCAAATGTGAAGATTGAAGATGATGGTTTCAGCAGCGTATTGTCTGACTTCTTAGAAACTTCAAGCAGTACATCAGAATCATCTTCTAAGAAAAAATCTTCATCCACTTCAGAAAGTGAAAGTTCAACTGCTGAAAGTACAACTGAATCAAGTACAGCAACCAGCGAAAGTACAGCCGCTACTGATAGTTCAGCCGCTGAATAATTAAAACAAGATAACATTTCAAGGGAATTCCTATGGGGATTCCCTTTTTTTATTTTTTCATGCTACAATAAAGTACATAATACTTTTAAAAGATAGGTGAACCAATATGAAAGAATTTTCTTCCAAAGCAGCTGAAAAGGATTACTACGAGCATGTTGCCTCTGAAGAAGAATTTTTGGCATGGTATAAAGAACAAGACCATCCTGAATACGACAAACCATCGGTGACGGTAGATGTTGTCAGTATCGGCTATAACAAAGTCGAAGATCAATTGAAAGTTCTTTTAATTCAACGACGAGGAAACCCTTATCGTAATTCTTGGGCTTTGCCTGGTGGATTTATTGAGCGCAATGAATCAACAAATGACAGTGTCCGCAGAGAAACTCAGGAAGAGACAGGCCTAACGATAGGTCGGAAAAATGTCGAACAATTACACACTTTTTCCTCACCAAATCGTGATCCTCGCGGCTGGGTAATTACCGTCAGCTACATTGCTTTTTTAGGGCAAGTTCCTTTACAAGCTGGAGATGATACCCAAGATGCTCGCTGGTTTAACATGGAAAGAATTGGCAATAATATCTTCTTAACTAGCGATGATATTTCCATCGAAATTGATTTAAAAACTGGCGATTCTTTAGGAAAAGATACTCTCGCCTTTGACCATAACCAAATTATTTGTAAAGCATTTAACCGCGTGGCTAACAAGATGGATCATGACCCATTAATTTTGCAAGTTTTAGGTGATGAATTTACTATTACTGAAGCCCGCAAAGTCTTTGCTAAATTTATGGGCATTGATTATCGTACGATGGATCATTCCAATTTTAAAAAAGCCATGTTACAGTTTTTCGATGAAATTGGGGAAAGACCTGTGGGGATCGGTCGCCCGTCAAAAATTTATCGGTTAAAAGATCAAGTCGGAGAAGAAACTGCTACTTAAATAAGAGCGAAAGACATTAGATAGCTTGCTATTTTCTGTCTTTCGCTTTTTATATAAAAAAACCTTGAGAAAAATTCCTCAAGGCTAAGCAGTTACTTTTTTAGTTTTTTTCATTTGCTTACTACGTAATTGTCCACAAGCGGCATCAATATCGGTTCCATGTTCTTTACGAATCACACAATTGATCCCATTTTTCTTTAAGACATCATAAAACTTCAAGACATCCGCTTTCCCACTACGAGAATATTGGTCATGCTCACTTACTGGATTATAAGGAATCAAATTAACGTAAACTAATTTCTTCTTGTCTTTTAACAAGTCGGCTAATTCTTTGGCGTGTTCAACATGATCATTTACCCCAGATAGCATAATATATTCAAAGGTAATGCGACGATTGGTTTTATCCAAATAATAATCAATCGCATCCATTAATCTTTCAATCGGATATTGTTTATTAATTCGCATCATAGATGTTCGTACTTGATTATTTGGCGCATGTAAAGAAATAGCTAAATTAATTTGTAGGCCATTATCAGCAAATTGTCTAATTTTTGGTGCCAAACCTGATGTGGAAACAGTAATGTGACGAGCGCCAATCGCTAAACCTTTGGCATCATTAATCACGTGAATAAAGTCCATCACATTGTCATAATTATCAAAAGGTTCGCCAATCCCCATTACTACTACGTGAGATACTCGTTCATCTAAACCTCGTTCATCAAAATAATGTTGCACTAGCATGATTTGTGCGACAATTTCACCTGCAGTTAAATCACGGTTTTTTTTCAATAAACCTGACGCGCAAAATGAGCAGCCAATACTACAGCCAACTTGCGTTGTTACGCAAACAGACAATCCGTATTCTTGGCGCATTAACACTGTTTCAATCATATTTTTATCTGGTAGTTCAAACAGATACTTAACAGTACCGTCACTTGCTTCTTGCACTACCATTTGTTTCAAAGGATTAATCATAAAATTTTCTTCTAATAAAGCAATCATCGATTTTGATAGATTAGTCATTTGGTCGAATGCAGTTACTCGTTTTTGATAGAGCCATTCCCAAATTTGGGTGGCCCGGAATTTTTTTTCACCGTGTTCTGCCAACCAATCGATTAAATTTTCTTTGCGTAAGCCGTAAATTGATGGTTTCAAGTAAAGTCCTCCTAAAATAGTCGATTCATACTATAACTGATTTCACAGGATAAAACAATTACTTGGTTAAAATTTTTCAAAAACTCAATTTTTTCTTTTTAATTTTCGCGTTTCTCGAATCGTCCAAAAAGTATAAATCATATAGGCCGCCATCAAGAAAAATAAAGTCACTGATGCAGGAACTTTGGCAATAATCCCATTCGCTGATAGACGTTGTAAAATCCCTAAGATACCCAAGGCTTCAAATAAAAATATCATTGAATAAAAAACTGATTCTTTTAATCTTAAAACAAAGATCAAAGCCGCCAACATCAATACACCGATAATGACAAGATCAAATGGGAAAGGAATCGTGATCGGATAAAACATTGGCATAAAGATTGCCATTGAGATACTTGCCGCTAACCAAGCTACGATCACTAAAAATAATATAGCAAATTGAACTCTTTGATCTTTTAACCAACGATTTTCTTGATACACCATTTTTTGGAAAAATTTGAAAACAATAAAAATAAACCCAACTGAAAATGCACCTTCCAATAAATAAGTCAGCCAGTTTATTTGCATCACACTATCTTGATTCACATCGGCAATGAATTTACAAATCCAAACAATCCCTACGATAATCATAACTAGCGTACTGCGATCTTTAAACGAACTCTTTGAGAGATTCGCAATAATCTGATCTGCTGATTCTTGTGGATTTTTACCAAAATATTTCTCTGCCGAAATACCATCCTCTTGAGCTTTGATAATATCATTTAAAATCATCAATAATTGCTCCTCTAATTCTGTCTCATCATGAGTAAATCCAGCAAACATTGTATAACTTGTCAAATTTTTGTAATACATCCGATTTTCCGGTTTGATTTGTTTTTCTAGCTCTTCTCTTTGCTTGCGGTATTGTTCCACTTGCTTCACTTTATTTGTCCTTCCATAAATTCGCGACATTTGTAACCAATTCCTGCCATTCAAGTTCAAATTCTTTCAGTGCGTTTTCGCCACTTGTTGTGATTTTAAAATATTTACGATCAGGTCCTTCTGGCGAGGATTTAAAAGTTGCGACGATTAATTCTTGTTTTTCCAATTTTTGTAATAACGGATAAATTGTGCCCCCCACTATACTAGTAAAACCTTTTCGTTGTAATATTTGAACCAGTTCATAGCCATAAATTTCTTTCTCAGAAATAATTTTTAAAACACAACCAGCCAAAACACCTTTTAGTAATTGAGTTTTTTTCATCTAATCTTCCTAACTAATTTGTATTACTTACTAGCTGTTTTAAAGTATAAAGAAATTCAACTAGTTTGTAAAGCTCACTAGCTAATTTTTTTCAAAGAAAAAACTGAGGAAAATGATTTCCTCAGCTATTCTTCGATGGTTGGTTCTTCTTCAATTTTTTCCACATAAACTTCTCGTGGTTTGCTACCCGTTGATGGACCGATAACTTGATTGGCTTCTAATTCATCAACAATTCTGGCCGCACGATTGTATCCAATTCTAAATCGTCTTTGTAACAGTGAAATACTTGCCGTTTGCATTTCAATCACCAATGCTTTGGCTTCTTCATAAAGTTCATCTTGCGGAACTTCATTAGGTGACGAGGTTACTTCTTCTGTTGGCATCATTTTTTCTTCATAATGGGCTTCTTGTTGGTCAGTCACAAACTCAACAATTTGTTCCACTTCGTGATCAGAAATAAATGCACCTTGCACACGAATCGGTTTATTTTCTCCCATCGGTAAGAATAACATATCACCCCGACCTAATAATTTTTCTGCTCCATTACTATCAATAATTGTTCTTGAATCGGTTCCTGAAGAAACCGCAAAAGCAATTCTTGATGGCACATTGGCTTTAATAATTCCGGTGATAACATCAACACTTGGACGTTGTGTTGCCAAAATCATATGAATTCCTGCCGCTCGTGCCATTTGAGCCAAACGAGTAATAGCATCTTCCACTTCATTACTAGCCACCATCATTAAATCGGCTAACTCATCAACAATGACAACAATAAATGGTAAGATAGGGCGATTTTGTCCGTCTTCCAGATTTTTTTGAATTACTAACTCATTAAAGCCGGAAATATTTCTGACGCCTGTTGCGGCAAATTTTTCATACCGTTCTTCCATTTCTTGCACCACTTTTTGCAGTGCTTGTGCTGCTTTTCGCGGATTAGTTACAACAGGTGTTAATAAATGAGGAATACCATTATAGACATTTAATTCCACCATTTTCGGATCAATCATCATTAGTTTAACTTCATTTGGTTTTGCTCGCATTAAAATACTTGTGATAATTCCGTTAATCGCAACTGACTTACCACTACCAGTAGAACCTGCAATCAGTAAATGGGGCATTTTCGTTAAATCAGCTGTCCGTACAATCCCCGAAATATCTCTTCCTAGTGGTACTTCTAATAATTTATCTGGATGGTTCGGTTGTGCTTCGATGATTTCTCTAAAGGAAACAGTGCTGACAGTGCTGTTTGGTACTTCAATACCAATTAAAGATTTTCCAGGAATCGGCGCTTCCATCCGGACATCTTTGGCAGCTAAAGATAGAGCGATATCATCGGTTAAGCCAACAATTTTACTAACTTTTACACCGACAGCCGGTTGAATCTCAAATTTGGTCACGGCTGGTCCTAAAGAAGCCCGCACAACTTTAGCATCTACGCCAAAGCTATCAAATGTTTTTTCTAACACATCAATATTTTCTTCGATTCGTTTGTATTCATCACTTTGATCAGCTGGTGGAATTTGATCCAGTAAAGTTACCGGTGGCAATTGATAATCATGATCCTCCGGCTCGGCACTGATTTCAAATTCTAAATCACCGATATCAGTTGTTTCTTCTTCCGGCTTAGGCTGTGGTACTGATTTTTCGATATTTTCTTGAAAGCCTTCGATGGGAATTCGTAATTGTTCATAAACCGGCTCTTCTGGTTCTTCTTTACTGGCTTTAGCTAGCTTCTCACCTTCAGATAATGGTCTTACACGATTTTTTTTCTCCGCTTCAGCAGCTTTTTTTTCAGCTTGTTCTTTCTGCTTCTCAGCTTTTTTTTCGGCTCGTTTGGCCTGTCTTAAGCCCTTTTTCTCATCCGATTCAGCAAATTTTTCTTGAAGCACTGCTCCGGTGTTACTGAAAAAGTCTAAGACATTCTCTAATTTCACCATTGTAAATAAATAAATCCCTACTAGCCAAAATAAAACGGCAATTAAATAACTGCCCCATTGGGAAACCAGAAAATAAGTTAAACTATATAAGCTAGCGCCAATCATTCCACCACCAACGTTTTGAGTAATTTGATTAGCAACAAAATCCTGTCTCAAAATCTCCCACGTGGTTTCAAAAATATTTGGTTCTTGCCCGACATTAGCAAATAATCTCGCTTGTAAGAACAATAAAATACCTAAATAAAACACTAGCATCCCTAACCAGCGACGCCCTTTGGTGATTTTTAATTTATTATTTTTAAAAACTAACAAGAGTCCATATATGATTAGTGCTGTTGCTAAAACTGGGTAAGTATTCCCACCAATTATCCGTAGGACGTTGGCCATTAAGTTCCCTAGAAACCCTAAATGGAATAACGCAAAGACAGCTAATAAGATAAAAATTAGTCCTATAACAATAATTAATCGTTGTTCCTGTAGCTGTTTTTGTTTTTTAGTCGTCTTTCTTTTTTTACGCTTTTTTTGCGCCATGTCATCCCTCTTTTCATCTTACCCATTATACAAAAAAAAGAAGGCGAACAAAAGTTTTGTTCGCCCTTTTTAAGATTATTTTTCTGGCATACTCAATTCCTCACCAAACCATTTTTGGGTGATTTCAGCAAATTTGCCATCTTTTTGAATTTTGTCAAAGCCTTCATTGATTTTATCAACTAATTCTTTGTCACCTTTTCTTGCACCAACAGCAAAATCTTCTTCATTAAAACCAGCATTGAAAATATTGTAATCATCCATCGTGCCATCTTGTTTTAAGAAATAATCTGCATATACACGGTCAATCAGTAAGCCATCAATCCGATCATTTTTTAAATCGATAAACGCTTCATTAAAACCAGCATATAGAGTCGCATCATTGTCTTTTACGATATCCATTAATTTTTCTGGCTCTCTAGTAAAACCTTCATAACCAGAAGACCCTTCTTGCGCTCCTAGTACTTTGTCTTTCATGTCTGCATCACTTGTAATGTTACTAGACTTTTTAGTTACTAAGACTTGTTCATTAGTTAAATAAGGTTGTGAGAACGAAACTTTCTTCTTACGTGAATCGGTTACAGTGTAACCATTCCAAATCAAATCAATCGTCCCGTTTTGCAATTCATTTTCCTTCATAGACCATTCAATTGGTTGAAATTCAGCAGTAATACCATATTCATCAAATACGGCTTTTGCTAAGTCCACATCGAAACCAACAATTTTTCCATCATCATCTTTAAATCCCATTGGTACAAAAGTATCATCTAAACCAATCACTACTTTTTTGTTTTCTTCAATTGTTTTCCAACTATCTGTTGAATCACTAGTTGAATCATTACTTGATCCACAAGCTGCTAAAGTGACCATACTAATTACCGCTAAAAACCCGAATAAAAATTTTTTCATTTTAATTCCTCCATTTTTTCTATTTTTTGAATCACTTATGAAATTGGCTCTACCTTCAATAATTCGTCAGCAATATTTTCTGCGAAAACTAAATCATGAGTTACCACAATTTGTGTGACCCCATCAGCTTTTAAATCTAAAATTAGTTTTTCCACTTGTTGCCGTAATTCTGGATCTAGCGCACTAGTTGGTTCATCATACGCCAAAACCCTAGGATCCATTGCCATCGCCCGTGCAATTGCTAAGCGTTGTTTTTGTCCCCCTGATAATTGGAAAGGATAATTATCTAACAATTCTTCAATCCCTAATAAACTAGCTAAATTACGAGCTTTTTTTAGATAAGTTTCTTTGTCTTCTTTTAAAACCAAACGTGGACCAATTGTAATATTATCTAAGACACTTAAATGGGGAAATAATTGAAAATCTTGAAACACAACGCCCACCACTTGATCTTGTTTCGTATCGCTAGGATCAAAGGGCTGACCATCCAACAAAAATGTGCCGCTTTCAGCTGTTTCTAAGCCTGCTAAAGTTCTTAATAAGGTTGTTTTTCCTCCACCAGAAGGTCCGACAATGGCTAAAATTTGTCCATCGGGAATAATTAGATCTAAATGATCAATCACTTTTTTATTACCATAAGACTTGTTAATATCTTTTAATTCAATCATTTTCTCACCTTCCTAACGATAATAATTCATCCGTCGTTCTAATTGCTTCATGATTAATGTTGTAATACCGGTCATAACTAAATAAATGATAGCTACACCAATCAATGGCATCAAAGTTGTGTCTCGTTCCATCGCAATCCGTCCGGCCCGCATGACATCAGATAAACCTAAAACATAAACTAATGAAGTATCTTTAACTAAACTAATCACTTCATTTCCAACAGATGGCAACACAATTTTAGTAACCTGTGGAATAACAATTTTAGTAATGGTTTGGCCTGGCGTTAAACCAATTACACGCGCGGCCTCATATTGACCAACCGGTACTGACTGAATCCCTCCACGGAAAATTTCTGCATAATAAGCTGCATAGTTTAAAATAAATGCAAATAATGCTGCTGGGAAACGATCAAATACAATTCCGATAATCGGTAATCCGTAAAAAACTAAAATTAATTGTAAAAGAAGTGGCGTGCCCCGCATCACCCAAACATAAAGTTGAATAATCCATTGCAACGGTTTGAAGCGACTAACTAATCCAAAAGCCAAAATAATTCCTAAAGGTAACGAACCAACAATTGTATATAAAAATAGTTTTACTGTTGTTGTTGCACCAGCTAAAAGTTGTGGCATCACATCAATTAAATAATTCATTTGCTTTCCTCCCATAGACATAAAAAAAGCCCCTGACAAATAACTTGTCAGAGGACGTATAGACGTGATTCCACCTCAGATTCGTTTTTCTCTCACGAGAAAAACCTCTACCGGTTATGTTGTTTGGAGAAATAAAAAAGTCCTTTAGCTATCATAGCTAAAGGACGTATAAACGTGGTTCCACCTTTTTTTTGTGTTGCTTCACAGCAACACACTCCATTGGTCAACATGACCGCAGCTGTAACGGGCATTCCCGGATTCGCCTACTTAATTTTCAGCCAATCGACTCCAAGATGTGGTTCACAATTAACTTGCTGTTTCTTTTCACCAACCAGAAACTCTCTTTAAACAATCAATCGTTACTCTTCTTTTCAATGTCAATTCTATAAGTTAGGTATAAATTTACACCGAGAGAGACACTTTGTCAATTGAAAAGTTCATCTTTTTTTAATTTAATTCCCAGTTAGTTTTCAGATACTAGCTGAAATTTGCTCCAAGGACGTAAAAATTCTAATAAAATATGCTCTTCTTGAGGAATTTTCCCAACTAAATTTTTTCTTGGATCACTGTGAGGCGTTAAAATAATTTGCATTTCATTTTTATATTTACCAAAATCATCGTTACCAATCACCACATCACCAACTTGAAACTCAAATTGATTGTCATGCGGTGGATTGTTCTCATTTTTATATTTTACTCGCGGCATAGTTGAACGCACCGCTTCAGCTGAGATATCTCCCCGCCTAAAGTGCGCTGGATCTGCGACAATTAGCTTTTCTAATTCACTCGTATCTTTTTCAAAATCAATAGTTAAACTTAATTTGTAACGATTGACTGCCGCAACTTTTTCTAACTCTTCATCACTTGCATAGGCATTTCCAATAATCACACAATCAATTAATCCTGTCGCAAACATATGGCGGGCTTGTAAATCAATTGGTAATTCTCGATGCATTTCTAAAGTTGGCAAACCATCATTTACATCCCATGGTCCCAGCGTTCCTTGATGACTCGTAATAAAAGCGGCCGTTTTTATCCCTTGACGCTTAAATCGTTGGCTGCAACTAATAAAGAAATCATAGGGTAAAGCAGAACCTTTTTGCGGATAAAAATTATGACAACCATAAATAAATGGTCGGTTGGCTTCGTAAGATAAAATATTTTCTAAATAAGCAACATTATTACTCATATTTAACTCAATCGCTAAACCAAAGGGATTAAAACTCAACATACTTTCTTTATTGCCATCAAAGCCTTCATCCAATCGAATGCCATCTGCACCAAGTTCCGCAAAAAAGCTTAGATCATCATATGAAATCTGTAATTCATCAAAAATTGACGGCGCAATATCTAAAATCGTCTCAAATCCTTGAGCTTTAGCAAATCCAATAATCCCTTTAAATTTCTCAGCTACTTTTTCTTTTCCTTCAGTTACTTCCAGCATACTCATAAAGATGCGAGAATAACCTAAGTCTGCCGCCTTTTGAATATATTCACGGTCTTTTTCAGCGTCACTGTGATCAGGATATAAAGAAATTCCGATTTCCCGTTTCATATTAATCCTCCAAACCATTTCTTTCAGCTACGGCTTTAAACCAATAGCCAGATTTTTTGATTGTTTTTTCTTGCGTGTGGATATTATTAGAAATAAAACCATAACGATTTTTATAGGCATTTAACCAAGACCAACAATCAATTGGTGTCCACATATGATAACCAAAGCAATTTGAACCTGCTTCAATTCCTTGATGTAGATAACTTAAATGCTCTGTCAAAAAGTCAATTCGGTAATCATCTTGAATTACACCATCTGTATTTTTAAAACGTTCTTCATTAGAAACGCCCATTCCATTTTCCGAAACGTACCAAGGAATATTGCCGTAATTTTCTTTAATATTCAGGGCAATATCATAAATTGCCTCAGGATAAATTTCCCATCCACGATCAAGATTGACTCTTCTTCCCGGCATATCAAAATTATCATAATAACGATCTGGCATCCATTCACCCACTGAATCTGGTGCAACATCTGGTGCTTTTACTCGGTTAGGATGATAATAATTGACACCTAAAAAGTCGATAGTATTATTTTTAATAATTTCAGCTTCTTCAGCTGAAGTTTCCCAAATTACTTGGTCTTTTTCCAATAATGCTTCCAACTCAGCCGGAAAATGACCGAATATTGCTGGTTCTAAAAACATTTTATTGTTCCAAAGCTCGGCAATTCTAGCGGCTTCCAAATCTTCTGGTTTATCACTTGCAGCATAAGTCGGCGTCAAATTCAAAACCGTTCCAATTTGCGCATCAGTAAGATTTAATTTTTTAAAAGCGGCAATTGCTTTAGCTGACGCCAAGTTTAAATTGTAAGCAACTTGAACTGCTTTTTTTCCATCAACAACATTGGGATAATGAAATTGGAAAAGATATTCCCCTTCCACGACTACCATCGGTTCATTATGAGTCGTCCAATATTTCACCCGATCACCAAATAATTCAAAACATTTTGTCGCAAAACCGACATATAAATCTACGACCTTTTTACTCTCCCAGCCACCATATTTATCATACAGCTCTACTGGCAAATCAAAATGATGCAAATTCATCACTGGTGTAAGTCCTTTTGTCAGCATGGTATCAATGACATTATTATAAAAATTTACAGCATCTTTATTTACGGTATTTAATTCTAAATCATCAATTAAACGACTCCATTGAATACTTGTTCGTAAACTATTCATGCCAATACTGCTCATTAAAGCTAAATCATTGGCAAAATCATTGTAAAAATTAGAAGCTGTATCTGGTCCGACTTGATTATAAAATTTTTCTGGTTCTATTTGATAATGATAGTCAAAAATATTGGCATGCTTCTTATGGAAACGACCTTCACTTTGTGGGCCAGATGTAGCAGCACCCCACCAGAAATTTTTCGGGAATTTTTTCATTGGTTTTCTCCTTTGATTAAAAAAAGGATTCGCAACAGTATTGCTACCGGCAAATCCTTTTTTATTTTTTAAATATTTGCTTTACGGGCTTCTTGAATATTAATCATAATAATAAATGGAATGTAAATAACAACTGAGATAATTAAGTTAATTGCTGCTAAAATCCCACCAGAAATACTTCCCGTTACTAATGCGCCACCGATAATTGGCGGTGTTACCCAAGGAGCAATCGCTGTTGCTGGTGGTACTAAACCAGTACTAGTTGCAAAATAAGCAATCGTTACTGTAATCATTGGTGCTAAAATAAATGGAATAAACATAATTGGGTTCAAGACAATTGGGAAACCAAATAGTAAAGGTTCATTGATATTGAAAAGTCCAGGTGCTGCTGCCAAGTTATTTACGACCATCAACTGTTTATTTTTACGACCGACTAAATAAATCGCGATTACTAAACCTAAAGTTACCCCTGTACCACCTAAGTTTACAAATGAATCGATAAATGGTTTGTTTACAATGTAAGGAGCGTCCAAACCTTTTGCAATTGCGTTTGCATTTGCTTCAATTGCTGGTGCATTAATTGTTTGCATAAAAGGATCGATCATGTTGGCACCATGTAAACCAAAGAACCATAAGAATGGTGTAATAAAAGCAATTAATAATGCTGAAGGATAAGAGTTTGCTAAGCCCATAAATGGTTCTTGAACTAGCTCATAGAA
The DNA here is from genome assembly GCF_054819945.1 of Enterococcus sp. JNUCC 77. Taxonomy (NCBI): domain Bacteria; kingdom Bacillati; phylum Bacillota; class Bacilli; order Lactobacillales; family Enterococcaceae; genus Enterococcus; species Enterococcus sp. JNUCC 77. The sequence goes on from NZ_JBTHIG010000001.1 coordinate 1,913,577, forward strand.
TGATGCAAACATATCTTCAATCCCAAAGCCAGCAAGAATTGCTGTAATTAAACCAAAAATTGAAATCGTAATCATCGCTGGGAATAATGAAGCAAAAGCTCGAGCAACTGCTGGCGGTACACCATCAGGCATCTTAACAATTAATTTTGGATTACCAACTAAACGTGTGAAGATTTCTGCTACTAAAATACCTACAATTAATGCAACGAACAAACCGCTTGAATTCATTCCTGTTAAAGCTGCACCCAGTGTAAAGAAAGTTGCGACTGAAACAACTCCAGTTGCCACCGCATCTTTTCCATAAGTATGTGCTAAATTATAAGCGACTAGAAAAGCAATAAAGACCGAAAGAACACCGAATGTTCCGTTCCAAACTGCACCACCAAAACCTTTCCAAGCTTCTCCTCCAAAAATATTAGTCATAAATTCTTGGAAGCCAGGAATCGGTAAATTATTAATTAATACCCCGAAAGATCCTAAAATCATTAGTGGCATAGTTACCATAAAAGCGTCTCTGATCGCTACTAAATGGCGCTGAGCACCAATTTTTGATGCTACGGGAATAAAGTGTTTCTCCATAAAATCGATAAATGCATTCATGTACAATTCCTCCTATTTTTTCCTTCTTTTAAAAATAATCATAAAAACTTTGCTGTCCCTTAGGAATATTAATTTCCTTAGATACTTCAATTTTTTCTAATAAAATTCCTTCTTGTAGAGTCATTCTTCCTAGAAGTAACTCACTCCATGCTTCAATCGAAGCTTTGATATCGCTCTCCCCAGTAACTTTTTCGACTGTTTCTCCAGTTTTTCTAAAGCAACCAATATTTTCTGGACAATAGTCATCACTGCTGACTTCAAAAATAATAGCTTTTTCTTCTATTGGTAAAATTTTTAGCAAACTAGAAAAGTCGATAATGCGACTCATCATATAAGGTTTTATTTGAATTTGGATTTCTTGTTGTTCATTGAAACAGTTCTCTAAAATTTCGCTTGTTGAGGCATCATAAGTAAACTGACTAAAAGAAGCGGTATGGGCTTTTAAATAAGTTAATAATTTCCGCAAAGCAAAATTGTTCTGATAAACCAACTCATCAACGATAAAAGTTTCTTTTTGCAAACGATAAATTAAATAACCAGCTCGCTGTCCAGAGTCGTCGTAACAAACAGCATAAAATCTTCCTTGATAATATTGATTGAGCCGTTCCCACCACCACATTTCTCGCACGACAGTACCGACTTCTTGAGTAGTTAGAAATTGTTGATATAAGGTTAAAATTTCTGGTTTTAAGCTTTCCCAACTGTCTCTGACTATTGATCCGGTTTTTTCATCTTCAAGATGATTGAAAGCAGCTGCCGGAATTTGATATCTTTTTTGCCAACTGGTATTTTCATAACCGAATTTGCGATAAAAGTTTTCAGAAAAAGGAGCCAACTGACTAATAATAAAACCCTCTTGTTTTAAATCGATTAATAATTCAGTCATGATGTCTTTTATTCCGCCAGTGCCACGATATTCTGGCAAGCTTGCTACATATCCAATCCCGGCCATCTTAATTGTTGAACCAAAAAATTTGGCTTTGAAATGATTGCTCATCACCATACTCGTTAATTGATGTTTAAAATAAGTACCATAAACATCACTGTGCTGATAACGACTTAAAAATAATGAATCCTCAATAATCGGTGTTTGTTTATTGAAGGCGTATTCAATTAATTTTGTGATTGCTTGTTTATTTTCAGCTGTCGAGCCCAGTTTCATTTAAATCACTCCGCATCAAGGCGACGATAAATATCAATTACTTCTTTAGCTAAATCATTAAAAGTCATACTAGTCATCAAATGATCTTGACTGTGAACGGCTAATAATGTCACGGTCATATTATTGCCACTAGCTTCTTCTTTTAATAAATTAGTTTGGGCATGATGGGCTTCAACCAATGATTGACTAGCAGTCGCTAATTTTTCATCAGCTAGTCCAAAATCACCAGATTTAGCAGCTTGGATTGCTTCCATTGCATCACTTTTTGCATTTCCAGAATTAATAATTAATCCCATGGCTGCTTCTAATTGTTCCTGACTCATTTCTGCCATAAAAATCACTCCTTACTTATCTTTATCTTCAATCAAATTAATCGCTGTTTGCAATACTGCTTCGCCATTCATCATGCCGTAATCTTTCATATCAATAATGTCTAAAGGGACATTTGTACCGGCTAATTTTTGTTCAAATTGACCTTTCATAAAACGAACTTGCGGTCCTAATAACAAAACATCAATAGGATTTGCTTTATCTTCAATTTTGTCATCAGCTTCTGAGGCAGAGACTGCGAAAATATCCGTTTCAATTCCTTGATCGGCAGCAGCTTTTTCCATTTTTGTTACTAATAAACTCGTTGACATGCCCGCCGAACAAACTAACATAATTCTTTTCATATTTGTCACTCCTTAATTTGTATTCATCTTTATAAAAGCAATTTGCGTGCCAACTATTTACTGTGAAATCCCTTGATTTAACCAGCTTTTTGATTTACACACAAAAGAAAAAGGATTACACAGTGTGCAATCCTAGTTCAATTTGATTATCTAAAAGTGTTTTTACAATGTATGCTAAATCATCATCATTGAAACGAATTTCAAAAGTATCACTGATTTTTTGAAGTTCATTTTTTACTGTTTCAAACAGCTTTTGATTTTGCAGATGGAAATATTTTACTTCCTTAAAAGCTGGTCGTGCTTCATCTTTTTTTATCTTATCAACTAAAAAAGCGATATGAATAAGTAAAGCCTGTAAGACATTATTCTCAATAATCATTGCTTGGCTTTTTCGGATATTTTGCAGCGCATCATCAATTAACAAGAAAAGTTTTTGCGTATCAATTTCATTAGAAAAGTCTTGCGTCAAAGATTCGGCCATTTGTGGAAGAGCCACATCACTTCCTAAGAAATTTTGAAATTCAATAATTTTTTCTCGTTGAAACATATTTAAGGCTGGGAAAAAAGGAATTTGCTGATATTGAATCTCCAACGTCCCCACAATAGCCACAATATTTTTATGGGTCACTAATTGATCTAAGCGATGCTTGAAACTCTCTCGCTCTAAAGATTGCAACTGAATAATTTCAAACTCTTTTGGATCAACAATTTGGCTAACCACTTGATTTAAGCGCTTCGACACACCTTCTCCAGTAAAGCAAGCCACTACAATTACTTTATGCCCATCTTTTTCAGGTGTTTCTTCTAGTTGAACCATGTTGATAAACATCGTCATCACACTATGATAAATTTCTTCCAAACTGCGTCCTAACGTTGCTAAACGCAAAGATTCCAAGACCAACATCGTAGAAGCCATTGAAATTACTCGAGTACGAATACCCATTTCATGATAAAGTAAATTTCCAAAATTATTAGGTGAGCCCATGTCTGTCAATAAAATAATGCCTTCTGAATAATTGGCTTTTTCTTGAGCTAAATAATAGTTAATTTGACGATACATTTCAGAAGTATTCATCGTTAATGGCATATTAAAAGCAACACCAGCATTGGTACCCAATAATTCTTGGACTGTTTCTAACATACTTGAAGCAGTTGAACGTCCATGCATCACCACAAAGACGCCAACTTGTTTTTGTTGAAAAGCATTTTTCTCTCGTACATCCTGGGTTAAAAACATAGTGATAAATCCAATTTCATCCATAGAAATTTCAACATTATAGGCTTCTTCAATTTGGATAGAAAATTCAATAGCTAATTGAAATTCTTTAGAATACTTTCGACGAACCTCGTTTAGATTAGGATGGCTGATGAATTGGCCAGCGCGAATTCGTTCAATTGTTGAACTAATGTGTAACGCAAAGGCAAAACGGACTTTTTCATCATAGTTACGATCTAATTTTTTTGCGGCCATTTCATATAGTTGATTGGTCAATTGCCATAAATCATCAGATATGATTTCCCGATAAATGTTAGCATGAGATAATTCGTCCACATAATTTTCAAAGTAGCGATCCACATCTTGACTAATCAATCTTTCTAAATCAATTTCTGAAAGGTTTTCCCGACCCAATTTGTCCAATTTATAAGTAATCGAATGATAGACCTCCATGTCTTTAGTGGGATCTTGTCGCCAGACAACTTCTTCTGTTCCGGGTTTTAAATTTAAATATAAATTTTTATTATCCATTAAAGGTCCTAAAGTATCGGGAACATCTTTCATATATAACAAACCTTTTTGAACATTTAACGGTAAATCTTCTTCTGTAACCATCAATTTTTCATGACCATCATTGGCTTGATAATGAAGGAAAGCTTTGGCACAAACCAGTTTCAAATCTCGTTTTAGTTGCCCAATATTCCCTTCAGCTGGATATAATAAAAATCCTAGCAAGCTTCTTTTATCAATGGAAATTTCTTCATTTAAACGATTGGCTTCTTGTTGTAAAAAAGTTTTGATAATCGCTAAACGTTCGTCCATCGAGCGTTCTCTTAATGGCGGCAATTCAATTTGCATAGGAATCCGCCGATTAAAAGTGGATAAAAAACTAGCACTCGTTTCTGTTGTGGCACCGATAATCTGAACAGAGGCATTTTGTTCTTCATTGGCACCTAACGGTCGATAGACACCTTTATCAATAAAAGTGAACAACATTTCTTGACCTTCTGGTGGTAGTCGATGAATTTCATCTAGAAATAAAATACCTCCGTCTGCCTGCGCCACTAAACCATCTCTCGTTTCTTCAGCACCAGTGAAGGCACCTTTTGTCACACCAAAGATATGACCAAATAACAGTTGCGGATTTTGAGCATAGTCAGCACAATTAAAAGTAATAAAGGGGGCGCTAGACTGTAAGACTTTGGAGGAAACTGCAAAATGATACATGCATTCAGCAAACATTGTTTTCCCCGTACCTGTTTCTCCAAAAATAATTGTATGTAAACCCCGAGGCGGGTATAAAATTGCCGCTTTCGATTTTTGAATTTGACTTTTTAGTGAATCATCACGACCAATTAAGTTCTCAAAAGTAATATTTTCTTCATTTGCCTTGATAATTACTTGAAATTTGACTGGCCGACCATCAATTTTTTTGACATCACCAGATTTAGTCAATTCATTTAAGTACCGACTAATATTGGTGCGGTCGCTTTTTAATTCATCGGCTAATTGTTGCGCTGTAAATTCTTGCGGATGATCTTTCAAAAAAGCCAACACTTGTTCTTTTGCTTTCATTCAAACACCTCTCAATTGGTATAAACCAAAATCATTATACGCTATAAAAAAACAAAATTCCAGTTTTTAGAAATCGTTTTCATTTTGCTGTAGAATTTTGTACTTCCAACTTTATCAAAAAAGAGACTGAACAATTTAAATTGTTCAGTCTCTGATGATTGCTAGTTTATCTTTATTTAGTACTCACTAGCACTTTCTTCAATTAAGGATTCTGTCGTCTCAGAATCAGATGAGTTATCTTGATATGTGCTAATTCGAGATTCTTTTACTAGTTGGTAAATGACATCATCATTGGCCATGAAATGATCACCTTTTTTAGTCAATGTAAATTCCAACTCAACCGGACTTAATACTTTTTCTGCATCATAATCTAATTCCCCATAATAGATTGCATACAGTTTTAAAGTAATTAAAGATTTAATAGTTTTTAAATCTTTATTTTGAGATTTACGAATAAAAGTATCTTCATCGATTCCTCCAAATAGTTCAGTCCGAGCAGCCCCAATCGGATTTGCTTCTTGCAGTCCAGCAATTGGATAATAAGAAGCTACCACTGTGGCTTCATCTCCTGAAACATTTACATTTTGAATATCGAAGGATATTCTTTTTGTTTGTTTTAAATAAGCCTCTGCATAGTCTTTTACAATATCTGAAGCATAATAATTTGAATCATCAATCACTAAATAATAGTCATCTCGATTTTCATTTTCAGCAAACATTTCATCCTGTTTTTTCGATAGTTCACTAACTAAATAAGAGTCGATACTATCTGCACTTTGATTCGTTACATCTCTCAACTGTTCAGACCGTTTCCCCTGATATAAAAAGTTCAACAACGTTTTTGCATCTTTTTCGGCCTGTTCGTCTTGATTTACTGATACTTGTTCAGAATCATTCGTGACAGGTGTCTCCTCTGCTGTTTCTTGATTTCCACCGCATCCAACAAACAAAAATAAACCTGCCCCAGCAATCAACCCTAACCATTTCTTTTTCATAATAAATCCTCCTATAATAAAATTTAAATCTCTCCTTATTAATTATACACAATAAACTTATGCAAGATATATTTTATTTAATAAAAATAATAATTATACTATTTTTTACAAAAAAACCAGCAAAATCATTTTGAGATTTTGCTGGTTATCAATTAATCTTTTTCCATCGCTGCTTTCAACGCTTGAGCCAACGCACTTTCTTGTGGTTCAGCTTCTTGGTTGACTTTGTTCAACAAACGACGTTCTTCATGCTTGGTCATTTTTTTGCTACGGGCTTTTTGGTCTAACATTTTTTCAGTAGTACCATCATATTTACAACGGAAGTAAGCACCATTTTTTCCATCGATAATTTCCATTTTACGATGACATTGTGGACAGCGATGGTTGGAAACTTTAGGATCTTTGCGACGACGGTAATCACATTCAGGATTGGTACAAATATAAATTTTTCCGTCTCGCGTATTTTTTTCTCTCAGGCTAGAGCCACAGACTGGACATTTTTTAGTTGTGATTGAAAAATCTTGATACTTCTTAGTGCTTTGTTTCACTTCATTAACTAAGGATGCGGTATCTTTTTCAATTTCTTTAATAAAGGATTGGCTAGAAAATTTCCCATTCGCGATTGCTTCTAATTGCCGTTCCCATTTTTCAGTTAATTCTGGCGTTACTAATGCGGGATTGACCAATTCTAGCAATTGTTTACCTTTAGGAGAAACTTGTAAGCCATTATTTGTTCGTTCCATTAGTTCTGATTTAATCAATTTTTCGATGATCTCAGCGCGTGTTGCCGGTGTGCCCAGACTATGTTTTTCCATATTTGCCAACAAAGTTCCTTCACTCAAAGGTTTCGGCGGTGAAGTCAATGCTTTTTCTACCGTAAAGTTTGGTTGAATACGTTGATCCTTTTGCCAAGAAATAGTTGGTTTGTCTGCTTCACTTTTTTTCCAACCAGCCACCAACACTTTATTTTGTCTGAAAGTAAACGTTTCTTCTCCAAAAGCAACCGTTACTTTTTGCTGGCTTTCTTTATGAGCCTCGGCAAATAATCCCAAAAATCTTTCAACAATCATCGTATAAATCCGCTGTTCATCATTGGATAGTTTTTCATAACGAGGGCGTTGTTCTGTCGGAATTAAAGCATGATGATCCGTTACTTTGCTATCTTGAAAAACTTTATTTTGAATTACTTTACCACCATTTTTAATATAGGTTTTTACTTCAGGAGAGAAGTCACTAATGGCTTGTAACCGTTCCTTCATAGTTGCCTTCATATCTTGTGTTAGATATTTGCTATCGGTACGCGGATAAGTCACTATTTTATGAACTTCATATAAACTTTGAACCAACGATAAGGTTTTTTTGGCTGAGTATTGATAACGGCTATTGGCTTCTCGCTGAATTTCCGTTAAATCATAAGGCAATGGTGCCGGTTCAGTTTTTTCTTTTTCAGTGATATTGGTGACTTGTCCTTTTTGCTGACTCATTTTTTTTGCAAGTTTTTCAGCGTCTTCACGTTCAGTGATGCCATAAGGGTTTTTTTGATTTAATTTAGCTGTTTGACCAGCAACGTCCAAAGAAATCACAAAATAATTTTGTGGTCGAAATTTCTCGATTTTCTTTTCTTGTTGCCGCACCAAAGCTAACGTAGGGGTTTGTACCCTACCGGCAGATAAATTATCTTCATATTTAACTGTCAATGCGCGAGTCACATTTAGACCCACCAACCAATCGGCTTTTGAGCGAGCCAAAGCTGATTGATAAAGGTTATCATACTCTTTAGCCGGTTTTAACTTAGAGAAACCTTCTTTGATCGCTTTATCGGTTTGCGATGAAATCCAAAGTCTTTTCACAGGTTTATCAAATTTTACGTACTCTAAAATCCACCGAGCAACTAGTTCGCCTTCTCGACCGGCATCAGTAGCGATGACCGCTTCAGAAATGTCTTTGCGCTTAGCTAGTTGTCCGATGGTTTTTAATTGTCCACGGGTTTTGGGTAATGGTTTAATACCAATGTATTTGGGAATCATGGGCAAAGTATCAATTTGCCACGTTTTCCATTCAGGTTTCAAATCCTCTGGCATTTTTAGACTAAGTAAATGTCCTAATGCCCAAGTAACAATTACCTTGTCACCTTCGAAATAGTTTTTATGTTTTTGATTCGCGTTAAGCACTTTGCTGAGATCTCTTGCAACACTTGGCTTTTCCGCTAGAATTAGTTGTTTCATAAAGTTCCTTCCGTTCTTCCAGTTTAACTGGCTGTTTGTTTTCTAACAACGCAAGTCCCCAATATTGTTGTAAAAAGTCATCACACTCTTCACACCAACGTTCATCTGATTCATCCCAAAATGCACTTAAAAAATTATTTTTTTTATTATGATATGTATAATCTGAATTTAAAGTTTCAAATTGTTGGTAATAATATCCTTCTGCTTCTTCAAAAGTATCGAAAGCTTTCAGATCCGTCGCATCAGCTTCCCAATCTTCAAAGAACCACCACGGTTCATTGTCGCCATGTAAAGTGTAAACTTGGAACATAAAAAATCCCTTCTTTCCACCTTCATCATAAGCACCTTAAAATAAAATTTCAAGAAATCTGTTTGAAAAGTACAAAATCAGTTAAAAAACCTTGAATTCTTGCGTTTCCACCAATTATATCATAAATCACCTGCTAAAAAATCTAGCTCTTATTATTCATTTTTTATAAAAATTATGATTTTTTTACCTTTTTATTCAACTATCAATCTAAAGTATTTTTTGATGAAACGTTTCCAAAAAAGAGTATTTAGAGGTACAATAAGTAGGAAGGAAATTGGGAGGAATTTAAAATGATTTGGGGAATTATTTGTGCGACCATCATTTTGTATGGTGCAAATATTTATTTATTTAAAGTCTATTTCAAAGAGAAAAAAATTATTGACCAACTAGAACGTCTAGCTATTATGTTTGGCACTAATATGGGTGTCCTTTTAGTAGACTCGCTGGTAATTTTTTTTGGTGTAGTGCTTGAGGACAGTTTATTTTTATTATTATAACGACAAAACAGTGGCAAAAGCATACTTACTTTTGCCACTGCTTTTTATTGCAAATCTAAATCACATCTCGTTTATTATAAGCAATTAAGCTTAATGTAATCATCACTAGAAATGCCGCCAATAATCCAACGGCTAAAGGATAATTAACTTCTTCCACTGGAATTTTCCCCATCCAACCTAAAGGAGAGAAATTCTCAAATTTTTCTGAAAGATTTAATAATGGACCAAACATTTTCACTAATAAACCAGCTAATAGATACAACCAAGCAATCAATGATAACTTAGGAGCTACACCACAGAAGAAAATACCAATTCCAATAAAAAATAAAACTGTTGGTAAATAGCCGATTAACATCTGCCAAAAATATTTAAGCGCTAAAGGTTCAGATATGGTGGCATTCCCAATAAAAAAAGCGCCACTTAAAGTTAAAATAAAGACACAACTACTCAATCCAATCCCGATTAAAAAATAACTATTGGCTAATTTTGTTTTACTTATCGCTTTTGAATGTAAAATTTCTAAATAGCCTTTTTTTTCATCACTATTCAATCGAAATATCACAATTAAACCACTGATTGCTGCAATTGCCACGAAAAACAACGCCAACATATTCAAATAATTAAGCAATAAATCCCGATTAGCATCATTGATTGCAGAAACACCTAAAATCTTTTTATACGTAGGATTCGTTCCAATAATATCGCCAATGGAATTAAATACCGAGCCATAAGCTGCTCCTAAAATAAGACCCCCTAGCATCCAGCCAAGCATACTATTTCGTTCAATTTTTAAAAGTAACCGAAGAGGCGAATTTAAAAACCAACTAGCCTGACTTCGACCCGAATGAGGTGTAAAAATACCACTACCAATATCTCTCCTACTAGCAATTTTTATTCCAGCAAATAAACAGATGAAACTACTAAACACCATCACAAAAATTGGTAGCCAATTATTATTAGTATAAATTTCGGTCTTTTGAATCCAGCCGACTGGTGAAAGCCAAGTATATTTAGGGTTTGTCATATCAGTCAGCATCCGCAGTAAATAAAAAATACCGAATAAACCATAGCTAAAAAAATATGCTCCTCGACTACTACTAGTTAATTGTGCTAAAAAAATACTGATACAACCAAATAAAATACCAACAACTGCAAAACTAACCCCCATCAACACATCACCAGCAATTGTCGCCCCATTTAATTTCCCAACTGCTAAACTTAAAATGAATAAACCACCCATCAAACTGTTTATTATAAGTATTTCAATCAATGTGGCATAAATTGGCGCAACTCGGCCGACCTTTCGTGATCGAATCATTTCCAACAACCCAGAATCTTCCTGACTTCGAGTATTTCTGACTGCTAGCGAAATATTCATGAATATCATAAACATTCCCATAAAGATTACCATTTCCGAAGAAAAAACATCGGCAGTGGTATAAGGTTTTGTGGCTGTTACTTCACCAAATAAACTAACCAGCGCGGGTGTTTTCAAAGTCGTCATAATTGTTGTTATTTCGGCTGTCGTCCCGAATAAATTATTAAACTGTCCAGCCATTGCCGCAAACATCCCTACTAAAATAACCAACCACAATAGATGTCTAAATAAGTTTTGACGTATATTGGCTTTCAATAAATAAATCGTGTGACTTCCATTAGTCATCAGATTCACCTGCTTTTCGATAATACTGCAGGAATAAATCTTCTAATGTAGGTGGTGCCGTTGTGATAGTGATAATTTCTTTTTTAGTTAATTCTGCTAACACTAAATTGAGTTGATCATTATTAACAGATAGCACCGCTTTTCTGTCATCTTCGTTAATAGAAATTTTTTCTACACCTGTAAAATCTTTCAAATCAGCCAGACTTTCTTTTGTTTCCACCGTAATTTGTAAGAAAGTTAAATGTCGCATACTGGCTAAATCTCCAGATTCAATAATTTCACCTTCACGAATAATCGTAATGTGGTCACACATTTTTTCGACTTCTGACAAAATATGACTGGAAAGCAAGATACTTTTCCCCGCCGCTTTTAATTTCATTACTTCATTTTGAAAAGTTTTTTCATTCAAAGGATCCAATCCAGAAGTGGGCTCATCAAAAATATATAAATCAGCTTCTTGGGATAAAGCTGCTATTAAAGCAACTTTTTGACGATTGCCTTTCGAATAAGAACGGGCTTTTTTCTTAGGATCTAACTGAAAAAGATCAATTAATTCGGTCGTTTTTTGATTCCGTTCTTGATTGTTTAGGCGTAATAATAAATCAATGATTTCTCCACCAGTTAAGTTTGGCCATAGATAGACATCCCCAGGCACATAAGCAATCCGTTGATGTATTTTAGTATCTTCATGCCAGACATCTTCACCAAAAATAGTCGCCTCACCACTAGTTTTCTTTAACATTCCTAATAAAATTCGAATAGTGGTAGATTTACCAGCGCCATTAGGTCCAATAAAGCCCATTACTTCCCCTTGTTTTAAAGTAAAGCTCACATCTTTCAATGCTTCAAATTTCCCAAATTTTTTGCTTATTTGATTTAGTTCAATTACTGCTGGCATTTTGTTCACTCCTCTTTATTTCAAAAGATACGCTCCTTTGATCGCTTGGTCAATCTATCACTTTATTATTTTCAATTGCTATAAATTTAGGTAAAATGAATTAGGAAAGGACTGTTCATATGCATCTACTAAAAACTTTATCCCCTTATTTTTTATTACTGGCTTGTCTAGGAGATTTTTCTTTACCTTATTTATTGGGCAGTGCTTATCCCGGATTTAATCAAAAAACGATGCTGATTAGTCAACTAGGAGAAAAATCTAGTCCAGTACAGCAGATATTTAACCACGGTTCAATTATAACAGGTAGTCTATTTGTTTTATCTAGTATTGGTATCTATCAATTTTTCAGTCTGGAATCTAGTTTGTTCGCCAAAATTTTAGCTGCTGCAATTGCTCTTTATGGCATTGGTGATTGTATTTTATCTAGCTTAATCCAATTAGATCCGGCTGCTGAAAACTTTCGCAACCCTACTTATCTACTTCACGCAGGCTTTACGGCTATTGCTATGATTGGGATGCTACTTGTTCCGTTAATTTTAGCTGGACGAGCATATATTATTGGTAATCTTTTTCCAGTATTATTTTTTATTATTTGTTTGATTGGCGCAATCATTACTTTAATTCTATTTGCTTCTTACTATTTACCGATTGTTGGAAAGTATTTAGTCTCCACACATGGTCTATGGCAAAGACTCTCATTGATTTTTTTATACTTGCCAGCGATTGCTATGGCTTTGATTCAAATTCGGCAAAAATAAAGCAGGTCTTTTTTATAAGACCCGCTTTTTTAACTTAGTTTTTTTAAACCAATTTGAGCTGCACCAATCGCTCCCGCATATTGGGATAACGGATTGGTGTTTACTGGTGCATGAACATATTCTGATAATACTTCAGAAAATGCTCGACTATGAGACAAACCTCCGGTAAATAAAATTTCTTCACCTATTTTTGGTCGTAATTTAGAATATTGACTGCTAATTCTTTTAGCAATCGAATGCAAAACACCTAAGGCAATATCTTCTCGTTCTTCACCTTTTGCAATCAAACCAATCACTTCTGATTCAGCAAAAACCGTACACATGCTATTGATTTTTACCGGTTGCGCATTTTCAACAAACTGGTCAATGATCGTAATTTCCTCGCCTAAAGTTCTCATCATTACTTCAACAAAACGACCAGTTCCGGCAGCACAGCGATCATTCATGTTAAATTCTACGACTGAGCCTTTTCCATTCAAAGAAATGGTTTTACAATCCTGACCACCGATATCAATTACTTCTTTCACTCCAGGGGCGATATATTCAGCACCTTTTCCATGACAGGTAATTTCAGTCACCGCTAAATCACTGTCAATTAATTTTCTGCCATAGCCAGTTGTCACTAATTTAAATTCTTTTAAATCATGATTATCGGACAAATAAGCTACCACTTCAGCCATCGCAGCTTTGGGGTTTCCTGCGGTAGGCAATAAATATTGATCAATTAATTGATGATCGGAAAACAATACACCTTTTGTCGTTGTCGAACCAGAATCTAAACCAATTATATCCATACTTGCTCTTCTTCCAACATCTCAATAAAAGCAGTCACCCGCGTATTGATTTGTTCGATATCAGAGGTTGAATAATCTGTTTCTAAATAAAGATAAGGTGTTTGTTTTTCATCATTTAAGTAGCGTTTCATTCGAGATGATTCGACAGAAAATGGAATGCAATTTTGGAGCACCATATCGATCACTCCATCTACTTGGTAATCATCAATCATTTGGCTCAATAATTCCTTACGGGGCTGATTGTTAGACATGCATGCACAGCCGATATTAATGTATTTATCGGTTAAGGCTTGGTAAACATCTTGTTCATTTTCATCGACTAGCCGTTCAACTGCTTTTGCCACTGTACAATTTTCGTACCCCACTACAATACCACCATTTTCCTCAATCGCTCGAATCACTTTTTCGGTAACTCCACCCATTGGGGAACCTGTTACTAGGATTCGTGGCTTTTTAGTTAAACTTTCCCCGTTTTCGTATTTTTCTTTTACTTTTGCAGTCGTTGTTTCTAACATTTCAATGACTTCTTCTTTATCAAATTTATACTGGGAACCATACATCACTTGGAAGATTTCACTTCCAGTAATCGCAGGTGGATTCAATTGACCCAAACGATAAAAATTTTGTTTGGCTTTGCGCTCACGGTTTTTTAATAGAATTGCTTCATGAATTTTTTCTTCGGTAATTTCTACACCAAAAAAATCTTCCAATTTTTCTTTGAAGCTTTTAATTTCTGAATACCATAATTGTTTGCTAGCATCGCTATCACGATTGTGTGGTAGTTGCATCAAATAGGTATCTTTAAAATCGGCCATGTATTCATACATTTTTTTCTTTCCATCACAAGTCGTTTCCCCCACAACTAAGTCTGAAAAATAAAAATAAGGACATTTATCGGTTTTGCCAAAACCATAGCTAGATTTAATTAATGGACAAAGATTTCGTGGTAAATCTTCTTCAGCTGCTCCAATTGTTTCATCTGAAGTAGAGCACAAACTTATTTGAACCGCTCCGCTAGCTAAGACCAATTCCTCTGGCATAAAGGTACAATACACACCCACCACTGGTTGACCTGTTTCTTTCAATTCTTTCACTGCCATAAAACCGTTTTTACGAGCTTCTCCAAATTCATCAAAGATCTCTGGCAATTCTGTTTTTAATTTCATCAGTCAAATCTCCTCTAGTTTTCCACCTCACTAGAAACCTGACTAGTTAGGAAGAAAGATATTTTTTTGCTTAGAGCCTCTAAGTTTTTTACTTGTCATCGACGCAGCATAATATCCTCCCCCCCTTTTTTTTGCAAACGCTCTCAATGATTAGTATAACCAATCACAAACACCATCGCAAATTAAATTTGGCAGAAAAAGACTACCCATCAGGCTTCTTAAAGATTATAATATGATTAAAATTTAACGAATGGAGTCCTCTTATGACTAAAACTTTATACAAAAATGCCCAAGTTTTTATTGGTGACAACGATTCTTTTGAAAAGACAAATTTCATTGTTGATGAAAAAACAGGTAACTTCTATCACGTATCGACGGAACCATCCCCTCAGTTTGACACAGAAGTAGACTTAGCTGGAAAATTTGTCATCCCGGGGTTAATCAATGCCCATACGCATATTGTTGCTGATCCATATGAAAAAATTTCAAAATTAGGCGCAGATAAATCCACTGCCGCCGCTTCGACTTTTATGGCACTCAGAAACCTTTCCCAAATTTTACGAGATGGTGTGACTTATATTCGCGATGTTGGTTCAACGTTTGATATTGATATCGAATTAGCAAAGTTAGAAAGACAAGGTGACTTAACCGACGCTCCAGGAATCATTGCTTCAGGAAAGTCTTTGGCAATGACTGGCGGACATTTATATAAGGGTAGTTACGAAGTGGATGGTCCCGATGAAACGAGAAAATATGCCCGTATTCTTTTAAAAAAAGGCGTCGACAATATTAAATTAATGGCTACTGGTGGCGTCTCATTCAGCGGCGAACGGCCAGAAGATGTTCAACTGACTGAAATAGAAATGCGAGCAGCCATTGAAGAAGCCCACCATAAAGGAAAAACTGCTGCCGCCCATGCCCAAGGAAACGAAGGAATAAAAAATGCGATTCGAGCTGGGGTAGATTCAATCGAACACGGCGTTTATTTAGATGATGAAGCGATTGATCTATTACTTAGACATGATACATTTCTAGTACCGACCCTAAGTGCACCTTGGTCAATGGAAAAATACGCGACTAATTTACCAGATTTTATGATAAAAAAATCGCGAGAAATTCAAGCAGCCCATATTGAAAGTATTGAAAAAGCAGCTCAAGCTGGCGTAAAAATTGTCCTAGGAACTGATTCTGGAACGGCCTACAATAATTTCAACAATCAATCATCTAAGGAGTTAGAATTATTAGTAGCTAATTCTCACTTAACAACTTTACAAGCTTTACAGGCTGCGACAATTAACGCTGCCGCTTTACTAAAAATAAATGATCATGCTGGCTCAATTGCAGTTGGAAAGCTTGCCGATTTTATCATCTTAGACAATAATCCTTTAACAGATATTACGGTGTTACAACAAGCAAAAAAAGTTTATAAAAAAGGAAAAGCTGTCCAGTAAATAAATAAGCAGATCGAAATTATTCGATCTGCTTATTTTTTATAAAATTGAAAAGCCTAAATCATCAATATCTTTTTGGAAAGTTTTGACTGTATCTAAGGCAACTTCTTCCGCAGTCGTTCCAAGTTTAGCCAGCTTATCAATAATTCCAGGTGGCACTGTAATAATATCACAGCCTTGTTTTTCAGCTTCAAAAATATTCCAGACTTCTCGAGTAGAAGCCCACAATAATAGTGAACCTGGTTTAGTATCACATAGTTTACGGCTTTCTTTTACAAAAGCAGTTGTATCAATCCCTACATCATTTAAGCGACCAACAAAAATTGACACCAAATTAGTTGTATTTGCGGCAAAGTTTTCAACCGCATCCTTAACTTGTGCGGTGGTAGTAATCGCTGTAATATTTAATTGAACACCCGCTTCTGATAGTTCTTTGATTAATGGGCCGGAACTTTCTCCTGCTGTATTCAAGACCGGAATTTTTACAAAAACATTTTCACCTAGTTCAGTTAACTTCAACGCTTCTTTCTTCATAGTCGCTGAATCATCAGCAAAAACTTCAAAAGATAAGGGAGAATCAGGAAATGTTGCTACCGCTTCTTTGGCAAATGCCCAATAATCAGTAATACCAGCTGCCTTCATTAGTGAAGGATTCGTTGTGAATCCTGAAACAAAACCAGTTGCTAAGCTGGCTTTCATCTTTTCTAACTGGGCACCGTCAGAGTAAATCGCAATTTTAAATGGATTGGTCATAAATGGAAACTCCTTTCATTTTCTACAAGTTTATGATAACGCTTTTATAACCATTTGAAAATTATTTTGTTAACTTTCTAATGCATCGATAAATCTTTTTGCGATTTCTTTTGGTCGTGTGATCGCCCCACCGACGACAATTCCAGCAACTCCCAGTGCTTGAATCTGCTTAGCCTCGTCTGGTGTGTGAATTTGTCCCTCAGCAATGACGGGAATCTTTTCTGCAATCAGCTGTTGCATTAATTCAATCGCTGGTCCTTTTTGCCCAGTCGTTTCCGCGGTATAACCAGCCAAAGTTGTCCCCACAAAATCCACACCGGCTTGATAAGCGTTCATGCCTGCTGCAAAAGTATCAATATCTGCCATTAATAATTGCTGTGGATATTTTGTTTTGATTTCCTTAATAAATTGTTGAATCGTTTTTCCATCATGCCGTTTACGTAAAGTCGCATCTAGCGCAATTACTTCAACCCCGGTTTCAACTAACTGATCTACTTCCACCATAGTCGCTGTGATAAATGGTGCTTCTGGCGGATAATCTCTTTTTATAATTCCAATCATCGGTAAATCGACCAGTTCTTTAATTTGTAAAATATCTCTGCCTGAATTGGCACGAATACCCACTGCTCCGGCTTCTTTTGCCGCTAAAGCCAAATAAGGCATAATATTGCCAGCTTCAGTATATAACGGTTCTCCCGGCAAAGCCTGACAAGAAACAATCAGACCCTGTTGGATTATTTCTAAAAATTTTTTCGCTTCCATAGGTCACCTCTTTTTTCCTATATTTTACCTGTTCATCTTAGTTAGGACTATAAATTTTAAAAAAATAATAACAAAGTAGTGAAAATTAAATTAAAATCCTGTACAATAAAAATCACACTCTTAAAACTGGTGGCACAATTTTGAGGTGAAAGTATGAGAACATTTTTAAAAGATGTCAAAAGAATCGTTATAAAAATTGGGACCAGCTCTCTGATTCATCCTAATGGCAAAGTAAATTTTTCTGGGATAGATCAATTAGCTTTTGTTTTGACCGACTTAACTAATCAAGACAAAGAAATTATTTTAGTCTCATCGGGAGCAATTGGTGTAGGTTTAGACAAACTACAAATACCAAAACGACCAAGTGAGATTCCAGCGCAACAAGCAATTGCTGCTGTTGGGCAATTTGAATTAATGCATTATTACAATCAACGCTTTTTTGCTTACAATCAGCAAACCGCGCAAGTTTTAATGACCAGAGATATTGTCGAGTTTCCCGAAAGTCGCAAAAATGTCATTAATACATTGGAAGAACTTTTAAAGATGAGTATTATTCCAATAATTAATGAAAATGATACTGTCGCAGTTGACGAGATGGATCACAGTACAAAATTTGGTGACAACGACCAATTATCTGCGATTGTTGCTGAAATTATCGAAGCAGATTTATTAATCATGTTGTCAGATATTGATGGATTTTATTCAGCAAACCCTTATACAAATAAAAAAGCTGTTCTATATAAAAGTATCAATAAAATTGACGAAGCAGTGATGGCCAAAGCAGGTGGCACAGTCAGCTCCTTTGGTACTGGTGGTATGGTGAGCAAACTAAAAGCCGCTGAACGGATCTTAAAATCTCAAAGCGCTATGGTTTTAGCTAATGGAAAACCGCCTAGAATTATTTTTGATATTTTAGCTGGAAATGAAGTGGGCACGTTATTTAAGGAGGATGCACATGAGTAATTTAATGACCAACTTAGGTCAAGCAGCGCAAAAAGTCAGTCGACAACTAGGAAATTTATCAACTCCTGAAAAAAATACTGCTTTATTAAAAATGGCTGAATCTTTACGCAATAATGTTCCACGGATTTTAGCAGCTAATCAAAAAGATTTGGAAAAAGCTCCTGAATACGGCATTCGACCAACGATGATCGACCGTTTGAAGTTAACCGCAGAGCGGATTGAAGATATGGCGATTGGCATCGAACAAGTTGCGGCTTTGACAGACCCGATCGGTGAAGTCGAAAAAATGTGGCAAACACCAGAGGGCTTAACGATTGGTCAAAAACGTGTGGCTCTAGGTGTAATCGGTATTATTTTTGAATCTCGCCCAAATGTTACAACAGATGCGGCAAGTTTATGTTTTAAAACAGGTAATTGTGTCATTTTACGTGGTGGTAAGGAAGCTTTTTATTCTAACCAAACCTTAGTCGATATTTTGCAAGAAACATTGCTAGCTTGTGACTTACCGAAAGAAGCCATTCAGTTTGTTTCAGATACAAGTCATGAAGTTGCCAATCAAATGATGCAATTGACAGATTATTTAGATGTGTTAATTCCTCGTGGCAGTGATCGTCTGATTCAACGAGTAAAACAAACAGCAACAGTGCCAGTAATCGAAACTGGTACCGGAAATAATCACGTTTATGTTGATCACGCTGCTGATTTAGAAATGGCAGTCCAAATCGTGATTAATGCCAAGGCACAACGTCCATCAGTTTGCAATGCGATTGAAACCATCTTAGTTCATACAGAAGTTGCTGATGATTTTCTACCATTGTTAGCTGTTGAATTGAAAAAAAATGCAGTGGAAGTTCATGCCGATGAGACAGCCTTACAATATTTTTCTGATGGACAACTTGCAACTGAAGCAGATTGGCAGACGGAATTTTTAGATTATATTTTAGCAATTCGTGTAGTTTCATCTTTAGATGAAGCCATTAATCATATTAATCATTACAACACAAAACATTCTGAAGCAATTGTGACTGACAGTTATCAAGCCAGCCAAAGGTTTTTAAATGAAGTTGACGCTGCTGCTGTCTACGTCAATGCTTCTACTCGTTTCACTGACGGCTTTATGTTTGGTTTTGGTGCTGAGATTGGGATCTCTACGCAAAAACTTCACGCCAGAGGACCAATGGGCTTATTGGCCTTAACGTCGTCCAAATATATAATTTATGGGAATGGACAAATTAGAGAATAAATCAATTGGTGTCTTCGGACATCAATTTTTTTGTTTAAAAATATCTTTACATGATTACTCTTTTTTGTTTATAATAATTATAGATTGAGAGAAAAATTAATTTAGTTTTCCCAATCTTTTTTATTAATCATTTTCAATTAGAGAAGATTTTCTCAATAACAACACGGAGGTATTTACATGTCACTAATCGGAAAAGAAATCGCAGAATTTAAAGCCCAAACTTATCACAATGGTGAATTTGGTGAAGTAACAAATGAAGATTTTAAAGGTAAATGGACTGTTTTATGTTTTTATCCTGCTGACTTTACATTTGTTTGTCCAACTGAATTAGAGGATTTACAAGAACAATATGATACTTTACAAGGCTTAGGAGTAGAAGTT
This sequence comes from Enterococcus sp. JNUCC 77, assembly GCF_054819945.1. Taxonomy (NCBI): domain Bacteria; kingdom Bacillati; phylum Bacillota; class Bacilli; order Lactobacillales; family Enterococcaceae; genus Enterococcus; species Enterococcus sp. JNUCC 77. The sequence goes on from NZ_JBTHIG010000001.1 coordinate 1,933,663, forward strand.
TATTCATGCTCAACTGATACGCATTTTACCCACAAAGCTTGGCATGACACTTCAGATGCTATTGGAAAAATTAAATATACAATGATTGGTGATCCTTCCCATCAAATTGCTCGTGCTTTCGATGTTTTGGATGAAGAACAAGGCTTAGCCCAAAGAGGAACTTTTATCATTGATCCAGACGGTATTGTTCAAGCTGTTGAAATTAATGCAGATGGTATCGGCCGTGACGCAAGTATCCTAGTAGACAAAATCCGCGCTGGACAGTATGTGCGTTCTCATCCAGGCGAAGTTTGCCCTGCTAAATGGAAAGAAGATGGCGAAACGCTAAAACCTAGTTTTGACTTAGTCGGAAAAATTTAGGAGTATGCAATGTTAGATAACGAAACCAGAGCACAACTAAAACAATATTTAGAATTGATGGAAACTGATATTATTTTCAGTGCCAGTCTAGCTGAAGATGACAATTCAAAAAAAGTAGCTGAATTTTTAAATGAAGTCCTTGAACTATCTGATAAAATTACACTAGAAAAAGTTAGTTTGGAACGAACACCTAGCTTCGAAATTAATCCTGCTGACGGTAAAAGTGGCATCGCATTTGCCGGTTTACCAATGGGACATGAATTTACTTCTTTCATCTTGGCTCTACTGCAAGTTAGTGGACGACCGCCTAAAGTCGAATTACCTATTATTGATAAGATAAAAGAAGTGACAAAATCGGCACATTTCGAAACTTATGTCAGTTTAACTTGCCATAATTGTCCAGATGTCGTTCAAGCTTTAAATATTATGAGTGTCTTAAATCCTCGTATTTCTCACACCATGATTGAAGGTAGTATGTATCAAGACGAAGTTGATCAGAAAAAGGTGATGGCTGTCCCAACAGTCTTCTTAAACGGCGAAGAATTTTCCAGCGGTCGCATGACGATTGAACAAATTCTTGAAAAAGTTGTTGGTCCTTTATCTGCAGATCAATTTGAAAATAAAGATATTTTTGATGTCTTAGTTGTCGGTGGTGGGCCAGCTGGTGGTAGTGCAGCTATTTATGCTGCTAGAAAAGGAATTAAAACTGGCATGGTCGTTGACAATTTTGGTGGACAAGTATTGGAAACTTTAGGAATTGAAAACATGATTGGTACACCTTATACAGAAGGACCACAACTGATGCATCAAGTAGAAGAACATGTTAATCAATACGAAGTTGATATTATGAAAGGTCAAAGAGCAAAAGATATTCGCCGCAACGAACTGATTGAAGTTGAATTAGAAAACGGTGCTGTTTTAAAATCAAAGACTGCTATCTTAGCAACTGGAGCTCGTTGGCGTAGTATCAACGTTCCTGGTGAAAAAGAATTCAAAAATAAAGGGATTGCTTATTGTCCTCATTGTGATGGTCCTTTATTTAAAGGAAAAGATGTGGCTGTAATTGGCGGCGGGAATTCAGGAATTGAAGCAGCCATTGATTTGGCTGGATTAGCTAAGCATGTCTATGTCATTGAATTTCTACCTGAATTAAAAGCCGACCAAGTTTTACAGAAAAAATTAGCAACTTTAACCAATGTCACAGTAGTCTTAAATGCGGCTACTAAAGAAATTACTGGTACCGATCAAGTTGAAGCTTTGACTTATGTTGATCGAGCAACCGAAAAAGAGACCACTATTAATGTTGCTGGCGTATTTATTTTAATTGGTTTGATGCCAAATACCGAATGGTTAACAGATAGTGTCAATTTAAACTCTCGAGGGGAAATTATTGTAGATAGACAAGGAGCAACAAATATTCCTGGTGTTTTTGCTGCAGGTGACTGCACTGACAGTGCTTACAAGCAAATTATTATCTCGATGGGGTCTGGTGCTACAGCCGCCCTAGGAGCCTTCGATTACTCAATTAGAAACTAAAAAATGGTGCGATTAGTCTAAATCAACTAGTCGCACCATTTTAATTTTTAAAAGTATATTTCTCTTAAAATGTCTAAATTATTTCTGAATGCCAATTTATAATAAATCAACCTATTGAACAGTTAGTTATCCTTTTTTAAAACATTCCAAGCTTAAAAAAGGAGAAAGTTTTTATTTTCTCACTTGTTAGAAACCACAATATGTCTGAAATTGGGATTGGTTTCGATTAATTTATGTGCCCCAAAAATAACTTTAGGTGTGAATTCACTGACTTGTGCCGTGATAATTGATTGAATTTCCTCTTGTGCCCACAAGTCTAATAAAAATTGCAGATGCTTTTGATTTTCGCTTATTTTTTCAACTTCTTTAGCTGACTCATCAAAATATTCTTCAGCATTAATGACTTTCAATTGAGCATCTGGTTTAGGATTTTTTTTGTCTTTCGTGACGGTCACTGCCACTAAATCGCCCTTGTCTCCCATATAATCAAAGGTTTGTTTAATTTTATTATTGTCTGTATTAATGTGTAGTGCATAATCCACGTGATCGACTTCAACTTTTCTTAGTTCGCTAGATAGATTATTTTGTTGGTTAATCACAATTTTTGCACCCATTTTTTCAATCCAAATTTTTGAGTTACTTTCATTAATTGCAGCGATTACTTCTAAACCGGCCCATTTTGCTAGCTGAATTGCAATCGATCCAACACCACCTGACGAATTTACAATTAGCATCTTCCCTTGATTTTTGTTTTTTTCTGAAATTAAATTAAACTTATCGAATAACGCATGGTAAGCCAGTAAAAAACAGTAAGAAAAAGCTGCGCCATCCTCGCTACTAAAATCTTCTGGTAATTTCACCGCTGATCGACTATCAATTACCTGAAAATCACTGTAACTCCCATATTTTCCTACCTTGTTGACATAAAGAATTCGATCACCAATGCTAAAAGGAATATCTTCGCTACCTTTTCTAGTAATCACCCCGACACCGCCAAAACCTAAAACATAAGGTCGATTTGGTCCCTTGATTTTTTCTCTTAAGATCGTATCAATTTGGGTAATAGAAATCGCAACCGTTTTTACTAATAAATCCCTTTCATTCAACTTCGGCATCAAAATTTGATATTGTTCAAATTGATTGCCTTCAGCTAAAGAAAATTTTTTTTGAAAAGCAATAGCTTCTGAGATCATCTTAAACGCTCCTAACCATCTATAACAACATTCCCGATAACATCCTTATTCTACCGTAAATTTTTAGCAAATAAAAGTCTCCACCTTTTAATCGTTTTTTTTGTATTCTTTAGTTAAACGATTGATTTTATGACTAAATTTTTTTGGTAAATATGCCAGTAAAGCCAATAATATACCCGCAATCGTAAATTCAAATAGTAATTTAATAGAAACACCTTTTGTAGCAATTTCTGATGCCATGAAGGCGTAGATAAAACTAGCTGGTAACATTGTTAAAAAAGAAATGAGACTAAATTTTTTTACCGTCATAGGAGTCATCGCATAGGCGTAGCTTTGAATCGCATAAGGAAAAACTGGCACCAAACGAGTAAAAATTAAAAAAGAAACCCCATTTTCTTTCACGCCCTTTTCAATTTTTTTAAAGGTCTCACTATTGCCAAACTTTTTTAACACATAGTCCCGAGCAATGTATTTTCCTAAAATAAAAGAAATCGTTGCACCAATTGAAGCGCCTATAACCGTTAAGGCACCCCCTAAAAAACCACCATAAACCAATCCACCGACAATTGCCAAAAATTGTCCCGGCAATAAAAAAACCGCGACTAATATTGATAATAAAATAAAAATGAGATAACCCCACCAACCAAAATCCTCTAACACTTGCCGTAAACTTTGAACATCAGTTAAAAAATGCACCCAACCAAATTGTTGTGCCAAAACACCGACAATTATTAAGGCTGCTATAAACAGTAGAATTTTTTTCATTTTATCCCTCTTTTTTTAACCCCTTCACAATTCCTCGAATCATCAATTGATTAAACCGTTTTAAATCTAAAATTTTTGCTGGCATAACAAGTGGATAATCAGATTGCTCAGCAAAGGTTAATTTCCCTTTTGTTAACTCAGTTAAGTTTTCTGCTAAATAATAACTTTCAGTTGAAAACAATTCAGGATGATTTAAATAAATCGCTGTTGTCATATCCCAGTTACAGAAGCCAGCAACTCCAGTAAAGTATTGATTTACACTCACCCAACTTGAGATAGTATCAGCTAGCCATTCTTGGGCAGCTTGACTAGTATATGGTGCGATTTCTTCAAGTAACTGATTTTTTTCAGTCAAAGAAAAGAAAGCACCGGCTGTCATATGGCCGTTCATAATTGTCAGTGGTGTTTTAGCATGCAAAACCACGTCAGTACTTTTTGCATCGACTGAAAAATTTAATTCATTCACCTGATGTCCATAGATGATTAAATCTTGAGTAATTCCGCCCATTAAAACAATTTCTTTTACTTTACTAAAAAAAGTTGGATCGATTGTAGCAGCTTGCGCTAAATTAGTTAGAGCACCGATGGCTAAAATAGTCACTTCATTTGGTGAATGATTCACAGAATCCACTAAAAATTGCGCAGCTTGATTTTTTTCAATTTGCTGATGGCCAGGATAAATATCTATTTTCAATTCAAGCAATTGAATAAAATTTTGAGTAGCTGATAATACTTCAGCATAACTCCCATTGCCATGACTTAATGTTACCCCTAAAAGCTTTAGATTTTTTTGTCCTAATAGGTAAAGAATAGTCAAACCATCATCTACATCCTTCTGGTCCATGCCAAAAGTGTTGTCACAGTCTAGAATAATTTTTTTCATTTATTTTCTCCATTTTCAACTAGCCATTTTTTCAATTGACTAGCTTTACTTAAACTTCGGCTGACTTCCCGTAGATCTTTTTCTTCGTCAATATCTTGTAAAGCTTCCACTTGACTCACTTGATAATTCTTCAATAAAAGTAAGGTTTCCGCTAAAACTGAGTTCCTTCCCCACTGTAAATCACTTAAAAAAATAGGCTTTAAGTCAACATTACGGCAGCTACCTATTAAATAGTAACCTCCATCTTTTGACGGGCCAATCACAACTTCTTTTAATTGTTTAAAGGCTTGTTCAATTAATTCTTTTGAAAGCTCTGGTAAATCACTACCTGTTAAAATAACTTTTTCATAACCTAAAGCAAAAACATGATTCATCGCTCGCCACATTCGTTCGCCGATAGTCTTTCCTGATTGTAAGAAACTATGACTACTTGGCGGTAATTGTTTTAGAAAAGCTTCCGGTGCCTGTTCATCAGAATAGGCAATAAAAAGATCAATTCCTGATTTAGACAGATCAGAAAAGTGTTGGTACAAATCTTCTAACATCACCGCCTGTACTTCGGTAGCAAACTGGTCGCCAAGCGTTTTTGCTAAACGTGTTTTCACTTTTCCAACCGTGGGAATGCGGGTAAATAAAATATAAGCTTTTTTATTCATCTTTTAGCACATCTTCTCTCAATGCCTTTGCTAAGAATTCTGGTTCTAAATATTGGCTGACTTTTTCAAAGATCTCTTGATTTTTTAACGCTTTGTCGCCTGTTAAATAATTATCATACGCCATTGCCGACCAAGATAAGGCCCGTAACATCAAATAAGGGTGATAAATCTGTAACGCTTTAAAAAAGGCTGCTGGATCAAAAGAAGTTCTCATTAGATAACGAGTTAAAAACTCCTGTTTTTCCGTTAAAGTCAGTTTTAGATTACTCCGCCACAATGTTGTTGTGCTGGCTAAAAATTGGGAGATATCTTGTACCGGATGACTAATCACTGGTTTTTCCCAATCAATTAAATAACCCTTTTCGCCAATAATAAAGTTATGAGAATTAACTTCTGTGTTATTAACTGACCATAATTTTTGTTGATCAAAAAAATCCTGTTGATGAACATTTTTTTTATTTTCTTCCAAAGCTGTGGCTAAAAGATGCTTTGCACGTTCAGTGATTACCGAGCTTTTAAAGACGGGGTTCAATAAAACCTGGCATTCTTCAATTCGAGCAGCTAGTATATTTTCCTTTTCGGTGACGAAATACTTTTCTGCCGTCGTATCAATTGCTAATTGATGGATATCACTAAAAATATCAGCTGCTGTCAATAAATCTTTACGATAATCTAATGGTTCTCCCTCTAAAAAAGCCATAATTAATAAGCCTTGTGAAAAATCTTGTCGCTGATCATCCACATAATAAACCTTAGGTGTCCGTTGAGATTTTTCTAACCATTCTAACGCTTGATATTCATAGCTAATTTGATTAGTTAATTGTAATTGACTGCCATAATTCAATCGAAACACATATTTTCTTTGACCATCTGAAATGAGAAAGTTTTGATTGTATTCTCCTTGTGCTAAAAATGTGACTGTAAAATCATCTTGTAATTTTAACCGATTAAGTAGCTTTTTTTGTTTTAAGTAGTCCGCTATTTTTTCAATCATTTTTACTCCTTATAGTACTTTTTTACTAATTCTTCAGGGGTTTTTCCATGTAGATATTGCCATTGATACCAATGCATCTTAACGTGAACACGAAATTTTTGTCCTTCAAAGCGGCGATCTGAAGAAAAAATCCTTAAACCAAGCGGAACAAATTTCCCAATTTTTGCTAGCTTGCGACTTAAATCAAAATCTTCCATTAGAGGAATCGCTTCAAAGCCACCTACTTGATGATAAATTTCTCGACTAATAAACATTCCTTGATCGCCAAAAATTAGACCTAAATGTAAGGCTCTCAGGTGAGAAGAAAAACCTAAATACCGATAGAACCAACCTTTTCCTTTAAAAGTAATTCGGAAAAAACCAGCACTGACATTCGGTTGTTTTAAGATTGAAACCATCTTTTCAAACAGATTAGTTAAATCCTCTTCAAACCAACTATCAGCATGTAAAAACCACAAGATTTCTCCTTTTGCTTGGCTGACTCCATAGCGTAATTGTGCGCCACGATTTTTTTCTTGGAAATGATAAACTGTCCCATATTTCCCAGCAATCTCTTGCGACCCATCTTGGCTGCCACCGTCCACTATAATAAGCTCATAGGGTAAACTGCTTTTAATTTGTTTTAATTGAGGCAATATTCTTTTTAAATTTTCTGCTTCGTTTAAGATCGGCATAATAATGGAAATCATCATAAGGCTATGACCTGCAACTCTCTAGGAAATTCTAAATAAACTGTTTGTCCAGCTTTTAATTCCACAGATAAATTATTCAAAATCAACGATTGTCCTGCTACACTGAACGTAACTTGATAGCCATTTGGTCGCCAGAATACTTTTCCGACAGTTGCTTCAACACCAACTTCAACAAGATCAACTTGGCTAGCATAAGGAATTAAAATTTCGCTGATTCCTTTTATTTTTGCTTCATTTTTCAACAAAATCTCTTGATCACCAATTTGAAAAATATTGCCATCAATCATTCCAGATAAATAGTTCATCTCACCGATAAAATTAGCTACTTTTTTATTTTTTGGCTGATAATATATTTCTTTTGGTGAGGCAATTTGTTGCACTTCCTGATCCAATAAGATCACCATTTTGTCCGATAATAAAAAAGCTTCTTCTTGATCATGAGTAACTAGTAATACGCTAAATTGAAATTCTTTTTGCAGTTTCAGCAAGTACTCGCGCATCTTTAAACGTAAATGACTATCTAAGTTTGAAAAAGGTTCATCTAATAACAATAATCGCGGTGCTAAAATTAAGGCGCGTGCCAATGCTACTCGTTGTTTTTGTCCGCCTGAAAGTTGGCTAGGGTATTGTTTTGCCAACTCTTTTAAATCAAAAATCTGAAGCATCTCTGCCACTTTCTCAGCAATCACTTGCTTATCCTTACGGCGAACCTTTAAACCAAAAGCAATATTTTCCAACACCGTCATATGAGGAAACAACCAAAAATCTTGAAAAACTAAAAGAACTTCCTCTTGTTTAAACCCATCAAATATTATTTCACCAGCAGCTGCTGGCTGAATGCCTGCGATCATTTTCAGTAAACTAGTTTTACCAACACCAGAAGGCCCAAAGAGAGTGACAATTTCCCCTTCATTAATGGTGAAGGAGATATTTTTTAAAACTGATTGCTTCCCATACTGGAGGTCGATATTTTTAAGTTGTAAGCCCATCTTTTTTCCCTCCAATACCTTTTTTTATTAAACCAACTGCGATTAAAGAGACTACTAAAAATAATAGACTATAACTAGAAGCTATTCCGAAACGACCGTTATTTGCATAAGGCAATAATAGCATTGGTAAAGTAATGATTCTGCCACCGCCAATAAAAAATGTCGGTAAATACTGACTAAAAGAAACAAAATAAATTAAATTACCAGCCGCTAAGATCCCCGGTTTGAGTAGGGGAAACGTCACCGAAGTAAACGTTTGCCAGTTCGTTGCGCCTAAAACTTTTGCCGTTTCACTATAACCAAAGCCCATTTTGCGATAACTTTCCAGCAATATTTGTAAGGCATAAGGCAACATGAAATAGCTATGTATTAAAATAAGCCCCGTAAAAGTTCCAGTTAGTCGTAATTGTAAGAAAACTGTTTGACTAGATGTGATAATAGCAATCCCTGGTAAAATCAGTGCCAGATATATAATTAGTTCGACAAAACGGCGAGGTAAAAAATGTTGAAAAGCTAAAAACTTAGCAGCCGGCAGTGCGATAATTAAAGTCAAAAAAGTTGCTGCAAAAGCAATATAAACACTATTTAATAAAGCAGCTATAAAGTTCGGATCCTTAACCATTTGCTGGATAAATTTTAAACTAAACTCAGCAGGAACAATTTGTGGGTACAACCAATCCTTACCCAGCGCCCATAAAACTAAAACAGCCACTGGCAAGATAATAATAAAACCAACTATAAATTTTATACTATTCTTCATTCAGACCACCTCCATGACCTCCTGGTAAAAGGCGACTGACCAATAAAGTTAAAAATGAAACCAACAAGCAAATGGCAGACATGATTAAATTTAAAGCAAAGGCTTGAGGACGCGTCGTCAAATCAACTTGGTTAAATAATTGATAGGCGGTCACTGCGATTGTTTCGTGACGCGGACTACCTAATAAGTAGGGTACTTCAAACGAAGCAAAAACAAAACAAAATAAGATAATATAAAGTGTTGCTAAGGTTGGTTGAATCAACGGCAAAGTCACTTTAAAAAAAGCTTGTCGCGGGGAAGCACCTAAATTTTTCGCAACTTCTAAATAACCAAATTGCATTTGTTTTAAAATTGCTAAAGTTGCAACTGCGACATAAGGAATTTCTTTATATAGAAATACTAATAAAATACCAAAGCCTCCTTGATCATGAATCAACAGCGGAAATTGATTAATATCAGAAATCACACCTATTTGAAAAAAAATCCGTGAAATGATTCCTGATTGACTAATCATTTGCATTACCATTAAGGTCACAATTAGATGAGGCATTGCTATTGGTATCTGCAGTATTTTTTGGAACCATCTAGACTTTGATTTCATTATTATAAATGCTAATGCTAAACCGAACACAATTGAAAATACGGTAGCGGTGATAGCCAAATATAAACTATAAAAAATAGAGCTTTGAAAATATTGACTAGTGAGTACTTGTTGAAAATATTCAGTCGTCCAAGTTGTCATCCCCACCACTGGATAATAACCAAAACTTACCTGAATAGCTTTAAACAGCGCTGCTATAATAACAACGCTGTTTAAAAGTAAAAAAGGAACAATTAAAAAAATTGATTTCTTATTCATTTAAGACATGTTCTTTCCATAATTCTTCGATGATTGGAATTTTTTCGGCTTGTACTTCAGGAATTTGTTTTTCATTTAATTCTGCCAATGATAAAGCTCCTGGCTCTTCATACAAACTATTTAATGTTGCTTTGGCATTTTCTGACAATTTTGTTTCATCGAATGGTGGAATCGAGTATCCATACTTGGCTGTTGCTTTTTCTAGTTGAGCAGATTCGCTCGTCATTTCATTAATTAAAACAATCGCTGCTGCTTTTTGCGGTGCTGTTTCAGGAATGGCTAAATAGCTTTCATTTGCAATCGTACCTTTATCAAATAAGAAAGCATCAGTTGTTTCTGGAAACTCACCGTCGGCAATTTTTTCAGCAACATGCATTTGTGAGTAGCTATAAGTCATTGAAACTTGGCCTGACGCAAACATTTCATTTAATTCAGCCGTTGTCGCAGGATAAGTTTTCCCTTCTTGCCATAAATAAGGTTTAAGCTCGTTCAAATAATCTAAACCCGGTTTAATTACTTCATACAACTTATCTTTATCAGCAGGAGCTGCTTCCAACGCATCATAGCCGATAATGTCACAAATAATATTTCTAACAAAAGCACTGCCGGTAAATTCAGGTAACGCTGTATAAGTAATTTTTCCAGGATTATCTTTAGCATATGCTAACAAAGCTTCTGAACTCGTCGGGAAACCATCGGAAAAATCATTGGTGTTCCCACCAAAAACTAATTGCGCAGAACCATAGGGAACTTCCAATCCATCAATCGGCACACCAAAATCATAATTTGAATTGTGCCCTTCTGTGTCCATTAATTTTTCAAAGCTCTCCACTTTGTCCTGAATCGGGCCGAATAAAAGATCGGCTTGTTTAGCCGTGTAGAAATTTTCACCATTAATCCACAAAACATCCATATCACCTTTTTTTGTGCCTGCCTCTTTTTCGGTGACCATTTTATTCATGAAATCTTCTGCACTCATCGCCACTCGTTTTACAGTAACATCATATTTTTCCTTCATGGCAGGGGTCACCACTTCATCTACCCATGCATTGGCTTTTTCATCCCCACCGTATCCATAGAAAGTAACTGTTTTTCCTTTGGCCTGCTCAACAGCATCTTCGAAATTTTTAATTTCCGTTGTTTCAGCTGGCTCATTGTTACTACTGCTTTCATTATTCGTTTTACAACCAGTAATGGTCAATAATAATGCTAAAGATAGCGCGATTCCAGCTAATAATTTCTTTTTCATTTTTTCCTCCTAATTTTTCATAATCATTCTTTTTGATTTGTAACGATTCCCCCATGCTTTTAAAGAGTGCTGTAAAGGATGATCCACCGTTTCATCCTGTTTTTGAATCACCGGACCAAAAATTAAATCCAACAAATGCCAAGCATTCCCACCACCTAAAATCATGGCGGAAGTACAACTAGCACAATAAGTAACAATTTGATCGGTTTTAAAATCAGTTACTCTTTTATTAGCAATTTCTTTAGCCATTGGCGGATTACTGACACCACACATACCGCCCATTCCACAGCACATTGTATTTTTACCAGACAAGCGATGCTTTTTAACTTGATAACCCAATTCTTCCAAAATGAATCGAATTGCCTGATGAATTTCGCTCATTTCTTTGGTAGGACAAGAATCATGAATCGACAATATTGCATCACTATCTTTTGCTTTACCCTTTAATTCTGCTGGTAAACCTAATTCTGCCAGCTTTACCCAAAAAGAACTGGTTTTAAATTGATTTTCATCAGTCATCACACGAATACATCCCTGGCAGGCCACAATTAACTCATCAATTTCGGCTTCTGCTACCATTTCAGCCAATGAATGAAATCTTTTTTCAAACAACTCTTGCTGACCAATCATTTTCGTCGGCTTGCCGCAGCAACCTTGAATAGTCGCTAAATCGGGATAAAAGCTTTTCAAATACTCGATAATATCAGCCACTCTTTGAGGACTCGTTGAACTTAATGAACAACCGGCCATAAATCCATATTTCATCTCATTTCCCCCGATTCAAACCAGAAAAGATCCGGCTACAAGACAAGCGTTGATGCCAAACTGCACCGCTTAATTGCTTTAATGGCAATTTTTCAGCAGCTAAATCTTGGCGTATCGCTAAAAATACATCAGCTAATTTTAATTGTAGCGGACAAACAACCGTACAACGGCCACAAAAAGTACAAGAGTAGGGAACAATTGCTGCTAAATCCTCTGCTAAAAATTGTTCAAATAAAATTTTGGGATTTTCACAATAAGTTTGCAAAAAGACGCAATCCTTCATACAGCGATCACATTCAGTACATGTTTCTGCAATTTCTTTTGCCAAATCGATGGTTTTTTGGGAATACATTTTTACGCCACCTTTCGTTTTTGCAACGAAACCAAAACCAATTGTAAAATCAAAACTAATGTGAAAATTCCAGCAATCAAAAAATAAATCTCAAATTGTTCCAGCGAAAAGAAGAAAATCCAACCAGCAAACAACAGACTTTCAATTAAAAATATCAAACTTTCTAGGGTTTTCTTCCTGACTACAAAGATAATGGCTAATAATAAGAACAAGGTTGGTATTAACCATAAGAAAGAACTATATTTCGATGCAAATTTCTCTTGAAAATAAGCGGTATTTCGCATAAATCCTAAACGATTATGATAGAAATCATTGAAGACATAAATAAAGTAGAGACAGACAATTTGCAGCAGATGAACAATTAAATAAGTAAACTTATTCATTAGTTTTCGATTACTAATTTGTCGGCATCACGAGGATCACCCACTTGAACTGGATAAGTACTTGGATCTGATTGATGTGCTAAATCCCAGTCATACCAGCCGCCGTCCCACATCTTAGCATTTTCAAAACCAGATTGTTTTGCTAAGAAAAAGACTACCGTGTTTCTCCAACCAGTTCCACAATAAAAAGCTACATCAGAATCTTTTGTAATTCCCCATTTTTCCCAAGCTGCAAAAAGTTTCTTTGGATCTTTCATGGTGCCATCTTTATTAGTTAAATAAGCTACATCGGAACTAGATTTACTAGCCTTTGCCCATACTGCACCTTCTGGCTCTCCAGCATTTTCAATATAAGAATAGCCGCTAGTTTTACCAGTAAATTCTTTCCAGCTACGTGTTGAAGCAACAATTAATTCAGGATTGGCTTCTTTTGCTTTAACTAAATCAGCGCTTGTTTCAATATAAGTATCATCACGTCCAGGTACTTCTGCACCAAAATCACTCGCAGCTTTTGGCGTTACATTGCCTTTTTCAGTTTTATAATCGGCTGCTGTCCAAGCATCATAACCACCATCTAAAATTTTGACATTTTTTACACCTAACCAATAAGCAACGTAAGCAATCCGACCAACTGCATTAATATCATTACCATAAACAATCACTGTGCTATCAGCATTCACACCTTTTGTCAAAAAGGCATCTCGAGAAGTTTCTGCTGGTAAAATATTCCAGTTGTTTTCTTCAGTCTCGATCTCCATCGTATCCATGTGAACAGATCCAGGAAGATGGCCTTTTTTAAAATCTTTTCCTTCACCATAAGAAGCTTCAATAATCACAGTATTGTCATCATCACGGTGTTGATTTACCCATTTAGCGTCAACAAAAAAATCAGTGTCTTTAATTTTATTACTTTTAACCAAATGTGTTTCTTTAGAATCACTTTTTGCTGCTAAGACTTCTTCTGTTTTTGCACCAAAAACTAGTGCCACCATTAACAGACAGCCGATAAATACAGTTGCTTTTTTCATAAATAAATTCTCCTCGATTTCTTTTTTTGAAGTGACGAACTAATTTTGTCCACAACAAAAAAACATACTTGTTTTAGACAGTATGCTCCCCTTGAAATATTAGTAGTGACTATTTACCCACAACTAAACATAATGAAGGGAAGAATATTTTTTTCATGCTTAGAAACTCTAAGTTTTTCATGATTCAATCAAAAACTAGTATGTTTATGTTGCATAAAATATCCCTCCCATCATTCAGTAAGTCCGCTCTTTCTAATTAAGTATAACTAATCACAAATTCCTTTTCAATCTTTAAAAATCAGAAAAAACTTTAGGACCGTAAGAAAATTCTTGCGGTCCTGTTATCATATTTAGTTAATTAGCTTTGCACCCAAATATCCGCATCGTCTTTATATGGCCAGCCTTTGGCACCATCTTCAATAATATATAAGCGAGACTCATCAATTCCAGCATCGATTAAAACTGAAATCGTTCTTTTCGCTCCAGCACCGCCACCAGGACACATTACATAAATCGGATTTTCATCATCTGACATTTGATCTGCTGAATCAGTTACGATATCTTCTAATTCTTTTGTATCTACTGGATATGCAGCCAACTCAATCGAGTTTGGCAAATGCCCTTTGGCAAAATCTGCTTCTGGTTGGATATCTACTACGTGATAACTTTCAGCGTCTTCGTCTTCCACGACTTTTTTCATATCAGCCGGTGAAATAAATTGCCAATCAATATCTGCTTCTGCCCGATCAGCAGTACTACTGCCTGAAGTTCCTCCATCGTTTGATCCGCAGCCAGCGAAAATAACTAATCCAACTACTGCCAAAAGTCCCACTAATAATACACGTAAATTTTTCTTCATTTCATTCCATCCTTTTTCCTTTAAATTAGGTTGAAGTGAAGTTAACTGCCGAATTTTCTATTTTTTTATGACAATTCCAGTGAACCCAGCAAAAATTGGTCGACAATGTTAACTTGACTTTCCTTAGACACGCTAAGTTTTGCTTGATCACTAAATCATTTTCGATAACAAACGCTAAGCATAACATTCCCTCCTTAATTATTTGTAAACGGGTTCATTTATTATATTATATAGATACATTCAGATTTTTTCAATAGTATGTAAAAAAATAAATAACAAAAATAATAGAAACAAACTAGTAAAACTTAAAGTTTACACTAAAGAAATATTTTTATCAATACTTTTTTTATGGGGAGCTAAAAATATTTCTTTTTTCTCATTTATTTATTAAACCTTTAATTTTTATGGAAATTAAAGAAAGATTTTTTTAATCTTAAGGCTATTTTGTTTATCTATTTTACCATTTTTTATTAAAATAAATAATTCATATGATATAATTAAGTCGTTATTTAAAGTGGGGTGTGAGCGATGGAACAAATATTATTAAGTGCCGATGCGAAAAAAAAATTGACGATTATACATGCGCTTCAAAAAATGGACTCAAATGTTTATACAATTAATCAAGTGAAAGCTTTAACAAATTATTCATTTACAACCGTACAAAATATTTTGGTTTCCATTTCAAAAGATTTTATCAAGCTATTTAATGAAACTTTTTTTTCTGATAACTCATTAATCCATTGGGATAAGCAAAAATATGACCACAATCGCTATTTAAAATATTTGATTAAAAATTCTCTGCCTTATAAATTTACCCTGTATACTTTATTACATCCAAATGCTGATTTAGCAGACTTCAGTGATTATTTATTCTTAAGTTTGTCGACAGTCCGCCGTGCTTTACGTCCTTATTTTGACTATTTGAGCCAGTTTCCAATCAAAATCAGTATTTCAAACCTAAAAATCACCGGTGATGAATTTGTTATCCGAATCTTGTTTGGATCAGTATTATGGTTAGGGTCCAGTGGACAGGATTTAATTGACGCGGTTAGTGTCGGAGATAGAGAAAAAGAGCTATTTTCTCATTTGTCATTAGATACACCACCATTTTTTAATTATGATTATACTTTTATGGGAATTTTTATTGCTAAGTTGAGGATGGAGCAGAAACAGTTCATTACGAACTATCCATTTAAACATTTAATTCAACCCGATGAGGTAGTTTACTTAGAGGAATATTTCGCTGAATCATTTGATTTAAGCAAGGCTGAATGGGATATTTCTTCTTTAGTCTATGTTCTTTATTATTTGCCCTACACCTTTTCTACTAAAGATCCGCGTTTAAAAATAAAAATGGCACAATTTGAGAATAAGCAAGCCACGCTGCCACTAACAAGTTTAGTGATAGAATTTCTAGATGAATTTTTAGCAGATGATGCTATCAGTTTAAATGATGATGAATTAATGATGATTAAAGCGAACTTACTGTCAGCGCTAATGAATTTTTCAGTGATTAAAAGTAATTTCCTACTCTTCCCTCAGTATATGGAGGAGGAAATGGAAGGAAAAATTAATCCAAAATCAAGACTCTATCAAGAAATCTATGCTTTCTTTATTAAAATAACTCGTCGTAAACGTTTTATGTATTTAAAAAATAGTATCCATGAAATAACGACTTATTTTTCAATGTTGCTTTTACCGCTATGGAAAGAAAAGTTAGACGATAAAAATTTGATTGTTGGTATTGTTGGCTTAGAACAATTTGTACCGATTTATGATTTGCAAAATTTCTTTTCATTTTTAACTTTTATTGAAACCCGGATGATTCCTGTCTATCAAGAAGGACAATCGATTGATCCAAGTATTGATTTTTATGTAGCCGAAACAAAAGCTGCCATTCCTCCAGGAGAAAAAAGATTCTTCTTGATTCGAAATGAAGGCTTGAGTCGGGAAGAGAGTGTGTTACTCTTTTCTAAATTACAAGAACAATATATTGAAAAAGTTGAGAGCATGTAATTAGCTAAAAAGTACGTTACACAAAATGTGACGTACTTTCTTAGACAAATTGTTGAACATATTTTTGAATTCGCTCTGCTGAGCTATCAAAAAAATCAGCTGCAGGACCCTCAAAATAAATCTGACCATTTTCCAAAAAAATAATCCGATCAGCAACTTTACGGGCAAATTCAATGTGATGCGTCACAATGATTTGGCCTTTTTTGTCTTGGGCAATTTTTTGAATCACTTGTAAAACTTCCTGTGCCAATTCTGGATCTAGCGCGCTAGTAGGCTCATCATATAAAATAAATTCTGGTTCCATCGCCAAAGCTCTCGCAATTGCTACTCGCTGCATTTGACCTCCAGAAAGTTGTTGAGGATATTCATTTTGCTTGTCAGCTAAACCAACTTTTTCCAGTAATAAAATAGCTTCTCTACGAGCGGTTTCTTTGTTTACTTTTTTTACTTGAACGGGACCTTCCATAACATTTTGTAAGACACTTAAATGAGGGAATAAATTAAACTGTTGAAAAACCATACTGAAATGTTGACGATGAGCTTTTAATTCTGGAAATGACATTTTCCGTGGGAAAGTTAATTTTTCTCCTGATATTTCGATCGTACCTTTATCAGGTGTTTCTAACAAATCAATGGTCCGCAATAACGTACTTTTTCCAGATCCCGAAGGTCCTAAGATAACGGTCGTTTCCCCGGGAATAAATTGAATATTTAAATCTTCCAAGACAGTTTGATCAAATGACTTGGTTAAATTTTTTATTGTTAGCATAATGTGTCTCCTTTATGAAAAATACGACATGCGCTTTTCTAGATAAGTCTGAAGCCAATTTAAAAAAGTACAAACGACCAAATAATAAACAGCAACTAAAGAATATAATAATAAGGGTTCATAGGTTCTAGCAGCAATTCTTTGCGCTGTCATAAAGACTTCAACAATCGTAATTGAAGCTGCCAACGAAGTATCTTTTACTAGACTGATAAAATTATTTGACAAAGGTGGTAAAGCAATCTTAAAAGCTTGGGGGGCAATGATACGATAAAAAATTTGCCACTGACTCATGCCTAAAGAGGCCGCTGATTCATATTGTCCTTCTGGAATTGCTAAGATTGCTGAACGAATATTTTCAGAAGCATAGGCACCTGTATTTAAAGAAAAAGTAATAATCGCTGCTGTCCAAGCATCTAATTCAACGCCAATCGATGGTAAGCCAAAAAAGACAATAAATAATTGCACCAATAAAGGTGTTCCGCGAAAGACCCAGACATAGAAATAAAAAATACCATTTAAAATTTTATTTTTAGATATTCGCGCCAAAGCCGTAATTAAAGCAAGAACCATCCCCAACGCAAAAGCAATCAGCGTTAAAGGAATGGTCACTTGAATTAAAGAGGTCAGAAGCGGCAAGATGGAACTTTGAATAATTTCAATACTTCGATCCATTTGATTCTCCTCACTAAGACGATCGTTTTTTTAGTCTTATTTTTAATTCATTATTTAGAAATGTCTTTGTCAAAATATTTTTCAGACAGTTTTGATAAAGTGCCATTGTCTTTTAATTTTTTCATGGCTTTGTTAATTTTTTTCAATAAAGCTTTGTCATCTTTTTGGACCATAGCAGCCATTTTTGTTTCGTCTTTTGAAGTTGCGACAATTTTTAAGCTATCGTCATTTTGTTGTTTTACATAATCGTAATAAACTACATCGTCGTTCAAGGTTGCATCGGCCCGACCAGAATTAACTAATTCAGCCGCTTTACTGAAACCATCTACAGAAACAATTGTTGCACCATCATCTTCTGCCATCGTTGCATAGTTACTAGTCAAACTTTGAGCTGCTTTTTTTCCTTTTAAATCAGAAAAATCTTTGATATCTTTATTATCTTTATTCACAATCAAAGCAGCATGAGAAACAGTGTATGGGGTTGAAAAAGCATACTTTTCCTTACGCTCAGGCGTAATACTAGCTTGATTGAAGACAACATCAGATTTACCAGCATCAAAAGCTGCTAACATTGAATCCCATGGTGCTTCGACAAATTTAACCTTGTAACCCATTTCTTTGGCAACAGCTCTTGCCACATCAACGTCGTACCCAACCAATTTATCTTTATCATTACGATAAGAAAACGGTGCATAAGTTCCTTCAGTTCCGACTCTTAAAGTTTTGTTGCTGGCTGCTTGATCATTTTCACTTAAGCTTAATGCAAAAATACCAATTAATACTAAACTTGCAACTGCTAATAATTTTTTTTTCATTTTAATCTTCCTTTTCCGATTGAATTGCCGCAAAGGCTTGTTTTAAATCATTTAATAAATCTTGACTGCTTTCAATTCCGACAGAGGCACGAATCAATCCGTCTTTAATCCCAGATTTTTCCCGATCAGCTTTAGGAATCGTCGCATGAGTCATTAGTGCCGGTACTTCAACTAAGCTTTCCACCCCACCTAAACTTTCGGCTAAAGTAAATATCTTCAAACTCTCCACAAATTGATTGACTTTACTTTCATCTTTTAAATCAAATGAAATCATTCCACCAAAACCATTCATTTGTTTTTTTGCAATCTCATAACCAAGATGATCAGCTAAACCAGGATAATATACTTTGGCTACTTGAGGTTGATTTGCCAAGTATTCAGCTAAAATACCAGCATTTTTTTGATGCGCATCCATCCGAACTGCTAAAGTTTTAATGCCTCGTTGAACTAACCAACTATCTTGAGGACCTAAAATCCCGCCAATTGCATTTTGTAAGAAACCAATTTTTTCAGCTAATTCTTGACTATTGGTGGTAACCAATCCTGAAACAACATCACTGTGTCCACCAAGATATTTTGTTCCACTATGCAAAACAATGTCCGCTCCTAAACTTAACGGTTGTTGTAAATAGGGCGTTGCAAAAGTATTATCCACAATTGTTAAAATGTTGTGGGCCTTTGCAATTTTGGCGCTGGCTTCAATGTCAGTGATCTTTAACAATGGATTACTAGGTGATTCAAGAAACAGCGCTTTGGTATTACTTTGAATACTTTCTTCGATCGCTTTTGGATTGGTCACGTCCGTCAAAGTAAATTCAATTTCTAATTGACGGAAAATTTTATCCAACACTCTGAAAGTTCCACCATACACATCATCGCCTAAAATAATATGGTCGCCTCGTTTAAACATTGATAAGACTGTGTGGGTACCAGCTGAACCAGAAGAAAAAGCAAAACCTTTTACGCCGCCTTCTAAATCGGCAATCAATTCCTCTAGAGCTGCTCGAGTTGGATTACCTGATCGAGAGTATTCATATTCTTTAGGTTTACCAACTCCGTCTTGCTTAAAGGTCGAAGTTAGATAAATTGGTACATTTACAGCACCAGTTGTTGCGTCTTCACTAATACCGCCATGAATCATTTTTGTTTGAATATCCATTTTTTCCCTCCTAAAAATAAAAAAAAGAGCTACAGGCTATTTCCTGCAGCTCTTCAATCTTCAATAAAATAAATTATCAAGATAGATACAGATTAATAGACATGACAAATTCGTATGCTGCATTTTTGCACCATACAACAACAAGTATTTTCCATTGTCATCTGCTTGTTGTGTGTCATCATTTCTGTACCTCCTTAAAAGATTGTATTAAAATTATCATTTGTATTTCATAAAGTCAAAGGATTTGTTTCAAATTTGCCGATTATTTCTTGAAAATAAAAACAAGACTTTCGTAAAATCTTCCAATTTATTTCTAACATTTTCTTTATACTAATCTTAAAAACAATTAAAGTGAGGTTGACATGGTTAAAATATTGTTAGTCGAAGACGATTATGAATTATCCGATAGTATCAAAGAAATATTGATAGAGATTGGTGAAGTCACTCAAGTATATGATGGTGAACTAGGTTTATTTGAAGCGGAAAGTGCTATTTATGATTTGTTAGTATTAGATATCATGCTGCCTGGGAAAAATGGTTTTGAGATTTTATCTACTCTTAAACAGAAAAAAAGCGCACTTCCGGTGCTAGTCGTTAGCGCTAAAGATGAATTACCCAATAAGATTGAAGGTTTTCAAAAAGGCGCCGATGATTATTTGACGAAACCTTTCTATCGTGAAGAACTTTTGATGCGGGTGAAAGCTTTATTAAAACGGTCAATCGGCTTATTTGATGATGCCACATTGCAATATGGAGAAGTTATTTGTAATCTCCATGCTAACAGCGTAAGTTTTCGTGAAGAAAAAATACCGCTACAGGGAAAAGAGTTTGATCTATTGGTCTATTTTATTCAAAATGCCGGTACTATTTTAACCAAAGAACAAATCTTTGATCGGATCTGGGGCTACAATTCTGAAACCACTTTGACGGTTGTCGAAGTATATGTCAGTCATTTACGCAAACATTTAAAAGGAACTGATTTGGAAAATAAAATCAAGACACTTCGACATGCGGGTTATTTATTGCAGGAGCAAAGCCATGAATAATACGCTACTAAAAAAACAACGGATCCGCTATTTTCTAATGAACATGCTAGCGTTTGCTATAATTTTTTTGACTCTAGGAATCGTCATGATTCGCTTAGTTACCACTAATATTTATAAAGAAACCGATCAAAGTTTAATAAATATGAGCGAAAAAGATGACTTGATTCAACAAGAAATTGATCGACTTTCAGGAAAAGACAATAACCTCACTCAAACACCTCCACCGGATCCAACTGGTGAAAATCTTTTTAATAGCCAGATTATTTTATGGTCAAAGGATGGCACCATTTTAAACAATGATGAGAACAATGGTCGTCTAGCACAACTTACTCAGTTGAAATTAGACAAAAGTAATTTAAACACAGTAAATTCTTTAGAAGTTTCTTCAGAAAGCGGTAGTGGGCGCTTTTCTTTCCATTCGATAACGAAAAAATATACGAATTCAGATAATAATCAGATTGCTTATGTAGAATTTTTAGTCAATACCAATCAAGTCACCCAAACTGTCAAAACTTTTCAAACTGGCTTGATTATTGCAATGTTTATTTCATGGATCATCTCGTTATTTATTAGTTATTATTTATCGGCTCTCATGATGCGACCGATTATGAAAGCTTGGCGAAAACAGCAGGATTTTGTCGAGAATGCCTCTCATGAATTGCGCACGCCGTTAACAATTATTCAAAATAAATTGCAAAGTGTCTTTCAGCATCCTGATCAAACTATTCTTGATGAAGCCGAATCGATTGCTTTAGCGTTAAATGAGACCCGCCGATTATCAATCCTAACCAATGATTTATTAACGCTTGCTCGCGGGGAAACAAATACGTATTCGCTAGACCTAATAGAAGTTAATAGTCAAGAATTTTTAAATCAGTTAGTCACTCCATTTAGAGAAATAGCTGAAAAAGAGCAAAAGACTTTGATTTTAACAAACACACTTTCTCAATTAGTTATGATCGACAAAGAAAAAATCCATCAATTATTCGTTATTTTGTTGGACAATGCTTTAAAGTACACCACATCCGGTGATACCATCTCAGTTACTTCAAAAAGAAGCGGCAATGATTGGTTGTTGGAAATTGCTAATACAGGACCATCGATTGATAAATCTGCTCAGCAAAAACTTTTTGACCGTTTTTACCGCGAAGATACTTCTCGCAGCAAACAAACTGGTGGCTATGGTTTGGGACTTGCAATTGCCCAGCAAATTGTCCATTTGCATCATGGAAAAATAAAAACCCTTGATCTACAGCCGCAAGGAATCATATTTCAAATAAAAATTCCTTTAACTAAATAAAAAGTACTCGTCTGAAAAACTATACAGACGAGTACTTTTTTACACTTCAATAATAAAAGCTTCATAAGGCGCTAAACTGTTTGAAAGCTCTGCACGCTGAAGATTGTTTTTAATCATTATTTTTCCAGTCAAACCGTTTACTTCACTAGGTATTTCTTGCTTTGTTTCTGAAAAATTGGCAACCACATACCAAGTTTTTCCTGCGTATTGTCGTTTATAAATAAACAAGGCTTCATCTTCTGGATATAATAATTCAAAACTGCCTTCTGTCAGAATAGCTTCATTATGTCGTAATTCGATTAATGCTTGATAATATTTAAAGACTGATTGTTCACTTTTTCGATCATTTTCAACATTGATTTCTGGATAATTGGGATTTAACTTGAACCACGGATCCGCTTGACTAAAACCAGCATTTTCTGATGCGTCCCACTGCATAGGTGTACGGGCATTGTCGCGAGAAATTTTGTGAACCGCTGCTAAAAAAACTTCTTTATTCATAGTTTTTTGCTGTTCAACATAAAACTGATAATTCCCTCGTAATTCAATGTCTTCGTACTCTTCCAACTCAAATTTTGGATTGGTCATGCCGATTTCTTCCCCTTGAAAAACAAAGGGCGTTCCTTGTAATCCATGTAAAACTGTCGCAAAAGCTGTCGCTGTTTGATAACGAAATTTTTGATCATTGCCCCAACGAGAAATTACCCGCGCCCGATCATGATTTTCAAAATACAAAGCATTCCAACCTTTGTCGCGCAATTCAATCTGCCAAGAAGCCAAAATGCTTTTCAATTGAGGTAAATCCATTTTTTTAAGTGCCCAACGTCCATTGACATCGCCTTTTTTACGATCCACATGCATATGCTCAAAAGTAAAAATCATATCCAATTCTTCCCGTTTAGGATCAACTAGTAAATGCGCGTCGGAAGATTTTGCTGCTGGCGATTCGCCCACACTCATCATCTCAAAAGGTTTCAAAACCTCTTGATTCATTTCATGAATAAATTCATGCATTCTTGGACCATTTTGTTGATTTTCAGTAGTAAAAGCTCGTGGATTATCTGGAAAAGCCAAATCTTTTGAGATAGATGTTACTACATCCATCCGCCAACCATCAACGCCTTTACTTTTCCAAAAACGCATCATGTCATAAATATATTCCCGAACCATCGGATTTTCCCAATTTAAATCCGGCTGCTCTTTGGCATAATAATGTAAATAGTATTGTTGCCGGGAATCATCCCAACTCCAAGCAGAACCGCCAAAACTCGAGCCCCAATTATTAGGTGCTGAACCATCAGCCTTAGCATCTTCCCAAATATAAAAATCACTAAAGAAATTATCTTTTGATTTACGACTTTCTTTGAACCATAGACATTCATCAGAAGTGTGATTTGCCACGAAATCCATCACAATTTTAATTTCCTGTTCGTGGGCTTCTTCGATTAAGTCATACATCTCTTGATTGGTGCCAAACATTGGATCTATTTGACGATAATCAGCTATGTCATAACCATTATCTACTTGTGGCGATAAATAAACGGGACTGATCCACAAAGCGTCGATACCCAATTCTTTTAAATAAGGTAATTTTTCTCGAATACCATTTAAATCTCCAATCCCATCGTTGTTGGTATCATTAAAACTTTTCGGATATATTTGATAAAATACGGCTTTTTTCCACCAAGCTTGACTCATATTCACTTTCCTTTCTTATCAAACAAATAGGCCACTGCCTCGTATGGTTTTAAAATCATTTCTGAGGCTACTTGACTAGCCTCTAGATAGTTGCCACTTAACAATTTAGCTTCAGAGTGAGTTGCCAAATCTGAATAATTTTCTAAAATAAATTCTTCGGTTTCGTTTGAAAACGAACAAACAACAACTAAGATTTGATCGTCAGTTTCTCGTGTATAATAATAAATTTTTTCCGAATCAGCAGCTAGCAATTGATAACGACCAGTTGTGATGATTTCATACTCTTTTCTTAACTGAATCAATTTTTGATAGTAATAAAATAAGGAATTAGGGTCTTCTAAAGCTTTTTCAACATTGATTGCTGGATAGTTTGAATTGACCGCTAACCATGGATTAACTTTTGAAAATCCGGCAAACTTTTCCTCACTCCATTGCATTGGTGTACGAGCGTTATCACGTGATTTGGCATGAATTGCTTCCATTGCAAACTCATGGGACAATTGATGCATCTCTGTTAATTCTTTGTAAGTATTAAATACATCCAAATCTTGATAGTCAGTTAATTCCGGAAACTTCACGTTGGTCATACCAATTTCTTCTCCTTGATAAATGTAAGGAGTTCCTTGCATAAAGTGTAATAATGTCGCTAACATTTTCCCAGAGGTTACGCGATACTCTTGATCGTCACCAAACCTTGAAATCACCCGCGCTTGGTCATGATTATTCCAATACAAACTATTCCAGCCTTTTTGATAGAGTTTTTCTTGCCATTCAGTTAAAACTTTTTTCAAATCTGTTAATTTAAAGCTAGCATTGGAATATTTACCATATTTACCATAATCCACATGCATATGCTCAAAATGAAAAACCATATTTAATTCTTCCCGTGTTGGATCAGAATACAAAACACCTTGATCTGCATTCGTGTTAGGCGTTTCACCAACTGTTAAAACATCGTAATGAGACAGAACTTCTTGATACATTTCATGTAAAAATTCATGGACTCGCGGTCCATTTGAGGCGCCGTCATAATAGGTTCCTAATTTTCTATTTTGAATCACACGGCCATCTGGATAATCAGGTTTTTTTGAGAGTAAGCTGATCACATCCATTCGAAAACCGTCAATCCCTTTATCTAACCAAAAACGCATCATTTTATAAATTTCTTGTCTGACTTCTGGATTTTCCCAATTTAAATCCGGTTGTTCTTTCGCAAATAAATGTAAATAATATTGCCCAATTTCTTCGTTAAATTCCCAAGTGGAGCCGCCAAAACTTGAGCCCCAATTGGTTGGTTCGTGACCCTCTACAGGATCTTTCCAAATATAATAGTCACGGTATTTGTTTTTGGGCACTTGCTGACTTTTTTTGAACCATTCATGTTGATCAGAAGTATGATTGACTACCAAATCCATAATGATTTTAATATCTCGTTGATGGGCTTCTTGTAATAACGCGTCAAAATCTGCCATCGTTCCGAAATCAGGATTAATCTGATAATAATCAGAAATATCATAGCCATTATCCACATATGGCGACTGATACAATGGATTAAGCCAAATTACATCGATACCTAATTTCTTTAAATAGTCCAGTTTTTCAATAATTCCTCGAATATCTCCTGATCCATCTTGGTTGCTATCATAAAAACTTTTTGGATAGACTTGATAAACAACACTTTGTTTCCACCATTCTGAATTCATCACATACTCCTTTTAAGCAATACCTAAAACTGACAACAATATTCCTAAAACAATAATTAGCACCATTAGAACGGTGACACTCATTTTTTTGTTTAATAATTTAAAGCAAAGCAAGGTTAATAATAGTGGCACAATACCGACAAATAATGAATCTAACATCTCCTGTACATTTAAAACAGATTCACCTTGAATTTTAAAATCCAATTTTGTATCAAACATCACCATTGATGAGGTCATAGCACCTACCATGATTAATCCAACAATACTGGCAGCTTTTGAAAGAATCGAAATTAAGCCTTCTGAATACAGTCGTTCAATATATTTTGAGCCTAAAGAATAGCCTAAAAATGCACCATAGTAACGAACAACCCAAGGTAATGAGCTAAAACCGATAGCGAAGAAAATTGGAGCAATAATATTGCCAGATTGCGCTAAACTAATCGCGATCCCAGCAATTAATACGCGCCATACACCCATGAAAATAGAATCACCAATTCCGGCTAAAGGTCCCATCAAACTGGTTTTAATCGCAGTGATTGAAGAAACATCAAAATCAGGTTTCTCACTGTTTTCTTTTTCCATTGAAGCTGCAATCCCCATTACAAAGGAAGCCATCGGAACCGTTGTATTGAAATAAACATTGTGACGTAAAAATGCTTCTGCTTGTTGATCTTCTGTTTTATAAAAGTGATTGATAAATGGCAACATTGAGTAAGCAAAACCATTAGCACCTTGTTTTGCTGGATTAACAGAAGCATATAAAGTTAGTGAACGCCAAAACATACTTTTGACTAATTTCTTTTCCTCTTGAGGTAATTTAGTTATTTTCATGCGAAGAAATCCTCCTCTTCTTGTGATAATCCATCATCTTCAACAACTGCAGCTGGTGCAGTTCGATTAGAAATTTTATTAAAGTGGAAATCAATTTGTGCAAAAATGATGGCGATAATAAAACCAATCACGGCAACAGCAATTAGTGGTAATTCAAAGTAAGCAATCAATACAAAGCCCAAGAAGAAATAGACTGCAATCTCAGTAGACCAAAGCATTTTCAATAGCATTGCCATCCCGACTGCTGGTAATAGTCCACCGGCAATATTTAACCCGTTCATAATTACTTCTGGAATAGCATTCAAAGCACTTTCTACTGCAGTCGAACCAAAATACATAGCGAAAAACGGTACTAATGCATATAAGAACCACCAGCCGAACCAAACAAAGAAATGTAATCGAACAAATTCTTTTTGCTTATTTTCTCCAGCTAATTTAGTGAATTTTTCAGTAAAGGCACCATTCCAAAAAATATAGATCAATGTTTTCACTTGTTGTCCTAAAATAGCAATCGGAATTGCTAATACGATCGCTGCTTCAACACCGCTTCCGTTTTGAATCGAAAAGGCTGTAGCTAATGCAGCTGCTAAACCAGGCTCGGCTGCCGAAGCACCGCCGACATTAATAATTCCCATAAAGATTGTTTCTAAAGATGCGCCTACAATCAATCCAGTTTGCAGATCGCCCATTAGTAGACCAACTAATGGAGAAACCACGATCGGTCGCCATAATAAACTAAATCCAATTAACTCATTCATGGACAAACAGAAAAATACAACTCCTGCTACAATTAATGCATTTAACATTTAAGTTCCCCCTTATAGTCCTTGTTTACTAATAATTTCTGATGCTAACGTTTTTTCATCACTTGGAATCACTTGAAAAGCTGTTTCTGGATAAATAGTTACTAGTTCTTTTAAGCTAGCAATTTCACTATCTGTCAACATGACAAACTTGGTAATAGTTTTTTTATCTTCACCAACTGTTTTGCCAACATTTCCAACATTGACATATTCAATATCATCGACTTGACTGGCGAATTTTACTGCATCTGCAACGGTCCTGACTAGTACCATCAGCCGCATATTCCCAGCTTTAGGATTTTTTACTAAGGCTGCGGCATCATCAACACTTTTAATAATAATTTTTATACCTGAAGGTACTGCCATTTTTAAAGCCATTTGTTGCGTAGGATTAGCAGCTGTTTCATCATTTGCTACTACTAAGCCATCTAATTTCAAATCTTTCGACCATACCATCGCAATTTGTCCATGGACTAATCTTTCATCTACTCGTAAAGCTTTAATCATTTTCATCTTCTCCTTTTATGCAAAAAACTCTTCTTCATTTTCTTCTATTTGATTGATTGGTGGGACTATTTGAAGTGCTTCGCGACTTGCTTCGATTAATTGTTGTATTTTTTCAGTTGTTAAATCTTCTTGATTCAAAATAATTTCTAAAACAATTGGCAAATTAAAGCCGGCAATAATCTGAATATTTTTCCCTTCACTACCTAATAGTACTTTTTGATTGACGCTTCCTCCGAATAAGTCGGTAAATACAACAACTAATTCTTCATTATCTAAATTTGCAAAGAAATCTTCCAATTGCTGCTCGATTGGCGGAAGATCCTCAACGTAAGCTGAAAGAAAAGTAATATCTTGATTGGGAACAAATAATTCCAACGTACTTTCTAAGCCTTTAGCAAAATTCCCATGTGTTGCGATTGCAAATTTTGTCATCTCACAACCTCCTTCTCACTTTTATAAAAGCAATTAGCGTGCCAACTTTAATTTCATTGATATGAGTACTCCTTTAAGCACAAAAAAATAGTGCTCAATATTTCGGGCACTATTTTAAGCATTCAATTTAGAAACGTGTTTTAAGCAGTTCATACATTAATGACAGCTCATATTCGTCAATAAGGATATTATATTTGGTTTCGACATTATGGAAAATATTTTTAGATACTGAGTAAAATTCTTTTTTCTCACTATCTAAATCTTCTTCCAAACTGACAATTTCTTCACCTTTACGAGAACTCACCATCATTCGCTCAATCATTAACGCGATATGCATATATAAATTCAGCTTATCTCGACCACTTAAGGTTAACTCATAATACTGTTCATATTTTTCAATGATTTCTTGGACTTCTTTAATGACAATTTCGGGATTTAAAAACTGTAAGCGCGCAGCGATTCCTTCAATCGTAAAGAAGGCTAGAAACTGATCTAGTAATTCATCGGTCGCGCTAACTGACTCACCGTTTTCTACCAGTAATTGTTTCATTAGATTTGCACCTTCTGGTTCCATCACATCATAAATATTAATAATTGAAATTTCGTCAAAAGAATCAATATCGGTTGTCGTTAAAATCATTTGGGTATTGGAAAAATAATCTAAGTCATGGGAATTCAACGTGGTTTTCAAATCTTTATAATCCATCGTAATAATTTCAGTGTCTTCCCGTAAACATTTATTCATCATACTTTTGATTTCTTCCGATAAACCGACACCGGACATACAAGAAACAATAATATTTCGATTTTGTGAAAGACCTTCAAAATATTGAACATTTGTTAATTGACTGTAATTCTCAGCTTTTTTTGCAATTTCTTTAAAAGGCCGCTGCTGCTGAACTTGTAAACCAATATCTAATGCCATTGAGGTAGTCAAATTATTGATTACCATTAAATCAGCATCCGATTGTTTCTTGATTTCTTTGTACATCTGACTCAATGAACCCATATCAAACAACAGAATCACTTCTTGATCAGGTTTATTTTGTTTTAATAAAAATTTCTCAACTTCTTTACTGATTGCCAACATCGACGCATCAATCGGCATATCAAAAGCTTCAAAGAGATACGTCTGACACAAACCATTGACTACCTTTTGAATACTGGAAGCCATGTTTCCATGAGACAATAGCAAGCAAAAAAAAGGGACTTTTTCAATTTCTTGATACTCCTCACCGATCAGAACAAATAACAATAATGCTTGCAACAACTCAGCTTGCTCCGCAGAAATCGCAAAATCATCTTTTAATAAAGTGACAAATTCTCCCATTAAATAATAAGAACAGGAATATTTTCCTTTAATCATCGTCAAGATATTTTGGGGAAGTGCCGGTACTTCAGCTGCTTCCATCAACAAATAAATTAAAATTCCCGCTTCATTTATTTCATTGGCTGAAACTTGATTAAAAATACCGTATTTCTGTTTGAAAGTTTGCATTTTAACTGTCAACATTTGGGAAAAGCTATCTACTAATAATTCACTTAAATCCGAATTATTAAAATGCCGCCGCAATTTTTTTATTTCTGTGCGGACAGAAAAACGAGTTTCGTTCATCTCGGCAATCTTATCAGAAACAAAAACAGTCGCGATTAATTGTTCTAGCGTTTCCGCAAACAACCGATTGGTCAAGCTAGTGGATTGGGTACCTTGACTGAGTGTGACACTGCCAAGACTCATATCTCCTATTTGCAGTTCGACTTTTTCTGGCTGTTCCATCAATGCTCGGGCAGCTAACAGGCGGACATTATTTTTTAGATCTCCTAAATTACCTTTATAATGCTGATTGACTAGTTGAAAAATTTCACTTAAGCCTACCTGCATTTCTTTTTTTAAACTAGTTGCTTCAGTGATGAAATTGTTAAAAGTAATTTCTAACCGCTCGTGAATCGGTCTTTGATGAAAAGCAGGCAACTGAATACTCATAGGAACCCGTCGACGAAAAGTTCGTAATAAGGTATCATCTAACGATTCAGTTGTCGCAAAAATAAATCGCAAATTAACTTCTATTGGTTGCTCTTTTTCTCCTAATGGATAATACTGCCCTAAATCTAACAAAGTAAATAGTTTTTCTTGATTTTCACTATTTAAACGATGCACTTCATCTAAAAACAAAAAACCACCATCGGCTTGTTGCACCAAACCATCAGTATCTTCATTTGCTCCAGTAAAAGCCCCTTTACGATAACCAAATAAAACTGAAGACAACAATTCTGGATTATTAGCGTAATCTGCGCAGTTTAACGTCACAAAATTGGCATGATTTCCAATGACTTTTTGTTGAATCGCATATTGGTGAATCAAGCCCGCCAAATAACTTTTACCGACACCAGATTCTCCCGTAATCAAAATTGGAAACCCATTTGGCGGATAAGTCACTGCTGCTTTAGACTCATCAATCGCTTCTTTTAAACTTCCATTCGCACCAATAAAAGCTGAAAAAGCATCTTTTTTTTCAGTTTTTGGTCGCCAATAGACGGGGCGGGTGCCATATTTTTCTACTAAACCCTCTTCTAATAACTGAGATAAATAAGTCGTCACAACATTACGACTTAAATTAATATTTTCAGCAACTGCTTGGGTCGATATATTTTCTTTTTGTTCAGCCAACTCTTTTAAATGATCCAGCACGACATAGCGTGAACGTTTCATTTTCTCACCTCTTCCAAATCTCTTCATTTAATTATAACAAATCAAAAAAGACCAATCATCTTTAAAAAGACGATTGATCTTTTTTCAGGCTCAACCATTGGCGCTTTGGCGGATACCATGGGCATTTTTTACTAAATTTTTTTTTGTAATCTTTGATTGATAAGGAAAACCAATCAATTCATCGATAATATACAACGGCCGGTCTTTGCTTTGGCTAACAATTCGTTCTAAATAAATGCCCACCATTCCAACTGCAATTGATAAACCGCCGCCGATTCCTAACAAATTCACAATAATCCAATGGTCGGTCGTCATATTTCCAATTAATAAATGTATGACCAAATATAAAAAATCAATTGCTAACAACAATCCGCCAAAATAATTGGCTAACTTTAATGGAACGACTGAAAATGATGTTATGCCATCAAAAGCCAGTGACAACATTTTTCTCAAAGGATATTTAGATTCTCCTGCAAAACGCTCATGCCGTTCATACATAACTGCCGTTTGTTTAAATCCCACCCAGCTAACCATGCCTCGCACAAATGGTTGAGTTTCATTCATTCTCTTTAATTGAGTAATCACTTTTTTATCCATTAAACGAAAATCACCAGTATCTAAAGGTATTTCCGTATCAGTCATTTTTGAAAGCAAACGATAAAATATCTGAGCACTAATTTTTTTGAAATAGCTCTCCCCTTGTCTAGAACGTCGTTTACCATAGACCACATCATAGCCTTCCCGCCATTTTTCAATCATTTGAGTAATCACTTCCGGTGGATCTTGTAAATCTGCATCCATTACTACTACTGCATCACCTGAGGCATAACGAATACCTGCAGAGATTGCTATTTGATGACCAAAATTTCTTGAAAACTGAACCAGCCGGATAGATGGATACTGTTGAATTGCTGCCCGAATCAATTCAACACTGTCATCATTTGAACCATCATCCACATAAATCACTTCAAATGTTGCTGGTTGACTATTGATATAATGTTGAATTTGTAAGATTGTTTCATTCAGCGTTTCTTCTTCATTAAAGACTGGTAAAACAATCGAAATTAAAGGTTGCTGCTCCATAAACTTTCCCTCCTTAATTAACTGAATCTGCTGATAATTGGTACAGGGTACCGCTATCCATACCACCGCCCATACCGGCACCTTGCATTAATCCAATTTGATTAGATTGAATCGTTCCTTCTGTTGAATCACTGGCGTTTTCAGGCTGTGAATTTGTCTCTTCTGTTGTAGTTTGTCCACCATATTCACTGGCGTCCACTTCGGTACCATTTTCTGCCACCCATTCTGCAATATCAGACGTGCTATTTTTATTGCCACTAGCATAGAAATACTTAATCTTTCCTGCTTTAACTAATTGCTTGAATTGTTTTAGCGTAATCGCTGGATCAGTTCCATTGTATCCACCGATCGCCATCACTGCCTTACCAGAAGCAATAATATAAGGTGAAGCTGAATTAGAATCAGTTGTTGCAAATAAATATTCAGCTGATCCTTGATTTTCTTCTAAGTAAGCCAATAATTGTTCATTGACCGATTCAGAACCTAGACCTCCAGTTGCGCCACCTTGACTGAGTAATTCCGGTCCAGTTGTTGGAATTGCTGCCGACTGATGCGCTAATGTCGGTGTCAAAGACCAAAATGCTGGTGCAATAAATAAAACTGTTAATAAGCCATAAATTATTTTTTTACTGTGGACTTTCAATTTTGAGATAAACAATAAGCCAATCAAAATAATCGTTGCTGCAACTACTAAACCAGCTGCTAATAAACTGTAAGAAGCTAGGAAATATGCCTGCAAACCAGCCGTACTTAATCCAGCAATTCCCACAATAATTTTTTTGCCACCAGATAAATCTTTTTTAAATAAACTAGCAATGCCAATACCAACACCAGCAGCAATTGGTGGTGCTAACATAATTAAATAATAAGGATGGAAAAAGGAAGCAATACTGAAAAAGCTGCCAACCGCTACTAACCAAACACCCCAAAACATAATATGGGCTTGTTTTTTAGTAAGACGATACCATTTTTTCTTATTTCTAAAATAGAAAAAGGAAGCAACCAAACTGATTAATGCTAATGGTAACAGCCAACTAACTTGTGGCCCTAATTCAGATTGGAATAAGCGTAAAGGTCCTGCACTCCCGATATTAAAAGCACCGCCTCCACCACCTGTTCCTCCAGGTCCGCCACCTTGTCTTTCTCCATCAAAACCATCTCCTTGAGAGGTTTCCATAGAAGTATTATTGCTGGGCATTTGATTGGCATTGCCACCATCAGTAGGGGGTGTCATTCCTTGCTCACTGTTATTTCCACTAGGCGGTTGCATTTGTCCATCTTGGGTATTATTTTCCCCACTGTTTCCCATGCCGGGAAAAGTACCACCCGTTCCAGTTGACTGACCTAAAAGTCTTTCTGTCCCGTTATATCCAAAGGCTAACTCTAATAAAGAATTGGTTTGTGAACTGCCAATATAAGGACGGTCACTTGCTGATACATGATCAACATAGACTGGGTAAGCTAAAGTAAAGACAGCTAAAAATATCGTAGCTACAGCGGAATGAACAATTTTTTTCTTCCAACTGACTGACGAAGCAAAGAAATAAAATAAGTAAAGCGCTGGTAAGATCATAAATGCTTGTAACATTTTTACGTTAAAAGCCACACCTATCAATGCAAAGCCAATCCATAAATATCTCTGTTTCTTTACTTCAACTGCTTTAAATACGTAACGAACAGCTAGTAACATGAAAAAAACTAAAGTAGCGTCCATATTGTTGGTTCGTGAATTCGCTACAACAATCGGCGTTAAGGTCATGGTTAAAGCCGCTATTCTTCCGGCAAGCACACCAAATCTTGGTTTTACTAAGCGATACATTAAGTAGACCGACCCAACACCAAATAAAACCGACGGTAAAACCACACTCCAGCCGTGAACACCAAAAATTTTGGCTGAAATAGCCATAAACCATAAAGCTACCGGTGGTTTATCCACTGTAATAAATCCAGCAGCATCAAAAGCCCCATAGAAAAAATTGTGCCAGCTTTGAACCATACTAGTGACTGCGGCAGTATAATATGAATTGGCTGAACCAGCATCCCAAATTCCCCAAGCATATAAAAATAAAGCTAGTATTAAAATAATTGCTAAATAAATATCTATTTTTCTTTTCATTAATCATCGACTCCTCTTAAATACCCAAAACTTGCTAAATAAAAAATTAATTGGCAGAGTAAAGGCCACTGTAAATATTGGTGCTGTTAGTTGAGACAATTGGAAACTAGTAGTCCACACATAAGTTAATCCCATGCTTAATAGCAATGTCGCTCCATACAATAAATAATACTTCCAATAGGTATTTTTTGCTGTCGAGGTACTTTTAAAAACTTTTTTCTGATTTAAAATAAAACCAATGACTGATGTTACAAGATAACCAAAGGCAATTGCCAACGTTGCCGGAATAATTAAAATCAGGCACCAATAAATTATCCAGGTTAAAACTGTATTCAAAAATCCAACTAAACTAAATTGAATAAATTGCCGTTGATTTGGTTGAAGTGGTAATTGCATCAACTCACATCCCTTCTCTGTCTTTCATTATCAATTACTAGCTTAACTCAAACTTAAAACAGCTATTTTGTCCTTTTTTTTATTTTTAAGATTATTAAATTATTTACCTCTGTGAAGATTGTTTGAGGAAAAAATCTAAACATGAAAAAAAGAGGAAGAAACTTCGATAAAAAAGTTTCTTCCTCTTTAAAATAAATAATCTATTCAGCAGCCACACATTTTGCTAAAGTTTCTTTGATTGATGCTAGAACATCATGCTCTTTGATACCTAATAGTGGCATTGTATCGTTCGGATTTAAATATAAATCTTCCATTTGTAATTTTAAGCTGACTGCCATGTGAATACCATGTTCTACTCCTTCAGCATCTGCCTGACGATCAATTTCTTCATAAGCAGGTCCTAATTCTTGATAAGAAAGGACAGGAACTTGAGTAGTTTCTGTTTGACCTAATGCTTCAACAATCATTTGATAGAAGGTTTGATATTTCATATTTAAAGCTGAGATCGCATAAGTCCCACGATGCTTGCCATTTTCTAATGCACCAACTGCTGCTTCTGCAACTTGTTCAACAGTTACCATTGCTGTCCCGCCAAGAGCTGCTGGAAAAACTGGTTGATTTTTCGCTTGGTCAACAAACATTTTCCAAAGAGGCATCCGTCCTGGCATTGTGCCGAAA
This sequence comes from Enterococcus sp. JNUCC 77, assembly GCF_054819945.1. Lineage (NCBI taxonomy): Bacteria > Bacillati > Bacillota > Bacilli > Lactobacillales > Enterococcaceae > Enterococcus > Enterococcus sp. JNUCC 77. The sequence goes on from NZ_JBTHIG010000001.1 coordinate 1,968,720, forward strand.
ATATATGGCAGACGTAATGAGCTAACAGTCATTTCACCTTCGCCTTCAGCAAAAGCAACCTGTTCTTGTAACAAACGTGTATTAGGATAAGCCTGATCCCGCAGATGAAATTCCGGCAAACGTTCAGCAAATTCAGCAAAATAAGAGTTAAAGACCACAAACTTTTTAACACCAGCAAGTTTTGCTAGTCGAGCCAATCGCTGTGTTGGTAGCACATTGGCTTCATAGAAAAATTTCATCGCTGGTTTTTCTGGTGTTACCCGTTCATCAGCACCTGCAGCATAAATGAATCCTTCGCAGTCAGACAATAATTGAATAATGTCTTGGTCATTTAGTTCGTTGATATTTCCTAAAGTATATTCAACCTCTTTAGGCAATAGATCATCCGTTGGTAGTGGTGGCAACGCGATGGTTTTCACTTGATAACCGCGTCGCAGTAATTCCTTCGTTGTGTAATAACCTAAAAAGCCGGTACCGCCTAAAATAAAAACTTTTGACATTATAAACCACTCCTTTTGTATATTTTTTCACATATCTTTATTTATAGTATAATAAAATCGATTAACAAAAACTGTTCAAAAAAAAGCTATCCACTAACTTAGGAGTGTTTTTATGGTTAATTATTTTTCACAGCATTTTGATCCCAGCCAATTATCCATTACTTTAGAAACTTGGCGAGAAGATCAAAACAATTATTTTACCGATGAAGTTGAACTTTTATTGGTGATTGAAGGTTCCTTTACTATTTCTATTAATGATGAGCCTTTTCAAATACATGCAGGCTGTCTTTTACAATTAATGCCTTACCACGTCCGTAACATTCAATTACTCAGTTCAACAGTTACTGTCTATCGAATTTATTTTTCCTTAGGTCTATTTTTATTAACTGCTACAAATAAAGAAAATTACTTAGCTGTTTTAAAAAAATTACAGCACAACGTTCCCTATATTCAATTGTCCAGTACGCAGCAACAGCATATAAAACTCTTACTAGAAAGCCATATCGCTGACGCCCAATCTGAAGATTCCACTTTACGCTTATTAAATCTCTCTCTGGTTTCCTATATTAGTCACTTATTCACCAGTCAGCCCACTGAGAAAATGCCTGACTTTCAACTTACTTGGCAGTTGATTCAATATCTTCAATTTTTCCATCAAGAATCATTAACACCTGAAAAAGTTGCTCAAGAGTTTTCGATTTCTCCAGAGAAAGTAAAAGCCAGCATTAAGAAATTGACTAGCTTTACTTTTGGACAAATTTTAAACCAAGTTCGAATCAGAAACGCCAGTGGATTACTGCAATTTTCTGATTTATCGATTAATCAAATTGCTAAAATTTGTGGTTATCAAAATGAAGCCAATTTTTATAAACAATTCAAACTGGTTCAGCAAATGACACCTCAGGCTTATCGCAGTCAGCTCAATCACAAAAATCAATCAATTGATTCTTTAGATGCTTGGGAAATTGTCAGTTATATGTTAGAAAACTGTCAGCATCCTTTATTGTTGAAGGACTTAGTTGCTGCAACCAATTATTCAAAGGAAAAAATCAATCAAACATTACAAAAATATTTTGGCTTATCTTTTAAGGCTTTATTGACAATTTTTCGTTTACAAATGGCCCATACTTTATTGATTTCTTTAGACTTATCAGCGGAAAAAATTGGTGAACTCGTGGGTTTTGTCGATTATCATACCTTTGCTCGAAATTATCAAAGCTATTATCATGAGTCACCAGCACAAAGGAGGCATCTTAATGACTGAGCATTTTCCATATACAAGTCTTGATTATTTAAGAAAGGATTTCTCTAGTGACAGACTAGTTTTACGAAAATATTCTATGAATCAATCTAGTGACTACCTGATCCAAAAGGATTTCATTTTTTATTTTATGATTGATGGTTCAGCCAAATTTCAGTTTGGTCAACACTATGTTGAGTTGGAGAAAGGAAACTTAATCGCGGTTTTACCTAATCAAGCTCATCGCTTTATCGTAAATCAGCAAGAAAATTTACTATACTACCAAATGCGTTTTCCTTTACGGTTATTATTGGTTGCTTCAACAGAAGGACATACTTTCTTTGATGACTTAAAGCATTTGGACCAACCGTTACCGATTACTCAAATTCCCGCACAAAATCAGGTCTTGTTAATGTTTTATTGTCAAGAATTACAACATGCTAATCCTACAAATAATCAAAATCTGGTTATTGCTTTGCTAACTTACTGTGTTTATCTTTATGACAGGAACCAAAAAAATGCGCAAACTATTCAAAAAAATAAGACCTTAGCTGGTTTAGTTCTTAATTACTTACAACAAAACTATTCCAAAAAACCATCAGTAGTTCAGGTTAGTCAAGCTTTAGGAATAAGCTCTGTTGAGGTCCAGCGGATAATCAAAGAAAATACTGGTCTGAGTTTTTCCCGCTTTTCAAACAATTTACGAAGCAATAATGGATACAATGCTTAATTTTAAGTTGGCAGGTGGTTTTCATGCTGATATTCAAATTTTGTATAATCAACTATCTATTAAACATTGAGAAAAAAATTAAACCAGATATTCAATATATTTTTATAAGACAACAAATCAAAAAGCCTGTCACAAAACTAATTTGTAACAGGCTCGACTTTAAATTTGATTTTTACTTCTAACGATTAACATCATCGGACGACGGAGTTCATCTTTCATTCCCGGTAAATCTAATAAATCTTCAGCCGGTGTCGGTTCTACAATGCGTTCAATCATAAAACCATTTTGCAATAAGCCATCCAGATAAGTTGTTAGGGTTTTATGATATTTCACCACTTGACTATTTAAGAAATGGGCTTTACGTTCACCTTCATAAAAATAATTATCTACTGGAAAATGCAAAATTTCTCCATTTTCATTATAGTACCAATCTTGACTACCTGCAGCCGTAAAAATCGGATGCTCTACAGAAAAAACAAAAATACCATCTGGTTTCAAATAATGGTGGACTTTCTTCGCAATACCTGCAAAATCAGGCAAATAATGAAAAGCTAATGAGCTCATGACAATATCAAAACTATTTTCTGGAAAATCAACTGTCGCAATATCCGCTTGTTGATAAGTGACTTGCTGGAAATGATTTTTTTCTCGTGCCACAGTAATCATTTTTTCTGATAAATCCACACCGTGAACCTTTTTAGCGCCATGTTCTGCGGCATAAATACAGTGCCAACCATAGCCACAACCTAGATCCAAAACTGACTTATCTTGAAAATTCGGCAATAATTTTTCTAATGTCTGCCACTCACCTGCACCCGCTAACCCTTTTTTACTGCGATCCATCTGACTATACTGTTTAAAAAATTCTTCGTTATCGTAAATATTCTTCATTTTAAATTCCTCCATGTAATTTTTATTTACCTAAACTACACGGAGAACATCCCTTTTATGAGCGATCATTTCACCAGCTCCAATCTTTTTTATACGTTAAGCTTAACACATTCATCAGTCAAGATTCTTCATATCTGTATTTTCAGTTAAAAACTCTTTTACTGTCTCCCAGTATACAGAACCAGCCGTTACTCCTGCCTTTGCATGTTGTGCGCCTTCAACAGTCAATACTCTTTTGGCAGTGGGCGTTGCCAAATAATTTTCTTGCATCATTTCAAAAGGAACGAAACGATCTTCAGTCCCATGAATAAATAAAACTGGCAGGCGTGTTTTTGCTAATTGTTTCGTTGAACTAGCCTCTCTTAGCCACCAACCTTGATGAAAATAATTAATGATTGAAACTGTTGGAATCAGTGGAAAGGCTGGCAGATTGAATAACTGTTTTAATTGATAGGCCAATTCTTCAGCAACCGAAGAATAACCGCAGTCTTCAATTACGGCCACGACTTGCTTCGGTAACTTTTCACCAGCAGTCATCATAGCAGTAGCGCCCCCCATCGAGACGCCATACAAAATAATTTCAGCATCGGTATCTTGACTAAGAATAAAATCAATCCATTGCTTGATATCTTCTCTTTCCGGCCAACCAAAACCAATGTATTTTCCATCACTTTCCCCATGGGCCCGCGCATCTGGCAATAATAAATTAAACCCTAAAGCTTGAAAAAAGGGCGCCTTGTCAAACATTTCCTGATGTTGACTGTCAAACCCATGAATCAAAATAGCCCAATGATTTGATAAAGACTCTGTAAAATATTGGAAACCAACTAATTTTAGACCATCATGACTGGTGATATAAACTTTTTTTTCGATAGTCTCATTTAACCAATTTTCTTTAGTATTTTGTAAGTTTTTTTCTGCTTCATCATCAGCTGTAGGAATCACATTGTGTTCGGCTGACATGGCTTGGCTACGATTAGTTGTATTTACAAAAGCAATTTTAAATAGCTTATAGGCAACTAAAAAGTCCGCGATGATGAATAACAGAATAATTCCAACGATAATTTTTAACATGTTATGGTACTCCTTTTTTAAGCGCTTTCTATTTTGTTGATTATAACCTAAAAAATATCCCTCAATTGAATATACTGAGGGATACAAATGTTTTTAAAATAGATGTAACCAGCCGACTCGAATACTTGATAATGCCGATGCCATGACACCTTTGCCAGCTTTCCGTTCTTTATAAAAAGTTTTTTCGCCATCTTTAAACAAAAAACCAATAAAGCCTAGCAGTAGCAAAATAATTAGTGCTTCTTTCATGATTGATACCCCTTGTCTTGTTAAAACATTGCAAAACCATTTTGACATATTTTTTAGTCGAGAACAACCCACGGAACGAATTTTTAATTTTCACTTTATTATTATATAAATAGAAAATATTTAATTAGCATACAATTTACTCGTCAATTTAAAGATAAAAAGAGTTTTGTTAAAAATATAAGTTGGTAAAACTAATTGTTTCTCTATTTATTTTTTTAGGCGTACAATTCATTTCAAGAAAAGGAGTGTTTATTATGACAAGTTATGCAAAAAGAATTGAAGATCAATTAATGTCCCCAGATGATATGGTTTTAGCTGTTATCGACTATCAACCAACGCAAGTAAATTCAATCAACTCCATGAACAATTCTCAATTGGTTAAAAATGCCGAAGTCGTGATTGAATTAGCGAATACCTATAATATTCCTATTGTTTTATCAACAGTTAACGTAAAAACTGGTCGCAATCAAGATACTGTCCCTGTTTTGAAAAAAATGATTGGTGAAGATGTACCATCTTATGATCGAACTTCCATTAACGCTTGGGAAGACAAAGAATTTAATGAAGCAATTAAAGCAACTGGCCGCAAAAAAATAATTATTTTAGCTTTATGGACAGAAGCTTGTTTAACTTTCCCAACGTTAGATGCTTTAAGAGAAGGTTATGAAGTTTTCCCAGTTGTTGACGCTGTTGGTGGTACTTCTCCTTTAGCCCATGAAACTGCTCTACGTCGTGTCGAACAAGCTGGTGCGCAATTAACTTCAATCGCGCAATTGGCCTGTGAATTACAACGGGATTGGAATCGTTCAGAAACTGTTCCTGGTTTTGTAAAAGCTTTGGTTGATTCAGGAGCTTTCCCTCAAACTGAAAGTGCTAATTAATGAGTTGATTCTTTTTAAAGAGAAAGTCTAAATATACTTTTTAGACTTTTTTTCTAAAAAGGGACAGCCGCAAGAAGAAAAATAAATATCCACTCCTATTTTCATTTTCAATTAATGATTATCTTTCTCATTTAAGGCGTTTAATTTCAACTATTCTGCTGAATATGGTTTAATATTAATTGTAATAGTTATAAGGAGGAATTCAATATGAAGTATGAAAAAACAAAAGAAGTATTAAATCAATTAGTTGCTGACTTGAGTCAATTTTCTGTCGTGATTCACCAAACCCATTGGTATATGCGTGGACCTGAGTTTTTGACTTTGCACCCATTAATGGATGACTATATGGATGAAATTAACGACCAACTTGATGTCATTTCTGAACGTTTAATTACCTTAGATGGTGCTCCTTACTCAACCTTAAAAGAATTCGCTGAAAACACTGGTATTCCCGATGAAAAAGGTACTTTCAGTCGCACAATTCCTGAAAGAATGGAAATTTTAGTTAAAGGCTATCGTTATTTAGCTGACCTTTATCAAAAAGGTATCGAAATTTCTGGTGATGAAGGCGACGATTCAACCCAAGATATCTTCATCGCTAACAAAACCGATATTGAAAAGAAAGTTTGGATGATTCAAGCTAAACTTGGTAAAGCACCAGAATTAGATCCTGAATATGTAACCCATTAAAACAGCAAAAAACTGGAGATTTTTATCTCCAGTTTTTTTATACCCATTCATAAGGTGTGCGTTGATAGACTTCATTGACCCAATTATGATAAAACAAACAAGCTTCCGAGCGCCAAGAATTTTTTATTTCATTTCCTGTTTGATAATAATTCACTGGCGCTCTAGTAGCCAAACCTTTTGCTTTATCCCGCAAATATTCTTGTTCTAAAGTGTCGGTATCATATTCCAAATGACCTAACACAAAAACATTTTTACGGTCTTCTGAAACCAGAATCAACGGTCCTAATTCTGGGTGATTGGCCACAATTTTTAATGGTTGTTCTGCAATTTGTGTAGCATTTACACCGGTATACCGGGATTGCGGACTAAAAAAGCAGTCACTAAACCCACGAATCAAACGGTCATCTTCTTGAATTTGATTTTCAAAAATTCCGAAAACTTTTTCCTGATAATTAGTTTTCTCCACTTGGTAATGGTGATACAATCCCGCCTGCGCACCCCAGCAAATATGCAAATTACTAGTAACATGACTCTGGCTCCACGCCATGATTTCTTCTAACTCCTGCCAATAATCCACCGCTTCAAAAGGCAGTTTTTCCACTGGTGCACCAGTAATAATCAAGCCGTCATAATAATTTTCTTTCATTTCTGGAAAAGTTAGATAAAAAGTTTCCAAATAACTGGCACTAATATTTTTTGCTTGATGGGAGGCCATCTGAACAAAGTCTACTTCAATTTGCAATGGACTTTGAGAAATTAATCGGAGTAATTGTAATTCAGTTTCGATTTTTTTTGGCATCAGATTCACAATCGCAAATTTTAAAGGGCGGATGTCCTGTTTGCTTGCCCGCTCCTTGTCCATCGTAAAAATACCTTCGGCGGCCAACATTTTTTTGACGGGCAAACCAGCTAAAATTTTCACTGGCATCGCCTTAAATCCCTTGCAATGCTTGGTCTAGATCAGCAATCAAATCAGCAATATTTTCTAAACCAATCGACAGCCTAATCGTTTCTGGTTTAATGCCGGCTTCGACTAATTGTTCTTCATTTAATTGTGAATGAGTGGTTGAAGCTGGATGAATGATCAAGGATTTTGCATCGCCAACATTGGCTAATAAAGAGAATAACTTGGTTTGATTAATCAATTTTTTCCCAGCATCGCTACCACCCGATACGCCAAAAGTAAAGATAGCGCTAGCACCTTTAGGAAAGTATTTTTGTCCTAGGTCATAATATTTACTACTTTTCAGCCCTGGATAATTGACCCAATCCACTTTCGGATGATTTTCTAGATACTCCGCAACCTTCTGCGCATTTTCCACATGACGTTCTAAACGTAATGATAAGGTCTCAAGTCCTAATAAAATCACCCAAGAATTAAATGGAGAGGCCGCCGCTCCAGTATCTCGCAGTAAAATTGTTCTTGCTCGTGTAATAAACGCCGCTTTACCAGCTGCTTCCACCCAAGAAATCCCGTGATAGCTTTGATCAGGCTCAACTAAACGAGGAAATTTACCATTGGTCCAATCAAAATTCCCGGAATCAATAATAGCACCACCAAGAGCCGCCCCATGTCCACCAATATATTTTGTAGTCGAATACACGACAATATCGGCACCAAATTCAAACGGTTTAAATAAATAGGCTGTCGCAAAAGTATTATCAACAATCACAGGAATTCCTGCGGCATGGGCAATTTCAGCAATTTTATCTAGTTCAACAATCGTAATATCTGGATTTCCTAATGATTCCACAAAGATAGCTTTAGTATTCTCTTTAATCGCTTCTGCAAAATTTTGTGGATCATCTGAATCAACAAAGGTCGTTTCAATCCCAAATTCAGGCAACGTATGTGCAAATAAATTATATGTGCCACCATAAATACTCGCTGCTGAAACAATATGATCGCCTGCTACAGCGAGATTTTGTATCGCATAAGTAATCGCCGCCGAACCAGAGGCCGTAACTAACGCTCCTACGCCACCTTCCAATAATGCTAATCGTTGTTCCAATACATCATTGGTTGGATTTGTAATTCGGGTATAAATATTACCGGCATCGGTTAAAGCAAAACGAGCTGCCGCTTGATCAGCATCTTCAAAAACATAGGATGTTGTTTGATAAATGGGTACTGCCCGACTTCCTGTGTCCGCATCAACCGTTTGTCCGCCATGTAACTGAATCGTTTCAAATTTATCTGTCATTGTCCATTCCTCCTTTTTTAAATCTTTAGCCCCAAATTTCCTCAGTAATTTCTTTAACCAGTTGCAATTTCTTCCATTGATCTTCTTCAGTTAAAATATTGCCTTCTTCTGTCGAAGCAAAACCACATTGAGGGCTTAAACTAATACGGTCTAATGAAACATATTGGCTAGCTTCTTTAATTCGATCAATAATCGTCTGTTTATCTTCTAATTGACCATTTTTACTAGTAATTAGTCCTAAAACAACTTTCTTATCTGCTGGTAAATTGCGTAACGGTGCAAAATCTCCTGAGCGATCATCATCATATTCTAAAAAGAAAGCATCAGCATTTTCTTGACCGAATAAAGTTTCACCAACTGCTTCGTAACCACCAGAAGCTGCCCAAGTCGAATGATAATTTCCACGACAGACATGAGTTGTAATGCTTAAATCTTCTGGTAAATCGACAATCGCGTCATTATTTAAGCGAACATACAATTTTTTCAAGCCCTCTAAATCAAAACCTTCTGCATATTTAGTTTTCGAATAATTTTCGTCAGCAATCATTCCCCAGGTGCAATCATCTAACTTAATTTGGCGAGCACCTAATTCATATAGATGAAGAATGGTTTCACGATAAGCTTTGGCAATATCTTGATATAAATCTTCTTCCTCGTCATAAAATTCAGCGATTTTATCGGCATTATCACCTCGAACCAATTCTGAATGAAGCTGTGCTGGTGCTGGAATACTGTGACGGATTTTTTCAGCCGGTACCAATTCCGTTAGAAAAGAAAATTCTTCAAAAACTGGATGTTCAGGATTAAAAGCAATCTTCCCATCTAAGCGAGCAGAATCGGCCCGTGTTTCTTCTCCTTGAAATAAATAGCCTTGGTCTCTCACATTATGCTCAACACCATTTAAACCCCAGAAAAAATCTAGGTGCCAATAGCTTCGGCGGAACTCGCCATCACTGAAAACATTTAAATCTGCTGCTTTTTGTTTTTCAACTAATTTTTTTATTTCAGTATTTTCCACTTCAGTCAATTCATTTTGCGTAATCTCTTTTGCTTCAAATGCTGCTCGCGCTTCTTTTAATACTTCCGGTCTTAAAAAACTTCCCACGATTTCATAACGATTTACTTTACACATAATAATTTCCTCCATTTCGATAACTAAATTCGAGGTAAAAAAAATCCTCAGAAGAGTATAAACTCTCCTAAGGATGTATGGACTACATGGTACCACCTTATTTTTATAAAAGCATCTGCTTTTACCTCTGCTCCAATACGACACAATCTGTGTGATAATGGGATTCTTGTAACGGGAATATCCGTGTACCTCTAAAAATTTTTTTCGAAGTACCCGCTCAAAAGCCATTTTCAAATCTGTTTTCTTTCATCTCTTTTCAGCTTCCGAGACTCTCTGTTAGAAATTCCACATGATTTTACTTTCTTTTTCTCTGCGTTTAGTTATCTATATTTAATTTTTTATAATCATAAACTTTAAAATATTGATTGTCAACTATAAATTTATTAAACAAATATATTTAAGATCAATGCACCGACTAACCCAACTACGGCGATCAATGTTTCTACTACTGACCATGTTAAGACCGTTTCTTTGATTGACAAGTCAAAATATTCTTTAAACATCCAAAAACCTGCATCATTCACATGGGAGAAAAAGACACTGCCGGCACCTGTCGCAATAACCATCAAAGCTGGATCAGTTCCGGTCGCTGCCATCAACGGTGCAGCCAAGCCTGCGGCTGTCAATGCAGCAACTGTCGCCGAGCCTAAGGCTAAGCGTAAAACAACAGCGATTAGCCAAGCTAAAATTAATGGCGACAAACTGCTGCCGGCAAATAAATTAGCTACATAATCACCAACACCACCTTCAATTAAAACTTGCTTGAAGGCACCACCGCCACCAATAATTAATAACATCATCGCAATTTGTTTAACCGCTTGTTCCATCGAACCCATCAATGTATTCATAGGAATCTTTCGTCTAATTCCCATCGTGTAGATTGCCACTAATAAAGAAATCAGCATCGCAACTCCCGGTGAACCAATAAAATTAATTATACTGTCTAACATACTTGGATGAGTGGGCGTTTTTCCGCCATGTAAAATCATATTATATAAAGTTGATACGGCCATTAAAATAACCGGAAATAAAGAGGTCACCGTACTTGCTAAAAAGCTAGGTGTTTCTTCTAGTTTGAATTCTTTAAAATCACCAACGGCTGATAAATTTCCTGATTGTTTAAACGCCGAAGAAACTATTCTTTGGGCAAATTTAGTATACAAAGGGCCCGCTATCAAAACTGTAGGCACTGCTAAAATTAATCCGTAGAGTAAAACCATCCCAATATTGGCACCATAAATCCCCGCAATCGCTGTTGGTGCTGGATGTGGTGGTAAAAAACCATGGGTCACAGACAAAGCCGCCACCATCGATAGTCCTAAATACATCATAGATAAGCCCAATTCAGCTGCAATAGCAAAAATAATTGGTAATAATAAAACTAAACCAACTTCAAAAAATAAAGCGATACCAATAATGAACGACGCCAAGACAACCGCAATTTGAATTTTCTTACGACCAAATTTTTCGATTAAAGTATTTGCAATTCGAAAAGCGCCACCAGCGTCAGCTACTAAACGTCCTAACATGGCACCAAAACCAAAAACTAGTGCTAGATGACCTAGTTGAGAGCCAATTCCTTCTTCAATCGCAGCTGGTATTTCCCCCAAAGGCATTCCTAATAAAATGGCGACGATAAAAGAGACAATCACAAGAGAAACAAATGTATTCAATTTTACTTTTGCAATTAAGAAAAGTAGAATGGCCACACCAATGACTACAATGAATAATTCCATAATTAATTCCTCCTAATGTGTTCGCTGATAATCAGCAATGGCTTTATACTCACCACTTAACTGACGACTTAAGCGAATAAAGATTGGCAATAAATCACGATAAGCTGTGTAATTTTTTTCATTTGGATGATGAGCATTAGTTACACCAATCATCTCTTTTACCACAGTTAGATCTTTCGCCATATCAAGTGAAACCATTCCTAAAACTGCAGCACCTAGGCAAGAGCTTTCGAAACTTTCTGGAATTGTCACATCAGTCTCAAAAATATCAGCCAGCATCTGGCGCCATAAAGCTGATCTGGCAAAACCGCCTGTTGCTTGAATTGATTTTGGTGAACCAGAAACTTCTTCTAGTGCTAATAAAACAGTATATAAATTAAAAACAATGCCTTCTAAAGCTGCCCGCAGCATGTGTGCTCTTGTATGATTACGATTTAAACCAAAATAAGTTCCTCGTGCATTTGCATCCCATAAAGGTGCCCGTTCTCCACCTAAATAAGGTAAGAAAATCAACCCATCTGAGCCAGCTGGAATTGTACTGGCCATCTCAGTTAAAATATCATAGCTATCAATTTTCATTTGGGCAGCAGTTTCTTTTTCTGGTGCAAATAATTGATCCCGTACCCAGCGGAAAACAATCCCACCATTATTGACTGGACCACCCAAAACATATTTACCCTCACTTAACACGTAACAAAATAGTCGACCTTTTGGATCTGTTACAGGCTGATCAACCACTGTTCTGATAGCGCCACTAGTACCAATTGTTAACGCCAAGACCCCTTCATCGACCGCATTCACGCCTAAATTTGATAACACGCCATCGCTGGCACCAATCACAAATTTAATATCTTCTGGCAAACCCATTACTTCAGCATAAGATTTTTTAATGCCTTGGAATTGATAATCAGTGGCAACTACTTCAGGTAATAAATCCACCGTAATACCTACTGTCTCTAAAGCTAGATTGTCCCAAGTTAAATCAAAAATATTAAACAAACCAGTTGCAGAAGCGATACTTTGATCCATTTTTAATTCACCAAAGAATTTATATAATACATATTCCTTAATACCAATGAAATAACGAGCTTGATTAAAAAGTTCTGGCTTTTCAGTTTTTAACCAAATTAACTTAGATAATGGTGCCATTGGATGAATCGGCGTACCAGTTTTTTCATAAATTTTTTGACCTAAGCCATTTGTTTTGAGTTCTTCACTATATTTTGCCGCTCTATTATCCGCCCAAGTTATTGAACGTGTGATAGGTTCCATCTCTTGGTTTAATAAAATCAAGCTATGCATCGCTGAAGAAAATGATACGCCGCGAATATTCTTGGCTGCAACATCAGATTTACGCACGACTTGTGTTATCGCATCGACCACCGCTTCAAAAATTTCTTCGACATCTTGTTCAGCCATGTCCGGCTCATCTTGATACAATGGGTAACCAACATTGGCATACTCTAAAACATTGCCTTTTTGATCGTATAAGACTGCTTTGGTACTAGTTGTTCCAATATCCGCTCCAATAATATATTCCATCTGCTATTCTCCTTATTTATTGACTGTGTGTCCGCCAAAACCATTTCGCAATGATGCCACAACTTTTCCAGTAAAAGTATCTTCTTCCAATGAACGATAACGCATTTGTAAAGCTAACGTAGTCACAGGCATCGGTACTTGACGTTCTAAACTTTCTTCAACCGTCCATTTCCCTTCGCCAGAAGAATACATGGTTCCTTTCAATTGATCCAAATGAGGGTCAGCGACAAAAGCTTCTTCAGCTAATTCCATTAACCAACTGCGAATAACTGACCCATTATTCCAAACTTTTGCGACGGCTTGATTATCATAATTAAAAGGACTGTGCTCCAATAAATCAAAGCCTTCACCAATTGCTTGCATCATGCCATATTCAATCCCATTATGAACCATTTTCAAATAATGACCGCTGCCCGCTTCACCAGTATAAAGATAGCCATTTTCCTCAGCAATTGCCTTAAAAATTGGTTCGATCATTGAAAAAGTTTCACGATCACCACCAATCATGAAATTCCCACCATTTCTTGCACCATTCATACCGCCTGAAGTACCTACATCAAAAAAGTGAATCCCTTTTTCTTTTAACTCTTGATAGTGTCGAATCGACTCTCCATAATGAGAATTACCGCCGTCAATGACAATATCACCAGCAGATAAAATGTTACCTAATGCTTTAACCGTTTCATCAGTGGGAGCACCAGCTGGCACCATCGACCAAACAATTCTGGGAGAATCTAAACGAGTAAATTCCTTTAGTGAACCGATTCCCTTACCACCTATTTTTTCAGCTTCATCTACCAATGCTGAATTTAAATCAAAAACCGTTACTGCAATTTCGTGCGCCAATAAATTATTTACTAAATTCAAACCCATTTTTCCTAAACCAATCATGCCAATTTCCATTATTAAAAAACCTCCGTTTTGTTTACGGTTTCATTTTATGATATTTTTTTACATTTTACAACCTATAAGTTGTAAATAATTTACAAAAACGGTTTCAATTGTGCTACAATAAATTTGAAATTATTAAGGAGAACAATTTATGGCAAAAGATATTCGACAAGTTATCAATAGTTTTTCCCAAGATTTAAGTCCCACTGAAAAAAAAATAGCTGATTATTTATTGGATCAACGTGATTCAGCTGCCCAGTTAACCATTAAAGAATTAAGTCAAACAATTCAAGTTTCCACAGCGACACTCTCCCGTTTTGCTAAACGTTTAGGCTATCAATCTTTTCAAGAACTAAAAATCGCTTTGAATATTCCATCAGAAACAAACGCTGATGAATTCTTTAGTGACTTAAACCAAAACGATGACTTATTAACCTTAGCTCAAAAGGTTTTTGCAGCAAATATTGCTTCTCTAAAGGATACAGCAAATTTCTTAGATGAAACTACTTTAGAAACAGCCATAAATTTATTAACCAAGGCCAATAAGACAGGTTTCTTCGGCATTGGCGGTTCACAGATAATTGCTCTAGATGCTTACCATAAATTTATGCGAACAAACTTGGAAGCGGAATGTCAAAGTGATTATCACTTACAATTAATGTTAGCGACCAAATTAACCAAGGAAGATTGTGCGGTGGTTATTTCCCATACTGGACGAAACCAAGAAATTTTGCGACTGTGTAAAATTTTGCAAGAAAATCAAGTGCCGATCATTTGTTTAACGAGTTATGCCGGATCACCTTTAGCTAAAGTTTCTGAAGTTGCTTTGATTGCTTTGGCTGAAGAAACAGCTTATCGTTCAGAAGCGATGTCAGCGATACAATCTCAATTTACTTTAATCGATACTTTATTTATGCTCTATTCAGTATCTAATGGTGCCGAAAATAATCTGGCTCGTAAACGCATCCGACAAACTATTAAAAAAACACGCATCTAATTTTCTCCCACTAAAATTTTAGTCGGATTTTTTTGAGACTAGACGTTGGTTTCAAAAATTGCGATAATAAGACTAGATTTAAAAAGCCTATTAAACCAGCATGATACGATATGTGTCATAGTTTTTTTACCTATGATACAAATCCCAGCTACCTTTTTTTTCGGTCAAACTTAATAATAAAACTAGGAGGTGATATCAGTGAATATCGGTGAAAAAATAAAACAACAACGCTTGCAAAAAGAATGGACGCAAGAGCACTTAGCTGAACTTTTAAACGTCTCACGCTCAGCTGTTTCCAGTTGGGAAGTTGGTCGTAATTATCCCGACTTGGTGACGATTGTAGCCATCAGCGATTTATTTGGTATCTCTCTTGACCAATTATTAAGGGAGGACAAGGAGATGGCGAAGAATGTCTCGAAGAAAATCAAGATGAACAAGGTTTACAAAATTATTTTAGGGGTACTGACGTTTTTAATCGTAGTGTATGTGGGTTTGAATTTGAAGTTGCGGGTAGATGAGAATCGATATAAAGAAAATTTAGTCAGTAATAATTGGAGCGCGGTCGTTGATGGTCAAACAGCAAGATGGATTCCACAATATGAATTAAAAGAAAATGGTCTGTACTTTTGGACCCAAGTTTTCCCAATCAGTACATTTACTCTCCCAAGTTCTTATACTAATTTAGATATCATCGTCCGTAACGATACTAAACATTTAGTAGCTCAGATTAATAATGATAAAGATATCGAATTAACCATCGCAAAAGACAACGACACTTCCGCTAAGTATTCCGGTAAAGTTATTGTTGATAAGGATTTAAATGTACTAGAAATTAATGGCAGCTATAGTCAAGCAAAGCAAAAATATTTAAAAGCTTACGTGAAAGAACATCAAACGGATTATAAAAACATTCTTACTCAAGGAATTACCAAACGTAACCAAATCATAGAATAAGCCGTTGAGAAAGATCTCAACGGCTTTTCTTTATTCTCTTGCTTTTAATTCGGCTTTGATTTGTGGATACATCTTATCTAGGTTGTAAAATAGCATGGTTACAACTGACAGCACAATTAAAACCAATGGTAAATACCCATACATTAATTGAATGGCAAAAATAGCTTTGCCACTTTGACTGGCACCACCTGGCTGGTAATTCCCCCAAGCTAGTAACATACCAGCAATCCCACCTGAAATCGCTTGCGCAACTTTTCCTAAAAAACCATTAATGGCTGATAACGAACCTGAAACATTCACGCCTGTTTTCCACTCACCATAATCGACTGGATCTGCCTGCATAGAAAAATAAATACTTTCTTTCATGCCATAACCCACCGCTGAAATGGCCGCACCAACTAAAATAAAAGGATGGTTTGCTTGGGCAAATAAAATAAACACAATCCCTAGGCCTTGAATAATAGCAGAAATCACATACAGGTTTCTTTTACCTAAGCGTCTCGCTAGACTTGGAACTAAAAAGTTTGCCACCATCGGTACCACTGACATAATGGTTGCCACCGTAACCGATAGTGCTTGGCTCCCCACCACTACCGTATAATAATAAACTAACGCAGCTGTCTGCATGAAAAAGCCAGTCCACATAAATAAAATATTGACAGCAAAAATTTTCCATGGACGGTTTTGTGCTAAAGAACTCGCTACTTTTTTCAATGAAACACTGGTACTTTTAGTTGGTAACTCTCTAGTATTAAAAAAGGTAAAGAAGAATAACAAGCAACTAATCAAACCAAAGATAATCATTAAAATTTTAAAACCGGTTTGCTGATTACCTTTACCAAAATAATTTACCAGACTTAAGGCGGTGGCACTGACAACCGTTGCGCCTAAAAAAGCAAAGAACTTTCGTGTCGTAGACAAGGCCGTTCGTTCATCGGTGTCGTTGGTTAGACTAGGCAAAATTGAAGCCATTGGCACATTCACAATCGTGTAAGAAAGAGATAGGCCAAAATAAGTGATGTAAGCATAAATTAATTTTCCATTATTAGAAAAGCCGGGTACATTAAAACACAGATAAGCAAACAGAGCAAAAGGAATCGCGCCAAATAAAAAATATGGTCGCGATTTCCCCCATCTGGTATGGGTATGATCAATTAAATAGCCTACCAACAAATCAGTAACGCCGTCGAAAAAACGAGTAAGTAAAAACATTAGACTGACTGATGCAGCGTTCAAAGCCATAATATCTGTGTAAAAAAATAGTAAGTACAAAGAAATCATCTGCCAAATTAAATTACAAGCAAAATCTGAAACACCATAACCAATTCTTTGACGCCATTTTGAGATGGGCTTTTCTACCTTCCTCATGTTTGCTGATTCCATGTTTCTTCCTCTTTTCTAAAGGTATTTCTTGATTAAATATGCTGGTGTACAACTCCATGCATGGCAATAACTACTCATAATCGGACTACCATACGGTGAAAAATCTGGTTCTTCTGGTTTAAATGCTTCCCAGAAAGTATCTGCACCTAGATCAATCATTTTGCCCCAGTAATTTTTCATTAGTATGATTGCTTCTTCCTTTAAACCGGCTAAAAATAATGCTTCCACCACATGATGGTACATATAAGGTGTAGCAATCCCAGTGATTGGGAATTGAGTGGCTACGGTGGTTGTCATAATTTCACTATTTTTTTCTTGATCAAAAACTTCCGCTAAAACCATCCAGACTTGACTAGCAACATTTATTTCATGATTTTTCTCAACAATAAATTGTTGCTCTTTTGTATCAAAAAGAACTTCTCGAGAGAAATGAATCATGTCTGCTAAAACTCTTTCATAAGTTTCAATTGCTGTTTCTTCCATCACTTTAGCGATAATAATAAAGCGACGTAAGGCATAAATCATCGTTCCTTGACCAGCAGTGTCTTTTTCAAATTCATTAGACCAATCAATAAATGCTGGCCATTCCTCTAAAAGATTTAGCCTTCCTTCGTCATCGACTAATTTCATCGCTAAATCCATCTGTTTTTTTGCCATCGGATATAAATCTTTTAAAACTTCTAAATCTTTAGTTTCATAATAATAATCAGCTAGAATTGCGGCGAAAAAGATACTATATTCAAATAAGAATGTGTCATCAGGAATTAATTCTGGTGCTGTAAACACATTAGCCGGAACTTTTCCTTCTTCTGTTGTCATCCCCCCGAATAGATACAAGCAACGTTTTGTTAAAGCTAAATCACCAAAAGTTGCATAGTTGGCTAAAGCTTGCAGACGCAAATCACCAATCCATAGGCGACGGTCACGCTTTGGTCCATCTTCAAAAACAGTTTGCATACAATCTAAAAGTGTTTTAACTGACACATTGTAAATATCTTTTAGTTCTGGATCATCAATCTCATAGGGTGCTAATTGATTCATGGAAACACTACTTTCAGCAGTAAATACCGGTTGAGAAAAACTAGCTTTCCATTTTGGTGAAGTATCGATCACTTTTAATTCGATATAACGACAGCTATAACGGCGTGGCAAACTTAAAGTAGCTGGCAAAACATCTAAGTGAATGTATTCTTCTTGAATCCAAGACTTTGACAGCCAACCATCGTAATCACTAGATTTTGCAGCGATTTCGGCAGGAACTTCAGCAAATTTTAACTGTAAATATAAAGGTGCATCCATTGGTGAACCCACCGAGTTAATGGCCAACGTAAAATGGCCAACGTAATGATCACCTAAGTCTAAGACGATACTTTCGTCTCGTCCTAGAGTATAATCTGCTAATTTCGTAATATTTTTGTCACTAATTTTTGCAACGTATCCATTCGCACCCTTTTGATCTGCTACTACATCCGCAATTGCCACCGGAACGACAGTTGTTTCAATAATTTCCGGTAGATTTTCTTCTGCTTTTTTTAGTAATTTTTCATCATGATTCCAATTTACGTCGTCATTGATTTGAAATGTAAAAGCCATGTGATCTCCTCCAATTTTTAAGCTACTTGTTTACCAACAGTCATATCTGTCGTATCATCATTAATTTTGTGTTTCTTTTGTAAATGCATCATAATCACCCCTGCAATAGTTGCAATTAGTACAATCCCCGCAAAACCAAACATTGAAGTTTGAATTCTACCTGGTGCCACTAAGTAAGGAGTTACAAAGGCAAACAAGCCACAACACATCCGTGAAAAACCATTAATAAACCCTTGCAATGAAGCTCGTGCCTCAGAAGGAAAAGATTCTTGCGTCCAAACTTTATAAATAGCTTCGCCAGCCAAAGGATTACCAAAATTATAAAAAGCAATGGTGATTGCTAAAGCAATAAATCCTGCGCCACCACCGATTAAAGCCATACCCATCATAGCTGCAAATTGAACAAAGGCACCGATGAAGAAAGCTTTGTTACGATATTTTCCACCGGCAACAGAAGTAAAAGCAATCGTCGTTGCTAAAGAAACAAGATTTAAAACAATCCCTAATCCAGTTGCTTGCGTTTGAGAAGCACCAGCATTAGTTAAAGCATAAGTTTGGAACTGTCCCCAAGTGTTTGCTAGTAAATTCCAGCATACATAGAAAATTAAAATAGCCGCAAAGAAACCAAGATATTTATTTTTGTTTTGACCAAATAAAATTGTTTTAAAAGAAACATCGCTGCTTGTACCTGTCGCTTGTTTTTTAGCTGCTTGACGAGCTGTACCTGCTTCGTGGAATTTTCTAAATTTAGGAGAAAGTAGTCGCCATAACCAAGCAAAAACTGAGAATGCAAATAAAATTGCAAAAACTATTCTAGCACCTAAGACTCCGGAAATACCTGATAATAAAAACGAACAAATATAAGAAATAAATACCCCGACCTGCCAAAAAATTTGGGTTGATGAAACTAACTGCGCTGAAGTTCGTTCATCAGGTGCATCATGAGAAACAACAGTTAAACTAATAGGTAAGTCTGCACCTGAGGCAAAACCCATCACGATGACACCAACTAATAACATCGGAAAACTATTTGCCAAAAGACAGATAGCTGCACCAATGGCATAAAATAAGTTCAACCAATTAAATGAACGAATCAAACCGAAGATTTTGGAAATTTGTCCAGTAAACAATGAACCAAAGGCAATCGCAAAAGTTAACCCCCCAGAAATTAAACCAACTTGCCCCGTTGTTAAATTTAAACCTTGTTGCCAGACAGGAATTGTGGCAGACAAACCAACAATACATCCTGAACCTAACATTGAACCGATACCGGCTGCTGTTGCTAGTGGTGAATATTCTTTCACCAAAGCTGAATTTGAATTATTTTCTTTACTCACTATAAACACTCCTTTATAAGTTAAACGCTTTCCGTTTTTCTATATTTGTATTGTAAGCGCCTTTACAAAAAGGCAACATAGCAAAAAAACAGAATTTAATTATCCAATTCACAGATTAACAACAAAAAAAGCAAGAGAAATTTCTCTGACTTTGTTGTTTACAATTATTTTTTCATTTTTTCAAAATACTTTCACGTAACTCTTTTGGCGTCAAATCACTAAATTTTGCAAATAGTTTATACAAGGAAGGAACTGTCTCAAAGCCAATCTCATAAGAAATCTCTTCAAAATTTTTATCCGTTTCCTCCATCAATTCTAACGCTGCCTTATAGCGCAAAGAATTAATCAAACCTTGGAAGGAGCGTCCAGTTTCCTTTTTTAATTTGTTACTTAAATAATTTGAATTATAACCAAACTGGCTAGCTAAAGAATCCAGTGTCAATGTTTTATAATTACTATCGATGTATTGCAAAATGTTAATCAACTCTTGATTTCCCTGAGATTGCTGTCGATTTTCCTTTTCTAAGTCTCGCGTCAGTTCAATCAACAATAAAGACAAGATTAAATTAATCCCACGCATATAATAGTTTTCTTTATTATAGTACTCCAAAACCATTTTATGTAATAACTGTTGAACATCTTGGTTATCACCGCAATGAAAGTGGATAAAATTATTGTGATTACTTCCAGAACGAGAAGCATTTAATAAAAACTCGTTAACAAGGCCGTTGGACTTTACCATATTCGCCACCACATCAGTTGTGATAGATTCTTCTCTTAACAAGATATTGATAAGAATATCATTTTTTGCTAAGGGATCAATTCGCTGAATGGTTTCTCGATCAAGTAAAATCAACTCACCTTCTTGGAGAAATATTTCTTTATCATCAACATATTGGGTACAACTTCCGGAAAACATATAATTAAATTCCACAAATTCATGGGTATGGGCCGGCATCTCTGAATAACGATGATGTTTATTAATAAAAATATTCCCTTCTCTAAAAAAATGTTCTCCCGGCATTTTAGGGACATCGACTTGGTCAAAGGGTAAATTTTGATCATTGATGTTATGACCATCCAGTTTTTGTGCTACTTCAATCGCATTATCTTCAAATAAAAATGCTCTTAGCTGTTGGAAGTTCATTTAACTCTCCTTTTGATAAATGACAAACCCTTTTGCCGCAATTGATAAACAATCTTTTGATTTCTTCGTCAGCTGCTGTAATAATACCTCACCTGAAAATTGATGTGTCAATTCATTTTCACCTGTATTGAAAACTGCTTGCAGCTCCACTCCTGCAAACTCTCGTACTAATATCAGCTCACCTGATACTTTATCAATTTTTTCCCATACTATACTACCTTCACTCAATAAAGTTGCATATTTTTTTCTAAAAATAATCAGCTCTTTAAAAAAAGCCAACATCGCGAAATCTTGCTTTTCTTTTTCCCAAACCATACATTTGCGGCAATCAGGGTCCATTTCTCCTGTCATAGCAATTTCGTCACCATAATACAGACAAGGCGAACCAGTTTGTAAATAAGTAAATGCTTCGGCTTGGCGCATTAAAGCTTTATCACCATTGGCAACTGTTAAAATTCTTGGTGTATCATGGCTATCCAAAACGTTCATCATCATTTGACTCGTCTGTTTACGATACATGGTCAATTGCCGATTAAGTTTGCTGACCATCTGCGTCAAAGAAATTTTTTTATCTAAAAAATAGCCAATGATTGCATCTGTGAAAGCATAATTCATCACTCCGGTGAATTCATCTCCCTGCAACCAGCTTTGGGCGCTATGCCAGATTTCGCCTAATAAATAAAAATCTGGATTCAAATTAAAACAAACCTCATGAAATTTTTTCCACAAATGATGATCCACTTCATTGGCGACATCTAAACGCCAAGCATCAATTTCAAATTCTTTGATCCAATAACTTGCTACTTCTAAAATAAAATCTTGGACTTCAGGATTAGCCGTATTTAATTTTGACATATGGGGAGTAAATGCAAAGGTGTCATAATTTTTCTCACTAGCAAATTCAAAATCATTGGTTTCTGTATAGCTCACTGGAAAGGAATCAATCATGAACCAATCTTTATAGCGAGAATGCTCGCCATTTTTAACAACATCTTGCCATTGTGGGGATTGATCCCCCAAATGATTAAAAACGGCATCTAACATCACACGAATCCCACGTTGATGACAAGCAGCTACCAATTCTTTAAAAGTTTCCGTATCACCAAAGGCAGGATCAATCTGAAAATAATCAATCGTATCATATTTGTGATTAGAATGGGCCGTAAAAATTGGGCAAAAATAAATCCCATTAATTCCTAAATCTACTAAATAATCCAAATGATCAGTCACGCCTTGCAAATCGCCACCATAAAAATCAGTACGATCAGGATGTTCTTTACTTCCCCATTTTAAGGTTCCTACAGGATCATTCTGTAAGTCACCATTGGCAAAACGTTCAGGAAAGATTTGGTACCAAACAGTTTCTTTTACCCAGTCAGGTGCTTTAAAGCGATCAATTTCCTGAAAATAAGGCATCCGAAAATACATATTGCCTTCTAACAAGTATTTTTCCTCCACCGAAAAAATCCCTTGATCGTTATACAGAATTTCCGAACCATCAATGCCTTTAACAAGAAATCCATAACTTAGTCGCTTATAAGGAGCAGTCACTTCAATTTGCCAAAAATCATGGCTCTCGGTGCTTAACCATTTATCTAGGGAAATACTTTTTTTAAACCATCTCTTCGTTTCTAATTCATAGGGATCACCATGTAATAAACAAACCTCAGCAACATCTTTGCCGGTTTGTAGCCGAATATGCATCAGATTTTTTTTATATAAGTAAGCAAACTCACTCTCTGGTCGATGATAAATTGCAGCTTGGTTCATAAATAACCTCCTTATATTAAATGCTGTGACTAACTGATTCGTCAGTAATTTTTCCTAATTCAATTTGCATAGTGACATGATTCAAAGGAAAATTTTCAGTTAGTTGATGATCTAATTCTTCTATAAATTGATTGTAATTGTCAAGGTTTTCTCGGATGATATGCACAGTTAAAGCATTTTCTGTAGTACTCAAAGCCCAAATGTGTAGGTCATGAATACTTTTAACAGTTGGTTGCTGTAAAATAAATTTTTCAACTTCAGTATAATTTACAGACTTCGGTACTGCATCTAAAGATAAATCCAATGATTCTTTCAATAAACGCCAAGTACCAACAAAAATAATCACAGCTATAGCAATGCTAATAACTGGATCCAACCAATACCAATTTGTAAATTTAATAATAAAAGCGGCTACTACCACACCAACTGAAACCAAAGTATCTGCTGCCATGTGTAAAAAAGCGCCGCGAACATTTAAATCATGAGCTTGATCTTTCATAAATAAAAAAGCCGTAAAACCATTAATTAAGATTCCTACCCCCGCAACTAGCATCACACTATTTTCCTGAACCGGTTGCACATTTCCCAATCGTTGAAATGCTTCTAATAAAATACCGCCAACAGCTATCAATAAAAAGACTGCATTAAATAAAGCAGCTAAAATAGAACTCCTTTTATAACCGTACGTTCGATAATTATCACGGGTCCGTTGACTTAAAATCAAGGCCACCCAAGCTACTAATAAACCTAACACATCACTTAAGTTATGACCCGCATCAGCAATTAATGACAAAGAATTTGCAGTGAAGCCAATAGTTGCTTCAACGATTACGAAAACTAAATTTATTAACATACCTATTTTAAATGCGCGATTGATTTTTTGTTGACCATGATGATTCATTTTTTCTGCCTCTTTTTCATATGATTATTTTTTCATATGATACCACCGAAAATCAAAGAATACAATTGAATCAACACAGACCATTTTCACCTTAAATAATTAATTCAAAAAAACCTCTCGAATCAACGAGAGGTCGCAAATTATTCAATATTATCTTCGGCTTGCCAATGATTAATCGGTCCGAATTTATGACCAACAGCGATTTCTTTTTCAATTGCCGCATTGACAAACTTTTTAGCAATTCGAATGGCAGTTTCAATATCAGTCCCTTTTGCAATTTCTGCCGCGATGCATGCAGACAAGGTATCACCAGTGCCATTAATTCGATCGGTATGATGATAAGGTTCACTCAACCAAAAATCTTTGCCGTCGGCTAATAACACATAATCATTTACTCTGGCTTGTTGTGGATCGTCGTGACGTCCTTTAATCATGACATTTTTGGCACCTAATTTTTGTAGCTGTTTTGCTGCTTTGACATAATCGATTTCAGTTTGAATGTTTAGATTGGTTAGCTTTTGTGCTTCGTAAAAATTAGGAGTAATGACTGTTGCTAATGGAACCAATAATTTTTTTAAGGACTCAAAAGCTGCTTCTTCTAACAACATATTCCCGTGTTTAGTCATAATCACTGGATCAACAACTAACGGACCAAAATCATATTTTAGATAATTTTCGGCAACTGTCTCAATCAATTCAGTATTTGCCAACATACCTGTTTTACTGGCACGAATCTGATAATCTGCTGCCAATAATTCAAATTCCTTTGAAATAAAATCTGTAGGTAACAGAACTTGGGCAGCGATACCGTAAGAATTACCGGCGACACAAGCTGTCATAATAGACGTACCATACACTTTCCTTGCAAAAAAAGTGTGTAAATCAGCTTGCATACCTGCGCTACCGTCACTATCTGAACCTGCTATGGTTAATGCTTGGGGATATTCGTTTGCCATAATGTTCCTCCTAAAAAACTATTTGGAAAAATTATACCGCGTTAAAAATCCCTGTCGAATTATTTAATTTTTAACCAGTCTTGGCGAATATTTTCTACCAAGCGAATCATTCGTTTGCCAACTTCACTATATTGATCCGTTGGTAAATTAGCTAATGAAACCCGGACCGCCCAATCACTACTACCAAATGCGTCAGCCTTAAGTAACATCAAGCGTTCTTTTTCAGCTAAAGAAGTTAATAATTGAGTAATGGTCCAATTATTTCTTAAATAGTCAGAAAAATCTTTGCCATAACGAGTGTTAATCCAATTATTAAAATCAATTTCACAATAATAAGCTGTATCTAAAGATTCTAACGGTTCATCCAAACCTAACGTTTTATAAAGTAATTTTTCTCTTTCATGACAAATCGCCATCACTTCAGCTTTATAAGCCTCACCTTCATCTAGTAAAGAATATAGACTAAACATCGTCATCATCACTTGTTGGACTGAAGACAAGCCTGCTGCATGATTTAAAGCAACGTCTCGACTGTCAGCCACAATCCGGTCAATGAAAGAAATTTTTTCAGGCTCGGGAGAAACTGATGCGTATCGAGCATTTAAACTCTTACGATTTTTATCTCCTAAGCTGCGAATCAATTCATCAAAAATATTTTCTTGAGCGACTGCAATAGTACCAATACGCCAGCCTGTTGCACCAAAATATTTTGAATAAGAATAAATACAAGCCGTATTATACGGTAACTCACTGAATAAAGAAGTGAAATCAGGAACAAAAGTGCCATAAACATCATCAGTTAAAACCATTAAGTGGGGATGATCTTCAGCGACAATCTTTTTAATTTGATCGATTGTACTGCCACACATAGCATTTGCAGTTGGGTTACTTGGGTTCACTACAAAGACTGCTTTAATCGTTGGGTCTTTTAATTTATCAATTTCACTCGTGGCATATTGGTAAGTGCTCTTTCCTTCCATCACAGTTTGTTTGGCATGGATTTTCACTACATCAAATTGATATTGAGGTAACTCGGGAATCTCCAAATATGGCGCAAAGGTTGGTAACATTAAAGCAATCCGATCACCTTTACTCAACAAGAAATTATTCATTAAACTATCAAATAAATAACAAATTCCTGCTGTTCCGCCTTCAACCGCAAAAATATCAAAGGGAATTGTAGAATGAGAAAATAATTCTTGGTTCAAATATTTTTTAATCGGACCTTCAGCTGCGGGTAAACATCGAACTGGATTAGGATAGTTGTCGCCTATAATATAATCTAACATTTGGCTTAACCATTCTTCTCGCGGCATACCAAGGAAATTATTATCCGAGTACCAGATTTTTTTCAAAAAGTTAGCACCTTTTGAAGTTTGACCTGCTAAAAAGGTTTCAAAACGTTGACTGCGATTTTCACTTTGGTAAATTTGACCAGCCGTATAATTGCCGTCTGCATGTAAGGTTTCGCTAGTCGCAAATTGACCTAATAAAAAGAAAGCTTCACGGGGGGTTGGCGCTGTCCAGTTTGGATTTCCTCGTCCGGCATTTAATAATCCTTGAGTTTGGCCATTTTTGATTAGTTCTTGTTCTAAAGATAAGCTCAATTCAAAAGGACTCAACTTTTCTTTGGCTTCATCTTTTACAATCATTTTACTCGTCCTCCATATGTTTCTCTTGATACCTCTATTTGAACGCCATAACGCTTGTAATTCAAGTAAGAAGTCGCCTATTTAAGAGGAAACTTATTGTTTTCTTTGCAGGATAAAATGATTGCTAATATTCTGATAATTTAAAAAAAACTAAGCTTATTTTTAATTTGTAACATCCAGTTGTCAGATGAGAGTTTTTATTTTTTTCGATTATCTTTAATTTTTACTACTACGCGGAATTGTCTTTCTGGATGGCTCTCACGATTTGCATATTGAATGCGTGATTCAAATAAATCCCCATGACCAAAATACAACAATTTGCTTAACAAAGTATTGCGATCTTTTGGTACATAACCAATTTTTCGATCCTGATAAAAGATTGCAACAGCTTCTGGATCATAGGGATTGTCTGATTCTGCTATTAAAATCACTTCTTTGCCTAAAGATCATTCTTCAATCACTTCCAGACCCTCACCGTAAGCAAAACCAGCAACGTGAAAGTCCATTAAATGACGACTTTTTTCATAACTATGATCTTGCAATGATTTTAATAATTCTTCTTTGTTTAACATATCATCACCAGCTTCCTAATTAATTAAACGCTTACAATAATTTTAACATAAAATGACTGTCGAAAATGGTACCCTTCGACAGTCATGGATTAATTTGTGTGTTTCATCAGACGGTTAATATGCACCGCCAAATAAAAAGTTTCTTCATCTGGAATCCGACGTTCGTAGCTTTTTTCTAGATAATCTCGGACTTTCACGGCAATTTCAGCGGCTTCAGGAAATAAGGTCCACATTTGACCATGTAAGGCTTCCTCGCCTTCTTGTAATAAACCATCCGTGTAAAATCGTTCGACAAAAAAACGTACATGGGTAATAAAACGATTATAATGTAACGAATGAACATCAACTTCTTTTTGAATTGAATAGCGTACCAGATTGACAATCTCGCCAATCATTTTTGCTGAGCGAAAACTATCTGTCTGTTCATTATTTTCAGCATTGATTAAGTGAAACGCGATATTACTCGCTTCTTCTTCTGGTAAATCAATCTGATACAACTGATTTAGTTTTTCTAAGGCTGCTAATGATACTTGAAATTCTTTAGGATAATAATTTTTAATTTCCCAATGGAGTCGGTTGGTAATCTGCATCCCGCTTCTAGCTCGTTCAACCGCAAAGTGCAAGTGATCAGTCAAACTCAGATATAAATTATTATTTAATTCTTTGTTTAACTGTTTTTTTGCGTCATCAATAATATCTCGTGTCAGCTGAAAGAATTCGAAAGGAACTTCACTCACTAATTCAGCAATTTGCGAAGATTTTTGTTCAGTTGCTTCCAAGAAGATTTTGTCTACTTGTTCATCAGAAAGCTGCTCACCAGCTTTTTTCCCAAAGCCGATCCCTTTACCTAACGCAATCATTTCTTGCCCATCTTTTTCAACTAACACGACACTCGAATTTAATACTTTTTTGATTACGCTCACAAGCCTCTTCCCCTTTTATCAAAAATTATTCAGCTAAAGAAGCGCCATTTGTTTGAATTACTTTTTGATACCAGTAGAAAGAATCTTTGCGCATCCGATCATAAGTGCCATTGCCTTCATCATCGGCATCAACATAAATGAATCCGTAGCGTTTAGACACTTGAGAAGTCCCCGCACTGACTAAATCGATTGGCGCCCAGCTAGTATAGCCAACTAAATCAACGCCTTCATCAATGGCTTCTTTCATTTGTTTAAAATGAGCAGTGAAATATTCCATCCGGTAATCGTCATGGATTTTTCCATCTTCAATTTTATCTACTGCACCCATACCATTTTCAACAATCATTAATGGCACATTGTAGCGATCATATAATTCAATCAAGGAAATTTTTAACCCTTTAGGATCAATTTGCCAGCCCCATTCAGTTGATGGTAAGTAGGGATTTTTCACTCCTAAAACAGTATTTCCTGGTGTTCTTTCAGCATTTGGATCTGCTGACTCTGCCATCGACATATAATAACTAAATGACACAAAATCAACAGTATGTTCTTTCAATATTTCCTTATCGCCTTCAACCATTTCTGGCATCAAATTGCGTTTTTCTAAGTCCTTGATAATCATTCGTGGATATTCACCGAAAACTTGAACGTCGGCATAAAAATCATTTTCCAGGTTTTTCTTTAAAGTTAATTCTACATCTAAAGGTGCACATGTTAAGGGATAAGTCATTAGTTTGGTTAGCATACAACCAACTTGACTACCAGGAATTTTTTCATGGGCATCTTTTGTCACAAGGGCACTTGCCACAAATTGGTGATGCAACGCTTGATAAACATCAGCAATATAGCGTCCTTCGGCACTTTTATCAGGAATAATTCCCGCAGTAGTAAAAGGATGACGGTGAATACTATCAATCTCATTAAACGTCAACCAATACTTAACATATTTTCCAAATCGATCAAAACAAACATTTGAGAAACGAACAAAATCATCTACGACACGACGATCAACCCAACCATTAAATTTTAAGCTTAATGATACAGGCATTTCATAATGGGACAAAGTGACGATTGGTTCAATATTTAAACGTTCCATTTCTTTGAAGACATTTTCGTAAAAAGCGACACCCGCTTCATTTGGTTCTAACTCTTCACCAGTTGGAAATAATCTTGTCCAAGCAATCGATAAACGTAAAGTTTTAAATCCCATTTCAGCAAACAAAGCCAAATCTTCTTTATAACGATGATAAAAATCAATTCCGCGACGTTTTGGATAATCTTTATCTGTTTGATCAGCGATGGCAGCTTCAATCGATTCTGTTGAAACTTCCCAATGAGCAGCATAATTTGTATTATCGATATTTGGTTTGTAAGAAGCAATATCAGCCACCGACATTCCTTTACCGTCGACGTTCCAGCCTCCTTCAACTTGATTAGCAGCTACCGCGCCACCCCATAAAAATCCTTCTGGAAATGCATTGTTTGTCATAAAAAAGCTCCTTTATATTTTACACTATTTTTTAATCTTAAGCTAAACTGATTGCCAATAAATCTGATTCATTGGTTACTTCTTTTTCTGTCTCTAAAGAAGCCACGTTAAATTTATCATGGTTGGTGACTACATAAATTACTGTTGGATCAAAACCTGCAGCTTCAATTTTTGCAATATCAAATTCAATTAGCAATTGACCTTTTTTCACTTGATCACCTGCTTGAACTTTTGGCGTAAAGCCATCACCTTGCATTTGAACTGTATCAATCCCAATATGAAATAAAATTTCAGCACCACTATCTAACCGTAAGCCTAGTGCGTGACCTGTTTCAAAAACCATTGTAACTTCCGCATCAGCTGGTGCATACAACTTTCCTTCTTCAGGAAGAATACCGACACCGCTGCCTACCATACCACTAGAAAAAACTTCATCTTTTACTTCACTTAAAGGAATCACTTTACCAGTTAAAGGACTTGCTAACGTTTCAGTATAATCTGAAGATAAATTTGTTGGCATTTCAGTTTTTTCAACTGTTTCTTCCACTTTTGCATCTTTAAAGAAGATTAAAGTAATGACAAATGACAACACAAAGGACAATCCTAAAACAACAAAGGCCCAAACTAAATTCATTGCATCAGAAGGATCAGCGTACATTGTGATACTAGCAAGTCCGGGTCCCACCAAAGCAAAAGCTCGAATTGCTGTTAACCCAGCAACTGCACCGCCGATTAAACTGGATGCCATCACAGCATATAATACCCGTTTGTGTAAAATGGTAACTCCATAAAGCGCCGGTTCAGTGATCCCAAACAAAGCAGAAATCCCAGCTGAAACTGCTGTAGCTTTTAGTTTTTTGTCTTTGGTTCTTAAACTAACAGCAAAACTAGCACCTGATTCAGAAATATTATGAGCTAACGATGCTGGTAAATATAGTAATTCCATTCCTAACTCACTCATTGAAGAGACAGCATAAGGAATCATTGCTTTGTGCATCCCAGTAACAACCATTAATGGTAAAACGGCCGCTAATAATCCAGTTGCTACCCAACCAAGTTGATTGTATAAAGCGACAATCACACCAGAGAAAATTGTCCCGATATTAAAACCTAATGGGCCTAAAATTAATAAAGCCACCGGTGCAGTAATTAATAAACTCATCATTGGTACAAAGAAAATTCGAATTGATTTGAAAGAGTATTTAGTAAAGAATTTTTCCATTACTGCATAAAATAAAACGGTTAAAATTGCTGGAAAAACTTGTGAACCATAATCAATGTTTTCTATCCCAAAAGACAATAATGACGTGCCTTCAGTAATTAAAGCAGTCAAACTAGGTAAAATCATGACACCAACGACCGAAACAGCCACCAGTTCATTAACCTTCAATTTCCGTGCTGTTGTAATGGCTACTAAAATCGGTAAGAAATAAAGTGGTGCACCTCCGATTTGGTATAATACTTGGTAAGTTTGACTTTGATCACTCATTACGCCGACAAGTGATGCCAACAATAGTAATGAACGTAAAATCCCACCTCCAGCAATAGCTGGAATTAATGGTTGGAAAACGGAAATAATAAAGTCTAAGATAACTGCGCCAATTTTTTGCTTTTCTTTGGGTCCGTCATCGTTACCGGTTGTACTTGCACCGTCACCGATTAAATTTTTAACTTGATCAAAAACCTCTACTACTTCGTTACCAATAATTACTTGCAATTGAACGTTTTGGCGAACACCCATAACGCCATCAATTTTTCCTAACGCTTCTTCATTGGCTTTGCTTTTATCTTTTAACGTAAAACGTAATCTTGTAGAACAATGTTCTAAATGGGCAACATTTTCTTTGCCGCCGATTTCTTCAACGATTTCTTTTGCGGTTTCTTGGTAATTCATACGATTCCCTCATTTCTAAATTTTATTGCATTCACTTGGCCGAATGAATACAAAAAAGGCAGAACTTAAATAAATCGACATTACGCCCATAAAGAAACGTAATAACAACTTATTTAGGTCCTGCCTGCATTACCAGTCACATGCCTGTATCAATGTCTGTATATTAGCATGGATTTTTTGAAAACGCAAACAGTTTTTTTGAAATAAATCAAAAAAGAAATGGCACATGATTTTCACATGCCATCCCTTTTACACTTCTAACATTTTTTCCGCAATCATTCCTTCAGTTTCAATTCCGGCTGTCTCCAAATCAGAATAAATTTTGCCGTCTTTTAAAAAGATTACTTTTTTTGCACTGTTGGCAACTTTACTATCATGGGTAATCATTAAGATAGTGACACCTAATTCTTGATTGATTTTTTTGAAAATTGCTAAAACTTCTGCGCCAGCATTGCTGTCTAAGTTTCCCGTAGGTTCGTCTGCCATAATAATCTTAGGTTGATTTACTAGAGCGCGACAAATGGCTGTTCGCTGTTTTTCACCTACAGATAATTCTTGAGGAAATTTATTCAATAGTGGTCGCAAACGCAGTGTATCAATCAAACTAGCTAGATAATTTTCAGCTTCTTCTGGTGAACGTTTATCTAGAATCGCCGGGAGCAACATGTTTTCCCGAACGGTAATACTTTCCATCAACTGAAAATCCTGAAAGACAAAACCTAATTTCTTTCGGCGTATATCTGATAATTCGTCTTGATAGAGACTCCAAGTATTTTTTCCTTCAAAAAAGACTTCACCACTGGAGGGAAAATTGATTAGGCCTAGAATTTTCATTAAGGTAGTCTTCCCACAACCGGAGCGACCCATAATACTTATATAATCACCCTCATTAATCGTTAAATCTATGCCCTTTAAAACTTCCTGCTGATCATAATGATGAAAAATTTCTTTGGCTGTGATAATTGCTGTCATTTACTCACCCACTTCATTATTTGATTGCCAAACACTCGATAGACTAGATACCAAACGGCGGCGTAACAACTATCAACGATTATTATCCGCCAGAAAAATTGCAGACTTTCTTGTTGATTAAAAAATCTAATATTGGTCATAATGAAAATGAACACTATGCCAATTAGCCCCGCCATAATTAATGGTAGCCAGAAAAATAAACGCAATTGTTGATTCAAAATTTTTCGCCGTTCTTTTTCTCTTGCTCCTAAAAGTAGTAGTAAGTTTTGCTTTTCAGTCCAGAAATCTTTTTCACCTAAATACTTGGTCAACAACAAACTAAAGCTCAATAACAAACTGATAACTAATAAGAAGACTAGCACAATCATTTCTAGATTATTTTCATTTTTTACATCTATCTCTTGTTGATCCTTCCAATAATAAGGTTGGATTTTTTCATCCCAACGTCGGTCTGATGCATATTTTTGATCGATAAATTGTAGTTCATCAACCATTTTCTTCCCGTGATTGGTTTGAATAAGTACCAATTTCTGTTGTGTTTTAGGAAATGCCTCATCGGCTAAAACAACTAGATTTTCTTGTAATCCCCGTTGAAACATACCCGTCAGAATATTTCGTTCCTGACTTTTAATATCCCGCATTGGAAAGATTCGATCAATATCATTGGTATCATAAAAATCTAATGGTGTCCCGATTCTTAGCCGCGGTTCTTTACTACCAGGATCCCAATCAATTGGTTGTGCTGAGACATTTATTCCTTGCTGATAAACCACATGCCACTGGTTCCTTTTTAAATTTAAAGGTTGTTCTTTTTCACCAACCAATTTCCTTAATTTCTGATAAGTTGTTTCTGAAATTCCTATCTGCTGCCCTTGAATATACATAATCGGTCGGGCGACACCATAGATTTCTGGATCAGAATCTCCATCAACTGAAGTGATCGGTACCATCGGAAAAGTCAGTAGATTTCCTTGATATTTTTGACTTATTTTTTCAAGTTGGGGCAATTCTTCATTATGAATCTTCGCCACAATATCATAAGGAAATAATTGATCCACTTGCACCATTTCACCAGTAATCAGTCGTGGTAACAAAAAACCTAAGCTAAAGACTTGTAACAAAATTAAGATAATAATCAAGTTTGCACTTTTTCGGAAGCGGTAAGTAAAATCATTGAAGGTTAAAAAATGCTGTAAATAGTCTCGGCGTTTTTGTAACCATGCAATAAAAATTTTTAACAAGCCATTCACCAAGCCGATTAGCCCAATCGCTAAAGTAATCAGTACTAAGTATGTTTCGGCTGATTTTCGCCGGGCAAACCACCAAAAAGTAATACCTAAAAAAAGCAGACCAATCAATAACCAGATTATTTTCCCACGAAAATTAATGCGTGCTACCTTCTGAGTACTTTTAGGCTTAAATTGTAACAATCGTAAGGTCTTTTCTTGATGAAAACCCAAAGTTATAACTGCCAAAAAAAGTTGAATCAAAATTGCTAAAAGATACGTCCAAAAATCCAAACGAATCAAAGGAAGGGTTACAATTATACCAACAACAACTGAAACACCAACACAAATCAAATACTCTCGAATCAACATCCACAAAAAGGTTTTACGGCGGATCCCTAAAAGAAACCATAATTCTCCATGATTTTCTTTAAAGGTTAAATACATCCCATTGATAAAGGTTAAAAATATAATCAATAATAAAACCAAAATACCACCAGACTCAATAAAAATCGGCAATAACCCAGTTTTATCAAATATACTTTGCTGACTTTGTCCCGCCGAAAAAGAACGGTACGAAAAAATTAACAATGCAATTGAAAGATACGAAACAAAATTAGCCGCTGACAAGATCAATAGATTTTGGCGGTAAAAGAAAAGATTTTTATTAATAATCTGTTTAAACAAACTGGGATATTTTCCTTTAAAGGCTAATCGTTGTTCTTTATCCAGTTTTTCTGCTTTATTTTTACGGGTTTGCTCAGCATATTGCTGATCTCGTTCTTCTTTTCCTTCCAGATAACGCATTAAGAGAAATTCTAATAACGCCAAAATCGGCATTGGCAAAACTCCCGGGCTAGCTGTAAAGAATGAAAATTGTCCTAGGAAAAAGATGGCAAAAAATAAAGCAACATTTTTTATCATCGGTAAGATTTTAGTTTTTTTCCTAAAAGTCAAAACAACAGCATCCAAAAAGCTGGCTATAATCACCAATATTAAAAAACCCGTGCCAATCTCTGCCTCGATTCCTACTGGAAATTGCGTTGTCCAAAAATGCGAGAAATTTCCACTAGTTAGACTTTCTGTCCATAAACCAATCAAAGTAAATTTCCCAGTATTACCATTTATCACTGGTAAAAATAACCCTAAAACAAATAATAGATAACCATTAACAATTGCTATTTTCCTCATTAATTTGCCCACTCATTCCCCTCCTCACAGGAAACGCTTTCACTATGAGCTTACCACGTAAATTTATTAAAACAAATGGTATTTTACCTACATTTAACTTTATTTTTACTAAAAAATTACATACTTACTTTATACTGAAAACAACGAAGGCAAATAGCTGAAATCTTAAGATTCTCAAAAATCATAAGTAAAAAGAATAGCTAAATTTTTTAATTTGTG
This sequence comes from Enterococcus sp. JNUCC 77, assembly GCF_054819945.1. Classification (NCBI taxonomy): domain Bacteria; kingdom Bacillati; phylum Bacillota; class Bacilli; order Lactobacillales; family Enterococcaceae; genus Enterococcus; species Enterococcus sp. JNUCC 77. The sequence continues at coordinate 2,003,656 of NZ_JBTHIG010000001.1, forward strand.
TCATAATAACAATGGAATTTCGTTATCAGCGTAATAGTTGCCTTTCGTTTAGATCAAGAAAGGAGAATGAATATGACATTCTATAACACTGAATTAAAATATCGAGTAACACTAAATACTGATTTAAATCTATTTATTGTATTTAATGAAGCTGACGCAAACCAATTTGCGACTGGTGTTACTATCGAACAAGCAGTACAAGAACTAAAAAAAATCGCATAAGGAGTGTAATTCTCACATGAACGATTCCAGTTCTATGTAAAGGCATCTACTGAAGACTAGCGGTAGATGCCTTTTTTGTTGTCCAAAAAAAACTGCCAAATAATTTTGACAGTTTTACTTTACTAAATTTTTCACCATGATTAAATCTGTCTGCGGATCATCCCCCATTACAAAAGTATGGGCAGAAAAATATTCAAATCCTAGTGACTCATAAAAGGCCCGAGCTTTTGGATTTTGATCCCATACTCCTAACCAAATAATTTCTTTTCCTTGTTTTCGTGCCATATCAATTGCTGTTTCAATTAAAAAGCGTCCTAAGCCGTGACGTTTAAATTGACTTAAAATATAGATTCGTTCCACTTCTAAGCCATTATCTAGGATGCTTTCAGTTTGAGTAGAGCCAACATTTAATTTTAAATAGCCAGCTAGCTGTTCTTCAAAATATATAAAATAAAAAGTTGACTCAGAATTAGTCAATTCATCCGTCAATTTTTCAATTGTATAAGCTTCAGACAGATAAGCTTTCATATTTTCAGCAGTATTTCCTGCAGCAAAAGTATCAGTGAAGGTTGTTATACTTAGTTCTTGTAAAATCTTCACATCTGAAACTGTCATTTTTTTTAGTTTTTTTGTCATACTGATTCCCCCAAAATTAATCCACTAGACTTCTCCATGTTTTCAAAGCTTGTTTCATCCCAAACACATTGTGGACTCGGACAATTTCGATCCCTTGATTTAACAAAAAGAGTGAAGCCGTCACTGAACCAAAATCCCGCTGATCTGCTTGTTCTTCTCCCGTCAAGTGACCAATCGTCCGTTTGCGAGAAATCCCATACAAGATAGGGTAATTTTCAAAACGATATTTTTCAGGGTACCGCACCAACTCAATATTTTCTGCCGCTGATTTGCCAAAACCCACACCGGGATCAAAACAAATATTCGCCAGTGAAATCCCGACTTTTTCGCATAATGCAATTTTCTCAGCATAAAAATCAGCCAATCCTACAGCCAAGCTTTGTGAATTTCTTTTTCTCGAATGCATAATAATTATTTTGACTTCAGGATATTTCGCTAAGGTTTCTGCCATATCAGGCGTATCCAAACCTTTTATATCATTGATGATGCTTGCTCCTGCTTGAATAGCCCCTTTAGCAACCTCAGGAAAATAAGTATCCACTGAGATTGGTACCGCCAAACTTTTTAATCCTTCAATTACAGGTATAATTCTCGCTAATTCAATTTCTGGCGACACTTCCTGATATCCCGGGCGAGTCGATTGACCACCAATATCTAAAATATCTGCACCATCAGCTACTAATTGCTTCCCGTGGGCAATGGCCGCAGCCACATCACTATATTTTCCACCGTCAGAAAATGAATCTGGAGTAACATTCACAATCCCCATAATTTGATCTTTTTTTGTAAAATCCATTGATCAATCTCCTTTGATTTTCAGCAATATTTTTTTTAGCGCTTGAATTCTTGGACTATAATGTGCTCTTTCAAAGTCGGTCATTTCAGCCAAAGTTTTATTTAGTGCAGGAATTTTTATAATCGAATCAAAACCATAGCCCATAGTCCCTTTTGGTGGGACGATTTCTCCCACTAGACTGGCTTCACTGGTCAGATAATTGCTCTCATCCATTAAATAAACCAGTGTGGCTTTTAATGTGACTTTTTTTGAAGTTTTCGTATTTTGAAATAAAGCCAAAATTTCTTGATTTTGATCTAACGGATCACTACTTTTGAAAAAACGCTGCGTCTTCAAGCCTAAAATTTCAGGAAAGGCGACCAATTCTAAACCACCATCATCCGCTAAAACTGGTTGTTTCAGTTTCGCTTGATAAAACTTGGCTTTTAAGTAGGCATTCTCAAAATAAGTCTGTCCTGCTTCTTGTGGTTTTTCAGCAATCTGCGAGTATTTTTGATAAGATACTAAGGAAATATTTGAATCATAAATGCCTTGCTGCATCTCTAGTAATTTTCCTTGATTATTGGTAGCGACTATTATTTCCATTACTTAAGCGCCTGTAAAAAATCTTGTTTCCAATCACGATCTTCTTTAAAAATTCCAGTATAATGGTAAGTCTTCGTCAAACTATGGGGCGTTTTTGCGCCACGAATAGTCATACACATATGTTCAGCCTCAATTGCAATGGCGATACCTTGATTAGGAATATTAGCAGCCAATTTTTCTGCAATCATCACAGTCAAATCTTCTTGGACGCTTGGACGTTTTGAGCAATAATCCACTAGTCTCGGAATTTTACTTAGACCAATCACTTTGCCACCAGCTGGAACATAGGCTAAGTGAACTTTGCCATAAAATGGTAACAAATGATGCTCACACATCGAATAAAACTGAATATTTTTCACTAAAACCATATCGTCTTCATTTTTGCTATCAAACAATTTATAGTCATCAAATGCTGGTGTCATCAGTCCACTAAAAATTTCCTGATACATTTTTGCTACCCGTTTCGGAGTTTCTAATAAACCAGTCCGTTCTGGATCTTCACCGATAGCTGTTAATATTTCTTTCACTGCATTTTCAATAATTTGTTCTTTTTCGCTGTCCATCTCTACCATTCCTTTGTGCTTAGTTTCACTTCATTTTGATTGCCTGATGCGTTAATCCAATAATCAATCGGTTCTCCCAAGAGGTTCTTTTCTCGATAAATATCTTTCAAAGGAATTAAAACAAAAGAACGTTTAGTTAATTCCACGTGGGGGATTTTCAATATCGGTAGATCAATCTTTTCATCACCGTATAATAAAATATCAATATCTAGCGTTCGTGGTCCCCAATGAATCATCCGTTGACGTCCCAAGTCTGCCTCCACTTGATGAATAGCTGTCAATAATTCCTCAGGTGTTAAGCTCGTTTCCACCAAAATTGCACCGTTTAGAAAATCATCTTGCACCACATCTCCATAAGGTTTCGTCTCGTATAACTTAGAAGAGGCCAATAAAGAAATGTCGGATCTTTCTGCCAGTAGTGTTCGACCTTTTTTTAAGGTAGCTAAAGAATCACCTAGGTTGCTACCAAAAGCTAAATAACTAAGCATGATTAAACTCTCTTTCCATTTCAATCTCAATATGATCAAAATTTCCCGGCATCGGTACTGAATATTTGCGTACCTTGACTATTGCTTTAGTCAATTGTCCGCCAAAATTTTCTTCAATGACATCTAAAATTGCCGAAACCAAGGCTTCCATTAAATCAAAACTTTTTGATGGAACCAGTCTACTAACTTTTTCAGTTACTTCAGCATAACTAACTGTATCTGCAACATTATCTGATTTTCCTGCTTTTTTTAAGGACGTCTGCATTTCAATATCTAAAGCAATTTGTTGCCCTAATTTTTTTTCTTCCGGTAAAACACCATTATAGGTATAAAAACGTAAATTTTTAATTCGAATCTTATCCATTTCAATTAACTCCTTTAAAAAAATAGCATGTACGCTAATCATAGCAAAACTACTAGATTCCGACCATTAAAAGAGTAAATAGAATCAAAAATATTCTTCTAATAAAAAAAAGATCTATTAAAGAACGGTATCCCTTAGATGCAAACCTTGACGATAAGCATATATTAAAGGACCGATTTTTAATAGATCAGCTATTTCAATTAGATCATGGCAAACAATTGTTTATTGACCATACCAGCCAATACCTTCATCACGCCAACCTTGTTTTACTAAATTGTTATGTTCATTCGTATTTTTGGTGTAATGGTGGGTTCCAGTCTTTGCATTTGGATTATACAAACGATAAAGAGTGGTTGAACCGCCAGAGTACCAACAACGACCTTCATATTTCCAGCCAGATTTTACTAAATGATCTTTTTCGTCGGCAGCCAAAGTATAATGGTGATCGCCAGAGTTTGGATTATATAAACGATAAACTTCAGAACCAGACTTAGGAGATTGCCATTCAACACCTTCATAATTCCAACCGACAGAATCCAACCAATTTTTTTCTTTGGCATCATTCGTGTAAAAATGCTCGCCACTATTTGGATTGTACAAACGATACATGGAATTTGAATTTGTATTATCATATTGAGTCAGATTATAACTTTCAATTACACTATTTAAGGTACTAGCATAAGTAGGCGAAGTTGCGTAACGCCCCTGCAAATAGGCTGTTGCATCTTTGTAAGAATTTGTATTACTTTTCCATGCTCCTGCATAAAAATAAACGCCACTACTAAAAGAAGTCGTTTTAATAACTTTAACATTGTCTAATAAAGATTCCGCATAAGAGGGATATTTTCTAAATGCTGCATCAATTGTAATCCATTCTCCATTAACGTATTCTTGGGTTTTAAAGGTCACCGATTGACCGTTATAATTACCTTTAATTCCAAATAAATTATAATTTGGTGCTGCTGCTAACGCACTTTGACCCCAGCCACTTTCAATAATGGCTTGAGCAATCATTACTGATGCATACATATCATTTTCAGCAGCTAAAGTTCTAGCTGAAGGTGCCACGCTATCAATAAACACTTGTTGATAAGAACTTGCTGCTCGTGTATTTGATGTTGCGCCCAAAACATTTGCTGGATGGGTTGTTTCTATATTTTCTCCATTTGTTAGAGGATTTTCAGTCGTCTCACCAACAATAATTGAATTTTGTTCAGTCGCTTCTTCTACGTTTGTGTCATCAAGAATTTCTTCAGCAAAAACGGTCGTTTGGCTCGCTGCAACAGTACTCAAAACAACTGCGCTAAATAATAGTTTTTGAATTTTCATTTTTTCCTCCTAAAGATTAGCTAGATTGTCATTTTTTTCAGCTAATATTTACAGTTCAATTCATTTTACCTTGATAAATTGAAGAAATCGTTTCAGTTATGTTACAAACGTATTATTTTTAATCGAACACCTGGACTTGGACAAATCCCCACTGAGTTGGAATGTAGTAGCCGTTAACTGATTCATGTTTCAGTGTGCTAGTAACTAAAAAGCCCGTAATATGATAAAGTTTTTGATCATCCATGCTCGTTGTCCGACCAGTTTTTTTCAATAACTCTTCTAAATCTCTTTTAGGCATCAGATAATAATGGAAATCCTGTCCCTTTAAATGTTCAGAGGAAATCGCGCCTTTAAACGTGATTTTTTTCTTTAATTCTTCTTCAGTGAATTTTAATTTAACTGGTGTTAATGTTAACTCTTGAAACTCAATCGTCTCTGACAATAAAAACGCCTCCTTAAAACTTAATTTTTATTTTATCACAGATATCACTACTTATATTACCGGCATGAAAAAAAGCCAACAACAAAAATGAACTCCATTTGCTGCTGACTAAATATTAACTTAATATTGTTACTGTCACACTTCGACGTCCCCATTGAATGCATTCTCCAACAGTTGCAAAATGGCAATCAATAATATTTCCTTTGATGGCACCACCAGTATCTCCGGCAATCGCGATACCATAACCCGAAACCTCCACCATTGAACCTAATGGAATGACACTAGGATCTACTGCTACTACTTGAGGATTTTGCCGTAAATCAATCCCAGTGGCTGTCCAAAAAGTATTGGCAGATTCTGCGAAAGAATAAGCAGTTGATTGCATTGTTATGGTTTTCCCACCAGTATTAGTTATCGGTGTTTCAACTGGTGCCGGTGTTGGCGTATTATTTGTTGGCGCTGGTTGGCTTTCACTTGTTTCAGTTGATGAAGAACTTGTGGTACTTTCTACTGTTGTGGTATCTTCTGTAGCTTTTGTACTTTCTGTAGTTGTTGTGCTTTCTGTTGTCTGACTTGAAGTAACTGTCGCGGAATTTTTTTCAGCTTCAGCTGCTTTCTCCTCAGTTTGTGCAGCTTCTGCAGCAACACGAGCTGCTTCGACCTCTTTAGCTTGACTAATTTGTTGTAAACTTGACTGGTTATTGGCTAATTCTGTTTTTAAATCAGTTAGTTTCGTATCTAATTGTCCCGCTTCAGTTGTTAGATTACTTTCTTGCTCCACTAGATCTGCTTGGGTCTTTTCTTGTGTCGCTTTTAAGTCAACTAGTTTTTCTTGAGCATTAGTTAAGTCAGTGACTTTGTTTTGTTCTGCTCTTTGAATCGTACTTAAAGCAAAAGCCCGATTAACAAACTGGTTAATACTTTTTGAATCTAATAATGCAATGATCGATTTTTCATGGAAACGATTGACTTGGACTTCTTTTAAGCGCTTAGCTACGATTTTTTTCCGCTTTTCAATAGTTTCTTTGGTTTGTTTTATTTCAGTTTTAGTTGCTTTTAAAGTGGATTGATTATCCACAATTTTTTCTTTTATAGTTGCCACACTTTGATATTGTTGGTTGGCGGCATTTAAAGCCAACTGAATATCTCCATTTATTTGTTCACTTTGTTTTGTTAATGTAGTTGTTTCTTGATCTAATTTTTCGACACTTTCAGCCGCTGCAATAGTTGGCGCTACTAATTGCATCATCAAGAGACCACTAAATAAAATACCAAATTTCTTCCTTAACACAAACTCACACCCTTCTAGAACATTATACGAAAAAAAAGCTGGTTAAATGTTTCAATCAGATGACTATCTGATTACAAAAAAATGCTTTTCGCCGAAGCAAAAAGCATTTACTCTTATTTTTCCCGCAATGTTTTAACTACTTGACGAATATCTGGCAAGCTACTTTTTAAATCAGATGATTTCATTGTAGGAAAGGCATTTAAGAAACGTCGTTCTTGTAAATTTAATTTTGGCAACTTTTTGCGAGTTTCGGGATCCTTGAAAGCCTCCAACCACTCTTTTCTTTCCGTTTGTCGTTCCTTTGCCTCTGTTTTTAAAGTATCTAAGCGTTGATTGACATCGGTTTGTAATTGGGTTTTCTTTTCTTGAATGGCTCCACTGAGTTCGGTCATTCTTCTTCTTAATGAAGACACATTGGCCAGTGTAAAACCAGTATCGGCACTAATAAGCATCAATAAAAGAACCGGTAAAAAAATACTAAATCGTGCGTACAATCCTTCTAATATAGTCATCAAGTGGGGATTAAGCACCCGGACAATAAAGACACAGGCTGCCCCCCAAAAAATCGAGACAGGAACCGCCACTCGCCCATTAATATTTAGCGGTACTTTTTTATAATCCCACAAAGTCAGATGAAATATTTTTTCTAATAAAAAACTCGTGATATATTCTAAGATAGTACACAATATAAATGACAAACCAAATAATAAAAAAATATTTTTTTGAAAAGGATCAATTAAATATAAAACGCCGATCACGCCGAAACCATAAATTGGTGTAATGGGACCTAATAAGAAACCTCTATAAACAAAGTGACGGGCTTTAATGCCGCAATAGACTGTTTCCCACAGCCAACCAATAAATGAATATGAAAAAAATAATAGCACTACTAATGAAAATTCTTGTTCCATAATTCCCTCCTTTAGAACCTTTTGTCTAAGTGTAACAAATAATTTTAAAATACGAAAAAATTTTCACTATTTTCTGATATAACAAACAGCTATAATAAGAGTAATTGTTTTTTGAAAGGACGATTTCATGATTTCATTATTACGTTATGCCAAAAAATATCGCCTACAAGTCATCCTTGGACCCGTGTTCAAATTTCTAGAAGCCTTTTTCGAGCTATTATTGCCCTTAATTATGGCGCGTTTAGTTGACGAAGGGATTGTCAAAGGAAATAGCAACAAAGTGATAGAGATGGCTGGCTGGATGCTGTTGCTGTCGATTGTGGGAATGCTGTGTGCTTTTGTCTGCCAATATTTTGCATCAGTAGCCTCTCAAGGTTTTGGTACCGTCCTACGAAATAAACTGTTAGCGAAAATTCAAAGCTTTTCCCATCATGAATTAAATATTTTTGGGACAGATACCTTAATCACTCGCATGACTAGTGATATTAATCAAGTGCAATGGGCCTTAGCAATGTTTATTCGTTTAGTTATTCGGGCGCCTTTCTTGAGTATTGGTTCAGTCATTATGGCTTTTTATATTGACACAAGAATTGGCTTTTTATTTTTACTGATCTTACCAATTTTTTGTTTGGTTTTATTTTTTATTATTCGTTTTTCCGTTCCTTTATACAAAATCGTGCAACAAAAATTAGACGGTTTAAACTTATTAGTTAGTCAAAACTTAACTGGTATTCGGGTCATACGTGCCTTTGCTAGAACGCCAAAAGAACAACAAACATTTAATCAACAAACTGACGACTTAGCAAAAGTCAATCGCCGAGTAGCCAATATCTCTTCCTTATTATCACCGGCAACAACCTTAATTATGAATATCGGGGTTGCTAGCTTACTTTATTTAGGTGGTATCAATATTAACATCGGTCATTTACAGCAAGGACAGATTTTGGCTTTGATAAATTACATGAATCAAATGTTGTTAGCCTTAATTATTGTTTCCGATTTAGTGGTTTTATTTACCCGCGCAGCAGCTTCTGCTAGCCGGATCAATCAAGTTTTTGATACTGAAATTAATTTAGCCGATACTGGTGAAGTGACTGAAACGCTTGAAGAAGTTCCGGTGGTACAATTTGAAAATGTGGATTTTCGTTATCGTGAAGATTGGGCTCTAGTTTTAAAAAATATTTCCTTTGCTTTAAAAAGTGGAGAGACATTAGGTATTACCGGTGGGACAGGTAGCGGAAAGTCTAGCTTGATTGAATTGATTCCACGCTTTTATGATGTTAGCGCTGGGAATCTCTTCTTTTCCGGCACCAATGTCAAAGCTTGGTCACTTGCTCATTTACGTCAAGAAATCGCTCTGGTTCCTCAGACAGCCGTTTTATTTAGTGGAACTATTCGAGAAAATTTACGTTGGGGAAAAGCTGATGCAACCGATGAGGAATGTTGGCAAGCTTTAGATACTGCACAAGCAACAGAATTTGTTCGCCAACTGCCACAACAATTAGATACGGTAATCTTAGAAAATGGGAAAAACTTTTCCGGCGGTCAACGACAACGCTTAACCATTGCTCGAGGAATTATCGCACGACCAAAACTATTAATCTTAGATGACTCTTTGTCTGCACTAGATTACCAAACTGATCTAGATTTACGGAAAGCTTTAAAGAAGGATTTGACTTCTGCGGTCATTATTATTTCTCAACGTTTGCGGTCCTTACAAGAAGCTCAAAATATTCTTCTGCTAGAAAAAGGGAAAATTATTGCCAGTGGGACCCATCAAAATTTACTATCATCATCAGCTGAATATCGAAAGCTTGCAGAATCACAGGAGGAGGCCTAATAATGAATCGACGAAGAAGCTTTTTAACCTCCTTAAAATTATTCTTTCCTTACCTGACTGCCTATCCAAAACAGCTAATTGCTGCAATTATTTTAGGTATTGCCAGTGGTGTCACTTCAGTTACGATGACTTATTTAATCGGAGTTTCTGTTGATCAAATGGTGGGTACAGGAAGTGTCAACTTTTCACAGCTTACAAAAATTCTTACCTTATTTGTCGGTATTTTTTTAGTCACAGTTGTCAGCCAATATTTGATTGCCCGTTTAGGTAATTTTGTAGCTTATGATTCAGTAGCACAATTACGAGAAAGAACTTTTACCCATTTAAATCAGCTGCCGTTAAGTTATTATGATCAGACAACAAAAGGTGACATCGTTAGTCGTTTTACCAATGATATGGATAATATTTCAGTTGCCATTTCTGCGGTTTTCAACCAAGTATTTGCCGGGATGACCGTAGTTATTATTGCCTTGATTTTTATGCTATATCTCAGCCCGACATTAGCGCTAATCGTTTTAGCGGCTACGCCAATTATTTTTCTAGTGACCTATATACTTTCTCGTACGTCACAAAAATATTTTTCTGCACAACAAAAATTAACAGGTGATATTTCCGGCTTTATAACCGAAATGATCGGAAATCAAAAAATTGTGAAGGCTTTTCAACGAGAAACTGTCAATCAACAAAATTTTGAAACCTTAAACCAAGAACTTTATTATCGTGGTCAAAAAGCTCAGTTTGCCTCTTCATTAACAAATCCAGGCTCACGCTTTATTGATCATATGGCTTATTTATCAGTAGGATTAGTAGGTGGATTATTAGCGTTGAATGGGCGGACAGATATTACTGTAGGAATTATTTCCAGCTTTACTATTTATGCCAGTCAATTTACTAAACCATTTATTGATTTATCTGGTATTACTACCCAAATTCAAACGGCTATTGCCGGTCTAGATCGTGCGTTTGATTTGTTAAATCAGCCAGTAGAAGCACCCGATGGGAAAAATTCTCTTGTTTTAACAGATGTTTTTGGAGAAGTCGTTTTTGAACATGTATCTTTCAGTTATTCAAAAGATCGCCCTTTAATCCAAGATTTTAACTTAACAGTAAAACCGGGAGAAACGATTGCTATTGTTGGAAAAACTGGTGCTGGAAAATCAACTTTAGTGAATTTGCTGATGCGTTTTTATGAAGTTGACGCTGGCAAAATTACAATCGATGGCAATGATATCCAAAAAATTTCCCGCGATAATTTGCGCCGCCATTTTGGTATGGTTTTACAAGAGACGTGGTTAATGGAAGCTTCTTTACGGGAGAATCTGCGCTATGGCAAGCCAAATGCTGATGATGAAGAAATTTTCGCAGCATTAAAAGCCGCTTATATGGACGATTTTGTACGGAATTTACCTGAAGGATTAGATACAATTGTGGGTGTAACCGGCTTAAAATTGTCAGATGGACAAAAACAATTATTGACGATTGCGCGCACCATGATTAGTCAACCGCCTATGTTGATTTTAGATGAAGCCACCAGCTCGGTGGATACCTTAACGGAAAAAAATATTCAAACAGCCTTTTTAACCATGATGGAAGGTCACACTAGTTTCGTTATTGCTCATCGCTTGTCTACAATAAAAAATGCCGACCAAATTTTGGTTTTAGATCAAGGTCAAATTGTTGAAATTGGTACCCACGAAAAATTGTTAGAACAAACCGGTTATTATTATCGTTTGTATCATGCGCAATTTACTGAAGAAAATTAAACAAAGAAGGCGAGCTGCGTTAAACAGCTCACCTTCTTTTTTAACGATATTTTTTATAAAATAAAAAACCGAATATGCTAGCCACAACCATAAAAATACCCGAGTATAAAAACCATGCCGCGATCCCAATCTGTTCTGAAATCGGTCCGGCCAATATTAAACCAATAGGCATGGCAGCTGACAACACACTACCTAAAACTGAGAATACTCGCCCCAATTTTTCAGGTGCTACCGTTTCTTGAATATAGGCTGTAAAGGGTATGTTGTACAAATTGCCAAAGCTCCCTAACAAAATACAGCAAATTATAAATAGCCAGTAACCTAATAAACTAGTAGGCACCAAACCACTTGCAAACGTAGCACTACCTAAAGCCAACATAGCAAATTGAGCTACCAATAATTTTTTCTGCCAATGTTTCTTCAAACCAATTAAAAATGCACTAACTAACATCCCTGCAGCATAAGCCAGTTCCACAAAACTTGCATACCAAGCGGACAATTGAAAATGAGAACTGGTCATTAAAGGAAATAGGGTCCCTAATGGTAAAAAGAACACCATTGAAATAAATGAGATGATTAAGACAATCAACATTGCTTTATCTGCCTTAAAAACTGCAAGACCTGCTTTTAATTCATTTAAATAATTAGGCTCTGATGTTAGTTCAGTTCGTGGTGGATTCGGCACTTGAACAATCCATAAAGCAAATGATGCTACCAAAGCACCCAGCAAGTCAGTTAGAAGAATTAGCCACAACGGCATCGCGGCAAACATTGCTGCACCGATAACAGGACCTAACATAAAAGCACCGGATTGCAAAAATTGACTCCAACTATTGGCTTTCACCAATTCCTTTTCAGGCACTAATAATGGTACGATTGCTTGAATCGATGGGGTGTGAAAAACATTTGCTAATGCTCGTAAGAACATCGCAAAAATAACGATATAATAACCTGGATTTCCCAAAAGAAACCACAGTGACAAAACCAAAGCCACTCCACCCATGAATAAATCAGCCATAATAACAACATTTTTTCTAACTAATCGATCTAACCATACGCCAACAAAAGGACCCAGAAACATCTGAGGCAAATAAGCAAACAATCCTGCAATTGATAGCATTACTGCTGAATCTGATTCACTCGCTAGCCACCAAATCAATGAAAATTGGACGGCGGAGCTACCGATTAATGAAACTGTCTGTCCTGATAAAATTGTTAAATATTTTTTCTTCCAAGAGCTTTCCATGCCATACTCCTTGTCAAAATTTATTTTTTAGTAAGTTTGACAAGATCTTTTTTCAAACGCATCGATGCACACATCATTATTCCCTCCTTTTACTAACTAATTAAGCCTAACTTTTCTTTCCAATTCAAAATCCGTAAAACTGATTGATTTAACGCGTCTTCACTGTATTGACCATTTTGAATTGCCTGAATAACATAAGGAATCTGTGTCTGATAACTAGATGATAAGATTAAATCATTACCTGCTTGCAAGGCTTTCAATCCAGCTTCTTCTTGCGAAATAAATTCTGCCAGACCAGCCATATCCATATCATCTGTCATAATCACACCTTTAAAATTCAACTGATCACGCAAAATTTCATGAACTGCCGGCGAAATCGATGCCGGTTGACTGCTATCTATCCCATTCACAATATTATGGGAAACTAAAATACTATCTGCTCCTGCTTGAATGCCAGCAATAAAAGGCTGAAAATCTGTAGTCTGCAACTCTTCTAGACTTCGTTCGTCTGTTACAATTTCAGTGTGAGAGTCACGATTGTTACCATAACCAGGAAAATGTTTTAAAGTCGAGCCGATTTTTTCCTTAGACATTTCACCAACACTTTTTGCCACATATTCGCTGGTCCCGGCAGCATCTAAACCAATCGTCCGATCATAAATAAATGATTCTGGATCAGTAGAGACATCCGCATCAGGTGACATCCCCAGTTGAATGCCTAACTCATTAAAAATCGCAGCTTTTCGATCAATGTCACGAACAATCCCATCAAATCCGTCTTTTTGATACAATTCTTGTGGGTTTTCAAAAGGTGGCGAAACAATTTTATTCCGACTCAAACGGCTGACCGTTCCACCTTCTTCATCAGAAGCAATAAATAATGGCGTTGGACTATTTTCTTGAAATTCAGCAATTTTTTGTTTCAAGTCGGCTTGCCCAAGACCAGCCATATCTCGATCAAATAGCAAATATCCACCTAAATGATAATTCTGAAGATCTTCAATCGCACCTTCTTCAGGAACCCGTGCGAGAAATAACTGGCCCACTTTTTCTTCCAAAGTCATTTGTTGCAACAACTTTTCCACCTGACTTTCTTCTTGTGAACTTTCAACGGTAGTCGTACTGCTACTGATTTGATTTTTTTCAGTCGTTGTCGTTGTCTTATTTTGCTGTCTACAAGCAGCTAATAAAAACAAACCAAATATTCCGATTACTAACCATAAGCATTTCTTTTTAACCAATCTTCTCACCTAATCTGATCATTTTAAGAACCTTCATCAACTGTCTCAAAATTTTCTATTCCTCCAAGATTGTCTATCTGCAGTTGACCATCTTCGGTATTATACTTCAAGGTTGCTTGTTTGTAACGAAAAACCTGCTTGATTTCGTCTAGATTACGATCATTAAAAACCGTATCATAGTGAATTAAGTATTGAACAGTATATTGGTTTTCTAAAGTCATCGTCACACTTTCTACTTCCGGTTGTGCCTTCACTCTGTTTCGTCCATTATCATCTCGAATTTCATTAATAAATTTTTCAAAGTCTTGTTCATCAGAATTTTCTCTAGCATTTACAAAATATTTCCCAAAATCATTTTTTTGAGGGGTCTCAAAAGTAACATATTCACTAGTATAGTCAGATAAGTCATCATATAGCTCAGTTAAAAAATTTTGCACATCATTGCTGGTTTGAACTTCAGAAAAATCCAGCGTGATCATCGACTGGAGATCATTAGCCTCGTAATCTTCAGCTAAATATTCATCATCATCAATTCTCCGTGAACTCGTTTTCAGCTCTTCATCATCCAATTGATAACGTAATTCAAGAGTCAATCCTTGATGCCAGACATAATCATTAATTTCGGCAAAGCCTTCATCAATAGTCGCTACAGCTTCATCATCCAAATAAACTTGAGCACCATCGATATTTGATGTAACTTTAAAAGAAATTCGATGTAAATCTAAGTGTACGTTACTATTTTTTTCAAAATCATTATTTTTATAACGAACCAAATCCAAATTCGCTTGATTTTCTTGACCCTCCAAACGACCGCTTAATTCATATCGACCAGGTGTCAGCGGACCTAAAGTTAGTAGGTAGTCATCACCTTTGGAAGTTCCCTGTTTTTTGCCATCAAGAAAAATTTCCGTGCCTGCTTGATCGGTCGAGATTTTTAAATAAACCGGTAGCAATTCTAACTGATATTTTTTAAATAATCCAAAGTATCTCCCAGTTTGCTTTATGTTAAAATCTTGCAGTTCCACCTGATTGGTGCGTAATGATTCAATAAAATCAGTGAAATTTTTCTCATGGCTTGAAAGCTGATAATAATCAACCAATCTGTCTAATTTTTTACTAGAAATCTGATAATCTTCTTCGCCAGAAATAACCATCTTAGTCAATTTTTCACTATCTCCGGCTTCAAACGCATCAGCGATTCGATTCATTTGACGATGATAGTTATAATAATAATTTCCAAAAAAGAGGCCGCCGATTAGCATAGCAGCAATTACACTGAATAAAGCGATAAAAATTTTTGAATGTTGATTGATGGATTTTTTTTGCTTCGAAGCTGAAGGTATAATTTGAGTATCAAGATTTATGTTTTCTAAAGAATGGCCACAATTCTCACAAAAGTGGGCATCTTCAGTATTTTTATATTTGCAGTTCGGACAAATTTTCATGATCATCTCTCCTAAAAAAAACATCGCAACTTTATTAGTAACGATGTTTTGAGTTATTTTAGATTTACGCTTGATAACAAGCTAAAGCAAAGTCGCCAATGGCACTTCGCAAGCCTTCAGAATTAATCACACTATTGGTTAACACAACTAGCGCAAAGGGGGCTTTTTCACTAAAAACCAAAGCAATATCATTTTCTACTCCTGCCAGCTCACCAGTTTTATTCGCGACTACTGTTCCTGTTGGTAATTTGCTAGGAATTTTGGTTTGAATCCCTTGTCCTTTTAAAATAGTTAGCATCTGACTAGATGGATAAGTGGTTTGATTGGTATAAATCTTTTTCAAAAATGCCAGACAATCATTTAAGGAGGTATAATTTTCTTTCCCTGCACCTTGGGCAGTATAATCTAACATTTTTCGCTCTATCCGAGTATTGGTATAACCTTGTGTTTGAAAATAAAAATTTAATTGTTCCATTCCAAAATAATCAATCAATACATTGGCTGCTTCATTGCTGCTTTGTTGAATCATTGGATATATCCAGGAATCTAAAGTAGCTCCTTGAATCATTGTCTCAGTTGTTAAACTACCATTTGAAATTTGACTGTAAGCATAATCCATCACAAATACTTTGATAATACTAGCTGCTATCATCGGCTGAGTATTGTCATTTGAAATTGTTTTTCCAGAATCAAAATAGTAGGCACCATACGCAACTTGACTGGCATTTGCTTCCAATTGACTAGCATCTAATTGAACTGATTGTATTTCTTCAGTCGTTGCAGTTGTCTTTTCGTCACTACTATTGACAGTCGATTCTATTGTATTTAAAGTGGACTCGGTACTACTTTCTTTGATTATTTCACTTGTTTCTGATGTTTTATTTTCTTGAAAGATTCGCGTCGTGGCATAGTACGATCCGCCAGCTAATAAACAAAGACCTAAAGCAATGCCTAGATATATCGGATATTGCTTTTTATTTTTTTTCCGCAATTCTCTTCGACCCAAATTGATACATCCTTTCCTAGTAAGTCAACCAAACTTCGTTGACGCCGCTACCTTTGTGGGAGCCATCAGTTAATGCCAAACGAGATGAATAAGAAAGATAGCCATAATATACTTGCTTACTGCCACCTTCCCAAGTCACAGTGATTTTCACATCTGGATGTATCGTTTTAGTTTCCGGCATCGAACTTGGATACTGCTCATTTGTTTCATAGCTTAAAATATCTCCACTTGCACCAGTAATTGTTGCTGTTCCAAAATATTGTGAACCTCCAGCATTCGTCTGTGTGACTGCACCATTGGCACTAATTTTTAATGTTTGATGTTTTTGACTAGATTGATTGTAGTAAAAACTATAAGTATTAGCCCATTTACCATAGCTACCAGTAAAAGCACTCCCACTTGGTAAAGATTCAGAACGACTGTCTCCTTGATTATTATCGGTTTCTTTTTCTTCACGTTCATCCTCTTTTTCTTCTTCGATTCCCTCATCGTTTTCTTTAGTCAACCGATCGACTTCATCTTTAATCGGAGAATAAATGGTTTTCCCTAAATCGCTGGCAGAGATGGTTGCTAATTTACGATTTGATTCTTTGAAATCCCCGTTAATTGTTAAAGCTTTGGCTTCAGCAATCACATCATCATACTTAGTTGGATCATCAGAAGAAGTCGTGGTGGTCGTCTTAATTACCGAATCTGGCTGATTATTTCCCACAACAGCAAAAGCTACTCCTCCAACAACAGCGACAACTGCCAAAGCAGCTATAATGATAGGCCATTTAGGTTTTGGTGCTTTCGGCTGTTTATTTATGACGAAATTTTCTCGTGCTTGTGTTTTTGAATGGTTCATTTGTGATCGGCTCCCCAGTTCAGTTCGCTCAACTGAAAGCTTACTACCGCAATGTTCACAAAATAATGCAGTTTCTTCATTTTCATAATGACAATTTGGACAAATTTTCATCAATACCCCTTCTCCCTTTAAAAAATCCCAACAAACAAAATTATTACTTATATTATAACTTAGATTATCTTAAGAAAAAAGTTGGAATATAAGCAAAACACCGACTCTTCAGTCGGTGTTCAATTTATATCATCTTCTTAAACGCATCTCTTTATCCAATTCCTTATGAGCTTTTTTCGATCCACGGGCCAAATCTTTTTCTCTTTTTCGTTCATGAAAGTCCACGAATAAGCTGCTTAAATCATAATCTGCTGGATACAATTCTTGCGCGGTCATTTTTAATTTCAATCTTTTTCGTAAAATAGGAATCATTTCTTTTTCCAAATAAACTGTCACTTCGGCTTTGCCTTCATCTTGATAAACCAAGCCGACTTGATTGGTTTCAGTTAAAATAACTTGATCTCCTTGATTAAAACGTTCTTCTGATCGTTTTTCTATTTGAGAAGTTTCTTTGACTGAATGAAAAATTTTCTTCTCAGTTAGATAGTTTTTATCAGAAATATAATTTGCGGCTTGCTGGATTAATGCTGGCGCCATATGCATTTTTTTGGCAATCCATAACGCTTGGCTGTCACCAGTCTTACCGACTTGCAAACGGTATTTAGGAGTCAAGTTCTCACGATCGAAAGCCATTGCGGCTGGTACAAAATCTTCGTGGGTTTCAGCGAATCGCTTAATTTCACCGTAATGAGTCGTGGCAACGATTAACACGCCTGATTGATACAAAGTTTCCATAATGGCAATGGCTAAAGCTGCCCCTTCGTTTGGTTCTGTTCCACTCCCAATTTCGTCCAGTAAAACCAAGCTATGGCGTTTTGCTTGGCGTAAAATTTCAGCAATATTTTTCATATGACCAGAAAAAGTACTCAAGGCATTTTCTAAATTTTGTTGATCACCAATATCGACAAATAAATCATTTAAGACAGCTATTTCTGAACCTTCTGCTGCCGGTATTTGTAAACCAAACATTGCCATCAAGCTAAATAAACCGACTGTTTTAAGTACCACCGTTTTGCCTCCAGCATTTGCACCAGTAATTACTAATCCACGATAATTTTCACCCAATTCAAAATCTAATGGTACTGCTTCTTGGCTCAAAAATGGATGTTTTCCCGCAATAATTTTAATCACTTCATTTTTATTAACTTTTGGCGTTATCCCATTCATTTCTCGACTATATTTCCCTCTAGCAAAAATTAAATCAAAGCCACTAATACTTTCAATCGTAAAATCGATCAAATCTTGATTTTCAGCTAGTGCACCAGTCAATTCAGCTAAAATTTGATATTCTTCAGCCACTTCATCAGCTATTAAGAAACTCAATTTTTCATTTAATTTACTAACTGTACTAGGTTCAACAAAGACCGTTTGACCTTTTCCTGATTCTTCAATCACTGTACCGTCGACTTTATTTTTATAGCTGGCTTTAATCGGAATGGTAAAGTGTTCACCTTTTTTGACGATGATACTGTCTTGAATCCAATTTTTATTATTTGGATGACGTAAATACTTGTTTAATTTTTCTTGAATTTCTGATTCCGTCTCACTTTTTTGTCGCCGGGTTTTACGCAGGAAGCGGCTGGCTTCAGAGCTTACTTTATGATGTTGGATTTTTTGATAGATTGTTTCAGTCATACTACTAAAATCAGGTAAATTCTGACTATAACTAGCTAAAGTTGGTGCTTGATAGCGATTTTTATCAAAAAATTTCACCATCAGCTGACTACTCCGTAAAAAATCAGCTACTTCAGTTAATTCAGCTGGATTTAAAATCAAGCCTTTTTTTATTTGTTGATTCAATTGATTGATTCTGACTAACCCCATAAAAGGCACGTGTTGACCAGAATCAATCATCAATCGGGCTTCTTGTGTTTCCTTTTGCCAGACTGTGACAGTTGCAAGATTGCTTTGCGGTGCTAAGTGGGCAATTTTTTCTTTGGTTAAATCACCAATCGCCCTTTTTTGAACTTCGGTTTGAATTTTATCAAATTGTAATTGTTTAAAAGTTTCTGTATTCATTTCTTCTCCTTTTTGAAAAGGACACCTGACGGTAAAAATAAATTAGACCAAAAATCGACACAAAAAAGACGACAGTCATACTATCGTCTTTTAGCATCGTAAACTATTTCGACAGGTATCACTAATAAGCATGCTAAATAAACTGCGACAGCTCGCATTTTTTCTAGCTATTCGACTTACGAATTAGTTACCTGTTACACTCACAAATATTCCCCATTCTGGACTGGTTTAATTTATTTTTCAATTTGACTATACCAATTTACATGTCCGATGTCAATTTCTCTTTTACAAGATTCATTATTCATCTACATTTTAAAAATTGAAGTCAATTGCTACTTTTGCACAATCATACCCCTGTTATTTTGTCTTTTTATCGCTAAAAACAACTTTTTTTTGTGCTATAATAAGCCATTCACGAAAAAATGAGGGAAGTATTTATGGAGAGAAATGAAGAAAAAAAGGGGATTACACTAGGAATTTTTGCCTATGTCTTGTGGGGTATTATTCCACTTTACTGGAAGCTTTTAGGAGAAGTACCAGCAGTCAGTTTATTATTTAATCGAGTCGTGTGGTCTTTTGTCACGATGGTTTTATTTTTATTAGTCGTTAAATCACAGCGAAAAGTTTTTTTTAAAGATGTTGCTATGCTGAAAAAAGAAAAGAAAAAAATTCTCGCAATTATTTTAGCAGCAATTTTTATCACTGTAAATTGGGGGACTTTTATCTATAGTGTTCAAATCGGTGATGTGACAGCAGCCAGTTTGGGTTATTATATTAATCCATTAGCAAATGTTTTACTGGGTACGCTCGTCTTAAAGGAAAAGCTTTCCCGTACAGCCAAAATCGCTTGTGTCTTTGGTTTAATCGGTGTCATTTTACTGACCATTCAAACGGGACATTTACCGGTCACTTCACTAGTGATGGCCGCTTCATTTAGTATCTATGGACTCATCAAAAAAGGCTTAGCTCTCGGTTCGGCGACGAGCTTAACCTTGGAAACCTTAGTGATTTTTCCTTTCGCCTTAGCCTATCTTTTATTTTTCGCTCCTGATGGCTTTTTACAATATGACTGGAGCACCAATCTTTTATTATTCGGCGCAGGTACAATTACTTCGATTCCATTGTTATTATTTGCTGAAGCTGCTAAGCGGATTTCATTTATTATCTTAGGCTTTATTCAATATATCAATCCAACAATCATGTTAATCATGGCAATTTTTCTTTTTCATGAGACATACACATTACAGCAATTTATCGCCTTTTCATTTATTTGGCTAGGGATTCTTATTTTTGTATATGGCAGCGTTAAAACTGGCCTAAAATACCGAAAGACGTAACTGGATGGAGCATCCTTAAAAGATTAGATTTTTAATCTGATCTTTTAAGGATTTCCTCATCACAGTTACGCCTTTTTTATTCGTTTGATTTTAAAGCGGCAATCATATCTATTTGTTTTAGTTTAAAATGGGTCACGCCCATTACAATGACAGAGAACACAACAGTCATTACCGCTGATATGACATATCCTTGCCATGAAATCACCAAAGGAAAAACAATCATATCTGATGATGCCATCGCTAAGATGAAACGAGTCAGTAAATTCCCAATCCCGAAACCAAATAGAATCCCAAACAAAGTGAACATAATATTCTCCCGCACAATATACATCGTTACTTCTTGGTTGAAAAAGCCCAAAACTTTAATCGTCGCTAATTCTCGTGCCCGCTCAGATATATTAATGTTGGTGAGATTATATAAAACAACAAAAGCCAATGTGCCTGATAAAACAATAAAAATCAGAACAATTGAGCCTAGATTTTCAGTGGCCGCCTCTTGTTTAGCCATCTGATTGCTGGTATAAGTCGTGGTTAACACTTCACCAGTTTGCAGCAAATCTTCTGCTAATTTTTTCTCTTGGGAATTAGTCATTTTTTTCGTCTTAATTAAATAGCTGTTATGCGTGAAAGTTTGGCCAGAAATTTCCTGATAATATTCTTTGCTTAAATAAAGATTATGACCCAAATAATTCTCAACGATTCCCGCCACTTTAATTTGATAATTTTTGCCATCATTGTCTTCAAAAGTCAGTTGATCACCTTTGGTTACTTGGTAAATCTTGGCTAATCGTTGGGAAATTAATGCTCCTTGATTAGATAGCGAAATATGTGCTTTTGTTTTTTCATCTTTTAAGGCAACATATTGGCTAAATTTTTCTGGTTGATCACTGACATAAAGTGTCGCCGTTTGTTTACTGTGTCCAGTAAGATTGAATGTTACCGTATCGGTGTAAACTGGCAATTCCGCAGTAACTTGTGGGTTTTCCGTCAAAACCTTTTCCGCTTCGGTTTGTACAGTCCCGTTTAAAGTAACGATTCCTTGATATTTCGTTAAGGCTACAAATTGTTTTTCTACTGGTGCACTGATGGAGTCTTGTAGACCAAAGCCAGCCAGCATTAATCCTGTACAACCAGCAATGCCAACGATGGTCAAAATCATCCGCGCTTTATAGCGAAAAAGATTGCGATAAGTCACTTTTTGATTAAAACTCATTCGCCGCCAAATCGGTTTGATTCTTTCCAGAAAAACCCGTTTACCGGCTTTTGGTGCTTTAGGCATTAATAAAGTCGTCGCATTTTCCCGCAATTCTTTCATTAAAGTTAATAAAGAAGCACCTAAAGTCGCTATCAATGCCACAATAACAGCTAAAACTATTGGCCAAAAAATAAAATGATATTGATAGTTCGTAAAAATATACTGATCACTCAATAGATGGAAAACAATTTTCGGTAATACCAATGTGCCGATGACCACGCCAAAAACTGTCCCAATCAATGCCGCTAACAAAGCATATAAAATATATTTACTGGCTATTTCACGCTTACGATAACCGAGTGATTTTAAGGTACCAATCTCTTTTCGATTTTCTTCAATCATTCGTGTCATAGTTGTAAAGGTGATTAAGACAGCTATGAAAAAGAAAAAGACCGGAAAGACATTTGCTATTGCATCAATTCGATCAGAGAGACTAGTGTATTCAGTAAAGCCTGGATTACTGTTACGGGGATTAATCATATAATTTGGTGTTGCGATTTCCATCGTACCAGCTTCCAGCCCATTCGCTAATGCTTGTTGGTCAGCAACTGATTGCAACTGTTCCTGACGTGCTATTCCTTGTTGAGTAAAAACTTCAGTCAATTGCTCGTCTAATTTCTCTAAACGATTCTCATATTTTTTAGAAAAGTAATCAATACTTTTCAAGCGATCAGAACTAATATAAAGAATCGAAAAATTCTGATCATCAAAAGCTGTTTCTGGCAGATACATAAAGCCAGCCAATTCTCCATCACCAATGGTAGTCGTTCCTCGTTCTCTTTCATCCACATAAATCGGAGAGGTCACGAAACCAACGACTGTAAATTCCTGTTGCCGCAATTGCTGATTGTCAATCGTGAATTGGTCGCCCATTCGATAGTCATTTCTTAATTTTTCATCTAAAACAACCTGATCTTTCTTTTTTGGTAAATGACCGGCAGTCAGAGTTAATTTGTTCGCTTGATTATTGCTGTAGGAATACAATTGAATATTTTGCTGCTTTAATGTCACTGGAAAACTATGACCTAATTCTGCTTGTACCCCTTTAATTTCTTCAGCGGCTTTCTGATCTTCCTTCGTCAAACCAGCAGAAGACACAATCTGGACATCTGACAACTCATTTTGTTTAATAAATTGATTAACTGTCGCTTCCAAATCAGGTCCAACCGATTTAATACCGACAAATAGCATGACACCCATAAAAATAATTAACACGATGGAAATAAAACGGCCAAAAGAAGCTTTAATATCGCGATAAATTGATTTTAAATACACATTTTTGATTTTATTCACCTACTTTATCTAGTGACTTTTACAGTCAGTATAATAATTATCATTCGTTCCTGCAATCTTGTGGAATCTTAATCCTAATAAAACTTTTATTTTTTCTGCAAATTTTCACAACAGTTCATTCATATTTTCTAGTTAAGCTTATAAAAAGTAGAGAGGAAGAGGCCTATGAAAAATTTAATCCAACAGAAATGGCAAACCGTCTCAAAAGATATCGCTTATGAACTAATCATTTTATTCGTTGCACATCAATTCTACCAAATAATTAGCAATTTAATCTAAAAAAAGAGATTGACCCGTGAGGTCAATCTCTTTTTGTCTATAACACTTTACGTCCTTTATAAAAGCCATTACGAGAGACATGATGGCTTCGTTTAAAATCTCCCGTCGCTTCATCAACTGAAATTTCTGGGAAATTCAATTTTTGATGGGTTCTTCTAAGGCGTTTTTTGGCTTTGGATGTTTTTCTTGCTGGTACAGCCACGATAACTCCTCCTTAAATCCCTTTTTTAGTTCTCTTTGCTGCTTTGATAATTTTCAATGCTCGTTTTTTAGTACGGATATTGGGACTTTTCAATCTACGATAAGCACTTGCTAAGTTATTTTTTTCCATCTGTCATTCTCCTATACAAATAATTTGATGATTCAGTAGTTATTACCAGCTGGCTTTTTTCACGCCAGGAATTTGACCTTTATGGGCTAGCTCGCGAAATTTAACCCGAGACAGACCGAACTTACGGTAATAGCCGCGGGGGCGACCATCAATCTTGTCACGATTTTTTAAACGATTAGGATTTGAATCCACCGGAAGCTTAGCCAAACCAGCATAATCTTTATTGGCTTTTAGTTCAGCACGAATTTCTCGATATTGTTCAATCAATTGTTCTTGCTTTTTGGCTTTTGCAATTTTTGATTTCTTTGCCATTTTGGTTCCTCCATTTATTTTTAATATGATTAATTTTACAATTTCTCCACAACAAATCGTAATGGTTATGATTTAACCTCAATAAATTTATCAGGATTTATTTAAATTGTCAATAAAAAAATTTTGCTACAAAATTCTTGACAACCGTTCGGTACCGAACTATAATCAAAATCGAAATAAAGTTCGGTACCGAATTATTTAAAAAAATAGATGAAATGAGGAAATAAATATGAGTCAATTTACTGATGATTTAATGAAACAATTTCGTTTCATAAGTGAAGCTAGTAATGCTTTTATGCGTCAAAACAAGCAACATTTATCAGGACAACAAAGAGTTTTAGCAATTTTAGCTGTAGAAGATGGTTTAATTCAAAGCTATTTAGCTGAAGTGTTAGATTTACGCCCCAGTTCTTTAGCTGAGTTATTAAAAAAAATGGAAAACAGTCACGACATTTTACGAAAAGAAGATGAGAATGACAAAAGAATTAAACGCGTCTACTTAACGGAAACCGGACGAAAAAAAGCGGAACAAAATGCAGCATCTGGTGAGAAAAATGCCAGTGATGATTTTTTTGCTGGTTTAAATGAAGCGGAACAAGCAGAATTTAGCCAACTTTTAGGGAAGATTCCCGCTGGTTGGGAATCTGAAATGAAAAAACAAGCTGAGAAATTCGTAGACCCGATGGATCGTATGCAAGCCATTCAAGCGTTAAAAGAGAGTTATCTAGATCAATATGGTGATTGGCGTGATATGTCCCACGAAGACATAAAAAAATTAAAAAAAGAAATGCGGGAAAATTTCAAAGAGCTAGGCTTTTTTGGTCATCGCGGCAGCTTTGGCGGACGACCTCCTTTTGGTGGCAGAAATTTTGGACGTCCGCCTTTTGACCAAAAAGATCATGATGAATGGCACGATTTTTAATTTACGGAGGATATGTTAATGGATCAACGTTTTGCACCTGAATTACCAAAAGTACGCGGAAAATTTAAATTCAAGGATTTTATCAAATTAATCAATAGCGTTAATCCTCGAAAAGGCTTATTTATTTTAGGCATGCTATTGAGTCTGATTACTAGTGGTGCCAGTCTGATTGTGCCGCAATTAACTAAAAATTTAGTCGACACTTCAAACTTGGCTAAAATTGATGGTAAGATGCTTATTATTTTAGCCTTGGCCTTTATTGCGCAGCTTGGATTTGGTACAATCGGTGGCTTTTTGCTTCGCTATGTAGGAGAAACCGCCGTCAAAACCTTAAGAGAAAAATTATGGGCCCATTTATTGAAGTTACCCGTTGGATATTTCGATGATCATAAATCTGGTGAAAGCAGTTCGCGTTTAGTCAACGATACTTCAGTCATCAAAGACTTGGTGACATCACAATTTCCCAATTTCGTAACTGGTGGGATTCAACTAATTGGCTCGATGATTATTTTATTTTTAATGGATTGGAAGATGGCGGCTTTAATCTTTAGCGCTGTTCCTATTATTGCTTTGATTATGCTGCCAATTGGAAAAATCATGTCAAAAATTGGTCGTCAACTACAAGCAGCTACTGCCGATTTTAATGCTGATGCTAGTGAAAAATTATCTGAGGTTCGATTAATCAAAGCCAGTAATGGTGAAGCAGCAGAAGTCACTTCTGGTGGAAACTTTATTCAAAAAATCTTCACTTTGGGCGTGAAAGATGCCAAGATTGAAGCTGTTGTACAACCGATTATGATGACAGCGATGTTAGGTTTATTCGTTGGAATTTTAGGCTACGGGGCTGTCCGAGTGCAAGCAGGAACTTTAACTAGTGGCTCATTAGTTGCGTTTTTACTTTATCTATTTAATATTATTGCACCCGCTGCAACCTTCGCGACCTTTTTCTCACAAGTTCAAAAGGCAATGGGCTCAACTGAACGGATTCAAGAAATTTTTCAAACGGAACTTGAACCAATTGGTGCTGGTGAAACAATCGATGTGGTCGGGCAAACTATTACTGCTGAAAACTTATCTTTTAGTTATTCAGCAGAACATCCTATTTTAAAAGATGTTTCTTTTGAAGCCAAACCTAATTCAGTCATTGCATTCGCTGGGCCAAGTGGTGGCGGAAAATCAACTATTTTTTCTTTACTTGAAAGATTCTACGAACCAATTAGCGGAGCCATAAAAATTGGTCAGCAAAATATTCAAGCGATTGATTTACAAGAATGGCGCGCCCAAATCGGTTATGTCTCACAAGATAGTGCTGTTTTTGCTGGTAGTATTCGTGATAATCTGCAATATGGTCTTAACCGTATTTTGAGTGATGAAGAGTTATGGCATGGTTTGTCGCTAGCTTATGCAGACCAATTTGTGAAGGATTTTCCTAAGGAATTAGAAACTGAAATTGGTGAACGGGGCGTAAAATTATCTGGCGGTCAAAAACAACGGATTGCGATTGCTCGCGCTTTTTTAAGAGATCCTAAAATTTTGATGTTAGACGAAGCAACTGCTAGTCTTGACTCCCAATCAGAAGAAAAAGTGCAACGGGCTTTAGATGATTTAATGTTAGGGCGAACCACTTTGGTCATCGCCCATCGGCTATCAACTATTGTAGATGCTGATCAAATTTATTTTATTGAAAAAGGCAGTGTCACCGGTCATGGGACCCACACTGAATTAATCAACAATCATCCACTTTACGCTGAATATGTTAGAGAGCAAGTGGTCAATTAAAAAACGTACGCCAAAAAATTTGGCGTACGTTTTTTTAATCTGTCGTTAATTCAATCAAGTTTCCTTCAGGATCTTGAATCACTGCTTCATAATAGCCGTCTCCAGTTGTCCGAGGACCACTTAATAATGGAAAATGATCGGCAAGAAATCTTTCCACCATCTGATCGACAGCTTTTTTATCACCTACTGCAATTGCGATATGACCATAACCCAAACTATCAGCAATGCGGGGACTCAAATATTTTTTATTAGTCAGTTCCAAGCGACTTCCACTGGCAAAGCTAAGAAAATAAGAACTAAAACCCGTCTTAGGATTCTGATATTTTTCAGATTTTTCTACTTGAAAATATTTTTGATAAAATTGACTAACTTTTTCTAAATCATCTACCCATAAAGCAATATGTTCAATTCTCATCTTATTCCTCTTCCTTTAATATTGAAGCTGCAATTGCATCCGCTAATTCAGTAATAGGTGCTAAATCGCCATCTTTCACTGAAGAATGGATTTCTACCGGTTCACCAACAATCGTAAAACGTTTTTCATCACTGAAATAATTCTGCATAATTTCTAGAGCTTTTCCACCCCAAGTACCATTCCTGATGAAAGAAATCTTGCGGTCTTTTATTTCTAGATGTAAGGCTTCGCGAATAACATTATCCATTTTAATATACAAACCTGTATTGTAATTGGTGCCAGCAAAGACTAAATTGGA
Source organism: Enterococcus sp. JNUCC 77 (assembly GCF_054819945.1). Taxonomy (NCBI): domain Bacteria; kingdom Bacillati; phylum Bacillota; class Bacilli; order Lactobacillales; family Enterococcaceae; genus Enterococcus; species Enterococcus sp. JNUCC 77. The sequence continues at coordinate 2,031,022 of NZ_JBTHIG010000001.1, forward strand.
ATACTTAAAAATATCCGCCATAATATAAGAGGGATCCGTCCGTGAAATGTCGACTATTTTTATATTTGCCACACCTTTTTCTGCTAATTTTCCAGCTAAAATATCAACGGCATTTTCGGTGTTACCATACATTGAGCCATAAAGAAGCAAAGCACTTTTTTCTTCTGGTAGATAGGCACCCCAAGTTTGATAGTAGTGAAGCATTCTTTCGATCAATTCACCAGAATAACCAGGACCATGCAAAGGTAAAATCATATCAATCTCAAATGCAGATAGCTTTTTCAAAGCAGACAAAACATTTTTCCCATAGTGTCCAACGATATTTACATAATAACGGCGAGCTTCCGCTAAAATTCGTTGGTCAAAATCTAATTCATTCATAAATAAATTTCCATCAATTGGCGCAAAACAACCAAATGCATCAGCAGAAAACAAGATCTTATCCTTCAAATCATATGACATCATCACTTCGGGCCAATGAACATTCGGTGTCATCGTAAATTTCAAAGTATGGGCACCCAAATTCAATTCGTCATTTTTCTTAACAGGATAATAATTTTTAGAAGCATCCATTGGATAAAACTGTTCAAAGAAACTAAAAGTTGATTTATTCCCAACTAGTTTTACTTCTGGATAACGGCGTACGATTTCTTCAATATTGGCACAGTGATCTGGTTCCATATGATGAATCACTAAATAATCCAGGGTCCGACCAGCCAAAGCAGCCTCGACATTTTCTAAAAACAAATCAGTTATCGACGAATCCACAGTATCCATTAAAGCTGTTTTTTCATCTAAAATGACAAATGAATTGTAGGAAATCCCGCGATTGACTGGAAATAGATTTTCAAATAGCGCCAAGCGCCGATCAGAAGCCCCCACCCAATAAATGTCTTCTGTTACTTTTCTAATGTTTTGCATTGTTCTAACTCCTTTAATTTCCAAATTAAGTAAGCGTTCTCTATATAATGTTACGTTTTTCACTTACTTTCGTCAACCACTTATAAATTTTTCCAAACTTGATAAACTGGCGAATTTTCTGCTGTTTTTCGCATCAAGGCAATCACGGGATTTTCCAATGCTAAGTCAGTGACCTTTATTTCTACTAAATCACTCGTCTCTACTAAAACTTTCGGCAAAAAAGCAATCCCTAAGCCAGCTTTCGCAGCTGCTATTAAACCAGCCGAGTCATTACTTTGCCAGCTAGGATGTAACGCCAAATGGTTCAACACTAAAGCTGCTTCCAATAGCTCTCGTACAGCACTTCCCCGTTCCCGTACCAATAAATTTTCCTGCAGTATATTGGCTAATTTCATTTTAGCTGGCAATTTTTGTGCGACGGCTTGATTGGTAAAAAAACCTAACGAATAACTTTTGATTTCCTTTTGTAAAAAAGTACCTGATGGAGCTGGCCCTTCTAAAAAGATTAAATCTGCCTCCCCATTTTCCAGTAATGAGAGGACTTCATCAGCTTTGGCAATTTGGACTTCCGTCAAAATACCTTGCTGGCTTAAACCCTGAATAAAAGTAGCTAAGTCATTTTCCGCAAAGGTCATACAAGCAGCGATTTTCATAGGAACTTTTTTAGCTAAACGCGGCAGTTGCTGATTCAACTTATTAAAATCTTCTATTAAAGGAATAACTGAATGATAAAATTCTAAACCTGCTGGTGTGATCTTAACTCCCCTATGCAAACGTTCAATTAAAGGATAACCAGCTTCATTCTCTAATTCTTTCATAGCATGAGAAACTGCCGACTGGGTGATAAATAATTTCTTGGCAGCTTTAGTAAAGTTCAACTCACGACACACATGATAAAAAATCACGCATTGATTAAAATTCAAAAAAACTCTCCTTCCCATGATTCAAATTCATGTCTACACCCTTATATTATCATTTCACACTCCCTAAAAATACCAGTAAAATGAAATGATCAGGTATTTTGTAAAAAAGCGTACAGGAGTAGATAGAATGAAAAAATATCAAGAAATTTTATGGCTGATTCGGATTAATTTAGTAATCAGTACTTTCACTTTTGGTGGCGGCTATGTAGTCGTTCCAATGATTCGCAAATACTATGTGGGGCGCTTCTTCACAGAAGATGATTTATTAGAAATGGCGGCGATTGCTCAGTCTTCCCCTGGGGCAATTGCTTTAAATTTATGTGTGTTAGCCGGAAAAAAAGCCTACGGTAAAATAGGTTTTTGGATTGCTTTTATTTGTGGAATTATTCCACCTTTAGTCATTATCGGTGTCATTTCACAGTTTTATGTCGCTTTTGCCGCTAATAAAATCGTTCAAGCAGTTTTATTAGGCATGCAGGCTGCTGTTGCAGCATTAATCCTTGAAGTCGTGGTGGACATGGTGAAAGTCATTCGTTTGGAGAAAAAAAGTTTATTGCTGATTATTTTGGTTGGTAGTTTTATTGCCAATGCGATTTTACAAGTCAATGTTGTTTTAATTTTAGTTGTTGCTAGTATTTTAATGTTACTAAATCTTAAACGGGAGGCTAAATAAATGTTATTAGAATTATTTTGGCGCTTTTTTAAGATTGGTTTATTTAGTTTCGGTGGCGGCTATGCGATTATTCCGTTGATTCAAGCTGAAGTCGTCGAGCAACAAGGTTGGCTTACCCAAAAAGTCTTTACCGATGTCATTACCATTTCGCAAATGACTCCTGGACCTTTAGCGATTAATACTTCTACCTTTGTTGGGATGCAAGTCGCTGGGATCAGTGGGGCGTTGGTGGCAACGATTGGCGCCGTTATCGCTGGGGTTATTATTTCGTTACTACTATTTAATTTCTTTCAAAGTCATCAAGAATCTAAAGTCGTATCAACTATTTTACAAGGCTTAAAAGCTTCATCAGCAGGTTTAATCGCCTCTGCAGCTTTAACCATTATTTTATTGACGTTTTTCACTACTTCAGAATTTTCACAAATCACTGGACTTTCCATGTTGGACATTCGCGCAGTCATTATTTTTATTGGCTCTTGGTTTTTATTAAAACGCTTTGAAATTCATCCGATTTTATTGCTTTGTCTAGCCGGTGTTTTTGGCTTTTTCGTATATTAAAAAAAACCGCTAAAGAATCGGCCTTTATAGCTGACTCTTTAGCGGTTTTCTGTTTTATTTTTTACGTTTTCTACGTTGTGTTGCTTCCATAATTACTGGTAAAACAACCGGACGGCGTTTAGTTTGATCAAACAAATAACGACTTAACGTATCGCGAATCTCCGTTTTTAGCTTACTCCATTCAAAATCATCAGAATGCAAGTGCTTTTCAACGATTTCACTCGTCATTTCGCCACTTTCCTTCAACAAATCACGACTGGCTTTGACATATACAAAACCTCGCGAAGTAATCTGTGGTGCCGAAACAATTCTTTTTCCTTTGCGATCAATTGTTACTACTACCACAAAAATACCATCTTCTGACAAGACTTTCCGATCTCGTAAAACGATATTACCGATATCGCCCACACCAATACCATCAATCATGACATTATCAGCAGGCACGCTACCAGAAGCACTCATGTGATTATTTTTATATTCCAGCACATCTCCACGACCGGTAATAAAAATATTTTTATAGCCCATTCCAAGTTCATGAGCCAAATCAGCGTGAGCCGCCAATTGACGATACTCTCCTTGAACCGGAATGAAAAATTTTGGTGACATAAATTCAATCATTAACTGTAAATCACGTGGGTTGGCATGACCCGAAACCCGTAGATTTTCAGAAATGCTTTTTACAATCCCACCGGCACGATAAATCATGTCTTCAGTCTTGGCTACTGTTGTTTCCATCGCAATCGTTGGTGTCGTTACGATATATACCAAGTCACCTTTAGTAATGTGCAAATTACGATGAGAGCCATTCGCCATCTTTTGAAGCGATTTAATTGGCTCACCCATCCGACCAGTTTCTAAGATCAACAGCTCATCAGGTTGGTATTTTTTCATTTCTTTTAAGGTAATGATGATATCCTCTGGAACTTCTAACTTGCCTAATTGCATCGCTGTTCGGATTACCCGCTCGAAATCTTGTCCAGTTAAAACTACTTTTCGACCAGATTTTTCAGCTGCATTTAACACTTGTTGGACCCGTTGCAGATTACTTGCTACGGAAGCCACAATAATTCGGCCGTCCCAGTCATTGATGGTATCAAAGACTTCTCCAGCAATTTCTAATTCTGAAGCCACTTGTAACGGATTTTCAGCATTTGATGAAGAACTTAATAAGGCTAAAACCCCTTCACCACCAATTTCTGCCAAACGTTTATAGTTTGTGGCATACATAGGAATTGCTGTCGGATCAAATTTAAAATCACCCGTATAAACAACATGACCTTCGTCCGTTTTCAAACTAATTCCGACAGAATCCGGAATCGTATGAGTCGTTCTAAAGAAACTAATCACGGCTTTACCAAAATCAATTTCAGCATGCTCATCAATCACGTGGAAATCTTTAAAATTTTTACTTTCATCGTTGTCTTTGACACTTAATTTGGCTAATTCAATCGTTAGCGCCGTTCCAAAAACAGGCACATTGATTTGGGAAACCAAATAAGGTAAAGCACCGATGGCATCCGCATGTCCGTGAGTCAAAAAGACCCCCGCAACGCGATCGGCATTATCAACTAAATAGGTAAAATCAGGAATCACTACGTCAATTCCTAACAATTCATTTTCTGGATATTTCAGGCCGCAATCCAACACAAAAATATCTTCATCCACTTCCACAACGTACATGTTTTTACCATTTTCCCGTACGCCACTGAAAGGAATAATTTTTACTGTACTCAAAACAGTCCACCTCTCATATTTTATTTATCTACAATAGCTTTCTCAAACCCCGTAACAGTTCGGTTTGTGCATATTCCTATTCATTATACATGATTTTTTCTGAAAAGACATTTCTCTGACGTCATCTTAAAACTATTCTATTGATTATGGTAAAATATAAAAATAAGGAGTGACAGTTATGGCCGATTTACATCAGCAATTAGATGCATTTATTTTTCCCATTTTTGAATTGATTTCTTCGCTATTAAATATCGTTTCCATCCTGATCTTAATTATCGGTGCTGTCGTAGCATCAAAAGATTTTTTCACCCATTTATTAACTCAAAAATTCGATCGTTTAGATGTCATCCAACAAAATCGTCTAATCAAAGCATTTTTAGGTAGCTACGTCTTATTAAGTTTAGAATTATTGATTGTGGCAGATATTATTGACTCAATTATTAATCCGACTTTCCAAGATATTTTCCGCTTAGGACTAATCGTAATCATTCGAACGGTGATTTCCTATTTCTTAAGCCGAGAAATTCAAGAAGGACAAACCGATCTAAAAAAATAATTGATTTCATTTTCATACAAAAAATACTCCTGACTAAGATTAATTTTGTCTTAGTTAGGAGTATTTTTATTTCCCGCTTGAATTATCAAACCAAATACAATACTTCATTCTTCTAGTTTAAATGATTATAGTGATTCCTAACCGTTTCCTCCTAATAGTGTTCTCGATAGACCTATTTTATCTGGATTTCAGTTATGAGTCATTTTTGTGTTGCACTTAAAATGTAAATTTAAGTGGTAAATTAAGACTTAACATCTGAAAGTTTGAAAAAGGCCAAAATACTAGAATGCATTTGCCTTCTATTAAATTTTCAGAGACACAACCAAATGCTCTGGAATCTTTAGAAATAATTCTGTTGTCGCCTAAAAGAAGATATTCATTATCAGGAACAACTGTTTCGAATGTGCTTGTAAAATTAGGTTGATTTTCAATAAGCTGTGAAAAAGAGTTTTGCTCCACTGTATCTAATTCATTATTCTCAAAAAGTTTCTTATACTTATCTAGGTAGTCCTCCTCAATAACTTTATTATTAACACGGAGAGTGTCATTTTTCATAGAAACTTTATCACCAGGTAATCCGATTACTCTTTTTACTATTGTAGTTGATACATCTCCTGGTTCTTTTGCAATTACAATATCAAATCTTTTTATGGTAGATTTTTTAGACACCAACACTCGTTCGCCATTTGCGAGAGTAGGATCCATAGAATCCCCAACAATTTTTGCACTCCCTACAAAAAAATTAAAAAGAATGACGAATATAACTACAAAAAGTATGCTTGGAATCCATTCTTTTAAAAATTTTTTAACCTTCATGAATACTTTCTCCTTATTTTATATTGTATTTACCTACAAATATAACATATCAACCAACTTCATAAGGTGGATTGTAAAGTAATAATTAAAAAAAAGACTAGTGATGACAGTTATGTGGTAATGGGCAGTGACATACACATCATTTGGAAACTGGTTTGATGACTACGGCAAAGAAAATTTGTCATAATGTATATTAAAAAATGTAGCTAAGATAATATGTAAATTATCCCAAAGCCACATAAGATTGAGCCATCAAAAAGAAAGAGATACAATTTGTGATATGATCTTCTAAGCCATTTTTTTCAGTGATTATTTAATCTGGTCATAAAAAAACTCTTTAGCGATTGGTATATCATGTATAGAGGGAAGAATTTTTATTTATTTCCATTTTTAGACATACCCTTAATGATATATTGAATACCTGTGTAAATAATCACAAGGATAACTAGATAGGAAATAACAGAAATATCTAGATTTATCAAAAATTGTGAAGCAATAATAACGCCAGGAATACCTCCGATAGTAATAGCTAAGCTGATTTTACGATCGTAAGCTTTTTCGCGAATAAAATTAAAACTGGCTACAGGTTGTAAGCCTGCGCAAGAACACATCATAATGGGAAATGCCGCTAAAGGAGTCATGCCTAACATATAAACCATTGCCATACACGGTGCGTATAGTCCAACACCAAAAGTCATTAACGCCCCAAAAATAAAATTTCCAATGATGCCAATAACTAGTTTAGTTCCCGTTAGTGAGGTGGCGGTATTGCCTTCGCCTAGCAAGGCAATCATATTTGTTTGTCGCAAAAACATTAAGATTGCTGTTACCACTAGAGCCCAGCCAATCCATTTACGGATACTTTTTTCAGATAGTTTTGGTACTAGTTTAGAGCCCAAAAATGATCCGATAATTGCTGCTAAAACTAAAGAAACTAAGGTAATTACGTCGACTTTGATAACAGTCACAAAGATAATTGCTTCAGTAATTACAGGAATTGCGTGTCCGACATTTAAGATACCGGGTAACAATCGATCGTCTTTCAACTGTTTGGTAGCATTTAACATCAAGGTAGTTAAAGCAAAGCTGCCAATTCCTAATGTATCAGCAAAATCAGCAATAAAACCAATTACCCCGTTAATTAGCCAGCTACTATCACCCAAATCTTTTCGGTGTTTAAAGACATCCTGCAATAAAATTACCGCTTGAAAAAGCATCCAAATAATTAGAATGTAGAAAATAATTTGTGCCAAATACTCATCCTCTTTTCATTTTTTCTAATTATAACAAGAAAAAGCTAGAACAATCTACAAAAAAATGCTTTTTGTGAATAAATACGCAATAAAACTAATCCATTCATACGACAAAGAAGCAAAACTGACTGAATTTTATAGCGTTTCAATAAAAATCAAGAACTAATAAAAATAACTAATTGTCAAAGATTCTTATGAAATGCATTCTAAACAATATTCCAAAAATCTGGAGACGGTTAATTTTTTTAATTTCTTGATCATACTAAGGTATCCTGTACCTTTTAGATTTAAAGGCAATTTTTTTAATTTATTTAGCTCAACAGCTATAATCTAAAATAAATATAAAAAGTGAGTAGACATTAATCTATTTAAAACAAATAAAATATAAAAATCAGCATATCAACCATTCTACAAAGAAGCAGCAATCATGCATCTTTCAGTAAAATCAATTGTAAAAATTCAATTGACCTAGTCGAAAGAAATGCGTGATTGCTGCTTTTTTAAAGTATTAATGCCATTACTACTTGTCTTTTATTTATTATCAATTAACACTTGCTTTGATTCATATAGATAAGAATATTTATCCAGCATTTGATCGAATGAAGTAACATGTTGTTGAATTGGCTTAACTTTTCTATAGTTGATCTCATAGTCAAAAGTAGGATACGCTGCTTTTAGTGCCCCAAAGGATACAGACTCTTCCATATTTACAACTTCAATATCTTTATTAAGTGCGTCTGCTTTTAATTGTACCCATAATGGATTTTTAACAACGGGTCCAATTGCAATAATTTTGTTCACATGTTCCATTGGGAAACAATTTGCTACGTATTTCATTTCTAAACATAGACCTAAAAAAATACCTAGCAGAACATCTTCTCGACGAGTGCTTAAACTAATTCCATACATCAGTCCTCTAGATTTACCATTTTTAAATGGTGCACCGGAACCGTTCAAATGAGGAATCAGAATAACTGGATCGTCTAATTCAATCTCATTATCCAAATATTGTTGATAGATCCCATAACAGTCCTTTTCAAACTCATTTTGGCTAATATTGAAAAAATTCTGATACCACTCAAAAGCATTACCCCCAGTCGGCATCGATGAAAATAGTGTGTAATACTGAGAGTTGGTAAATATCCCATTAGACAGAGATTCCTCAAAATTTTTTTTATTTAGAAAAGGATAATTATTAATCAACAAAAGCCCTTCAGTTGTTCCAGTAGAATTAAGTAGATCACCTGACTTTAAATCAATGCCTAAAGCGCCTACCATATGGTCATGTCCAGCAATTCTGACAGAAATTTTTTCATTTCCTAATTCTTGTACACTATCAGAAGAAGTATAGCCGACAATGTCACCTGAGTTAATCACTTCAGGAAATTCAATCATATTTTCTAAATCAAAAATTTCCAAAACTTCCTCAGACCAAGTACGCTTATTTAAATCAAATCCCATAGTTCTACTTGCCATAGAGAATTCGGTTTTAATCTGGTTCGTTAAAAAATAAGCTAACAAATCTGGAACATTCAACCAAGTATATTTTTTTTGCTTCGATAGCTTTAAATGATCCACTAACCATTTTATTTTTGGAACACTGTAATTTGAATGCGCAGGAAGACCTGTAATTTCATAAATTCGTAATTTTTGATCATCCGTTAATCGATTAATGTACTCGAAAGCTCGTCGGTCATACCATGCAATCATTGGAGTAACAATCTCACCATTAGAATCTATCAGAACACCAGCTTCTCCTACGCTAGAAATATTTATGGAATCGATTTTTCCAATATATTTAGAAACAAAATCTTGTAAGATATTTACTAACTGTGACCAAATATCTTTTATATCAAATAAATCACCAAATGAATCAACTTGTTTTTCTGTTTGAAAACTTTTACGTGATACAAGCTTTCCAGTGGATATTTCAAAAAGAGAGACTTTAGAATTGGTCGTTCCGATGTCAATCGTCACGGAAAGATTCTTAGCCATTTAATGACTCCCTCTCTGTTGTAGCAGTATCATCAATTAAATGGGTTTGTTTATAAGTTGCTTTGTACAACCAAAATACTGCAATACCAATAATTGGAATTAAAATTAACGCAATCATATTCCCGTTGAAGATTTCAAGTAACCAATACCTTAACGGATTACCGCCATCTAGGAAGCTTGAAACTAAGCCACTAGATCCTTCTGGAAAACTAAAGTTAACATCTTTTGCCATTCCCGTAATAAATGGTGCAATCGCTGAAGCAATGTATAAATCACCAATCATAATTGGAATTGCAATCAATACAGCTCTAAATACATTTCCTTTAGTAGATAGGACAACCATCGAGGCCATTACAGCTAAGTTAGCCAAATCACCTAAAGGTAAAACTGTATTTCCCGGTAAAACAAAAGCTAAGATAACCGCAATTGGTGTTAATAATAAAGCCGTTGAAATAATCGCTGGATTTCCAACAGCAACTGCGATATCTAATCCAATATATAAATCATCACGATCTGGATAACGATTATTCAAGAATTTTTTGATTGCCTCAGAAATTGGTAACAGACCTTCCATTAAGATTCGAACCATCCGAGGTAAAATAAACATTACCGCACCAATACTGATACCCATCGTTAAGATACCTTTTAAATCGTATCTTGCAGCAATCCCTAAAAGAATACCTAAAATTGTTCCAACCATCATTGGTTCTCCAAAAATACCAAAACGTTTTTGAATGCTTACAGGATTAATATCGATTTTTCTAATCCCAGGAATCATATCAATAATTTTATTTCCGATTAAACCGATTGGGAAAAAGGTAATCGCTGAAACAGTAGGAAAAGACATACCTTCTAAACCGAAATATTTCTCTCCCATAGGTGCTGCCCAGTCTGCCACCTTCAAAACAATAATAGCAATAACAGCAGATGCTAATATTCCCAACCAAAAACTTCCTGTGCTATAATATACTAGTGTACCTGCTAGCGCAAAATGCCAATAATTCCACATGTCTACATCAACTGTTTTTGTTTGGTTAAGAGCTAACATAGCAATATTGATTACCATGGTCAACGGGATTACAAATGGTGCAATTGGAGAACCCCAAGTAATTGCTGATAAAGGCGGCCAACCTAAGTCAACTACTGGAAGGTTAATTCCTGTCTGTTCTACCATTGCTTGCGCAGCAGGTCCAACATTATTAGTTAAAATATCAAAAATTGCATAAATTCCGACAAATCCAATACCTACAGTCAGAGAAGCTCTTAGTGCTTTTGCAGGTTTGATTTTAAATACCAACGCAAGTATAAATAATACTAAAGGTAACATTACAGTAGGTCCAAATCCTAAAATATATTGAACAACATCGTATAAAGTTTGCGAAATATTAGACATATTATTCTCCTTTTAATTGATCATAAATTGCATTTAAGACTTTTTCCTCATTGATTCCTGTGATTAAAGCTAAACCGTTAATAACTGGTGTGTCTAATTCATAAGGAATCTTAGTTGTTGATACAATTAAATCCGCATCCTCTGAGTTTGCTTGAACAGATGCTACATTTGTTTGTGAATAGTTTATATCAGTCATTTCTTTTTCTTTTAAAAATTCCAACACTTTTTCCGTTACCGCTGTTGAAGTTGCAATTCCAGTCGCACATACAAATAATAAATTTTTAGCCATTATATTTTCCTCCTAAAGTCCGATTTCTTCTTTTGCAATTCGATAAATCTCTTTCTGATTACCCTTTTTAATGTTTTCTAATAGTTCAGCATCAGGCAGAATACTCATTAATTTTTGTAGGATATTTAATTGCTTATTCGATTGTCCTAAAGCCAACAAAAAGACAATTGAAACATCAATTTTTTCATCATCCATACCACCCATAATGTCCATTTTTATTGGATTTTTTAATGTGGCAATTGTTACGCGGTTATTATTAACATACTTTGCATCGGTATGAGGGATAGCCACTCCTATCGGTTCTGTTGGTAATCCTGTTGGGAAACTCTCTTCTCGTTTAATTACTTGCATAGGAAATTCAGATACAACATCTTGATCTTCAATCAGAGGTTGCGCAATTAGATTGATCAACTCTGGAAAATCAACTACATCCACACCAACAAAAATATTTTTCATATTTGTTAATGAATCACTCATTATTAAACCTCCATTGTGACAGCATTCATACTAAGAATTTTTGAATAAACTGTTTCAAACACCTTATCTTCAGCATTTTGCAAAACTTTAATTAGGTTTGCTTCATTATTATTTTCTTCATATGCTTGTCCGACACTTCTGATAAAACTTTGTCTCAAGTCACTAGCAATATTAATTTTCGCTACATTAAACTCTACCATTTTTTGAATATGTTCATCTGGAATTCCTGAACCTCCATGGATTACTAGGGGAACTGGCGATACTTCATTAATTTCTTTCAAAAGTTCAAAATCTATTTTAGGCTCATCCTCTAATCCATGAACATTTCCTACAGAAATAGCTAAAATATCACAACCGGTTCGCTCTACAAATTCTCTGACTTGTTCTGGGTTTGTCTTAGAATCTGCTTCACTAACATGATCATCTTCTTTACCTAAAATAGCGCCTAATTCTGCTTCGACAGGAATCCCATAACCTTTAGCAAAATCAACAGCCTTCTTTGTAAAAGCAATGTTTTCCTCAAAATCAAAAGCAGCGCCATCAATCATTACGGATGTAAAACCAGCACGTGTCGCTTTTTTTACATCCTCAAAACTTTTCCCATGATCTAAATGTAAGGCAACTGGTGTATCCATGTTTTTAGCGTAACGAGAAACCATATCTACAATATAATCATAGCCAGCCAAAGTAATGTTTGTTGGTGCTACTTGAATAAAGGTCGGAATACCGCTCTCTTCAATAGCTTTCAATATCCCAACTGTTGTTTCTAAGTTAGTGGTATTGAAAGCTCCTGCAACTACTTTTCTTTCCTTAATAATGTCTAATAATGTAAATCCATTTACTAATGGCATTTCTAAATTTCCTCCCTTTGAAGTACTGTTCCAAGGTAGTATTTATTAGCTTTTAGCCATACATTACCAAATTCTATAGGTATCCCTCCTTCTAAATACACTAGCTGTTCTAAATGGAGAACTGGCGCATCGGAAGATACTTCTAATTCTTTTCCTCTTTTCTCTCCAACAACTCTTGCGGCATATCTACTTTCAGAATAAGCGATCTTTTTACCACTGATTTTCTCCATTACAGTAAACAAACTTTCTTTGTTAAAATCATGGGTTTGAATATTTGGAAAGAATTTACTGTTAATTCTATTTTCAATCAGCATTACTTTCTCGCCTTCAACCGATCGAATTCGTTTCATGTACAGGTACTCATCGCCAACATTTAAATTTAGCCTTGAAGCAATCTCTTTTGTAGCACTTCGAAATTCAGAGGTGATAACCTGTGTCTCAAAATTCAATTCTTGGCCTTCTAACGATTCCGCAAATGAAAGTAATCCTTTACCCAAAGAATATGAAATATTATCCTCTGCAACATACGTTCCTTTACCTTGGATTTGATAAAGTAGACCTTCTTTAACCAGCAAACTTACTGCTTTCTTTACAGTTCCTCTGCTTATTTCTAGTTGTTTCATTATTTGATTCTCTGACGGTATTTGTTCCCCCTTTCCCCATTCCTCAGAGTAAATATTATTTCGTAGGTAATCTGCTACTTGAAGATAAACTGGTTTTGAAACATCTCTATTAATAATCATCTTAAACACCTCCTTCAATCGTCTTGTATCACTAGCTTGTGTACAAGCATATAACTGTGTGTACAACATAGAACTAGAGTGTACAAGCAAGTACAAGTGAATTGTAACCGTTAACAGAGGAAAAGTAAAGTTTTTTTTATATTTCTATTTAAAAACATTAAACTAGTAGAAGATATAAGCAGACCCTCTACTTCAAAGGATTCACTTTTTTTGTTATCACTTTTAAATTATTTCGCATAAATTCCAATGGATAAAATGTATAAAAATAGCTCTTGTCTTATTAAAACAAGAGCTATTTTAAGATTATTTTTTTTATATTAATTTGTTTAATTAAATAATTACCAAAAAGCAACTCTGAATTTATTTAATTACTAAGTTGTATTTTTTGGAAAACTAAGGAGTTTTTTTTAAAAAGTAGCTTTGGATTCATTTACTATAATTCCTTCTGATGGTCGATCAGAAATTTCGAATAATCGCACAAAACGAGCATTACATTAGCTGAGTGGGCAGTCTATTGGCTGTGGAATTCAGCAATCAAAAACTCGGTGTCCCACCAGACAGAACATGCTGCAGTTTCGTTCGTTTAACGTAAGTCATATACTTATTAACTTTTCTCAGAATTCCATGTATAGTAATAGTATTAAACGATTCAAAGGAGTTTCTTTATGAAAAAACGCGAATTCATTGTGCAAGATTTGCTTAGTAAAATATATCAAGAAGAATTTAGAAACGGTAAACTGCCGAATCAGCGGGAGTTGGCACGGATTTATGGGGTATCGCGCTTCACAATTCAACAGTCGATCAAGAATCTGGAGGAAATTGGGATTGTTCGGGTAGTTCAAGGTTCGGGAATTTTCGTTCATGAGAAGTGGGTGAAGAATCCGCTGATTTTCAATTCTTTGACTCGAACACCTTATGATCGCATTGATTCTAAAATGATTGATTTGAAGAGAGCATCAGCAACTCTGGAGGAACAGAAAATTTTCCAGATTGGTGAACAGGAGGAAGTTTGGTCCTTTGAACGAATTCGGATTGTGAACTATAAGATTGAGCAGCTGGAAATTTCTAAATTGCCGGTTTCAATGTTTCCGGATTTATCTCGGGAGGTCGTGGAGCATTCGATTCAAAACTATGTCGAAAAGCAGGGTTACCGCATTTCTCACTACATCACCAGCTATGATCCGATTACTACCAATAAGGAACAATCCAACTTGCTATTATGCAAACGGGGCACGCCAGCAATGCAAATTACCAATCGAGCCATCTTGGAGAATGGTCAGGTCTACGAATACAGTAGTATTATTGCAATTGATTATTCGGTGACTTATATAAGACCCTTTGATCGGGAGATTCATCGTTCAAGAATAGACTAAAACCTCACGAACTTCAAGGATTTACTTGAGGTCCCGTGAGGTTTTTTATTATGGCGTTACAATGGTTCCGTCTGGTGTCCGGCTTTGGGTCCATTCATGTGGACGATAAACTACTGGATATTGTCCGGCTAATTCTTCATTAAAAGTCACACCGATTCCGCTTTGCTCAATTGGATAGAAAAAGCCTTTTTCAGGTGCTGGAATATTACCAAACAGGCTGCGTGTATTTTCAGGAATATCAATGTTTTCTTGAATTGCTGCATTGTGCAGATGAATGTTCAAATGAGTATTCACTGCCAGTCCCACTGGACTAATATCGGAGGGGGTATGCCAAGCAATTCGCACACCCATCGCTTCACAGAAGTGAGCCAGCTTCAAGGCTGGTGTAATCCCGCCGATTTGAGAAACATGAGCCCGCATAAAATCGATTTGACGGTTACGCACAAGTTCCTTCCATTCCATCGGGTTGTTAAACAGCTCGCCTGTCGCAATCGGTGTTGCTGATTGGTTGCGTAATTGCGCCAGCCATTCGTTTTGGTTTGGTGGCAAAATATCCTCTAAAAAGAATAAATTGTATGGTTCAGTAGCTTTTGCAAATTGAATCGCTTGATTCGGATGCAAGCGTTCATGCACGTCATGCAACATTTGAAATTGGTTGTTATATTTTTCCTTGATCGCTTTAAACATTTTTAAGGTTGTTTGCATATAATCCATTTGGTCGAAATAAGAACCTTTCATCGGATGTTCGGGTGTTTGCAGATTCTCAGGGTTGCCCCCGTAGAAACCTAACTGACAACGGATATAACGATAACCTTCTGCTAAGAATTTATCAATCTCTCCATAAAGGTCGTCTAAATTATCAGCAACTGCATGAGTATAAGCTGGAATTGCTGTACGAGCTTTTCCACCTAATAGCTGATACAAGGGCATATCTGCCAATTTACCTTTGATATCCCACAGAGCCATGTCTACACCAGAGATCGCATTGTTGGTGATGGGCCCGTTACGCCAGTAAGAATTTACGTTCATTACTTGCCAGATATCTTCGATTTGGTTAGCATCACGTCCGATTAACAGTGGTTTCAAGTACTCTTCAACCACTGTTTGAACAGCTAATGGGCGAAACTGGAACGTGCCGCAACCCAGACCGGATACCCCTTTATTGGTTTCAACTTTAACAACTAATAGGTTGTGGCGATCAGGCTTAATCGCAAAACTTTTTATGTCAGTAATAATCGTTGGTGTCATTCTATTCACTCCAATTTTGTAATACAAATCATTCCCACACTCATTGAAACACGGATACACTGACAGTGTCAATTTGGTCTGAAAAACACTATTTTTTTGATATAAAACCAGTCCAATTTATATTCAATTTATTAAAAAACGCTTATTTAAAGCTGTTTATTATTGCAAATAAGTGAAAAGGACTGGTTTTACAAGCTTAAGATATCATGCTAATATGTGGATGTGAAAGCGGAATCACGTGATGCAGGCGAAACTGACTGGTCCAAGCCTGAATTACTTGTTCCGTATGAACTAAGGAGGGATACCAAAAAATGAAACATGAAGATATTGCAAAACAAATTATCAAAGATGTCGGCGGAGCAGACAACATTAACAATGCATGGCATTGCATGACCCGCTTACGCTTTAATCTAAAGGATGAAAAGAAAGTCGATTACGCGTCTTTAGATAAGATTCCCAAAGTAGTAGGTACTAAATATCAAAGCGATCAATTACAGGTCGTTATCGGAACTGATGTAGCTGATTATTTTGCGCCACTTGCTAAAGAATTGGACTTAGATGAAAGCAGCCAACAGGGAAGCACTGAGAAAAAAGGTGCCGTTTCCTTATTTATGGATACTGTATCTGGGGTGTTCGGACCAATCGTACCTGCGATTGCTGGAGCCGGAATGATCAAAGGATTGATGGCTGGTTTAGTGGCTTTAAATGTCATCTCTAACCAAACCGATACTTATTTAGTGATTGATATGATTGCCAGCGGTGTATTTACATTCTTGCCATTTTTCGTTGCCGCTTCTGCTGCCCGTATTTTCAAAACGAACCAATATTTGGCGATTGCTATTGCGGCTACATTACAGTTTCCGACTATGACTAATGCAGTAGCTGAAGGAAATGTTTCAGCGTTCCAATTGTTCGGCCTAGTGCCGGTTCCAGTTTTTAACTATGCAGGAACAGTCATTCCGATTATATTCGCGGTCTTAGCTTTGAGTTACATTTATCGCTGGGTAGATAAAGTCTTACCGCAAGTTTTACGAACGGTATTTACTCCAACAATTTCGTTGTTTGTCGCCGGGTTAGTTACTTTAACAATTATCGGGCCAATCAGTATCCATCTAGGAAACCTATTGGCTACTGGTGTGGCTGGACTATTTACCATTTCACCAGTTTTAGCCGGTGTTGTCGTAGGTGCGATTCGTCCAATTGCGATCTTCACTGGTTTGCACCATGCGATGACACCAATTGCGTTGCAGAACTTTGCTAATCAAGGCTATGACATGTTAATGCCTATGATGTTTATGGCAAACATGGCCATCACTGGTGCTACAGCAGCAATTTACACTAAAGTAAAAACCAAAGAAGAAAAATCAATTGTTTTATCTTCGGCTGTATCAGGTATTTTAGGAATTACCGAGCCAGCATTATTCGGTATTTTGTCTAAATACAAAAAAGCCTTTATCGCTGCTACGATCGGAAGCTCAGTTGCATCAGCCTTTATCAGCTTCTTCGGGGTTCGGATTTATGGCTACATTTTATCAAGTATTTTCAGTTTACCAGCTTACATTGGGCAGTACTTTATCTTTGCCGTATTAGGCATCATCATTGCCTTGGTTCTATCCTTTGTTTTAACCTACATGCTAGTGCCAAAAGAAATGGATGAAGATACTGAATTAACCAATGAAGTTGATTTACATGCGGTTTCAAAAGGAGACTATGTTCCATTAGAAGATGTACCAGATGAAGTTTTCTCAACAAAATTGATGGGTGAAGGGTTTGCCATTAACTCAACGGATGGTGCTGTGTTCTCACCAGTAGCTGGTACTGTAACAACGGTTTTCCCATCTAAGCATGCGATTGGTATTAAAACCAGTAATGGTGTAGAAGTGCTAGTTCACATGGGAATTGACACGGTGGCTTTAAACGGACAAGGCTTTGAAGTGTTTGTTAAAGAAGGCGATCAAGTCTCGATCGAAACCAAACTGGCACAAATGGATTTAGCTTATATTCGCAATCAAGGTAAAGAAACCATGGTTATTGTGGTTATTACTAATATGGATCGTGTCCTGTCATTTTCAGGTATGCGTGATCTAGAAGGGCAACATTCAGCAGGAACATTACTAGAGCGGGCTGTTCTTAACTAATAGACTGGAGACATTTAAATGAAACGAGTAGAAATTTTAGCACGTTTAGAAAAAGCCGGTGTCATCGCCGTTGTTCGCGGCAAAGATCACACTGAAGCAATCAAAGCTAGTCAAGCCATCATTGAAGGCGGAGTAATCGGAATCGAAGTTACCTTCACGATCCCGAACGCTCAGTTGGCTATTCAGGAATTGACCGATGCGTATCGGAGACAAGATGTCGTAATCGGAGCAGGAACTGTTTTGGATGCAGTGACCGCACGCTTGGCTATTATGGCTGGGGCGGAATTTATTGTCAGCCCTAGCTTCAATGCTGAAACGGCTGAACTTTGCAACCTGTACCAGATTCCTTATTTACCAGGTTGCATGACCGTTACTGAAATGCAAACGGCTTTAAAGAGCGGTGTGGATATTATTAAGCTATTCCCAGGAAGTGCTTATGGCCCAAGTATCGTTTCAGCAGTTAAAGCACCCCTACCACACATTAATTTGATGCCAACAGGCGGAGTAAGTCTAGAAAATATGGCTATCTGGTTTGAATCTGGAGTAGTAGCTGTCGGTGTCGGTGGTAATTTGCTGGCCCCAGCGGCTGAAGGTGATTTTTCCAAGGTAACAGTAATTGCTCAGCAGTATGCTGCAAAACTAGATGAAATTAGAGGCATTAATCATGACTAAAGTGCCTTGTCTAACTGGGGACACAGTGGTGCAGTTCATGATTAGTGATAATACTAGATAAAAAATACGGCAGTCACTTGCTATCTATTATAGAAGACAAGTGACTGTTATTTTAATTTTTTATAACTATGTGTTCTTGTCACTTTTAGCGCCATATTGCATTATTTCAACTGTTAAATTGCACTAGCTACAAAATTTATCCGAATAATTAATAGTTCTCTTTAGATATCAACTAGTTCTCCTGCTATTTCATTTAGATGATTAATTTTCAATACTCTAGATATGTTGGAATAATTTTAAATAGTATTAACATCTTTTTTATTTTGAAAATCCCCAAAATATTTGTCCTTTATCATAATTTTATCTCCTTTCATATATTTAATTATCGTTCATTTAAAGCACATCTAAAATAGACACTAGAAATATATTGGAATAACTATTTTTCAGTGTATAAAAAACACTTTAAAAGGTATATTTTGAAGTTACATATGCGAGAGTTTCAACAATCGATTAAAATTTGTCACAAAAAAAAATTTTAAAAAAAATCGGACACCGCAATTGAGCAGCGTCCGATTTTTTTTTAAAGCATTAAACTTTATTTGAAAAGAAGATACATTTATGGCAGAAGCAATTGGTAATCCGCTTTTAGATCGTTTCATCAAAGCTTTAATCATCCAGATACTTGTTATGATAGCAGAACAAGAAAGGACTGAATCTAAAATACGATGCTTCCCTGAGTTAAGAGCGTAGTTTTCTTGTACAAACCTTTTATTGATTCTTCCTTCTTATATCATCTAAAATTTATTCTAATTGCTTTTTGAATCAACAGGATAAATGACTACCAATGTTACTACTAGCGCTATGACCAAAATGATAGTACTCAAAATAACTTCAAAATGATACGTTGCAAGATTTCCAGAAATATGACTGGCTAACGCTGTAATTAGCGCCAACCCTACTGATCCACCCATTTGATGTATCGTATTGACCAAACCTGATGCAGAACCAGCTTCCCCTTCTGTTGTATCTACAACACCTAAAGAAGTGAGTGGACTTAAGGTCAATCCTTGTCCTATCCCAATTACAATCATCGGAATTGCAATTCCAATAAAATAACTTTCTCCAGTATTTAAGATAACTGTCAGAGCGTAACCAACAATAGAGATAGCTAATCCAGTTATCAAAACTTTTGTATTTCCATATTTTTCTGTCAAACGAGCTGTTTGATAAGAAAAAATAAATACCGCTATCGTTAAAGGAAAAAATGCAAAGCCAGTAACTAAAGGCGAAAAACCAAAGTGTGTCTGTAATAGTTGAGGCGTTACAAACCAGTAGGTGAAGCTGGCACCAGTAAATAAAAACCGTGCAAGATAAGCGCCAGAGTGACGCTTGTCATGAAACAAAGACAATGGAATTAACGGTGTAGAAATTTTTCGTTCAACTAAAATAAATATTCCTAAAACCATGATTGCACCAATAATGATTGGCACTTGAAAATTTTCTGCTGAAATACCATAAATCAAAGCTGACATACCTAAAATGGATAAAAGACTACCAATAATATCCATTTTAGCTTTCACTTTTTGGCTAGCACCAATAAATTTAAGTGTTGCAAGGATTAACAAAATTGCAATCGGAATGTTGATGAAAAAACCATCGCGCCAACTAAAGACACTAGCAAAAAAGCCGCCTAAAACTAAACCAATACTAGCACCCACTCCAGCAGTAGCTCCGTATAGAGCAATCGCTTTGACTCTGCTCTTATCTTTATAATTATCTAAAATTAGCGCCAAAGTCGAGGGTGCTAAAATTGCTGAGCCTACTCCTTGAAAGAAACGAGCGACAATAATATGTGTTGCTGAAGTTGCCGTACCTACAAACAAGGAACCAATAGCAAAGATTACCATACCTAATATAAACACCCGGCGACGTCCAAAAATATCTCCAGCACGACCACCAAAAAGTAGGAGTCCGCCAAAAGTTAACGCATAAGCATTACTTACCCAAGTTAGTTGAATCGCATTTAGATTTAAATCTGCGGCAATCCGTACGGAACCGGTAAAAACGATTGAATTATCCAGCAAAATCATAAAGTAACTAATCAAAATAATTGGTAAAATCCAATCAGTTTTTCTTACAGCTATTGTTTCCATTATCTAAAAAAACTTCCTTTCAAAATAAGATCTGACTATTTAAAACTAGTCAAAAAATTAACTGTTTCGGAATCATTGTTAAAAAAAATAAATTTTCTTTTTGATCTAATCATATGCGTTTCTACTTAATTTCACCGTAAGGGCACTATCAATAAAGCGATCGGGATAAAAATTACTCCATCGATTACTTTTGATTTGCCAGATTTGCGAGCTGTTTTCATTGCCTGATAACTATTATGATAATTGTTAATGGTTGGTGAATAAGGATTAAATCAAGATAATCTGTTCGTAAAAGACGCTGTGATTCGTCAATGGAAACTTTCGTTTTTCCATAGCCATCATTGTAAATCCAAAGTTTTGAAGTCGTGAAAAATTCTTCTCTAGGACACCCTTTTTTTCTGACAGCATTTCCGTAAATTTGATCGGTATCAAGTGACCGGTGATCGATTTAAAATACCTCACTAATCATTTTCTCGCCAGTATACCTTACGACTATAATTATAAGAAACAGTTTTTTAGTCTCTGTCACTCAGTAACTTCCCACCAACACCGACATTATCTGCATTATTTTCCTTTAAAAAAACATAAAAGGCTGCTTCAGGTGCGCCCAATACACGGGCTGCGGTCGTAGTGAATTCTTTAGCTAAAATTTGTTTTTGTTCCTTCGTTAATTTTCCTGCTTCAAATGTAATCACTGGCATATTTTTCTCTCCTATTCGAATTGACTTAACATATCTAACATGCGAGGGTCATCATGTGTCGTACCACCCAACGGTGCTTTTTGATCTATCGCTTTGATTAAAGCCATTTCTTCAGCCGATAAAACAAAATCAAAAATCTCAAAGTTTTCTTGCATTCTTTCTAGATGACTTGCTTTGGGGATAGTGACTACATTTCTTTGCATAAACCAGCGTAAAATTACTTGTGCTACCGATTTTTGATGGGTTTTTGCTATTTCCATTAAAACTGGATGGGTCAAGATGTCTTTTCCTCCACGACCTAAAGGACTCCAGGCTTCTAGTTGAACACCGGCTTCCTTCATCAAAGCTTCTGCCTCCCATTGTTGATTCAACGGATGTGTTTCTCGTTGATCCACCATTGGTGCAATGTCATTATGCATGACTAAATCCTTCAAACGGTCAGGATAGAAATTACTGACACCAATTGCTCGAATTTTTCCTGTCTGATATAACTCTTCCATCGCCCGCCATGAACCATAATAATCATTAAAAGGTTGATGAATTAAATATAAATCCAGATAGTCCAGTCCTAGTTTTTCTAAAGAAACGTTAAAAGCTTTTTTGGTATTTTCATATCCAGCATCTTTAAACCAAAGTTTTGTGGTAATAAACAATTCTTCCCGAGGAATGCTACTTTTTTTCAAGGCAGCCCCTACTTCTTCTTCGTTGTAATATCTTGAAGCTGTATCAATTAAGCGGTAGCCAGTTTTTAAAGCGTTAGTGACCGCTTCTTCTGCTTCTCCTGGTTCGTTCATTAGAAAAACGCCAAAACCTAATTTTGGCATTTTTACGCCATTACTTAAAGTTACATATTCCATTACAATTCCTCCTATTCAAAATCTGCTAAAACTACTAAATCTTCTGTACTTAAATACGCTTTGTATGCTGCTGCTCGCTCAGCAATTTCTGCATCGTCCATTCGAGAAGCACCAGTTGAGATAAACGGCGTAATAAAATCAGTCCCAATTAAATTACTAGTAGCTTGGAACGGGCGTAATAACTCAGTTACAGTGTATTTAAAATCATTTCCATGACCATATAATTCAGTTGGCGCACCGGGAGTAACAACTAACAATAATTCTTTCCCGTGTAATTTATCACCTGCGCTACCATGAGCCCAACCATAGTCTAGGACGGCATCTTCCCATTGTTTAACTAAAGCCGGACTTGAATACCAATACATAGGAAATTGTAAAACGATCCGATCTGCCTCTTCCAAGACAGCTTGTTCAGCCGCCACATCGATTTTAAAATCAGGATACAGTTGGTACATATCACGCACTTCGATATCTGTTAGATCTTTGATTGCTTCAGCTAGTTTTGCATTAACGTTTGATGTTGATAAATCAGGGTGAAATACTAATACCGTTGTTTTCATTTAAATTTACTTCCTTTTCTTTCAGCTTTTCTAATTTCTTGTCGTAGATAATCAATTCGTTCAATTTTTTGTTCTTCTAAGTGAATTTGATTTAATTTTTGACCACGCTTTTTCTCTAAGAAACGTAGTTGTTCAACTTGAGAATCTGGTTTTAAAATATTCAATTGCATATAGGTTTTAATTTCATCATTTTCAAAACCAATATCATGGAGAGCCATAATTTTTCCAAGTCGTTCTAAATCTTGATCATCGTATTGCCAAGCTCCCATCACAATTTTGACGGAATCACATAAGCCCCATGTTTCATATTCTTTTAAAACTTCCACTGGGATATGATATTGTTGGCTAACTTCACTCTGTTTCATTTTTTCACCTCACAAAAAAAGACATCTATTCCTCTCAACACGATTCATTATCGTGTCTAGAACAATAAATGTCTAATACTTATATTAAATGCAAACAAATGCTTTTTAAGCATTTTTAACGAATTCAATAAACGCTCGAGTAGCTTCTGAATATACTTGATTGGCTTTCCATGCCAACACGGAATGTAAAGTTAAGTCGGGCTCAAAAGGAATAAACTTAAGATTTGGGTAACGAACATGTAACTCTATGCAGAGGACTAAACCTACCCCACTATTAACTAACACCGCTGCATTATTCAATAAAGTATAAGTCGAAACGATTTTTAATTCTGCATCATTCTGATTAAACCAACTAGCTAATTCATTTTGAATAGGATGACTGTCTGTAACTATTAAATCTCTCCCAAATAAATCTTGCGGGGTGACCCTTGACTTCTGAGCCAATGGATCAGTCTCTTTGACTAGAATCCCCCATCTCTCCTGTTGCTTCATACGGATAAACTGGTATTTTTCTATCTCCACAGGTTGTATCAATAAACCAAAATCCATTAGACCCTGCTCGATTTGTTCTTTAATAAAATCATTCATGCCACTTATTATATGGAAGGTAACTAGTGGATATAGTTTTTTAAAGCCCTGAATTAAATTTCCTATTTGTTCCATACTCAATAACTCGCCACAACCAATCGAGATTTCTCCGACTACATTTTCATCAGCTTGGACTAATTCTGACTTGGTCTTTTCAGTTAGTTGTAAAATTTCTTGCGCCCGACGACGCAAAAGATTCCCTTCTTCAGTTAAAATAATACGGTGCTTACTGCGTTGGTATAGTTTCACACCTAGTTCATCTTCTAACTGTAGCAATTGGCGGGATAAGGTAGGCTGAGTAATGTGTAAAATACTTGCCGCTCGTGTGATATTTTCTTCTCTAGCAACCACTAAAAAATAATTCAAAACTCTTAATTCCATAAGTTTACTCCTGCCGTTAATTTTAACCGTCACAAAAATTTTTAAGTCATTTTAAACAGATTTTATAGCTCATTATAATTAACTATAAAGACGTTGTAAAATCAAATATGGTTTTGGAATATAATTACTCTAGGTTTTTATTCATTACAGATGAAATATTTCAACGTCATTTTTTTAGAAGTGATAAGTCATTTAAACCTATGAAAAATAGGTATTTTACTATTCATAGTTGTCTCTACTTTCAGTTTAGCCCCACTGGCTTTCTTATATTTACCAACATTCTTTCCTTTAGCAATATCAGATTTGAGTATTTTAGAATAGTCTCCAAGATCACCTTTACCTATTACTTTTGTTAAATACCCATTAGAGTCCACAAATTCATCAACGACTGGAATTGGTATCTTGCTCAGTTTATTCCCTAATGCTTTTGCTGCATCATCTCCATACTTCATAGTTTTATCTAATATGCTAGTTACTTTTCCTAATTTGCTAACTGATGTAGCCTTACTTACTGTTTTAAACGTATTAGCACCTTAGCTAATTTTGAAGCAAAAGAAGCCCACCAAACGCTTGGTGGGCTGCAGGTCATGTTTCCCTAACCGTTAAATAACTATCTTTTATTTAATTTTCAATAATTATATACAGATGCAGATACTTTTCCTGAACGGTTAGATATGTTTTTTATTGTTATAGAATAATACTTATTGTTTGTCACACCATATGTTTTTTCCTCTTTAAACCATGTTACTAATTTATTTTGATAAAAATCAACTGGATAATTATCTGGAATATCCTCCTCTAACTCAATAATTTCTCCATTTTTATCAACTAAGGTAATTTTTTTTTATTTATTATATCGTAAAATTCATCATCTGTTTTATTTCGCCAAATAGTTTTATTTGTATTGCTACTCATTTGTAATTTCAAACCATCTGGATTATCAATAACCAAAGTTGAATAGTATTCAAGATGATCAATATTTGGTTTTACCTCTAATTTTATTTCTTGATTAGGTTTCATCTTCGTATAGTTCAAGCTTGATAAAATTTTAGTTTCATTCATAAGCACAAGAACACCCATAAATACTACTACTGCTAAAATTGATCCTGAAAAAAATAGGAGTATTTTTTTTGCAAATGATACATTATTTTTTCACCTGTCTTTATTTATAATCTTTAATTCCATCCTCAATGAATTGTGCATCGCCAGAGTTATCTTCCCAACTTCTTTCTTGCATATTCCTAAGCCATTTTGCTGACTATTTATTTAGTAAAGTTAGACTTTTCCTTTTCTAGCGTACGTTTCGCAGCATTTAATCGTTGTCTTTATTATTGTCTGGCACGATCTTCTTCACTCATAGAAGACGGACACTCCTTTCCTTAATCAAAATGAACCTTTCTCATTGAAAACCACCTCAGTTTTTACCGTAATCAAGATCATTTAGAAAACATCTTCATAGTTCATGATCTTTCTTTTTAAATCATACTAATTTTGAAGACGACTTTTTTAAAATTAAGCATAAGTGGACAAGATTAGTCACATCTGCACTATTTTTCAAAATTTACAGATAAAATGAACTGATTTCATAAAAAAACTTTGCTTTTTGTTATATTCGACTAACTAGGAAGCAGAACTTGAGACAAAAGTCCGAAGAAATCATTACTTAGCTACAAGAAGACATAATAATATCGAGTAAAAGAATGAATTCAAGCTCGATTATGAATAGATAAAATCAGAGTTTAGTGTACTCAATTAAAGGCAAGCGTCGTAATCGTTTCCATTTTTCTGGAAAATAGCACTGATAGACAAGCGACCTAAATAGAAATCTGGTAAAATTGATGTATTAAAAAAATAGGTCGAAGGTACGGATGCTGTTGAGTAGTTTGCGACAAAGAGAGGATGGATATAAATGCTATGGAGTGAAAAATATACCAAAGATGTTGAACCAACCCCACAACAAGTCAAGGACTTTATCAATAACCCTATGTTTGAAGAATTAGATCATTATTTACAAGATACTTATGAAATAAAAGCGAAAAAAGCTTATAGTGGTTGTTCCATGGATCAAGGGATTTGGAAGGGATGGAATATTAAATATCGTAAAAAGGGGCGTACTATTTGTACCCTCTATCCTCAAGAAGGATATGTTTTAGCATTGTTACCATTAAATCATAAGGAATTAGCAGAAGCAGAAATACTTTTACCGACACTTTCCCATGAGACTCAAGAAATCTATAATAATACCAAGGTTGGCCATACTGGAAAATCATTGCCGTTAAACATTCGAAATGAAAGTACTGTCAAAGATATTAAACAAATTATCTCTTTGAGAGTTCGTGGGTAGTAAGTCAAAAAAACTATCTAACTTTACTGCAGGATTTCATTTGGTTAGCAGATCTAAAGTTGATTAATTTATCATTGTATTCGAACTAGAACAAACAAAAAAAAGAACTTCTAAATCGAAGTTCTTTTTTTATGATCAATATGACTTCAGGAATTAGGAGATTCGCTGCCAAACTAACTCCCACTATTCCAAGTAAAAAATAATCTCTTCTCCTTTTAAAAAGTCTAATTTAATCAGGTTGCAAGAATCTCTTGCTTGTTGATACAAAAGAGTTTTGCTAGCATTTAGATGTACTTTTGGTAAGTTAGAAATAACTAAGGAGGAGAGACTTTGTTTAGTGATTTGATAAAAGAAAGGCGAAAAGAACTAGGTTGGACCCAACAAGATTTTGCAGATAAAATCTTTGTCACGCGTCAAACTATTTCTAATTGGAAGAATGAAAAAAACTTTCCTGATATTCCTACACTTATTCAAATTAGCGATCAATTGGATCTTTCCTTAGATTACTTACTCAAGGAAGACGTGAACTATATGAAAAAAGTGGAAAAGGATTATGCCTTAATAAAAAGAGAAAGACGGGCTCAAAAAATTAGGCAGAATAGTTGCTGGTCTGACGATTGCTATCATGCTGACTACAGTGGCTGGTGTTGCACTGCGTAATCAACATATTCTATCTGAAAAGTGGGTTGCTCTGTCTATCCTTACTCTATGTATACCACTGCAAGTGATCAGCTATCTACTTTATAAAACTCATTTTAACTCTGACCCTAATTTGCCCCAACCTTTATGGATCCCTAAAGTTTATGGCGTAGGGTTATCGATAAATCCCAATAGTTTAATCGGAAAATTAGTTTGGTTGGCGATTTTCATTTTTCTCGTAGCCTTATGGAGTTATGCCTTATTTTTCTTATGATGTACACCTATAAAGTCAAGATTAAATGCTAAAAATACAGCTGAAAGTATAGTGCTTTTAATTTTTATTAGTCCTCTAAATAACCAACCATTCTTCAAGCTAGATGGTCGGCTATTTTAGTTGTTTCTTTAGAAAGTTTAATAATTATTGTAAGTTAACAGATTGGCGTAAGAAAAGCAGAGTTTTAACCAATGATTATAGTAAAAAACCAGCAAATTTTCATTACCTGGTCCTCCACTATTCTAATCCTGCTGCTCCAGCTTGAATGCATAGCCTTTTCCCCAAACGGTTTGTAAATAGGCACTGCCAAAGCCACAGTCTCGGATCTTCTTTTTCATGCGGCCAACAGTCGCCGACAGATGACTTTGGATGGCAGGTCTATATTCTGTTCCCCAAACCAAATGAGCCAATTCTCTTGGGGTTAATGGTTCTCCTTCAGCTTTTAATAATTCCTTCAAAATATTTTGTTCTACTCTTGTAAAAGTTACTTTTTGAAAAATCAATTCATCACGCCACTCCCATAAAGATGGGTTCAATAATTTGTGTTCTTTTTGAGGTTCTTTTTGAGGATCCTCTTTCTTTTCCACACTCAAGACTTCCCGTATCGTTTCTAAAGAAGTTTCAGGAGATAAATAAATTTGAATCTGTGATTGCTGGCTGACTTCCTCTTCTGTCTCAATTATTTTAATAATTAGTGGTTCCTGTTGGGAGATTTCCGGTAAGATATTTTCACTATCGCTTTTTGTCAATGTATCACTTAATAGCACTACTTCAAATTCCGTAAAAAAATTCTGTGATACTTTTTTATTTCTTATTTCTTTTAACAGCGTTTGACTACATAAGACTTCATGTCCCAATTTGCGAATCCGTGACTCCAACTGTTGTTCTGCATAAACGTTCCTCGTTAAATATAAAATACGAGACATACCTAACACCTCTCTTTTCCTATATGTATAGAGGGAGTTTTTATACTCCCCCAGTCGTTCAATTTAGAAAATAATTAATTTTGACTATCTAAATATTGATATATCCCTAATCTCATTCACCTATTAAAAAGAATAAATAGTGATCAATTAAGTAGAAATAACTTTCGTTCTAATAATTCTTTATTATCAGTGTTCCATTGATTAATAGGCCAGTGTTTATTATTGTCATTTTATTTTGATCAATTCGTGATATTTGTAGAAATGAGCTGATATTGTACAGTCAGAACACCACCAGTATAACTACCTACTCTTTTTAAAGTAGCACCATCTGTGGATGTCAGAGTGATATCTTTTCCGCTAAAAGCAATTACAGAACTAATCTCGATTGTGCCAGATAAAACAATAGGTTCTGCACCAGTAGTTGAAGCGCTCGCTATAGCATCCTTTAGTCCTTGTTCCGTTGTCACTTCACCAATTTGTGGACTCGCACCATTTCTGGTAGTCTCTTTACTGGCTGATGCCTGACTCTCGCCTCCAGTATTCCCATCAGAATTTTGCTTTTCTTCTGTAAATAATTCACCAGACATCCCGACATCTAGTTGATTTTCTTGATCAATATTTTCGGAACTATTTGGTGATGCACTATCTGTCGTCTCCGCTAAAACTTGGACTGGTCCGACTGCTAATTGGCTGATTAATAATATTCCGGTGGCGACTGAGATTAATTGTTTATTCCACTTGATTAATTTAAATTTCTGTCCTTCTTTCATTTTTAATCCTCCTTGACTTTTAACCACATTCATCTAATTATAACAGGTCGAATCCTTTAATTGTGGCATTTTCGTCATTTAATAGACTAAAAATAATACAATAACTTATACACATAGTGTTAACTTAATAATTAATAATATAGATTTTTAATTATAAATAACAACGAATTCTGAGAACAAAGAAATATTAACAGTTTTAGCCATCGTAAATTAACGATTTCTGTCGGTTCTTTTATCTCAAACAATTTTTCAAGCTTAAAGATAGTCACTTTTTCATTAGCCACTCAAAAATAATCCTCTTTTGCGAATATGCAGCAAGCGCTCTCCAAGAATTCTCACCAGCACAAATAAACGGACTAGTTGTTTATACTTTCCCATTAACAAATGCCTTTCTCTCGCGGTGAAATACTCGCCAAATTGATAAATTTCCGCAGCTATATCAGGGGTAGCTGGATTTTTTTGATAGATTTCTCTAACGATTTCCACTAGTGGTAAATCTAGTTTCTCTGCCGCAAGGTTTCGGCGGATTAATAGCGCTTGGATGATTTTCAGACACAAAACTAGATTCGTCGTATTTCTATAGTATTTCGTCACTTGTCGTTGGATTTTTCGATAGTCGCGGTTTAATAGCTGGCGGCAAGTAAAAGGATGTTTTTGCATAATTTTTTCTCCTCATTTTTTCTTCTTATTTCTAATAACGAAAGTTTTGGTGAAAAAGTCCAAAAAATCTTAAAAATATTTTTTTCCGTCCTCCAGAGGACACTCAACTGTTTTAAAAATCCACGACATGAGAAAAATCCTATTTTATTTTTCAGCTAAAAGACCTTGATTTAAAGCCTTTAAAAACAAATGTCGTAGATTAAAAAATCTGTTCAGTGTCATTGAACTTGGCGATTTTTTACAAAATAAAAAAATCCCAACAAGTTGTGCTGGAATTTTGGCGGTTTTAAGTTTTTTAGCTGACTTACTGAAAATTTTTCCAGACAAAAAAACTGCCGACAACATCTTTTTTAATGTTGTCGGCAGTTAAATTTTCGATTATTTTAGTTATCCATCATGATATTCCAAGTAAGACTGGTGGGATTGATCAGAGATTCTTTGTTTCTCCAGCTTAATCTTTTATTAGCTTGCGGGAAACAATGACGATCAGACATAATAGTAAACCTAGAAATACCCAGTCCATATTCGTTAAATCTGCTGTTTGCGGATAACGACCTTGGCGTTCTTGTGTGATAACTAATTTTTGTGTAGTTGTGTCTGTTGTTGGCGACTGATTCGTATCTGTCGTACTTTCAACAGTCAAATTGCCGTTGATTTGAATATCTTTTTCCATCAGCAGCGAACCTTTCTATCACTAGTTCCAAACAACTGGTGTGAATTTCATCGTTAATTGGAATTGTGGTTTTAAGCTACTAGAAACAGTTGCTGAACCAGTATATTTATAGCTAGCTTTGTTAGAATCTGTAACAGCTGATGCAGCTGATGTCATTTTGCCATCTTTATTTGCTAAAGTCATCAAGTTGTCATTTGCAGAAAAAGCTAAACTACCAGCTTCAGCTAGTTTGATATCTGTTCCATTTAAGACAGCATTTAAACTGAAATCATTAGGTAATGTCACAGAGTCATTTTGTTTGAAAGCTGTTGTTGCTAGCGTCACAGGACGTCCTGAGTTATTAGTAATCGTGTAATTTGGTGATTGGAAAGCTGCTTGAGTAGGTGTATTCCAGAAACTTGTCACAGTTGGCACTGTCACATTGACCCAAACTGGATCGCCTTCTGGTAAGCCTGAATCAGGATCAGTATTATCAGCGGCTAAGTTCCCGTTAATTGTGATATCTGCAGTATCTTTTCCATTATCCCGACCATCAATTGTTGATGTTTCATCTGCTAAACTTGTTCCACTAAATCCTACTACGCCAAAAGCTGCTACTAATAAACCTGCCATCATTTTTTTCTTCATTTTGTTCTCCTCTTTCTTCTATCTATTTATTGCACCATTAAGGTTACTGCTGAAGCGACTTCTCCGGTTTTTTTATTGGTATCCGGATCATATAAATTAAAAGTTGCGGTAGCAGGATAATTACCGGCACTTAATTTTTTCTCTAAAGTAGCCTGCTTAATTTCCTCACCTGGCTGAATTGCACCAGAACTATAAACGACATCACCACTACTATCTAACGTCACTACCACGTTGACGGGATTATGGTTACTGTCGGGATTTTTAATTTGTAAGTTGCCAGTCATGTCACTATTGAAGGTGGCTTCTGATGTAATCATCATATTAAATTGGCTGTCATCGACATTTTGCTGTGCCAAGTTTGCCAGTTCTTTATCTGACATCTTAGAGGCATCTTTGCCCTCTGGTAAAAAATCACCAGCAATCACGGTAACAGGTACTTCGTCTTTTTTGATAAACCTATCGTAGATAAAGTATCCACCAACGATTAACAACAATAGCAACAAAAGTAACAACAACCATTTTTTCTTTTTCTTTTCTTCTTGGGGTTTTGTTTCTTCCATCTTGTTCTCCTTTCTAGCTAGTCACGGTCGCTATATCAAAATGCAACGTGTAACTGACATTTTTTATCACATCATAAGGACCAGAAAAATTCCCAGTCACATAAAGATCTGCACCATGATCTGTCTGCCAATAAGGAGTCAGGCTCAAACTTGCGGTACTGCCTTTATTTGCTAACAACGGTCCCCACTTGACTTCATCTTGGGAATCATTTTTTTGGGCAACTAATGAAAGTGCCAGCTGGCTGTCTTTTCCTTCAGTTAATTGATCCACCAAAGTAACGTCACTAGCAGAGCCGCTATTCACGGTTAAATTATTCAATGACAAACTGCGGGTAGTATTCCCGTAATTAATCACTTGATAATTGGCAAAGTCCAGATTGTCTTCTTTGGTAATCTTCGGTCTGAAGGCCCAAAAATCAATCGTAGAAACAATAGATAAATCCTTATACTCTGGAACAGTGACGGTCGCCTGTACCCAATCCGTTGTCGCAGTTGCACCAGTCGTACTTGCGACTGCTTGACCATAGACATAGTAATTTCCCGCCGGCAAATTACTAAAGCTCAGTGGCGCATCTGGCACAGCTGAACTAGTGATTTCCTTAGCAGCATTCGGATTGGTTGTCAGCATTTGATCATAAGCTGTTTTTATATCAGCCTGGGTCGTCAATTGTTGGCTACTTAATAAATAGCGCATCGAATTATTCCGACTCTTCATTGTTTTATAGCCGGAAGTATTGGCATCGATTCGACTGACGCCACGACCTACCGTTTCTGCAGCAGTAATTCCTTCTAAAGACAGCATTCTTTCATAAATAATCGCTGACTTTCCGCTGTAACTAGTGGAATTAACTGTCTGCCATTGATTGTAAGGAACCTTATCCACTAAAGTCGTCGTCACACCATTTGCTTCTGAGTTAATTTGGTACAAGCTATTAGAATCATCTTGCCTCAAAAAATTTGCTGTCCCTTGTGCAATCGCGGCTTGGGAACCAGTAGAACGAAATGCAACTTGACTCGTTTTATTGGCATAGATATTTACTGTTTTAACATTCATGCCCATCGCCTCAGTGGAAAAATTCACTTCCGCATCTTCACCAGTCGAAATATTCATCGTTGATTGCACTCGAATCAGATCGTTATAGGTAGGTTGAAATCCATTGATGCGATTAAAATTAAACTGGGCACTTTTCCCGACATTCAAATTCATCGAACCATTGACATAAAACAATCCATATTTTCCAGATTCAATATTGACTTGAGCATTCTCTTCCAGATTCATCGTGCCATTACTTTTCATCCAGAACACGCCCTCGCTACTAGAGGTATTCTGATGGATCTTAGTGACACTGTCCTTTTTAAAATTGATATTGCTAAAGCCTTCGGAAAATTCTTGGTTATCACCACCTGAACTATCAACATAAAAATCATTCGTTCCACTGAAATTCAAAGTATTATTCCCCACATCTGAATAAAAGGGCTGACCCCCACGACTGACATTGTAGGTGACATTTTCAATATTTACCTGATTTCCTGTGGCATTGCTGGCAACAGTAAGGATCCCGTAATAACTACTAGCATTTTTGTAATTGATATTTTTTAAGGTTATGTTCAAATTATTTAGTCGGACAACAAAATGAATAGCTGTATAAGCTGTCCCAGTATAGGTCAGATTATAATTTCCACCATCAATCACTGTATTCTTATTAATCACTTGCCCAGTAAAGTTATAGTCGATATTGTTTAAAAACTTTATGTACAATGCATCAGATCCACTTGGAATAGCATTAGCCAAAGCACTGGATAGCTCACTGGCATTGGAAACTAGAAAAGGTGCTGTACTGCTTCCTGTTTGGGTCACATCCGCAACTGTTACTTGAGGTTCGTCAGAAGTTTCTGCCACTACTTCTTCATTTTCTGATGAAGCCGTATTAGATGAAGCTACATCAGATGAAGATGCCGTACTTTCTGTTGTGTCACTCGTTATCGCATCCTTAGATTCTGGTAAAGTATCTGTTGTCTCGGAACTTTCTACCGTTGACGTATCTGCAGCAAGTGATTGAACCGGCGATAAAGACATCAAGATTACAAATAATAAAAATAAGTTAATAAGTTTCTTCAAAGTTCAACCCCTCCACAACAAATTTGGTTCTTAACCAGTCCCGAAATAGTATAATCTTTAATCATTATTTTCAAATAAAAAGTCTAAAATAATTCGTTTTGAACAAAATATTGTGTGAATTTCTTATTTCTTAACACAAAAAAACGTGATTATATTAGCTGATTCCAATCGTTATTTAATAAAAAGAGACAATCGTTAATTTTTTATTAAGAGGAGGTTGATACACCGATTCATAAGGCTTTTTCGCCATATACACTTTCCCTAATAATAATACTATTGTTATTTTTGGATTTTATAATGATTATTTTTAGTCATTCTCAATCAGAAAATTCTTTATTTTAAAAATAAAGAAACCGTGTGAAGTTTTATACTTCACACGGTTTCTTATTTGATTCTCAGAAGCTTGAAGAGTGAGCATCCATTAATCTGTCACACTGTCATCTTCTTTTTTCTTTTTGGCTAATGCTAGTAACACAGATCCTACAGCAATGAATCCACCTAACATAGCTAATTGTGCATTTTGTGCTTCACCAGTTTGTGGCAGGGTACCTTTACTTGATGCTGCAGTACTGGTATTCCCTGCTGCCGTTGTACCACCTGATCCGCCAGTCCCATTCGATCTATTACCAGTGGTTGGTAATAATGAACTTCTTGAACCAGAAGTACTTTGCGATTGGGTAGTAGATCCTGAATTACTGATACTTTCAGAAAGCGAATTACTGATGCTGGCCGCTAATGCACTATCACTATTGCTGGCACTGATTGATTCGCTAATCGATGCACTAGTCGAATTGCTAAGCGATTCATTGATGAACCGACTTTCCGACACGCTTGTGCTATCTGATTGGCTAAGTGATTCAGCATTTGAAAGGCTATTAGAAATGCTGGCACTGATCGAGCGACTTAACGATTCCGTTTCTGAAAGACTATTCGAGATACTTCCACTGATCGAACGACTTAACGATTCGAGGTCAGACAAGCTATTTGAATTACTATTAGAAATACTTGCACTAATCGAACGGCTGAGTGATTCGTAATCCGAAATGCTATCTGAGTTACTATCGGAAATACTTGTACTGATAGAACGACTTAAGGACAACTGGTCTGAGACGCTATCAGACACACTTGCGCTAATCGAGCGACTTAACGATTCGTAGTTCGAAATACTATCAGAGTTACTGTTTGAGATACTTGCACTGATTGAGCGGCTCAGTGATTCGTAATCTGAAACACTATCTGAATGACTATCAGATATGCTCGTACTAATCGAACGGCTTAAGGATGATTGATCTGACAAACTATCAGAAACACTCGTGCTGATCGAACGACTTAGTGATTCATAATTCGAAATACTATCAGAGACACTGGCACTGATTGAACGACTTAAGGAATCCATACTATCTGACACACTCGCACTAACTGAGCGACTCAGTGATTCTTGATCTGAGATACTATCTGAATTACTGTCAGAAATACTTGTGCTAATTGAGCGACTTAACGATTCGTAGTCCGAAAGACTATCTGAGTTACTATCAGAGATACTTGCACTGATTGAACGACTGAGTGACTCGTAGTTCGAAATACTATCAGATACGCTGGCGCTAATCGAACGACTCAAGGAATCCATACTATCCGATACACTCGCACTAACTGAGCGACTTAGTGATTCATGATCCGAGATACTATCTGAATTACTGTCAGAGATGCTGGCGCTGATTGAGCGGCTCAGAGATTCGTAGTCTGAAAGACTATCTGAGTTGCTATCAGAAATACTTGCACTGATTGAACGACTTAATGACGATTGATCCGACAAGCTATCAGAGATGCTCATACTAATCGAACGACTTAGTGACTGGTAATCCGAAACACTATCGGAATTACTATCAGAAATACTTGCACTGATCGAGCGACTTAATGATTCATAGTCTGAAATACTATCAGATATGCTGTCACTGATTGAACGACTCAAGGAATCCATACTATCCGATACACTCGCACTAACTGAACGGCTTAATGATTCGTAATCCGAAACACTATTGGAATTACTATCAGAAACGCTAGCACTGATCGAACGACTTAATGACTGATAATCAGATAAACTATCGGAGTTACTGTCGGAAATACTTGCACTGATCGAGCGACTTAATGAAGTTTGATCTGACAAGCTATCCGAAATACTCATACTAATCGAACGACTTAAGGATTCTTGATCTGAAATACTGTTCGATAAGCTATCACTAACTGAACGACTTAATGACTCGTATTCTGAAAGGCTATCTGAATTACTATCTGAAATACTTGCACTGATCGAACGACTTAGCGATTGATAATCCGAAATACTATCTGAATTACTATCGGAAACACTTGTACTAATCGAACGACTTAAGGATTCATAATTCGAAATACTATCTGATACACTTGCGCTAATTGAACGACTCAAGGAATCCATGCTGTCTGATACGCTCGCACTAACTGAG
Organism: Enterococcus sp. JNUCC 77; assembly: GCF_054819945.1. NCBI lineage: Bacteria > Bacillati > Bacillota > Bacilli > Lactobacillales > Enterococcaceae > Enterococcus > Enterococcus sp. JNUCC 77. The sequence continues at coordinate 2,067,309 of NZ_JBTHIG010000001.1, forward strand.
CGACTTAGCGATTCATGATCTGAGATGCTATCTGAATTACTATCGGAAACGCTAGCACTGATCGAACGACTTAAGGATTCTTGATCTGAAAGGCTATCAGAATTATTGTCGGAAATACTTGCACTAATTGAGCGGCTCAGTGACTCGTAATTCGAGATGCTATCCGAATTACTATCAGAAATGCTGGCACTAATCGAACGACTCAACGATTCACGATCTGAATTACTATCTGAGTTACTATCAGAAATACTTGTACTGATTGAACGACTTAGTGACTCATAATTCGAAATACTATCCGATACACTCGCGCTAATCGAACGACTTAAGGAATCCATACTATCTGACACACTTGCACTAACTGAGCGACTGAGTGATTCACGATCTGAGATGCTATCTGAATTACTATCGGAAACGCTAGCACTGATCGAACGACTTAAGGACTGATAATCAGATAAACTATCTGAATTACTATCGGAAATACTTGTACTAATTGAACGGCTTAGTGACTCTTGTTCTGACAAGCTATTAGACAAGCTGGTACTAACCGAACGACTGAGTGATACGTAATCAGAAATACTATCTGAGTTACTATCTGAAATACTTGCGCTAATCGAGCGGCTTAGTGACTCATAGTCCGAAATGCTGTTAGAGATACTATCGCTAACTGAACGGCTTAGGGATTCGTAATCCGAAGTACTATCTGAGTTACTATCTGAAATACTTGCACTGATTGAGCGACTCAGCGATTCATAATCCGAAATACTGTTAGAGATACTATCGCTAACTGAACGGCTTAGAGATTCGTAATCGGAAACACTTGTCGAATTACTATTAGAAATACTTGCACTAATTGAGCGACTTAATGATTCTTGATCTGAAAGACTATCGGAATTACTATCGGAAATGCTGGTACTAATTGAACGACTTAATGACTCGTAATTCGAAATACTATCCGATACACTCGCGCTAACTGAACGACTTAAGGAATCCATACTATCTGAAACACTTGCACTAACTGAGCGACTTAGTGATTCACGATCTGAAAGACTATCGGAATTACTATCGGAAACACTTGCGCTAATCGAACGACTTAGTGATTCGTAATCCGAAGTACTATCTGAGTTACTATCTGAAATACTTGTGCTAATCGAGCGGCTCAACGATTCATAATCCGAAATGCTGTTAGAGATACTATCGCTAACTGAACGGCTTAGTGATTCGTAATCAGAAACACTTGTCGAATTACTATCTGAAATGCTAGCACTGATCGAACGACTCAATGATTCTTGATCTGAAAGACTATCGGAATTACTTTCAGAAACACTTGCGCTAATTGAGCGACTTAGTGATTCACGATCCGAAAGACTATCGGAATTACTATCGGAAACACTTGCGCTAATCGAACGACTTAGTGATTCGTAATCCGAAGTACTATCTGAGTTACTATCTGAAATACTTGTGCTAATCGAGCGGCTCAACGATTCATAATCCGAAATGCTGTTGGAGATACTATCGCTAACTGAACGGCTTAGTGATTCGTAATCGGAAACACTTGTTGAATTACTATCTGAAATGCTAGCACTGATCGAACGACTCAATGATTCTTGATCTGAAAGACTATCTGAATTACTTTCAGAAACACTTGCGCTAATTGAGCGACTTAGTGATTCACGATCCGAAAGACTATCGGAATTACTGTCTGAGATACTTGCGCTAATAGAACGACTTAACGATTCATAATCCGAAGTACTATCTGAGTTACTATCTGAAATACTTGCGCTAATCGAGCGGCTCAACGATTCATAATCCGAAATGCTGTTGGAGATACTATCGCTAACTGAACGGCTTAGTGATTCGTAATCGGAAACACTTGTTGAATTACTATTAGAAATACTTGCACTAATTGAGCGACTTAATGATTCTTGATCTGACAGGCTATCGGAATTGCTATCAGAAATGCTTGCGCTAATAGAACGACTTAACGATTCATAATCTGAAACACTATCGGAATTACTGTCTGAGATACTTGCGCTGATTGAGCGACTCAACGATTCATAATCCGAGATGCTGTTAGAGATACTGTCGCTAACTGAACGGCTTAATGATTCTTCAGCTGATAGACTGATTGAATTACTATCAGAAATACTTGTACTAATTGAGCGACTCAATGATTCTTCGTCTGATACGCTATCCGAATTACTATCTGATAGACTCGCACTTATCGAACGACTTAGTGATACTTCATCTGACAAACTATCTGAATTACTGTCACTGATTGAGCGACTCAATGATTCTTCATCCGACAAACTATCTGATGTGCTGTCCGATAGACTCGCGCTGACCGAACGACTCAACGATTCTTCATCTGACACGCTATCTGAATTACTATCTGATAGACTCGCGCTGATCGAACGACTTAACGATATTTCATCTGACAAACTATCCGAATTACTGTCACTGATCGAGCGACTTAGCGATTCCTCAACTGACAAGCTGTCTGAATTACTATCGCTGATTGAACGACTTAGCGATTCTTCATCTGACACACTATCTGAATTACTATCTGATAGACTCGCGCTGATTGAACGACTTAACGATATTTCATCTGACAAACTATCCGAATTACTGTCACTGATCGAGCGACTTAGCGATTCCTCAACTGACAAGCTGTCTGAATTACTATCGCTGATTGAACGACTTAGCGATTCTTCATCAGACACACTATCTGAATTACTATCTGATAGACTCGCACTTATCGAGCGACTCAATGATTCTTCATCAGACACGCTATCCGAATTACTATCCGATAGACTCGCGCTGATCGAACGACTCAATGATATTTCATCTGACAAACTATCTGAATTACTGTCACTGATCGAACGACTTAGTGATTCCTCGACTGACACGCTATCTGAATTACTATCTGATAGGCTCGCACTTATCGAGCGACTCAATGATTCTTCATCTGACACACTATCTGAATTACTATCTGATAGACTCGAACTTATTGAACGACTCAATGATTCTTCGTCTGATACGCTATCTGAATTACTATCTGACAGACTCGCACTTATTGAACGACTCAATGATTCTTCATCTGACACGCTATCTGAATTACTATCTGATAGACTCGCGCTGATCGAACGACTTAGCGATTCTTCATCTGACACGCTATCTGAATTACTATCTGATAGACTCGCGCTGATTGAACGACTTAGCGATTCTTCATCAGACAAGCTATCCGAATTACTGTCACTGATTGAACGACTTAATGATTCCTCAGCTGATATGCTATCTGAATTACTATCTGACAGACTCGAACTTATCGAGCGGCTCAATGATTCTTCGTCTGACAAACTATCCGAATTACTATCCGATAGACTCGCGCTAATCGAACGACTCAACGACTCTTCATCCGACACGCTATCTGAATTACTATCCGATAAGCTTGCACTGATTGAACGACTTAATGATTCTTCATCTGATACGCTGTCCGAATTACTATCTGATAGGCTCGCACTGATTGAACGACTCAATGATTCTTCATCCGACAAACTGTCTGATGTGCTGTCCGATAGACTTGCACTAATCGAACGACTTAATGATTCTTCGTCTGACAAGCTGTCTGAGTTACTATCACTGATTGAGCGACTTAGCGATTCCTCAGCTGATATGCTATCTGAATTACTGTCTGAAATACTTGTACTGATCGAACGGCTTAATGATTCTTCATCTGACACGCTATCTGAATTACTATCTGATAGACTCGCGCTGATCGAACGACTTAGCGATTCTTCGTCTGATAAGCTGTCTGAGTTACTATCGCTGATTGAGCGGCTTAGCGATTCTTCATCAGATACGCTATCTGAATTACTATCCGATAGGCTCGCACTTATTGAGCGACTCAACGATTCTTCATCTGACAAACTATCCGAATTACTATCTGATAGGCTCGTACTTATTGAACGACTCAACGATTCTTCATCCGATACACTATCTGAATTACTGTCTGATAGGCTCGCACTTATTGAACGACTCAACGATTCTTCATCTGACAAACTATCTGAATTACTATCCGATAGACTCGCGCTGATTGAGCGGCTTAATGATTCTTCATCCGATATGCTGTCTGAATTACTATCGCTGATTGAACGACTTAGCGATTCTTCGTCCGACAAGCTATCTGAATTACTGTCTGAAACACTTGTACTGATTGAGCGACTCAATGATTCTTCGTCTGACAAACTATCTGATGTGCTGTCCGATAAACTTGCGCTGATTGAGCGGCTTAACGATATTTCATCCGACAAACTATCCGAATTACTATCACTGATTGAGCGACTTAGCGATTCCTCAACTGACAAGCTGTCTGAATTACTATCACTGATTGAGCGGCTCAATGATTCTTCGTCTGATACGCTATCCGATGTGCTATCCGATAAACTTGCACTTATCGAGCGACTCAATGATTCTTCATCCGACAGGCTGTCTGAATTACTATCCGATAGACTCGCGCTGATTGAACGGCTTAACGATATTTCATCCGATAAACTATCCGAATTACTGTCACTGATTGAGCGACTTAGCGATTCCTCAACTGACAAGCTATCTGAATTACTATCTGATAGACTCGCGCTGATCGAACGACTTAGCGATTCTTCATCCGACAAGCTATCTGAATTACTGTCTGAAACACTTGTACTGATTGAGCGACTCAATGATTCTTCGTCTGACAAACTATCTGATGTGCTGTCCGATAAACTTGCGCTGATTGAGCGGCTTAACGATATTTCATCCGACAAACTATCCGAATTACTATCACTGATCGAGCGACTTAGCGATTCCTCAACTGACAAACTATCCGAATTACTATCTGATAGGCTCGCACTTATTGAACGACTCAACGATTCTTCATCCGACAAACTATCTGAATTACTATCCGATAGACTCGCGCTGATTGAACGGCTTAACGATATTTCATCCGATAAACTATCCGAATTACTGTCACTGATTGAGCGACTTAGCGATTCCTCAACTGACAAGCTGTCTGAATTACTATCTGACAGACTCGCACTTATTGAACGACTCAATGATTCTTCATCTGACACGCTATCTGAATTACTATCTGATAGACTCGCGCTGATTGAACGGCTTAACGATTCTTCATCCGACAAGCTATCTGAATTACTATCCGATAGACTTGCACTGATCGAACGGCTTAGTGATTCTTCATCCGACAAACTATCTGATGTGCTGTCCGATAAACTTGCGCTGATCGAACGGCTTAACGATGTCTCATCTGACACACTATCCGAATTACTATCCGATAGGCTCGCACTAATCGAACGACTTAGCGATTCTTCATCTGACACACTGTCTGAATTACTATCGCTAACTGAGCGACTTAACGATTCTTCATCCGACACGCTATCCGAATTACTATCTGATAGGCTCGCACTGATTGAACGGCTCAATGATTCTTCATCTGACACGCTATCTGATGTGCTATCCGATAAACTTGCACTAATCGAGCGGCTTAACGATTCTTCATCCGATACGCTATCCGAATTACTATCTGATAGGCTCGCACTTATTGAACGACTTAGTGATTCTTCATCTGACAAGCTATCTGATGTGCTGTCCGATAAACTTGCGCTAATCGAGCGGCTTAATGATTCTTCATCTGATACGCTATCCGATGTGCTATCCGATAGACTTGCACTGATTGAACGGCTAAGTGATTGTTCGTCTGATAAACTATCTGAAACAACATCAGAAATACTTGCACTCACTGAGCGACTATTAAAATCACTTTCGGAATTACTTGCACTAATCGAGTTACTTGTGCTGTAACTTAGACTTTCTTCTACACTCTTACTTTCAGAAATTTCATTACTATCACTTCGAGAAATGGAGATCGATTGACTTACTGAAGCACTGACTGAGCGACTTCTTGATTCTGATTCACTTACTACAATAGATAAGGATTCTGATTCTTCGATACTTTCCGACGTACTGACACTTCTTGATGTCGAATAAGATTCACTTACTTCTGAATCAGAGTAGGATGTACTGATTGATTCGGAAGCTGAGAGAGATTCTTCTAGTTCTGAATCAGAATTAGACATACTAACTGAGGTTGAAATTGATAATGAATCATCTATCAACGAATCTGAACTTGATGCCGAAATTGATAACGAATCATCTATTAATGAATCTGAACTTGACGCTGAAAATGATAACGAATCGTCTATCAATGAATCTGAAGTTGATGCTGAAATCGATACTGAATCATCTATCAACGAATCCGAGATAGAGTTACTAATAATAAGAGATTCGGAAATTGAGATAGATTCCTCATATTCAGATTCTGAATCAGAAATACTTTCTTCTAAGGATTTACTTGCTGATATCGATTCACTGTTTTCAAAACTGGAAGAGATACTTTCTGATAAAGAAAATGAATCACTAATCTCTTCGCTGTCTGAAATTGAATCTGAAATGCTATCTGATATCTCTTCTGACATGGACAAGCTCATTGATTCTTGTAATTCACTATCAGAAACTTCAGCACTTTCTGATTCCCAGATAGATTTACTGATTGATTCTACTTCTGAATCAGATAATGACTTAGATTCTGAAACTAATTCAGAGTCGGATAAAGAAATAGATTCCGAAACACTTTCTGATTCACTAATTGATGCTGATTCTGAAGCTGAAATAGGTTCTTCAGCATAGGTAACTTCAAAGATCTGTGGTGTAGCATCTTGTTGTTGAACACCATTACTGGTTGTATCAAATGTTGAATTGGCTGCTAAAGCTTCAGCTAATGTGTTGTAATCCGTATCATTTGGCCCTTTAACAGTATAAATGAATCCGTATCTTTCTAAATCTGCATCGGTTTTCGGAAGTACAATATTTTCATTAGATCTTCCTGCCACACTAAATCCTGCATCTTCACCAATATTATTTGGAATTGGTCCATATAATTCAGTATCATCACCAGGATTGTGCAGTGGTTCATTTGTTGAGGTGATTCCTGCAATTTGATAATCAGGGATTAATTCCACTGTTATATTTTGCGGAGTACCATCTTGCGTTGCACTTGCACCATTTGGCGTATTATCATATACGAATGCTTCAGCTGCTGGATCTATATGGTAGCCTGGTTCAATGATATCTGCACCAACTAGATCTTCAAGACTGATTTGTTGACCTGTTTTACCCGTATACGTTTTACTAGTTGCCTGTTCCGGATTATCCATACCAAGACCGTCAGATTTTGTAAAAGTGACGTTTACTTGTTGCATATCTGCAACGACATAAATTTGAACTGTATCAGGAGTCACTGTATCTTCGGGTACAACCGTACTAGTTGGTTGGGTAAATGTTTGTCTACTTGAATTTATTAACTCATCACCAGTTGCATAGTGAGTACCGTTTGGTAAGTTGGTTTGACCACCTGATTCAAATGGTGATTTCGTATAATAATCATTTGTCCAATCAATCGTATTTCCGTAATTGGCTGGAAGCAAGTTTGTACCTGAAGCTTCTAATGAAGGTGTAACATAATCACTTTGTATAACAGCACCAGATTCAACATCAACATATTCATAATGAATATTTGGATTTGGTTTACCATACAGATAAATATTGTAAGTGTATTCTTCATTCTCCATTGGAACAATTGCTACACCAGCTTGTCCATTATCACCATCATCTTCCGTACTTGTTGGGTCGCCACCATCTTGGTTAGCACCGGTTGGTATTTGACTTCCAAGTGCCCACATGTAGTTTTCAGGAATTTGGTTCACATACTCTTCAGTTCTTAGTTGAATAAACTGACCAATATAATTATTTTCTGGTGTAATCGGTACATCGACTGTTTGAGCTGTTGAGCCATCTGATAAAATATAGTTGACTTTTATTGCACCTGGGTCAATTGCATTAGTTAAAATTTCTCTGGTCTTATTAGTAATTACATTCGAATAGTTTATAGAATTCCCATCAGCATACGTCAGCGTTGAATATTGTCCACCATAATACGACAAAGTAACGAATTTATCTCTAGCTGTACCTTCTGGAAGATTTCCTGAATAATTACTCTCCCATGAGTTTATGGAAGAATTATTCATCCTAAACTCACTGCTTCTACCGTTACCTGACCCTCCAACATAAAAAGCTTGCCCCTCTGCAGGAGCTCCTGAACCGTTTAACCTAGCAATATGAAGAGATTTCGGAGAAATAAAGTTTAATAGTGAACCACCTTCAAGTCGGACAACGTTATTAGAATTCCATTGTTCGAGATTTAAAGTTGTATTTGCATTGAAAACAACCGTACTTCCTTTTGTAAGGTAAAAAGCGTAAATACCAGTAGTTCTTGAGGCTGTCATGTTAAGATTTTGACCAAAAGTAATAGTTCTTCTTCCTGTATACCAATAAGTATCATCAATCAATCGTCTAAATCCGTCTTGATTCCAAGTTACATCATCCCCCACGTCCCATCTACCGTAATCGGAGAATACTGCAGGATAATCATTAGCTGTTACATTAGGATTTTCATTAAAGTCTAGCGTTGCACCATCTCCAACCGTAAAATAGCGATCAGCATGGGACCAACCTGGAATGCTTATATCATAAAAGTAAACAGCTGAATATTGACTATAGGCGGGTGTATTAGGCCTTGCTGTTTTTATGTTAGTATTATTGGCAATCGATAGACTACCAACCTGTACAAATTCATGATCAGTCTCTGCATAAATATTACCAGATAGATATACGTCACCTCCAACGTTATTAACAAGACGTGGAGATACTGCAGTTTGAGCATATACACCGTTAGTGTTAGGATCCGTTCTCGGTGTTAAATTAACATTATTAACATTAACTGTAACACCAGTCCTATAGTCATTTACATCTATTAATGCTCTATTATATCCTGCATAACTTGAAATTCTAGAGTCCGCACTATCCCCCTGTTGTACGTTCAAATCCGTAATGGTGACCTGAACAGTATTTCTTGCCATTTGAGCAGTCTTAGTCATTGCAAATTTAGATTGCCATAAATTAACATTATGACCGTTCCCATTAACAATAACATCCGTTCCTGCTGTACTAACATTCCTCAACATACTAGTACTGACTGCTGAAGTAGGTGCATCAAAATCTTGTGTAATATCAATAAATTTAACAGTAGTATCTTGCCACGCAGACTGAAGTTCTTGCCACGTTGTAACTGTCCTTAAGGTTCCTGCAGCTTCCGCATCAGCATGATAAGTATCAATATTAGCAATTGTATCCGGAACATCTACTGTTATAGATGTTGGTTTAGGAACAGGTGTAGGATCAGCAATTTCATTATCAAAATCTGTTCTCCCGTTTTCAACTCCTCCATCTGCATCACTTGCAACAGTTCCAAATTCAGCTAGAGCATAAGCTGAACGTGACGTAAAGTTCGTGACTAAATTGTTCTTTGCGGAGTATTCCGCTGCGGCTTCGATTAGATCGGTACTTGGTGTCAATCCATCTTTTAATCCGATGTTTAATTCATTGGTGTCTGAATTATGATCGACTTGTGCATCTTGGCTAGCTGCCGCTTCATTTAATTTCTGGTCAGTGCCTAATGCATCAGATATTGCCGGTTTTGTTGCTGAAGAATCTTCCGCTGTTGTATTATTTTCAGCTGCGGGTATGGTAGTCCTCTCTTGATTGGCTAAGAGGTCACTGGTATCCGCTTCTTTACCAGCATCGGCTTGTGTGTTATCAGGAACACCATACGATTGCGAAGCAAAGGCATTAATCCCTAATACACCACCAACAGCCGTAATCATGGCATACATCCAATGTTTGCCACTTTTGTACATCTTGTAGTGCTCTTTTTTGTTAGATTCTAACAGCTTTTTTAAATTATTTTTACGGCTCATATATCTCTTATTATCCCCTTTCTTTTGATTAACGTTTTTTTACTATTTCTTTACTAAATTAAGAAATAGCAGTCATCGTCATTTATAATTTTCTCATAAAATTTTATATTTTGTTATATTTGTGCCGAAAATGGGACAAATTATTTATAAACAATTATTTTAAATAATAAAAATGATAAAAACGCTAAAAAACAGTGTTTACAGACTTTAATATGTCGATAAACACTGTTTTACATTTATTTTATTAGTTATATTGATAATTTTTTTCAACTTACAGGGTTTTTTATTTTAATTTCATCGGAATTATTAACAATAATTCAATTTTTATTTTTAAAAATATAAAAAACAAATGAAATTATTTCATTTTTTATTAAAAAATGTTTTCTGACTGTCAAAATTTATCGAAATTGATATGTTAAATGGATTAGATATCTTTTTAGTTTGCAATAGCTGACGTTAGCAGACAATTACGTCCCAAAAATGAGACCTTTTATTTATAAATTTGATTCTCATGATATCCTTTTCTCATAACTAAGAAAGGGGTTTCACTATGAAAAAATTTACTAAGTTGTTTGTCGTTCTGTCTCTCCTGTCTACTGTGCTGTTAATTGGAAGTTCTTCATTTGCTGATAATGAAACTGTGCAAGCTACAGAATCAACCTTAGATATTAATCAATCGGTAAGCACTGACCCTAGAATTAAGAATGTTAAACCTGCCTACTATCCTGCAAGTCATAAAGGACCAACTTACCCTCACTATTTTGATTATGCGTATACTCAACCAGATGGAGATAACGTCTTCGCATACACTTTAGATAATGAACCTTTATATATAAATGGTTGGGACGGTAGTTACGGTAACGTTGATTGGGAAACGCAAGGAACATATATCACCAAATTCACACTTGCTCAAAAACAAGAGGATGGTTATTTAGACCCTGAAACTAACATTGAAACAGAATTTCCAATAATAATAATGGATAATTCAATTCCTATAAAACCAATAAAATTTAGCGCATTCAAAGAAACCCCTGAATATTCAGAACTTATGGACACAGTATTCGGAACTGATCACATTTATGGAACTGATAATTATGGTTTCCCATATAGAGTATCTAGTTTCAATTATTATTCTTTCGATGTAACAAATCCTGGCATATATAAAGCAGAACTTTACCTTATGAGCGATAGAAATAGAACACCTGGTGAACCTCCTAGTGATGCATGGCCTATTACTCATGTAATAGAGGTTCCAGTAATAGTTGAAAAATCCAATGATATTCAATTGTCAATATCTCCAGAAACTTTTAATTTACAAATTGGTAAAACAAAAATCCTAAAAACTACAATTACACCTGAGCCATCAGAAACTCCAAAAATTACTTGGTCTAGCTCTGATGAATCAATAGCCAGAGTGTTCAGTAATGGTAAAGTTCAAGGGGTTTCCGCTGGTACTGCAACAATCACTGCTACAACTGAAGATGGTCTTTCTGCAACGTCAACAGTTACAGTTGAATAATTAATACTTCCCCTCACTAATCAAGGTGAGGGATTTTATTTTCCATAAAAGGCTGAGTTACTTAAATTTTCTTATGATATAATTTATAAAAAAGGAGAATTGAAATGCTTTTTCTAGTAGACATACTCTTTATTTCTTGTTTTTTCATTTTAGCTCACTTATATTCTGAAAGAGCAGATGAAAATCACTTCATCAAAATTAATAACAGTGAACTTTGGCTGCTTCGAATTTTCACAATAGTTTACTTAATTTCTATAAGTTCATCAGTTGGTTCAATTATCAAAGTATTCATAAGTTTTCCCTTTCCAAATCTTGATTTTTCAAGCTTTGATTCATTAAGGTTCTATCAAATTATTATAGAGTTTTTACCATTTGTAATCTTATTTGGATTTATAATGATAATTAGTTTTATAATTGTTTATGTTGCTTATATGACATTTTTCGTTTGGTTTTATGCAAATAAAAAGCATCTTAAAATTAAACTTATGAGTAAAAAATTTATTATGTTCTGGTTAGCAATTTCTATTATGACTTTCGTTTTAATCTCTCCTTTCGAAGTAGTAAAATTAATAAGAGATATATTTACTATTTTAATAGCTGCATCGTTATTCAAAATAATTAATAAAAAAGACAAAAAAGTCTGAATGCTATTCTAAACATACATTTTTTCTTTTATTTTGGTGATTGAGCTGAGTTTTCTGCTATCTTGGTGGTTAGCCGATTACTAAAATCATCAAAAAAAAAGACAAACACAAAAGACTATTTTACAGTCCTTCACATTCATCTTAATGAATAATTTTTTATATTTTACTCCTTCAAATGCTTCTCAACTGATGCCAGCGCACTGGCAATCACCTGATCCATATCATAATACTTGTATTCTCCTAGTCGTCCACCAAAAATAAATTGTGGGAATTCTTCTGCTAGTGAGCGATAGCGATTTACCATCTGAGTATTTTTTTCATCATTGACTGGATAATAGGCTTCTTTTTCTGGTGTCCACTCGGTTGGATATTCTTTTGATAGAATCGATTTATTTTGATTCCCTTTTTTATCAAAATGACGCCATTCGATACTGCGTGTAAAAGGTGTTTCAAAGTCGGTGTAATTAATCACCGCATTTCCTTGAACATTGTCACTTTCCACCAGTTCATTTTCAAAGCGAACAGAGCGATATTCTAGATGTCCAAATTGATAATCAAAAAATTGATCAATCATGCCAGTAAAGATAATCTTAGGAAATTCCTTGATATATTCTTTTCGTTGATCGAAAAAGTCTGTGTTGATTTGTACATCAATATTTGGATGATCCAGCAAATTCTCAAATAATTCCGTATATCCATTTGCCGGTATTCCTTGATACTGATGATTAAAATAATTATTATCAAAAGTGAAACGCACCGGCAATCTTTTAATAATCGATGGTGGAAGTTCAGTTGTTTTTCGGCCCCATTGCTTTTCGGTATAGCCTTTGATGAGCTTTTGATAGATATCTTGACCGATTAAATGAATCGCCTGTTCTTCTAAATTTTGCGGTTCTTGCTTCAATTGACCAGCTTTTTGTTGTTGCTGAATTTTTAGTTTGGCTTCTGCTGGTGTTTTGACGCCCCACATTTGGTAAAAGGTATTCATATTGAAGGGCAAGTTGTACAGCTCGCCCCGATAGTTTGCCACTACTTGATTGATATAGTTTTTAAAAGTCGTAAAACGATTAACATAATCCCATACTTTTTGATTATCAGTATGGAAAATGTGCGGCCCGTACTGATGAATTGTGATTCCTTCTTCAGAATAAGTATACATATTTCCAGCAATGTGGTCTCGTCGTTCGATTAACAGGACTTTTTTTCCTGTTTCAGCAGCTTCTCTTGCCCAGATGCTACCAAAAAAGCCTGAACCAACGATGAGATAATCATAATCATGCTTATTCAAATTCATTATCTTTTTCCTCATCTTCCAAATGATCTTCTGAACCTGATTTTGATCTTTTTAATTTAAAGGATTTTGGTGATTTTTCAGCACGTTCTTTTATAATTGCTCTTAATTCTTGTAGCGCTGTTTGTTCCTCCAGAATTTTAGCTTGTCGTGCTTCTTCTGCCAATTTCGCAGCTTCAACTTTTTTATCACGAGCCAATTGAAAATAATTTTTTGAGATAGCTTGGATATCATGTCTTTGATTCGACAAACGTTCCTCTGTTTCAGCTAATTCTGTTTTACTCATTTTTTTAACAATCATTAATAACTCGGTATTAGCTGCAGTTTCTTCTGTGTCGATTAAAACCGGTGCGCCTTTTTTTAAAGCCTCCAAGCGTTGCTCAATTTTTTCTAGTCGCAGTGTTAATGGGCGGATGGATAGTGACGGATTGTCTCTTTTTTCTTTCTGATCTATTTGATCTTGGGCAATCATTTTTTCTTTTTTACGTTTTTTTTTAGCTATTCTATTTTTCATTATCTTCGATCACTTCTTTTGGTTCAGGAAATAGAATATAATTTTCAAATTGATTGATGGCATTTTTTGTGAACATGCCTTCTCTCAAAACTTTACTGAATTTAATCACTCTATTTTTTACAGAGATTAGCTCTTGTGCATCGATCGAAACCATCAAGTCATCGATTTCATCTAAAGCAGATATCGTGTAGCCTAGCCCGTATTTTTTTACCATGATTGCTGCAGCAGATTCTTCCCAAACAATCACTGGCATACCTAAAGACAAATATAGTGAAATTTTGTGAGGCGCGTTGTATTTAGTATAGCGACCGTAAAAACCACCATCTGGAATGTCTTCATCCCAAGCCAAACCAAAACCATCATTTGGCAACATGCGTAACAATTCGTCTTGCAAAAATTCACCTTGGTAATCGATCTGCTCACTTAGTTCAACTTTTCCTTTGCGTCCATAAACAATCATTTTTGTCTTAGCATCCCATTCTCTTAAGAATAAAGATTTTTGTACATTTCCAGCAAAAACAATTTTTTTATTTAAGGTATTTACAGGTTTTCCTACTAAATCTGGGACTAAGTAATCAAACAATTCTTTGTGAATCATTTTAGTGGTCACACCAAATGCTCTTAATTCATCTTCCATTCGTTGGTTATGAACAATTAAAACATCCGCCATATTGAAAAGTTTTTTCTCATCGTTGTAGCTAGATCCGCGGATGAGTTCTGAATCGTGAACTAAAATAGCGACATGCATTCTTCTCATCTTCATCCGGTTAATAAAAGTTTCTTCAAAAAGACCACCGTTGTAATTAGGGTATTGATAAATCAGTAAATCACCCGGTTTGGCTGCCGCAGTAATACCGTCAATTCTTGACTTTAGTGCATCCAGCGTTTCATTGGGATCTTGGTAGCGGTAAATATACAGCGGATCATAACCAACCGATCTACCAATCTCACCGATATCTCCTCTTGATTTTGAGACAGCATCCACTGACGCTCCCTCAATGATGTGGGTTAACCATTTTTTCAAAAAAATACTCCTCCTCTTTAATTAAATCGCCAAAAAAATCAGTTTCACATTTTGGTAGACACCAGCGACTTTCCTCAAAATTTTTCCTAAAAGTAGCGATGAAGGCTTCATCTCGATGCTCTTCGTTTAAAAGATTGTCTAAGAATACTAAAATATTTTCGGTATATGAATCTAATCGATAATTATCCGCTAAAATTTCAATCGCTTTTATAATTAGCGGCTTTGTATTTTCTGGCGAGATAACTGAATAAAACATGGTGATATCTACGACGCAGCCAATCAAAATTGAGATACTTTCGTCATTGTATTCACAAGCCAGCTTCCGTAAGGTTTCGTGTTCCAGCAACAGCATCTCTTTTTCCATCGAGCTTTCTGGTAAATCAAATTTTTGTTTGATTTTTAAAGTTCCTAAATAGAGTAAAATATCAAAGATACTTAAGAAATCAATACTTAAAAAATAGCTCTCAATTTTTTCTAGTGAGACGGCTGCACTCTCTTCTTGCAAAGAATTTATTACTAAATCGGCATAGGTCAGCATCAGAAAATAAGGGGTATTATCATCACCGATTTTCCGATATTTCTCTAATTTATTTTTGATTTGAATAAATTGTGCGAATTCAGCTTGCTCGTCTGACAATGAAGTATAAATTAACAATGTCAGTAGCTGGAGCTGTTCATCCGTTGATGAGACAACTAGTTGCAGCAGTTCAATGTCTGAGATATTCAAGACTTTCTTTAGTCCGATAATCATCTCCATCGGCAAATCAACCTGATATTGTAGCCAGCGATAGTAGCGAGATTTCGATAAATTAATCTTTTTTTCAAAAACCCTGACTGGAATCCCTTTTTTCTTACGAATGTTTTCTAATTCTTCACGTCTGAGATTGACAGCTACAACCGACATTTGTGGTTCTTTTAGTCCGGGGTTTTTTTTGTTAATCATTCGGTTAATACTTAATAGATCTTTTTGCATAGCTGTTCCCTCCTTTTTACTTATTGGAGTATTGCAGTGATTAACGAATACGCTAATGAGCCAATCACTACAGCCGACATGATACACGTTAGTATCACTCTAAAAAACTTTTCTTTTTTAGAATCCTCTTCTGTATTATCCACAACTTTATTTTCTTCTGTTTCAAACCGTTTATCGATTTCTTTTGATAGTTGATTCTTTTCCATAAGACCACCTCATTATTGTTTGTCTAGTCAATAAACTTGTCTTATTCGCGAGTGGCTAATGAATCTGGAATTTCTTCTACATAAGGTTCTTCATACATTTCAACCTTGTTTATTGGGAAGTTTTGCGCCTTTAGTGCATCATAATATTCTTTTTTCATTCGAACTTCTTGGACATAATTGATTCGGTCTTCTAAAATACCTAGCAGATTTCCTCTTACATTTCCGTTTTCATCAAATGGTGATTCTTCCAAATGCAAAATATTGTGGGAATTAGTTTTTGATAGAGACAGCAATTCCACCCCCATAAAAGAAAAATTGACAACATCTTCTTCTGTGACAATGTTTGCGACCTGCTGAGCTGTAAAATCAAGAGAATTATTATATTTTTCAGTTACTTCAAATGTCTGAGGGTTCGTCACAGTCACAAAGTTCATTTGTTTATCATAAAAATAGTTATTAACAATCGGAATTTTTTGATCATTCATATAAGCGATTTCTTGGATTTCACCCTTATGATAAAAAATCATACTAAAAAGTTTGCCGTCAGAGGCATATTCCTCAATATAATCAAGGGAGCCATCTGTGTTGGTATATCTCACTTCTTTAACATGGCGCCGAGTATTCGGATATAAGCTTACCGTACCGATTTCATCACCATCACAAATAATAGAGATCGTCCAGTTTCCATTAACAAATACTTCTGCATTGGAAGCTGTCGGAATTTTACTGAAGAATAAAAAGCTTTCTGGATCATGGCTTCGTTTAGTCACTTCATCTAAAATATTGATGCCGTTGACTTCTTCTTTTAAGAGATTCTTCTTAAATTCTAAACTTGGTAAGACACTAATTATTTTTCCATCAGTTTCTAGCAAGCGCTCTTTTTGCTTTTTCCAAACGGGATGATCTGGTAGAATCGTTCCCACAATCTCATAGTGCATCGACTAATTCCCTCCATTCATTAGCTATGACTGAATCTTGATACTGACTGACGGACTTCCGCGTGTTGGCTTGTAATTCTGAAAAATCAGCCTTCATCATTTGCTGAATGCCCTCAGCCATTTTGTTTACACTGAAAGTCTCGTCAGTCCGTGAATAATCTTTTAGGAAACCATTGATTCCCTCTTTCACTAATTCAAGTGCACCAAAACGAGCATTGAAAGTAACAATTGGTAACCCCGCATTTAGTGCCTCAATGTAGGTTAAGCCAAACCCTTCTGAGTATGAAGCTGATAAAAAGACATCGTATTCTTGATAAACCGCTTCTAAATTGTCAGAATGGCCTTTTAATTTTACGTAGTCTCCAGCGTCTAATTCTTCAATCACTTTTCTGATTTTTATATCTTCACCGCCCTGACCATAAATATCTAAAATATTTTCTGGATATTCTTCGTGAAGCTGGTGCATCGCTCTGACTAAAACATCAATATGTTTTTCTCCTGCTAACCTTGAAGCAGTAATGAACTTCGTTGGTTTTTTGTCTGCAGGAAGTTTCTCAATCTCCGTCTCATCATAATCACGAATGCCCCCTACTGGAATCGTTACAAACCGATTTTCTTCGCCAGGAAAATCCACCAGTAAATCTTGTCTTTGTAGCTCAGTCGAAATGATCCATTTATTTAGCATTCGTGCCCGATTTAGCGAGTACTCATAGAAATTATTCCAAAGGGGCGCGCTAGGTTCATCTCGATCAGACAAATGATCAGCATGAATAATCTCGATTAAATGACTATGCTCAGGTCGATTATGAATTAATGCTGACTCAGTTTCTTGTCCACGATCAATGAAAAAGTTTGAGCTTCCTTCGAATTTTGCATCTAAATAATGGAAAAAGAAGCGCTGTAATAAGACTTCATTTCTAAAGAAAAGATTTTCTCCTTCAAAATCGTAAATATGAATATTTTGCATTAATTTCTCACGATTAGGATGATCGATCCATTCAAAGATTATTTTTCTTTCCATTGTTTGATAGTTATAAATCTCGACTTGATATTCAGACACCAACAACATCTCTTTATTTTTTTTGCTAAGGGATTTTTCCATGTGCTCTACAATTAATAAACCTGAAGATGTTACCGTTCTTTTCAAGCGATGTGTCTTAGTAAAATCAATATCAATGGTTGTCTTATGCTCATATTTTTTTGCGGCTCCGTTGTAAACGTAATCTCCTCCAAGGACAAATGTTTCCCATAAATTGATTACTTGATCATCGGCTAAATGCCACTTTTCCATAGCCTCATGTAAATTTCTAACCAATTCAGTAAAGACAAATTTGTACGGTATTCCTGCAATGTCAAAACACTTTGCTCGATAAAATTGTGCATGCTCTACACCTGAATTTCCAATCCCCATCGCCTTGTTTACAAAAAAATTCATCGTTCATTTCCTCCCACACGATCATTCGCTAATATTTCACTGGCATACTCATTGATTTGTAGCTTTTGAATTAATTTTTCCGTTTCCGTTTCTGCCTCAACAAACCAATACTCGCTTGCCACATCAGGCAATAACGCTTGGAATAGTTGCGGTAAATAAGGAAATTTTTGGGCAACTTTTTGATATTGATTTCCGCGAAAAATTGAAAATTCTGCCTCTGCTTCTAAGCTGTTGTTTGTTATTAAATTATAGGCATAACTCACCTCATCCAATGCTTGACTGTCCTCATCTAATAAAATGAAAAAATAATTTTTAGGCTCATCAGTCTTTACTGGAAATGTCAGTGTGTTTTTCCCACTGTTTAAGATAGTTATTTCGTTTTTTTTGGTTGATTCTTGATTCAAAAAGCTCACTACATGAAGGTTATCTTTAATATCTAAAATAAAATGTTCGTTGATATCAGCTTCAGCAATCATCAAATAATTAAATATGAATGACTGATGACTTTTGTTTTGAATGCGAACCTCATAACTAATGGCATCGGCAGGATAGACAAAATGCCCCTGCAACTTTTTAAAATAAATCTCGTCAATAATTTCATTTTCGTTATCAAAAAAAACAATTGTCAGCTGAATATCTTTATCTGGATCAAAAGTTCCTACAATTGAAATATCATAGGCTTTCTCTTGAATCAGAAGTGGCAGTAGTGGTGATTTACGTCTTGTTTGATAAATAAAACGTGAATACCAAGTTTTCAGGACTGCACTTATCGACATATATTTTGACGAATACTCATATTTACCATCTGGTAAAAATCTAACGGTTGCACCGGAAGGATTGATATCCTTAAAATCATGTCCCCACCTTATTAAAAAGACATTGCTCATATTCTCCCACCTTAGAAATCCATAACAATTGGTTCCCGACCAAAGTCATTCACCAAAATGTTTAGATATTGTTTTAAAAACCAATTGATAATGCCATCTGAATTATCATTGTGTCGTCCGACTAAACCTTTGTATAAAACTTTTGTTTTCGGATCTTTCTCTTTGATTGTTTCAAATAATCTTGGAAAAGCATTCACATCATAATCATCGTGTTTCATATAAGCGAACGCAAAAGTTGTATGGCTATAATTACCCTTTTTAAATTTCTCCCAAAATTTTCGATCAATCTCCTCAGCTGCCGCAACCGATAATTCACCCATGACGTTATAGAGCATATCGTAACCCGCTGGAAAAACATTTGGTCGAATCACTCGTTCATTCAGTACGATGGTTCCAATGTTTGTTACAGGTTTTCCAACAACGATAGCATGGGGTTCTAGACTAGAAGCATAGTACAGAGAGCTATAGGTACCCATGGATAAGCCTGATAAAATTAAATCTGATTTTTTAAATCCTAATCGGTCTAATGTTGCTAAAATGACATCGACTAGTCGTTGCTCCAATTCGGGGTTCCCTAAATAAAAACAACCACCTAATAATCTTGGGTCACCAATTAACATAAATGGACTTTTCATCCGAGTCATCATATTGCGTCCTTCAAATCCTTCAGCCGAACGGTAACCAGAGAAATAAATGCTCAACGGTGGTTTTAAATCACCAGCATTGAAATAATAGAACAATTCTTGATTCATTCCTTGGTGATCAATGATCCGTCTACCACCAGGAATCATTACATTTCCTTTTGCTAATGCTCGGCGAATATGAAACTGTCCGATTCTAAGTTTTCCATTTCCTTTGACATATAAGGTAGTGCCTAAGACTGAGTGTCTTGAATCTCCTTGAATAACGATGCCTTTATTTTTTTTGATTTCTTCACCGGTCACTTCATATTGTTTGGAGATTTCTCTTCCGCCGCTTTCGATTAATACCAATTTAAATAGTAGTTCAATATCGCCTGAGACAATCTCAAATTCTGGATAAATCTCAAAGCGTTCCCCTTTCATCACATTCGAAGTCATTTTCCAGGTCAACGATTGTTTAAAATCTTCACCAAATTCACCGGTCAGTTCAGTGAAAACCTCCCCTTGTTTTACGACTTCTCCTTGAAAACTTTTATGGATTTCAAGGTAATCAGGACTGGATTTGTAACCTTCTTGCCGGTTAGTAAATTGTTCATTGATAAATTGGAAAAGTGCAGCTTCCTCTTTAAAATCGAAGATCGTTGCCCCTTTCAGATCAAGTATTCTTTGTGTTTCAGTTGTCAAATCTGTATTTTTTTCACAAATAATTTGATGCGCTGGGAATTTTATTAATAAGTCATCCTGTCCATGTAACAATTTGGCATCTTCAGAAAAAATAAAGACAGCTCGCAACATTTTAGGGTTAAGTTCTCCATCTTTTAAGACCTTCAATAATAATTGATCCGCTACAAAGTCGTAATCTGAGGGTACCCACTTGTATTGAAAGTTATCGTTTAAAACTTCACTATGAAAGGGTCTTCTCCCAATGTGAAAGACTTTAGTTATCTTAAGCTTTACCTCATCCATAAAAAATTCGCCTCCATTTATCCATTGTTGCAGCGGAACCAAATTCTTCAATTAATTGAACATTTTCAACTAAAACATTATTCCAGTTGTCCAATTCATAAAGATAAAAATCTAGTACTTCATTAAAGTCACTTACTTTTTTTAATACTGTTCCGTTTTTTCCATCTATTAAGTAATCACTTTCAGTCTTAATAATCATCGGTATGCCTGCACTAACAGTCAAAGCATGAGTTTGGATATCACTATTTTCATTGAAATCAAGGTAAATTCTTGCTCGATGAAGATTTTTCTTCAGCTGAGTTAAGTTTGGCGCCACACTAAAGCCAATGCGTTCATATACTTCTGAAGCAGCAACTAAGTCTGCCCATTGCTCTGTTTCTTTAAGCTGCTCCACAGCTTTTTCTTGTTCCTTATACAATTTTTTTATTCTTTTAGCGTAGAGATAAGTGGCGGTATTTTTAAAATCTTCCGATAAACTATCAATTGAAAAATAAGCGTCTACTATATCTCGTTGGGCTTCCTCTAGTTCTTCTTGCATCTCTTCATCGGCCACTTCAATCATTAAAGCTAGTTTGTCATCTTTTATTATTTTTTTTATTAATAATTTTTGAGACACTGCCATTTCTTCAAATGATTGATTGGCTTTCCAATAAATAGTCAAATGAGGAACAGAGTTACTGACTCCTAAAGTTAAGTCAGTTGTATATAAAGGAATGTTGACAACTTTTACTGGTGTACTTGCTTTATTTTCTAAAAACTCTTCTAATTCATTTTTCTTTTTCTCAGAATCCGTCACAACACATAAGCTTTTCTCCATCATTGTTACTAAGGATTGCTGCTCAAAGTCGCTAATATTTTGATCATCATCGAAAATACGAATAATTTTATGTTCTTTTTGAAGCATATTTGTCAAAGTCATGATTTCTTTTTCAGTAACTGTAACTAAACTATCTTTTTCAGATTGAAACGCTTTAAATTTTTTTCTTAAAACTTCTGCAATCAACGCATACATATTGGGATACTCTCGATGGTCAAAATCGGGATTGCCTTGATCACTAACAACTACTCGTTCATCATTACCAAAGTATTCAGTCAAAGTAATTTCGCTAAATTCATTGTAATAATCGATTCGCCCAATATAGTTTTGCTCAGTAATATATTGCCTCGATGAGATAAAACCACGGTCGTCAAAAAAGTAGATATAGTATCCCGGCATATCGCCAAAATGATCCACAACATGATTAACAAAAGCAAATTCATTAAAAACAATTTCTCCACGAATCTCTTCATTTTTCAGTAACAACACGCCATGTGGGGTATAAACTTGTTGTGCATCTTCTGGTAAATCCAATTCTTTTAAGGCAATCGGATGGCCATCTTGGATCTGAATATTTTGTAAAGTATCATAAATACGCCAATAATTTTTAGGATAAATACTATGCTCCATGGCTTTATATCTTAAAAAGGGTAAATAATGGATTAAAACTAATTGGTAATCTATCTCATTTTCCATAAATAATTTAATAATGTTTAATGTCCGTTCATCTTTCCATTTACCGCCTGTTTGTTTCCAATCAGGTATAAAGTAATTCATCAAAACACCTCTAATTTCTATCTAAAATAGATCATATTGACTCTTAAAATAAATAAATTTCACTTCTTGAACTAATGTATCCAAAATCACAACTAACATTAGTAAGCTCCCGAAATAAAAAGCCAAATTGGTGACCAATGGTACTTTTAATCCAATAAACAATGGAATCCATGAAACTAAAACCATATAACAGTTCCCAACAAAGCAGATTCGATAAAGCTTCTTTTTAATATATTCTTCTGTTCGATCCCCCGGCGGTATACCAAATATGTAATCACCTGATTTTTTCAGATTTTTTGCGATATCATGGGGGCGTACATTCATGAAACTAAAACCTATTCCTAAACCAAAAACAATTACGCCATACATCAAAATTCCTTGAATTGTGGTAAAAGTAAAATAAGTGGTTAAAAAATAAGAAAAAATTGTATTATCAATGCTTTTAATCAATAGAAATAATGGCGGAATTGAAAAAATAGTAATAGCAAACATAAACGGCATTGCGCCACCAGTTAATAATCGAATTGGGATGTAGGAATTGTTAAATTCACTGTCGATCCCTGTTCGTTCAATCCGAATACGGACTTCTGATTTGTATAAAAACAAAGTCATAAAAATAAAGATCAACGTGATCACAATTAATCCAGCGATCATTCCTGCGTTGACACTAACTTCTTGCGTTTGACCAGTAACTAACATTCTAGGTAAGTTACCAATCAATCCTGGGATGATGAACACCATCTGTGCCCCGATTCCTTTTTCACAGTTCTGATCAGCGAGCCAAGAAACAAACATGGCACCCGCAGACAAAAGAAAGACATTCATGGCTATTATTTGAAAATTTGATAAGCCTGGGAAAAAGCCCTCGTCAATCATCGTTCTAAATCTCAACATCACAGCAATTCCCTGTGCGATAGCAAAAACGAACATAATTGATTTTTGAATAGCACTACGTTTGCGTTGCGATAGATTGTTAATTGCATCGATATCTATCATAGAAACCATGGTCCAAATAATTAATCCTGTCATGTATGGTCCAATTCCTAAAGTAAAGATACTAGGTCTAGTAAAATTTCCTCCTGTAACACTAGACAAAAACTGATCTAATAAACTTCCATCTATATTATTCGATTCATAAACAAAGCCTGGCAGGTAAATATTTCGTCCGAGTTGCATAATAAGGATTAAGATAAAGGCCCATAAACAGCGCCTAATTAGCTCATTATAATTTCTCATAAAATCGCCTTTCTAATTTATTCAAAAGTTCAATCATTTTTTTGGTTATGGAAATTCAATATCAATTGTTCCATCCTCTTGTGGTATTAAGTCAGAAAGTAAGAAATTACGTAATATTTCCACCCATATGTGATCCTTCATCTCTAAAAATGATCGTTTCGATTCGATTTGATACTCGTAAATCGGTCGATGTTGTCCCCAGCTACGGCTGCTGACAACTGTTTTAAGCTGTTGCAAATTATTTGATTGTTCGACCCACATCATGTCAATTGCTTTTAAGATAATTACCCGTTTGTAATAGGTCATTTGGAAAAAATCAGGGATAATTTGTTTAATCCGCTCTTTTTGCTCTGCTGCTATTTCCAGCAATAAATCTGTCACATTTTTTTTGCTAAGTTCCATCGTCATATTTAAGGCATCTACGTCATAGTTATAATTAAAATTATTAAAAATGAAATTGATAATATATTTGAAATCTAAATTTTCTTTTTCCTCAACGAATACCTGGATGGCTTGAATGGTGCATTTAGCAATAATTTCATCTAACTCTTCCATTGACGCATCCATGATGTGATTACGGGTATCGTAAATTTTTTCTCGTTGAATACTGACAATTTCATCATAATCAACAGTATTTTTTCTTGTTTGAAACTCTTGATTTTTCCGACTATTTTGCGCTTTCTTTATGACACTTTTGTATTTCTTTCCTAATAGTTGGGGATCAATCATTTTCTCTTCATCAACTTCTCCATGAAGTTTCTTTCTTGATTTCGCTACCCATTTTGGTGCACTTTCAATGACAATCTTATCTTCCAGAGAGACAAAAAAGACGCTGTCTCCGGGATCCCCTTGTCGACCAGCCCGACCCCTTAATTGATTATCTATTCTTTCGCTAGTCATCCGCTCAGTTCCGACAACTAACAAACCATTATTGTCTCTGGCTGCTGGATTCAACTTAATATCTGTTCCACGTCCTGCCATCGAGGTCGCTACAGTTACCGTTCCTGCTCGACCTGCATCTCGAATGATCCAAGATTCTCTTGCTGCAGTAGTCGCATTTAATAAGTTGTGAGGAATTTTTTGATCTAACAACAACATAGAATATAAATCCGACATGCTAACTGATCCTGTTTCAATTAAAACAGGTCTGCCATGGTTCATGGCTTCTTTTACCGCTTTAAGAGAGGTCATAATCTTGGCTTTATTCGTAATAAAAATTTCATCTCCATGGTCTTTTCTGATCATTGGAACATTAGTAGGAATTTCTACCACATCAACATGATAAGTTGTACGAAATTCTTCAGCATCGGTCATCGCCGTTCCAGTCATACCAGATAAAATTTTGAATTTTTTAAATAAATTCTGATAAGTGATCACACCCATTGATTTTGTCTCAATAGTAATTTTTACTTGCTCTTTTGCTTCAATTGCTTGATGTAATCCAGCTTGTAATTTTGTTCCGACCAGTTTGCGACCATTGGCTTCATCTAGTAAAAAAAGCTCATCATTACTGATTACATAATCTCGATTATTCTTCATAATAAAATTTGCTCTTAAAGCCAAGACCAAATGACGATACGTTTGATACCATTCTTCACTTAAAATATTTTCGATATCAAAATATCTTTCTGCTTTTTTGATCCCATCCTCAGTAAACCAAACACTTCTCTGGTCCTCGCTGATTTCATAATCTATATCTTCCTCAATACTTTTTACAAACCAATCGGATACCTCAAATAAATTTGACTGAACTTTAGGCGCGCCGGAAATTACCAATGGTGTCTGTGCCAAGTCTAATAAAACGGCGTCTATTTCATCAACAACAGCGTAATTAAAGTTTTTTACATATTGTTTTTCGGGAACTGTTGCTAGATTTGTAATCAGATAATCAAATCCAAGAGCACTGTGGGTAGTGTAAACAATATCAGAAGCATATACAGCTTCTTTATCCACCGTTTCATCCCCTTCATGTTCTTCTGCTCCCACGCCTACAGTCAAACCCAACCATTCATACACACGACCGACATCATGCCCATCACGATATGCTAAATAATCGTTTGCTGTAATCAAAAAGTTGCCACTCCCAGTTAAACCGCGTAAATAAAGCGGCATAGTAGCCGCTAATGTTTTCCCTTCTCCAGTTTTCATCTCGGCAACGTTTCCATAAAATAAAGCGATTCCACCTATAATCTGAACAAAATAAGGTTTCAAGCCAACAACTCTTCGATCTGCCTCAACAACTACTGCAAAAGCCTCCACCAACAAATGTTCTAATTTTTTACCTTTTGCTAATTGCTGGCGAAACTTGACTGTTTGACTTTTTAACTCTTCATCTGAATAATTTGCGTATTTATCAGCCAACTGCTGAACTTTTCTCGCAATTCGACGATACTTTCTAAGCTTAGGACTCTTCATAAAACATTCACCCTTTTACATAAAATCAAAAATCTACAAATGTATTTATTAACTAATTCAAATTAATATTAATATTAAAATAAAAATTATTATTTATTTATGTCATGACTATCTAATAAAATTTTACAATATAATTTATTTATAATCAATATAAATTATATTTTTTGGTATTTTTAAAAACATAAACCTAAAATAAATTTAACTTCATTTAGTTATTATCGTTTTATCTAATTTATTTAAAATCATTTTCATATCATCGTTATTTAAAATAATTAATTTGAGAAAAAATAGATATTTATCTTGTTATAATAGCGATTATTTCTTGCATATTTTTTTATAATATAGATTTTTTTTATTTAAAAACGAAAAAGCCCTTGTAGAAATACCAGGACTAAATGCATAAAAATTATCTTTTTTATGATTTTTTTAATTAAATATTCATAAGACTATTTTGTTTTTTAGCTATTTATTTCCAAAAAAAAACAGGAAATCAACTGATTTCCTGTTAACTTGATTTATTTTCCTAAAAGATCCATCTCAAACATTTTTTCTGCAATTTGGACAGAGTTCCATGCAGCACCCTTTAATAAATTATCTGATACGACCCACATATGGATGCCCTTCTCTTCATCTAAATCTTTTCTAATTCTACCAACAAAGGTTGATTTACTTCCGACACTATTTAAAGCTTGTGGGTAGATTTGTTGACTGGGATCGTCTTCTAAAGTGACGCCAGCTGCATTTGTTAAGATTTCTTGCACTTCTGATACAGTAGCCGGTTTTTCAGTTTCAATATAAATCGATTCCGAATGACCAGTTAAAACGGGAATTCGTACACAAGTAGCTGATACCTTTATTTGGCTGTCTTCCATGATTTTTTTCGTTTCATTAACCATTTTCCATTCTTCATAAGTATAGCCTTCTTCAGCAAAGACATCGATTTGTGGCAACGCATTGAATGCTAATGGATAATGTTTCTTATCGCCGCCGGCTGGCAAAATATTAGCTGGAATTTCATCTTTTGGTACACCGTCAAGAAAAGCTTGAGTTTGTTGTTTTAATTCATCCATAGCCAAATTTCCTGCACCAGAAACAGCTTGATAAGTTGAAACGATGATTCTTTTCAACCCATAAGCTTGGCGGATTGGTTCCAAAGCCACCATCATTTGAATCGTTGAACAATTTGGATTGGCAATAATCCCTTGATGTGTTTTTAATGCTTCTGGATTCACTTCTGGAACTACTAAAGGTACCCCTTCTTGCATCCGAAAATGACTAGTATTATCTACTACAATGGCGCCACGTTTAACAGCTTCGGGGGCAAATTTTTCTGAAATACCACCACCAGCAGAAAACAGTGCTAAATCAACGCCTTCAAAAGATTCCGGTACAAGTTCTTCAATCGTAAATTCTTGGCCTTTGAAATTAATGGTCTTTCCTGCAGAACGTTTCGAAGCTAAAAATTTAATTTGATTAATTGGTAAACTCGTTTCTGTTAACATGTTAATCATTTGGGTCCCGACAGCACCAGTTGCTCCCACAACGGCAACGTTGATTTTTCTCATCAATATCACTCTTCCACTTCATATTTTTTTAATATTTTATCACAAATACCTTTAAATACAAATAGAAGTTTTTTTGATTAAAGCTGATATAAAAAGGCGCGGGCCGATTTTAATTCATCCATACTTAATTGATGACCATGTTCAGTCCGATCTACCACAACATTGGCATTTCTAGCAACAAAAGCCCGTTCCAATTCATCAAAAGCTTGTTCACTGACTATCGGATCATTCACGCCGCCGTAGGACATCCAGACACGCTTGTCAGACAAATCAGAAGTTTTGGTATGGACTTCTAATGACATTGGGTGGAAAAAAATACCATAACGCAAAGGTGTATCTCTTTCCAATAATAAATGAGCGGCAATATTGGCACCATTCGAATATCCAACTAAAACCCAATCAGCTAAATCAACGCCTTTATCTTCACTTTCTTGCTTAATTGCTTCATATAGTTTATCGGTTTCTTCTTCCAAACTTTCATAATCAAATTGATTTAAGCCATTTCTTTTAAAGAATCGATTCATCCCATCTTCGTTAACTTCACCTTTAAAAGAAAGAATGCGGCAACTACCATCTAAAAATCGGGCAACATCCACTAAAGAAGTTTCATCTCCGCCAGTTCCGTGAAGTAGTAATAAATTTTTTCCGTCCGCTTGTCCAGCATCGTAAAGTGATTTCATTTGATTCCCTCCGTTACTTACTTTTTGTTAGTACAAAGTTAGCATGTTCTTAAAAAGATAGCAATTAAAAAAGCCTGCAGCGAATTTGCTACAGACTTAATATCTTTAAAAAATAGGTGTTTCGATCGTTTCAACAAAACTTGCTTCAACAACTTCACTAAAAAGCCGTACATCGTCTTTTTCAAAAATTCCCAAAGTTGATAATTTAACTAACTCATTTTTGATCTCGTCAGCAGTTAAATCTTTATTTGGTTCATTATATGACCAAGTATGATTTTTACCTACACTATTTTTAAATACGGCACTTAATTTTAACATTTAACTTCCTCCTTATTTCGTTACTTTTGATTGAACAGTCATTAATACGCCATCTAGTGCTGATTCGTTTTGTCCTAAGGCTTTCATCACATCGCCTAAAATTAACATCTCTTCTTCTGTGGGCTCATCAACAACATTACTAAAATTAACTCGTTTTAGTTCCTTCCTGCCTGCCTGGGTTAGTTGAACTTGTAATTTTGTACTCACTTTTTGAATCATGGTATTGCCTCCTCTTGATTTGTTATAGGTGTCGCGACTGCCTACACTATTAATAACGAAAGTTTCTGGCAAAAAGTGCAAAAGAAATGGAATCTTTTTTTTAAGCAGAATAAAAAACCTCCAAAAGCTGATTGCATCAACCTTTGAAGATTTTTGTTAGACCAATATTTTTTTTAATTCTTTCGCTTGTTTCACTGCTGATGAGAAAATCGGTAAATCAAACTGCTTATATAAAGCACCGGCAACAAAGTAAGCGATATTGAAATCTACTAAACTATGAATCAATCCACCTACACCCATCAAAATAAAGATCGTATAGATGTACCCTTGCGAGTAATAAGTATCCGGCATATTTCCCATGAAATAAAAAGCACTGACCACCGCTAACTCACAAACAGAATGAATGATACCAATCACCAAATTAAACAATTGGAAACGACCATTAGCAAAAGTAAATTTGCCATTTTTTAAAACAATCTCGGGATGCTTCTGCAAATATTTTGCACCAAAATAAGCAAAAACAACATGGGACAATGCCCGCAAAGCGATGATTGGTGAGGTTGAAATAAAGAAGCCAAAAGCGGTTCCTAATGAAACAGCTACCGCAACCCACGGCGCAAAGAACATCGCAATAAAGACGGGGACATGACTCGCTAAAGTAAAGGATGCCGGAGGAATCATTACTTTAGGCATCACCATTGGAATCAATACGCCTAATCCGATTAATAAAGCTGAAATAGTTAAATGTTTTAAATTGGTTTTCATTTTACTCTCCTGTCTTGACACACTCAATGAAATCTAGTTTATCGAAATCACAGAGATGTGTCAAGACAGTTTCGAATAGTTATTTTGCTAACGCTAGTTCTTCTCTTAACGCTGTCAATTTTTCAATTCGTTCTACTTCAGTCAATTGATGTTTTACAACATAACGATTTTTTTCATTGGTCACACAATCATATGAGCATGCACCAAGATATTTTTCTTCATTGCTTTCAGAAACTAAAATTTGTTTATTGCAGAAGGGATTGCTACAGTTAATATATCGTTCACAGGGCGTGCCATCAAACCATTCTTTCCCGATTACTTTTTTATCCACCTGATTGATATCTACGCTGATCCGCTCATCAAAGACATACATTTTCCCATCCCATAGTTCCCCTTGAACTTCAGGATCTTTTCCATAAGCGGTGATACCACCATGCAATTGTGCCACATCTTGATAGCCTTCTCTTACCATCCAGCCAGAAAATTTCTCACAACGAATACCGCCAGTACAATAAGTCACAACTTTTTTATCCATAAATTTTTCTTTGTTATCGCGAATCCATTGAGGTAATTCACGGAAATTACGAATATCCGGACGAACTGCACCACGAAAATGACCTAAATCATATTCATAATCATTCCGAGCATCGATTACAACTGTATCTTCAGCTAATAGAGCAGCTTTAAAAGCTTGAGGCTCTAAATATTTTCCAGTTAATTCTAATGGGTTAATGTCATCTTCTAAGTTTAATGCGACTAATTCATGACGAGGTCGGACAAACATTTTCTTAAAGGCATGGCCTTCACTTTCATCCATTTTGAAATATGTATCTTTAAAACGTTCATCAGCTAACATCATTTCCATATACGCATCTGTCGCTTCGAGCGTTCCTGAAAGAGTTCCGTTAATTCCTTCGTTGGCCACCAAAATACGACCTTTTAAATCCAAACTTTTACAAAAAGCCAAATGTTCAGCAGCAAAAACTTCCGGATCAGTAATTTCTGTATAATTATAGTAAAGCAAAACGCGATAATCCATTTGTTGTTCCTCCTAAAAAATTCCTATCTTACTATAATATAGAAATTTCATAACTAGCGCGAAATTTATGCTTGTCTATTTTTGTACAAAAAAAGCTATCGAACTTCGATAGCTTAAAGACTTTTATTCAGCTGCTGCATCCGTTGTTGCAGGGGCGACCGTTGCTGCTTCTGGATGTAGCGCTAGGTATTGAGCCACCCGGTTTTCAGCATTGGCTTGTAAATTATAATAGTAAAAACTAATGTCGTTATTATGGTAAGACCCAGATGGGAAAATCTTTTGTGCTGATTTTGGCATTTCATAAGTTGCCTGATCGACGCTTGAACAAATTAATAAGCCACGAGTCGTATCAACGGTTGCATCTGCCAAATTATCAACTCTTTCGTACTCGCCAGTCTCACTATTTCTAACATACGAACCTAAATTTTGAGTAACATCGGCTGGCGTTCCATCAGTTGTCCAGTTTAATGGATTAATGGCTAAAGACCCTTCTTCCCAAGTACTTAATTCACCGGTAAAGTTTGGTGAAACAGTATTATAGGAAATAATCGATTGGTTATCATCAGCACCTTGAGCAAAATGAATACCTGGATTTTGATCAATTTCAGTTTGGGTAACCGATTGTCCTAAAACATAAGCGGCTACTAATCGATCATTTAATTCAGGATGTTCTTTCATATAGTCAAATAAGATTTCTTTGACCATCGCGGCACCTTGAGAGTGACCAACTAAAATAAATGGTCGGCCATTATTTAGATTATTGATATAGTAGTCAAAAGCGGCTAATACATCGGCTTTGGGAACACCTTGAATGTAATCTTGCTGTTCACTCTTGTCTTTACTTAACCACCATGTCGCATCTAATTGACGATAATAAGGAGCATACACATTTCCACTAGCTTCAAAAGCAGACCCTTGAGTTGCCATAAACACTTGGGCACCAGCTTGCATGCTGGCATTTGAAATAGTAGAAACTGGTGAATCTTTTTTCTCTTTCTGTGCGTAAGCAGTCGGATATAACATAAAGACATCGGTTGTTTTTCCGTTGTCTTCTCCTTGTTCTAGCCAATTTGTTGCTTTACTATAATCCGTAGCTTTAATATCGTCTCCGGCTTTTTTGGGCTTATTAACTGAAGCGGTTGTACTCGTTGCAGTCTGATCATTTCTTTGCTCATCACCAGAGTAAAAAGCAAAATAAAGAGCTACAGCAGCAGCAACAACTAAAAGAGCGGCAATTATTTTTTTCACGTAAATCCTCCTAAAACTAAAATCTTTGGTTTCATATCAACTGATTCGTTTTACTGATAGCAAAAAGTAAAACGAGAAATTATTTTGGTTCAACTATTTCAACTTAACGATTGGCTTCCAGCGCATTGGATAAATTAGCAAATTCTTGTAGTGATAAGGTTTCTCCTCGTCGTTTGGGATCAATTTCGGCTTGAATCAAGCTTTTTTCTAACCAAGCACGCGTTTCTTCATCTTTCCCATAAGTGTTCAATAAATTATTCCATAAAGTCTTACGACGCTGATTAAAGCCTGATTTGGTTAATTTAAAGAATTCTTTTTCGTTTGTAACAGTCACCGCAGGTTTTTCTCGGCGAACCAATTTTAAAATCGCTGAATCAACATTGGGTTGGGGAATAAAAACCGTTTTCGGTACGATAAAAGCTGTTTCAGCTTCCATATAATATTGAACAGCAATCGATAAAGATCCATATGCTTTTGTCCCTGGTTGAGCGCTAATGCGGTCAGCTACTTCCCGTTGCATCATCACTACCATCTGATCAATCTGCAACTGGCTTTCCAATAAAGACATCATAATCGGTGTCGTAATATAATAGGGCAGATTTGCCACGACTTTTAAAGGACCGGCTGTATCAAAGTAAGCAATCTCTTCTGGTACATTGGCTTTTAAAATATCGCCATGCACCACTTTTACATTGTCATAGGGACTTAAAGTATCTGCTAAAACCGGAATCAAACGGTCATCAATTTCAAAAGCTAAAACCTTTCCGGCGCTACGAGCCAAATATTCAGTCAATGCACCGATGCCGGGACCAATTTCAATCACATTGTCAGCTGAAGTGATATCAGCAGTCTCAACAATTTTTTGTAAAATATTCGGTTCAGTTAAAAAGTTTTGTCCTAGACTTTTTTTGAAGGAAAATCCGTGTTCCTTTAAAATTTCTCTTGTTCTAGAAGGTGTTGCAATATCTTTATTCACAGTCTTTCCTCGACTTTCTTAATAGCGGTACTTAATTCTTCTTCGGTAATGCGAAACATTTTCAAACGTTTGGCTAATTGTTTGCCGTTGGTATAGCCTATTTTTAATTCTTCTCCTAAAAGTTCTCGTTTTTCTTTGGCAGAAGCTCCCGCTATTAAACCATAGGCCACCAAAGTTTGTCTAGGAATTTCAGGTAGATCGTCAACAGTGGAAGGTGTCACAACTTTTTCCAAGGCTTCAATAATTGCTTCATCGCTAGCATGTTCTACCCCTAAACTGCTGCCTCTTTTTTGTGGTGCGGCTTTTCGACGAGCTAAAAAGGCATGTTTGGCACTAGGAATACTTTCCATAATCGTCTTGCGAATCTTCTCTCCAGAAAAATCTGGATCAGTAAAAACAATCACACCACGGGTTTCTTCAGCATGTTCAATCTGGCTCAAAATTTCTTCATCAATTGCCGAGCCTCGGGTTTCAATCGTATCCACATGGAAAACTTCTTTAAGCCGCTTTGTATCATCTTTTCCTTCGACAACAATAATTTCTTCAATTCGTTCTTTCATTTAATCAATCCTAAATAGTTGATGGGCATTGTTGCGCGTTATTTCAGCGACCTCTTCCCATGGTAAATTTCGTAGCTCCGCAATTTTTTCTACTACGTAACGTGTATAGCCTGGTTCATTTCGTTTGCCTCGATAAGGAACCGGCGCTAAATAAGGTGCATCGGTTTCGACTAACAATTTATCTAAAGGGACAATTTTTGCTGCCGCTTGAACATCGGTGGCTTTTTTAAAACTCACTACGCCAGAAAAAGAAATATGCATCCCTAAATCTAAAAAGCGTTTGGCCCATTCATCGCTACCAGAAAAACTGTGCATAATACCGCCAATCTCACGAATATCTGCTTCTTTTAATTTTTTGTAAGTATCTTCAATCGCATCTCGAGTATGAATACTGATTGGTAAATTCATTTCTTTTGCAATCGCAATTTGTCGTTGAAATACTTTAGCTTGGACTTCTTTGGGATCTTCCATCCAATAATAATCTAAGCCGATTTCTCCTAGAGCCACAACTTTTGGTAAAGTTAGTTTTTCAATCAAATCCGTTTCAATTTCTTTTGTATAACTGCCAGCCTCAGTTGGATGCCAGCCAATAATCGAATAAATTCCTTCATAAGTCTGATTTAATTGTAAACTTTTAGTAATCGTTTCTGTATCAAAACCAACAACTGCCATTTCTGTGACGCCAAGTTCTTTCGCCCGAGCGACAGTTTCAGGTATATCGTCGTTAAATTGCTCCGCATTTAAATGCGTATGAGAGTCAAAAATCATTTTGTCTCCTCCTGTCATTTGTTTCTTTTTAGGACAACTACTACCTTAACACATATCTTTATTCAGCTATATTATAAATATATTTCTAAATATTAAGACCAGCTTACATCTCCATCATTAGTCCGATGTTTTTTTTGACAAACTATTTATAATGGAGCCACGAGGTGATTCTATGGAAAACAAACAAAATCGTTGGCACTGGTTACTTATCTGCCTGTTTAGTTTATTCGTGGTGGCCAGCTTTAGTCAACAACTTTTACTGATTGCTTTACTATTATTAATAGTTGCTTTAATAAAAGGACCTGGTCTATTGGTTTGGGGAGCGATTTATACATTTTTGATTTCATTATTTCCACCATTAGGTGTTGTTTTAACCACCATCTTTTTTTTATTAAATTTACATTTATTAACGAAAAGTTGGCGAGTAAATATGGTTAGTTCTTGGTTCTATCTTTATCCTTTTGTCGTTAGCGGAATGATTTATTTTTTAGACTGGCAGCAAAAATGGCAATTAATTATTTTTTGGATACTAGGAATTGTCGTTCTCATGTTTCTTTTGAATAAAGCTTATTTGGTTCACCAAAATGTTCGTCAGGTTGCATGGACTGTTTTAGCTACTCCTTTTGAAATATTGTTATTGGCTTTGCCAAAGAAAATTACCAGAAAGTTTAAAATGAGTCCTGAACATAAAATATAAAATTTATTTATTATTTTTATATTTCCCCTATTTATAATGATATAATTTATTTATATTTAAATTATAAATAAAGGAGAGGACTTATGACTATATATTGTTCAAAAACTCATTCTAACACTATCCCATATAGCTTTGCCTACTGGCATCTAGGCGCATCAGGTAAAGCACATTATGATATCAGTGAATTTACAAGAGAAATTGGTGGTAAAGATTTAGATTTCTATGAATACAATGATACAAATGAAACAAATGCTGCACAATCATCTAGAATTGATGGCATTTTAAGCGGAATTAAAACAAACGATATTATCATTATTCAGTACCCATTTTTAGGTAGTGAGCGCTATAGAAAATTGCTTTTTTCTCGGGCGAAGTTGATGGGTGCGAAAATAGTCCTTTTTATTCATGATATTGCAGCCTGGAGAGAGTCGAATGATCATCAAGCGAAATCAAATTTTCAATTCGAAAATGCAGATGGTTTTATATTTCATTCACCGGCAATGCAGGAACAAATTATCCAGCAATATAAAGTAAAAAAAGAGGCTCAAATGGTTATTCAAGGTTTATTTGGTTATAAACTTGCTTATTTAAATGGAAAATCTCGCTCATTTAGTCGAAATATTGATTTTGCAGGATCTTTTAGTAAATCTAATTTTTTAACTCATATTCCTGAATCTGTGAGCATGACTGTTTTTTCTAACTTAAATGAACCAACTTTAGAACTGCCTACAAATATTACTCTGGGTGGCAGTTATGACCCTGAATCAATCCCTTTCCAACTAAATGGTAGCTTTGGTTTAAGCTGGACGTCTGATAGTTATCCTGAAGTTACAGGAAGCTATGGTCTTTATGAAAAATACAATATGCCCCACAAACTATCTCTTTACTTAGCAGCTAATCAACCAGTAATTGTATGGGATCAATCAGCTGAAGCTGATTTCATTGTAAAAAATAATATAGGACGGACGATTTCTAATTTAGAAGAGCTTCCTAAGTTACTGGATTCTTTTACTGAGGAAGACTATCAAGAAATGTACCAAAACGTAATTAGAATTGGACAATTGGTTCGAGAAGGCTTTTGGTTTAAAAAAGCTTTATTCGATATTCAAGACAAACTATTAGTCAAATAAAAAAGAGGTGTTTAAAATCCTAAGATTTTAAACACCTCTTTTAGCTTTAACCTACTACCGATCCGTTCGGCATTCCTTTTGGTGCTTCAACTACTTTCAGACTGCCATCTGCGGCTTCGGCTGATAAAATCATCCCTTGGCTAATTTCTCCGCGCATTTTACGAGGTTTTAGATTAGCTACAATGATTATTTTTTTACCAATCAAACTAGCTGGATCACTATAATATTCAGCGATTCCTGATAAAATTTGACGGTCTGCTTTGTCGCCAGCATCTAGTCTAAATTGTAACAATTTATCTGCGCCTTCGACTTTTTTACAATCGATGACTTCTGCCACTTTCAATTCAACTTTATCAAAAACATCAAATTTGATTTCTTTATCCTTCACCGAAACCAATTCTGTTTCTTCCGGTTGCCATTTAACCTTTTCAGGTTCTGGCGCTACACCTTCAGACATTTTTTCTTTGATATAGGCTACTTCCTCTTCCATATCTAAACGAGGGAAGATTGGTTGACCTTTACTAATCACTTTAGTATTTTCTGGAAATTCGCCGAAATGAATATCTGCTAAATTCATCATTTCAGTGTTCAAGCCTAATTGTTCAAAAATTTTCGTTGGCGTTTCAGTCATAATTGGTTGTAATAAAATTGCTACAATCCGCAAGACTTCTGCTAAATGAACCATTACACTATTTAATTCAGCCTGTTTTTCTTCATCTTTTGCTAAAATCCAAGGCTCAGTTTCATCAATATATTTATTTGCTCGAGAAACCAAAGTCCAAACTTCTGCTAAAGCAGTATTAAATTCCATTTTTTCCATCGCTTCACGGTAACGAGAAACTACGTTTGCGGCAGTAGTCGATAATTCACTATCAAATGGTGTCACTTTTGATTGATATTTAGGAACCATCCCACCACAATATTTGTTAATCATGGCCACTGTCCGATTTAATAAATTCCCTAAATCATTAGCTAAATCATAATTTACACGAGCCACAAAATCTTCCGGCGTAAATACACCATCTGAACCAAATGGCACAGCCCGCAATAAATAATAACGCAAAGCATCTAAACCAAAACGTTCAACTAACATTTCAGGATAAACTACATTTCCTTTAGATTTAGACATTTTTCCGTCTTTCATCATTAACCAACCATGGCCAAAGATTTTCTTCGGTAAAGGTAAGTCTAACGCCATTAACATAATTGGCCAATAAATCGTATGGAAACGCACAATTTCTTTCCCAACCATATGAACATTTGCTGGCCAGTATTTTTGATACAAACTATCGTCATCTGAACCATAGCCTAACGCTGTAATATAGTTAGTTAAAGCGTCAATCCACACGTAAACGACATGTTCAGGATTGGCATTCACAGGAATTCCCCAAGTAAAGGTCGTCCGTGATACAGCTAAATCTTCTAAACCTGGTTTGATGAAATTATTAATCATTTCATTTTTACGAGATTCTGGTTGGATAAATTCTGGATGGTCTTCGTAGTATTGCAACAAGCGATCCGCGTATTTACTCATCCGGAAGAAATAAGATTCTTCTCTGACCAATTCCACCTCATGTCCACTTGGTGCTTTTCCGCCAATGACCTTTCCTTCATCATCGCGATAAACTTCCGCCATTTGATTTTCAGTGAAAAATTCTTCATCAGAAACTGAATACCAGCCTTCGTATTCGCCTAAATAAATGTCCCCTTGTGCTAATAACTGGTCAAAGATTTTTTGAACAGCAGCTTCATGATAATCATCTGTTGTCCGAATAAATTTGTCATAGCTGATATCTAAAGTTTTCCAAAGTTTTTTAATATCCGCCGCCATTTCGTCCACATATTCTTGTGGTTCAATACCTAATTCTTCAGCTTTTTTCTCAATTTTTTGACCGTGCTCATCGGTACCAGTTAAGTAGAACACATCAAATCCCATTAAACGTTTATAACGAGCCACCGCGTCACAAGCAATTGTTGTATAAGAATTTCCAATATGGAGCTTGCCACTTGGATAATAAATCGGTGTCGTAATATAAAATGTCTCTTTTTCTGACATCTTACTCCTCCTTAAAAAAATATTCTTTGTTAGTATACCACAATTTCACTGGACTTTCTTTGTTCCAGACAAGTCCTATCTGTCAATCTCACCAATCATTTTTTCCGGTCGTACCCACAAATCATATTCTGTTTCAGTCAGGTAACCTAAAGACAATGCTGCTGC
This sequence comes from Enterococcus sp. JNUCC 77, assembly GCF_054819945.1. NCBI lineage: Bacteria > Bacillati > Bacillota > Bacilli > Lactobacillales > Enterococcaceae > Enterococcus > Enterococcus sp. JNUCC 77. The sequence goes on from NZ_JBTHIG010000001.1 coordinate 2,105,701, forward strand.
TTTTAAAGTCGTCCCTTCTTGATGGGCTTTTTTAGCAATTTCAGCGCCTTTATCATAACCAATATGGCTATTTAATGCCGTCACTAGCATTAAGGAATTATCCAATAATTCAGTCATTCGCTCTTGATTAACAGTGATACCAACTAAACATTTTTCTCTAAAAGAATGCAAACTATCTGTCAATAAACGAATGCTCTGTAATAAATCATAGGCAATCAATGGCAAATAAACATTCAATTCAAAATTCCCTTGAGAAGCTGCCATCCCAATCGTTGCATCATTTCCCATTACTTGCAAGGCCACCATAGTTAATGCTTCAGATTGAGTTGGATTTATTTTTCCTGGCATGATCGAGCTACCAGGTTCATTTGTTGGTAGGGTAATTTCACCAATTCCGCTTCGCGGTCCGCTTGCCAACCAGCGAATATCGTTAGCCATCTTCATAGCATTAGCTGCTGTTGCTTTTAAAGCACCACTAGCAAAAACGACAGCATCTCGATTGGCTAATGCGTGAAATTTATTGCTTTCACTCATAAAATGAATACCTGTCGCTTTATTCAATGCCACAATGAAAGCTTCTTCATATATTTTTGATGCATTTAAGCCAGTGCCGACTGCAGTTCCACCAATTGCTAATTGTTTTAACTCTGCCAATGTAGCAATCAGCATATTCTCATTATGTTCAAAGCCCGCTTTCCAGCCACTAATTTCTTGTCCAAAGGTAATTGGTGTCGCATCTTGTAAATGAGTTCGACCAATTTTGATCACATCTTGATTTTCTTCTTCTAAATCCTCCAAAGTTGCAATCGTTTGGTGAATCGCCGGTAATAAATTTTTCTCGATGGTCATAGTTGCTGCTAAATGAATCGCTGTGGGGAAAACATCATTAGAACTTTGAGACATATTAACATCATCATTAGGATGAATCGGCGTTTCTTGACTTGCTAGATGAGCTATTACTTCGTTGGCATTCATGTTAGTTTGAGTACCGCTGCCAGTCTGCCAAATGACTAAAGGAAACTGGGACCAATTTTTTTGTGTTAGTAATTGATCACAGGCATTCTTAATGGCTTCCGCTTTTTGGCTGGATAATTTCCCAACTTGATGATTTGCAATAGCAGCCATTTTTTTAATAGTCACTAAAGCTTCCAATAGTTCTGGTGGCATCTTTTCTCCACCTATTTTAAAGTTTTGACGGCTTCTTTCAGTTTGTGCGCCCCATAGTGCGTCTTCTGGTACTTCAATTGCTCCTAATGAATCATGTTCAGTTCTGGTATTCATTTGCATAGCTCCTTCATCTTTTTTTACATTATCGCTTAAATCAAATGAAAAATGAAGACAAAAAAGCTTTTATCAAACTTAGCAAGAGTCTGATAAAAGCGACTAATTAAATTTTTTTGCTCGAATTTGTAGCAATGTTTTCCCTAGATTTGCCCAGTCAGTTGGACGGGGCGGGTCAAGCCAAATAATATTTTCAATTAAATTGGAATGGTATAACTCACTAATGTTAGAAATAACCAAATCGGTTTCCTCACTTAGCTTGTCTTGCGTCACAACATTTAGATGAGAGAATATCGACAAATTATTCGCAATAAAGCGATTGTACTTTTGGCCAAAACTAAAATCAATGTACACATTAATTTGTTCGATTACCTCAGACAAAGAAATATTTTCAACCAAAATCAGCAAATAAGTCAAAAATAATACATTTCGGTAGTCTATGATGCCCTCTTTTTTTATGTAGCTTTGATCCATTAAATATTTGCGACAAAATAAGAAATACTCGGTATAGGTTTCTTCAAAAAAGCTGATATCAATATTATCGTAACCATCGAACAAGCGAAAAGGGAAATATAACATCTCAAAATGGAGACGGTTCAATTCATTGAATAATACAATTTCTTTTTGTGGATCTAGTTGATAAAAATTTTTTTCAAATGCAGAAATAAAGCGATCGTTCAATCGAGTAATTCGTTTTCCAATTATGTTTTTTTCTATTGTAGATTCTGTCAATATACCTTCTAAATACAAAAATGAAAATATATCATCTTCTAATTCTATTGGTAATTCAAGTTCCTTCAGACAGTTTTCTTCTCCAGGAAAACTTTTTCTCAGGCTTTGCAAAACTGTCTTTTTATTTTTATTTTGATCGATTTTAAGATCTTTTAATAAGAAAAATACCCCTAAAAAATGTTCTAATCGACGTTGCCTAGTTAACGGTATAAAGATTTCCTGATCCTTCAATTTTTGGCTAATTACATTAATTTTTTCCTCAATCTGTTGACCATAAAATGAAAAATCCTCTTGAAAAAGAAAAGAAGTCACTTTAGTGAAAAAGAAAAAAATATTTTGATTACTACTCGTTAGCTGATGATTTTTATTCATCCCAATTCCAAAAGAAGCCAAAATTTTCTTTACTTCTTTAACTTTTTCATAAGCAATCCGATAATTTATAAAATGTTGGTTAGCAAAGTCATTAATCGATTGAAAATTTCCTTTAAGTAAATCCAATAGAATCGCAATATCCAAAGAATCATTTAAATATTCCCGTAAAACTAAATCAGAAACAGCTTCCTGACTTTCATTCAATTGTACTTGTTCTTTATCAGTAACCAATTCAAAAAAACCATCTAAATTAAATTCAATAAAATCATTTTGCAATTCTCCTAATGTTTTATCATATAAAAAATTAGATATACCTAACTTTTCTTGAATTAAAGAACTTTTTGCCGCTAAATCAGTGGATTCTTCAATAAATCTCAGAAATTGATATTTTCTTGTATTGTCTTTACTTAAAAAAACTTCAAAATTCAACGTTCGTTCACTTCTTTCTCCCATAAAATGCAATTCCAGTTAATAGTTGAACTGTTTTGATTAATTGCGGCTCCTCTACACCATCTTGTCCACCACCAAAACTAGGTTGCGCCGAAGTGGCTTGATATTTGTCTGAGAAGAAAGCTTGATTTAACAATAATTTTTTTTGATTTTCTGTTTTTCTTCGCTGCTTCTTTGCAATTTTTGTTTTTTTTACTTTTTTCTTTTGTTTTGCAGCAGTTTCCTTTTCGACATAAGGAACCACTTCTGAGGTGTCACTAGTTTCGGCTGTATTTGATTGTTGTGTCGGCTCTATAGGAACCACTTTTTGATTTGGATCATCTGGACTATAAATATTATTTTCAGCCTTTGAAATTTGTGAACCTAATATTAGTGAAGATAAAAGTAGCAATGAACCACTTAATAAAAATTTTTTTTTGCCAATCAACCTTACACCTTCTTTATAATGAACCAGCTTAAAATTGTATTGATTCCAAAAAAAACAATCATCGGCAACCAAACCCATTTGAATTTAACGTTTTTTCTGATTAATTTCCATTTATTTGCTTTCTTTTCGATTTTTTTAATGGTATTTTTCTTATTATTTACAAGTTTGGCCTGGACAATTATTCTTTTATTCGTTGCTGTCGGCTGATCACAAGTAATCAGTGTCAGCATTGCTTTGTTTTGCGTTTTTAATACATTTAAATCTGTTTCATTAATTTCTTTTTTTTCGAAAACTTGATAAGTATAATTTTTACCTAAATATCGCAGCCGAATCTCAGCATTTTTTTTAATGTTATTCAATCGACCGAATAAAATATCACCAACACCTAAATGGTGACCCAGCAAAACCAAATTTTCTTTTGCTGGGTTGCGGGCCGGATACATGGACCCTGCTCCATAAATCATTTGCGTCTGATCTAATCCTGCAAAAATAGGTGTAGTTAACTGCAATGAATCAATCTGCAGACTACCAATTGAAGAAAAGTCCGGCTGATTCACTGCAGCTAAAGTTTCTTTAAAACTAATTGCATCTACTGGTTCAAAAGGGATTTTAGCAACTTTAGTTAGCTGCGTCACCTCTTTAAACTGAGCCGTCGTAGCTTCATATACAATAAAACTTTTTTTAAACAGCGGAAAAAACAACATAAAAGTACCTACATATAACAACAACAGGATAATTATTTTATATAAATTATTCGACTTTTTCTGCTTCTTCGTCATTCTTTTTTTTCCTTCTCCGAATCACCCAAATAAGGATAATTACAAGTAACAGCAATAAAATACCAATTAAAATATAAAGCCATGTGTAATCTTTCTTGATGGAGACATCTTTAGCATTCAATTTTTTAGCAGTTTCAGCTTTGATAGTAAAGTCCTTTTCAAGAATCCATTGATTACTGTAGTGAACTTCTTTTTTATCTTCGCCAGTTCTAACAAATTGGCCTTCTGCTAGTTGATTGCCATTCACAATCATTTTTAAATGATAAGTACCAGCTTTTAGTGATTTTCCATTTAAAGGTACCGGAAAATCAAAATTAGTATTTGGGGCAATTTGTAGGTTTTCTGCGCTTTTTTTATATAAAACTTTTGATTTACCTTTTTCAGTTATTTGGGCATCAATCGCTACTTGATTAATATAGGTTGCCTGATCATTTTGAACATTAGCCAAGATAACATTTCTGGCATTGACTTGACTTGCTTTTACTGTATGTAATTTTAAGTTAGGAGCTACTTCATTCGTATTTTCTCTTAACAATAAAGCTACTACATAAGAATATTCGTTTTGAATAGCCAGCCCTTTATCATTACTGCTATCGGCTGTTTTATTATCCTTTTTAATTTCTTTAAAGGTGATACCACCCGCCATGACCCCATCAAAATTTTCACTCGGCATTGTCACATCAATCGGTACGTCTAAAGTACTTTTGGCTGGAATATCTATGGTATTGGGCATTTTTGCATAGTCAGCCAGATTATATTTTAAACTTTTATCAGCTTTAAGTTTGTTTGGGCCATATTCAACCACTACGTTTGAGTTAGTTGTCGCACTTTTGATAGTGGCCTCCACTTTGACTGGATTGTCCGTATCATTTACTAGGTGTACACTTAATTGTTGCGTTTGTCCTGGATCTAGTTGCAAATCATAATATGTTTTTGATTTATCTATTTGATTTTCAGGAATTTGTGGTTCAACTGCAAAACCGAATTCATTCGCATACGATTTCACAGTATTTAACATCAATACCGAAACAAATAAAAATAGAGTCAACAATATATTTTTCTTTTTCATGAATTTGTCCTTCCTTACAGCAAAGGGACGTGGGAAATAAATTAAAAATTTAATTCCTACGTCCACCTATATTCAAAATAATTAGTTCATTGACACTTTTAATTTCCTGGTGTGTCTAAAAGTGCCCATTTTAATGTTGTATTATACTTTTCTGCATATTTGGTTGTTGATCCTGGAACTTTCAATTGAACACTTTCTGCTCCAGTAGTCGCATCCGTTCCCCAATCTAATAAATAAGTTCCAGCACCTTCGTTTAATTTAGCTGACATCATTGTTGAAGCAGCTCCAGGTGTCAAACTCACTTTTGTAGTCCCAGTTGGTTTAGCTGATTTTGAAGCACTCACAACATTTCCGTTATTAAGTGTAATTACTGCACCTTCTAAAACATGACTGTTACTTGAAGTAAATTGAGCGTCTTGAGTAACGTTCAAGCTCCAACCAGTTTCAGTTCCACGATTATCAGAAACTTGAACATAGTTCGGACCTTCTTTAACTGTAGTAGAAGTTTTCCCATCACTGTCTATTTCATAATATTTTTGGGCTTGAGCGTTATAAGTTTTGTCTTGAGAAGTAATTTTTTGTGTACCAAAATCAAAACTTGAAGCAAAATCAATAGACAAAGGTCCATTTGTACCTGGTTTAGGACCAGTTGGATCAGTTGGATCTGTCGGTTGCACAGGATTTGTTGGGTTCGTTGGATCTACTGGATTTGTTGGATCCGTCCCAGGTTGAAATGTGATTGTTCCTTTAGAATCATAATTTCCACCATCTGCTGCGAAAGTGCTAATCGGTGCCACTACAACTGCACCTAAAGCCATAGATGCTAATAATAATTTTGCTGTTCTTTTCATTTTTAAAATCTCCTTTATTATGGATTATTTCCAGGAACATTTTCTAAACTCCATGTTAATGTTCCTTGATAATCACCTATTAATTGTTTTTCTACCGGTACAGTCAAATGCAAACCATAAGAAGCATCCCACTGTTGGGTAATATCAATTACATCATTTGATTGAGCTGATCTTTCTTCGACCGGTATATTTTGATCGGTTATTTGAACGGTCCCTTGACTGTTCGTGTAGTTAAATAATCCACTTAAATCATTGCTACCATCGGCTAATTTATCTGACTCTCTTAAAGTTAATCGCCACGGTTGTTTGTCCACACCGCGAGTATCTTTAACTTTTAATGCACCTGTAACAGTTGGTGTATAAGTTTTAACCGTATTACTTACTTTTTGGGCACCAAAATCAACTTTAGAAGGTACCTCGTTTAAAGATAATGTACCTAAAATGCTGATATTTACATCTTTGGTTGCACTTTGACCTGAATTACTAAAAGTATAATTAGCAATGACGGTTTTTGCATCACTGGCGCCTTTCACTTCGTCAAAAGTTGCTTGAGGAAGGCTAGGCACCTGACTGCTACGTCCATCAGCAAAAATTACACTAGCTTTAGTTAATTGGTTCAGTGCCTCAAGATTAGCCAAATTATTCGCATCCACTAGTTTTAACTGAATGTCTTGAGCAACAATTGCAAAAGAGCCATCTGGAGCAATCGAACTATCATCTTTTACCACAGTCAATTGCACATCCTGTGTAGCTTGGTTGACTGTTGAAGTACCAGTTGAAAAACGAATATCATGCACACGACTCAATTGATCTTGTGCAAGAGGCTGCTTGATCAATGCCAGAAGTTGATCATCCAAATTACTTTGTAAATTAGGGCGCCCACTAGCTGTCATTAATTTAACAACATCCTCTTTTGTTTGAATTGCAGCTGCTTGTTTCTCTGTGATAATTGCATTTTTAGCAGTCACTTCAGCCTTATTTGAGTAATTTATATTGATTGTGTAACTATATTCACCATCGGCTGATGTCCAAGTAACAGGATCACTATTTTTTTGTTCAGTAAAAATTTGACTACTGCTACCAACTTTTGTAGAAACAACTTCGCCACTATACAGCCAAGAAAACGAACTCTTATCTGGTGAAAAAGTTAACGTCGGCAATATTTTATTTACTGCTGGAACTACCAATCTTCCTTTAGTTACAGGTGTGTTTGCCACCTCAGAACCCCAAACTTGTAAAATAGGTTTATTATCAGCTGTTACTTGTGCAACATTGTGCTCAATAAATCCTTTTCCCTCAGCAATTGGCGTATTCACTTGATAGTCATACACTGCTCCAGGAAGCATCAATCCATAACCTTCTTGAGAATTTGTAATGTCATTATCACCAATAAAAGTTTTACCAGTTGTTTTTTCAATACCTTTGAAATTCAATGGAGAAATTTTTTCAGCATTTTTTCCCGTCGGATTAATTGTTAATACTTGATAGGAACTTTGTTTACCAAACCAGCTACCTGTTTGAGTAGTCATCGTGTTGGTGGTTGAATTCTTAATCCATGTAAGTCGTGCATTAGTAGGATCACTAAAGTTAATATCGCTAATATTAACTTTCCCTTTACCTTCAGGTGACTCCAAAGAATTTTCTCCGTTAATGGATAATTTCCCCGCTGAAATGAAGGCTGTATTTGTCAAAATTCCTAAACCAGACCCATCATGTAAAGTAATATCACCAAAGTTGTTATACGTAGTACTATGACTTGCCACAGTTGCATTGGCACCATTTTTTATATTTCCAGTAGTCGCAGTTAAAATGGTTTTATTATCAATATCCAAACTAGTAAAATTAATTAAACCTACACCGCTTATCAAAATAGGCGTTGTTTGAAATTCACTCGTATCAGAAACTTGTTGACCAATTTGAAAATTTGAATGAATATTTTTGGCTGCGCTGTTGCTAGCGACTAAGTTGGTGATGTTATCAGTTTGATTCCCACCTGAAATACCACTGATTGATTTTATTCTTTGGATTTTGACATTCACGTTGCGTAATAACGCATCGCTAGCAACATTACTATATTGTGTTGCGTATAAAGTTCCAATTGTTGAATCAGGGGCATCAATATTGATATTCACATCAGACATTTGGCTATCGCTGGCTGTATTTCCACCATCACCAAAAATTGTTGCACCTTTCAATACATCGCCTGAATCTTTATTAGCATAGATATTTAAGTTAACCTTACTGCCAGTTTTTCCTAACTTAATATAATTATTAATAGCACTGGCGTGACGACCAGCAGTAATTTCGACTTTAGGTGGTGGAACAAAAGTTTTTCCATTGACTGTTCGCAAATCTAAAGTCAGCGTGGCATCACCAGTAATTGTCCCCTGATTAGATGGACCTGCTGAGAAAGCTTTATCGCTGGTATGACTTGGGCTTCCCGAAAAATCGCCGCCTAAAATCGATACTGAAACATTGCCATCAATCACATGGTTGGCAACGCCAGAATAGCCATAAGTACCCCCAACTGTCCCATTATGGATACCACTGACAAATTCAACAGAAGCATCACCATACTGCTTCCAGTCACCCCAGCCACCACCAGAGGTAAACCAGTCGACTTGTCCATAATTAATTTGCGTATGGGAAGAACCGTAAGTTCTCTGTGCGATATAGCCAGTTCCTTCGGTAGTATCGGCAATTCCGGCATTCATCACATATTCTGAAGCATAGTTACTACTATTTGTTGGTGCATCGACTACACCAGAAAAGTTTCCACCGTATGTCCAACGTGCAACTACATTATTCATTGTTACTTTTGTATGACCGTAGATGTAGATAGACCAGCTATCTCCAGGAGTTCCACCACCACCGACTACATCATAGCCAGTAAAATAGCTTCTTGTATTTTTTGTTTTGTCATATGACAAATTATTTAAGTTATAGGCTGCCGTATAGTTTGAATAAACCAAACCATCTCCTCCAACACTTTTATCAGCAGTGAGTGTTCCTAAAGTAACAGAAGTGTCTCCTTCAATATATCCACCATAACCGGCTGCTCTAGTATAACTAGGATCAGTGTCTAAACTGACGCAACCGCCTAGAACATTCAAGTCAATATTCCCGTATACTTTGAAGTCAGCAGCAGATTCTGCCTTTGCTTTACGTTGTTCCTTAGTTAAACTATCAAAATTATCATTTGCACTATTAATAACTGCATTTGAAGTTCCAAGCTTAGCTGCACTTAATGTAGTAATATTTCGACTACCGCCACCGTAAACGCCTGCCAGAGCACCTTTATCTCTTTGGCCAGCGCGAACTGTATTTTTAATTGACCCAGTAATCGTTCCTTTTACATTATTTCCACCAGAAAACGGTGTGACACCTGCTGAATATTTACTGAAATCAATATTATTGGTTATCGCAACTTTTTGTCGATCAGATCCAATATTTCCTTCACGAGAACCACCGATAAAACCTGGATAGGTAGTTAGCCCCCCAGTATTACTACCATCAATAGCACCATAACCAGCAATCGTCGTTGTGATTGTTCCGTTAATATTTCCATACTGAACGCCGCCGTAGATAACATTACTGTTTAGCTTAAATTTAGTATTTTGATCTTGGACATCCATGTTAGTCACAACATTTCCTGTTACATTGGCTGTTGCTGAAGCAGTATTTCCGACTCCACCACCATAATAGCTGTCAGTAATTTCTCCACCTAAATTATTAATTGTCACAGCCGTATTTCCGTTAATTGTGCCGACTTTTGCACCACCGGCTAGATTTCGTAGATTACCACTAGAATTATTAAAATTTAAAGTTGTGCTTCCATTTAATGTACCACCAGAATCATTACCACCATAAAAATCCCAATAACCACTACCAGTACTATTCACCGTTATAATTGGATTTCCTGTTACATCACCGTTATCAGTTCCACCGAAGATGCTGCTTGTACTTGTTCCGTAAGAGCCACCATTTAAATTCAAATTGTAACCATTCATATAGTATCTACTACCGCTATAGCGAATGTTTCGCAAAATAATATTATTTCCAAAAAAACTATCAGCTGGTAGTGACAAAGTTTTTGCGCCAGTAGGTGAAGTTGTATCATTTGAGATAGGATCATTGCTGACTCCTGTAATTGTTAGTTGGTTCACCTTACCAGTTAATGCTGTAAAAGTAACATTTGCTGCACTGACAGCTGTGGGTACAGCTTTTGCCATCGTAGCTGCTCCTAATGTCACATTGCTACCAAAATACATGACAAAGTCGTTATTATGACCATTGGTATACAAATCAAACAATCCTTGCTTTACACCATTCTCATTAGCATCATACTCATGATAAGGATTACCATCACCTGTTGGACTAGGCACCACAATCACTTTGCTTTGGTTAGCAGAGGCAATAATATCTTTAATTGATTGATTGACTGCCAAGCTTTGTCTAGTCATTTGCGCTTTTTCTTTAAATTGTGCCACTACTTGAATATTTTGGTCAATTTCCATTTGTTTTAACTGTTCATTACTATATAACTTGTCCCCGATTTTCCAACCTTCAAAATCATCTTGCACACTTTCTTCAAAAATCGGAATTTGAGAATCCGTTAACAAATCTCCCTGATTCAATTTTATACTTGCTTGAAAAGACTGATTAGAAAACAAATGGGCTGTATCAGTTTCAAATATGACCGTATATATCTGTGGATCGGCCATTGTTGAATAATCATCAGATTGGCTAGCTTGTTCAATCGGATCAGTGCTTTGAGTTGGCAAAGAGTCCGCTTGGTTGACTGTTTCTGAACTCTCAGAAGGAAACACTTCACTAGAGGTTGAAGTAGTTGAATCTTGAGTTGTAGCAGCCAAAACGGGCGCACTTGAAAGAAAGAAATTCATTACAAAAATAATTACCAATATTTTACGCCACAACATCATTCACCTCTTTTCTGTTAGTTTGCCGGTGTATCAGATAAAGTCCAAATAAGATTGGTCTGGTACTTGACGGCATCTTTAGGCGTTATACCTGGTACACTGAGAGAAACAGCTTTTGTAATGTTTACTGCCTCTTTTTGATTATTTTCATTTGATACAGTTGTTTTTTCAACTTTCCCCCAATAATCTACCCAGGTTCCACTACCACTCTCAACTTTCGCTGACATTACCATTGATTCGGAACCACTAGGATTCAAAGTAATTTTAGCTGCTGCAACCGGTGCTTTACTTTTTGCAACTGATGCAACATGTGACTCTTCAATAGTGATTTGCGCACCGGTCAATATTTTATTTAGAGTTGGTGAAGTAGCCGTTAATTGATTGGTCTGCTTAACCGTTAATTGCCATCCCGCATTATTTCCGCGGTTGTCAGTTACTTGAACATAATTAGCCGTATCTGAATGTCCGTCACTATAACGCTGCGCATTGGCATAATAAATTTGATCTTGATTGGAAATTTTATTTTTTCCAAAATCAAACGAAGAAGCATAATCAATCGATAGTGGTCCAGCTGTTCCTTCATTGGGTTTTCCACCAGGATTCGTCGGATCAATTGGTTGAACCGGCTTATTCGGATCAGGATTTTCTGGATCGACTGGATTCGTTGGATCAGAATTAGGTACAAATTCAACCACACCTTTAGCAGTGTTTGCTGTGCTTTCTGCACCATAAGTAGTCGATGTTAAACTAAAAAAACTCATGACTCCTATTACAAAAGTGAAAAGCCAGCTACTTTTTCTCATCTTAATCACCTTTTATGGGTTAGTTGGGGTACTTTGAAGTGTCCAAGTAATCGTAGTTTTGTATTCTTTGGCTAATTTAACAGTTGAACCTGGTACTGCTAAAGTGACCGCATCGGCTGCATTCGTATTAGTATCTCCAAAACGATAAACCCAAGTACCTGCCCCTTGACCTTTAGCTGCGGTAATACCAGGTAATTGAGAACCATCTGGTTTTAACGTCACATCCGTAGCTACGGTTCCAGGTGTGTACTTTTTATCAACATTTGAAGCTACGGAAGCTTTTGATAATTTTAGAACTGCTCCAGTTAGTTCATCTCCATCAGTTGTTTTAAATTGAGCATTTTGTTTTGCAGTTAAATTCCAACCAGCTAAAGTTCCAGTTTGATCTGTAACTTGAACATACAAAGGTTTTTCGGAACCATCTTTCATTTGGTCCAGTTTGGCATTGTAAGTTTTATCAATACTGGTAATTTCTTGCGTATCAAAATTGATTTTTGATGCATAATCAATTGATAAGGCACCACCAGTACCAGGTTGTGGAGGATCTACAGGATCAACTGGATTAGTTGGGTCAGGATTAGTTGGATCAACAGGAGGGATAACAGCGCTCCCCGCCTTATAATTGATTGTCCCATCGGTCGTATAATCCGCTGCAAAAGCTTGACTTGTATTTATTCCAATCCCTAATAAAATTGCTGTTGATAAAAATAATGTTGTCTTTTTCATATGTTTTCTCCCTTTTCCCTTTTATAAATGAATAAACTTAAACTAAATAATAAAAACACCATACCAATTAACTGCAACATAAAAAAATTATTGTCTCCAGTTTTTGGAATAATGGCAGCGCCATTTGCAGAGTAACTGGGTGTTTGTCCGTTGTTCGAGACATAAGCCAATTGATGGTCATCAAGTGATTTATTTATTTGATTTTGATTAGTACTTTGATCTGTTGAAGAACTGGGATAACTGTACTCACCATAAAAAGTAGCCACTCCATGTGTTTCATCACTACTCCTCGTTTCTTGAGCATAGTTTGGTTTTCCACTCGTTAACAACAAACCTGTAAATAACAAAATTATCGAAAAAATACACCGCTTTTTTCTCGTAATTTCCCCCTCCTTAAATAAGAATACATATAAACATAACTCTGCTAACGATATAATATCGTTATCAACAAACCATTTCTATTACTAATTTTTGATTTGAAAGAAAAAAAGTAATAATGAACTAGCCAGAACTACAGTTTTCACTTTTTCTAAAAATAACATTATTTTAAATTAACTTGCCTTCTGTTCTTTCTATTAAAATTATTTTTTTATTTATAATTAACGCTGGTAAAATTGCTGCATTAAGCAAAAAAAGATTCGAGAAACTAAAAATTAGTTTCTCGAATCCTGAAAATTATTTTTTTATTTCATCAGTTATCTACTTTTTCCGGCTTAATAATATCCTTAAAGTTAAAGAACATATTCAATAAAATTGCCGCTAAGGCACCAGATAAGATACCACTACCTAAAATCATTTGGACCATTTCGGGGAAGTTTGCGTAAAAACTTGGATAAACTTCTGGTAACATACCAATTCCAACAGCAATCCCGATAATTAACATATTTTGATTGCCATTAAAATCAACTTGTTTTAATAAGTTTACTGCGCTACCAATAATAATACCGAAAATAGCAAATCCTAATCCACCTAAAACTGGTTTTGGAATCGCCGAAATCAACGCTGAGAATTTTGGTACTAAACCAATTAGCAGTAACATTCCCCCAGCAATTGCGGTAGTAAAACGACTTGTTACTTTAGATAAATCCAATACCCCAACATTTTGAACAAAGGCCGTTGGTTGTACACCATTAAACAAACCAGAAGCAAAAGTATTAATCCCTAAAGTTTTTAATGTACGACCGAACTGTTTATGAGTCATTTCTTTATTGGCAATATCGTGAATCCCCATCGATGTTCCAGATACCTCTACCATCCCAAGAATCATAACGATTAGGAAGGCTAGAGTTGTTTGCAATTCCACTCTTGGCACACCGTAATGGAAAGGTAAAATCAAACCAAACCATGGTGCTGAACTAACACTTGAAAAATCCACCATTCCCATAAATCCTGCGGCAATTGTTCCCACCAATAAAGCAATGAGCAAAGTTAAATTTCCTAAGATACCTTTTAAATATTTTGAGATAATTACGTGGAATAAGAACACACCGAAGGCTAAGCCTAAAACTCTTGGTTCCATTGCTGCACCGGGATTATAGGCATTATCTGCCATCATCCAGTGGAAAGTATTTGGTAATAAAGCTGTCCCTAATACCATCAGGTTAGTCCCAACAACAATCGGTGGGAAAAAGCGTTGTAGTTTTGCCCAGAAACCAGAAATCAAGAAACAGAATAATCCGGCAACCATCGTAGATCCAGCGACAACTTGGAAACCTTGGCTAATCGTTGGCGCATTTGACAAAGCACTACTTACTACGGTAATAACTGCGAAGTTGGCACCCATAATCATCGGAATTTTAGGACTTGTCCGAGGAATAACACCAACAGCCGCTAGAATTGAAGAAATTCCGGCGGTAAAAATAATTGCACTAACAAAATAACGTGATTGCTCTGGGCTCAACCCAACATTTGATCCAATAATTAATGGAACCGGAATCGCTGCTAACACAGCGATTACGGTATGTTGGAACCCCAATGGTATGCTTTTACTTAACGGAAGTTTTTCATCGACATCAGAAATTACGCTGGCTTGAATTTCAGGAATTTCTTCTTGCTTTAACTCATGTTCAGGCTTCTCTGCTGCAACATCTGACTTTACATTCTCATCTACTTTCGAAATATTATCATTTTCCATTTGAGATTTCCTCCTACTTGGCTTAACTAATTGGCAAGTTTTGCGGCAGCTCTTTTGGCAGCAGTATTTTCAACTGCATCAACAATTTTAGAATAACCAGTACAACGACACATGTTTCCAGAAAGTGCTCGTTTAATTTCTTGTCTTGTTGGTTCATCTACTTCCCCCAAATAATTTGAAGCCGACATTACCATCCCTGGAATACAAAATCCACATTGGACTGCTCCAGCTTCGACAAAATCTTCTTGTACATCAGATAATGTCCCATCAATCTGTGCTTCGCCTTCAATTGTTTTAATATTTTTACCATCCGCCCAAACAGCCATTGCTAAACATGAATCTAGCGTAACATTATCGACAACTACCGTGCAAGCACCACATTCACCTACACCACAGCCTTCTTTTGTTCCAATCAAGGAGAAATCTTCTCGTAGCATTTCCAATAAACTTTTTCTTACATCAACAAACAACGTGACTTCTTCACCATTTAAAGTAAATGAAATTTCTTTATTCATAATTATTCCCCTTTCAACGCTTCAACAATATTGCGAGCAGGTAAAATAGTGATTAAGAAATCACGGTACTCTTTAGAAGCCCGCCAAGAATTTCTCGTTTTGGCATCTAACAGACATTTTTCTCCAATTTCCTTTAATACCTCATCGGTAATTTCTTTTCCTTTAGCATATTCTTCAGCTTGGCGCATTCTAATTGGTGTTGGTCCAGCAACACCAAAGCAAATGCGAACATCTTCGATTACACCAGCATCATGCTTAATGATGGTTGCACAGCTTAAATTCGCAATATCTAAAGCTTTTCGTTGAGCAAATTTTGTATAGCCACCTAAATAGCCAGCATAATCTTCTTTTTTAATTTTGATTTTTACTAAGATTTCACCAGGATTTAAATCCACCCAGCCAGCACCTTTATAAAAATCATGAATTGACACATTTTTCACGCCATCAAGGGAATGGATTTCCAAAATGGCATTATGGCAAAATAGCGTCGGTGCACTATCAGCCGAGGTCGCACCATTACAGACATTCCCACCAATCGTTCCCGCATTTCTAGTTTGCGGACCTCCGACAGTTGAACAAGCATAGCTTAAGAGCGGTGCGCATTTTTGTACGATTGGATTTTTTTCAATTTGAGTAAAAGAATTTAAGGCACCGATTACTAAAGTTTCCTCTTCATCTAAATAAACACCTTGCATTTCTTCAATTCGAGTAACGCCAATCAACTGTGTATTAACAAAATCTTCTTTACGCTCACGAGATTTTACTAAAACGTCTGTGCCGCCAGCGATAATTCGCGCGTTAGGATCTTGTTTAGTTATTTCAAAAACATCTTGCAAATTAGTTGCTTCATGGTATCCAGTGATGTCATACATTTCGCTTTCCCCTCTTTTCTATTTAGCGTCTGCTTGATTTTTGACTGTAATGACATTGTTTTCTTTCATATGTTCAAATACTCTTTGTGTCGACAATGGAATGTCATTGATTGCAACATTTGTCGCATTCTTAACGGCATTTCGAATCGCTTGTGCTGGTGAGTTCATTGGGTTTTCCCCCAAAGCTTTATTGCCAAACGGTGCCAATGGATCCATTTCTTCTACAAATTCAAAGTCTAATTCTGGTAAATCCATCGTAGTCGGAATTTTATAATCCAATAAATTATTGTTCAGTGGTTTGCCTTTTTCGTTGTAGCGCAGTCCTTCACTTAAACCATAAGCAATTCCCATCGCCATACCGCCTTCAACTTGCCCACCAGCTAATTTTGGATTAATAATTTTTCCGGAATCATGGACATTCATAACACTTAATAAATCAACTTTACCAGTTTCTACGTCGACTTCTACTTCCGCGAAGGTACAACCAGAAGCATATGCATTATGATGAATATTTACAGCAGACTCTGCAACGATTGATTGACCATGCTGCATGTCATAAAACGATGCTAATGCTAAGTCAGCTAAGCTAGTAACTACTTCACCGTCATAAGCATAAATAATTTGTGAATCAACAATATCTAAATATTCTGGACGAACATCATAAATGTCTGAAGCTCTTTCAACAATTTTTTGTTTCATTTCTTCTGCCGCTTCACGAACAGCAAATCCCGTAATATAACTTTGACGAGAAGCATAAGCGCCTGTATCAAAAGGATCTACATCCGTATCGGTCATGAAGTCACGAATTACATGATTTGTTGGTACGCCCAAAATTTCGGCTGCCATTTGAGAAAAGGCTGTATCGGCACCTTGACCAATTTCTGTTGCACCTAGCATTAGTTTAAAACGTCCATCTTGAATTAAGATTAGGCGGGCACCTGAAACTTCTAACCCAAAAGGATAAGTTCCTGAGCCGTAAGAGAAGCTACCAACACCAACACCACGACGTTTTGAACCAGATTTATAATTCAAACTATCTTTTAATTTTCGATCCCATTCAAATGCTTCCCGGCCTTTTTTCAAACATTCTTCAATCAAGAAATTTTTCTGTTTGATTTTACTGATGGTATTTTTGAAATTATCTGGCTGAGCATTCATCATTCTAAATTCAATCGGATCCATTCCGATTTTTTCTGCCGCATCATCAATTATTGATTCTAATGCGTACATAACTTGTGGAATTCCATATCCACGCATTGCACCAGCAGTGGCAATATTTGTATAAACTGTTTTTGCTGCATATCTTAAAGCATCTGATTTATATAAAGCATGGATAAAGGTCCCACCTTTACCACCAATTGAATGTCCGTGAGAGGCATACCCCCCTTGATTTGAATAAACATCAAAATCTATCGCAGTAATATGACCATCTTTATTTACCCCGATTTGCACATCATAATCAATCGCATGGCGTGTTCTAGTAAAGGCCAAAGATTCTTCTCGAGTAATCGCTAATTGAACGGGACGTCCGCCACAAGCCATCGTCATCGCTACTGCTAATGGTTCAATCGTAACGTCTTGTTTATTCCCAAAACCGCCTCCGATGAATGGTTTTTTCACTCGGAATTGTGACCAGGGCATGCCCATTGCTTCACCAATAATTCGGCGACAAATATGAGGGATTTGCGTGGAACTAATACAAGTCCAACGTTGATCTTCACTCTGATAAGCAATCGCCACTTGGTTCTCCAT
The DNA here is from genome assembly GCF_054819945.1 of Enterococcus sp. JNUCC 77. NCBI lineage: Bacteria > Bacillati > Bacillota > Bacilli > Lactobacillales > Enterococcaceae > Enterococcus > Enterococcus sp. JNUCC 77. Next base: position 2,123,404 of record NZ_JBTHIG010000001.1, read on the forward strand.
ATGAACGTGTTGCTGAACACCTGTACTAAAATGTTCCTTTAAGACATAATCAGCTTTAGCTAACTCTTCTTCTACATCGCCAAAACCAACTTTTGTGTTAGCGATTACATTATCGCGTTCTTTATGGATCCGCATTGCGCCTTCTGCCATTGACTCTTTTGGTGATAGATAAACTGGATACTCTTCATAAGTGACTTTAATTTTTTCAGCTGCTTGAACCGCCTGTAATTCTGTTTTCGCAACCACCGCTGCTATTTCTTCACCATACACACGAACATCTCTAGTTAAAATTAAACGGTCAGCAACATCACGCTTTTCTGGAATCATATTGTAAGGATGTCCAGCAGTAGCGAATTGATTTTGCGGCATATCCTCAGGTAAAAGAATTTTCACCACACCAGGCATTTTTTCTGCTTCAGAAATATCAAATTCCAGCACTCGGCCGTGGGCAATTGTTGAACGAACAATTTTTCCATGCAACATATTTTGAACTGGAAAATCAGCTGTAAACATTGCTGTTCCTTTGACTTTGGAAATCGCATCCCAACGTGTCTCAGATTGCCCAATCGCACCTTTTTTCTCCATTATCGTTTCCTCCATTCTCAATCACAATATTTTGAATTTCAAAAAAAAAATTTTTAGGGACGAAGTTAAAAATAATAGGTACATTTGCAACTGTACCTGATAAAAATAATATTTTTTCTACAAATAAATTTTATCATGGCTTTTCTTTAAAAACAATTGATTTTAGAATGGTGATAGATAACGATTTATTTTCAACAATTATTAATTATTAAAAATAAATCAATTAAAAAAACTGAATTAACAGGGATTCTGATGTTATTTTTTCTAATTCATTTGTTAAACCGACTAATTAAATTACGGATCATATTTTAAAACGACCGCTTTAAAAACGCTTTCAATAACCATTTTTTTATTTTTAGAAATCTTATTTCGCAATGACAAAATGTTACTTACTAATTTTTTATTTAGTTATTGAAAAATTTTTATAGTTATTAGAGAATTATTCTCAAATAAAAAAAATTGCATTATAGCTATCTTTTTCAGCTATAACGCAATTAAATTTTTATTTATCTCGGGTATCAAAAAGAATCGTGACTGGTCCATCGTTGATTAAAGAAACTGCCATATCCGCCCCGAATTTTCCCGTTTCAACAGTTAAGTCTGCATTACGAAGTCCTTCATTAAAGTATTCGTATAAAGGAATCGCCGTCTCAGGACGAGCTGCTTTGACAAAGCTTGGTCTTTTTCCTTTTTTTGTATCCGCATGTAAGGTGAATTGTGAAATACTTAAGATACTACCACCAACATCTTTCAATCCCAAGTTCATTTTACCTTCGTCATCTTCAAATACTCTTAAAGTTGAAATTTTTCGGACTAAATAATCGGCATCCTCTTTCGTATCTTCTTGATGAACACCTAGTAAAATCATAAAGCCTTTACCAATTTTTCCAACTGTTTCACCGTCAATCGCTACTTCAGCTTGACTGACTCGTTGAATAACTGCCCGCATCTCTTTCCTCCTCATTCATTTTTCATGACAAGATTTAGCCATTTGTTCGCTTCACACTATATACATCGGGAATAGTTTTAATTTTATCCACGATATTATATAAGTGAGTCACGTTTTGAATTTTGAAAGTTAATTTGATCATGGCTAATTTATCTTTGGTTGGTTTGGCTTCTACGCTGACTAATTTTTTCGTTAAGCCGGAAACAATATTTAAGACATCATTTAGCAAGCCTTCTCGATTAAAGCCGTAAATCTCTAGATCAGCATTATATTCTTGTACCGTATTAGAAGTATCTTCCCATTCCACTTCAATTAACCGTTCCTGAACATCTTTTTGGTTCGTGATGTTCGGGCAGTCGGTACGATGAATCGATATTCCTCGACCTTTGGTAATGTAGCCAACAATTTGATCACCAGGAACTGGATTACAACAGTGGCTAATCCGAATCAATAGATTTTCAATCCCTTGAATGACGATGCCGCCTTCATGGCGCACCTTGATTCGTTCTGGTTCTTTTTTCGGTGGATTATTTACAATTTCATCTACAGTTTCTCGTTGTTTTTGTTTCTGTTGTTCACGGCGTTCCTTTTCCGTCAGACGATTGGTAAAGGTTAGTGGACTAATTTCACCAAAACCGACTGCTGCATACAAATCATCTTCACTATGGAAATTGAACTTATCCAAAGCTACAGCCATTTTTTCTTTCGTTAACATTTCTTTACTATTGAAACCTAACTCTGCGATACATTTTAAAACGGCATCATGACCTTTAATAATATTTTCTTCGCGGTCTTGGGTTTTAAAGAATCGTTTGATTTTATTTCTGGCTTTACTAGTTTTCACCATGCTTAACCAGTCACGACTTGGACCAAAGGAATTTGGTGAAGTCATGATTTCAATAATATCGCCGTTTTTCAATTTGTAATCCAATTGCACCATCTTGCCATTTACTTTAGCACCAGTTGTTTTATTCCCAACATCGGTATGAATACTAAACGCAAAGTCCAGTGGTCCTGAACCTTTTGGTAATTCAGTTACATCACCTTTTGGTGTGAAGACATAAACTTTATCAGCAAAAATATCGCCTTTAACGCCTTCCATAAATTCAGAAGCATCATAACTTTCGTCCTGTAGTTCAATAATTTCTCTGAACCAATCCAATTGACGATTGTCGTTATTTTCTTCTTGCTTATCAGTTTTTCCTTCTTTATAAGCCCAGTGCGCCGCTACCCCGAACTCAGCAATTTGATGCATTTCATGGGTTCTAATTTGCACTTCGACTGGATTGCCACTCGGTCCGATAATCGTTGTATGCAAAGATTGATACATATTAGCTTTTGGCATCGCAATATAGTCTTTAAAACGACCTGGCATTGGTTTCCATTGGGTATGAATCGCACCAAGTACAGCGTAACAATCTTTGATGGAATCAACTATTACTCGAATCGCTAACAAGTCATAAATTTCTTCAAACTGTTTCTTTTGATCTCGCATTTTCCGATAGATTGAATAAATATGTTTGGGGCGACCATAAATATCGCCTTCAATACCTAATTCTTTGGTAGCTTTTTTTATTTCTTCAACAGCTTCATCGACATACGAAACTCGTTCTTCCCGCTTTGATTGCATCAAATGAACAATCCGATAATATTGTTTCGGATTTAAATAGCGTAAAGAAGTATCTTCCAGTTCCCATTTAATCCGGCTCATCCCTAAACGATCTGCCAATGGAGCATAAATTTCCAATGTTTCCCGGGCAATTCGGCGTTGCTTATCATCTCGTAAAAATTTCAAAGTCCGCATATTATGTAAACGGTCAGCCAGTTTTACCATGATTACACGCAAGTCTTGTGCCATCGCTAATAACATTTTGCGGTGATTTTCAGCTAATTGCTCTTCATGAGATTTATATTTAATTTTCCCTAGTTTTGTCACGCCATCAACTAATAAGGCTACGTCTGCACCAAATTCATTTTTCAAATCTTCTAAGGTGACTTCGGTATCTTCGACTACATCATGTAAAAATCCGGTCGCAACTGTATGGGGATCCATATGTAAATCCGCTAAAATTCCCGCCACTTGAATCGGATGAATAATGTAGGGTTCTCCTGATTGTCTGACTTGTTCTTTATGGGCTTCAAAGGCAAAGTTATAGGCTTTTTCAACAAACGCCACATGTTCTTTACCCATGTATTCAGCAACCAAATTGATGACATCTGGTCCAGTTAATTCTATATCTTTTGCCATGAGACGTCCTCCTCTAATTTATGCACACATTTCTTCCTTTACTGAAAATAATTGTTCCCATTATACAAAGTACTTCCAGCTTTTTCAATGGGCAGTACTTGAGCTTAATTCATAATAAAAACTTGCCACACTCAACAAATACAAAGGAGCCGTCTCAGTTCTTAAAATTCTTGGTCCTAAACCAGCTAACTTAGCACCTGCTAGTTGATAATTTTCAATTTCTTTAGGTGTCAATCCGCCTTCTGGTCCAAAAATGACTAATAATTTTTGCCCGGCTGTTAGTTGCTGAAAAGTTTGAACTAATTGTGCTTGTTCTCCTTGTTTAGCTGACTCTTCATAAGCAATCAAAACGGCATCAAAATCTGAAAAGTGATTGACTAGTTCCTTAGGCGAAATACTTTCCAATCTTGGTAAATGCTGGCGATGAGATTGTTCAGCTGCTTCTTGAATAATCTTGTTTAAGCGAGCAACCTTTTTCCCTTGCTTTTTTTGGTCCCATTTCACTACTGAGGTTTCAGCTGGAAATACGAAAAAATTGAAAGCTCCTAATTCAGTCGCTTTTTGGGCAATCAATTCTAATTTTTCTCCTTTAGGAAAGCCAGAAGCGATTGTAATGTGGATCGGTAATTCCCGCTGGAACGTTTCTTTTTCAATTTCCGTCACAATTACCGATTCTTCAGTGATATCTGTAATTTCGGCCTTGATCGCCATTTCGTCAGCAAATACCACAAAAATTTCTTGTCCATTTTTCATTCGCATGACTCGTACAATGTGATGGTAATTTTCATCAGTTAAATGAACAGTTGGTTGATAATTTTCGTCAATAAAATAGCGTTGCATTATTCTGCCTCAGGTTTCTTTAGAATGATCGCAAACCAATCTTTTTGTTGGAAAATACGATCAACGACAAAGCCAACTTCTGCTAATTCCGCTAGAATCATCAATTTTTTGTCTTCAATGATACCAGAAATAATAAACGTCCCATCATCTTTTAGTAAACGCCACGCATCCTGTAACATTAATTTGATAATATCCGCTAAAATATTAGCTACAATAATATCAGCTCTTTTATCAATTCCTTTAAGCAAATCGTTAGCAGCAACGTGAACATTTTCCATCTGGGCATTCAGATCAATATTTTCTTGCGCACTACGAACAGCCACCTCATCTAAATCATAAGCAAAAATTTCCTTCGCCCCGTAAAGAGAACTGGCAATACTTAATACACCTGAACCCGTTCCAACATCTAAAACTGTTTCTCCGCCACGGATGACGGTTTCTAGTGCCTGTAAAGTTAAATTAGTCGTAGGATGCGTTCCAGTACCAAAAGCCATCCCGGGATCTAGCGTGATAATTTTTTCATCAGCAAAAGCCGGTGTATATTTTTCCCAACTTGGAACAATCGTCAAATAACGGGTCACTCTAACCGGATGATAATACTTTTTCCAAGCGGTTGCCCACTGGCTTTCTTCTACTTCACTAACCACCACAATATTTTCACCGATTGCTAAACCGTATTCCGGTAATTTTGTAATGCGGTCCTTAATCGTAGGCAAGATTTCTGGTAAAAAAATTGTTTCAGGGAAATACGCTGCCACAATCGCGCCTTCAGCCAAAGTAGTAAAAGTTTCCTTATCCAAAATTTCACCAAAAGGATCTTTTTGATAATTTTCAATATCTAATACATCTTCAATTGCCACCCCTGCTGCACCAGCTTCCATTAAAATGTTAGAAACTGCTTCTACAGCCTCGCTGGCAGTTGTAACTTTTACTTCATTCCATTTCATTCGATTTTACTCCTTCTAACGTTCACTCACTACTGTTTTAATAACTTGGGTAAGGGATATATGAATTTGCATCCCCTTTAATATAAGATTGATATTTTTCAGTATTCCATGTTAATTCAAATACTTCCGCATCACTTGTTAAAAAGTCTAATAGGTCACTTTGACCATCATCTAAAACCTCTTTTAAATAATCCACAATCCCTCTTAATTGATTTTCCGGTAGCCCTTTTTTCCCTTCATAAGGAATAGTAGCTAAATAATCTTCGGCATCAAATTGTGATTTTTTAGGATCGTATAATAAGATTCCATCTTCAAATTCAATGATTTCATCACTGGCGACCCCGTCAACATCACTAATTTCAATTTGTTCTTTATTTTCAGCGTATAGTCTAAAAATAATTTCAATCGTATGATTTTTCGTATCCCAATCTAAAGCAATTTCGTAATCAGGGATTGTCTTATTTAAATAATTGTCCAAATAAGTTGTCATTGTCATTTTTGCCATAATATTTACCTCCAACCGTGATCCGGTCTAATTTGATTTTTCTTTTGTTTACTAATGTAAGGATTGCCGGCAACTACATAGCGGAGTGGGGCCTCGGTCCAAATGCCTTTATTGGGAATCCCAATTCGTGGCAAACGTTCAATTTTTTTAGGAATGCGACTTTTTTCTGCAACTAAATGTAATGAACTGGAAAAAATCGACTGACCGTACAAATCCTTGGTAATACCTAAAGCAGCAACTAATTTACCAGGACCATCAGTTAAAGCCGAACCCGTTTTGCCACCGCGATTGATCTGCATTTGTTCAATCCCTTTTATGGGTTCAATTCCGCGTATCATTACCCCTTGAGGGAAACCCTCTTTTTGCGTTACCAAATTTAAAATTAAATGGGTATGCATTGTATACAAATAAATAGTACCCGCTTTTTGATACATAGCTGCCAGTCGTGGCGTATTACGCATAGAAAAACTGTGGGCTGCCTCATCTTCTGGTCCTAGATAGGCTTCACAATCAACAATATAGCCAGCTATTTTTCCATTAGGCGTATCGTGTTCCAAATACATACCTAAAAGTGATGCTGCAATTTCGGTTGTTTTTTCTTGAGCAAATATTTTTTTTATTTCTTCCATCTTTTTCACCATCTTTATGATACACAAATTTCTTGGCTCTGACTATGACAATCCCTCAAATATCAAGGAAAGTCAAAACATGGTATAATAGAACATATATTCTATTTAAGAAGGAGGTTCCTATGCAACAACCTTTAGCTTATAAAATGCGCCCACGAAATTTAGATGAAGTCGTTGGTCAACAGCATTTAGTTGGACCTGGAAAAATTATTCGTCGAATGGTAGAAGCTAAAATGCTTTCTTCCATGATTTTATATGGTCCGCCGGGAACTGGAAAAACTAGTATTGCAAGTGCTATTGCCGGCTCCACAAATTATGCTTTTCGAATGTTAAATGCTGCGACCGATACCAAAAAAGATTTACAAGTCGTAGCCGAAGAAGCCAAAATGAGTGGCACCGTCATTTTACTATTAGACGAAGTCCATCGCTTGGATAAAACCAAACAAGATTTTCTGTTGCCTCATTTAGAAAGTGGCCGAATTATTATGATTGGTGCCACCACAGAAAATCCCTACATAACGATTAATCCCGCAATTCGTTCACGAACACAGATTTTTGAAGTCAAACCTTTAACGGAAGAAGATATTCAAGTGGCTGTAAAAAATGCTTTGACTGACAAAGATAGAGGACTAGGAAATTATCCGGTGAAATTGGATGAAAATGCATTATTGCATTTATCCCGAGCTACCAATGGTGATTTGCGCAGTTCTTTAAATGCGTTAGAATTAGCCACAAAATCTACGCCTGAAGAAAATGGTAAGATTCATTTAACTTTGTCGATTATTGAAGAATGTCTACAAAAAAAAGCCCTCACCCATGATAAAGATGGCGATGCCCATTACGATGTGATATCTGCGTTACAAAAATCAGTCCGCGGTAGCGATGTGAATGCCGCCTTACATTATTTAGCACGTTTAATTGAAGCGGGCGATTTACCAATAATTTGTCGGCGTTTGATGGTGATGGGTTATGAAGATATCGGCTTAGCTAATCCGCAAGCTGCAGCAAGAACGGTCCAAGCGGTTCAAGCAGCTGAAAAATTGGGATTACCAGAAGCTAGAATTCCTTTAGCAGATGCTGTTGTCGATTTATGCTTGTCGCCCAAATCAAATTCAGCCTACGTAGCTGTTGATGCGGCCTTGGCAGATATTCAAGCAGGAAATGTTGGTGAAGTTCCCGATCATTTGCGTGACAGTCATTATAAAGGAGCTGCTGCCTTAAATCGTGGGATCGGTTATCAATATCCCCACAATTTTGAAAATGCTTGGGTTGACCAACAATATTTACCAGATAAAATAAAAAATGCCGAATACTACCAACCTAAAGCCACAGGGAAATATGAACAAGCGTTAGGTCAGCAATATTATCGCATTAAAGAATGGAAAAAAAATCCCGAAAATTAATTTTCGGGATTTTCTACTAATGTCCATTGAAAAATGGTTGAATGTTGTCCAACTTTTTGTTTATTCTTTGGTATTTCACAAAACACAGCAGCTTTTGTTTCAGGAAATCCAGTCACAAAATCTCCTTGTCCAGCTAAAATGGTTGTGTCTTCACTTAAATTATAAAGTTGTTCCTCTGTCTGATAAAAAAAACTACCTATTTGGTTTTCTTTTACTTTTAGTTGCAGTTGATAATCTGTCTGCAAAAGACGCTTGTCTTTAATTTTTATTTGACCAGTGACTGTTGGGGTAAATTTTTCTTTTTGATAGAGTACATGCTTACCAAAATCAATTTGCGTTGGAACTTCCACTAATAAAAGCTCTCCTGTATTTTGACTAAAATCAGCAAAAACTTGATAGTAAGCTATTTTAGGAATCTTCCATGATTGATCAGTAATGGTTTCGTACTCTAATTGATTCATCTGAATTCGAGCTTTTAAAAAATTCTCGCTAAATACTATCTCAGGATCCTCAACATTTTTTTCCAACTGTACAAACCGCCGAGAACCATCCCACAACTCTTCCTGCCAATCAAAACTTTTCAATTGAATATCCCCTAATCCAGACTGCACTTTTCCATCGACAATCAGTGCTCTAATTCCTCTACCAAATTGATTACTGGTATCACCAGTTAAGCTAGTCCCATCGAAACTAAAACCAATAAAATTTGTTGGATTCAGACTATTCTCAATTGGCTGCTCCACGAAGGTAAAAATATCCACACCAGCTTGTTCACCAAAAATCCGCCCACCCTTTTCATCTTCATTCAATGCTTCTTTAGCTTTTTCCTGCCAAAAAAGTTGCTGCTCAATGGCTAATTCCTTTAGCATCAATTTATTTACACCAGAAGGACTCGTTATTTTAGCACTCTCAATAATCCGAATTAACTGTGTTTTTAAATTATTACAGCTCAAATGACTACCAGCAGATAAATTTAGCACCCCAAAATTAGCATAGCTTTTTTTAAAATTTTCATCGGTAGCTGCAGAAGAATTCAAAATAGTTTCAGTTGAAAGTGTCACACCTTCACAGAGATTTAGTTGGGTAAAGTTACTTATATTTTCAATGCTGCAGCTTTGTCGCAAGGTAATTTTGCTGGCATCCTCACTATGAACATTATTATTCAATGATTCTTTAGCGGGAATTAACTGTTCACAACTATTTATTTTTAAGTCTAACTCAATTCGATAGATAGAAACTGCTTGTCCAACACCATTAATAGATTCAAAATTACCATTTGGCGCATCTACTATTATTTTATTTTTTCTTGTTCTAAAAAGTGAATAATCTTCATGTTCATCTATAAAAAGTGAAAGATCCTCAAATTTTCTATAAGTCTTTAATATCAATTGGCTGCTGGAGGTTCTATTTCCAATCTCTTGATCATTAGACATAGTTTGTGGTCTTCCAGCAATAATTTTTAATCCAGGAGCTAAAAAAAAGTTATTCTCTTTCGGAACATCTATTGTCACGTTGGTGTTCCCATTGATAAAGCCTTTATTTTCAAAACCTCCAAAGATTCTTGCTTCTGGGTTAAACACGCCACCAAAAATTTGAACATCACTGTCTGCTTGCAACTGGTTTCCCCTAAATCTCCCACTACCAGCGCCAATATCACCAAAAAACTCTCCATCATAAATTTTTATTTGCGCGTCTCCTTTTTGCAATCTATTGCCTTCACTTCCACCATACAGATCTCTTGTATTGCTCCCACCTTTCATTTCCACAAGACTACTTCCATAATGACGGTAGCAAGCCATTCCTCCAGCAGATACTTGTTCAGTTTGGCCTTGGTAAATTTGCACCAAACTATCTCCTTCGATTACTCCAGAATAGCTTGCCCCTAATAATTTTTTAACAAGACTATTGTTTAATTTCACTGATTGATTACCTAGTTGATAACAGCTGGTTGAAAAAGTAAGATCATCCCCTGAATTTCCATTTCCACCGGTAATACTTAAATCTTTAGCAGAAACCAAAAAATTAGAAGATGTTTTCCCTTCATTTTCAGCTTCTAATGCTCGTTCTTTAGAATAAACAAATCCTTCGCCGCCAAGCTCACCAGTATATTCACCAACAATGATTTCTGTATTTCCTTTGATTACTCCCGCATTTGTACCAGCTCGAATCGGGTTATTGGTGGAGGAAACACAGCCATTTAATAATTCAGTTCTGACATTACCTTCAACCAAAAAATTGGTTTTTTCTTTGGCTAGTTGAAAACGCTGGTTAGTTGACATCTGATCGTACTGCCGTTCTTCTTCAGTTAGATTTTGGAAATTAGAACGATCGACTGAGGGTATTAGCTTCGGACTATTGGTTAAGGGCGCTTTTATAATATTTAAACCACCAGCACCGCTAATACAGGAAAAACTTCCTCTGTTTACTTTACCTGCTTGAATTTGATTGGTAATATGTCCAATAATTTTTCCCTTATATCGATTTCCACCAACAAAAATTTTTTCTCCCTTTGAAAAATTACGGGTATCGATAGTATTTTTTATAGCATCACTTTGACTGATAATTCCCCCGGTTAAAGAACCACCGATTAATGGTTCAACTGAATCAAATTGACCCAAACCAGTGATACTATTTGTAATTCCCCCAGTTTTCCCATAACAAACGCCGCCGACATATTGATTTAATATCATTTCGCTACTTTGACTATTTATTCGATTATTAATAGTGCCTGTTACCTCAACAGGTGTAGCTTCTGTCCCTTCACCACCACCAAATAGATCTAGTCTGCCATCGACGAAGTGAATCTGATTGACAATATCTCCTTCAAAAGACCCTGTTTGATTACCACCAACTAATTTTAGATTTCCCGTTAACTTTTCAATATTTGTCTGACTATTTCCAATAAACGTTCCTGTTTGATTGCCACCAATGATTTCAAAATTTTCTCCTTGAACATTTTTGAAGGATAAAGAACTATTGCCTTGGCAAAATTGTTTTCCTCCACCAAATATTTGAACTTTTCCCATCTGACGAACGTTTTCAAATTTCAAAGGATGTCCATTGGCAAAAATAGCTTCCCCTGTTAATTTCATATTAGACAATGTTAGTGAACTACCAAAATATGTCTCTTTCGGTAAAATAATTTCAGTATCTTCTGCACCAATAAAGGAAATTGGATTGCTAACACTGACAAAGTTGATTTGATCAGGATTCTCGGTTTTTTCATCGTTGGTCAAATTTGCGGCCTTAGATAAATCTAAATTTCCTGACATTTGAATCGTAAAAGCATCTTTTGTTGGAGTCGAAAGAATATCTTGTAAAATTTCCTTTATACCTGATGGTGATGATTCATAAGTTTTGTTGTCAATATTTGGAGATAAAATCAACTGTGATGCATCAACAGTTGTAACGTTTTCAAAAAGTAAGAAGAAAAATAAAATAATTGCCATAAAATAAGAAATTTTCTTTGACATAAGTGCCTCCTTTTTATACAATATACGTACAAAGAAGCCAATTTATTGAAAACTCGATTTATTGCTTCTAAATAATTACTATGCTATTATAAGAGTGGAAATTCTGTGATGTGCGCGTTGCCCACTTAAGTGTTGACCGAACATTTTTATTGATACTTTGGGATCCGTCTTGTGTCAAAGTTGGTAACATGCCTTTTCTTTTGGTAGTTCGATGCTTAGACCATGGAACCCACCTGCTGTATTTTGCGGGATCAATACTACCGGGCGAATAACGGCATCGACGGAGTTTTCCATTTTTTTGGAACAAAAGCAATTTGCTCAGGCAAATTGCTTTTTCTTTTATTTATTAGGAGGATTCAAATGATTCGAATCGGATTAATCATTTTTGCAGTATTACTTTTTGCGGTCAGTTATTATTTATTAATGAAGAATGAAGGCTTTTTAGCACTAATTAAAAACAATCCTGAAAATTTAAAATTCTTGCGTCACTTTGGTTTGATTTATGCTGCATTAGGTGTCAGTGGTATATTACTAGCCATCATTAACCACCGCATTCCAACATTTATCTATCTTTTTTTAGTTTTTATAGTTGCCTCTTTCTTTGGTATTCGACTGGCAAAAAAAATAACTATAGACAAAGGATAATGATACCAATTTTGCTTATTTTGATTTAAAATAAAGATGTAGTTAAAAGGAGATGAAGAAGATGGAACAACAATATAGTAAAATTATGGTGGCTGTCGATGGCTCACAAGAAGCTGAATTAGCCTTTAAAAAAGCTGTCAACGTAGCAAAAAGGAACCAAGCTGAATTAGTTTTAGCACATGTAATTGATACTCGCGCTTTCCAAACAGTTTCTTCTTTTGATAATGTCTTAGCTGAACAAGCAACAGATATGGCAAAACAAACGTTAAGTGATTATGAAAAAGATGCTCGGGCAGCTGGTGTCACTGAAGTTAGCCAAGTGATTGAGTATGGTGCCCCTAAACTTACCATCGCAACTCAAATTCCAGAAAAATACGATGTGGATTTAATTATGCTTGGTGCGACTGGGTTAAATGCTGTGGAACGGTTATTTATCGGTTCTGTCTCAGAATACGTGATTCGCAATGCTAGTTGCGATGTTTTAATTGTCAGAACTGATTTGAACAATCAACTACCAACTGAAAAGGACTAGTTGAAAATTTAAAAGAAGGTCTTACTATGAAAAAATTTACATTGAAACAAGTTGAAGATTATTTAACTAACAGAATTAGTGGAATTACTGTGATTGATGTCAGTATTGAATTTCCAGCAAAACAAGCTGCTTTCCAAATTGAAGGAGAATACGTTTATTACCTATTCGAGGATCAAAATGGTGTATACAGCTTGACTGATGGAAACCAAGAAACTAAAGTTGTTGAAGAACCTGAACAAACAGAAGCACAATTTTTAAATGAAGTCATAAGAATCATCTTGGATGAAGCATAAAAAAGAGGTATCCCTAAACTAGCAAGGGATACCTTTTTTAGATGAAACTACCTATTAGAATGCCGCAAAAACTTGAAATTAAACCTACTACATACGTCAGAAAGAAATAGCGATAGAACATTGGACGATCATCTTTCATTAAAATCAACAATTCAAAATTAAAAGTTGAAAAAGTCGTATAGCCTCCCATTATTCCTGTCCCTAAAAATAAAAACCATTCAGGAGAAAGCTTTGCGCCAAATAAACAGCCTAAAATAAAACTACCAGTTAAATTAATAAAAAAAGTCGATTTGGGTAATCGTTTGGTTCGGGATTCAAAATAATTATTTAAAGTAAAACGAATCATAGCCCCTAGCGCTGCACCACTACCCACTAAAATTGAACTAATCATCTGGCGTCACCGCCTTTTTATGATAGATTTTTTCACCAATTATTACCATTAAAAAGCCACCAACAATAGACACGATCAAATAAATCAACGCTAAGAAAAACTCTCCTGCTGAAAATAACTTCATGACATCTAATGCAAAGGATGAAAAAGTCGTCAAAGCACCGCAAAAGCCGACACCTAAACCAAGCACTAAGCGTCCCGAAACATCTAAATCATCCAAGACTTGTTTAACTAACCAACTAAAAATAAAACAGCCAATCAAATTTGCCGCTAAAGTACCGATTGGAAAATCTCCCATTGAAGGTAAATAAGCACCCAATAAATAGCGGGCTATTCCTCCGAAAAAGGCAAAAAAGGCAATCACTAAATAATCTAACATTACAAATCCTCCTGAAAAAAACTTCCTTATCAATATATGCCTAACACGAATTTTTGACAAACAATTTGTAAAATATTCAAACATGGTATACTAAAGAAAAAAAGTAGGTGGTTTAATGACCGGAATTATTTTTGATTTTAACGGTACCATGTTTCAAGATTCTGATCTTCACGAAGCAGCTTGGATTACAATGCTAAAAAAATACAGTGACCGACAACTAACTGAAGAAGATATTTTAAAAAACCTTCACGGAAAAATAAATCCCGTTGTCTTACGTCATTTTTTAAGTGATCAACTGACGGATCAAGAAATTGAGAAATTATCTGATGAAAAAGAAGCAATCTATCGCCAAATGGTAAGAGATAGTCCCGACCATCAACAGATGACTCAAGGAATGGTTGCTACTTTAGATGCTTTAAAAGAACAAAAAATCCCTATGACTATCGCTTCTGCCTCACGAAGACGCAATATGGATTTTTATTTTGATTTGTTTGATTTAAATTGTTGGTTTGATCCAGAAAAAGTTGTGGTTGATAATGGAACATTCCCTGGCAAGCCGGCACCAGATATCTTTTTAATCGCCGCTGAAAAAATTGGGGTTTCGCCAGCTGATGCCATTGTTATTGAAGATTCTTATTCTGGTATCCAATCTGCTGAAAATGCAAAGATCGGCAAAATTATTGCGATTGATCCATTAGGGAAAAATCGTGAACAATTTGCCAAAGAACAGCTTAGAATTGATGGCATTATTGAAGATTTTGACGGATTCGTTGAAAAATATATCTAAAAAAGTCAGCGAGAATCTCGCTGACTTAAATTATTTTTGCCCCTAAAGTATTTTTAAAATGACTAAGCGCCCAAGTATGACCAGTAGCATCAAAACTGGCTACCGCTTTTTCAGGAATCACTAACTGATAACCTAAATTATAGGCATCTACAGCCGTATGCAACACACAAATATCCGTACACACACCCGTTAAACACAATTCAGTAATCCCTCGTTCTCGTAAACGAATATCTAAATCAGTCCCAGAAAAAGCCGAATAGTGACGTTTGTCAATCCAATATACATTTTTCTCTGCTTTATTTTCTTGATAAAAATCAGCAAGTGAACCGTATAAGTCTCTTCCTTCGGTACCAATGACATTATGTGCTGGAAACAATTTATTTTCTGGATGATATTGATCACTAGGGTCGTGACCATCAATCGCAAAAACAACAAAATCAGCTTGATTGAAGTATTCTTTAGTGATAGCTACTAAATCTTTTTCAATCGCTTGTCCCGCTTCACCGGTTGTTAATTTTCCATCAGTTGCTACAAAATCATTAGTGTAATCAATCGATAGTAAAGCCCGCATATTACTGCCTCCTAGATTAAAATATTTATTTTAAATTTTTTACAAAAGTCATCACTAATTCTGCTGAAGCAGCGCCTGTCCGGGCAACAAATTCTTCATGGGTTTCCGTTGCTTCTTCATCAGCCGTATCACTAATTGCTCTGACAATTAAAAATGGAATACCGTATTGAGAAGCTGTATGTCCGACTGCTGCGCCTTCCATTTCATTTGCCACAGCATCTGGAAAATTATGTTTAATTTCATTGATTTTTGCAACACTAGAAACAAAAGTATCTCCTGATACAATTAATCCTACATGAGCAGGTTGATTCATTTTTTCTGCTGCTGCCAACATTTCGGTTTTTAAATAAGTAGAGCTGTTAAAATATAACGGCATTCCAGGTACTTGACCGATTTTATAACCAAAAGTTGTTGCATCCACATCAAAATAAGCTACTTTATCCGCAACCACCAAATCACCAATTTTAACACCGCCGCCAATCCCGCCAGCTGTTCCAGTATTAATCACCATGTTGACTTTATATTGTTGAATCAAAACGGAAGTTGTAATTGAGGCTAAGACTTTACCAATCCCTGAACGAACAACAATTACTTCATGATTGCCCATCGCGCCTGAAATAAATAAAGCACCATTTTGTTCCCAAGATAATGGGTGGTCTAAGTTGTCCCGTAACGTTTTAATTTCTTCTTCCATTGCACCGATAATACCGATTTTCATAACTAAAATTCCTCCTGTTAAATAAGATACTCTTTTAAATAAATAATACTGCCAAAATAACAATGATTAATAGTAATGCAACAATAAAAATTGCTTTGTTCAAAAAAGTACTGCGCTTTTTTTCTTTTTGCCTTTCATTACTGCGACTTTTTACTAAAGGTTTATTTTTTTTTAGCTCTTTGCGATAGACATTCGCAATTTCTCGCTCTTTTTTTTCAAGTTCAGCTTTGGCTTCCGCCTGTTCTTCTGCTAGCCGCTCTTGTGCTTCCTTACGTCGCCTGATTTCACTACGGGTTACTAAAGGGGAACGACTCATAATTAAATCTCTCCTTTTTTCAACAACAATAATTCAAAATAACTCACAGCAAAGATCGTCTTAGCATCACAAATTAATTCATCCTTGATTGCTTGTTTGGCTTCGTCTAAAGTCAACTGATATAATTCTAGCACTTCATCCTCATCTTGCGGTAAGGGATGCTCGACCTTGGTTAAACCAGTTGCTTCATACAGGTAAATCTTTTCATTAGAAAAACCTGGTGAGACATACATATAGTTGATGTAACTCAGATTATCTGCTTGATAAGTTGTCTCTTCTTCTAACTCTCTTTTAGCAGCTGCTAAAGGATCTTGATTTTCACCTTTTTCAATTTTACCAGCCGGAATTTCTAAAATAACTTTTTCCAATGGTTTACGAAATTGTTTAACTAAAATAATTTTATTTTCAGTGGTAATTGGAATGACTCCTACTGCGCCATTGTGAAAAACTAATTCTCTTGTTGCCGTGCCACCTGTCGGTAAAGCAACTTGATCTACATAAACATCGATAATCTGTCCTTTGAAAATTTCTTTTCGTTCGATGGTTTTTTCTTCAAAATCTTGAAAATCTAACATATTGCACCTCTTCTACTGATGTTTTTCCTATTGTATCACAGAAAATTATTATGTTTTTTCTAAATCTTAAAAATCCATCTTTAGCCCGATACTATTTCTAAAGACTTTCGTGCTATGATTAGCTCATAGAAATGAACACACTTTAAAATAGTGTTAGGAGGCCCCATTATGATAAAAAAAATTCTCCCGATTATTGCAGTTGTCGTTGGACTTCTGGCCTTTATGGAAGATGGCATAGATGGCTTAATCCCATATATCTTATTAATCGGAGGCGGCTATTTGATTTACCGTGGTATTTTTAGTAGGAAGAAGAAAAAAACGGAAGAAACACCTTTCTTGACGAAAGAAAAAGAAACCTATTATAAAGATCTAGGTATGTCAGAAAGTGAAATCAATTTGTTTAGGGATACAATGAACAGTTCCAAAAAGCAAATTTTACAATTGCAAAAAAATATTGCCAATAATGCTAAACTAAAAGCAATTGATTTAAGACATGATTGTTTGAAAACTAGTAAGGCTTTATTTAAAGAATTGACCAAAGAACCTACTCGTCTACCTGAAGCCAGTCAATTTCTTTACACACACTTGCCAAACTTAGTTGACTTAACCAACCATTTTGTTGAAATTAATGAACACCAGGTCAAATCAAAAGAAGTCTATGGTAAACTAGAAGAAAGTAGTCGGATTATTGATCAAATGGCTGCTTTGATCGTGAAGGATTATCAACATTTCGTTTCAAATGATTTAGAAGATTTAGATGCTGATATGAATTTAGCGAAAGAACATATCGAAAACGATCCAGATTTTCAAACTAAATAAGTGGGATAGTCGTTTCAAATGGACACCATTGGAGACGACTTTTTTTAAAAGTTAAAGGAGGAATTTTGTTGGAACCAGAAAATAAAACTGTCGATACGACACTTGATGATTTACTTGCGAATCCTTTTGATAGCAATGCTTTAACCCCTATTCAAAAAGATGAAATTTCACATTTACAAGCGCAGGAGCAAGCGCCGCGATTATTTGATAAATTACCGGAGGAACGTCAAAAGCAAGCCCAAGAGCTTTCAAAAAAAATTGATGTCAATGACTCACAGGCGGTAATTGCCTATGGTGCTACTGCCCAAACAAAATTAAGTGAATTCTCGCAATCTATGCTGACTACTGTCTCTGCTCAAGACATTGGACCGATCGGCGATTCATTAAATCAATTAATGTACCGTCTACAAGAAGCCAATCCTGATGAATTAAGAGCTGGTGAGGGCAATCTTTTCCAAAGAGTTTTCGGTAAAGTAAAACAATCGATTTATGAAATCACCACTAAATATCAAAAAATTGGTGCCCAAATTGATAAAATTGCTGCCAAACTAACGATGGAAAAAGACGGCTTATTAAAAGACAATCAAATGTTGGAACAACTCTACAATAAAAACAAAGACTATTTTGACGCGTTAAATATTTATATTGCTGCCGCAGAATTAAAAATTGAAGAATTACAAAAAGTAACCATTCCTGAAGCAACTGAAAAGGCACGGACAACTGGCGATCAAATGGATGTCCAAATCGTAAATGATTATTCTCAATTTTTAGACCGACTAGACAAACGAACATATGATTTAAAACTAGCTCGTCAAATTACGATTCAACAAGCACCGCAAATTCGTTTAATTCAAAATACCAACCAAGCATTAGCCGAAAAAATCCAAAGTTCAATCAACACAGCAATTCCTTTATGGAAAAACCAAGTAGCGATTGCTTTGACCTTATTACGTCAAAAAGATGCTTCTACAGCACAACGACAAGTTTCGGAAACTACTAATGACTTGTTGAAGAAAAATGCTGAAATGTTGAAAATTTCTACTATTGAAACTGCCAAAGAAAATGAACGTGGCATTGTTGATTTAGAAACCTTGCAACAGACTCAAAATGATTTAATCGAAACCTTGCAAGAAACCTTACGTATTCAAAAAGAAGGTAAAGAACGTCGCCAAGCAGCCGAACTAGAAATCGGTCATATGGAAAATGAATTGAAAACTAAATTGATGGAATTGACTTCACAAGAATAATAATAAGAGAATTTTGAGATCAAACTCAAAATTCTCTTTTTTTGTACCATCAAAGCCGACAAAAATGAAACAACGATTCCCAAACCAAGAAATACGCCAATCGGTCTTTTAAATTTTTTCAATACTTTTCTTGTATCATCCATAAATTTCTCCATTACATTCCTTGTATCCGTTTTCAAAAAAAGTTAAGTTTTTCCATTGATTGAAAAAACTTACTCCGTGAACGATTTAATAATATACATCATCCAAAAACAAACCTTGTGCTGGTGCAGTTTCACCAGCGGCCTCTCTTATTTTGTGATCTAATACTTCATCAATTGTTTCTAATGGTAATTTCCCAGTCCCAATCTCTAAAATCGTGCCCATCAAGATGCGCACCATCTTATGCAAAAAACCATTCCCAACAAAAGTAAAGGCTACTAAATGTCCGTTTTGTTCAATTGAAATATCCTCAATTGTCCGAATAGTTGATTTTTTGGTTTTCTTTAGTGCGGAAAAACCAATAAAATCATGGGTCCCAATTAACTTTTGACAAGCTTGATTAATTTTTTCCAAATCTAATTCTTGAGGAAAATAAAAACTACGATACCGTTCAAATGCTGATGGAATCTTGGCATTCCAAATATAATACGTATATTTTTTTCCTTTGGCATTGTAGCGGGCGTGGAATCTATCGGGCATTTCTATTGCTGCTTTAACTACAATATCACCTGGCAAATAACGATTTAAAAAATCAATCATCTCTGGTGGGGTCAATTCTGACTGGGTCTTGAAATTGGCAATTTGCCCGCGAGCATGGGTGCCTGCGTCAGTTCGACCGGAACCAATGATTTCAATTTCCTCACCAGTCATTTGTTGGAGGACCTTCTCAATTTTCCCTTGAATTGTTTTTTCTGAATTTCCCAATCGCTGCCAACCAAGGTAGCGTCGTCCATCGTACTCAATCGTTAATTTTATATTTTTCATTGTGTGCTCCTCAAACTCATTTGCCTTCATTTTACCATATAAAAAAACCACGTCTAATAAAGGCGTAGTTTCAACTTTTACATAATATCTTTAGATAGTTCTTCTTGAATTTTTTTCTCATCTCGTCTACGATCAGGACTTTTCCAAGTACCGGAACCAAAACCAAGAATTGTTTTAACAGCTGGGATAAAGGTTGTCACAATCGTCACGGCATTCATCATCCAATAAAACAACATATATAAAGGTGCAAAGAATATATATTTCATCTTCCGACCATGATCATCTGCTAAAAGTGCCGCAAATAATTGGAAGAAACCTGAAATCATCTCAAAAACGACAAACACAAAAGCCATCGTAAACATATGATAAATTCTTTCATAATTGCCTTGGCTTAAAAAGTAGAAAAATAATCCGACAAACCAAAAAGTAAACAACCAGAAACAAAATGACCATAGAATACTTAAAGTTTGATCAACATACATAATGGTACGACCAATATTTTTAAAAGGATGTAACAATACTTTTTTGAAATTTGTTAGCCAGACTTCTGTCCCGCCTTTTGCCCAGCGTTGACGTTGACGATATAGCATCCGTAAAGTTTCTGGAACTTCCATAAAAGAACATGATTCCAGGTGCAAATAAAGACAACCAGCCATCCATTTGATGATCCCAAGCGATACTAATATCTTCGGTTGCACGATCTTGACGGAACAACCCAACATCAACTAACGCATCTTTGCGATACATTGTATTGGCACCACTATAAGCATACAGACCACCAAAAACACCTTTTTGAGTTCGTTTAATGATACCGACGATACTAGAAAATTCTACGGTTTGCGATTTGGTTATCAATCGACTACGATTTTGAACATCCATATTTGCTGTAACAGCAGCAATATTGGTACTATCTTCTCGTAAAAAATAATTGATATATTGATTTAGTGCGTCTGGTTCCGGTACCGTATCAGCATCATTACTTAGAATCAGTTCACCTTTCGCAAAACCAACACCGATATCAAAAGCATGAGCTTTGCCTTTATTTTTTTCAATCCTAATCACCCGTAAATTATCATATTGTTCCATTAATCGGGCCAAAATATTAGGAGTATCATCTGTTGACCCATCATCCGTCACCAATACTTCATAATTCCGGTAATTCAACTCATTCATCAAATAATTAATGGTATTTTCAATCACAATTTCTTCATTGTGAGCCGGTACCATGATGGTGACAAACGGTTCAATTTCAATCGGAATATCCCCTAAATCCTTTTGTCGATACTTGAAAATAAATCGATAACAAAAGACACCGATAAACCAAGAGAATCCGCCTAAAATTGGATAAGTCAATAAAATTAAAAATAGTAAGGTCAAAACTACATCGACTACCATATTTCCTGTATGAAACATCACGTTCATAAGCCCACCCCATTTTCTTTAAACAAGTCCGAGATAAAATGTGTATCCAAATTTTGTTCTTCTTTAACTGCATAATATTTTACCGTGTGACGAAAATCTTTATCACCAAAACGATCAGTGTAGCAATTATTTAATAAGTTACGACGCTTATTTAAGCGTTCTTCATCAAAAGTATTTTCCTTGCGTAACAATCCACCAAAACGGTGATTGTTCCATAAAGTTAAGGCAACATAGGTTACTAAAATGATTAAAAAGGCGACTGCTAAAAATAAAACTAAAAACATCAACGAACGAATTTCTTCTGAGTAACTGTGGAAGTATTGGCTAATATTTAACTTGGGGAAAAGTATTGGTGTAAAAATCCAAACAAATGGTAAAAATACACCTAGCCAGCCGATCGATCCAATCACCGTTTGAAAAATTTTCAAACCGAGATGCCCTTTCTCGAAAAATTTATCTTTTACTAAGAAAGAGGCAACATCTTCACGGGTATTTTTCTTCATAATTCTTCACTCCATTTCTGACTGAGATCATTCTATTCTTTTTTTTCTGAAATAAGAAATAATATACACTGATTTTCAAACTTATTTTCATTTTCAATAAATTGCTTAAGAATAGTTATTATTAATTATTTAATTATTTTAAAATGATCTTAATAAACCCTTTTCTAATTTAAAATTTAAAAAAACCTAAAGCAGCTTTTTTCTGCTTTAGGAAAAATTATGGCTTAAATTCTTCAAGATTCATTATTTTTTCTACGATACCAATAAACTCCACCAGCCAAAATTACCAGTAACATCCCGCTGATCCAAAGAATTGGTGAATTCAGATCATTGGTTTGGGGATAGCGGATATTATTAGATCCAAACCTAGTATTTTTTGGATGATTAGATTATTGGGTTGATTTGAATGATTTGGTGGCGTTGAGATTGGTTGATTGCTTACCGTTAACAGTACTTTTTCAGGTTCACCAGCCGCTTCTTTTTCAATGACTACCGGATATAAATCTTTTGATTTTTGATAACCTTCGGGAGCGGTCACTTCTTTAAAGAAGTAACTGCCTGGTGCCATATCTGCCAGATCCAGCTGACCTTCACGATTAGTAGTTAGATTATCTTTGATTACCTTTTTATTATCATCCAATAATTGGAAAGTCGCGCCAGCTAATTTTTCACCTTTTGGGTTAACCTTCGTTAGTTGAATTGACCCTTGATAATTTTTCCAGACAGGCAAACTTTTCGTTTCTGGTTTTCCTGACTGGTTATTAGCAATCGTAAAGTTTTTTATTTGTGTATCTAACAAGTAACCGGTTGGTGCTTTGACTTCTTTTAACTGATAATCGCCTGGTGCTAAATGATCGATTGTTACCTCACCATTTTTATCAGAGCGCCATTTAGTTGTTCCATCAAGCATATTTCCTGCTTGATCCAGTAATACAAATTCTGCACCAGCCAAAGGATTACCTTTCGCATTTTCTTTAACGAATTTAACTGATTGTTGATAATTAATAAATTTGCCTAACTTTTGAACTTTTTGCTCCACTGCTGACGAGTCGATTGTAAAGTTCACAGTCTTATCATTAACGATATAACCATCAGGTGCTTTTATTTCCTGCAATTGATAATCACCTGGTGCCAAACCAGTAATATTTATTTTTCCTTGTGAATCAGAGACTACTTGTTGGACCTCGGTTTTATTACTACCAGCTATCTTCCACAATTTAAATTGCGCCTGAGCTAAAGGCTGATCAGAGTCATTCACTTTTTCTAGCTCAATAGTTCCTTTAAAATTGATAAATCTACCTACTTGAATGATATCTGGTTGACCTACTGTCGCATCCTCAATCGTAAATTTTTCTGACAAATTTTGATTTAAAATAAAACCATCTGGTGCTTTGGTTTCTTTAAATTGGTAAGTTCCTGGTGCTAAACCAGTAGCTGTGGCGATACCGTCTGCTTGGCTGACAATATTTTCCGCTACCACTTCACCCGCTGCATTAACAACAGCAAAAACTGCTCCAGCCAAACCAACGTCTTGACCGTCCACCTCACTGTATTTTTGGATTTGGGCGCTACCTTGATAATTTTTAAATGGTGTCACTTCATTATAAACAATTTTTTCTGTCGGGTTGCTAACATAAACTGGTGAACCCTCTGTTGATACTGGCATTGTAAACCGAACCACCTCTTGATTTAAGAGATAGCCAGTTGTCGCACTAATTTCTTTGAACTGATACGTTGTCCCAGCAGTTAAGTTTTCAAAGGTGAAATAACCGTCCTCACCTGAAGTAACCGGCGTACCGATTGGCGTTTCACCATCTTCACTATAAAGTTGGAAACTGGCGCCAGCTAATATTTTTTGTTCACCAGTTTCAGCAAATAAACTGCCGTCAATTTTAGTAAAACGTGCGTTACCTAAATAATCTATTAAAGGATCTTCAGCAGTATTTAATTCTACTGGTGCAGGTGCTTGGTCGCTAGCATCGCCTTGAATTGCAAAACTAAAGATTTGATTGTTGAAATAGTAACCTGTCGGAGCAGCGCTTTCTCTCACTTGATATTTTCCAGGTGGTAAATCAGTTAGGTTAAGCACCCCTGCTTCATCCGTTACAAAGTTAGTTGTCGGCTGATATTCACTAAAATCATTTGTATCTAACGGTGCCCATTCTACTGAAAATGTTGCATTTGCAATTGGCTCCTTGGCTTCATTTGTTTTATAAAGTCGAGCACTTCCTCGATAATTCGTCAGTGTTAAAGAAGTCACTGGAGCACCATCAACAATTACTTGACGTTGACCAGTATCATTCATATTCACACTAAAAGGTAATCGTTTTTGATTTAATAAATATTGTAAGTTCCCTGCTGCATCTGTTGGTGAGGATATCTCAAATAGACGATAATTGCCATCAGTTAAACCAGTTAACTTTTTCCCATTTTCTTCAGCTGCAAACGGTCTCCCATAGGCTGCAAAAATGCCCTGCTCATTTTCCTTTTCTAAAGCAAACAATCCCCCTGAAATTTTTTGTCCACTTGCATCTTCTTTATTAAAAGTCAGTGAAACAGGCTGATTAATAATCTTTTCAATCTCA
Organism: Enterococcus sp. JNUCC 77; assembly: GCF_054819945.1. Taxonomy (NCBI): domain Bacteria; kingdom Bacillati; phylum Bacillota; class Bacilli; order Lactobacillales; family Enterococcaceae; genus Enterococcus; species Enterococcus sp. JNUCC 77. The sequence goes on from NZ_JBTHIG010000001.1 coordinate 2,147,732, forward strand.
TTTTCTTGCGAGGAGTTTCGATCAACTCTTAATTCAACTCCCTGCATTAATTCATCACTAATCGTATACCCATCTGGTGCTTGCGTTTCCTTTAATATATAGCGAAAGCCATTTACTGAGTCGGTGTTGGTATAAACTAAATTACCGAAAGTTGCTTGACCTTGTTGATCAGTCGTAACTTCGTATAATTTTTGCTCAGGAATCGTTTCATTATTAAATACACGAGTCAAAGTTAATTTGGCGCCAGCCAAAACAGCCCCCTCGTCATTATTTTTTTGAACAGTTACCGAACCTTTTTCACCAATTGCTGTACCGCTTGTATTGGTAATCTGGATGGTTTGCGATTGTTGGGTATCTGGATGAGGAATGACACCTTCTTTGGTAGTCACATTCACCATATTACTAACCTGTTCCCGCGCAGTTGTAAAGTTAGGACTTGAACGATATGAAATATAATAAGGTTTTTCTATAAAACCTGTTTGAGATTGTCCTTCTTCCAAATAATCTTTTGAAAAGGCAATAACCATTTTTTGCTGTCCAGAAACATTATCGGTAGTGATATTTAAGGTGTAATCTGTTCCTTGTCTCAAAGTTTGACTGGTTTGATTGACATTGCCATTTTCCGTCACTGTACCTTGATAAATATTAATTGAAGCTGGGTCAATTGTTTGATTATTAGAAGGCATGTCAGTAATCGTTGGTTCCACCAATAAAGATTGATTGCGATTTAACCACAAACCCCAATTAATCGTATTGGTTGAGGCATTGTAATTAACCGACTTATTAACGATTTCATTGCTGTACTCAATTGAAACTGAAGCTGGCAAACTTTCGGTAAGCCCATTTATTGTAATATCCGCAGTATTTTTGTAACTGCTTTGATCTTGAATAATCTGATTCTTCAAGCTAGTTTTAAATTGAATCTGAAAAACCTTTGGCGTATCGTAATTGCTACCACCAGGAATACTTGTTTGATTGTTCCCGATTGAGATAGCTAATTGATTATTATTTTCTGTTGGTTCCGATGAAGTAATATAAGAACTATTTTTTTGTTCCCCAGCAAAAAGCGAATCGTCAGTGGCTTCAAAGCGGCCTGTATTATTATCGATGATCCCTCTAGTGATTGTTAAAGAATCTTTCAGATAAACTTGATTACCAGTAATCGGATCATTGAAATCAAATTGATTAACTAGTTGATTATTATAATTTGCCACAATGGTCCAAGTAATTTCTTTGGTAACTGGATTGTAGCTACCAGATTTTTCTCCTTGATTGGCTTCTTCGGTAGTGGTTTCAAAACCGTTGTTTGATTTTGCTTCATGATCATTATTGTTTTGGTCCGTCCACTTCATTTCAATTTCATTATTGTAATTCAATCTTTGTGGCGTAGGCGGATTACTACTGGAAAACTGATTATAATAAGTTTGATATTTCATACTGAAGGAATGATCGGTTGTAAGATACTTATTCAAAAATTTCACAGTAAAATATTGATACGTATCACTATACTGATCTTGTCCAGTAACAATATTTACTTCAAAATCTGGATCATCATCACCAAAAATATACTGTCCATTCAACAAAACTTGACTGTTTAATGTTTCTCCAGTCTGATTATCTACGATTTCCACACCAGCAATACTTTCTCCATCAACTTGATATTGAGGAAATGAAACATATCCTTTTTCTGATTGAGTCAACGTGTCAGTAAAGGTGGCATTTTTTATTTGATAGCGATTGCGGTTAATATCTACCGACCAATTAGCAATTTTTGACCCGACTTCAACTGAAGGTGCATTTTTTATAACTGCTTGTTGAACTGGTTGTGAAATATTTGGTGTAGTCGTTAGCCCATTTGTTTCAGCCGTGTTGGTAATTTTCGGTTGACTGTCATCAGATACAATCCCATTCACTTTTGAAGTATAAACGATGTCAATCGCTTGATTTTGCATGATTTGATCATTAAAAGTTACAGTCAATTTATTGGTGGGACTTCCTGATGTAACATTTACTTCGTAGGTATTATCTGGGACCAGTTGACCTCTAGAAAACTGTCCATTTGGGTTAGCAATCATATAATAAAGTTTGACATCATCTGCGGTCACATCCATATTGTTAGAAAAATTATCTGTCACAGTAGCACCATTGGCAATTTGTTTTTGCCCATAATTGTAGCGAATAGTCCATGAATATTGCTGATTACTAGCAGAATAATTTGATTGAACTTTTTCAATTAACTTGCCATAGCTTGCCGTTACTGACGCACTAGCGGGTAAATTATTAAAAGTTACGTTATTGGTAAAAGTCGCATTACCGCCGTTAGCCGGTTTCGCTTCATCATTAATTTTTGTCTGATAAACAATTCGATAAGCTTGATTAATCATGCCATTAAATTTGATATTGCCATTATTATCAATTTGATATTGATCAGCAGTTAATGCTGTATTGCCAACACTTGTTACATTGCCAGAAAAATCTAACTGCACTGGAAAAACTTGAGCTGATTCAAAAGTTGTATCAGTCGGAAAAGTTTCATTGACCACTGGATCAGTTAGTGTCGACAAATCCTTATTCACATCTACCGACCAAATAATTTTCTCTGGGTTAATTTGTTTATCAAAATTCCCCGCTTTAGAAACCGAGGTTGCCGTTTCTGGTTGAATCATAATTGACATCGGCGGTAACTGGTATTCTGTCGGAAATATAAGTTGATTTATTCCTGGTTGGGTAATCACTTGACGATCAAATTTAGTTGCCACATTAATTTCGCCAGACTGCAAAGGTTCAAAAGTTCCAGTTGTCCCACCAGTAGTATCAGTCAAGGTAATGCGAATCATTTTAGTAACCGGATCAATCGTATATTTCCCTAAAGTCAGACTCGGATTATCAGGATCAACTAATGGTTCATCAATGAAATTTTCCACGGTTAAACCGTCTGGTAATGGAAACTCATAATAATCACCAATCTGTAACTGGGTACGCACCGTTTCTGGTACAGCAAAATTAATTTTCAAACTACTAGGTTGAGAAATAATAGCCGGATTAGGAATATCGGCAACAACATTAGTAACAAACCGATCACCAGGTGAATATTGGTCAATTAAATCACCAATGTTCGCCGCTGCTCGTAAAGTCGTTACTCTTTGTTGCTTTTTTAGTTTATTTCCAGATGTAGCAGTGCTACTTTCTGTTGTTTCCTCACTTGAAGATTGGCTTTGAGTAGTTTCTTCACTAGAACTTTTAGGTTCACTAGTTTCTTCCTTAGTATCAGTCGCTTCAGTAGTTGAACTTTCTACTACAGGTAAACTGGCTGATAGTTGTTGTTTATCCAATGTCGCTGTGATCGAAGTCTGGTCTGTCGTCAAACTTAGCTTTAACGAAATATCCTCTTTTACATTTGGCTGAATAACTATACGCAATTGATTTTGATTAATCGATGTTGGCGTAGTTGGTTGAATGGGTGATTCTCTTAGTTCATCTGATGAAGCGTTTGTTGTCGCCACAGCAGTTAAACTAGAAGGTTCGCCACTTTTTTCCACGACAATTCCTGGATTTTTTTCAGAAATTTCAGCTGTGTTTATTTTAATTCCTTCATTTAATGAAATAATTTTTTCACTGAAAGTGGTCTGTGTATTTGAAATTTGAAGGCTTAAATCCCCTTCTATCTCCTCAGTTGGTGCTTTTTGAATCATAAAATCTTTTAGTTGAACGATACCATCAGTCGTTTCCCCTTCAGCTAACACTGTTAGTGGTAAAATATTTGATAAAATAATTGTCATTAGCATCATTAAATAAATAAATTTGTTTTTCCCCTGTTTCATTATAATTCCTCCTAAACGTCTTATCGCTTCAGGGTCATGCTATCAAAATTCTTCATTTTTATGAAAAATGTTGGCTGTAAAACCGCATTATATCAGTCTATATTGTATGAATTTGAATACAATAAAATTGAATTTATCAAGTTTATTCATCTTTTTTTTATTTTAGAATCTTTTTTTTTCTATGATAATTTATTTTGATTGAGCATATTTAAAAGCTTTCACAGAACTGTTTTTGTAGTTTAAAATAACATTTATTCAAATCAATTCTAAAGTATTCAAAAGTGAAATCTTTGAGTTTTTAGATAATTACTTTTACTCTGAAGGTTGTTAGAAGAGACTAAAGAAAGTAGGATGAGAGATAATGAACAACAATAAAATTGCCGTATTAGTGACAGATTTAGTGGAAGATGTAGAATTAACTTCTCCTAGAAAAGCTTTAGAAGATGCTGGTTATGAATTGGTTCTAATTGAAAAAGAAGCTGGTAAAAAGATTGAAGGAAAAAAAGGAACAACTTTTATCATTGATCAAGCAATTGATGATGTAGCACCTACCGATTTTACGGGACTTTTAATTCCTGGTGGTTTTTCACCTGATCAATTACGTTCTGATCAACGTTTTGTTGATTTTGTTACGTACTATTTAGAAAATGACTTACCTTTATTCGCGATTTGTCATGGCCCTCAATTATTTATTCAAACAGGATTAACAGAAGGTCGGACTATGACGGCTTATACTAGTGTTCAGCCAGATTTAATTTATGCTGGAGCTAACCTAAAAGATCAATCCTTAGTCATTGATCGAGGTTTAGTCACTAGTCGAAACCCCGATGATCTACCTGATTTTAATCGTGGTATCTTAGAAGTTTTAGCTAATGCCTAAAAAAGTTGTGATTGAAGTGATTACTCACTTTAGTCACAACTTTTTTTGTCTTTCTATTGAAAAAATATATATGAATTTAACCAATCTTTGCAGTTTGTAAACGAACAAATTAATGATAGAATGAATAATCACATTGTAACAAGGAGATTTAGATAAAATGACTTATGCACTAGAAATAAAAGATCTTAAAAAAATCTATGCCACAGGTGTAGAAGCCTTAAAAGGGATTGACTTAACTGTTGAAGAAGGCGATTTTTATGCACTATTAGGACCAAATGGCGCTGGAAAATCTACTACTATAGGTATTATTACTTCACTAGTTAACAAATCTGGCGGTACTGTAAAAGTTTTTGACTACGATATCGATCGTGATTTAGTCAGAGCCAAACAACAAATCGGACTAGTGCCACAAGAATTCAATTTCAATCCATTTGAAACAGTCCAACAAATTGTTGTTAATCAAGCGGGCTACTATGGTGTCCCTCGTAAAGAAGCCATGGAACGCAGCGAGAAATATTTAAAACAGTCGGATTTATGGGAAAAACGACATGAAAAAGCACGGATGCTTTCTGGTGGAATGAAGCGTCGATTAATGATTGCTCGCGCCTTGATGCACGAGCCAAAATTATTAATTTTAGACGAACCAACTGCCGGGGTCGATATTGAATTACGTCGTGAAATGTGGCACTTTTTACGGGAATTAAACGAAGCTGGCACAACGATTATTTTAACTACTCATTATTTAGAAGAAGCCGAAATGTTGTGTCGCCATATTGGTATTATTCAATCAGGTGAATTAATTGAAAATACTAGTATGAAGAATTTACTTTCAAAATTACAATTTGAAACCTTTATCTTTGATTTAGAACCTTCTAGCAAAATACCAGAAATTTCTGGCTATCGAAGTGAATTAGAAGATGAACAAACATTAGCTGTGGAAGTCCATCGCGATCAAGGCGTCAATGAAATTTTTCATCAGTTAAGCGAACAAGGAATCAAAGTTCTTTCCATGCGCAACAAATCCAACCGTCTGGAAGAACTGTTTTTGAAAATTACGGAGGATAAACATGTTTAGTCTATATTATACAGCTTTAAAAAGTCTGGCTGTCAAAGAAACCAACCGCTATTTAAGGATTTGGGTCCAAACTTTAGTTCCACCAGTGATTACTACTTCATTGTATTTCATTATTTTTGGCAATTTAATCGGTGGACGAATTGGTGACATGGCGGGATTTTCTTATATGCAATTTATTGTTCCTGGTTTAATCATGATGTCAGTCATCACCAGTTCTTATGCCAACGTTTCTTCATCTTTTTTCTCACAAAAATTCCAAAAAAATATTGAAGAATTGCTGATTGCTCCAGTGCCAACTCATATTATTATGTGGGGCTTTGTAATTGGTGGTTTAGGTCGAAGCTTGATTGTCGGAACTTTTGTGACGATTGTTTCACTATTTTTTGTCCCGTTACAAGTACATTCTTGGATTATTATAATAGTTACTTTATTAATGACTTCGACACTATTTTCACTAGCAGGATTGTTAAACGGAGTTTTTGCACAATCTTATGACGATGTATCAATTGTACCAACCTTTGTTTTACAACCTTTAACTTATCTTGGTGGTGTCTTTTATGCTATTTCAATGTTGCCACCATTTTGGCAAGCCGTTTCTAAAGTAAATCCAATTGTTTATATGATTTCAGGCTTTCGTTATGGGTTTCTAGGGGTAGAAGATGTCTCAATTGTAGTTTCTTTAATTATTTTAGTTGGTTTTATTGTGGTTTTATATTCTGTCTGCTGGTATTTTATTGACCGAGGACGGGGATTAAGAAGTTAAAAAAGTCGATGGGTGATTTTTCACTCATCGACTTTTTCGTTATCCAAACGACTGCTCTGTCCGATTGATTATCTCATCTTGTAACGCTTTATCTAAATTGTTGAAATAATCACTATAACCTGCCACCCGCACAATTAAGTTTTCATATTCCTTCGGATGTTTTTGCGCTTTTAATAAAACTTCTCGATCAATGACATTAAACTGGATATGGTGACCGTCTAATGCAAAATAACTTCTGACTAGTGCTGCCATATGACTAATTCCTTGTTCACCTGCGACGACACTTGGTGTGAATTTTTGATTTAACAAGGCACCACCTGTTTTGGTTTGATCAATTTTAGACGCAGATTTAATCACCGCTGTTGGTCCGTTACAATCGGCACCTTTTTCTGGAGAAATCCCATCTGGCAAAGGAATTCCTTTGTGACGGCCATTTGGTGAAGCTTCCATCACTTGCCCAAAATAAACGTGGCAAGTTGTCGGTAAAAATTCTACCACCGTTTTAGAACCTTTTGGTGTTGATCGACCAGCAATCACCGCTTGTAAAGATTCGGCGACATCTTTTAATAAGTCATCAGCATAATCTTCATCGTTGCCATATTTCGGTGCTTGATTATATACGGCTTCATAAATAGCTTCATGCCCAACAAAATCATCGTTACAAGCAGTAATTAGTTCTTCCATCGTCATAGTTTTTTCTTCAAAAATATGATGCTTAATAGCTGCCAAAGAATCAGTAATAGTCGCAATACCGACACATTGAATATAGCTTGTATTGTAACGGGCACCGCCACAGTTATAATCTTTCCCATCTCGAACACAATCATCGGTCATCACTGACAATAAAGGAACCGGCATATTTTCCATGTACATTCTTTCAATCAAATTATTGCCAGCAACTTTAATATCCACCACATATTTTAATTCTTCATAAAATGCTTTAAAAACTTCTTCATAACTAGTCATTTCATTAAAATCACCGACATCAATACCCACTTGTTTATTCGTGTAATGATCATAACCACGATGCATTGCTAACTCAAAAATTTTCGGAACATTTAAATAGCCGGTTAATACATAGGCTTCTTTACCGGCGACGCCAACTTCCACGCAACCAGAGCAAATACCACTTTCTCTGGCATCATCCACTGATTTTCCTAAATAGGCCAACTCGTTTAAAATTGCTTCCGAATTATAAATTGCCGGTTGGCCCCAGCCTCGGCGAGAAATTTTTAGGGCTTCCCGTAAAAATTTTTCTGGTGATTTTTTAGAGACTTGGATATTAGAACTCGGCTGCAATAATTTCATTTCATCCATAACTTCTAAAATCAGATAGCTGACATCACTGACACCACTTGTCCCGTCAGGTCGTAAAGCACCAGTATTAATGTTACAAAAATCTGTATAAGTGGCACTTTCTTTTAAAGTAATGCCCACTTTTGGCGGTGCCGGTTGATTGTTAAACTGAATCCAGAAGTTTTCTAATAATTCTTTGGCTTCTTCCCGCGTTAGGCGTCCTTCAGCTAGATCTTTTTCATAAAATGGTTCTAAATGTTGATCTAACTTCCCAGGAGAATAGGCATCCCAGTTATTCATTTCTACAGTCACACCAATGTGCACAAACCAGTACATTTGTAGCGCTTGGCGGAAAGTTTGCGGTGCATGTTCTGGGACTACATCACAGACTTCGGCTAATTCTAACAATTCTTGTTTCCATTTTAAATCCGTTTCATTTTCAGCTAATTCGCGACATTGTGCCGCGTAACGATGACCAAAAATAATCATTGCTTCGCAGACTAATTTCATGCCTTCTAATTCTTCTCTTTTATTTAAAGCTTCCATATCATTGTTGAAATCCAATTGCTCGATTTCTTTTTCAATTTCCGCTTTAAAATCAGCAAAGCCTTTTTGATACATTTTGCCATCAGCAACGGTATGGCCGGGTCCTCGTTGCATTAAAAATTCTGTATATAAACCAGCATCAAATAATAAATGCCATTCTTCTGGTAACAATTTATTCATGCGAGTCATCATCGCCCTATCTTGCCAATAAGGAATAATCACTTCTTCTTGAATTCGACGATCCTCATCAGACACTTTGAAGAAGACTTTTTCACGATTGTTCATATTTTCAAAATCTGCCATCGTATGACAACACAATTCAGGAAATGTTGGTGCAGCCCATGGTTCATGACCTTTTTCACCTAAAATCAAACTGCCTTTTTCAATATAATTGGTTCGATTTTCCATAATATACTTAAAAGCTAAGCCCCGTAAAACAGGCGCAGATACTTTGCCTTCCCATTTTTTATAGGCTTCTGTTAACAATACAGCTCGTTCAATCGAAATTTTCGGCTGGCATTCTTTTTCTGAACGCTCCCGCAAATGTTTGATTCGTTCAGTGCTTCCTCTGCGTGTTGGTTCTAAAGTTAGTTCTGGCATTTCTTTTCCTCCTATATACTGACTAGCCGCCAATGGAAACTTGATACCCAGCAGCTTGATACAACGCCTGAATTTCTGCTAATTTTGCTTGACTTGGCTCAATAAAATGTTGCGTGCATTCTCGCTTTAAGCGACGATATTTGTCTTGTCCAAAATTGTGATAAGGCAACAGAGAAATTTTTGCGACCCGCACTGCTTCTTTTTTTAACCAAGCAAGAATATTTTCAGCTGTCTGGTTATCAGTATTAATTTCATCCAATAAAATTAAACGCAGATCAATCTCTGCTCCCTGATCGGATAAATACAATAAGTTTTTCAAAACCAATTGATTGTCAACACCGGTATATTGCTGATGCAATGAAGAATCCAAAAATTTCAAATCATATAAAAAACCATCTACATAAGGCAGTATCTTTTGATAATGCTCAGTTGGTGCTACGCCACAGGTATCAATCAACACTGAGACACCGACACGTTGACATTCTTTGGCCAGCTCCACCACATAATCTAGCGGTTGGGCCATCACTTCACCGCCAGAAAAAGTCACGCCACCACCTGATTGATCATAAAAAATTTGATCAGCTTGAATTTTTTTGACTAATTCTTTAATGGAATAATTTTGACCAATCAATTCTTCTTTGCCATCTTTATTTAGCATGATTTCTGGCTTAAAATTTTGACTTTCAGGATTATGACACCAGAGACATCTAATTGGACAACCTTTAAAGAAAATCGTCGTCCGTACACCAGGACCATCATGGGTAGAAAATTTTTGAATGTTAAAAACTGTCGGTGTTTTCATCAAATTGCCTCCCGCAAACTACATTTCTTTATCTCGAATAGCTGCCGCTTGAACTGCATTCATCACTGCACTACGAAAATGGTGATCTTCTAACGATTTCACTGCCGCAATTGTTGTTCCTGCTGGTGAAGTGACCATATCTTTCAATTCTCCTGGATGTTTCCCAGTTTCTAAAACCATTTGCGCACTACCTAAGACAGTTTGAGCAGCAAATTTATAAGCTTGATTTCTAGACATTCCTTCTAAAACGGCTGCATCAGCTAAAGCTTCGATAAAGATATAAACATAAGCTGGACCTGATCCACTAAGACTGACAACTGCCGACATTAATTTTTCTTCCACTACTTCGCATTTCCCAAAGCTATTAAAGACCGCGGCTACCAATTCAGTTTCATCATCGGTAATTTGTTGATTGCGACAAAACGCTGCCATTCCTTCACCGACTAATGCAGGTGTATTCGGCATGGCCCGAATAATTTTATGACTTGTCGAAAGTGCATTTTCAATCGTTTCAATCGTCACTCCAGCCGCAATTGAGACAATAATTTTTTCCTTCGATAATGTTGGTTTTAATTCAGTTAACAGGTTAGGTAGTACATAAGGTTTCACTGCAAAAATAATCATCTGGCTATTTTGAATTAATTCTTTGGGATCAGTCGCTGCTGAAACATTTAATTCTTCTTTTAGCGCCGTCATGGCAGGTTGATAAACATCATAAATCCAAATATTTTCTGGTTGATAATTTTTTGTTTCCACCAAACCACGAATCATTGCCTTGCCCATATTCCCTGTTCCGAAAAATCCAATCGTTTTTGCCATGCATCGTCACTCCTCAAGTTTTTTATTATCTGTTTTTTCTTTGAACTTTTTTCACAAAATAATTTAAAAAAATATTTTCTTTTTCAACTCCATTATATTCACTCAAATGAATTTTTTCAACAACAATTTCATTTTTATGATATAAAAAAAGCATGATTGCTCATTCGATTTATTCTGGAACGTGAACCACTAGTAAACGAACTACTGAATCACTCAAATTCGCCCAGTTATGGGGATGTTCCGCATGATAATGAGCAGAATCACCGGGATAAAGTTTTGTAACTTGATCATCCCAATAAAAAGTCAATATTCCTTCCAGAACAAAAATAAATTCCTCACCTTCATGAGTATAAATAGTCGGTTTTTCCTTAATTTCGCGCGGCATGACTTCGATATATTCTGGTCGGATCACTGCTTGAGGAGAAATCTGACTTAAATTGAAATGAATCGATTGATTCAAATTTTGCAAATAAGGTCGTTGATAGCCACGTACAACAATCTCATCTTCAAAATTTTCGGCTGCTTTGCCATTATTTCTAAAAAAATCAGCTACATCTGTTTCAAGTATCTGTGCCATTTCATTCAGATGGTCCACATCTATTGTAGTAATTCCCCTTTCAAATTGAGAGATAAATCCCGTTGAAAGTCCTGTTAACGCAGCCATTTGCTTAATAGTAATTTTTTTATTTTTACGTAATTTCTTGATTTGCTGACCCAGTTCCAAAAGTAAACACCTTCCCTTCAGTATTCATTCATATTATACCGAATTATTAATAACTAAAAAGTACTAACTTTCAGTTATATTGATATTTATTTTGTAAAGTGTATATAATAGTATTTTAGGTATTAGTTTATTCTTCAAATCAATCTTATATAAAGTAGTTTCTTATGCCACAACAAAATGGGATTCGTTAGCAGACTTTTCAAAAGAAAATCGTGAAAATTATAAAGACTTCTTATATGGCGAATAAAAAAACACTTACGGTCGAAAGTTTCCTTCCAATCGTAAGTGTTTTTTTTAGCATTTGGCTATAAAAGCCTTAAATAGTCGTTCATTTACCACTGTATCTGTTCCAAAAAATTCTGGATGCCATTGAACTGCCCAAACAAATTTTTTATCTGGCATATAAACTGCCTCAATTAAGTCATCGGCAGAAAGTGCGGTCGCTTCTAAATTTGGTGCTAAGTCTTTAATTGCTTGATGATGATAGCTATTGACACCTAGATTTTCTTTTTCTAGTAATTGAAAGAGAGGCCCTTCTTTTAAAAGTTTAACTGAGTGTTGAACGCGATCATAAGGTGCTGTCATATCGTGGGCAATCTGGGTTGAATATTCTGCTGCAATATCTTGATAAAGCGTCCCGCCATTGACAACATTCAACACTTGAATCCCACGACAAATACCTAATAATGGCTTGTCCATCGCAATAACTTTTTGCATACAATAAATTTCCATCTTATCTCTTTTTAAACAAGGTTCCCCAGAAAGCTCACTTGGCAATGTGCCGTATAATTCTGGTGAAACATCTTGACCACCAGTAAACAAAAATCCGTCACATTGTCCTAAAAAGTAATCTAAGTTTTCTTGATTTGTAGTAAAAGGTAAAATTAACGGAATCGCTCCATACTTTTCTAGTAAATCTAAATAAGCTGGCAACATCCAAATACTATCTTTCTGATTATCAAATAATGGCATCACGCCGATTACTGGTTTCATAATTCGTCCTCCGTGTTGTTTATTTTGTTAATACCCTCGTATAATGGTATGTATTTCTTCAAACGTTTTTTATAATCCGCAAATCATTTTTAGCCGCAATAGATTTAGTATATCATCTAGAAATTAAACCTTTTTTATAGCTAGATGTAGCAACAGTGAGAAAATGACTCATAACTAACTTAAAAATATAAAAAATTTTAATTTATTTCATAAAAATAAAAGAGCTGATTTGCTGGAGAAGATTTCGCATATCAGTTCTTTATATTTAAAATAAAGTTATTGAGTCGGTTACAACCTATTTCTCAATCTTTTATCCAACGCATTTGTAATAAATAGGGTTGTTGATATTTCGTTATTAAATGTTGAAAGAAATGATCTAAGTCATGACTATCTGGGGTTATGTTTTCTGTCAATAAGGCATACTTTTCTTTTTCTTCACTAGTAGCTTGCTTTTTGAAATAGCCCCAAATATGTTGATAAGCCACTCGTAAAGTTTTTTCAGTCGGTTCTACTGTTTCCAATTCAGTTAATAGCTTTTGATATTGTGCTTGTTTCATTGCATCCCATTGATTATTTTTAGCTAATAAACGAATCTCGTTATAAGCATTCTGATTCCGTGCCATCACCCAATATTTATGTTTGGCCCAGGACTGTTGAAAATCTTTTAATAAATCATTTTCCATCTGACTCACCAAAAGTTTCTTGGGCATATTCTTTACTGGATTCATAAGTTGCTAAAGCTTTTTTGCGACGTTCTTTATGGTTAACGATTGGTTTAGGATAAGTGTCATCAAGTATGACCCCGTATTCTTCTTGCTGTTCAATAGTCATTTTTTCTGGTTGATGAATATATTTATCCGGTAAATCTGCCAATTCTGGTAGATATTCTCGAATAAAATCCCCATGTTTATCAAATTTTTCAGCTTGTGTGGTGGGGTTAAAAATTCTAAAGTATGGTACTGCATCTGTTCCGGTAGATGCTGCCCACTGCCAACCTCCGATGTTACTGGCAGGATCGTAATCAATCAACATCTGTTGAAAGTATTTTTCTCCCCAGCGCCAATCGATTAACAAATCTTTAGTCAAAAAGGAGGCCACGATCATCCGCAACCGATTATGCATCCAACCAGTTTCCTTTAGTTGCCGCATCGCAGCATCCACAATTGGATAACCAGTTTTTCCCGTTTGCCAACGTTCAAATTTTTCTTGGTCATTTTCCCATTCCACAAATTTAAACTTCGCTTGAATCGGTTCATCTTTTTGTTTTGGAAAAGAAGTGTAAATCATATTGTAAAAGTCCCGCCAACAAAGTTCTTTTTGAAAGGTTGTCCTGCTTTGAGATTTATTAACCTTTTGAACCTTTTCCCAAGCAGTTCGCATCGAAATTTCTCCTGTCCGTAAAAAACGTGACAAATGACTAGTCTGGTCTAAGCTAGGAATATCTCTAGCTTGCTGATATTCTTCTAAATCAGCTTGAATAAACTTTGTAAGACGTTCTTCAGCAGCTTCTTCACCAAAGGAAATTTGTTGTTCAGGAATCTTTTCAATCATTTTTTTGAATTTTTCTTCGTCTTTTGAAAACAAGACTTTTTTATAGACGGCTTTCGCGTCGTAAGCTACTTTCAAAGGTGTCTCTTTGATCATTTCCAACCATTTTTTATAATAAGGCGTAAAGACTTTATAGTAGTCGCCATCATCTTTTTTGATTTCTTTGGCCCCATGAAGATAAGCATCTTGATATGCGTAACTTTCGATTTCATTTTCATGAAAGAATTTAATTGCCTCTTGATCACGAACCGCGCCATAGCCGCTAGTATCTTCATTGAAATAAATCTTATTCCAATCCTTCAACTCGTTTTTCAGCCGTTCAAATAACTCCAGCGGTTCACCATATTGAATTTGTAAATGGGCTTGTTGATCAATTGTTTCCTTAAAATGCTGAACACTTGAAAAAAACGCTTGATGATTGGGGCTATTTTGGATAAATTGATTTGGATTTGCTTGAAATAATAAGACTAAATCATCTGAACCTAAATTTTCACAAGCATAATATAACGCTTTATTATCTTGAATTCGTAAATCTCTGCGAAACCACATAACTGTTTTCATCTTCTTACCTCACTATTCCCAGTTGATTCATTTCAAGGTATCACACTATTAAAAGTGATGCATTGGATATGTTTGCAACTTATTCAACAAGGTAAAAAGCTTTCAATCTTTAGACAAATCTGTTAATAAAAAAGTTGAAAAAAACTTGTTGCAACAGGTATCTACAACGTGCTTTTCAACTTAATTTTGGATTTATTTTAATTAATTTCTTTCAACCAATCAACTATTTTTTGACTAACTTCTTGTTGTTGCGCATCATTGGTGATTTCGGCTTTACCGTCACCTTTTTGCTTACCATAGCTACCAAATCCACCGTGGTTTCCACCTTCAATCGTAGTATAAGCAGCATTTTTTGGTAAATATTTTTTTGCAGCATCATAGCTGTCCCAATTTAACACCTTATCATTACTAGCTGTAATCGATAAGACTGGCAGCTCAGTTTGTTTAAGACTGCCTTTTTCATCAGGATAACTAGCTAGAAAAATCATGCCAGCAACTTGATTAGCATGTTCAGCTGCAAACCGACTGGCCATCACACCGCCTAAAGAGTGTCCAGCTAAGATATATTTTTGCTGTGGCTTTTGTTCGATAATTTCCTCAGCTTTATTGCCGCCTAAAACGGCTAAATCCAACGGCATTTTTACAATATAAACATTGTAACCAGCTGCTACGACCTCTTTTGCCCACACACTATAGCTTTCAGCATCTACTAACGCACCTGGATAAAAGATTAAATTTGTCTGACTTTCTTCTGGTGCCTCAAATAATAAATAACCCGCATCGTTTTGGCTAACTTTTGCTGCACTCACTGCATTTTCTGCTGGCGGATAGGTCAGTGAATTTAGATAAATTAACCCACCGGAT
This sequence comes from Enterococcus sp. JNUCC 77, assembly GCF_054819945.1. Taxonomy (NCBI): domain Bacteria; kingdom Bacillati; phylum Bacillota; class Bacilli; order Lactobacillales; family Enterococcaceae; genus Enterococcus; species Enterococcus sp. JNUCC 77. The sequence continues at coordinate 2,163,024 of NZ_JBTHIG010000001.1, forward strand.
ACTAGTAGAGCCAGAGTAATAATTACACCTAATGCTATCTTTTGCCATCTTTTTAATCGTTTCATTTCGTCCCTCCTGCTGTTCATTGTAGAAGAAGACAGGAAAAAGAACAATTTTTTTAGACGTTAAATGAAAAGGCAAAGCAACTCAACAAATTTTACTATTTCTTATTTTCGATTGTAAATATCCACTGACTACTGAAGCAATCACCTGCAGATTTTAGTAAACCCAAGCCAGTATTTTTTAACTCTCGCCCATAAAAAAATGACCGCCTAAATTTAATTCATCATAAAAATTTCCTTGTTGAGCGATGATTTCTTTAATTTTCAAACTAGTTATTCGACCAACTTGATGATTTGGTACCGTTGAAACATAAAAACTCATAGCTACTAGCGGATAAATTAAAGAGGTTTCGTTTTACAAACGTTCAACAACATTTATATCATCAGAAGTCCCTATCTGAGGACTGTAGGCCCACATAATGGATCAAATCTACCAGCACAACTCTCTAGTTGAAATTAAATATTCTTGTGCATTTTCTCTGGACATATCTAAAACTTTCTAATGGTAAATGTCGTAAATCAAACCGTATAAAAAAACCATTTTAACAAAGTATTTTTGTAATCTAATACCTCACTAAAATGGAATCTACATTTTATTACACTAATTTTAATTGGCTAATTGTTCTTTTAATAACGTTTGAATTCTAATAAGTTCGTCCAATGGAATACTTTGGTAAGAAATTTCATCTAGCATAAAACCTTCACCCATTGCTTGTTCTGAATCCACTTGATTAAACGCTTCACGATAGTTTCTAAATAATAATTCGATATCATTAAAGGTAATATCTGTTTGTAAATTATCTCCTAGACTATTTAAAATACTATGATAATTTCTTAACGATTTAATACTAACCATTTGTTTCAAAATTCCAGCTATTACTTCTCGCTGTCTTCCTTGACGGCCATAATCTCCTTCTGGATCATCATAGCGCATCCGAACGTATTTTAATGCCTTATTCCCATTTAAATACTGTGAACCAGACGGAAATTCAGTTTCTTCATAGGTAAAAGCAAATGGATTATTTACTTCAATTCCCCCAACTGAATCAACTAAAGTCTCGATCCCCTTCATGTTGATAACAACATAGTAATTGATTGGTATAGCTAATAATTGAGCAACAGTATCCGCAGCCATATCAACACCACCAAAAGCATAAGCGTGATTAACTTTATCCATCGTATCATGTCCAACAATCTCTGTATAAGTATCTCGAGGAATGCTTACTATTACGGTTTTTTTCGTATTTGGATTAACGGTTGCTACCATTAACGTATCAGAACGTCCTCGTTCTGTTCGACCTAAAGCACCTGTGTCAACACCTAATAATAATACGCTAAATGATTTTTTCTGATTTAAGCTAACTTCATCAAGAGGTTGAGTTTTTTTTGCTGGCTCATATACTTCATCAGTGACTCCTTTTACATCATAAAGCACTTTTGCTGCTGTAGCAGTAATCAAGCCAACCAAAACTAATAAAATACTTACTAGTAAAATTAAGGTTCTTTTCAGCTTTCCACTTGGTCTTCTTCCCTTATTTCTCATATACTCACTCCATTATCCATCTAGCATGTCTTCTTTCAAAAATCATTAAAAGACTGTGCTAATATATCAGCTATCCGTTCACTCGCATGACCATCACCATAGGGATTAGTTGCCTCAGACATCTTCTGATAAGCTATCGGATCTTCTAATAACTTCATCGTTTCCTGATAGACTGTTGCTTGATTTGTACCAACAAGTTTTAAAGTACCCGCTTTTATTCCTTCTGGACGCTCTGTTGTATCACGTAATACAAGAACTGGAATCCCCAGTGAGGGCGCTTCTTCTTGAACACCACCAGAATCAGTCAAAATTAAATCTGAATGTTGTGCAAAATTATGGAAATCAAATAAATCAAGCGGTTCGATTAATTGTATGTTTTTTAAATTTCCAAGTTCTTTTTCAGCCAGTTCACGAACAAGCGGATTTTTGTGCATCGGAAAAATAATTTCTACATCATCTTTTTCTTTTGCTATCTGCGCCAATGCTTTAAATACTTCTATCATTGGCTGTCCTAAATTTTCTCTTCGATGCATCGTGACTAAAAGTCTTTTCTTTCTCTCGTTTGATAAATTGGGGTGAGTATATTTTTTATCTATCGTATATGTCATTGCATCAATCGCTGTATTTCCAGTAACAAATACTTGCTCTTGTCGATGGTTTTCTTTAATCAAATTAACGGCACTCTCCTTTGTTGGAGCAAAACAAATATCCGACAAAGCATCAACTAATTGACGATTCACTTCCTCTGGAAATGGAGAGTATTTATTCCAAGTACGTAACCCTGATTCAACATGTCCAATCGGAATTTTTAGATAATAAGCTGTTAAAGCTGCTGCTAAAGTCGTTGTCGTATCACCATGAACCAAAACAACATCCGGCATATTCGCTTCTAGTACGGGCGTCAATTTATCAATAATATGAGTTGTCATTTCGCTTAAACTTTGCTTTTTTTTCATAATATTCAAGTCAAAGTCTGGAGTTATTTTAAAGAAATTCAATACCTGATCCAGCATGTCACGATGTTGACCTGAAACGACAACTCTTGATTGAAAACGTAGATCCCTCTCTAAAGTTTTTATTACTGGTGCCATCTTGATTGCTTCCGGTCTAGTACCAAAAATCGACATTACTTTTATCGACATATGTATCTCCCTTTTATTAAAAAATTCACAATTTATAACAAAAGGTCTTGAAGGAGAAATCCGCCACTCTCCTTCAAAACCCCTCATTTTCTACATAAAATAAACAATCTTAAATCTACTGATTCATAAACCATTCTTTTGTTATAACGGACAATGAAAAAATCTATTATTGTAGGTCCCATGTTTTTAGAGTTTTATCAGTTGGTGCATACTCCAATTTTGTTGGTTTTTCTCCAGTTCCAATTAGATAATACAATTTACCAGTCGCTGATTCTTCTGGTTTTAACACACCACCAAAAGCTTCCATTTCTTCTGTTACATTGTAGGTTTTATCTTTCTTATCCGTTACTAATTGAAAATCGATTGCTCCCATACCTTTATCTTGGGTACCAATGTTTTTGTATTCGACTGAAAAAGTAATTAATTGTTTAGGTTTTTCAGCTTCATTTACAGATTCGCTGCTGGATACTTCAGTGATTTTCATTTCAATACCGTCAGCTGTAAAAGGCACATTTAAACCATCTTTTACTTCCACTTTAGCAATTGAAGCAGAGCTATTACCACTGTCATCTGTTTTATTGTTAGTGTTAGAATTACACCCAGTTAAAACAAAACCAACTGCGATCATACTCAATAAAAATTTTTTCATGCAAAATCTCCGTTCATTAGTTCACTTGAACTGTTTTTCTATCTAATTCTTTTCCATCAGGACCATAAGCGACTAAATTGACAATATCACCTTTTTTGATGGCATTTCCAACGTAATAAGTGAAGGATCCATTTCTAAATGTTCCACCAATTGAAACCAAGCTATTATTTATATAAAGATAAGCTTGTTTTACATCACCTGAATAAACTCCAGAAATTTCAATTGCCCCAACGTTGTATACATTAGGAGAAATGTTGCCATTATAAGATGAATTTGCAAAAGATACTTTTACGTTTTCTTGCAGTAAGACATCGTCTGTTCCATAAGCGTTCATAGTAACATTATCGCCTTCTTTAATAGCATTACCCACATAGTAATTGAAGCGTCCATCTTTAAAAGTTCCGCCCCAAGAAATAACATTTCCGTTCACTGATAAGCGAGCTTTGCGTACATCTCCACTATATGTTCCAGTGATTTCACCATTACCAATAGTATAGCTATTTGGAGAAATTGAACCTTGTTTTGCAGGCGCTTGTTTGACAGTAACTGGGTTATTTTGAGTCAACAACGAATTATTTTGATCATAACCATTAATCATCACACTGTCTCCAGCTTTAATTCTTGATGTTCCTACCCAATAAGTAAAGCGTCCATTAGCAAAATTACCACCGAGTGATAAAACAGTTCCATTAACAATTACTTTCGCTTTTTTCACATCTCCACTGTAAACCCCAGTGATGTATTCATCTCCAACTGTATAATCACTTGCTAGCATAGTCCCTGAAGTATTAGATTCAACACGGACTGTTTTACTATCTAATTCTTTGTTTTCAGAATCTAAAGCAACTAAACGTACATTTGAATTTTTAGAGATTACATTTTGACCTACATAATAAGTGAAAGTACCATTTCTAAATGTTCCACCTTGTGAAATTAATTTATCATTAACGTACAATTTAGCTTTTTTCACATCACCTGTGTAAGAACCAGTAATTTCGACCGCTCCAACTGAAAAATTATTTGGTGTAATAGTTCCAGCTGCTGCAGGTGCAGCAATTACAGTCACTTTATTGTTTTGGCTTAACACATCACCATCAACATCGTAACCGTTAATTAATACGCTGTTACCTTGTTTAATTGCGTTTTTACCAACCCAATAGCTAAATTCACCATCTTTGAAAGAACCACCTAAAGAAAGTACTTTTCCATTAACGATTACTTTTGCTTTTTTCACATCACCTGTGTACGTTCCACGAATGTACTCATCACCAACTGTATAATCATAAGCGGAAATTGTGCCAGTATAATTAGATAGAACTTTGACAGTTTTTTCATCTAATTTCTTTTGATCTTTATCATAAGCAACTAGCACAACTTTTGAATTTTTCTTGATTAGTCCACTGCTCACTTCATAGGTGAATTTACCATCTTTCAATGTCCCACCTTTAGAGACCAAATTATCATCAACATAAAATTCAAGATAAGAAACATCACCTTCATAGTTACCAGTGATAAGCCCTTGGCCCACAGTATAATCATTCACTGTAATACCATGAATACTTTCTTTCACTTCAACTTCAATATCTTTAGTGGTAATTCCTCTATGACTATCTTCTACTGAATAAGTAATAAAGTATTTCCCAGCGACATTAGTATTGACGTTATTTGATTTGATGATGACTTTTGAAGTTAAGTCCCCATCTTCTTCATCATGCGCGGTAATACCTTCTAATGGATTAAAAGGTTCACCTTTTTCAATAATTTTATTTTCGGCATTGATTACCGGTAATACATTCTCACCTACTGTTACGTTGATTGTCTTAGTAGCAGTTAACCCGTGGCTATCTGTGATTTTGTATGTTACAGGGTAAACACCTGGTACATTTGGTTGTACTGGATTATCAATTATGACTACATTTTTAGTGATATCGCCATCTTCTTTATCAATTGCAGAGACACCTCTCATAGCAAATGAACCAGTAAAGTCTTCACCTAAAATAATTTTTCGATCTTCAGCAGTTAAAACAGGTTTTTCAGTTCCGTATGCTGGATCTAATTGAGCATATTCTAAGAAGCCACTAGATTCTTTTCCGCCACCAACAGTCCAATCAATAATGTTGTTGTCTTGAGTTAGAGCTGTGTTAAAGTGATATTTTCCATCTAGGGAATTTGGCACGCGAATTTCTGTATCAGTTACGAAGCCACCTAAATCGATGTTAATTGAACAATAAACCCGTGGTAAAATCCCGATAATTGTAGAAATTGTTGGATTTTGAATAATTAAAGAGCAACTATCTGGATCTACTTTAATATCAGCTGAAGTATAATTTTGAGCTTTAATTTGAATACCAAAGTTATAAGCTTTCATTTCACCTGATAAATAATTGATGAAACGCGGATCTTGTAACAACGGTTTAAACTCATTAGGCAATTTTACTTGATAAAAAGTTTTGTCGTTGTATGACATGTTAGCTAATTGTCTAACATTTAAATCAACTGTTAAAATACCTTCTGTTTTTTGGTTGTTGATAACTAAATTTTTATCGGTTGACATCTTCAAACCGATTTCTCCCCAAGCAACCAAACCAACATCTAGTGGTTGAATAGCATTTTGTTCAGTCGTTTCCTCTGTATTTTCAACTACAGCAGATTCAGCTGGTTCTTCCGCTGGTGCTGGTTGTTCAGCATTAATTTCTGGCAAGTTATTGTCAGCTAAACTTTCAGCTAATTCCGGCGATACTTCCTCAGTCCCCGCTGTTTTTTCTTCAGCTAACGATACGACGGGAAGTAATCCTGCATTCAATAACATTAAACTGCTAGCACCAATAGTTAATAATTTCTTTTTCTTCACTCTTTTTTCCCCTCTCTTTTTTTCCTTTTATGAATTGAATCTCAACCTAATCATTCATCACCCCCTAATACTTATAATAATTATAATTTCCAGCACTCAGAGATTTGGCACCGTTATAAACAACGCCGATTAAGCGTGCTTTCGATCGCTCTAGTAGGGTTTTACATTTTATTAAATTATTTCGTTTCGTACGATTTTCTCGAACCACTAAAACAACGCCATCAACTTTCGATGAGAAAATTTGAGCATCTGTTACTACTAAAAGCGGTGGTGAATCGACGATAATAAAATCATATTTTTCCTCCACCTGTTGAAAAATTTCATTTAAACGATTTGAATTTAACAGCTCTGAAGGATTAGAAGGAATCGGTCCTGCAGGTAAAAAATCTAAATTTTTAATTTGTGTTCTTTGAATAGCCTCTTCAAGTGAACTACCAACATTACTTAACAATGTGCTTAAACCAGCAACTGTGCCAGTACGTAAATTAAAAATTTTCCCAGCAGTTGCTCGGCGTAAATCACCATCAATCAATAGTACTTTTATATTGGTTTCTGCCATGACGACCGCTAAATTTGAAGCCAAGGTCGTTTTTCCTTCTTCCTGTTCAGTTGATGTAACCAAAAGTAATTTCATTGGTCTTCCAGATGAAGCAGCAAATTGAATACTTGTTCGTACGTTGCGATATTGCTCGGTAATTGGTGAAAATCTGTTTTCAATCGCAATTAATCGGTTTTCTCTTTCTCTCATTGTTCGCTACTCCTAATTTAAACTCTTTTTCTTCTTCTTCTTGAAACACTGTTTGAAGTGCCTGTGAGATCTCTTTTCAAAAGATCTTTATCTTTAGCAGACATTTTCATATCTACATTTGTCGTATGAGGAATAATTCCTAGTGCACTGGTACCAAAAATTTCAAAGACTGTTTGTTCAGTTTTTATTGTTTGATCAAGGCTAGCTCGTAACAGGACAAATAAAAATCCAACCATTCCTCCAATAAATAAACTCAACACTAAATTTAATTTATGATTTGGTGAAAAAGGATTTCGACTTGCTGTTGCTTTACTTGTAATCGAAATTTCACCTGGTATCTGACTATCTTCCAGTGCTTCCTGAAATACCTCAGAAGTTGTGTTGGCTAAATAAGAAGCCAACCTAGGACGATCGCTAACTGCTCGAATGGAAAAAAAAAGCGACTCCTGCTGTTGTTCCAGCGTGATTGCTTCTCTTAATTGACTAATAGACATATTCTGATTTTCTTCAGATTGCAGCTCTTGTTGCACTTCGCCTAAAACTAAGTCACTTAATACCAGTTCTTTATAAGTTTTTACTAATTGTAAATTGGCAGTAATTTCATTTGAAATATTTTCTTCAGTCGTTTTGGTCGCAGCAATCATTTGAGTCTGCGAACTGTACTTTGGTGTAATCCAGAAAAAAGAAATATACCCACCAATCAATAATCCCGTGATACTACAAAAAATAATAATGGGTAGTTTTTCTTTAATTGTTTGAAGTAAAAAGGTGAAATTGAATTTTTCATCCATAATAATTTGTTGCCTCCGATAATTTATGTACTGGTCTAATAAGCTCCGTCATGGGTGATAATGACTAAAAAAGTTTTTAGCATGATTTTTAAATCAAAAAGAAAACTCCCTTTATTTATGTAGCTTATATCTAAGCGGATCATTTCTTCAAAATGAAGTTTATTCCGTCCACTTACTTGCCAAAGACCGGTACATCCAGGTTTTACAAGTAATCTTAAACGATGATAAGCCGAATATTGATCAACCTCTTTAGGTAGAGCTGGTCGTGGTCCCACAATCGACATGTCTCCCTTTAATACATTTAATAATTGAGGAAATTCATCAATACTAAACTTTCGTAAAAAATGACCAACACGAGTAATGCGCGGGTCACATTTTATCTTGAACATTGGGCCTTGAATTTCATTTTTTTCAGTCAAGTCTGCCAAACGTTTTTCTGCGTTCACAGACATCGTCCGAAACTTATATAGGATAAAATACTTCCCATTTTGACCAACTCGCTTTTGACTAAAAAAAACAGGTGCTTTAGGATCTTCTATTTTAATCAGCAAGCTCACTAAAGCAAAAGGAATTAAAAGAACAATGAGCCCTACAAAACTGATAATAATATCGATAAGTCTTTTGGTTTTACTTCCCAAAAAGTCGGAATAAGCCAAACTTGTTTTGTTTTTTAAATCAAATTTTCCTATTGCAGGATTATTCTCATAAATGTTATTCATCTTTTCACTTCCAAATGATCGGTAAATTACCGATATATTTTTCTTTATTAATTAGACCTTGCTCTTTAAAGTCATTACAGCTAACAAAGTAATAATAAAACAGAAGGGAATTAATGAACCATCAATTAATTGTCTCTTTTTTGAATTTTTATATTCAAAAAACACTATTTTTTTAAATCAGAATGATATTTAATGCAAGTTTCTTTCTTTTTTTGTTAATTTTTCGTTTTTTTTAGATTTTTAATTAAAAATTCTCTATAAAAATTAATATTATATAACTTTCAGCTAACCTGCCTTATTTTCAATTAATTGATAGAAGTCATCTGAAATTTTATATCCTTTCCCCCATGAGGTATCAATCGGGTTGCAATATAGCCCACTTTTTTCGACTTTTTCTTTGATGTTACGGACACAGGTGGACAAAGCAGATAGTCTTGAATTAGTAACTTCTTCTTTTCCCCAAATTTTTTCAATCAGTTCTTGTCTCGAAACGTACAGTCCTTTATATTCATACAAACAATTCAAAAGTAAACTTTCTTTTTTTGATAAGCCAAAACTATAAAAATGATATTTCTTTTTATAATTTCCTTTATCTATTTCTGCGATTTCTGTTTGGAGAACTGTCTGGCACAATTCTCGAATCTCTTCCAATGAAGCATCACTTTTGATCCATTGATCTATACTGTACTCTGTTCGTTCTTCTTCGTAATTTTTTGCAAATTTACTTTCATACTTTCTGAAAATAGCAGGAACTTGATTACGAATATTGAACATTAGTTCATCCAATTCTTGGTAAGAAATAGTTTCACTTAAGATTACTGCATCAAAACAAGTAACTAATTGCGTAGTTTTTTTCGCCATCAAATGAAAATCGCTTATCAGACAAGTACTACAAAAAACTTCATGGTTTAATTGTTGTAGTTTATTTTGGAAACTTGATTCAGCTAATACATTTTTAGTCAAGATTAATATTTTCATGACTTTCCTCCTTCTTTAACTGTTCGGTTTCAGTTAATTGTTCTATACTCCTAACAAATTCCTCATAGTAGCGTTTTTGTGAATGTCGGTTTCTTCCTTTTATTGCCTGATCACTTAATCGCTTACGAAATTTATCATCATGAATTAATCGATCTAACCCTTTGGCGAAATTATTTATATAATTTTTATCATAATCAATTAGAAGCGCACTATCTTCACTGATATATTCTGGAATTCCACCAATTCTAGTGACAATTACTGGTATCCCCATTGCTTGTGCTTCGACAGCCGAAAGACAACAAGTTTCATGAAAGATTGATGGAACGGCGCAAATATCGGCTGCTTTTAAATAAGAAGGAACCTCTGTCTTTTTTATATAGCCGGTGAATCTTACTTCGATCGGTAGTTGTTCTGCTTGAGCCATGACTTTTTTGAAGTAGTTATCCTTTTTAATTGCGCTATAAGTTGTACCACCTAGTATTAGAACTTTCACATTTTTTTTAAATTTAACTTTATCTAAGGCTGCTAGCAGTAAATGTACTCCTTTGGTTTCCGTAATTCGCCCAGAAAATACAATGACACAATCGTCTTTTTTTAGACTTAATTCCGACCGAAGTGTTTGTTTCTCAATCGGGCTTGCCATTTGATAATCTTCTAATTTAATCCCATTGTTTACTCGATAAAATGGTGGCATTTCTTTGACTTTGGGGATTTTCTTTATTTGTTTAGCTAAAAAATCGCAGACTGACATGACTCCATCTAACTGTTGTAAAATTTCCTTTCCATTCATAGTTTGGTCATTTAAATAATCATTGTGTAAATAGACCGCTAATTTACCTGAAAAAAATGTCCGAATAATGGGAATTCTTTCAGGACAATTTAAGTCCACTAGACAATCGACTGCAGTATTCTGCAAATAATCTTGAGCTTTAGTCATTATCTCTGGGTAGGGAATCAAATTCTTTTTTTTCCCAGTTAACATGAACCACACTTTATTCAAAACTTTTTGCATGAACCATCTTAAAGGACGTTCTTTTGTTTTGACTGCGATCACCTTACTAAACTTGTGAGTTTTATTAAAAACGGTAATGGCCACATCATCTTTAGATACTATGATTAAATCTAATAATTGATGTTTCTCATTTTCCTCAATTAAAGAATCTAATAAAGTTTCAACAGCACCGCCTTTTACTGCTGGAATAGGCAGTTTCCCATAAGTGAGTAACATTACCCGAAGCTTCTTCATTTAAATTTCTCCTTTATCACTAAGTAAATGAAATAAATATTCTCAAAAACATAGCGTTTATAAAGTCTTTTCGGTTCTTTCATAAACCGGTGTAGCCACTCCAGGCCACTTTGTTGCATCCATGTAGGCGCTCGTGAAATTTCTCCTGCCAACACATCAAAACTACCGCCTACTCCCATCAGTAAATTAGCATTGAACTTCCTTTTATACTTAGCAACAAATTCTTCCTTGTAAGGAGAAGTCATTCCAATGAATAAAATTTGCGGATGACACTCAGCAATTTCTTTTACTACAGCTGTCTCATCCTTGAAGTACCCATTTTGAGCACCAACAATATTCAAATTTGGATACTGTTGTTTGAGTACTATTAATAATTGTTTTAAGATGCGTTCTTTAGTACCCAAAAAATATAAACTCAAACCATTTTTTTCAGCACTTTTAAGTAATTCTGTCATGGTGTCAATGCCGGTAACTCGTTCAATTTTCATTTTTTTAAGCCACCGACAAGCCCATACAATCGAATAACCATCGGCACTCACCATGTCGGCTTGTTGAATAATTTTTTTTATTTTAGGATCTTTTTGACAAAGAACTACTTTATTAGAATTCACCCCAATGTGTTCAATTACCTCGTTATTTTTGATTCTCTCCACCATTTCCTCAACAGTTTCCTGCAAATTTCCATTATCTATTAGGAGGTCAAATAATTTTATTTTTTTCATTTTAACGCCCCTTTCTGACCTGAATTACTACGGTATAATCCAATTAGAACAATCAAAAAAATAATTAATCCTTGACTGGTAAACAGGAATATTTTGGAGAATCCTCCCCACTGTTTCAACATGATCTGAACAATTAATAAACCCAATTGTAAAAACATTGTTCCAGTAGTTAATTGACTGTCCATTAAATGATTAGTTTGTCGTTTACGTAAATAAAAAATGATGAAAAAACCTAAGCTAGAAGCTAAAGACGCTCCATTAATGCCAATTAATGGGATTAATGATAAGCTACCTACCAAATTCACTGCTGCTCCGATTAATGAAGTAGTCAAAATTCCTTTTGTTTTTTTCACTACTATATAAGTAGTGCCAAAGAAACCTGAAATACAGGAGAAAAAATTACTAATCAATAAAAGAGGAATGTACGCTTTAGCAAAATAAAATTCTTTAGACAATAAAACGGCTGCTAATGGATCCAAAAATAGTAAGATCATACCTGAAGAAAACAATAAAAAGGTACTGTAGTGATTAAATACTTTTTGAAAAAAGAGACCCGCATCTTTTTTATGATATTGCTCAACTGCGGATAACTGCCAAGCTTGCATAAAAATAGCACCAAGCACCGATAATAAATTAGGTATTTTGCTTGCAGCAGCGTACATTCCATTACTTGCTACCCCTAAGAAAAAGGTCATAATAAAACGACTAGAGGTAGTCAATATCCACCACATTGCAGAATTTGGAATTAGTGGCAAACTATACTTAATAATTTGTTTGCTTTGAAAACTGCTTGCCGACTTTTTAAAGAACATATCCTTCCAAGAAATATTAAGAACTAAAAAAATTAATGAGAAACTATTGGCAACTACTAATGACAAGAAATAAGCTACCAATTTGTTATTCATTTGCCGAAAGAATAGAATGCCAAAAAGTAAAGTCAGCAATGAAAGAATAATGCCGTTTGCTGCATAGATTTTTAATTTACCAACCGCTTTGATATATTGCATAAGAATTAATTGAAATGATTGAATTGTTAATAGAACAAAACTTAACAACCCAATACTTGAAGAGATTGTCCAATGTAGCCCTAATAAATAGACAATTAATAGCAAAACTCCCGAAAAAGCAAGACCTATCAAATTAATTCGTAAAGCTACTGATAACCAGTTCATCTGTTCTTTTTTGCTTTTACTATCTAATACAAAACGCAATACACCTTCTGAGACACTTAAACTAACAATTGGAAGTAAAAGATTAATTGTATTTATCAATAAATCAGCAGTTCCATACTGTGCCTTAGTTAGATAGTAGGTATAAAAACCTACTAAAAAAAAGGTAATTAATTTGCTCCCAAAACTACCAATAGCAAAAATCAGCGAATCATTGAATAATTTTTTATATTGATTCATAGGTCTGTCAAACTGTTCTGAATAGTTTTCATGATCTGATAATTAATTGTAAAAGCACTTTGCATGTCTTCTTTACCTTGTTTCACCTGATTGATCATTTGCTGATTATTGTCTAATCTTTCATCTACTTTTTTTATTAATAGTTCCGTGTTTACATGTAATTCTTCTATCGGAAAAACATCATTCTCAATGCTAAGATTTTTAAACATTTCAACAACTTTTTGTTGCCAAGATAATCCGATAATAGGTATATATTGTGAAACTGCCACAATCATCGAATGCATCCTAGTACCAATTACTAGATTCAAAGTTTGATATAACGTGAGTAACTCCTCTTTATCTTTAATAGGAACCAATTTTACTTGCGGCTGTCTTTGAAACTCACTATAAATAGTTTCAATTGTTTCATAATCTTGAACTTCAGAAGAAAATAAAACTATCTCTCTTTGTTGGTCAACTAGACGTTGAATTAAAGCTGTTAAATCTTTTAAGTACCGTAAATATTCTTTCTGTGAGCAACCAGTAATCCGGTAATCAATCACACAAATACCAATACGCTGGAATCCATCGCGTTGAGCTTTTAATTGCTCGAAAGATTTTTCTGCTGGTAAAAGAAACACTGGGTCAACTGAAGGGTAAACTGCAGGATGATGAGAACCATTCATGTATTGCCAAGATCGATAATCGCGAAAAGTAATATAGTCACATTTTTTTAATGTCTCAACAGCCGCTTGCTTTTGTTTTTCAGTACAAAAGGGACCAATACCAATTGAACTTACAAATATCGGCACTTGATATTGTTTTGCCAAAGTCACTACTTGATCAAACCGTTGCGCAGATAACGTAACTGGTGATAAATCAAAAATCGCATTCCCACCTCCAATTACTAAAAGATCGGTTTGCTTCAAAGCCTCTTCAAATCGTTGGATACTTTCCGGATCATACATTTTTTTGCGAGATTTTAGCCACTTACTGTGGCTGACCAAATTTTTTACAAAAGGTAATTGACGAAAGTACTTATAATAGATGTTATGAACTTCCGATCGACGAACTAAATTTTTATCTAGCTTAATTTGAGAATCCTCAAGCAATTTGTAACTAAATTTACGTGTCTCAATACCAGTCAATAACTCTTTAGATAAAACTTCGGCTATCAAACGATCCCCTATATTTGTACTGTCAATGAAACTTACTAATATTGCTTTCATTTGTTAAACTCTACTTTCATATTTTCTGTATTTAGTAATAATCAATAACTCCGATAACTTCTACCCCGATCAGGGACTGGACGGTTTCCGAGTTTTGAATGTATTTTCTTTTATATAAATTGTCCCAAATAAAACTACAAAAAGTGCTTAAAATAAAACTCAGTAACAGAGCTTCAATTAATAATTTAGAAAAACTAGGCGAACGGCTGGTCTCAGTTGATTCTGTTGCAAGAACAAAAACTTCTCGCGGTAAATGATTTTTTCCAACTACTTTTGGAAAGTTTTTCCCTATTGATCTAGCTATTTTTTGACTTTGCTCAGGGCTATCAGTAGTAACAACTACAGTGAATATTTGTGAATTGATACTGCTGTTGACTGTCAGAGCATTCAAAATTTCTGACCAATTTTTTTGAGGATTATCTTTTTGAATTTGTTGAATCATGGTGTCACTTTTAACCATTTCTTTGTATGTTTCCACTAGTTTGATATTGCTGTTGATGATTCTATTTTCAATTTCTTGTTCATCTTCCCCTTCAAAAGAATTTTTTTCAGTCTGTTCATCTGTTGCTGACAATAAAAAAGAAACATGATTAGAATATTGAAAACCCTTTGTCAAGGCAAAGCCTGCACAACCTATCACCGTGAATAAAAATGTCATTATCACAATACTTTTCTTGTGTAACCAAAGAAAATATATGAAATCTTTAAATGAATACATGATTACTCCTTTCCTGTCTCAGATAATGATTCATATACATTTTCCCAAATTAAAAAATAAGCTGAAATAGAAAAATGGTCTTCAATTTTTTGCTTGGCATGAACAGAAAAGTCTTTTCGTTTTTCTACATTAGAAAAAAAGTTCAAGATATCTTCTTCCATTTGATCAACGTCACCTGGTACAACTAAAAAACCATTCTTCTTGTCCTCTAAGACTTGCTTAATCCCGCCAACATCAGTTGCCAAATTAGGAACCCCAAAAGCCATCGTTTCCAAAATAGCCATTGGAACACCTTCATGATAAGAGGGCAGTAAGTGTAAAGCACAATCAGCTAAAAGATCTTGTTGATTTGTTGTCCAAGAATGCAGCTCAATATTTTTGCAATCAAGTTGTTTTATTTTTGCAATAATATTAACTGTCGTTTCATCAGTATCACCGAAAAGATGAAATCGTAGTTTTGGTATTTTTTTTTCAAGTCTTGATGCAATTGTGACAATGTCCTGACTGCCTTTTCGTTCACAGATTCGACCGAAAGTAAGAATGTTCATTGATTGAGCTTGATAATGATTATCTTGTGGTACATAAACAGCATTATGAATCACGATTACTTCTGTCTTTGTCAAAGACTGATAATACACAGCCCACTCTTCACTAAGAGCCACAATTAAATCGATTTGATCCAATATCTTACGAATATATTGTTTCTTTTTTTCAGATGCTTGTTGGTAAAATTTTTCAAAATTTGGTGCATGCATATGAAAAATAGTTTTTGTTCCTTTTTTGACTGCTTTTAACAAAACAGATTTTCGGTAAAAACTAGCATCTTGCGACACGTGAAAATGAACAATTGCTATTTTTTTGGCATGGGTTTTGTGCCATAGTTGTCCAAACGACTGTAAAGCATAGCGTAATTTGCAATTTTCATGCCAAGAAAATAGATAATCTATTTGCAAATTATTATTTTCGGGGAAATATTGAATGAAATTTTTAATAACTGTTGAAATCCCACCCTTGCCAGTACTTTCTGGTCCTACCATAATTATTCTTGACATACTTGCTCCTTCTTTACTTCTTGGATAAACATGCACATAAAACCAAACACCGTTGCCGATAATGCTGAGAAAAATACATGTCCCACTAAAAGACTATATATAATGGTAAAAACTAATAAAAAAATGCTGAATTTATTCGCTTTTTGATACAAGGCTACTTTTAAAAAATAAACTATCACTGCTATAAGAATCATAGTTCCGATAATTCCATAAGAAAAAAACATATCAAAAAAATCCATTTCGACTAATCCGCCTCTTCTTCCATACCAATTCCAACGGTTTTCAAAACCTTGGCCGAACCAAAAAATATATTGATTATCAGGCAATTGTAAAAAATTATCTACAGCTTCTTTAAGATAGACATTTCGAGAGCTCATAAATAGCCTTACCCAATCGTCTTGATACAGTGTTCTAAAATAAGCAAATCGTTGTAGCACTCCAGATAGAGATCCTAATATGAACTCTTTTCCTTTTACTAATAGAAAAAAAAGCATAGCTAACAAAAATTCAAAAACAAAAAATTGTTCATATAATGTTTGACTTCGATAGCGATAAAGAAAATGGAAAATCAAATAAATAGAATAGATCAAACCAGCCAACAATCCTGACTTTGTTCCTAAAATCAATAAACAATACATATCAAGAAAATAAAGAATCAATAAGTAACCGGCAGGGATCGATCTTCTTTTTCGTTGAATAAGCAGCCAGCCCATGAAAAAAAGCATAATTAAAAAAGCATAAGCGATATCATTCGTTGCAAAATAAAAACCTTTAAAACCAGCTGTATCATCATATGTGCTATTCCCTAAACCAAGAAAATAAGGGATAATTAAGCCCCCAATTAATAGAACATTTAAGGAGATGGCTACGTTCATAATTTTTTTAATTGACAAATATTCTTCAAATTGATTAGCAAAAAAAGGAATCAACAAGCACAATGAAAAACGAATAACATAAGAAAATTCTTCTATTAATAAAGAAATAGTCGTTTCAAAAAAAATAGTTTGAACAATACAGAGTATTATAAATAAAAAGAGTGAAATAATTAGTAGAGCATAACTACCATTAAGTTTTATGCCTTTTGATAAAACACCGTATATTATGTATACAATAAAAAATATTCGATAAGCTGTTCCTAAAGGAATATTATGCCCATAAGATATAAAAACCCCATTAAAAATATCAATTAATGGAAAAATCATTATTAAGTATAAAAAGCCTTGCGCCTTCATTCGATCAATCAAAATGTTTCTCCCCTACATTAGAATTAACAAATTGTCACAACAAATATAATTAATATTATTCTATCTAGTTAGTTAATAAACATCTTTTTTTGTTAGTTTTTAGCATTTTTCTGACAGAATAACTTTATCTTTAACATATATACTTATAAGTGTGTTTATTATTAAAACTTAAATTAACAAGTCCTTATTTTTTTCGAATTTATAATTTTTTAAAATATTTACTACATTAAAAATAAGTCATTGACTTATTGGAAGGAGATTATCATGCAAAATGATTCCAATTAATCAACTTGCTGATCTGTTTGATAAAGAAACAGTCACAAAAATTAAAATCATTTATTTCTTTATGGAAAAAAAAACTTGGGTTTCTGTAGATGAATTGTCATTGACATTGGAGATTAATCAACGGACAATTTCAAAGTACCTAACATTTATTGAAGAAGACATTGATACTTTCTCCTTAAACAAAGAAATCGTAATTAAAAGTCATAGTAAAAAAGGCTTTTTTTTAGATTATGACTTTGAGACTGCTTTAGAAGATTTAGTCTTTAAAATTATTGAAGAAACGATTAATTATCAGCTTCTAATGAAAATTTTTTTTTCAAAAATCCCTTCAATTATCCAGTTTTCACATGAATATTACGTAAGTGAATCTTCTTTGTGGCGAATGATTAATAAATTCAGAAAAAAACTTTTACCTAAGGGGATTTCAATCGAACGACGTTCTCTGGAACTAATTGGTAGTGAAATCCAAATTCGTCGATTAAGTCTATCGCTCTTGTTTCATTCCTATACCAAAGACACCTGGCTTTATGGCAGTACAACAAAATTAAAAGTGGAAAAAATTATTAATAAAGTTATTCCTTTCTTTCATTTATGTCTGTCAGACTTTGGGTATAAAAAGCTCTTTTGCATGATTGCAATAGGCATTGAACGGACAAAACAGGGAAAGTACATCACTTTATCGAAAGAATTAAAGGAAAATATTGAGAAAAATGACTTATTTGATCATTTTTTTTATGAATTGAAGGATGTTTTACCAAAAGAATTTTATCATCGAGAAGAAATCGGATTTCTTTTTTTATACATCTTCACAAAAGATGAGGTGTTTAATGACAGTTACATTTTAAAAAAGTTCACGACATTTCATTATGAAAGAAAGACACAGTTATTCCAATCGGTCGAAGCATTTAAAAAAATTTTATTGGATAACCAAAATCTTTTCATTCAAAAAGATGACCTTAAACTGGTTAGTCAAAGTTTATACAGTGCACATTTATGCGCACAAATATTTCATAACGAAAATCAGACGGCAACCAACCTAAATGGCTTATTTGATGTTTCAAACCAGCAGCTACCCATTCATTTAAAGAGTCTTTCAGAAACTTTGATTTCTTTACTGTATAGTGAGACGGGTTTCCCACTTTTTAAAGAAACCAACTTTTTACGTTCAGTTTATTCACTATTACTAGAGTCCCTCACGCTGCTTTCAAAAATCGAAGAACCTTTGCAGATTTTTTTTGAATCGGATCTATCAAGTTTAGAAGAAAAAAAACTCATTAAAACAATCAAAAATGAGTTTATTGATAAATATAAATTAGAAATTTACACCCATAATGATTGTTTATTTAAGAGCAGATCAATGGATTTATTTCTTTCCACTAAAAAAATTTCTGTAGCAGAGCAATCTTTAACACCAAATATCGTCATTCCAACAGAACCAACGAAGCTCGATTTTTATACTTTAGAAAAAATACTAAGCAGTCTTTATCTCAAAAAAAATCAACAAAAAAAATTACCCGAACTAAAAAGCACGAGTAGTTAAAATAATATTTTAACTACTCGTGCTTTATTTTATTCATTTAAAAAAACTGTGTTTTACTTTTCTAAAGGCTGGTCGTTGCACTGGATCACCATTCAACAAATCCTTTGACATCTGTTCCATGTCCCTCGCATATTGTTTACCAAACATTTTTTCAATTTCCTGATAAGCCTCTTTTAAATAAAAACCACGGTCTTTAATACTATGTGCATCAGAAGCCACCATATAAACCAAATTATTTTCCAGCATTATCTTGGCTGCCTTTTGAATTTTCTTACCAAAAAAACCAACAATACTAGGTGCTGTCAACTGAGTTAGTGTACCCATCTCTAAAAAGGGGAGTAAGCGATTTGGATTTTGAGAAAAAATAGCATTGCGTTCAGGATGCACAATTACCGGTACATGCCCTTGTTCAATCAGTTGGAAAAATAACTGTTCAGCATAAGCTGGTACCTCCATTGTTGGAAACTCTATCAATAAATATTGATTCGCTAAATCAACAAATAGAATGTCTTTTTGTTGAATTTCTTTCATCAGATTACTAGTTAAACGTATTTCTTGACCTTCAAACAAAGTTAACTCAATCTTACGCTGATCTAATTGTTGTTGTAAATCTTGAACAGCTGGGATAATTTTTGAAGCAGGGTTATTATAATGACCATTATCATGATGAGGGGTACATAAAATATAGTTAATCCCTTGTCGGATCGCTTCATGAGCCATAGCTATACTCTCTTCCAATGTTTGAGGACCATCATCTATCCCAGGCAAAATATGACAATGTAAGTCGATCACAAATATCACTCCAAATCATTGATTAGACTGCAACAATTTACTTATCAAGTTTTAACGATTTTAAAAAATATTCCATTTTACCAAATAAAATTAATAAGTATTTTTTTGTTCTTATCATTTTAACAAAATACTAGAAATGTTCATGTCAGAATTTGTATACTTTTTGATAAAAAATGATATGATACCCCAGCTAAGACAAAGAAATAATAAAATCTTAGTTAAGGTATCATACTAATTCAGCCTATTTTTAATCCTCTATATTACAAAAAATCATCGACTATTACGATTTTCTTGACTCCGATAGACCAAACCTAATCCTTTTAAGAAATTGCGAGCATATTTATCCCCACAAGGTTTAAAATTACGATGATCTTCTTTTCTCAAAATCGCACCCAGCTCTCCCTTTGAAGGATATACGCCAGCTTCGGCAAAAACTGCTAACATATCATCACTTGTTAAATACAAAGCAATTTTCAATTTCTTTAAAAGGACATTATTGATGTTTTTAATATCCTTACTTTTTGGCTGTGCTACACCTTCTGTTTTCTTCTCTTGTTCACCACGCTTAAGTATAATGAAACCATTTAAAAATTTATCCAGCATTTCATTATTGATGGCTTTGGCATAAGTATTGTTTTCATTTTCTTTAGGTGTTCCCACCTTAGTTAACATATCTCGCATTTCTTCTTTCGTTACAGTTAAACCACCTAATTCAAAAGCTTTCATTAGATCATTATCTTTTATATCTATTGCATATCTTAGTCGTAGTAATCTGTCGTTGTTGTTCATTGAGGAGGCTCCTTATTATTTGATATTTCATTTATCAGTACTTTTTTTATCTTATGATACGGCAAACCATCTATCATTTACGAAAATACTAACAAACTTATCTTCAGTTATTGTAGCATGGATTAGGTAATCTATAATTATTGATGGTGCAGATTCCCCATCAATCAACACATAGTTATAGTAATAAACAATTAAAAAAACCTGTGATAGTTATTCGATTTCATCACAGATTTTCAATTTTTTCCTTGGAGTATTCTTATTATAGCTAACATTGGTTTTAGATATTACTTCACCTGAAATTTAATTTAATTCATCCATAAAATCTTTATCATTACGCTTCTTTTGTAACTCCAGTAAATGACTACGAAGATTATCATTTACCGCGTAAATGTATAAGCCATAAATTCCACGTTTCATAAGTACATTTATTGAATTCAAAATAATTTTCTCTTTAGTTTCAAGCAGCTCCTTCTCAGTTAAATCATCCCGTCCTAAATAAGCACCAGTATCTTGATATTTTGTAACATCGATGATTAAAGAATTTGTAGCTTTATCATAATCTATAGACGGCCCCAGGATAACTCCAACATAATTAAGATCAAAACCTTGCACAGTATAGATTGAACCAATCTCATTGATTGTTTCAGACCGTTCTGCCCACGTTATCTTAGAATCAGTTGTATTCCATGGAAGGTTGATTCCGTCTTCATCTACAATATAAGAACCACCATCTTTTTTATGCAGATAATCAAACGTTGCTACCATCCGAGCTAATCCCACTTCATCGTCACGATCTTTAATTTTTTTCTTAAAATCTTCTGCTGTTTCAATTACTTCAAGTTCAAAACTTTCTGTAGGTTCAGGTAAATCAATAATTTGCTTTTCAACGAAATGATCAATCCATCTCAATGTTTGTTTTGAGCTTAACATCCTAAACTGATCCTTCAATGGATAATGATAAGCCTGATATTTGTTTTTTAATTTATCAACTAGTGTCTTGTCCCAATAACTTTTTGTACGAAGTACTTGTTTAGAATCAAAAATGAATATCGTAATTTTTGCACGTTTAATAATTTCATCCAATTGATTTTTATATTCAAAATTATTATATCGATCCTCTTTTGTTAGAAGTAGATGCGCCTCATCAACTAACACAACATCCACTTTTTTATCTAATTTATCCATTTGATTGATAAAAGTAGTCGGTTTTAAAATATGATTTTTCTTCAGGTTTGGCAAACTATCAGCCATTGAATGATATGTCTTAATCATTTCTCCATGATTTACTAAGAGATAATTATCCGCTCCTGAAAGAGAAGAAGTTTCATCTTTTGACAGGTCCTGTAACGTGTTGAAAAGTGAAGCCAATACAACACTTTTCCCCGTCCCAGCTTCTCCTTCAATCATAAATACTTTTTGTTTTGCTTTCTTTATATTTCTTTCACAATAATCAATAATTTTTGACTTAATATCCAACTGATCTGGTGATAATTCTTTGTAAGGTGAAATTTTGTAAATATCTTTGTTCTGAATGACATCTGTCGAATTTTCAGCTAATCCGTTTTCTCTAAGATATTCCCAAATCTCATTAAACAAAACTGTATCATAATAGTTTTTCTCGTAATATCCATGCATTTGTACATTTCTAGTCTGACTAATATTCTGTAGCTTAAACTTTTCATCGCCAATAAAGTGATTTATTAAGTTTGTTTCTATATTATAAGTTGCCGATTGATTAAACTTTTCATTTCCAATTAATAAAGTATCAGTCAAACCTTTTCTTTTTGAGTTTTTCAAATGATCTTTCATACGTCTATCCACTTGCACTGTTTGTCCAATGTACGCAGTTGGGCGCTGTCTCATATTTCGATTGTATAGAATATAAACAATTGGGTATTGATCAATATAAGCTGTAGTAATGTGTGAAAGTTCACCCTTTAAAAATTTATATTCCTCAAAAACCATTTTGGTCATTTTGAGTACCTACCTATTTTTATTTATTTCCCTCGATTATAAAACTTTGAAAAGCTCACTATATTAAACAATATATCCAAAAAATTCACTTATGATAAGGCTCCACATACTATTCTATTTCGCACTTAAAAAAGTTTTCAATCAAAAAAATTGATCGTTAACTTTTATGCATTTTTTTTAAAAATTTTTTTCGTCTATTTTTTATTTGTTCCATCATTAAATTCTCCGTCATAGGAGATATTTGATCAAATTTTTTTTGACATCTTCTAGCATAGGAAATAAAATTCCCAAATTTACTCCCTCTACCATCCCTTGCACCCACATCAAAAAAATATCTATAAATGTGCCTTTTACCAATTAGGTAACTCGATTTTCTAATTCGACTTTTTTCTCTAGCCGTTCTTACAGCTTTGTCAGCTTTTCTATAAAATTTTGAAACACTTTTTTGCCTCATTTTTACACTACGGCCATCAAATACGAATCCCAAATAATCCAATTTTGATTTTATTAAACTTGAAGTGTCAGTTTTATTAGACTCAAATAAATAAATTTTATCGTTTTTAAAAAGATACTTCTCTGTTTTATTCTTCTCAATCTTCAACTTAGTCACGTCGGATGCATATTGCAGAATCTCATTAACAATTTCAAGATAAACGTCTTTAGAGGTTGTACTAAAGGGCAGTATCAAAATGAAATCATCCGCATATCTTAAATATTTCCCTTCATACCTAGATGATAATCTATTTAACCAATCATCAAAATCTATCATGTAAATATTTGATAATAAAGCACTTATTGGGGTTCCTTGGGGAATCCCAAAAGACTTAGTATTTTTATGCACATGACCGTCAGCTTTAAAACTTCTAAATTCCTCCCAAGTTTCAAAATAAGTTTTCAAACTATTCTTGTATTGTTCTTTTTCTGAACCAAATAGGTCATTTAAATCTTTTTGTTCAACCCAAGAAAAACTGGTTAATGTTTTAAATATTTTAAACCAATCTTCAGTTAATTTATTTGTGTTTAAGACTTCTTTTAGCTTGGACTTTAGATATTCATGATCCAGAGTATCAAAAAAATTTTCAAAATCCCCTAAAAAAATAAAACAACCACCGTTGGTTCTTTTGATGAAATCCATGGTTTCTGCCGCATAATCTATGTTCGATTTACCTTTTTCGGTCCTATAAGCAGCGACGTTTTCATCTATATTTCTTACTTCTGCTACTCTTTCATAATCCTTATTTAGACGATCGGCGTAGTATCTATAAATGCAAGAATCTAAATGCGAGGCTCTAAAAAGTTCACGCGGTTTAATCTTGACAGGCCTCTCCCCTGCACCAGTAGCCTTATACTTTACTAACACTTTCTTTTTGTGTATAAAAGGAAAAAAACCATGTTTAATAATCCTTTGCGGATTTTCTACATAGTCTTTTACAGAATTATATCTTGTTCTATAGTCAAAATGAAGATAAGATTTTGTGATAAAGTCTTCCAAAACTACATCTCCTTTTCATTTCTTGGATGAGGAAAAGTACCATTTAGGGCCAATGGGGTACTACTCTTCCTGCACGCAAACCTTACAAGTGGTATAGTTCTATACTCACAGCGCCCAAAGAACATCAAACTGTTCCTGTATAATATTAGTAAAGCCATTGAATTAACGAAAGGAGTTGAAGCGGCTATGAGCCTGTTCAGACCTATGTCAACTTTGTACCACACAGACCGACTACTTGTTGTAATACTGCTGGTGCTTGACTTTAGCAAACATTATCCCTCTATAACTACATATAGAGCAAATTAATTTTATCATATCTCAGTTGATATGTCAGCGTGGTAAAAACGAACGTACCTTTTAATATATTGGAAATAGTTTATAATGGAATCATAAATTTACTTCTAAGAATAAGGTGTTTAGGTGTCTATATGGAAAACAAAAAAGAAAAACAAAATATCATTGATACGAATGCTCAAGCTTCTGCTTTTGGTTGGGATTTTCAAAGCAGCCTAGCTCTTTTTATTGTGTCACAAGACTTAAAAGACTTAAAAAGCATTAAGGTAGAAGGCAAAACAGAAGACATTGAAATCTCGTATGAAAATCAAGAGATGATTTATATTCAAGCCAAATCCCAACGTGATCCTTATAGTAGCAGTAATACTAATAAATACTTACAAGATGCCTTGAAGACACTAATTAATGCTTCTCAAAACAATAGTTATGCCTCTTTAGTTTACGGAACAAATATTGCTAATCCTTTTGTTTTCCAGAAATTCTCAACTATGTTTGCCAATAGCCCTACAAAATACTCTTTTTCAGAATTACCAGACAAAATAAAGGATAAAATACATTCTTACGTTGTCAAAGTAGCTAAAAAAGAAAAACTAGATGTATCAAATTTTGATATTAACCGTCTCATAATTAGGACTCTTCCCTTTTTCGGCGATGATGATCAAACTAGGTACAGATTTATAAAAGAAAATGTTATTGCATTTTTAACTAGTATTGGATTAAATAACGCGCAAGCAACTCGAATATTTGAAAATTATCAACTAGATTTTGCAAAAAATCCATCTAAATCTATTGCCTTGGAAAAAGGAGATTTGACATGGCCTATCGTTATTTTTGCTTTAGACCCAGTGAGTGATGAATTTTTTGAAGAGTTCGATTTAGATATGGGCGAAGAAGATGCTATTGAAAATACCTATTCTGACTTCATTGAAAGAAAATTGATTGATTTTCCTTTTATTAATCAAGTAATTCAACAGTACCGTGATTATCTTAAAAGTAAAAAATACACTAGCAAAAGAACTGCTCCAAAGAGCTTCATAGAAGAATGCGCTGACTACTACGAGAAAAAATTATTCTTTTCAGAATCTAACGATACCTCTAACGCAGTCACTAAGTTTATAATATGGAAAATACTGAAAAAAATAAAATTGATTGAGAGACTAGATAAGGAGGTAGGATTATGAGATTGAACCAGCTAGATTTGGAATACAACGGAATTAAAAAAACTTTTAACTTAGATTCGAGAACATTAATTCATAGCGCTAAAAATAGTGCTGGAAAATCCACCTTACTAAGATTGCTATTATATTCAATGGGTTACAGTATTCCCCAAACTAAAAGGTTGCCATTTAAAAAAGTAAAAACCCGCCTTTCCTTAAAAACACTGATAGGCTTAGAGTTTGTAGAAAGGACTAATGATAAAATAGTCTTAATTTATGAAGATGATTCTAGTCTTGAATATAATCTACCTACTGACGAAGGCTTAGTAATTTCTGCAATTTGGAACACAAAAAATGAGAATGTATTGAAAAGTATTCTTGGCTCTATTTACATGGATCAGGAAAAAGGCTGGACTTTACTTAATAGGGGGACAGTGATCGGTAGTATCAAATTCAAAGTAGAGGATTTAATTGAAGGAGTTTCAGAAAGAGATCTATCTGAACAAAAAACTGAGCTAGAAAATATAAATGCTGAAATAAAAAAATACTCCCAGATATTAAATATAATTGAATACAAGAATCACTTATCACAGTTAAATGACGATTCTATTTTTTCATCTGACTATGTTTCCGAATTAGAAAGTAAACTCCAACTAAAAAAGATACGAAGTGAGGAACTTAAAACTAAAATTAGTGATCTAGAGGATAGTCTACAGGAAAATAAGCAATTTATTAATTACATTGAAAAGATGGATCTTGTAGTTAAGGATAAAGATTCTGGTATTGAAATTCCTGTAAAAGAAGATACTATAGTTCATTTTAATGATAACCAAAAGTATATTAATGCTAGAGTTTCCTTGCTGAAAAGAGAACAATCCTACGTTGAAAAAGATATTAGAGAAATCATGTTAGAAATTCAAAAAAGTAATAATCTTTTTTCACTACAAAGTGAAATAGACAAGGCCGATAATTTGATTTCGCAAGTAAGTGTTCCTTATGAGCAGTTAATACAGACACTTGATTCCTTAAGAAAGAAAAAAAAATCTCTTACAAATGAAATGAAAGAAAAACTTTCAGTTAGTAATAAGACACTAAATAATTTACATTTCAGTATCATGAAATATGCTACTAAATTGGGCGTTGATCAATATATTGACCAATCAAAAAATTATATTTTTACGTCTGATTTGAAATCCTTAAGTGGGGCTATCTTACATAAGATTGTATTTTCATTTAAGATGGCCTATATTATTGAATTGCAAAATTATTTAGGTTATAAACTTCCTATAGTTTTAGATTCTCCTAGTGGTAGGGAAGTTGATCAAAAAAATGTCGAAGAAACATTTGATATACTAAATGAAGATTTTAGTGAAAATCAAATTATCGTCGCTTCAATTTACAAATACAATAATTTTAAACCTTTAGAAACTATTGAGCTTATAGATAAAATATTTTCTGAAAAAACTATCACATTAGATGACCTAGAAATTAAGACTAATCATCTAACGTGACAACTCTAGTTTTTATAACTCTATATACAAAGAAAAAGCATCAATTCCATGTACTGGAATTGATGCTTTAGTTGAATATACAGAATTATTAATCGCTTGAACTTCTTCAATCTTATCTAATCCATCATTCATATCTTACTGTAAATCGTTTCAGAACATGAGACTAAGTCGAATTCTTTATGATCATTTGCATTCTTGAACGCTAATTCATCTGACAAGAACTCGACCTTCTCGACTGCAGCTAAGGTATTATCGTAAAAACCCCAGTATTTCTCTATAATTCGCAACTACTTGAGAATGTAAAATATCCTTTTAAAAAATCCATATCTTTAAAATAGTAAGGCTTCACCTAACTCATCCAACGTTTATTTCTAAGAATCTTAGACACCTATTAACGCCTGCATGGTTAATCGCTTATATCCCTGACGTTATAATATATTTTCTAAACAATGGGTAAAAAAATAAGCTTCTTAATTACATATAGTCTCTATAATATTCTTCTAATAGTCTTAACTATACAATCATGTTGAAAGTTTTCCATCGATCAATTTTTTAACTTTTCTTTTCCAATTTCTGATTTTTTAACTAAAATCTGGTATTTTCAGTCATTTAACCTTCTTCATAAAAATATTTTCACTTATGATAAGGCTCCCCAAAATTAATCCGAAAAGCCCGATAAATCTGCTCAACTAAAATCAAGCGCATCAATTGATGGGGATAAGTCATTTTACCAAACGAGATTTGCGTGTTGCTTCTTTTGATTACTTCTTGGCTTAGGCCTAATGATCCACCGATGACAAAGACAAATTGGCTTTTGCCGCTGACTTGTAGGCGATCGATTTCGGCAGCAAAGCTTTCGCTGCTGGGATTTTTTCCTTCTATTGCTAGGGCGCAGACGTATTCTTGTTCTTTTATCTTGGCTAAGATTCGTTGGCCTTCTTTTTCTTTGACTTGACGCATTTCTGCATCACTTAGTTTTTCTGGTGCTTTTTCGTCGGGTACTTCTATTAATTCAATTTTGGCATATTTAGATAGTCGTTTGGTGTATTCGGCAATCCCTTGAATTAAGTATTTTTCTTTTAGTTTCCCCACTGAAATAATTTTGATATTCATTTTGTCTCCTCTTTTCCACTTTTTTATCCACATTAATCACAGGCTTATCCACAAAAATTTGGATTATTTTGCCTTTTTTACCAGCTTTTTGGATACAAACATATGTTTTCCCCAGAGTTATCCCCTTTATCCACAGATTTGTGGATAACTATTTGTTTTGATTTTTTTAGTTATTCATAGTTTTTCCACTTACCCTTGTGGACAAATTTATACCTTATTTTACTATTTACAGAAATTTTTCCCAATCTTCTTCATAAAAAGTTCAAATCAACGTAGTAGACTAATCTCATACAAAGATACTATACTTTAAATAAGATTAATAATAGTTGGAGGAAATTAAACATGGAAGAAAAAGATTTTATCCCTACCCCTAGTCCTAAAAAACCCCGCAATGGCTTGAAACGCTTTTTGACAGGTGTGGCCGGGGGTGTGGTTGGTGCAGGAGTAATTTTAGGAATATTCTATTTTGCTAATGGGCTGGGTTCATCGAATAACACGAGTGGCTCGCCTTCTGCTGGATCGACACAAGTTAGCAATGTAAAAGTAGATTCTAGCTCAGATATTACTGAGGCAGTAGAAAAAGCACAAGATGCAGTTGTTTCAGTTGTTAATTTACAAAATGCGCAATCAAATTCTGATTGGTCAAGTATTTTTGGTGGTGGCAATAGCCAAAGTGATTCTAGCGATAGTAGTGGTGATTTGGAGGAATCTTCTGAAGGTTCTGGTGTGATTTACAAAGTTGAGGGCAATACTGCTTATATCGTAACAAACAATCACGTAGTTGAAGGACAAAATGGTTTAGAAGTATTGCTATCTGATGGTAGTAAAGTGACGGCTGAGTTAGTCGGAACAGATTCTTATACTGACTTAGCTGTTTTGAAAGTTGATTCTGACAAAGTAAAAGATATTACGCCAGCAACATTTGGTGATTCGGACAACTTAAAAGTGGGTGAAACTGCGATTGCGATTGGTTCTCCTTTAGGTTCTCAATATGCTAATTCAGTTACTTCTGGGATTATTTCTTCATTGAATCGTCAAGTAACTAGCCAAAATGAAGAAGGTCAAACAGTAAATATCAATGCAATCCAAACAGATGCAGCGATTAATCCTGGGAACTCTGGTGGTCCACTAGTAAATGCAGCAGGTCAAGTTGTCGGCATTAACTCAAGTAAAATTGTTCAAACTGAATCAAGTGTCAGCGTAGAAGGAATTGGTTTTGCCATTCCAAGTAATGATGTTGTCTCAGTAATTAATCAAATTGAAACTAGCGGCTCTGTTAGTCGTCCTGGTCTCGGCGTTTCGATGGTTGATTTAGCAAATATCACTAGCGAACAACAATCACAATTCTTGAAGAATCTTCCTGAATCAGTGACTCAAGGTGTCGTAGTTGCTAACGTGACTGCTGGTACTCCTGCTGATGAAGCTGGTTTGAAACAATATGATGTCATTACAAAAATTGGTGACACTGAAGTAGACACAGGTGTTGAATTACAATCAGCTTTATACAAACATAAAATTGGTGACACCGTGAAAATTACTTACTATCGCGATGGAAAAGAAGAAACAGCTGAAGCGAAATTAACTATGGATGCTTCACAACTTACTTCATCAGCAAGTAATCAAAATCAATAAGTTTTTTGAAGATCGTCCTTTGACGGTCTTCTTTTTTTCACAAAAAGAGGCAGCAACATCAGCCAAAACAGATTCAAAATATTGATACAGCACTCATTAAAAACTGCTAGATATCATTTTTTATCTGTAAAAAGACTGATGTCACAGCCTCTTAAAATCTATTTTCCAATCGGGAACTCTTCACCAGTCGGCGTATCTTCTGGTAAAACTAAAATTCCTTGTCCTGTTTTTGCGTCAGGTAAGTGTAATTCTGCTGCTGAACAAATCATACCAAAGCTTTCTACGCCCCGTAATTTCCCTGGCCAAATCATCATGCCATCTGGCATCATAGCACCAGGTTTAGCTACGACCACTTTTTGACCAGCGGCAATATTTTTTGCTCCGCAGACAATTTGTAATACTTGTCCATTGTCAATTTCTGTTTCAGTAATATGTAAATGGTCTGAATCCGGATGGTCAACACTTGTTTTAACATAGCCTACAACAAATTTGGGTTCATTATCATCAGGTAAACGTTCTTCAAAACCTGCATTTTTTAGTTCTTGATTTAGTAAATCAATTTCTTTTTCCGATAAAAATTGTTGTCCATCTTCTTTAAAAATCATTAATCTTGAAATATCAAAGAAATTCCAAGCAACTGTTGTGCCGTCAGGAATACTAATTCGGGCAACATTGCCTTTTCTTTCAGAAATATTATCCATTTGATGATCATCTGCAATGAGTACCATTAAAGTATCACCGACATTTTGTTTATTATAAGCAAAAATCACTTTGCATCCTCCTTCTCTACACAACAGATAATCTTACCAAAAACTCTGTAGCTTGTGCATGAGATTTTTTTCATCTAGTTAAATCTTTATCTGGATATTGACAGGTTTCCAACAACGGACAATTTTTACAGTGAGGTTTTTTCAAACAATGCGCTTTACAGTGTTCATCAATTAACGCGTGAAATTCTTTGGCTTGATTAGCTGGCCATTGGTTAACCTCTGGTTGATATATATTCCTCATCTTATTGTAGTCTGTATTCTTTCCAAAGCCTAAGCGTTCGAACAAACGTCGGGCATAATTATCTGCTACAAAAACGGGGCGATTATATAAATAAAGCATCATTACATCTGCTGTTTCATTACCAATACCATAAATATTTAACAGTTCGATTCGCAAATCTTCAGTGGGTATTTTTTCAACTATTTCTTTCGAATGTTCGACTAACCATTGATAAACTGCTCGCAGTCTTTTGGCTTTGATTTTGTAATAGCCGCTAGGTCGAATTAATGTTGCTAAATTATCTTCTGGTAACGATAATACCGTCTCTAAATCAGTTAAATACGGACGTAAATTCACCATCGCTTTTTCCACATTGACTGAGTTCGTATTTTGAATCAACACCATTTCAGTCACTGAAAAAAGTTGATTATGGACATCCCACCATTTTTGTTGACCATAATGATTTTCTAACTGTTGAAATAATTTATCCATCTTTTCTCCATTAAAAAAGCTGGCTCCCACCAGCTTTTGCTTTATTTTTCAACACTTGGATGAACGATCAAGACATCACAGACCGCTTCTTTAATAGTATAACTAGCCACGCTTCCAGTCATAAATCGCTCCACTGCGTTTAAACCAGATTGACCTACCATCACTAAATCAATATCGTATTTTTCTGGCAAGGTACGAGCCATCGCTTCTTTGGCCGATCCGTAGGCAACAATCCCTTCGATTCGATCATAGCCCATATCTTTAGCGACTTGTTTACATTCTTCAATTAATTTTTTGGCATCTTCGGTTTGTTGGTCAATAATACTTTCATTTAAAGGTGAGTAGCCCATAAAACTGTATAATTGATGATCAATCACATTTGCAACAAAAACAGTTCCGTCATTTCGTTTAGCAACTGCTACTGCTTTTTTGAATGCTTCCATCGCTTGCTCACTACCGTCAGTTCCAACTAAAATATTTTGATATGTTTGTGCAAACATCCGCTCTCGCCTACCCTTCTACCATTTTTAAGAAGCCGCTAATTTCTTCTTTTGTCTTACGATTTTTATTGACTAAGCGACCCAATTCTTCACCGTCATTAGTGACAACAAAACTAGGGATCCCAAAAATACTCCATTCTGCTGCAACATCAATATATTGATCGCGATCTACTTGGATAAAGTTAAATTGCGGAAAATCCGCTTCGATTTCAGGCATTTGCGGTTTAATAAAACTACAATCTCCACACCAGTCCGCCGTAAAAAAGAACACATTTTTTCCTTTTTCAGCGTAACTTGCTAGTTCTTCTATATTTTTAGGAATAATCATAACCGTCACAACCTTTTCTATTATTGTCTTAATTATACTCTTTTTTTCAAATAAGCGATAATCAAAGCGATTTTTCCGTGGGTTTGAGACGGTTGTATGTTAAAATAAAGTCAACATTTCTAGTGGGAGTTGAGTAGATGGCAAATTTTGAAGAATTTTCACGTGGATTAACAATTGGTTCAGCGTTAGGA
Source organism: Enterococcus sp. JNUCC 77 (assembly GCF_054819945.1). Lineage (NCBI taxonomy): Bacteria > Bacillati > Bacillota > Bacilli > Lactobacillales > Enterococcaceae > Enterococcus > Enterococcus sp. JNUCC 77. The sequence continues at coordinate 2,195,186 of NZ_JBTHIG010000001.1, forward strand.
CTCGCTTTAGGCGTTATTGGTACTCGCTGGTATCGTAATAAACAAAACTTATCTCCAGATGCAATTTTAAACAAAGTAAAACACTCATTTACCAATGAAGGTCCGATTGAAGGATCTTGGATTTCTTTTGAAACCAAACCGATGCAACGTTTTGCAATCAACATTGAAACGGTTGAAGGCGGCATCACTCGAATTGAAGATGGTACTTTAGTTGCGTATGAATTTTTAGCAGATGCTAAAACCGGTACTGTACTTTCAATTAATCGTGCACAACAAGAAAGCTATGCTTTGGATTAAACCAAGGCATAGCTTTTTTTCTTTATTTCACCAAACGATAAATGGCATCTGCATAAATTGCTGTTGCCCGTAAAATATCTTCAACTGGCATAAATTCGTTGGCTTGGTGCATCGTATCGGTATAGCCTGGGAATTGAGCGCCATAAGCCACGCCGCGTTCTAATAAGCGACCAAATGTGCCGCCACCAATAATTTTTTCTTCCCCTTTTAGACCAGTATGATCTTCAAAAGTAGCCATTAAATTCGCAACTAATGGATCCGTTAATGGTGTATAATGTGGCAACATATGATGGCCATCTTGCGTTACTTTTGCATCCTTACCAAATAAGTCTGCTAGTTTCCCTTTGATTGCGTCCGCTGTTGTTCCTTTTGGATAACGGAAATTCAAGGTAATATAATTATCTTTTTCGCCATCTTTGAAGCTAAAGATACCAGCATTCATTGTTACCTCACCCATTTTAGGATCACGGAAAGCAACACCTAATTTTTTACCATAAACATCTTCATGAATATATTTAGCAGAATAGTCGATAAAGGCTTTGGCACCACCATCAAAGTCAAAATTATTTAAAAAGACGGCTAAAAATGTTCCGGCATTGGTCCCTAATTGCGGGCTTGCACCGTGGGCAGCTTTTCCTTCTAAGTCTAATGTAACGTAATTGCCATCCACACTTGCAGTTCCACTAACTGGATTATTAATAACATAATCTTCAAATTCATGTGCTAATTTAGCAGCTTCAGTATTATCCAAAACTTTGACAATCGCCTTAGCATTTCCTGGTACCATATTTTGACGTAGGCCTGCATCGAAATTCACCAATACATAGCTTGTGCCATTTGTCCCATCAAAATGAGGAATCATAGTTACATTGCCTTTTTCTCCATTAATCATTGGAAATTCAGCATCCGGTGAGAAACCAAAATCTGGTTTTGGTTCTTTTTCAAAGTAGTGATCCATATCAGCCCAGCCACTTTCTTCATCCGTTCCGACAACAAAACGAATTTTTTTAGAAACTGGTAAGCCTAATTCTTTAATAATTTTCATTCCATAATAAGCCGCGATTGTTGGACCTTTATCATCACTAGAGCCACGAGCAAAAAGTTTTCCATCTTTTACTACTGGTTCATAAGGATCTGTATCCCAACCTTCACCAGCTGGCACGACATCAACGTGAGCAAAAATACCTAAAGTTTCATCACCTTCACCATAGTCAATGTGACCTGCATAGTTATCAACATTTTTAGTTGCAAAGCCATCTCGTTCAGCCATCGCTAAAACTTTTTCTAAAGCTTCTTTAGGACCAGGACCAAAGGGTGCTTCTTTTGTTGCAAGATTGTCATCTCGTTCACTTTTCACCCGTAATAATTCATTTAAATCAGCAAATAAATCCGTCTTACGTGCCTCAACTTCTTTTTTCCAATCAATACTCATGAAAGTTCCTCCTTCTTGATGTCAATTTAATGATAGCACTTTCGATTTTAATTGAAAACTGATAACTCTGGTATAATGAGAGGGTAGAAAGAAGGTGGATATTTTTGAATATAACTGAAGATATTTTAACTGAAGTTATCAAAAAAAGAGCGGCCGATTCCCACAAAGGAACTTACGGGCGGGCATTATTACTTGGCGGCAACCGACAATATGGTGGCGCCATTATCATGAGTGCCGAAAGTTGTCTGCAATCAGGTGCAGGCCTAGTGACTGTTGTGACCGATGAAAAAAATCACAGTGCCTTACACGCCAGACTGCCAGAAGCAATGGTTCTAAACTTTCGAGAAATTTCTTTGCAAAAAGAATTATTAGCTAAGACAGACGTCATCTTAATTGGTCCCGGGTTAGGTCTTGAATATGAAAGCTTGGCACTATTATCAGAAATTTTAAGCAAACAAAAAGAAAACCAATGGCTAATTATTGATGGCTCGGCGATTACCTTATTTGCTAATCATACTTTGGCTTTAAATTATCCAGAACACACTGTTTTTACCCCTCATCAAATGGAGTGGCAACGATTGAGTGGTTTACCGATAGCTCAACAAGATGATGCAAATAATCAAATTAAACAACAAGCTCTCCAAGCAACAATTGTTTTAAAAAGTCACCGCACCAAGATTTACGATGGAAAAGAAATCTATCACAATACAGCCGGTAATCCTGCTATGGCGACTGGTGGAATGGGTGACACTTTAGCAGGTATGATTGCTGGCTTTTTAGCCCAATTTGAAAAAAATACGGAAACAATTGCAGCGGCTGTTTATCTTCATAGTAAAATTGCTGATGACTTAGCAGTAGATAATTATGTTGTTTTGCCCACCAATATTAGCCATGAGCTACCAAAATATATGAAAAAATACGCCACAGAAAGGAACTAAACAATGGAAAAATATCCTGGCTATCCACGCAAACCTTTTTATTATGAAACTGACAAAATGGGGATTATTCATCACTCCAACTACATTCGCTGGTTTGAAGAGGCCCGTGTCGACGTCCTAACTTTTTTAGGGTATCCTTTTGAAAAAATTGAAGAAATGGGCATCATGGTACCTGTTTTAGGAGTGAGCTGTAATTATAAGGAAATGATTTATTTCGGCGATGAGATTGTCATTCACCCATATGTCAGTAAATATACGGGGACGCGCTTAAATTTTGAATATCAAATTTTTAAAAATGATAAGTTAGTCACAACTGGAACCAGTCAACATTGTTTCATGTCTTACGAAACCAATCGCTTAGTACAACTAAAAAAGTCACAACCTGAATTACATCAATTATTTGAAACCTATTTTGATTTAACCAAAAATGAAACCGGCAAATAAAAAAGCCCAAAAAGTTTTTAACTAATGTATCGCCCCCCAAAATCTAACATTTTTAGGGGCGGTACATTAAACTTTTTGTGCTTTTTAAATTAATCTTTTGTCAAACTACCTTGTTTTGTTTGCGTAGCTGCATAAGCTTTCATAATAATTGTTCCAATAATTGCTACTGATAGAGCATTTAAGATTGCAGAAACAATTCCTTGGGTGAATACTTTATTAGCAGGTTCGCTATAAATTAAAATATCTAAAATTGGTGCTAAAACTGCCCAAACGGCAACGTTTCCGATAATTTGGAAAATATTAAAACTAATCATTTCTTTTTTACCAAAAACACCATGCTGCAAATCAATTTTACGACCAGCTAAACCAAAAATAATTCCCATCACACCTGAACAAATAATCCAACTCCACCAAGGACCATAAGTTGTAAAATCAACGAGTGTGTGACCAATTAGCCCAATCAAACCACCTGCAATTGGACCAAATAAAACAGACATCAAAGCTAAGAAAGGATATGTTGTTTGTAAATTCGTATTAGGAATACCGGTTGGAATTGTAACAAAACGTCCTAAAATAACAAATACTGCCGCGCCAATTCCGATCGCAACAATTGTTTTAACTGAAAAACCTTTATTCATTTTCTTCCTCCTAAAATATGATTGACTCCTACTTAAGATGAAATAATTTCGATTAATAATTATATTAAGATTGCAAAGGAATCACTAACCATATTATAATGTTAACTTTCAAAATGCAATGAAAACTATTTGAAACATAAAAAAACCGAAGCAGCTAAAAAGCTACTTCAGTCAATTGAATCAATTATTTATTTTTACTTTGCATGAAGAAGTAGAAAGGAATACCGATTGCAGTTATTAAGATACCGATCATTGCTAATGTGAATTGAGTAAGTAAGGTCATTACTAAGATGAACAAGCCACCTAAAATAGCAATAGTTGGAATAACTGGGTATAAAGGTACTTTGTACGGGCGAACCAAATCTGGCTCAGTTTTTCTAAGTTTGATAACTGCAATAAATACTAGTGTGTAGAAAATCCAGATTACGAAAATCAACATATCTGTTAACATATCGAAACCACCAACTAGCATCATGATGATAGCAATAATTAATTCTAAAACACCCGCAATATAAGGAACTGAGTTTTTGTTTAATTTAGATAGTTGGTTAGAGAATGGTAATGTTTTTTCTTTACCCATTGTGTAAGGAAGACGCATACCTGTCATAGTATAACCATTAATTGTTCCATATACAGAAATTAAAATACCAATAGTTACAATTTTACCGCCCATGCCGCCAAAGATTCTACCGGCAACTTCCATTGATGCATTTTCATTACCTGCTAATTGATCAATTGGCAAAGTACGTAGATAAGCAAAGTTTACTAATAAATAAACAACCATGATCCCTAAGATACCACCAGCGATTGCTCGAGGTAAGTCACGGGCAGGATTTTTCAATTCTCCAGCAATGTTACCTACGTGAATCCAGCCATCATAAGCAAACATTGTTGCTAGTAAACCAGCACCTAATGCAGGAGCAAAACCACCAGCACTTGCGCCAGCTTGAACTGGGAACAAGCTAACTGAAACATCTCCTTGGCGCAATAACCCAAAGATTACGATTGCAGCAAGTGGCAATAGTTTACATACTAAAGTAACTGATTGAAGCATACCACCGGCTTTTGAGCCTAAAAAGTTGATTAACATAATTGAAATCGCAGCGACGATTGCAATTGGAACTACAGTCCCATCTGATAAACCGAATAAGTTCTTAAATTGTGTACCAAAAATAATAGATAATGCCGCTACGTTAGCTGGGAAATAAATAATAACTTGTGCCCAACCTAGTAAGAAACTTGCAAATTTTCCGTATGCTCGTTCGATATAACGTAACATACCGCCTGTTTCAGGAATAGCTGCTGCTAGTTCTGCCCCAGTTAATCCAGCACAGACACTAATTAATCCTCCCAAGAACCACGAAAGCATAACCATACTTGTTGACCCTGTATTTTGTGCTACGCTGGCTGCCTTAAAGAATACGCCGGCTCCGATTACCGTTCCCATAACTGTCGAAAGTGCTGGGAAGAAAGTCATCGTCCGTTGTAATTCGCCGCCGCCATTTGGAGTAGCTGTATTGTTCTCGTTTGAAGCCATTTTTCTCCTCCTTCAGAAGTACGCACCTCTACTTGTGCACTTCTTAACTTGTTTTGGAATAATAAAAATAAACTAGCTTTTTTTGCCATCCTTCAGAAGTTCTATTCTAAAATATGTATCTCTAGTACGTTATTTTTATTCCTCGCTTATTCTACCATGAAGGCAGAAAAAGGTGAATGTTATTTTTAACATTTACCTTTTTCTAATGTTACCTTCCTGACATTCTTAACTTGTGATGTTTCTGTTAAACTAGTGAATTAGCTTTCAACTGTATCAAATGATACTTTAGTTTCTACGCCTTCTTCAGCGAATTTTTTAGAAAGTCTTACTAACATTTCGTCAGTCATTTTATCTAAATCATAGTTAGGTGAGAAGTCCCATTCTGTTTTCGCATCTGTAGCATCAATCGCATTTGGCCAAGAGTTTGCAATTCCTTGACGAACTGGATCTACATCATAGCCCATTTCAAAGTCTGGAATACGACGTTTGATTGAAGCTGCGATTTGTTCTGGTTCAAATGCCATTGCAGTAATATTGAAGGCATTACGGTGAACCAAACGAGAAGGATCAGCGTTCATCAACTTAACGATTGCATCGATTGCATCGTCCATGTACATCATATCCATGTAAGTACCTTTGTCGATGAATGATTTGTAAGATTTGTTTTTCAATGCTTCATAATAAATATCTACAGCGTAGTCAGTAGTACCGCCACCAGGTTCAACTTTATAAGAAATCAAACCAGGGAAACGTACGGAACGAGTATCTACACCATATTTATCGTGGTAATAATTTTCTAACATTTCACCAGAAACTTTTGTTACACCATACATAGTTGTTGGATGCATAACAGTATCTTGAGGTGTGTTATCTGGTTGTGCATCTGGACCATATGCTGCGATAGATGAAGGAGCGAAGAATTTAGTTCCTTCCCCTACTTCACGAGCAACTTCTAATGCATTCATTAATCCGCCCATATTTAAATTCCATGCAAAAGCAGGACGTTGTTCAGCAGTTGCTGAAAGTAAAGCTGCTAAGTGAATAATTGTGTCTACTTTGTTTGTTTTAGCAATTTCTAAGAATTTATCATAGTCTTGAACATCTAATATTTCAAAATGTCCATTTTCAACTGTTGGGTTATTTTCAGGTTTACGGATATCTGTTGCGATTACATTATCTACACCTAAGTCACGACGTAATCTTTCAGCTAATTCTGATCCAATTTGTCCTAATGCTCCGGTAATCATTACTTTTTTCATGTTGTTCTCCCTTTCTGAATAACATTTTATAGTGTGAAACTTTTTACCTTTTTTTAGATGATTCCTAATTCTTTACCTACTTTTTCATAAACAGTGATTGCTTCGTCTAACATTTCTTTTGTATGTCCAGCATTTGGCATGTTACGAACACGACCTGTTCCTAATGGCACAGTTGGGAATACGATTGGTTTAACGTATACACCGTTTTCTAATAATTTTTTAGAAAATTCTTGTGCAACTTTTTCGTCGCCCACAATTACTGGTGTGATTGGTGTTTCTGAAACGCCAATATCATAACCGATACGTTTTAATTCTTGTTTGAAGTAGTTAGCGTTATCCCATAATTTATCAACAAATTCAGGATGTGTTTCGATTAAATCAATCGCTTTAATACAAGCACCAGCAGCTCCTGGTGTTAATGAAGTTGAGAATAAGAATGGACGTGCTTGAGATTTCAACCAAGTAATTAATTGTTTAGAACCTGCAACATATCCACCGACAACACCGATACCTTTAGACAAAGTACCCATTTGGAAGTCAATGTGATCTTGCATGTCAAAATGTTTAACTGTTCCGTGACCATGACCCATAACACCTGTACCATGAGCATCATCAATATAAGTGATAACATTGTATTTTTCGCAAATTTCAACGATTTCAGGAATTTTCGCAACATCGCCGTCCATTGAGAATACACCGTCAGAGATGTACATAACTTTGTTGTATTCGCCACTTTCAGTCGCTTCTTTTGCTTTAGCATCTAAATCTGCCATATCTTGATGGTTTACACGGATAATTTTTGCTCCAGATAAACGACAGCCATCAATAATAGATGCATGATTTAATTCATCTGATAAAATTGCATCGCCTTTTTTCATTACTGCTGAAATGGCACCCATGTTACAGTTGAAACCTGATTGGAAAGCAATTGCAGCTTCAGTTCCTTTAAACTCAGCAATTTTTTCTTCTAATTTTTGGTGGATATCTAAAGTTCCGTTAATTGTACGAACCGCACCAGCACCAGCTCCATAGTGTTCAGTTGCTTCAACATCAGCTTCAACGATTTCAGGATTTGTAGCAAATCCTAGATAGTTATTAGAAGCTAAGTTGATCATTTTTTTGTCGTTAACAGTAATGACTGGACCATTTGCTCCTTCTAACACGTCAATTGTGTTGAACAAACCTTTTTCTTTTAGGTCATTCAAGTTTGTTTCTAAGAACTGATCAAGTACTTTTGAACTCATTATAATTCCTCCCATTAATTTGAAAGTGTAAATATTTCTCATTCTGTTATATTATAAATTTTTATAATTCTTAATATGGGCAAGAATGATTGATATTACCGCTTTCATTTGATTACATGCTTAGTATATAACTGGTTGTTAACGTTTTCAATTAATCTCACCTCAAATTGTTTGAATTATAATTTTGATGAAAAAAATTTTAATTTAAATCAATTCTTCAGTAAATTTACTTCTATCTTTCATTATGATTTAATCAACAAAAACCTTAAAATCAAAATATTTTTCTTGCAATTATAAAGTTTTTTTATTCACAATTAATAGATCTTTTATTAGATTATTGCAGAGTATTCCCCTGTTTAAGCTACTTATTTATCGATAATAAACAGATTTTAATCGTTTAATACCTCACAAAAAAATTTTTTTCATTCTTATTTCTAAATCAATATAAATAAAACCGATTTTTTTATAAATCGTTTCCATTCTCTCATTTTAGTGGAAAAATTTCTCACAAATTATTGATTTAATTGATGCGATTGATAAGATTCTTGAATGTTTTCACAAAAAATCGTCTAAAAACTATCTCTAGTCTTTAGACGATACGTTAATTATTTTGTTTGCTCTCTACGACGATATACGATAAAAGCCAAGCCAGCTAAGACAATTACTCCTAAAATAGTTAAGATTGTAGCCATTCTTTTACTTTCACCAGTTTGTGGTAAATTTTTAGTAGTTGCATTATTGCCGCTACTGGTCACAGGTAAGGTACTACCTCTGCTTGTGGTACCAGTGTTATTCGTTCCAGTTACTCCGCCACCAACTTCAGTATTTTTTGTGTAAACATAAGTTACTGTAATAGTTTCGTCGGTATACTTTCCTATCGGATTTCCTTTGACTTCTTTGAAAGTGTAATCGTCAATTTCTTTCTGTTCAGTCGTATAATTACTACCGATATCTCCTAAAGAAAAGACTGTATCATCTATTTCATTGCCATTTTCATCTTGATATTTAGCAATGACTAGACCTTGTTTAATTGTCGGAACAGTTTGTTCAGCATAAATTAAAGTTACCTTCTTGTCTTCTACAGTGAATAAGCCAGCATATTCTCCTTCGATATCTGTTAAATAGTAGCCATCAAAATTTCGTAAGATGCTATCATTTGCTCCCGGATAGCTCGCACCTACTTCTCCAGAAATTATTTTTGGATCTGCTAATTTATTACCGGCTTCATCTTGATAATGATAAGTAACATTCCCAGTTTCAATGGCTGTTTTTTTGTATACATAAGTGACAGTAATGATTCCGTCTCTATACGTGCCTCGATAATTAGTTGGTGTTCGATTCACTACTTCATATCCTGAAATTGTTTTAGGATTAGTAGTGTATGATTCGTCAATTTCACCTAGAGTTGCTTCACTTTTTACCAGGGGATTGCCTTGTTCATCTACGTGGTGAACCAATACTACACCGTTTCTTTGACCAGCTTCACCTTTTCTATAAACTAAAATTACTTCTTGTTCTTTATCTGTATATAGACCAGAAAAATTATTAGGAATTGTCTTTATAGTATATCCTTCAAACTCTTTCAATTCAGCTGCATAAACACTATTAATATCGCCGGTTAATTCTACCGATTCTCTACCATCTGTTAGAAGATTATTACCAGTTTCATCTTGATATTTCACAATCACTTTTCCTTGACCGACTGGGTCTTTACTATAAACATAAGTAACTTCAATCACTCCATCAGTAAAAGAGCCCTTTGCATTAGCTGGTGTTGTTTTTAAAGTATATCCACTAATTGATTTAGCAGAGGTAGTATATGGTGCGTTCACTTCTCCCGTTTGAACTTCAGATTTCGCTATTGGTTTTCCAGACTCGTCTTCATGATGAACTAATACCGTACCTTTTGAAGACTTTTCTTTACGATATTTAAAAATAATGGTTTGCGGTTCATCAGTGAATACTCCTGTCGGTGTTTGAGTTATATTTCCTTCACTATCTCTGATTTCTGTTAATCTATAACCTTCAAATTCTTGGAATGGTGCTTTATACTCTCCACCAATGTTCCCTTTTAGAATTTTTTTACCTAATTCTTGAACTTCATCTCCATCTTCATTTATCTCAATATACCGAACCGTAACACCTGCAGCAGCTTTCTTTTGATAAACAGCATACAAGATTTCATTACCTTTTTGTATCGTGATTGTTGTCCCAGCTTCTAATCCTTCATCTGGTTCTGTTGCATTTTTATATTTTGACCAACCCAAAAATTCTGACTCAGGATCATCAGGAGTGGCACTGAGTGTATTTTTTCCATCTACAACTGTTTCTGATAGTTTATCGTAACCAACTTGATAATACTCAGTTGGATTGGCACCTTCATAATAAATTTTTCCATCATAGGAAGTTAATTCATTATTCATTTCAAATGTGCCACCATTAGCATCGTATTTAATCCAATTAATTTCCACAGCTCCGATATCTGATTTTAAGCCGTTAGTATTAATATCGGTTTCGCTTGGTCGTGGTCGATTTCTTTGATCCAATACAGAATCAATTCCCGTCACAAAATTATCAATTTTATCATCAGCTACTTTTTCAGGGGCAATTGGTATTGTTGGAATAATTGCTGCCGATCCATCAACTGTTGCTCCAGCCATAACTGTACTATAGTTTTCAGAAAGGTTCATTGTTTCAAAACCAAAGACGTCTTTCATTTTAACTTTATTGTCAGCAAATCCGACATTTGAATCTTTCTTAGACTCTGAAGATCCTCCAGCGATATTATTACTCTTATCGTCAGGTTGTGAAGATTCAGAAGTATTACCTATGAATAAATTATTATAAAATTTTCCCGTTGCAAGATTATAAGTTCCACTATTCCCGATTGCACCTCCACTATGAGTAGCAGTATTATTAATAAAGCTATTATTGATATAATTTACACTTACAGATTTAAAACCGACCGCAAAAACTTGAATTGCTCCACCACTGTTTGAACTTGAATCTCTCCCTTTTGCCTCATTACCATAAAAGGTGTTGTCAATAAAATTTATTCCGCTTGATATAGTGTCATTACCTTGAATTAATATCGCTCCGCCGTCATCTCCAGCAATATTATTTGCAAAAGTATTCCCCTCTAAATCTATAGTTACTCCTTTTTTTATATTCCAAAAAGAAATGGCACCTCCATCAGCTAAAAGAGATTTTTCATTACTAGCATCTACATCTTTTGCTGCGGAATTCCCTTCGAAGTAATTGTCCGTTAGTTCAATTACCGCACTAGCTGTTGGTTGGTGAAAATGAATAGCACCACCTTCACCACCGACACTTGCTCCATGAACATCTGGTGTACAATTATTGATAAATTTAGTATTTGTTATTTCAACTTTTTTGCTAAAGCCATCTTTTGTTCCAATCGCTCCGCCTGAATAACCATGATCTAGTTGTTGATTATTCGAGATAGTAGAATTTTTAATAATAGTATCAGCAGACAAATAAATTGCCCCTCCATGTCCTCCTCCATTGAAACTATCAATTAATACGTTATCTAAAATAAATGTTCCCGAATAATCATTAGTAGATAGAGCCTTACTTCTATCGGAAGTCCCATTTCCCACAAGCTTCATATTTTGTAGTGTCAAAGTAGATGTCGCATTGCCATTGCCACTACCATAGGAAAATATTTCAACATTTTTTCCAAGTTCAGTTTTAAAAGTTTGTCCGTTTCCATCGATTATTATTTGATTGGCTGTTTCTTTTAGTTTAATTGTTCGATCAATTACTTCTGGAAAACTCTCACTCAAAGTAATCGTATCATTACCTTTCGCATTATTTACAGCGCTCTCTAACTGATCGATTGAATTAACAGACGCACCAAGCGCTTTCGTCGAAAATCCTCCTATAAAAATTATACTCAGCCATACGCTAAGTACTAATGTCCACTTCTTCATTGTTCTCACCTCATACAAATTATTTATTTTTAAATTATTTTCATTAATTAATTATATAATGCAAAACATTTTTTATAAACATTTGTATTATTAAACCAAAAACAATAATTTTAAAACTATTTATGTTATTAAAATAAAAAAATATGTATATATTATTTGGGTTAATTCGGATTTGTTTGTTTTATATCTAAAAAAAATATAAATTATTTTCTTAAATTACAATAAAATTTCATTTTAATGATTTTTTAGATATTATTTTATTGATATGTGATTTTTAATCGTTTTATTAACAATTAAAAATAAATGTATATCATTTTTTTAAAATAAAAAGCAGCAATGGATTTTCTCCATTGCTGCTTACAAATGTATTTTTTATTCAATTGGTTCCAAATGTGCTTGGAAGTGACGTAAAATTGGCGGCTCCCAAGTAATTCGATAACCTTTTTTCACATCACTTGCTCTTTCCTTAATAGCAATTAATGCATCGGCCATAATATCTAAGTGAGCCTGTGTATACACTCGGCGTGGAATTGCTAGTCGAGAAAACTCGAAATCAGCTTTTAATTGTTCATTGGTATCTGGATCATTACCTAGCATATATGAACCAATATCACAGGTCCGAATTCCTGCTTCTTTATATAATTCGATACATAAAGTTTGGGCTGGGAATTCATAATAAGGAATATCTGGAAACATATCTGCTGCATCAATAAACACACCGTGACCGCCAACTGGTGATTGATAAGCAATCCCAGCTTCATCTAAACGAGCGGCTAAATATTCCATTTGTCCAATTCGGTACTCTAAATAATTTTCTTCGATGCCTTCATATAAACCAATTGCCATCGCTTCTAAATCACGTCCAGCTAATCCACCGTAAGTGAAGAATCCTTCGTAACTGATACAATTAGCTTTTACATCAAGTACTAGTGGTGAATCGCCGTCTTTAATTCCTAACAATCCACCGATATTTAAGATGGCATCTTTTTTCGCTGACATAGTAAACATGTCACCGTAGCTAAACATTTCGCGAATAATTTCTTTGATTTCTTTATCTTGGTAGCCATCTTCATCCCGTTTTATAAAATGAGCATTTTCGGCAAATCGAGCGGCATCAATACACATTGGTAAATCATATTTTTTACAAATTTCTGAAACTGCTCGCAAGTTTTCCATCGAAACTGGCTGACCACCGGCAGAATTGTTGGTGATAGTCATAACTACTAGACCAACATTTTCTATCCCTTTTTCGTTAATAGTTTCTTCTAGTTTACGTACGTCCATATTACCTTTGAATTTGGCGCGAACTTTGGGATCTTTTGCTTCTTCTACCACACAGTCAATTGGTCGGGCACCTGCTAGAATCACATGCGCTCTAGTCGTGTCAAAGAACATGTTAGAAATTGCAAATTTCCCTTCTGATAAAAATAGTGGTAGTAACACTTTTTCGGCTGCTCTGCCCTGATGCACGGGCTGAATAAAACCATAACCAAAAATATCTTTGCCAGCATCCATTAATTTGTAATAACTGGACGAACCAGCATATGCCTCATCACCTCGCATAATGCCTGCCCATTGATCTTGACTCATAGCATTTGTTCCAGAATCAGTCAGTAGATCAATGTAACAATCTTCCCCAGCTAAATTGAAAAGATTGTACTTAGCGGCTTGAATTTTTTCCTCACGTTCTGCGCGAGTCAACATTTTCAAAGGCTCTACTGCTTTAATTCTGAATGGTTCTGCTACATATTTCTTCTCCATCAAAAAACCTCCTACATATATTTATACAATACCCCGGTTATCGATAGATGATGAGCGGACAGTATAATACCAAGGATGAATCATTCCTAAATCTGGTGAAGTTGAAAATCGTTCACATTCTTTTGTCAGTTTAACATGAAAGCGTTTTTACATTCATTAAAATCAAGCAATAATTTTCACAATGCATAAATAAAACAAAGATAATTAGCTAAAAATAAGATGATAATTTCCTAAAAATAAAAAAACCTTCTATATAATATAAAAGGTTAAAGGTGACTAATTAAAATGTTAATACCATTTGGATCCGTTATCCAAATTTGATCAGATGCAGAATTATCAAATTTTTGATTATTTTTAGCTAAATGCTGTTTCAATAATTCAAATTCTTCAGTTTGTAGCTCAATTGAAAAATATGCCAAACCTAAATCTATATCCTTCATCGCTGGTAAATCTTTTCCTGACCATGTATTGGCGCCGATGTGATGATGATAAGTGCCGCTAGATAGAAATTTCGCTTGTTCTCCAAAATTATATTTCAAAGAAAAACCTAGCATATCTTCGTAAAATTCTTGTGTCTTGACTAAATCAGCTACTTTTAGATGGACGTGTCCAATTTTACTAGCCACAGGAAATCCCTGCCAGTTCTCATCACTCAATTGAATTAGGCCTTCAGCATCCATTGGCTCGGTGACACCAACGACCTCGCCATTTTCACGAATATCCCACTCAGATATCGGCTTATCCCAATAAATCTCGACACCATTTCCTTCAGGATCATTTAAATAAAGTGCCTCACTATACCCATGATCAGCACCACCAGTTAAAGGAATATCATTAACTAGGAGATACTGAAGAATATTGGCTAAATCTTTTCTTGTTGGTAATAAGAATGCCAAATGATACAAACCCGTTGCAGCTGGATTGGCTACTCCATTCGAAACTTTCTGTAACATTAACAGCGTTCGTTGATTTACACCTAATGAGGCTGTGTCTTCTTCTACTTGAATGACTTCTAAACCTAAGACGTTATGATAAAATGCCACCATTTCCGAAAAATTTTTTACTTTCAAGACAACGAAACCAATACCATCGCCGTCTAATAATTTAAATTTATGCATTATTTACCTCCAAATTGACTATATTTCTCATCTTAGCGGTTTCTATATTGTCTGTAAAATCATCCGTTTGTGATACTTTAGTTTTATTATTCAATTTATTTCAAAGAGAAACCAAATAATGCTCATCTATTGTTAAGCGACTTTTTGGTCTACCCCCATGAAAAAAATGCATATTGATGATAAACTGTTTTCGATATCTTTTTCAGATATATGGCTATAGCTGAAAAAGAATAAATATTAGGGAGTTGATGTTAATGAGTAAAAAAGCCATCAAAAGAATTATTAGCGAGGAATTACCCGCAGCAGTAGGTCCGTATGTGCATGGATCGATGATTAATGGTATCTTATTTAGTTCTGGACAGTTACCAATTGATCCAAAAACTGGAAAAATGCCTGAAGGAATCGAAGCCCAAGCAAAACAATCCTTAGAAAATTGCCGTGTTTTACTAGCCCATGAAGATATGGAAATGAAAGATATTGTGAAGACAAATATTTTTATGGATGATGTTAGTGATTTTGCAAAAGTAAATGATATTTATGCCGCTTATTTTGAAGATGGTGAATATCCAGCTCGTACCGCTTATGAAGTTGGAAACTTGCCATTGGGTGCCTTGATTGAAATCGAAGTCATTGCCTCAAAAGGAAATTAAATCAAATTATCTATGCCAGTCAAAGTTAGAAATAATCTAGCTTTGACTGGCTTTTTTTATAAAATTAATGATTATACGAAAAAAAAATAAGTTAATTCTTTCGCTATAGCCCAGCAATTTCAAATTATTCCAATTCAAATTGAATTCATCAACGACATATAATATAATGTAATAAAGTTAATGTTTTTAGTTATTTTTAAAGGCAAGAATATATCTTTAAAGATTAATAAAAATCATTAATCTTTAGCAACAAAATCTACAATTATTTGGAAGGAAGTGTGTCATGAATTTGAAAAAGATAGGTTTGTTAGTTATGACGGGGTTAATAATTGGTAGCGTTTCAATACCTAGTATTGTCGCGGTAGCAGAAATAACTCCTGAAACTGAGACAGAAATAGTCACGCCAGAAGAGCAACAAGTAGTGAATCAAGTTCTAAAAGAAATGGATTCGGAGAAAATTATTGATAATTTACTTGATGCTGGCTACTTAGCAGAAACAAATACGGGTGAGCTGCAAGTAACACAGGCCTATGTTGCGGAAACGCAAGCAGAACTTGGCAATGAATTTTCAGTCAGTGCTGAAGGAAATATGTTAAAGATTACACCAAATACACCAGCATCAAGAATTGCCGTTCCTGCTGGTGGGGTAACTGGAATTGTTTTTGAAGGTACTTTGGTAAAATTGTATTTAAGTCAAAGTATGTGTGAATTACTTTTGGGTGGATCAATTGGTGTCCTTAAGGGAATTCTTAAAACAATTGTTTCCTTGATTCCAGGTATCGGAGGTATCATCGGTGATACAATCGAAAAAATAATTGATACGATTATAGATCAAATACTAGATGCTCTTGGTTTAGGTTCTCTGGAAAACGGAGTTGTCCTTATTTTTGGTTTAACATCTGAATTTCCCTACATTGTAATTGATGCTAAACCGCAAGAAGAAGATGCAACTGCTCCGGCTGATGTTCTGGTATCCGGTTTAAACATTCATCCTGGTACAAAAGAATTATTTGTTGATGAACAGTGGCAATTATTACCAGAATTCAAACCAAGTAATCCAACCAATCGGAATCTAAAATGGTACAGTAACAATGTTGATATCGCCAGCGTTGAAATTGATACTGGTTTGATTACGACTAAAAAAGCTGGGACAGCAGTGATTACTGCAATCACTCAAGATGGCACAAACATCGAAGCGACAGCAACAATTACTGTCAAAGATCGAACAGTTCATCCTAGTGATGTTCTCGTTAGCCCGTCTTATCGTGAATTAACCATTGAACAAGAAGAAACTTTTACTGCCGAAGTTTTGCCAGCAAACGCTGAAAATCCAAATATCAGTTGGTCTTCTTCTGACGAATCAATTGCAACGATTGATGCTGATGGAAAAGTTACTGGTATCAGTGAAGGTGTTGCCACAATAACTGCCACCACTGAAGATGGCGGCATCACTGGAACCGCTGTTGTAAAAATTGGGCCTAAAATTATTAGTGTTGACAGTATTACTGTGACAACAAAAACAAAAGATTTGGCGATTGGAGAAACTTTTTTACTAGATGCTGAAATTTCTCCGGCAAATGCATCTAACCAAGAATACGTTTGGAGCAGCGATACGCCGGAAGTAGCGAGTATTTCTGCTAAAGGATTAGTAACTGCTAAAAAAGCTGGTCTAGCTTTAATCACCGCGACAAGTAAAGATGGCGACAAAATTGGGACTTGCATTATTAATGTAGCAAAAGATGAAGAACCTACACCGGAAAAATCCATAGCAATGTTCCGTTTGTATAATCCGAATACTGGTGAACACTTCTTTACAGCAAGTTCAGATGAAAAAAATGTACTAGTTGATTTTGGCTGGCGCTATGAACAAATCGGTTGGTATGCACCCGAAGTTGGAAATGCGGTCTATCGTATGTACAATCCCGTTTCAGGCGATCATCATTATACTTCAAATGTAGTCGAAAGAGATTTCTTAGTCTTTAATAATTGGGTTTTCGAAGGTATCGGCTGGTATTCAGATGTCAACCAAACAGTGCCGTTATATCGCTCATATAATCCAAATGCATTAACAGGGAATCACAATTATACAACTAACACTGGCGAACATCGTAGTTTACTTTCAATTGGTTGGAAAGATGAAGGTATTGGCTGGTACGGTGTGAATCAAACAAAATAATCAATATGAATATTTCATTATTACAGATTTCAAATAGAAAATCCCTTGACTGTGAGTCAAGGGATTTTATCGTCTATAACATTGATTGATACAATTCAATAATTTCTTCCTCGCTTGCATCTCTTGGATTTTCTCCAGTACAAACATCTTGATAAGCATCTTCTACATTTTTTTGATATCAGATTCCTTCATGAAAAGTACCGATAAACTTTAAGGAATGCCGACATCGTCACTTTTCAAATTAGGAATCTATTTTAACTGATTTTTCTTTTTAAAATTTTTTTCACCAGAACGTTCGGCCTATATTCCAGACTATCTGTTACGTTTTTAAGGTATAAAAACTTAGTATCATTTTTTTCATCCTATGTTCTAATATCTTTCGGTTGTGCATTAAGCAAATAAATTCACCTTATCTCGACTTTTGAAGTTTTTCAATAATGATTGTTGCTGTCAATAAAATTATGCCATAGATAAAAAGAAAGATTGGAAATAATGACATGCTATAAGTTTGAGTAAGTACACCTAATAAAGGAGGCAATAAGGTGGTTCCCACATATGCCAGTGCCAATTGTAAACTCATGATAACACCAGAATTTTGATCACCAAATCTTTTGGGTGTTTCATGAAGCATTGTTGGAAAAATAGCAGCACAACCCAAACCAATTAATCCAAAACCAAGATAAAGCATACTTCCAGAACCTATTCCGATAATTATGATTCCTACTAGCAAAGATAATTCACTAATAATAAGCAACTTTTTGTTAGAAAGCCAAAAAGTTATGAAACCAGAAAGAATCCGACCAACAGTTAAACTAGCATAAAAGATGGAAACTATAAAACTGGCCGAACTTACTGAAATTCCTTTTATATCAATTAGAAAACTACTACCCCATAAACCAATAGTTGCTTCAGTTCCCACATAAAATATGAAGGAAAGCAATGCAAACGGAACTCCTGGTATTTTGAACGCATCGACAAATTTTAGATTGGATTGGTTTGATTTATTTTTCCCAGTTCTTTTCTCCTCCTCCCATAAGGGCAAGCTGAAAAAAAGTACTGCAACTAAAAACAACTGGATTCCACCAATAATCCAATAGCCAAATCGCCATGAATGACCTCCTCGCATCACAGCCCCCATCGTTATCGGGCCTAAAGTAGCGCCGATTCCCCAAAAAGCGTGCAGCCAATTCATATGATGGGCTTTAAAATGCAAAGCCACATATTGATTCAATGAAGTATCGATTGCCCCTGCACCTAGCCCCATTGGCAAGGCAAAGAAAATTAAAAAAGCATAGTTTTGAGTAAAGCCAATTCCTACTATTCCAATAGCCGTCGCCAATACACTTAATAAAACTAACTTGCCCGTTCCTAATTTCGCCACCAATTTCATCGTTGAAAGACTTGAAAGAATCGTACAAATTGAGATCGTCATAGAGATAATCCCAGCAGCACTGTAAGGAACAGAGAAATTTCTAGCCATTTCTGGCCAAGAAACTCCCAATAAAGAATCTGGTAATCCCAAACTTATAAAGGTTAAATAAATAATCAATAAGAATATCAATTTTTTATTCATTTAACACTGTCCACTTAACATTTTTTATATCAACTAGTATTTCCATCTTTTATAACTCCTCCTTATTTTAAAAAACATTAACAAATCAAATTGATTTATTTTGTTGCATTATTTAATAAAAAAACTTTTGTAACATAATTATAAAAGTATAGCATTATCTGTAAAACTACTTCAAGATATTTCAGGAAGTAAATACAAACAAAAAGCCCCACTCGTTAAAGTGAGGTTAAACATACTTATTTTGTTTATTTATCCGCTCTATTCTTTTATATGGGTGCCTAGATCTCCGTATTACTACTTAAATCTTCTCATTTTTTAAATAATCAACCACTTCATCAAGATCTTTGAAGCTTACATCCGGTTTCACCTCATAGGCCAAAGATTGGGATAAATCCATTAACAATTTATATTTCCCCATATTTATTGGCAGGTCGGTAATTTCATCCTCTACTAAGAATGCACGAATTTTTGCGGCTTTTGCGGCTTTTATTCCCACTCTAGAATCTTCAAGAACGACCGCGTTTTCTGGTGAAACATTGGCTTTTTCGCAGGCTTTCAGAAAAATTTCTGGATCAGGTTTTCCATTTGTTACTTCATCACCCGAAATAATAAAATCGATGTATTGGATCACTCCTTCAATCTCCAAATATTCCTCAATATTGTGCAGAAAATTAGAAGAAGCGACGGCAACCATTCTTTGACTATCTTTAGCGTATTTCAGTAGATTCTCCAGTCCTTTTTTCTTAAAGACTCTTTTTTCAGCTGCAAAAATCCGGCTTTTGCTTGCTTTCATTTCTTCACGCCATTCTGGATAAGGAACCTCTTCACCATAAAGATTGCCCATCTCATTAAGGATCGCCTCTTCTACGCGACCAGTTAAATAATAATAAACATTATGATTCATTTCATAATCATACTTTTCAGCCGATTTAAGATATGAACGATAAGCTAAGCGCCCTGTTTCAAACATCAGACCATCCATATCAAATATTAGTAATTCCACTTTTTCCATACTCATTCCTCCCTACATAACAAAATAGCATGGCAAAAAATCAACCACACTATTTCTTGATTATTTTATTTTCATCAACTCGTCTAAGATTAAGCCGGCTTTTTCACCATTATCTTCTTTCACGACATCTTCAGAAAGAATAAACGATCCGCCTACAGCTAGAATTTTATCAAACGAAAGATATTCAGCTAGATTATTTTTGTTGATCCCCCCTGTTGGTACAAATGACATCTCAAAATAAGGCCCACTTAATGCTTTAATAGCTTTTAAACCCCCATAAATATCCGCAGGGAAAAATTTCACAACATCTAATCCTAGTTCCAGTGCTCGTTGAAGATCCCCGGGGGTAGCAACTCCTGGAAATACTGGAATATTTTTTTCTTTACAATAAAGGACTACTTCTGGCACAATCGCTGGTGATACGATAAATTGTGCACCGTTTTCAATTGCTGCAACGGCTTGTTCTTTTGTCTTAACAGTTCCGGCACCAACCATCAAATCACCCGATGCTGAAAGTTGTTTAATCGCTTCTACCGCCAAATCACTTCTAAAGGTTACTTCAATAAGTGGTAGTGAATGATCTACTAAAATTTTTTCAACTATTGGTAAATAAGTTAAATCAGTAGCCGTGTAAAGCGGTAATAGTCTTGCTTCTTTCATCTTTAAATAAACTGGGTGCTGTTTCATATCAAACAATTAATGACCCTCCTATTTCTTTTTGGCTTTTGTAATCGCTTCATGTAAGCCTTGAGTATAAGTCAAGCCCATCGCACGATCATACAATCCATAACCTGGTCGGGCAACTTCATCCCAAACAGTTCGTCCATGATCTGGTCGCAAAAGTCCCTCATAGCCGACATCTACTAATGCTTCCATAATAGCATACATGTCTAATGAACCTTCTGTCGATAAATGAGCTGTCTCGATAAAATTTTGCTCTCCTAAAAAGCCAACATTACGGAAATGAACAAAATTAATTCGATGACCGACTTCACGAATCATTTGAGGGATATCATTATTTGGATCAGCACCTAATGCGCCAGTACAAAAAGTTAGTCCATTATAGGGTGAATCAACTGCATTGATAATCCGCTTCAAATCAGCAAGATTTTTTGTAATACGTGGAAAATCAAAAATTTCCCATGGTGGATCATCTGGATGAATAGCCATTTTAACATCAACTTCTTCACAAACAGGAATAACTTTTTCTAGAAAATATTTTAGATTTTCAAATAAGATTTCTTCCGTCACGCCATCATACATGGCTACTAATCCATTGAATTTAGCTAATCGTTCTTCTTCCCAGCCGGAAATTTGAAACCCTTTTGACTGACTGGCAATGCGTTTATATAAATCCTGAGGTTCCAATTCGTCAATTACGGATTGATCAAATTGCAAGGTTGTACTGCCATCTGGTAATTCGTAATTCATATTTGTTTTAAACCATCCAAAAATCGGTTTAAAGCTATAACAAATTAAACGAACATCACACGCTGCTAAATTACGAATGGTTTGAATATAGTTATCAATATATTGATCTCGTTCATCCGTTCCAGCTTTAATCGCATCGTGAATCGCAACACTTTCAATACCTAATAATTCCAAATCTCCTGCTTGAACTTCAGCTTTTAATTCTTTAATTTCGTCAATTTCCCAGACATCTCCAGGCATTTTATTTAGTAAAGTGCCAACAATCCCATCAATCGCAGGAATTTGTTTCACATGTTGGATTGGAATCGGGTCACCTTCTGTACCATACCATCTAAAGCCCCATTTCATAGACTTACTTCCTTTCTGATTTTAGAATTCATCTTCTTCGTCTTCATCATCTGCCACCATTGAAGCATGCCAGAGGCTCATACTGACAGCACCTTGATCTACTATTGCTTTTGCTGCCTTATTAACAGGTGTTGATAGAATTTGATGGTTGATTGTTTCCAATAACATTGGTAAATTAACACCACCGATAACATACGTATTGGTTTGTACGTCTTCGTTCATCTGACTTACAACCATTAAGGATTGATTATACGGACTAGCACTAATAACATCGGTTAAAATAATAATGCCATCTCCTTGATCAACTTTTTGAGTAGCTTCAGAAATTTTGGCACCTAATTGTTGAATATCCTCACCATGATTCAGATTTACTGTTGCAATATTATCAGTCGCACCAATAATGACTTCTGCTGAATCTTTGAGACCATCACTTAACTTTCCATGAGTGGCAATTACGATTCCTAACATTTCAAAACCTCCATTTTTTTATGAAAAAGCTTCTATTAATTGATTAATGTTTGCCATGTTAATTTCTTTTCTTTTCAATATATCCTTTGATAAATAAAATGTAGTATCTTTTGATTCACCACAAAAAATATAATTCATCTGTCTTTTTGTTTTAGTATCAACTGCTGTTTTAGAAAAGCTTTCAGTCTTATCTCCTTTAAAATACAATGGTGTTTCAGCACCAACTGAATCCATAAAATAAATAGGAGTTGTTTTTTTAGTAGACTCTTTTAACACTTCTAGTCCTCTTTCGCCATAACTACCTTCATCAATAAAAGCATAAGCGATATCGGCATTTTTATTTTCTTCGATCATAGCTAACATCATCAATATCGTTGAAGTGTTTCTTACCAAATTTTTCCGATTTGACAAACCCTTTGTGACTTTACCGAAAATCAGAAAGAAAAGCAGTATTGCTGCAATCCCAACATATGTTTTCAACTGACTAAAATCAAAGGCAAATAAATTATTTTGCATAAACAATGACAGACCAGCTAAACCTATGACTATTGAAATGATGGTTGTTAAAACAATAAAAAAGATTGTTTTACGAGACTGAGCTTGACGATCAAATAAGACATAATCACCAAAAAAATTTGGCGGGGTATCATAATAGGTACAAATAATTTTTTTCGCCCGCTTCAAATCACCGACATAAATATTACGAGATGCACCCTTTTTTTGTTGATCAAATTCAATCACTTTCGGTTCAACACCCAACTCAGACAAGTCGGTCACTAAGGCACCAATGAAACGTTTTTTAGATTTTTCACTTCTGCGAGTTGCGTACATATATTGGTAGCGAAATTGCCAATCTTTAAATTTTTCTGTTGCTGCCATTTCATGACCTCCTAATAAGATGAGTTTCTATAAATCAAACTGTTTTAATACATCTTTTAAACTAGACTTAGGTGCCGATGGTGTTGCTTGGAAATAGATGTCTTTCACACCATAGTTTTCGTTTAAATCTTTTAATTTTATTGCATCTTCTTTATTCAAATAAACTGATTTCGTTACTAGCAAATCTTTTTCAGGATCTTTTTGCGCAATCCCACCAATATTTAATTCCTCCATTGGTAAGCCATGCTTCACTAAGTCATAAATAACACTGACAGTCTTAGTAATCAAAATACAATCATAATCTTTAAATTTATATTCATCCCAGTAAAATTTAGCTTTCTCTGGTGTAATCACAATGGTCTTTTGACCTGTTCGGCCACCAGCACTTTTATATAAATCTCTCATAAATTTATCTTTTGCTACTATTTCATCAACAACAAAAATTGAATTTACACCACTTTTTTGTGATAAGGTCACCATTACTTGACCATGAATCAATCGTTCATCAACGCGTGCTAAATTAACTCTACCCATTTTTTATTTTCTCCTTTATGTTTCAGATTTATAAAATTCCGATTGCTGCCAATACAATTAAGATTGCAGTCAGCAAGAGTAATGCTTGGGTTACTTTTAACCCTTTTTTCGTATAGAACCAGTACACACCCATTACAACCGCTAGCGGTAATATACCTGGTGCAATCTGATCTAAAATATCTTGAATAACAAATTCTCGACCTGAAATATCAAATTTCAATGCTGAGGAGACATTTACATAGTTACCTGCTAAAATCCCCATCATGAACAACCCTAAAACGGATAATGTTTCAATTGCTGTCTGAACTCCAGTACTTTGCATTAAACCTGATGCACTTCGTCCCATTGTAAAAGCCTGTCTTGCAAAAAACACACCTAAAATTGCTTGATATAAAGCAAAACAAACAAATGGGAAAATTGCACCTAAAGCACTACCTTCTTGTGCCCATGGAACAGCAATCGCGATAAAAATATATTGAACCGTGCCTGAATCAATTGCATCACCAATCCCAGCTAAAGCACCCATCAAACCCGCTTTTGTGTTGTACATTAAATCATCTTGCATCATAATTTCTTTATTTTGGCTTTCTTCTTCTGCTCGTTGTTGTTCCATCGAAGACATCAAACCAGTGATGACCCCACCACCCCAACTTAACTGAGTGTTGAAGAATAATAATTGACGTTTGTACGCTGCTTTTAATTGTTCCGGATCCTTATATAGTTTTCGTAGAATCGGCATCATCCCGTATAGTAGTGACGGTGCTAAATATCGCTCAAAAGAGTGAGGAATCTCGTTTGCAAAATGCCAACGGAGATAGGCTTTTGTTACGTCTTTTTTTGTAATTTCTTCTGGCGCTTGGGTTGTCTCAGTCATTTCACTCATCTTTTTTCCTCCTTATTAAAATCCATCATCATAATCATCGTCGTCATCATCTAAAGTACTGGAGCTGCTAGCTTGTGCAGGTGCCGGCGCCAATTTCCCTTTTTGTGATTGAACAAAAATCAAGGCAATTAACACACCAAAGATTGCATAAGTTACCATAGTGATTTCTAACGATTTGAACACGACACTTAAGAAATATGCTAAGAAGAAAAATACTAGATAATCTTTTCGACCAATAACATAGACCGTTGTTGCAATACCAATCGCGGCTAAACCACCACCGACAACTTCTAAAATATGAATAACTACGGTACCTTCTAAAGCTGTAATAATATCTGCAATTACTGGTGCCCCTAAATACAATGCGAAGAATACCAATGGTACGAATAATAAGAAAGAAGCAATTGTTGGATACCAAATAATTGACCGTCTAATAGCACTATCATTTAAATCATCCACGGCTTTATCGGTATATTTTCCAAGGAATGTATTGATAAAGAAACGGAATTGATACAAATAACTTCCTAAAAGTCCAACGGGTACAGCTACTGCAATCGCTGCTTCTGGTTTTAAATTACCTAGTAACGCAACGGGTACAGCAATCGCTGCTGCAATAGATGGTTCTGCTGGCATCGAACCGCCAGGAGAAAACACCCCCATATAAATCATTTGCAATGCGGCAGTAACAATCATGGCTTGTGGTACATCTCCCATAATAATCCCAACAACTAAACCAGTCATTAAAGGTGAAAAACGTAAGGTTAAAGTCGCCCCACCACCTAGCCAACGTGACATAATTGCTGCAACCCATAAGGCAATCAATAAACTTTGTAATACATTTAATGTTTCCATAAGTCCTCCCTCTGAATCTTTAATATCAATCAATGCTTAATTTTTTATACTAAAACATTCGTTTTTAAATATTTACTTTCGGCTTGTACGGCCCTCTCCGGCAACTGACCGGCAATAATAGCTTCAACATCTTCCACACATTTTTCGCCCATCGATTCTAAACATTCCATTGTATAAGCTGAAGTATGCGGTGTCATAATGACATTCTCAAACTTAAGATAAGGATGATCACTTCGACCAGGTTCTTCTTCTAAAACATCTGTCGCTAAGCCACCAATCTTCCCACTTTTTAAACCTGCGACCATCGCTGCCTCTTCAATTAATGCCCCTCTTGCACTATTAGAGATATAAACGCTTTCTTTCATCTTAGCGATTGTCTCTTCATTAATGATATGATAATTACCATCATTTAAACTAGCGCATAAACAAATCACATCCGACTGCTCTAACAATTGATCAAATTCAACTTTTTTGGCACCGTAACTTTCAATATGCAGGGCTGATTTATAAGGATCATAAGCCAATACTTCACACCGAAATCCATTTCGAATGGTTTCTACGACACAACTACCAGTATTACCGACTCCAACTACACCAACTGTTTTATTAAAAAGTGTGTGGCCGACAAAACTTGCCCGATCTTCCCAACGATTATCGGCAACTCGATTGTGAGCTTGAACTGTTTGCCTCATTAAAGCCAATAAGTTCGTCACATTATTTTCTGCTACAGCATCTCGTTCAACCAAAGCAGGTATAATCGTTACTACTGTATCGTGTTTTTTTGCTGCAGCTAAGTCTATGTTGTTAAAACCAATTCCATGTCTAGAAATCATCAACAGTTCATCTTTATGCTGGAAAAATTCTTCAGTAAAAAATGGCGTTACACTGGCGATGACAATATTGATTCCCTGTAAAGTCTCAGCCAACTCCTTTCCTCCAATTTCCGAATCAACATTAATGTGCTGGACTTGTCCAATTTTTTCTAACCGTTCCAAATGCTTAGGGAAAACTTTTCCAAAACTACTTGAATTTACAATACCAATTTTGTATTTTGTCATTTTCTTCCTCCATTTTAAACCACTCGATTTTTCAACAGCCTTTTCCATAAATAATGATAGCGTATTCATTTCATACTCTTATTATACAAAAAAATATTTTTTTGTAAATAGATTTAAGAAAAAAAGTTTTTATTGATTTTTGTTCTTCTCCCACTTATCATGTAAAATACAGGTTGAATAAACTTCTATGCATGATATAGTTTTAGAAATATAAATAATTAAGGAGATTAATCATCATGGCTACTTCTATTCGTTTAACAATAAAATCCATCTACAAAAATTTAACGCCTAAAGAGCAATCGATTGCTGATTATATTTTGAAAGAGCCGCAAAAAGTTAGCCATAGCTCAATCAGTGATATAGCTAACGATTTAAACATCGCTGATTCCACTTTTTTTCAATTCACTAAAAAACTAGGGTTTTCAGGCTTTAAAGACTTTAAAATGGCGTTATTAACTAGTGACGATTATCAAAATTCGATGACAACGATCCATCAAGGCATTACACAAGACGACGACGAACTTGAAATGGCTTATAAGATCTTCGACTCAAATATTTCAACTCTTCTAGATACCAAGAAACTTTTGGATAAGCAGAAATTAAAAGATGCTGTTGACTTCATTGATCATTCCGATAGATTATTTTTCTTTGGTGTGGGAGGATCGGAAATTGTTGCTTCAGATGCCTATCATAAATTTCTTCGTAGCCCAGTAAATGTTGTTCACAACGCTGATTATCATATCCAATTAATGGAAGCTTCCATGATGACGGAAAAAGACTGTGCTTTGCTGATAAGCCACACTGGTAAATCAAAAGAAACCATTCAGTTAGCAGAAGTAGCTAAAAAAAATAGTGCAAAAATTATTGTGGTCACCAGCCAAATCCAATCCCAGTTAGCTAAACTAGCAGATATTGTGTTCACCTCGATTTCTGAAGAAACTGCTTTTCGGTCTGAAGCACTGGCGTCACGAATTTCTCAGTTAAGCATTTTAGACGCTATTTTCACCATTTTGATGTTCAGAAATGCAGCTGGTTCGCAAACTTCGATTGGAAAAATTCGAGAAGTCATCAACAAAATTAAAGAATAATCATTTAAATAAAAAAGGACTCAGTAATCGGCAATGATGATTACTGAGTCCTTCGTTATTTGAAATTTGTCGTAAATAAAATACTGTAGACAGTAGCCAAAACATGAACTTTGTCTACTGACTGAACTTCCTTCATAAAGTAGTCTAATTATTTCTAACTTCAGATTTTTTTCACTATTAAAAATAACTAAAATCAACATTTTAAGAAATTAGCTACTTTATATCTTTAATAAGGAATCTAGGATAGATAGGGCTATTTCATAAAATTAAATATGGAAAATTCTTTCTGCATATTGATTTTCTATTTTCAAGTTTCTTTCATGACCACCATCAATATTCGCACTTAAATACACCGGTGGTTCAAAACCTTTAGATACCATTATTTTAATTGCTTCATACATCGTTTGCTGTAATAGCAGTGTAGCTGCAAAGGAGGATGTGCCGCATACTTTTGTTTCCAATCCACTAATATTCAATGCCGCATCACCATAAACTGAATGATTATCTAAAACTACATCAGCAAATTCATACAATAATTTACCACTCTCATGTCGAGAAGTTGACGCCTTAGATGATTCAAGTGCAGTTACAACTATTAATTTATTGTCATGTTTCTTTATTTCTTCAGCCATTTCAATAATCATCGGATTTCGTCCTGAGTTTGAAACTAAGAAAAAAATATCATTTGGACTAACTAAAACTTTATGCATTAATGTTTTACCTACCCCGTGATTCTGTTCATACATACCACCGGCAGGATCCATAATTAATTTCGATGGTATTAACCCTCCTGCGCGCCCGCTGATTTCGAGCGCCGCAGCATACGAATGACCACTTCCAAAAGATTGTGTGATACCGCCATTCATTATTCCTTCCGCAACGATCTCAGCCGCTTTTGTAATATTTGCTGCTTCATACTTTTCAAGTATTTCAGTAAGTTTTCTACATTCATCAAAAAATTCTAATGACATAATGAACACCCTCTCTTAAATCTCGTGTAAACTTCTACATGATTCCTAATACTTTTAAAATAATAGACAGTACAATAATCGAAAGAATTGCTCTTGTTGAATTAAAATGTTTTTTACCTAACAACCAATAGATGACACCTACCAAGATAGCTGGGATCATCATTGGCATAATTTGATCAAGTGTATCTTGAATATTCAGTTCAACATCTCCAGTTTTAAAAGTCCAAGCAATCTTAGCATTTATAACTGAAGGTATCATTGCACCAATAACTGTAACTCCTAATAGTGTTGCTGAAGTTGTTAGAGCATTTAAATGTCCAGACATACTCGTTACTAATTTAACACCTTGTTTGTAACCTATTCTTACAGAAAAAAATCTAAATATTAATATTAAAATATTTACTAGCAACCAGATGATGACACCAATCGCATTTCCTTTTAAGGCTAAATATGATGCTACTGAACCAAAAACTGTTGGAAAAAGCACTCCAAAAATTGTATCTCCAACACCAGCAAAGGAGCCCATTAATCCGGTTTTTAAACTAGATACCGTATCTTTCGAATTTTTACCTTCAGCTTCTTCTGTTGCAATATCCATTCCTAAAATAAATCCACCCATATGAGGAGTAGTATTAAAAAATTGGCTTTGCATACGCATCATGTCTTTTTTTGTCTCTTTATCTTTTCCGTACAGCTTCTCTAGAATAGGAAGCATTGAAAATAGATAACCTCCGCCCATCATTCGTTCATAGTTCCAGGACAATTGACTACCTACCAACCAATTCAAACTTACTTTATCCAGATCTTTTTGATTAATTTTCGTACTCATCGTCACTTAGTCCCCCTCCTGCATTTACATTAACTGGTACTGTATTTTCAGATGTGTTTTGATTACTGATTAATTTTTTAAACTCTAAAATAGCTAATGCTAGACCTAAAAGCGCCACGCCAAACATTGGTATTTCTAAATAAGCCACTGCTAAAAAGCCAATCATTAAATATGTTATGAAATTTTTAACAGGTAAAAATCGCAATAAAATAGCAATACCAACTGCTGGTAGCATCCCACCTGCCACTGAGAGTCCGCCAGTTAGCCACTCAGGAATAACATCTGAAACAAATTTAATTACACCATCACCAAAACTAAATACGATAAAAATCGGTAATCCACGAGAAAGACCCCAACTTATTGTCCCCATTAAGTGGTACATTTTGATTCCTTTAACATTATCTTCTTCAATACTTTTATCAATTTTCTTTTGGAAAAAAACATTGCAAAAACGAGCAAAAATATCTAACTGAATCATTAACAATGCAACTGGTACTGCTAAACCAATACCAAATTCCACACCTTTACCACTTATCACTGCAAATACCGTACCTACAATTGATGCTGTCATATAGTCTGGTACGCTGGCTCCACCATAAGCTTGAATTCCTAATCCCATCAATTGTAAGGTTGCCCCTACTGCCAACCCCATCTTTATATCACCCATAACTAACCCAGTAATCGTCCCAACGATTAATGCTTGATTAGCAATAACATTAATACCTAAATTTTCTACAATTGCATAAAACCCTAATAATGATAAGACTACAATTTGCCAAATTTCAATATTCATTCTTTTTCCCTACTTCCCATAAAATTGTGAGAACGATTTCTCTTCCTCCATTGGAACCATCTGAGCCGTCACAACAACTCCATCTTTTTCTAATTCTAAAATTTTATGCACATCTTCTTCTGATAGAAATACTGATTTGGTCACTTGTTTTGTACCTTCTTTGGGACTAGAGTTGCCTAAATTAAACTTATTAATTGGCACCCCTAATTCAATCAAACGAAAAATCGTTTTGATATTTTTTACAATTAACATTACCTTTTGTCCATGGTAGGCATCTTCTTTTATTCGTCGTGCGGCTGTTTCAGTTTTTAAAATACTTAACTTAATGCCTCCTGGAACAGCAGCTTTTAATGAAGCTTTGGCAATAGGATCATTAACTACCTCATCATCGACAATCATCACTCTTGTAGCTCCCAAAGACCCTAACCAAAGTGTTGCAACTTGACCATGAATCAAACGTTCATCTAACCTTACATGTCTGATTCCCAGATTAATCATTTTACTTTCAGATATTGGGAGATCCATTGGATTAGATTGTTTGTGTACTAATTCTTCATTATTACTAGCTGATGTTTTAATCCCATTTGATCCTTCTATCATAATAGATTTTGCAATACTAGCCGCCGTTTCATTTGGATTGAATCTATCACTATACGCTCTTAATATCATGGGGATATTTAAACCTGAAACTATTTCAATCGGTCTCGTCTCTTCTTCTTTTAATTGATTTAATTGATTGAATGGTGTGCCTCCCCATAAATCAACTAAACATAATAGCTCATCATCTGAGTCAAATTTAGTTAATACTTTATCTAATTTTTCACGAAATAGTTCTAAACTATCTTCAGGTTTTAAAATACATACTTCCACTTTTTCTTTTTCCCCAAAAATCATATCGCTTGTTTGCTTAACACCTAGAGCAAAATCACCATGACTTGCGATAATTATTCCCACACTCATTTTTACCCCTCCTTTAATGTTAGTTCGATCACTGGAATTAGTTCATTTGGTCTTCTGACTGGAATATTTAGCATCAACATGCTTGGATCAAGTGCTTCTTTTACATGAACTTCTGTAATCTCTTTGTATAAATTAGTGGTCGCTTTTCTATCTCCTCCTAAATTTTTTGTATCTGTAAACCGAATTTCCGAACCATCATTTAACAGTCTTGCAAACGAGATCTTTCCGCCTAACTCTGGTAATAAAATTGTTCTATATGGCCAACTAAAAATGTGTAAAAATAATTTATTCCCTTTTTGAGTATAGCGACAATCTAAGGGTGCTTTAAACTTAGACAATGTAGCTCCATAGATAGAATCTCCGTGTTTTCGTAACCATTCTCCTACAGTTTCTAAAATCTCATCGCTAGTCGAGTCCCATTCTCCTCGAGCATTTGGCCCAATATTCATTGTGAAATTGCCGCCTTTAGAAACTGTATCTACTAATTGTTTAGCTACCATTTCACTTGTTTTGAAGTTCAAATTATCCCGATCATAGCCCCAACTATTATTCAAGGTTTGGACTGTTTCCCAGACATCTTCTTCGTTTTCCATAGCATTGTTCCGTGCAAACTGTTCTGGTGTAAGCACGCCTCTATTAAGATCTAAACGGTCATTAATAAATATATTAGGTTGAATTTCATAAATCATTTTTTCAAGCTCGACACTTCCCCAATCAGCAGCACCTTTACCAACCGAAGTTCCCCAGTCTCTACTTTTATATGAAAAATCAAACCATAAATAATCAATCGTTCCGTAATTTGTTAATATTTCTTTCACTTGATTAGTTAAAAATTGTCTATAATTCTTCATGTCACCAGGATTTTTATCAATATACTCTTTGTTGTTTCTCATTGGGTGGTAACCATCAACTAAAAAGTCAGGCTGGTACCAATCTAACAATGAATAATAAATACCAATTTTAATACCAACTTTTCTAAATTCTTCAATAAGTTCACCTAATAAATCTCTTTGATAAGGCGAATTCATTACATTATATGAAGTTTCTTTAGTATCCCACAGACAAAAACCATCATGATGTTTCGCAGTAATAATCACATATTTAAACCCATCATCTTTAGCATTTTGTGCCCATTCTTTAGGGTTTAATAAGTCAGGATTAAAATGATCAAAATACTTTTTATAACCTTCAACACTGATTTCTTCTAAAGTCTGAACCCATTCATGTCTTCCGGCAACTGAATATAAGCCAAAATGAATAAACAAACCATATCTACTTTCTGAAAACCACTTGCGTCCATTTTTTGCTGTCATTTTTTCCTCCTGTAAAGTTTTTTTATTTTATTTAAATAAATTATAGCGTTTGCATAAAAACGTTTCCATAGTTGGAAAGTTTGTTGGCAATTCTTCAAAAAATACGCCATCTAAAAAAATGGAAGCGTTCTAATGTATGATTATTATTGAAATATGGATTATGTAATTAGATTGGGAGGTATATGAAATGTCCACAGTTTTATCCTTTGATTTAGGTGCAACAAGTGGCCGAGGTGTGGTTTTTTCTTTAAATAATGGAAAACTTACAGAAGAAAAAATTTATAGATTTAAAGACTATCAATTAATCGATTCTACAAAAAATCAAATTTATTGGAATATAGATAAAATTATATCTGAAATCAAACAAATCATCGTTCTTGCTTCAACTGAATATTCTATTGAAAGCATTGGATTTGATACTTGGGGATGTGATTTTGGTTTATTAGATGAAAACGGAAATCTCTTAATGCTTCCTTTATGTTATCAAACCATGTTACAAGCTGAGTATTTACATTATGGTATGTCCTTACCTAACGTGTTTCAAGAACGAACAGGGATCGCTAATGCATCTATTAATACCAGTTCACAGCTACTCTTTTTAAAAGATTTTTATCCTGAAGTTTTAAAGAAAGCTAACCACCTTTTAATGATGCCTGATTTAATTCAGTATCTATTAACCGGTGCAATTTGGACAGAATCATCAATCGCTTCAACAAGTCAGCTATTTGATATAGATAAGCATCAGTGGGCATTAGATTTGATAGAACTATTAGGCGTCTCTACTTCTTTATTTTCAACAATTGTTCTGCCTTACACTCAAATCGGAGAAATCGAATTAAACAATAAAAAAATATTGGTTCACTCAGTCATGGAACATGATACAGCTAGTGCTATTTTTGCGTTACCTTCAAATGATCATTCTTGTTTCTTTTTATCTTCAGGAACATGGTCTGTACTAGGAGAAAAATCAGAAAGGGGTATTTTGGTAAATCAACCACTTAATTCTGATTACTCTTATGAACAAGCCGGTGATGGAAAAATATTAAAACTGAAAAATTTGCTAGGTATGTGGTTTATTGAAGAAGCATTAAATTTTGTTAATCAATCTCAATCAATAACCATCCAACAAATTCAAGAAATGTTAATTAACTGCAGTCCCATTGATTTTTTCTTTGATAATCAAAATTCTGATTTGATAAATCAGGAACAATTCGTGGAAAAATTAAAAAAATATGGAGAATTCCATCAGTTTCCATCTATCGATGAACCACACCAAATTTTTCTGATTATTTATCAAAATCTAGCTTTTAAATATGCTACTGTCTTAGAAAATTTAGCTCAATCCACGCCATTAAGTACTCTTTTTTTATTTGGTGGTGGCGGTAAATCAAAATTTTTGAATCAATTGACTGCTGATTTAATTCAATCACCCATAGCTGTCTGTTATTCTGAAAATTCCGCATTAGGAAACGCATTGGCCCAATTTTTAGCCATTGAAACAATTCAAAATCGTGTTGAATTAGTAAGCATTGTCAATGAAAATTATCCCCCTATTTATTTTTATCCGGAAAAATCAGAAGAGTTCAATAATAGTTATAACCAATATAAACAATTTATGAGGAGGAACTACTAATGAATTATCCTAAAATCGGTATTAGACCTGCAATCGATGGTAGACAAGGAGGTGTCCGAGAATCACTAGAACAACAAACTATGGAGATGGCACTCAAAGCGAAAAAGTTAATAGAATCATCACTTTATTATATGGATGGATCACCGGTAGAATGTATCGTTCCAGATATCACAATTGGAGGCTATGCTGACGCTAGCAAAGTAGATGATTCTTTTGCACAGCAGGATGTTATTGCAACTTTAACTGTCTCACCCTGTTGGTGTTACGGTACTGAAACGATTGATTTACGACCAGGTACTTTTAAAGCTATTTGGGGGTTCAACGGAACCGAAAGACCCGGGGCTGTATACTTAGCAGCTGCAATGAGCGGCTATGCTCAAAAAGGAATTCCTGCGTACAAAATTTATGGTAAAGAAGTTCAAGACAACGATGATCAAGCTATTCCAGAAGATGTTAAAGAAAAAATATTACTATTTGCTCGTGCTAGCATTGCTGCTGGGGAAATGAAAAATAAATCTTACGTTAACATTGGTTCTTCTTCAATGGGGATTGCCGGAAGTCAGATTAATCAAGAATTCTTTGAAAAATATTTAGGTATGCACATTGAGTATGTTGATATGACAGAAATCTTACGTCGCATCGAATTGGAAATTTTTGACCCTAACGAATACAAAGTTATTCGAGAGTGGATTGACACTAAATGTCAAGAAGGGATTGATATTAATGAAGGGAAAGAATTTCCGAAAATAATTACTAAATCCCGCTATATTTCTGATAATGATCAGTGGGATTTTATTGCAAAGCAAACCTTAATCGTTCGTGATATTTTATTTGGCAACCCTAAGTTAGCTCAATTAGGATGGTTAGAAGAAGCTAAAGGAAGAAATGCTATTTCGGGAGGCTTTCAAGGTCAACGCCAATGGACAGATTGGTTACCTAATGGCGACTTTATGGAATCAATCTTAACTAGCACATTTGACTGGAACGGACCAAAACAACCGATTTCTTTTGCTACAGAAAACGACACTTGTAATGCTGCTGCTATGCTCTTTGGTTCTCTTCTAACGAATAAAGCACCAATATTTTCTGATGTCAGAACCTACTGGAGCACTGAATCAATTAAACGAATCACAGGTTATGATTTGACCGGTAAAGCTCAGAATGGATTAATTCATCTATTAAATTCAGGTGCTAGTGCTTTGGATGGTAGTGGTGGCAGTCTTGATGAAAATGGACAACCAACTATGAAAGAATTTTGGAATATGACCGAAGAAGACATTGATAGCTGTCTTAGTAAAACTAAATGGTGTCGAGCTAATTATGAATACTTCAGAGGTGGCGGCTTTTCAAGTCAATATCATTTACAAGCTGAACTACCATTGACTTTGATTCGGTTGAATATTATTGATGGGGTTGGACCAACCCTACAGATTGCTGAAGGTTATTCTTGTGAATTACCAGTACATGTTCACGATATTTTGAATAAACGGACCGACGAGACTTGGCCAACACTTTGGTTTGCTCCAAACCTAGGTGAAACTGGTTTTGAAGATGTTTATACAATGATGAATAATTGGGGAAGCAACCATGGTGCTAGTGTTCATGGACATATCGGCGCAGAATTATTAACTTTAGCTAGTATGTTACGAATCCCAGTGTCTCTTCACAATGTCCCAAGTAAAAAAATATTTAGACCGCATGTCTTTTCTGGATTTGGAACAAAAGACACAGAGTCTTCAGATTTCAAAGCCTGTCAAACTTTTGGACCATTTTATAAATAATATTGAGAAAGAAGGATCTCCATGTATTCATCACAAAAACAAGAACTGATTGATTACGGAAATAAATTAATTTCAGATGGCTATACTTTAGGAACAGGAGGAAATCTAAGCTCTTTTATTCGTCAAGACAATCTAATGCTTATCACACCATCAGGAATACCTTTCGATAAAATTGAACTAAAAGATATAGTTACTATGGAACTTAATGGCACTATTGTTGAAGGAACACGACTACCATCAAGTGAATGGCGCATGCATAGCATAATGTATGAGAAACGTGATGATTTAAATTGTATTATTCATGGCCACACTATTTATTCGACTGCTTTAGCCTTACTTGGAAAACCACTTCCAGCCTCTCACTATATGATTGCTACCGCTGGGAAAAATGTACGCTGTGCCAGATATGCGTCATTTGGAACTGAAGAATTGGCGATTAATGCTTTTGAAGCAATGAAAGATAGAAAAGCTGTTTTATTAGCAAACCACGGAGTTCTCACAGGTGGAAAAACAATGGCAGAAGCCTTCGCGGTCCTAGAAGAGTTAGAATATTGCTCAAAAGTTCATATCATTGCGTCAACTGTGGGAATTCCTACAGTTATGACTGATGATGAGATGGCAAACATGGCGATCCGTTTTGAAACCTACGGACAAAAATAACAGCCCTATGGTACACTTAAATCATTCATTGTCAGTGATTGAGGAGGTACATCTATGAGTGATTCTAGAAGAGATCAGATAGTAAATTTATTAAAAAAATATAAGAAATTAGATAATTACGAACTCGAAAAAATGTTATTTTGTTCATACTCTACTTTGAGACGAGAACTACTCATTCTTGAAAAGGAAGGAGTTATTCGCCGATACCGCGGGGGAGTTGTTTTAGAAGTGGAACAAAACCATGTTATTTCCACTAATTACCGAGAAAATGTCATGATCTCTGAAAAAGAAAAAATAGCTGAAATAGCTAGCACTTTTATT
Source organism: Enterococcus sp. JNUCC 77 (assembly GCF_054819945.1). Lineage (NCBI taxonomy): Bacteria > Bacillati > Bacillota > Bacilli > Lactobacillales > Enterococcaceae > Enterococcus > Enterococcus sp. JNUCC 77. The sequence continues at coordinate 2,232,020 of NZ_JBTHIG010000001.1, forward strand.
GGTCCCGGAATGAGCATTTTTATTGATTCAAGCTCTACCGTTAAAAGATTACTTCCATATTTAGCAAATACTCCAAAACTAGTTGTTATAACAAATGGTCTCAAAATTGCGTATGAATTTTCCCATGTTTGTACAGAAGATTCTAAAATTTTTATGATTGCTGGTGAAGTAATTAAAGATGCAGAGAGTGTCGTTGGTGATTATGGCAACTCATTTCTAGAGTTATTTCAAATAGATTTATGTATCTTCAGTTCTACTGGTATTGATTCATTTGGCATCTACGAGGCTAATTTTGCGCAAGCGTTAGTCAAAAAAAAGGCTATGGCTATGGGCGGTAAAAGTTTACTGTTAGCAGATTACACTAAATTTGGGAAAAAACACGCTTATAAATTTTCAGACTGGGCTTCTTTTGAATATGTCATCACTGATCAGCAACCCGATGATGAATATCTAGCTATTGCTAAAAAATACGATACAGAAATTTTATATTAAATATATTTTTTTGAATTTTATTTGTAAATTTCCAAGAAAATGATCTTCGAAAAATGCTATATTGTATATGCTATGACATCAATGAAAATAGGTTTATCATTAACTTCTTTTAGTTATACATTAAATACAAAAGGAACCTCTACTGAAAATAGTAGAGGTTCCTTTTGTTCATTATTTAGCCAATGAAGTTTCCGCTGGATCAGCCAAATTTAAAACTTAATAGTTCTTAGTAAAACATAAACGATAGACTTTAAATCAGGTTTTTAATAAATTAAGGACACTCAACTCAAAATACATCTAATTCAAAAAATAAAACTAATGGGACTTTTTTTGCCACTTTAAAATTTGTCGATTTTATGGAACAGGTCCACTGATTAGATCCTCTACATATTCAACTCGCTGTGTTCATCTCTATTGAAATATTTAAAGTAAACAAGCTTCACTTTTTTTAAATGAGTGTGTATCAAAAAGTGCGCTTCCTTTTTTCAGGAAACGCACTTTCTCCGTATTTTTCATCATAAACTATTCATTTATGCCTCTAAAAAATTACCTACTTCGGTAACAAATTTATTGTATTCTAAGCCTTCTTCTTAATTCGTTTTACATATAGTAGAACAATCAAACCTTGTATGATTAGAATAACTGCACCAACCGCAATGTCGATGTTTCGAACTGTTTGTTCCCAAGGAAGTAATTGGTTTTCAGTCTGCCCATCAGAGTATGAGCGACTATTTACAACAGTGTACAAAACATTATGAACAGCTGTCCGCATTGCTGAAACGGAAGTTGCGCTTGTTGTATCTTCTAAAGTTGCACCATTCTCACCAGTTGTTGAAAGCATGGTATCATTCCCGTTACGAATAGCAATATCAGCTTCCATGTAGCCATATCCACCAAAATAGTCAGTGGAAACAAATCCATCAAAGCCCCATTCATCACGTAGCACAGTGTTCATTAGATCTGAGTTAGCTCCAGCCCATTTATTACCAATGTAGTTAAAAGCTGACATTGCAGCAGTTGCGCCACCTTCTTTAACAGCCATTTCAAATGGTTTTAAATAGATTTCACGAATTGCTTGTTCTCTCGACCAAGTTAACAATAAGTCTGTTCGATTAGTTTCTTGGTCGTTCAAAGCGAAATGTTTCATGTAAGAATAAACACCTTGTGTATTTGCACCGGCAATTTCATTAGCAGCCATAAAGCCTGACATTACAGCATCTTCTGAATAATACTCAAAGTTTCGACCTGCAAAAGCGCTTCGGTGGATATTCATTGCAGGACCGTACCATCCTGAAATACCTAATTCACTGGCTTCAGTTCCTACTGCAGTTCCTCGTTGATTAGCTAAGTCCTTATTCCAAGTTGCAGCAATCATCACGGCCGTTGGAAAAGCTGATCCGTTTGTTGCGACAAAGAAACTACTTATTCCAGCTGGACCATCAAAATCATAAGTTTGTGCCTTGCCTACTGAATCAGCAGAAACAGTTTGGTAGCCAGCGTAACTAATGACGTTACTCATATCATCAATTGTTAATTGATCCAGTAGATCATTCCAAGAATCATCATCGTAATCTACGCCGACATAATCTGACAAAGTAGCGCCATTATCCGCACCAGTTGTTGGCATTTCTGCATCACTGTCATCGGTTAATTCGTAATTACTAGAGTTCATCAAACCATTACTTTCTGCCTCTGTTAGAGCTCGAGATTCAGGAACTGCTGTCGCTGTCTCATAGTTGGCAAAATCGTCTGCTCGGCTAAGATAAGTTACTTCGCCTTCTGCATAATCGAATTGATTCGTGGCAACAATCTCATCGGTTGAGCGTTTGTTTGATTCATCAAACATAATTGTTGCTCCTAAGGTATAGTTTTGCTCAGCTAACACTGTATGAGAATCAGCTTTTAATTGAATTGCGTACTGACCTTCTTCCAGAACATAAGCACCTGTCCCTGTAGAATCGTAGCTAGCCATATCTTCTTGATTAAAAGTAATTGTTAAGGTTTGGCTTTGACCAGGTTCTAGAGTGTCAGTTTTTTCAAAAGCAATCAAGTTCGTGCTTGCTTTTTCAATGCCACCATTCGTATAAGGTGGTGTGAAATAACTCTGTACGACATCTTTACCAGCAACATCACCAACATTTGTGACAGTTACATCAAAGGACATTTTACCATCATTAGCGACTGTAACTGGTGTCATTTCTTGGGTGAAGTTTGTATAACTCAGACCATATCCAAATGGATATTGCACAGCTGCGTCATAACTTTCATCATTTGCTTCGTAATAAGTTTCATAGAACTTATAACCAACATAGATATCTTCAACATAATTAATATAGGTGTAATCACTATCGTCATATTGATAATCACCGAAGTTGTTCCAAGTAGGCGTTGCTGTTAAATCATAAGCATAAGTATCTACAGTTTTTCCAGAAGGATTAACATCACCATTTAAAATTGATCCCAACGCATTGAATCCAGTTGTTCCAGGACCTGCCATCCAAAGGGCACCTCTGATATTTTCATAATCGTTTAACCAACCCAATTCCATTGAGTTTGCTGAATTAATTACAACTACTACATTTTCAAAATTATTCGTTACAAGATCAACCATATCTCTTTCAGTTTGTGATAATTCTAAGAAATGTTGACCATCAGTGAAATCACCCTCATTACCATCATAAGTGATTCCTTTAGCATTCATGTCTGTCGGTAAATCAGCACCTTCGCCTCCGACACGACCAATTACAACAACGGCAGTATCAGAAAAATCTTTGGCATTTTGCATTAATTTGTCAGAATAGGATTTTGCAGTCGGTTCTGGTAATGTCCAATCCTGCTCCCACATACCAACTTCTGGACGATCACTACGATAATCAGTGTAGAAATCAGAAAGCTCAGTATTTAGATTAAAGCCACCATTTTCTATACCGTTTAACAAGTTAACTGCACTACTCGTATCAACATTCCCTGAACCAGTTCCACCATAGACTGGATTAGTAGAGGCCCAGCCAAAAACATTTAAATTTTTTGTATCTGTCCCTAAAGGTAGGTAATTATCAGTATTTTTTAGTAGGACTGTTCCTTCATCTGCAATTTTATTTGTTAGTGCGGCACTATCGTCAAGCGTAGCAGCACTGATTTCATTTAGTTTTGCATAGTTCAAATTAAACAAACTAGCCATCGGACCAAAAACTACCACATTTATAGTGATAGCAACCGCTACCAATAAGGCAATAACAGATTCTGCCTTTAGCCAAAACTTAAAAGTTCGACTTCTTTTACGGAATACAATTAAAGCAATAATAATTACAACTAATAAAATTGCAGTTGGTATAAAATAAACTGAAACGGTTTCAATTGTGGCATATACATCTTCCATATTCAACGTACCATCTTGACTCAGTTTGTTGAGAAAGAATGCCCCTCCGCCAACAATCCCCAAAACAATCACAATGGGAATAATTATTTTTAAATACTTCTTCATATGAATCCTCCTTAAATTGTTTTAACCCCTTAAACTGCAACCCTAGCTTTGTAAGGGGTTTCTTACTTTTTTTAGTATACCTTTCGAATTTCAAAAAATATATTTATGCTGCATAATCTGTCATTTATTCTACATAACTTGAACAGGCTTTCATTTTATTTTTAAAGCGTCACAAAAAAATCAGTTGAAATCTAAAATGACTTCAACTGAACGCAATTTTAATTAAATCCATAAATTCGTTGTGCCATATGGTAAACGCCGACTGTCGTCTTGCGACCCACCTTACCAGGCAAATGCAGGCCTATTCCTAGAAGCCCGAGACGCAGACGATAATACAAATGCGTATCCTGGCTACGGATAAATTGCCATAGCTCTTTTTTCTTCTCCAAACTTTCTGATGAACCTTCTTTAATCAACAAAATCGATGAAACTGCTGTAATAATTTCTAGGTAACGTCGCATATAAGTCAGCACATTATTCTCTGTTCCTTGCGTGTCAGAATAATAAGCAATCATCGTTTTATTTATTGCAATTTGTTGATCGATACGGCTAATCATAACTTTTTCATTCACCGATTGATCCTCTCGTCCAATGAAGTAACGATAGAAATCAACATCTAAATAATACATATTCTCCACGATTGGTAACGGCTCGAAAATATAAAGGTTGTCCACATAAAAAGAATGTTGCGGCAATTGAATATGCGATTCTTTCAATACTTCCAAGCGATAAATGACAGAATGCATCAACAAATATTTGCCAAAAGGAAATTTCACATCTTGCCAAGTAAATGCTTTGTCCGTCGGTAAAAAACGGCGATAGTTCATGACCTTTTTATTTTTTTGACCTTGCTTTTCATAAACATAATTACTTATCAACATATCAATCTCTAAGTCGTCTGCTTTAGTTTCTAAAAAATTTAAAATTTCTCGATAAGCTTGGACATCCACCCAGTCATCGCTATCGACAATTTTCGTAAATTTCCCTGTCGCGATTTGTAACCCAGAATTAATCGCTTGTCCGTGACCACCATTTTTTTGATGCACAACTTTCACTTGAGTTGGAAAATTTTCCAAATAATGATCAGCAATTTGAGGGGTATTGTCTCTAGATCCATCATTCACAAGAATAATTTCCACCAATTCCCCACCAAGCAAAAGAGAATTGATACAGCGTTCCATGTATTCTGCCGAGTTATAACAAGGAACGATTATACTTAAAATTTTCATGTTTGCTATCATTCCTTTTTCATAATTACAAATTTCATCATAGGATAGTTTATCACAACCTGAATGACAATATTAACAGCATTTGCAATTGTAGCAGCCCAACCCCCAACATAAGGAGTCAAAATCGATATGATGTATGGTGGCAACCAAATCGAAATCAAACCTGCCACCACTACTGTTAAAACATACCACGGCAACACTTTAGCAATTTTTACGTTGGCTGAGAACACAACTTTTCGCTGTACGATGAAATTGACAATTTGGGCACATATATAAGCGAGTAAAAAGCTTAAAAATCCACCCAGTCCACCTTGATCAATACCGTAATTAAAAATGAACCAGTTAAAACTGCGATTAGCAAAGCTGGTAAATAAAAAGCCAGTACCAATCCACAGAACGATAAAGTTAGTGATTGTTGCAACGTTACTCATAATATTAAATAGAATAAATTCAAATAAATCGGGATGATTCTGTTTGAATTTTTTTAAGACACCGGTTGCTTGATTTTTTTCAGCCATCTACTCACTCCTGTTCCAATATATTAATCTTTTGTTCTTTACGGTTGCGGAAAAAGCTGGCAATCAAACCACCCACGCCTTTGAAAAAATGGCCATTAACTGCTAATAAAATTTTCTCAACCATTTCCATACTAACCATTCCATTAGTCATCTTAGCTATTGCTCTGAAAGGCATGTTATAGATAAACAGGATATTCAAATCCGGTTCCCCTTTAGCCTCACTTTTTTTCAACATACTATGCAGACGACCATAAACAAAACGACCAATCCAACTTTTCGCATATTTTAATTCTGAAATGACATTGTTCTCATGTAACACCATCTGATTTTCTTGCGATTCTCGCGGTAAAGCTCTGCCATACAGCTCTTCAAAATCCGATAATGTAATTTTTTCGAAAGAATGCTTTTGATAATTCTCGTGATTATGGTTCCTCACTTCAACACCAGCAACTGTCACATTTCCCTGCAATTCAATTGAAGCGACATTTTTTCCAACGTAAATTTGATATTCCCCCGCCTCAGTTTGCCAATTTTTTTCATCGACATCATAGTAGCGGAAGGTTTTATCATCAAAATCAATCGTTATCGTACGACTTTCTCCCGCTTGCAAGGCAATCTTCTTAAAGCCTTTCAACTCCTTGACTGGACGAATCAGCTGACTATCTTTTTTACCAACGTATAGTTGAACAATTTCTTCACCCTCAACGTCACCTGTATTCGTAATTGTCATCTCAATAGATGTATCATTCACTTGTAGATCAGAATAATCAAAAGTCGTATAGCTAAGACCGAAACCAAAAGGAAATCTAACTGCTTTTTTTGCAGCTTCATAGTAACGGTAACCAACAAAAAGACTTTCCTGATAATATGAGTAACGGCTAGTGGCTGGAAAGTTTTCACCGAAGTAAACATCTCCATAAGTCATAGGATAACTTTCATTTAATTTCCCACTAGGATTGTAATGCCCACAAATAACTTCCAGCATGGCACTCGCACCAGCTTCCCCAGATAAATAGCCATGTAAAATGCCGTCAACTTGATCCACCCACGGCATTTCAATAGCCGAACCAGCGGACAAGATTACCACAACTTTCGTATCAAGAGCTGCCAACTTTTCAATCAATTGCTGTTGACTATTAGGCATGCTAAGACTACTTCGATCCATGCCTTCACTTTCAAAAATTTCATCTAAACCAACATACAATAAAACAACATCACTTTTTTCTGCTAGTGACAAAGCTTCTGCTTCCAATTCTGGTTGAATAACGCCACCACGGGTATAACCTTGCGCGTAGCCGACCACGTCCAACGGATAACCATCAATGACGGACATTGTTGATTCCAAGTTTTTAGGATTGACTACTGATGATCCAGCCCCTTGATAGCGCGGATTTTGAGCGAAATCACCAATGACTGCTACCTTTTGATTGTTGGCAAGAGGCAAGACATTGTCATTTTTTAATAAAACGACACTACGCATTGCTGCTTCTTTGGCAACCTTATGATGATGGTCCCAATCAATCGTCACGTTATCATTTTTTCCAGCGGTCGATTGGAAAATCACGTCAATTAACTCATCTACTCGCTCATCAAGTACTGCTTCATCAAGTTGTCCGTTTTTGACAGCACGATAAATTTCTAACGGCCCTGTCATTGCTTGTCCAGGCATTGCTAAATGACTACCATTTTTCACGCCTGCTACATGGTTATTATCACCACCCCAGTCGGAAACTACAAAGCCGTCAAAATGCCAATCTTTTCTTAATATATCTTGAAGAAGTTCAGAATTTTCATTAGCGTAAACATCGTTAATCAAATTGTAAGAACTCATAATCGATTTTGGCTGTCCTTCTTTTACCGCGATTTCAAAATTAGTCAGATAAATTTCCCGTAATGTTCGTTCATCAACAATCGAATCTGAGGCCATTCTTCTATTTTCTTGACTATTAACTGCTAAATGCTTCGGACTTGCGATCGTACCATTTGTTTGAATACCACGAATGCTAGCCGCTGCCAACTTTCCAGCTAAATAAGGGTCTTCACTATAATATTCAAAATTCCGGCCGCATTTAGGATTACGCTTAATATTTAAACCCGGTCCCAGAACCACCTGCACATCTAAAGCTTGTGCCTCTTCACCTAAACAATAACCAACTTCTGTTAAAATCTTCTCATCCCAACTATTGGCCAAAGTCGCTGCTGTCGGAAAACAAGTTGCTGGTACGCTTTCATTTAAGCCTAAGTGATCGGAGCTACCTAGCTGTTTACGCAAACCATGAGGCCCGTCAGATAAAAACATTGATGGGATTAGACCTTTGATATCTTGAGTCTCCCACGTATTTTTGCCGGACATCATTGCTGCCTTTTGACCTAAATTCAACTGCTTTACAATATTTTCATGTTTCATAAGTTCCCCCACCTTTATTCTTCCATGCTTCTTAAAAATACTCTAACAACAAAGTAAGCGTTCGCAAACCTAAATTACATAACCTGATAAAATTACAGCATAACTTGTCGCTGAAAAAAATTTAAACAGATTTTATTTGATATTTATCCGCCTTCTTCTATAATAAGGGAGTATTTAAAGAAACGGAGGCCTGAAATGAAAATCGCAATTGTTGAAGATAGTCCAGAGGCCAGTCAAACCCTTGCTCGTTTAATCACGAATTTTTGTAATGAACAAGATATCTCGTTAGAATTAATCCAATTTAGTGATGGCATTGAAATTGTGGATAATTATCAAGGCAATTATGATGTGATTTACTTTGATGTAGAAATGCCGATTATGGACGGTATGACCGCTGCAAAAAAAATTCGCAAGGTAGATACTAATGTAATCATTATTTTTTTGACAAATTATGTTCAATGGGCCATTGAAGGTTATGCAGTGGAGGCGGCTGACTTTTTATTAAAGCCCATCACCCGATTTAATTTTCAAGAACATTTTAAACGAGTGCTAGAACGTCTGAATCAAAGTCCTAAAGAAAGCTATACCTTAAAAACGAACAGTGGCATTCGGAAAATCTTTCTAGATGATTTATTTTTTGTTGAAAGCGAGGGGCATTATTTGCATTTCCACAGTGTCTCTGGTGATTATACTGTGTTGGATTCGATGAAAAATGTTGAAAATCAATTAAAAGACAAAGACTTTTTCCGTTCTAATAATGGTTATTTGGTCAACTTGAAACACGTTAAATCGATTGATGGCAATATGCTGTACCTGGATAAATATGAATTAATTATCAGTCGGCCCCGCAAAAAAGATTTTATGCAGGCTTTAACCAACTATTTAGGAGCTGATATGAATTGATGAATGACATTTTTCCAAATATTCCCCGTATTTATACAGCAATTTCTGAGTGGCTTGCCTGTATCGCTCTCATAATGGCCATCGTACCAGAAAAACGACAAAACTTTTTTTATTTAAAGGCTATTGCCTTGCTCATTGGTCAAATTTGTCTGCAACTTTGGGTAGGTACTTGGCCTTTGTTTTTTTGGATTCCTGGTATGATTATCAATGTCTGTTGGATGCTTTTAACCTTTATGGTATTGGTTAATCAAAGAGCCCTCAGTAACCTATACAATGTCAGCAAGGCTTTCATCTTCGCTGAATTTATTGCATCCTTGACTTGGCAGCTTTATTGTTATTTATTTTATAATCGCTTTGAAGAAATCATCCCATTACAGATTGCATTTATGCTGATTAGCTACTTATTACTAGCCTGGATCTATTTTGCAATTGAAAAAAAGAGCAACCACCAACTGTTACTGAAAAATATCCAACCCAAAGATACGTTGGAAGTTATTTTGACAGCTGTCATAATTTTTACTATGAGTAATATCGGTTTTATTCTTTCAAGTACAAACTTTGCGATTGGGGATTCTGTTGCAATTTTTATTTTTCGTAGCTTGATTAATCTTTGTGGGATTTTTCTGATTTATATTCAAGAAAATTCTCGTTATGAAAATAATCTGCGACAGGAATTAACTGCGATGAACAATGTCTTTCAGTCTCAGTATGAACAATATGAAGCCTATCGTGAAAGTAACCAGATTATCAATCGAAAATTTCACGATCTCAAACATCAGCTCTCGATTATTGAAATGGAGCCAGACGAAAACAAACGTCTTAGCTATGTCAATCAACTCAAAGAAGATATTGAAAAATATCAAACCAATATTAAAACAGGCAATCCAATTATTGATGTGATTGTCACACGAAAAAATATTTATTGTATTGAAAATCAAATCACTTTCACCTGTATTGTTGATGGTGCTCTGTTAAGCTTTATGAATACAATGGATTTAGTCAGTCTACTAGGAAATACTTTAGACAATGCGATTGAGTCCACCTTGGCTTTAGCAAGTACAGAAAAACGCTTGATTAATTTACGCGTATCCAAAAAAGCTAATTTTGTCATGTATAGTCTAGAAAATTATTCAGAGACGCCCCTTCATTTTGAAGATGGTCTGCCACAAACTACTAAAGAAGATCAGCGATATCACGGCTACGGATTAAAAAGCAGCGCATATATTGCTGAAAAGTATAATGGCAGTTTGACTGTGAAATTGGAGGACAACTGGTTTAAATTAAATGTTTTGATTCCTTTACAAAAGAAAGGTATTTAAATGAAAATCAACCAAAAAAATTATGATTACTTGATTGTCGGCGCTGGTCTATTTGGTGCAATTTTTGCCTATGAAGCGGCGCTAAGAAATAAACGCTCGTTAGTTATCGAAAAACGTCCTCAAATCGGTGGAAACTTAGCGACACACCAAGAGCATGGCATTAATGTCCATGATTATGGTGCCCATATTTTTCACACGAATAGCTTAGAAATTTGGCAGTACATTAATCAATTTTCAGAGTTCAATAATTATATCAATCAAGTCATCGCTAACTATCAAGGCCAATTGTATAATCTACCTTTTAATATGAATACTTTTTATCAAATGTGGGGAGTGAAAACGCCAGCAGAAGCGCAAGCTAAAATTGCTCAACAAAAAAAAGCTGCCGGTCTGACTGGCTCCCCTAAAAACCTTGAGGAGCAGGCCATTAGCCTTATTGGTACTGACATCTATCAAAAACTAATCAAAGGCTACACGCAAAAACAATGGGGCAAAGATCCTAAAGAACTCCCAAGTTTTATCATTCGGCGCCTGCCGACTCGTTTTACCTTTGACAATAATTATTTTGATCATCGCTATCAAGGAATTCCTGTTAGTGGTTACACGACAATTTTTGAAAAATTACTGGCAAGCGAACTCATTGATGTTCAATTGAACACTGATTTTTTTGCGGATAAATCAACTTATTTAGCTGAATTTCCTAAAACCATTTATACAGGAATGATTGATGCTTTTTTTGATTTTGAATATGGTCCTTTAGAATATCGCTCACTGCGATTTGAAACAGTTGCAGAGCCTACCGCAAATTTTCAAGGCAATGCTGTGATTAATTACACTGACAGCAAAACGCCTTACACTCGCAGCATGGAATGGCGCCATTTTGATGGTCAGGGGGAAGATAATATCACTTTAATTACCAAAGAGTTTCCTCAAGATTGGGATGAAACAAAAGAGGCCTATTATCCGATTAATGATGAAAAAAATAATCAACTTTTCAAACAGTACCGCGCCAAAGCCAAACAACTGCCACAAGTAATTTTTGGTGGACGCTTGGGTAATTATAAATATTACGATATGGACCAAGTAATCAGCGCCGCCTTACATGTGGTGCAAAAAGAATTTAATTGATACAAAAATACCCACCGACTTTTAAGACACAGCTCAAAAGTCAGTGAGTATTTTAAAATTTGTACTATTTTTCTATGACATTAAAGAGTATAACTCTATAAAAAAAGTCCACCAAAATTAGTGGGTGTAGCGATCAAAAAAGTTAGACTTTTTGGGAGTGGAGAAATCCACTCCATTTTTCTGTGCTTTTATTGATGACTTTAGATAGCTTTTAATGTCACTTCTCTATATTCACTGGACTCAGCCAATTTAGTTTTCCCTTCATAAGCTCATAATTATAGTAATCAATTTCTTATTTCAATTTCTCAAAGCTGTGATATTCTCTTACATTATAGATTTTTTGCTTTATTAGACTAAAGAAATTCTCAATGATCGAATTATCTAAATAAATTTTTTTACGGGACTTATTTTGGAAAATCTTATGCTCTTTTAATTTGTAAGTATAGACGTTCATATGGTAGGCTCATCCAAGGTTCGATACTAGATGCTGTTTTCCATTACGTAGATTACCTCTTATAAATCCTCCTTGATTACCAATATATTCAGCATCCCTGAAATTCGATAAGAGATAATCTTGCTGTTGTATCTGTCGTGATTTTTTGATAACACACATTTGTGTATAAAGCATTGATGAATTCGATTTTCCCCGATGAGACTGATAACGGTAAGTTTTCCTCATGGATGAGTGGACTTCAATCTCCCGCTTTCGAATCAAGGGTTGAACTTTCTTCTTGTATACATGGAACCCACGATTTTACAATCCCTTTATCTGAGATTGCCCGAGCGGTGCTTTCCTTCATCATAATTAACCGTGAAAAAATACCCAAATTTGAGTAATAAACTCTAAGAAATAAAGTTTCTAACCCTAGTTCTTCTGCTTCAGCGTATGACTATAAAACACACCCAGTCACAAACCTAAATTTTTTTTTAAAATATTTCTTCTTTGTAATCATTATTATTAATAACAACATATCTCATTTATTTGTGTCTAATTCGTTTACAACATAATAACCACCTTATCAAACGTTCCAAAGGATTCAGTAAAATAAAATTTTTTGGAAAATAAAAAGTGTTATTAATGGGCATACTAACAGTAATCTGAATTAAAAAAATATAAGCAACAGAAAATTATGTCTTAAAAATTTCTTATTTGATAAAAAAATTGTACAATAAATCCATTAACAAAATTGGAGGATACATTTTATGATAACAAATTTTAGAGATATTGGTGATATAACTACGCAATTAGGAAAATTAGAAAGCGGACTATTTTTCAGGAGTGGAGAACTCACGGAACTAAATGAATCTGATATAAATTTTTTAAAAAATAAATGCGAAATAAAAAAAGTCTATGATTTTAGAAGTGCTGATGAAATAAAGAAAAATCCAGATTTAAAAATTAATGGTATAGAAATAAGCAATATTGATATTTTAGCCTCTATTACAGCTAACGGTGCTTCTTTAGAAGGTATGCTAAGTAATTCTGATATTCATAAATCTATGTTAGAAACTTATACCGAGATTGTAACAAGTCAGTCAGCGTTAAATGGTTACTCAAAATTTCTAACAGAAGTTTTACAAACAAAACAGCCTATATTATTTCACTGTTTTGCGGGAAAAGATAGAACAGGATTCGCCGCTGCTTTGATATTAAAAATTTCAGGTGCCTCTGATGAACAAATTATGAAGGACTATTTGAAAACAAATGAATCTCGAAAGATTGCTAATCAGTCAATTCTCAATTCATTAGATGGCAAGTTGTCTGCTTCTCAAATAAATGACTTAAAGGTTGCTTTAGTTGTAGATTCTTCTTACTTAGAACATGCGAAGGAAATATTAATTAAACAGTTTGGTAGTTTGGATAATTACTTAACATCTGGTCTTAAATTGCAGGATGATTATGTTGAACAATTTCAAAAAATTTATATACAAAAATAAACAAAATACTCGATGTGTGAGAGGCTTGTCGTAAGAGCCTCCTACACATCGAGTATTTCTATTGAACTGATATCATCTATTCTTGCTAAATCAATAATAAGGTGATGCATGTCTGTAACATGATGAGGTTTGATAGTGTACACATTAGTATAGTATTTCCTATCTTCATTTGTGTATACTTTTGTTGTTAAATTTTTAACAGTTATTTGGTTATTTTTAAAATATTCTGTAATCATTTTTTCTGTCTCCACTGATGAAATAGTTATGGCTAAATTTTTTAAAGATTGAAAGGGAATGATTTTGTTAAAAGTTGCTAAGATAACTACCACTAATAATGAACTAAATAAAGCTAGCAGGTAGTATCCTAATCCTACAGCGATCCCTATAGCAGCAGTTACCCACAAAGAAGATGCTGTCGACAAACCTTTTACTCTTTTTTGAGAGACAATAATTGTTCCAGCACCTAAAAAACCAATACCACTAACTATTTGAGCAATGATTTTGCTAGAATCAGCACTGATGATTCCCTTTAATTCAGGGTTAGTGATCACTGCTTGAGCAGTAGCTTCAGATAATTCTTTAGATATGATTGTCAAAATGACTGCACCCAAACAAACTAAATTATAAGTTCTCATTCCTGCAGGACTACTTTTGGTTTCTCTATTATAACCAATCATAGAAGATACAAGTATACTAAATAATAAAGGTTCTAAAATATTAATTAAATTCATCATTTACCTCACAAATATATTTTTGTTGAAACGGTAGTAATTTATTTAGAAAAATCATGCGGTAGTTAACTGAGACCTATATGTTTTACTATTAGATCCTATGAGTTAGTTAGTGTTTAACCTAAAAATAGCCATTAATTTATAATTCATTTTTTTATTTTTTTTAAAAAAATGGATATAGTTTTTTTATGACAATTATACTCTTTTTTAATGACACTTATTGATAAATTTAAGTTATTTAAAAATAGAAATATTTTTATTTGATTAGTCTTTTACAGGTAATGCGGTAATCTGAAAGCACATTATATTATCAAATTAAAAAAGAGGTGCAAAATGTTAAATGTAACAAATACTTATACTAAAACTGTTAAACACAAATGGTGGGTTTTAACAATATTAGCGTTATCCGTATCATTAGTTATTATCGATGGCACAATTGTGAATGTATCATTACCAGTCATAATGAAGGATTTGAAATTATCTTTTACAAATGCCGAATGGATTATTACTCTGTATTCTCTGCTTTTTTCTTCATTGCTCATTACCATGGGACGACTTGCAGATAATTTTGGTCGAAAAAAAATATTAATTATAGGAATTATAATTTTTCTGTTCGGATCAATATTGGCAAGCTTCTCAAAAGATATTACTTTTATGCTAACTGCTAGAGCGATACAAGGAGTCGGTGGAGCATCTATTTTACCAACAACTTTATCAGTTGTAAATTCATTGTTTTTTGGAAAGGATAGAACTGTTGCCTTTGCAGTATGGGGATCAGTAATTGCTGGTATGGCAGCAATCGGTCCATTATTAGGTGGGTATTTGACAACTTACTTATCTTGGCACTGGATTTTTTGGATTAATTTTCCAATTGGTGTTTTCATCATTATTTCAGCATTAAAATATTTACCCGAAACTTATGGTGAAAAAATAGTAGGGAAATTTGATTTTATCGGTTTTTTACTTTCTACGATAAGTTTAATTTCTTTTGTATTCGGAGTTATAGAAGGTCGTACATACGGCTGGTGGCATGCCAATAATGGCTATCCAACGTTCTTTAATTTATCCATTATACCTACATTAATTGCCATTGGTATATTAGTATTTTCATTATTTATAGTATGGGAATCGCGTCTGAACAAACAAAATAAATCTCATTTACTAGATGTATCACTATTTAAGTTTAAAAGTTTTTCATTAGGAAATATTATTGCTGGTATCGTTGCTATCGGAGAATCTGGACTCTTATTTTTATTACCATTATTCTTGCAAAATATTTTAGTACTTAGTCCAATAAAGTCTGGAATTATACTTTCAGTGATGGGATTAGGAGCTTTCTTAGCAGGTGGTATGGCTACATTTATTGTTGAAAAAACATCAGCATCTTTTGTTGTATCTCTTGGTTTATTTTTAGAAACTTTAGGATTTTTTGGCTTTTTCAAAACTGTAAATCCCAATAATAGTTTAGCCTGGATTGTTATCTGGCTTATTATTTACGGTATAGGACTTGGATTTGCTTCAGCCCAGTTAACATCCATTGTATTAAAGGATGTCCCACCTATTCAGTCAGGACAGGGATCAAGTATTCAATCCACTACACGACAAATTGGATCTGCATTAGGTGTTGCTATTATCGGAACAATATTTAATTCAAAACTACAAAATGACATTCCCCATACTCTTGATGGTTTAGGAATATCAGCAAAAATGCAGCATTCATTGGAATCAAGTGTGATAAATAGTGCAGGATCAGCTATTCATGCATTAAAAGTATCCAATCCAAAGATATTGAACATAACAGAAACTATGCGAAATAATATGGTTGTAAAATTAGATATTAACTTTACAAATAGTTTAGTAAAAACAATAGGTATTTCATCTATTGTTATACTGATTAGTTTCTTTCTAACATTTGGACTATACAAACAAAAAAATAACTAAAAATTGATTTGCTTATCTTTTGACAGTTGTTAAGGACAATATCGACAATGTTGTAACCTTGAAAAATACTTTTCTCAGCTTGTCTCATTTCTTATAATTCTTAGGAAATGGTAGCAAAGGTGGGGAGCTACTGTCAAAAGTTGAGCTAATTTTTTTATTACATTTATGAGTAGTCCATTTCCATCTAATCCTGATCTTGATTCATTAGTGCTAACATTTCTTTGTGTATGGTTTTTTATTTTTTGCTTGCATATTATGACCATCGAACATTTATGAGGGTATGCCATAACCCCAAAAATTATTTGGCCTCCATATTTGATAATTTCATCTGAATACATATCCAATATTATTTTTTTTCATATAATCCCTGATTTTTTTACCGTTTCATAAAATATAATAAAAACTAGGAATTAAGCAATAAAATTGTTCAATAGTTTGGAAAATACTAGTACATAATTTCACTGACTTGATATTTTTTCTTCTACATATATTATAAAAATCCTTTCACAAAGGAAGTGTCTATTTGATAAAGCGTGATTTAAGAGATATGGTCATTTTTATTCCTTTCATCTGTTGCTTTTTTCTACTGATTTTAGCAGCTGATAAAACAGGAAAGGTTGGCATTATTGGAACAATCATCACATTATTTATAAATCCTGAGAATTATGAAATACGATATAATAAAAAAATTAATCAAAAGTTGAAACTCAGAATTTTTTACCTCAAAGAATTAATGTTAAGTTTTTTCTGTAGCTATTATATCGTTTATATTATCAATCATATTCGTTTAAAAAAAGAAATTACATGGCCAGTCAATGTATTTATATCAGCTACAATTTTTTCATTCATGTGGATTTATGTTCGTATTATAGTTCCTCACATAATCAATTACTTCAATAATAATTTTGAATAGTATTTTTACAGCCTTTACAAGAAGAATTTTTTTTTTATAAAAATAAAAAAGTGACACCTCATTTGAAATTATAGTTACATAATTGTTAAATTACTAAGAGATAATTAATTTATCTTTTGGTACACTCATAGATTGCATTTTTAGAAATAAAGAAAAGAGTGCGTAAAAGACATATTCAAAAAACAGAAGTATTACTTGATAATATTCTTTTATTAACTATTTATTTTTTCAACTTATATTGCTTTCACCAATGACAGTTTTATAGACTATAACATCAGCCCCATCACATATAAATCATAGTACTTACCTTCTATTATAGTAGTATTTTCGAGCTTACCTTCTATTTTAAATCCGAATTTTTTATATAGTTTTACGGCTTTTTTATTATCTACACGGGTATCTAGTTGAATTTTGGTAGTCACACCATTAGACTTTGCCCAAGTTAATAGCTGGTAAATAATTTCCTTTCCAATACCTATGCTTTGGAATTTTTCTGTTACCACTATACCAAGTTCACCGCAATGTTTTGATTTAACTTTATTTCCAGAACTCACCGTTCCGATACCTATTATTTTTCCATTTATGAGTGCTAAAAGTATCGTAGAATTTATCTGGTGATTTGTATTAATGATTAATTCTTTTACTTCTTTCACATTTAAAGGATACTCATTTTCTTCAAAACTTAAATACGTCGTTTCACCACCAACTAAATTATAAAAATCAACGATATTTTTTGCATCGTCCTCAGTAGGATTTCTGTAAGTAACTTTGATTTCTGTGTCCATATCTTTATACTCCTTAAAATTAATATTCTTACCCTAAACACATTATATAGTATCTAATGAGCTAAAATTCAAAGAAATCAATGTTATCAGAGAAATTATAGTTTTTTTGTCTTTTTTTACATTAAACAGCTTACTCTATACTTTAGAATGATTTCTCACTTTTTATTTTTATTGTATATTTACATTGTCGGAAGTTTGGATAACCATAGAAGTTCCTTGATTTTTTTCTATAAAAGTCTTTCCAAATTCATAAGTACTATAAAAAGGTGGAACAGCATGGTAATTTAAAGTTCCTAGCTCCTAACAGCTACATCTCTATCTTGCTGTGTGATATCAATATATCGCAAGACCGCCCTCTGTGAAGGATGTTTTAATAAAGATTGAATAATCTCTTTTTTTATTCCTTGTTTACATAATAAATAACTGAAGGACTTTCTAATAGACCGAGAACCAATATTTTTTAAGTGGATTGTTTCAGTTCTTAAACAACAATTTGACCACGAGAAATTCCTAAAACATCAAATGACTTTAATTGACGTAAATCAGAAATTCTATACTCAGTATTTATGCCAATATAAAGTAATAAAATATTTCGTTCTCCCTATTGATTGCTAAGCGAAAATTTTTTCATATCCTCTCTTTTTTTCTCGAATAGATGAAATAGTCTTTATTTTACCAACTCCTGCCAACGTTACTTAACTACATTACATTCAGTAATATGTAATGTTAAAAGTTAATCTAAAAAAGATGGTTCTATTAAATTAATTCAGAAAGTGGAAAATCCTTTTGCATCATCCAATACTGGAGATATTATTTGGATAAATCCTAAAGTAGGTTCAACGGAAGAAAACAAAAAAAGACGACCTGGATTAGTCATCTCAAATAATCAATTTAATCAATCCACATTATTGGTGGTGATTTGCTATCGTTAAACTAGGTACAACAAGATTTACCCTAAGAAACTGCAGCGTGAGCAGCTTTAAGTGAAGAAGGAAGCACCATAGAATTTTTTCATATCTCTGCACACTTCTTTATAGTCTTTACTTGGAATATAGCGTAATGTATTTCGAACAAGATGAACCATACAAAGTTGAACAACCACTAAAGGGAAAATCGTTTTTGTGCCTTTTTCGAGGCCAGAAACACCATCCATGGAGATAAAAAAAGACGTCTTCAACATCACGTGATTTTAGTTCATCAAATACTTGCATCCAGCGATTTTTCGACTCAGTTTGATGTAGCCATAAACCTAAAATATCTTTATTACCGTTCAAATCGTAACCAAGGTTTGTATAGACTGCAGATTTCTTTGCTTCGTAGTTTTCTCGTAAAGTGACGTACATACAATCGACAAATAAAAGGCGTAACATTTGGCTAATAGGCGCGCTTGTCATTCCTCTAATTCGGGAAGAAGTGCATCTGTAATATCAGAGATCACTTCGTGAGAGATATCAAACCTATAGGTGTCCTGAATCGTCGTGGCAATATCTCGTTGACTCATTCCACGAGGGTACATAGAAAGAAATTTTTCTTCAATGTCGGAGACATACGGTTTCTTTTAGGGACTAGCTCAGGATCAAAAGAAGCATCTCGATCTCTGGGAACATCAATATTTACTTCATCAAAACTTGTTTTGAGTGTTTTATTCCCATAACCATTCCAACGATTTTCATGTTCCTTAAGCTCTTTAGAATGGAATTTATACCTAGATGATTGTTTAGTTCTCCCTGTAGCATTTTTTCAAACAACGAACCAAATACGCCTTTCAAAACATCTTGCGTATCTTTTACAAATTCTGGCTGGTAAGTATTAAGACTGGATTCAGCTAACTTCACCGATTCAGAATTTCTTTTCTTATTAGACATTTTGTAATCACCTCTTCATCTTACTTCAGAAAAAGAAAAACCGTGAAGCAACCCATATCTAGAATAACGGTTACTCACACGGTTTTTTTACACTCTTAGTTTTCCATAATAATAAGAAACGACTTTACTATTAAAAAATTACAGTTTAAATGGTTAAATACATAAGGAATTGTCAAATCCATTAATAATTTTTCCCTGTTACTTTTAAAAAAACGAAAAGAAAATCCTCTTCGGTTATTAATTTTGATCTACTCTTTAAATATTAACCTTGTGGGTTAACAGATATAGCTTGGTTAGTTTTAGATTCTATATTCTTACCTAAAGTATATATTACCAATAGAACAATAATCGGTAGAAATAAAGCTTTATCATTGAAATTACTTGTCAATAATGTTCCCGCAAAACCTCCAAATCCAAAGCCTACCAAAATGCTAAAGTACAGAAAAGCTTTATGTGCAGCTCCAGATTGGTTAAAGAATGATTTCATTAAAAAGCTAAAAGCATTTTGTACAACCAAAGTTACTGCAACATTTCCATAAACTAAATCTTTACCAAACCTATGGAAAGCATTTCCTTGCATTCCTGCTAATAAAGAGATAATCATACAAATATGAACGGTTTGTAATTGCGAATTTATCAAGTTTAATGACAATAAGAATAAAACAATAACTTCTATAATAATGACATTGAACGACCAGTTTTTAGGGCTATCTTTTTGAATGATTGCTGTGATTGCAGCTCCGATACCAAAAGCTAGTACTGTTAACGCCACAGTAAAAAAATGTGACCAATCTTTCTCCGCCAATGATTGACCTAATAAAATAATATTTCCTGATTGTACTGTACTAAATGCTTTTCCTATAAAATAAGTATATCCACTCATACTTCCAGCTGCTACAGCTAAGAAAAAAGCAATCATGGGAAACTCCATATAGGGTTCTCCACTTTTAATTTCTTTATTCATCATTATTTAAACATCTCTTTTCATTATATTAAAATCCCCTTCAATCATAGAATCAAAGGGGAAATTGAATTTAAAAAATATCTGTCGCGTTTAATCCCGGGGTTCTTTTATTAATGGAATCTTTATCAGGATTTTTTAAAGCTTCATCAATCTTATCTTGATCAAACCAAATAACTGGAGAAGGAGATTCTTCTTGTGGTAAGCTTTCGACAAAATCTTTAGTGAGATTGAGATGGTCTGCCACTATTTGAGATGGGATCGTAGCTAACCATTTATTTAAAGAAATATCTGAATAATCAGGATTTTTAAATACTTCAATAAAAATTAGCTTTTCACTACCAATATTTTGAACATAATGACCAGCCACCATAGGTACATACCCAGCATCGCCTGCATGATAATCAAACGTTCTTGCTAATGAATTAGAATTAAATACAGTCATGCGCGCATCGCCTTGAATATAATATTGCCATTCAGCAGCTTTAGGATGCCAGTGTAATTCCCGCATACCACCAGGCTCAACTTCAACAATTGCAGCAGATATAGTTGGAGAGCCAGGAAATACTTTCGAATCAACAATCCACACACGTCCTGCTTCTGATTCAATTGGATCCAATGTATCAATATGGAAGGTCAAAGGGTTTGGGACCTCTCCATTTTTATTTGGACGAGAGACCTCATCAATAGCTTTTGGTACATCTGCTCTAAAAATATATTTTTGTTTATCCGGTAAGCTTTCCAGTTCAGATTGTTTCTTTTTAAAATTAGCTGCAACAATTTCAGGTGGTGTATGAGCTAACCAGTCTGTAATTAGTAACGTATTATTTTCAGAGAAATCAGGCTCGCTAAAAACTAATAAAAATTCACAACCTTCATCTAAACCTTGAATAGAATGTGCAACACCAGCTTCAAAATTCCAAATATCTCCAGCCTTTACATCATCAATATAAGTCTTACCATTCTCATCAATAGCTGTTACGCGGGCATTTCCATATAACATCAATCCCCATTCAGCTTCTTTATGCCAGTGCATTTCACGATAGGCACCAGGCGCCAAACTCATATTAACTCCTGCGACCTTATCAGATGCAGGCATTTCTCGGTTGGTAACTTCTCGTGCCCAACCACCATCTTCCAGTCGATTACGAACATCGTTATAACTAAAACGCATATTAGGCAATGTTCCGTGATCAGTTGCAGGGGGAATTAAAAAATCAGGTCCTTCAATATCCCTTTGAATGTCCCGAGGGCCAAAATCTAGCCATCCCTTTCCATCTTTTTTACGAATTGGTTGTGGTGCATTATTTTCTTTTTTCATCATAAAAACATCCTTTACATTTTAATTTTGAGATATCACTACCATTAATGAGCGTATCGTAATCACATCTGACCATAATTCTATTTTTCAGCATCTATAGGCATGTTTACAGTATAAGTATGCGTCACTTCATTTCCTTCGCTATCTTTAGCTTTAAAGGTAATATCGATAGCTTTGATTTCTTCCAATTTCTTCTCATCTGCTACTTTAAAATGCATGTAGCCATCTTTATGTTTGTGTGAAGTTAAAACTTCGTCATCCCAAACATTCATAAAGATTTCAGCCTTGACATGTTCTCCATCTTTCATCACCAATTCAGCAGTATCTGGTGTAATATGTTTATCAGATGAGTCTTCATTTTCAAGTTTGTAATGAAGCGATGCTAACGTTTTATAAGGTGTGCCATCTGTGTCCTTATAGTGATCAACAGTAACAAATTTTGCATGATCTACTTTAAATGTGATATTATCCCAGTCTGTGTTTTCGTAATCAGTATCGTAAGACAGTTTTGTCTCAATTCGAGGATCAACATCATGTGTCACTATGTCTTTGAAGTAACCATCATACTTTAGCTTTTCGTTTGTTTCAGTTTCAACAACACCATCTTTTTCCTTATTTGTTTTTTGTGAACTAGAATCTCCATAAACATTATCTACTTTTTCTTTTGTTGTACCACATGCACCTAATGTCGCAATTGCTGCTAATGTTACAATACTAAGACTTACCTTTTTTCTCATATTCATTACTATCCACTTCCTATGCTTTTGTATTTTCATGCTGTTTAGCTAGCTCAATATCTGCTTCTACTTCTTCATAATTGAATCTTACAATCACTCCATTAAGGTCTTTAACTAGCATAGTATCAATAATGTCTTCATTTGATTCATTCATATATACAAGTAAGCCCACAGAACCATCGTCTAATACTTGACTAATGGAATCAAATATAGTTGTTGTCTTTTTTGCTTTAATATAATTTGAGCCCATTCCTGCAACATCACCAATAATCCACCCACATAAGATACCTAAAGGACCTGCTAGTATCCCAATAATCATACCGATTAATCCGCCACGTAAAATTCGATCCGTGCTTTCATAATCAACACCGTCTCTAATAGAGACTTTTTTTCCAGAACGATCTTTTTCTATAATGGCAGCCTGTTTAATGACCAGTGTTTTCCCATTTGATAATTCTTTTAAACGAGAAAAGGCTTCATAATTAACAGCTTTTTCATTATAAGTAATTAATGCTACTTTTTTCATAAAATTCCTTCTTTCTTTTCAGTAAAGTCATCTTAATTGCCTCGGCTTTATTTGTAAAAAAAAGAGGGAAAAAAAGAGAATTAAAATCGGCTATGAACCCCTTAATGAAAGCTTTTATTCATTTTTTTTTAATAGGTGTTAATTTCTGACTATACGTTGATTGGGTAAAATTTAAGTCCAGATACATTGTTTGAAAAACCTATTGAGGTGTTTAACTCTGTAATGTAAATGTAGACAAGTTATTCACTGTAATCTATTAAATGAACCCATGCACCTTTAATAATTTTTTCTACCAGGAAAGGTGGTGACCGCGGAAAACATTATTCGTTTCATCAATCAACACACTGAAAAGCTAGCTATTACTCGCTTAACCTCTTTATTCGGTATTTCTAGAAGTATTTATTATCGAAATAGCACTCGAAATTTTTCTACACTCACAGATATTGAAGAACGAATTTATCAATTAGTCGTAAAACATCACTTCTTATTTGACTATCGAATTTCAAGCTAAATTAATTAATTTGATAAAAAAAAATCTCGCAAGAATTTCTTGCCGACAAACTTTACATCTCGCGACAGACAATTTCAAAATGAGAATTATGAGACACGACACCTGATTTAGAAAAATTGGTAGCTCTGGCTCGATTTTTTGGTATAAGTTTGGATGAATTAGTCTTTAACAAAACGACACCGATTAATATAGAAGTGCTCACTCTGCAACTTCAGCAGCTGAAATAATGGTCAATTTTTTGTATGATCTTGGGTGACTGATTTTCATCGTCTTGAGCATGATTTATTGGTCGGTGAAAAAAACACTTTGGTGAGGGAATATTTTCTTTTATTCCTTTTGTATTTGAGATAGAATTATTTCAGAAAATATACAAAGGAGTTTTCTATGACAAACCTCCAAAAACAAGTGCCCACAAAAATAATCGGCATTTATCTCGTGATTTTCTTTTTATGGTGGTCTTTTTATGAATTATCTGGCTTTCAATTATTTGCCACACCCTTCCCGCAAGCATTATCTGGTTCATTAATTAAATTTGCGACTTGGACTGTTCCAGCTTTTCTTTTGATGAAAAAATATCACGATTCTTTATATGTACCCTTTGATAAAATTTTTACAAATAAATTTCGTGTCGCACCTTATATTTTGATTACATTTTTGATGATTAGTTATATTATTTTGGGAGAATGGGTTGAACATGGCAGCTTGCAATTTAGCAATTCTTTTAATGCAACTGATTTAATTGGTGTCTTCTTATTTGTGGGAATTACCGAGGAGATGGTGTTTAGAGGTTGGTTGCTGAATGCGTTGTTATTAAAAACTACAACGATCCCTGCGGTTCTTATTTCTTCGGTCTTGTTTTTATGTATTCATTTTCCTATTTGGGTTAAAACAGGAAGTTTCATTCAAAATTTTGCTTCCGGTGGCTTCATTAATGTCTTGATATTGAGTATTATTTTTTCAGTTACATTTTTAAAAAGTAAAAATATTCTCGTCCCAATCGTCATTCACATGCTTTGGGATTTAGCACTTTTAATTTTTTAAATCTAATATTATTTCATCCCAAAAAAAATAGCCGACTAAGCTATTTTTTTACATTTCTACCTTTTTTTATTTGGTTTAATGACAGTCCAATCACAACAATAGCTACCATGGTGAACAGCCATCTTTCCAATATTTCACCAAAGTTAAATTGAATAGAACAAACTATACACTTTCAAGTACAGGTGAAGGTAAGAGTTACATTAGATTCTTTTTCATAAAAATTAAAATAAGCTTAACTACGGCTCTGCTCTTTATAATTCATCATCAGTTATCGATTGGTATCAAGAACTAAGGGAAATTATTAGAAAACAAAAAAAGCCCACTAAAAATAGTGGGCTTAACATTGTTAAATCAATGTTTAAAAATTATTTACTTAAAGATCCTTTAGCTTGGTCAGCTAGTGCTGTGAAAGCAGCTGCATCGTTAACTGCTAAATCAGCTAACATTTTGCGGTTGATTTCAATACCGGCAACTTTTAAGCCATGCATTAATTTTGAGTAGCTTAAGCCATTCATACGAGCTGCAGCGTTGATACGTGCAATCCATAATTTACGGAAGTCGCGTTTCTTTTGACGACGATCGCGATATGCGTAGTTGTATGAATTCATTACTTGTTCTTTAGCTGTTTTAAATAGAGTGTGTTTAGAACCGTAGTAACCTTTAGCTAATTTTAAAGTCTTTTTACGACGTTTACGAGTTACTGTTCCACCTTTAACACGTGCCATGTTGATTTCCTCCTAAATAGTTCATCTTGATTTTTAGTTTTACTTCATGCGAGCAAGTTGTTGGCGGATACGTTTGTAATCGCCTTTTGATACCATGCTTGCTTTACGTAATTGACGGCGTTGTTTTTTAGTTTTTCCGTGGAAACGGTGACTTGTAAACGCGCGGAAACGTTTCAAACCGCCTTTACCAGTACGTTTTACGCGTTTTGCTAAACCGCGGTGTGTTTTTTGTTTTGGCATGACTAATTTTCCTCCTCAAAATCTTTTCGTGACTTGCTAGTCTTTTTTCTCTTTCGGTGCCAGCACTAAGAACATGCTACGTCCATCCATCTTCGCTTTTTGCTCAACTGTCGCAATGTCAGTTGTTTCTTCAGCTAAGCGATCAAGAACTTTTTGACCAATATCTTTGTGGGTAATGGCGCGGCCTTTGAAACGGATCGAAGCTTTCACTTTGTCACCTTTTTCTAAGAACTTACGAGCATTACGAAGTTTTGTATTAAAATCATTAATATCGATTGTTGGACTTAAACGAACTTCTTTTGTGTTAATCACTTTTTGTTTCTTACGTGATTCACGGTCTTTTTTCTGTTGTTCGAAGCGGTACTTTCCGTAATCCATAATTCTTGCTACTGGTGGTTTTGCGCCAGGAGCGACTAGAACTACATCAAGATTTGCTTTTTCAGCAATTTGTAAAGCTTCAACTTTAGATTTTACACCTAATTGTTCGCCGTCTTGATCAATCAATCGTACTTCTCTTGCACGAATGCCGTCGTTTACCATCATATCCTTTGCTATGGTCATTCACCTCCGAATTTTTTTGAGAGAAAGCGAAAAAAAACGAGTTCTTTACGAACCCGCACATAGTCGTACTTACTCCTAAGAATAAGACTTCCTATCTAGCCCAGCGATGTTTTCGCGTAAGGCGAGAAGCGGGTGCTTCTGCTTTCATTTTCTCAACTTTTTCAATTATACAGGGTATTAACCTTTATGTCAAGACCTAAAAGACTTCTCTGTTTCTGCTATAATAAATTTATCCAATCGACTAAAGGAGCTCAACTATGTATCGTTTAATTACTTGTGACCTCGATGAAACTTTATTAAATAGCCAGCGACAAGTCTCTGAAAGAAATCGACAAGCCATTGCTGCTGCAAAAGAAAAAGGTGTCTATTTCGTCCCTACAACCGGTCGGGGTTATCGTTCTATTGAACCTACTCTAACTGAATTGCAAGCTTTAAACCAAAAGGAACATTACATGATCGGATTCAACGGTGGCATCATCATGGAAAATTATGGGGCCAAATTACTTGATTCAACGTCAATGGATTTTCAAATGATTCAAGCTTTATTTGAGATCGGCAAAGATTTAAATGTGGCTATCCATGTTAATACTTTTGAGATGTCGTATATTTATAATGCTAGTGAAATGCTGGACTTCTACAACAATAGTCCCCAGCACCATCTTTTAGCGGCACCTGATATTTCGAATTAAAAAAATCAAACCTGTTACAAGATAATTTTTCAAAATAGTGATGTTACTTATTTACGATCACTAGAAAAGCTTATTCCGGCAGATTTAAAAGCACAACTAGACATTAGTTATTCTTCAAATCGTTACATGGAATTTAATCCTCTTGGTGTAACCAAAGGAGCGGCGCTGAAAAAATTAGCGCAGCATTTAGACGTCCCTTTGGATCAAACCATTGCGATTGGTGACAATATCAATGATTTGAGTATGCTGGAAACTGCAGCCTTAGGTGTAGCAGTCGCTAACGCAGTTCCTGAAGTTAAAAAATTAGCAACATTTACTACCACGGCAGACCACAATCAAAGTGCGATTGCTGAAATGATTGAAAAATTTATTCTATAAAAAAACAGCACATTTTCGGAAAATGTAGTGACCCCCAAAACATTAGATTTTTGGTCTAAACTTTGGGGAATCGGTACATAATCGCCGAAAAACGTGCTGTTTTATTTAATTCTGCGCCACAATAAAATAATCAACCATGCTGACAACGCTAAGCTGATCACTAGTGAAATTATCCAACCAGCTTCTGAATTTTCAAACGGCAGCGGCATATTCATTCCGAAAAAACCACTTACAATAGTAGGAATCGTTAGTAGTAAAGACCAAATAGTCAATATTTTCATCGTGTCATTCAAATTATTGTTTAACAAATTATTGTAGGTTCCAGACAATTGATCTAAAATGTCACTAGCTAAGCGAGTCATTTCCACCGCTTGGCGCGCTTCGATTAATACATCATCTAACTCTTCTTTTTCTTGGGCATTGAAAGCTTGGTAAATCGTTTGGGCTTTGACTTGTTCTAATAAAACTGTATTTTGTCGGGTCGCAGTTACTAAATACACCAAACCAATTTCTAAGTCGGACATTTCTAACAAATTTTTGTTAGTGGTTTTTTGGCGTAATTTTTTATTTAGAGCCACTCTTTGATTGTTGACTTCATCGATTAATGGAAAGTAATTATCGGAAATCATAAACAAGCTATGAAATAACAAGCTGGCCGTAGTTTGCTGACTATCTTTTTTTAATAAATCCTCAATGATTTTTTCTACATAATCAGTTCGTTCATTAACAAAGGTAATAAAATAACTGTCTTTCATAATAAAAGACATCGGACTAGTCTCGTAATGATTATCAGTTTTTGTTAAATGTGGCACGTTGAAAACCACCAACAGCGCTTCATCTTCAGCGTCATACTCCACTCGCGCCCGTTCATTTTTATCCAATGAATAGTTCAACATCTCATTACTAATCGACAAAGCTTTTTTTAAATTTTCCACTTCATGGGCTTTAGTTGTATCGATATTGATCCAAGAACATTTTTCGGCATTAAATGTTTGTTTGACTTCCATCATTATTCTCCAACTTCTTGATTAATTTTCAATAGGGCATTTTTTAAACGTTTAGATTTACTAATAGCAAACAATAAATAACTGAAACTTGAGACAAAATAAATCTCCCAAGCATACCAAACAGCTTTTGTCCCAGTTAAGCTGAAAACATCAGCCAATTCATAAAAGAAACCACGATTGAATCCGTGAAAATAGATTGCTATAACTATTTGAAAAGCAAATGCTAGCAGCCAACCGATCAAATATGTTCGACCACTCTTACTATAAAGATTTTTCTGATACATCGGACTTTCTCTACCATCGATCACAAAAAAATATCTGTTTTCATTAACTATTCGCACCACTAAACTGCGACTTTGATAAAAGCCAATCATCAGACTTATTACCGCAATGCCTAAAAACGCACCTAAGTGAATAGTCGTAGTTAAGTGATTGAAAAATAAGTAAGCAGAAAACAATGGTAAGATGAAAAATTGCCAGCGGGAGACTTTTGATAGTCTTGTTTGTTCGCGAATAAAAAATAACATCATGATGACAATTAAAATTGTTTGACCCAAAATTTCCCACCCCTTTTCTCTTCATCATTAATTATACCAATTTCTATTAAAAAATTAATCAAATAAAGTTGGACTATAAATATTTTTTGATAAATAGCGGTCACCTGCATCTGGAAAAATAGTCACGATTTTACTGCCAGCCGGTAATTTTTTACTTTCTTCAATCGCGGCTGCCAGCGCTGCACCACTAGAGCTACCTACCAATAATCCATAATTTTGAGCTAACATTCTTGTATAAGTAAAACCCGTTAAATCGCTGATTGTATAAATTTCATTGACGGGAAGTTCTGCTAAAAATGGCGGCACAAATTCCACACCGATGCCTTCAATCTCATGACTGCCAGCTGGTCCACCATTTAGGATCGAGCCTTCTGGTTCTACCCCGATTAACCGGAGATTCATACTATTTTCTTGCAAAAATTTTCCCGTCCCAGCAAAACTACCACCGCTACCGATACCAGCTGCAAAACTAGTCAGCTCACCAGCCAATTCTGAAAAAATTTCTGGGCCTAGTGTTTGATAATATGCTGCCGGATTATCAAAATTTTCAAATTGTAGCGGGACATAACTATTTTTGATCTCTTTTGCTAATTCCTGTGCTTTAGCAATCGCACCAATAATGCCATCTTCTGTTTTTGTATGAACTATTTCTGCTCCTAAAGCAGTCATTAATTGTTGTTTTTCAAGGCTAAATTTTTCAGGGACCACCACCATGACCTTCAACCCCAATGGAATGGCGGCTAATGCTAAACCGATACCCGTATTTCCAGCAGTTGGTTCAATAATAGTCGTACCAGACTGAACTTTTCCAGCTTTCATTGCTGCTTTTAGTAAATATTCTCCCAAGCGGTCTTTGATACTACCGCCAGGATTCAAGTATTCTAATTTAGCATATATCTTCGTACCGTAATAGCCACCAAAATCTTCCGCAGCAAATTCAAACAGCGGTGTATTCCCAATTAATTGTTCTACTTGATTGACAATCATTTTATTCCTCCTTTATTAAACAAAAAGGGTGCTGACTTATCCATCAGCACCGCTAGTAAAAACTACCTTTTACTTCGAATGTGGGTAACAGACATGATAAATAACTATGCTACTTTGTGCGTACCATAGTCCAACAGACTGTAGTTAATAATTGCCTATTTGCCATGTTGCACCTCCACTCCTCGAATAAAAATTAGCATTTATCATTTTTAAAGTCAATGAAAGAAGCTGCACAATTTTTCTTTGAAATAGCTTTTAAAAGTTAAATATAATTCAAAAATATAATAGATTTTAATTAAAATGGTTTTCGTTTAGTGTTTTTTTTTTAAAGGATTATACTGGACTTGTTGTTAGAACTAAAGCTAGATTGGAGGTCGTAATGAAAAATTATTTTGATGTATTAGTTATTGGTAGTGGTATCGCAGGTCTAACTACTGCCAAAAGATTGCGAGAAAAAAACTTATCCGTAGCAATCATCGAATTTTATCAATGGGGTGGCACTACGCCAAATCACGGTAGTACCCCAAAGAAATATTTATTATCTGCCGTTGAAACCAAACAAGCTGTCGAAGGTCATTTAGGCAAGGGATTTGATACAGTCCCAGAAATTAATTGGCAACAACTAATGACGTTCAAAAACAAACAAATCGCAGACACCTCAAAGGTGATTCAACAAGATTTAGTAGAACGGGGAATCACCACCATCTATGGTGGCGCCAAGTTCAAGGATGCGACTACTGTAACCGTGGACGGTGTTGATTACCATGGTGAAAAAATCATTTTAGCTACAGGCGCTAGACCACGAGAGTTAGAGATTGAGGGTAAAGAATATCTACAGTACAGTTCTCATTTTCTAAATGCAGAAAGCCTTCCTTCTTCCATCACGATTATTGGTGCCGGTATTATCGCTTTTGCCATTACTAATATTGCCAGTGTTATTGGTGATCAAGTCCATGTGCTTCAGCATAATCATCGGGCTCTTGCAGCATTTGACCAAGAGCTGGTGGGTGATTTAATCAATCAACTAAGACAACGTGGTGTGGATTATCATTTCGACAATACGATTAAAAAAATTGAAAAGCTACAAGATGATTTATTTAAAGTAACTACCGAAGAAGGCTTAACTTTTGAAACCAATGTCATTTATTGTGTGGCTGGTCGGATACCTAATGTTGAAAATTTAGCATTAGAAAAAGCTGGTATCACCTATGGTCCTCACGGAGTCGCGGTCAATGAATATTTACAATCCACTAATCCAAATGTTTATGCCATTGGCGATTCCAATGATTCAACCGCACCAAAACTAACAAATTATGCAGAGTTTCAAGGCAATTATGTTGCTGATTTGATTCTTAATGAAAAAATACAACCGATCGAATATCCTATCGCCTCCATGTCGGTTTTTAGTAATCCAAAAATTGCTCAAACAGGCGTCTTTGTAAATGATGCTTTAAAGGAACCAGACATTTATTCAATTGAAGAAATCGATATGCATCAATGGTTAAACTATCATCGCAGTAATGAACCAATTGCCAAAGCAAAAATTGTGATCCGTAAGGCGGACCAACAAATTGTCGGTGTCACTAGTTTAAGCAATGAAGCCGATTTATTCATTAATTATTTTACCCTGTTATTAAAAATGAAAATGACCAAGCAGGAATTGCGGGAAACGATCTTAGCTTATCCTTCCTTAGCAAGCGATTTTTCTAAAATTTTCTAAAAAAAAGGAGTGTTTTACTATGAACAATGAAGAAAATGCACCACAACCAATTCGTAAATCAGATGGCAAAGGTTATTACAATCGTGGCCCACACGATACCATGCGTGACATTGAAGGACCAGATTTTTTAACTCCTCCAGCAACTGACCACGGTACTTTACCAAATATGCGCTTTAGCTACGATGATGTTCGTAACCGTCTAGAAGATGGTGGTTGGGCCAGAGAAATTACGAACCGTGAAATTCCAGCATCTGATCAAGTTGCCGGCGTTGATATGAACTTAGCACCTGGTGTTTATCGGGAAATGCATTGGCATAAAGAAGCTGAATGGGGTTTAATGCTTTACGGAAATGCCCGCGTAACTGCCATTGATGAAAATGGTAAATCTTTTATCGATGACGTAAAAGCTGGTGACATCTGGAACTTTGAAGCAGGTGTGGCTCACTCTATTCAAGGGCTAGATCAAGGAACTGAATTTTTACTGATCTTCAGCGAACCAGATTTTTCTGAAAATAATACGATGCTTATTACTGATTGGTTGGCTCATACTCCACCAGAAGTAGTAGCAGCAAACTTTAAAAAGAAAGTTTCTGAATTGGAAAGCTTACCTAAAAAAGAAAAATATATTTTCAAAGCCGAAGTACCAAAACCAATTGAAGAAGTTAAACGTCCTAACAACAATGGCGAAACACCACTACCATTGACTTTCCATATGGATTCATTAAAACCAATTGAATCTGAAGCTGGAAGAGTTTGGATTGTCGATTCAAAAGTTTTCCCAGCTGCTCAAACAATTTCAGCAGCCATTGTTGAAGTAGAACCTGGTGCAATGCGGGAATTACATTGGCATCCAAAAGGCGCTGAATGGCAATATTATATTCAAGGAGAAGCTCGGATGACCGTCTTCAATTCAAATGGATTAGCTAGAACTTATGACTATCGTGCTGGTGATGTTGGTTATGTCCCAACAGTTGCAGGACATTATGTTCAAAATACCGGAACTGAAAAATTAATCTTTGTAGAAGTCTTTAAAATTCCTGAGTACTCAGATATTTCTCTAAACAAATGGATAGCTACTACACCTTCACAAATCGTGGCTGATCATTTGAACTTAACCAAAGAGTTTGTCGAAAGCTTGCCACAAGAAGAAACACCAAGCCCAGTTATTTGGTTTGATCAAGATAAAATTAATCAAGAGGTCAAAAAACATACCAGCAACAATCCTTTCGAATCAGAAGATAGCAACGGCTTAAACGCCAAAGACGTCTTTTAAAAAAAGTGGCTCATTTTGTTACGCTGGCTTTAGTAACTAAGGTCAGCGTAAATATTTTTGACAAAGAAAGGACATCAACAAAATGAATAACGATATACACAATAACGAACCTTACATGTCTTTCCCTATTATTGCATTCTTACTTGCGGTAGCAGCTGGTGGTATGGATGGCTATACGTACTTTATTGGAAAAGTCTTTAGTACTGTTCAATCTGGGAACATTATCTTATTAGGACAAACATTAGCAACTAAAAACTGGTCGCATTTCTTTACAGTTGCAGCAACTATTCTAGCTTTTGGAATTGGCGCAGCGATTACAGCAGTTATCCAAAGAGAAGATTCCAAAGACTGGTCTTTTAAAGTTTTAATTATTGAAATTATTATCTTATTTTTACTATCATTAAATATCACAACAAGCAATTTATCGACTATGACAATTTGTATAATCATTTCCTTCATATCTGGTATGCAAGGCAATGCGTTCCATAAATTTGGTCAAGACTTAGTTTATGGTAATGTTGCCGTGACATTAGTTGTTCAAAATGCTTTTAGCTATCTTATGAAGGGCTTCTTTAAACAAGCTGGGGCCTTCCAAAAATCAGCTTTATATTCTCTAATTTTATTAGGGTTCGGTTTTGGTGGTTGGCTAGGTACATTATTAACCTCTAATTTTGGTAATAAAGCTTTGTGGTTCCCGATTATTATCTTTGCGCTCATTTACCTTGAAGGTAAGCATTTAGAAAAGAAAAGTAATGACAAACTAAAATTAAATCCAGCTGCATAATAATTCAAACAAAAAGTCGTTGAAATTCTAAAATGAATTTCAACGACTTTTTTATGCTTCTTTTGCCCACTCAGCACTTTCAATTTCGGCTAATTTTTGATCAATCATTTTTAAAACCATTTTTTCGGCTTCTTTACTTTCGACAAAATTAAGGGCATCACCATCAATTTGAATTTTTGGACTTTCATTGTAATTATCAAACCATTGGTCATAACGTTTATTTAATTCTTGGTAGTAATCATATAAAGTCGGGTCAAAACTTAATTGTTCATATTCCCGTCCCCGTTTTTCAATGCGGTCTAACATTGTTTCAAAGGAAACTTTGATATGAACCATCAAATCAGGATGCTTTTTGTAGGCAGCAAAAGGCAATTCTTCCATCATATTTTTCAATAGCTCATCATACACTTTTACTTCCGTATCTGTTGCTCGACCAAGATCGGCATTTAGATGGAATAATAAAGAATCTTCGTAAATCGAACGATCCAAAACATTATGATCTGCTTGCATCGCTTTTTTTATCATATCAAATCGTTTATTTAAAAAGTAAATTTGTAACAAAAAGGCATATTGTTCAGGATTGGCATAAAATAATGGCAAGACTTCATTATCATCGACTGATTCGTAAAATGCATCTGTCCCTAAATGTTTTGAAACCATTTCCGTTAAGCTTGATTTCCCTGCACCAATCGTTCCAGCTAATACTATCACACTCATGAACCTCCAACTCGTTTCATACAAAATATAGTGTCTCTTCTTTCAACTTATCTAATATACCCCCAACATTTAGTGGTGTCAATTTTTAACAATCAATAAAATTGTTACAATATTTTAAGGAAATGTTTAAAAAATTTTTCAGTTTACTACTTCTATAAGAAGCTTTCATTTACTTGTTCGCAAACTATGAGTAAAATAGGATAGATTGCATTTATTGAGAGGACTTCTCAACATAAATAATTGGTAAGCAGCTTTGCCAATTTTCTAGGAGAATGATTATGAAAAAAAATGGTCACGGCTATGCCAGTGGAAAAATAATTTTAATGGGTGAGCATTCAGTCGTTTATGGGGAACCAGCCATTGCTTTACCTTTTAGTGGGACTGGTATTCAAACTACTATCTCTTTTCATCCCGTAAACGAGTCTTGGATTGAGTCCAGCTTTTTTACCGGACCAATCGGTCAAGCACCTGACAGCATGAACAGTGTCAAAGTGCTTATTTGGCAAATGATCAAACAATTTAAAATCCAACAACCTTTTTATTTAAAAATAGATAGCACTGTACCAGCAGAACGTGGGATGGGCTCAAGTGCCGCTGTGGCAGTATCAATTACCCGGGCATTTTTCGATTTGTTAGACATCCCGGCAACACAAGCAAATGTCTTATATTTTGTTAATCAAGCTGAAAAAATTGCTCATGGTAATCCTAGTGGGATCGACGCTACCACTATCAGCGGCGTATCACCTATTCTTTATCAAAAAAGAATCGGGATCGAACCATTTGAGTTAAACATGGATGCTTATTTAGTTGTAGCCGATACTGGTATCAAAGGACAAACCCGTAAAGCTGTCAAAGATGTTGCAACTTTAATGGAAAAAATGCCTAAAAAAATCGGCACGCATATTCATAAACTAGGTTCACTAACTAAACAAGCCCGACAAGCCATTTTAACTAATTCTCCAGAACGTTTAGGAGATTATATGAATCAAGCACAGCATGTTTTAACAACTTTAGGAACAAGTAATCAAGCCTTAGACCATTTGATTGAAACGGCATTGACCCATGGTGCATTAGGAGCAAAATTAACTGGCGGCGGTCGCGGTGGCTGTATGATCGCGCTGGCGCAAGATGAGGTAAGTGCCCATCGTTTACAAGAAACATTACTTTCTGCCGGTGCCAATAATACTTGGGTAGAAGGATTAGGAGCCTATGCCCATGTCTAGTGGAACAGCTCGCGCTTATACGAATATTGCCCTGATAAAATATTGGGGGAAAAAAGATCAAGCTTTGGTCCTGCCAATGAATAATAGTCTATCGCTAACATTAGATGCTTTTTACACTGAAACAACGGTGACTTTTTCAGATGATTTCCCAGCTGATCAGTTTTATTTAGATGAAAAGTTACAAGATCAAAAAGCAACCGCAAAGATCAGTAATTTTTTAGATGTTTTACGAGATAAACACCAAGTAAAACAGTTTGCAACAATC
The DNA here is from genome assembly GCF_054819945.1 of Enterococcus sp. JNUCC 77. Lineage (NCBI taxonomy): Bacteria > Bacillati > Bacillota > Bacilli > Lactobacillales > Enterococcaceae > Enterococcus > Enterococcus sp. JNUCC 77. Next base: position 2,267,896 of record NZ_JBTHIG010000001.1, read on the forward strand.
AAAAGTCAAAACTTCGTACCTACAGCTGCTGGCTTAGCTTCTTCTGCTAGTGGCTTGGCTGCTTTAGCTGGCGCTACCAGTGCAGCTTTAAATTTAAATTTGTCTAGCCAAGAATTGTCTCGACTAGCAAGACGCGGATCTGGTTCAGCCAGTCGCAGTATTTATGGCGGTTTTGCTGAATGGCTGCAAGGCACAGATGATCAAACTTCTTATGCTGTTCCGATTGCCTCTGATCATTGGGAGAATGAATTAACAATGCTTTTTATGATTGTTGACGACCAAGAAAAAGCCGTTTCTAGTCGTGATGGCATGCAAAGAACAGTTGAAACTTCAGCCTTTTATCAAGGTTGGTTGGATTCAGTCCCTCATGATTTAGCCAAAGCTAAAAAAGCCATCCATGAAAAAGATTTTACCGCCCTCGGTGAAGTGACCGAAGCCAGTTCTTTAAAAATGCATGGCACTACTTTAGCAGCAAATCCACCTTTTACTTATTGGTCATCTGAAAGTTTGCGCATCATGCAATTTGTCCAACAGTTAAGAGCTGAAGGCTTTGCTTGTTATTCAACCATGGATGCTGGACCAAATGTAAAAATTTTACTGGAGAGAAAAAATGAAGAACAATTAATCGCGACCTTAAAAGAAAAATTTCCAGAAAAACAATTAGTTGTCGCCCATGCAGGGCCAGGAATTGAAATTTTAACGAAAGAAGACGTGAACCCATGATTGAAGTTTCTGCACCAGGAAAACTTTACATAGCTGGTGAATATGCTGTAGTGGAACCAGGTCACCCGGCGATTATTGTAGCAATCGATCAATTTATCACTGTTACAATTGAGGCCGCTAAAAAAAGTGGTTCTATTCAATCTGCCCAATATAGTGATATGCCGATTCGTTGGACTCGTCGTAAAGGCGAACTAGTTTTAGATATTCGAGACAATCCCTTCCATTATATTTTAGCGGCGATTCACTTTACCGAAAAATATGCCCTAGAAAAAGGCAAAGAACTAGCCTTCTTTGATTTGAAAGTGATTAGCGAGTTGGATAATTCCAATGGACGAAAATATGGTCTAGGATCTAGTGGTGCCGTGACAGTTTCCACTGTTAAAGCCTTAGATGCATTTTATGATTTACAATTATCTAACTTAGAATTATTCAAGTTAGCCACATTGGCTCACTTAAACGTTCAAGGAAATGGTTCCTGTGGTGATATTGCCGCTAGCGTTTATGGTGGTTGGTTAGCCTTCTCAACCTTTGATCATGATTGGGTCTTAGAACGTTTGAAACAGCAAAAAATTACGGATCTAATTGCCAGCGACTGGCCTTGCTTGCGGATCGAGCCGTTAGAAGCACCGGAAGATTTGCGCTTATTGATTGGTTGGACTGGCTCTCCTGCTTCAACTTCTGACTTGGTCGATCAAGTTCATCAGTCCCGGGAAGAAAAAGAAAATGCCTATCAACAATTTCTAAAAGACAGCAACGCTTGTGTGACTGCCATGATTGAAAACTTCCAACAAGGTGATATCGAAGCTGTTCAAGAAAAAATTCGGGAAAACCGAAGATTATTAGCCCAATTAACTACGATTAGTAACGTTGTGATCGAAACAGAAGAACTGAAAAAGCTCTGCGACTTAGCTGAAAAATATCATGGTGCAGCTAAATCTTCTGGTGCTGGCGGCGGTGATTGCGGCATCGTGATTGTCGATAAAAAAGCCGGTATTTTACCCTTAATGAGTGCTTGGGAAAAAGCTGGCATCACACCGTTACCGTTACATGTCTATCATTTAGGAGAATAAGATGAATCGAAAAGACCAACACGTATCCTTAGCGAAAGCTTTTTACCACACAAAAACAAATAATGATTTTGACGCAGTCTCTTTTGTTCACCAATCATTGGTTTCAGCTAAATTGGAAAATGTTGATCTTTCGACTGAATTTTCTGGCTTCCATTTAGACTTTCCTTTTTACATTAATGCTATGACCGGTGGTAGTCCAAAAACCAAAGAGATCAATCAAAATTTGGCTATTATTGCTAGAGAAACCGGCTTAATGATGGCGACTGGCTCAGCTTCTGCTGCTTTAAGAGATCCAGCCGTAGCTGATTCCTACTCGGTGGTCCGCAAAGAAAACCCTGATGGACTCTTACTAACCAATGTTGGTGCAGGTCGAAATGCCCAAGATGCTGAAAAAGTCATCGACATGATGCAAGCAGACGGTCTACAAGTCCATCTAAATGTGCCACAAGAAATTGTCATGCCGGAGGGTGATTGGGATTTTAGTGATTGGCAAGACAATCTAAAAGAAATTCTTACCACTATCAAAAAACCAATTATTATTAAAGAAGTTGGTTTTGGTATGACCCGTGAAACGATTCAGCAATTATTAGCCTTAGGTGCTAAAAATATTGACGTCTCTGGCAATGGTGGTACCAGTTTTACACAGATTGAAAACACCCGCCGCAAAAAAAGAGAATTTGATTATTTAGACAATTGGGGACAATCCACTGTGATCTCCCTACTAGAAGCCAAAAGTTTTTCTCACGATGGACATATTCTAGCATCTGGCGGCATTCGCAATGCCTTTGACATCTTTAAAGCTCTGACCCTTGGCGCCCAATCTGTCGGTATCTCAGCGACATTTTTAGACAAATTAATGTCAAAAGGGGTCGATGAAACCATCGCCATGATCGAAAGTTGGAAAAATGAGTTGAAACACTTATATGTCTTAACCAACTGTGAAAAAACAGCTGATTTAATTAAAAGTCCAGTGATTATTTCCGGTCAGCCAAGAGAATGGGCCGAGCTGCGAGGAATTGATTTAAAACAATACGCGCAACGCTAAAGTCAACGAACCTATTTCGTTGACTTTTTTTGTAATCAAATTGATTGACCCCGAACTAAAACCAAGCTAAGATAACAGCCAAAGAACAGAAAAGACTAATTATTTAATAGTCATTTTCCCTGTTATATCAGCTTTTTTTTGCTGATTTTTAGTTTAGTTAGGAGTTTATTATGGAAACAAAAAAATGGCGGCTATTACCAGCCGTGATCGCCACTGCAATTATGAGTTCTGTCGGGGTGTTAATCGAAACTTCAATGAATGTCACCTTTCCCACCTTGATGCGTTTATTCCAGATTAACACAACAACTGTACAATGGATTACCACCAGTAACTTGTTAGCTCTCGCCATTACTGTACCTGTTTCTGCCTTTTTAATGAGAAACTTTGCGGTGAAGAAATTATTTATTACGGCGAATTTACTCTTTTTATTAGGGGTCATTACTTGTTTTCTTGCTCCTAGTTTTGGTGTTTTAGTACTAGGACGGATCTTCCAAGGAACTGGAACTGGGATCGCCATGCCTTTGATGTATCACATTGTGTTAACGAAAGCACCTAAAAACAAACGTGGCACACTGATTGGACTAGCCACCATGACAACATCGTTAGCTCCAGCAGTTGGACCAACTTACGGCGGTATAATTGCAACTAGTTTTGGCTGGCGTATGATTTTTCTTTTGTTGATTCCATTAGTTATTCTTTCCTTTGTTTTAGGCTATTATGCGATGTCGATGGAAAAAGTCAGCAAGCACGAAAAATTCAATTTAAAAAGTTTCCTAGGTTTAGCTGTTGGTTTGGCCAGTCTCTTGATTGCCATCCAACGAGTTTCACTGCTCTGGTTGATATTAGCGATTGCCAGCTTACTAACCTTCTATTATTTTAACCGTCAGAATCATCTACTGGATTTATCGATTTTTAAAAATAAGAAATTTTTCTATTTCATGTATGGATCGTTGGCTTTTCAAGCGGCTTCATTGGGTATTTCATTTATCTTTCCTAACTTTTTACAATTAGGTTTGCAGCAAACTGCTACAGAAGCTGGTCTATTTATGTTTCCTGGTGCGATTACAGTAGCGGTCGTTGCACCGATTGCTGGAATATTACTGGACAAAATTGGTCCATTTAAACCAATTGCCAGTGGCTTTTTCTTATCTTCATTAGCCCTATTTCTGCTCATCTTTTTGATCGGTCAAAATAATATCCCATTATTTCTAAGTTTAACGATTCTTTATATGGTAGGACTTGGTTTGGCTGTCAGCAATGTCATGGCCTTAGCACTAACACAATTAGACGACTACCAACAAGATGACGGCAATAGTATTTTAAATACTTTACAACAATTTTCCGGTGCAGTATCCACCACCGTGGTCGCTCATCTATTTATTGCTGTACCAAAAAACATTGCTACGCCAGAGGTATTTGGGAGTAGAAACGGCTTTATTCTACTCTTTATTGTCCTCGCACTAGGTTTTCTATTTTTTGTACAAACCTATCGAAAAAACACGTCTCCTCTTTTATAAGTAGAGACGTGTTTTCGTTAAAGCCGTATTTATTTCCCGAAAAATCCAACACCTTCAGAGCGCCATCCCTCACGAATCAAATGCGCATTCTCCGCTAGACTCAAAGTATAGTGATGGGATCCTGCATCTCGTGCATTTGGATTGAACAAGCGATGGATGGGAATCTCAGTATTCTCTGCAGCGTAAAAAGCAATCCCTTCTTTATTCCAACCTGCTTGTCCCACCGAATCATATTCGGCTCTATCTAAAGTGTAAAAATGTTCCCCAGAATTCGGGTTGTAAAGACGATAAGCTGCAATGCCTGTTGTTTCCCCACCATACCAACCGATGCCTTCGTCTTGCCAACCTAGATTAATCAGACCTTGTGCTTCTGGTCGACTCAGCGTGTATAGATGTTCCCCATCATTTTTATTATATACTCGATAAAGTGGCAGACGGTCTGGATCACTGGGATTCGGATCTGGGTCTGGATTTGTCGTTGGATTTACCGTCAAACTTCCTGAAACATATTCGACTGTGTAATTATTTCCACCATCCACCGTTATACTTTCCAAAGTTAAGCCGGCATCATCATTTACCGAAAAAATTTCTTGTGTATTTTCAGCGTTTCGACTAATAATAGTACTGCCATTCTGGGATTTTAGTAAAACATGACTCGTACTTTTCGATACGACAATCGGATTATCTAAAGTAATCGTATCCCAAAAAATAATCTCCACAAGATCACTTTCAGTCCCACCTGTCGCATTGGCGATTGCCATAACTAATTCAGCTGCTATCGTGATAGGATCCGTCACTTGCCGAACGGCTTTGTCCATCATAAGAGCTATCGGTTGGTAAAGATACTATGAGTTTATTTTTGGTTAATGTGACAGGCTTACGTTTCCACTGGGCAAATAGTTCGATAGTTGCGCCATCAGATACTCCATCGGCAGAAAAAAGTCCATTCATTGGATAAATTTTCCCATCAGTATCTTTCCAGCTACTCAAAGTGTAGCCAGCTTTTTCAAAATTCCCAGAAAGTTGTAATTCTTCATCAAAATCTTTCGTATTTTCTTGTAACTCTGTCTTATTACCATCGCTATAACGAATCACAGTATAATTTCGTTTGCGCCAATCCTTCACTTTAAATGTCGCACTTTTAGTGAAGATCGTTGTGCCAAATACCATTTCTTTATCGCCATCACCCTTGTTATATGTCCATCCTGTTGGCACATAATTACCATTATTGGTAACTAGTTTTGGATCTGCTAGTCCCTCACTTCCATTGATGATAATAGCTTCCACAGGGTCAAAATCCTACTCTCCTTGATTTACATCAAAAGTAATTTTTACTGGGTTATCTAGCACTTGATACGTCACTGTTGGTGTCTCAGATGTTAGCCCATTATGATAAGTGGTTAAAGCAGTATCATAATCAAATATTTCAGTATCATTGATCCATCTTTGTGTACCGTCTGGTGTCCTTAGGTTAGGTGAGCTTTAAATTTGAAATTGCTAGAAAGTTTTAATTCGGTAAGGGCGCTAACTCCGTTAAACATACCAGACATATTTGTCACTTTGACTGTTTTGAAATTACTAAGGTCTAGACTTTTTAGACTGCTGACTTCGGAAAACATATAATACATATCTAGCACATTACCTGTTTTAAAATTACTTAAATCTAGACTTTCTAGGCTGCTGGTTCCGGAAAACATATAATACATATTTATCACTTTGGCTGTGTTGAAATTGCTAAGATTTAAACTTTCTAAACTGCTGACATTGTAAAACATATCACGCATATTTATGACATTTTTAGTGTCTACCCCGATCAAATTAATCATCTTCAAATTTGAACAACCAAAAAAAAGTCTCGCCATACTCTTCACATTCTCAATATTTACATTCCCAAAATCAATCGATTAAATAATTGGTCTTCCACTTCCACCACCATTGTCATACCGGCCAAACAACTCCGTCAGATCATCATCTAAAATTTTAACAGGTGTTTTCTCAGCAGAGTTTTCAATCGTGAAGCTTTTTAATTTCCATAAGTTAGAACTTGCAGTTAGATGATCGCCAAAAACTTCTGCCAAGTTTATTTTCTCTGGTTTACTATCATATTCTGCCGGAATCCTGATATCTTTTTCTTCAAGTACAGCACCTGATAAAAGCCCAGTTATTGTTGCTACTGGTCCTAAAGTGTCCCATGTAAAAATATTTTCTTCTTGGTACCGAAACTATCTACCTGAGCTGCGACAGTTGGTACAACTTCTTTTACTTCAGCGGTTTTTTTCGACACAGTTGGCTTCTTCCAAAATTTCATCAGCTGCCAGTAACGAATTTTCCAGCACTTGGGTCTCATCTGTGCTTTCCTGATGAGTTTCTGCCAAGACTGGCAAGCTGCCTAAGCCGAGTTGTACTACTAATAATATCCCTGCCATTATGCTAATCAGTTGCTTATTCCATTTTATCCGCTTAAATTTTTGTTCCGTTTTCATTTTTTCACTCCTTCAAATAAGCACAATTCCAAAAAACATTATTTTTATCCACTAAAAAATAATTTGAAATTGATTATTTCTTTAATTTTAAGACTAATAATTCCAATAGCACAAAGAAACTAACTAAGCAGATAGACTTTTTCAGCAGCTGGTGTCCTTCAACGATCTAACCCACCAAAAACGGGTGGATTTCTTAAGATTTCAAACATAAAAAAGCAGGTCTCAAAGTTTTTCTACTTCAAAACCTGCTTGATTCATTTATTTTCCGTAAAAGCTAGTACCTTCTACTATTCAACCTTCTGAAATCAGCCAAGAATTTTTATCAGTACTTACGGTATACTATCTAATGAATACTAACACCTGGTAGAGTTTTAGCAGATTGCTTATAAACCTGTTAATTTATGTAGACTACCAAATGATGAAAATCACCAACAATCGATAGACAAAATCAACCATATGCTGCGCTTAATCCTAACTATTTTGCAAGCTAATCCGAAAAAAACTGCACTCTTTATCTCAGTACAGGTTTAGCGTCATGTTATTACTTCTGATGCATCAAACATATCTTTTCATATTTCTACATGGTTTTTCATTAAATGTCTTTGATTTGAGGTTCATTTTATGGTTTTCAAGAAGTTCAGCTTTTTACTTGATGATCCAAGCAAATAGACGATCCAAAAATAAAGCAACAAATGCGCATAATATAGCGCCTACTAGGATTATCGGTCCGCCTTCGGTAATATTTATCCCTCTTAAAATAATATCTCCCAAGCCACCAGCTCCGACAAATGAACCAATTGTAGTGATACCGACAGCAATCACTAAAGCATTTCTGACACCGGCCAAAATAACTGGTAAGGCTAACGGAATCTTTACCATCAGTAAAATTTGGAAGCGGCTCATACCTACTCCCTTGGCGCTATCAACATACGTCGGGTCCACATTATTTAGACCAACATAAGTATTGCTGACAATTGGTAGGAGGGAGTACAGGATTACGGTGGCAATTACTGTATTTTTGCCCAATCCTAATAGAATTAACAAGATAGTCAACATACCGATTGAGGGAATTGTTTGAATAACATTAATGATTCCTATAACAATACCCGCGATTTTTTTATTATCTGAAAGAAAAATACCAATCGGAAACCCAATTAAGAATGTTAGAACAACACTAACAATCGAAATATATAAGTGAGTAAATAATTGACTAATGATATAAGAAGAGTTGTCACTGAGATAATTTATTAATCCATCAATCATCTGCTATCCTCCTCAAAATAATTATTTTTTTCTAGAAACTGACGTGCAATTAAGGCTGGTTCTAATAATTCAGTATCTGAAGCATCATTCATTTTCTGCATCATTTCTGTATCAATGGTTCCATCTAACTTCTTCAAAATTTCCTTTAATCCAGGATTTTCTTTTAAAATTTTATCGCTAGCCACTAAACTACAAGTATAGGGTGGGAAAAATTGGCGATCATCTTCTAGCATCACCAATTCATAACTACCTACACGTCCATCGGTAGAATAACCCAGGATGACATTTAATTCATTTGCTACCAGTGCATCGTACAATAAACCTACTTGCATCGGAAAGACCCGCTGAAATTTCATGCCATACTCTTCAGTAAAGGCTTGATAGCCGTCTCCCTCTCGTTTATACCAAGTTTGGTCGGTTCCTAAAGTTAATTCAGCTGCATATTGTTTTAGATCACTGACATTTTTCAAATGATACTTTTCGGCAGTTTCTTTTGTCACCATAAAGGTGAATTGATTGGAGAAGCCGTAACTAGGAAACCAATCAAAATTATAACGTTTTTGAAACTCTTCTTGAACGATTTTTAAAGCTTTATCAGGCTCTTTTTCTGGCGCGAGTTTTAAAGTCCCCACTAAATCGGTTCCAGTATAACGTGGAGAAGCAATATCTAAATCTCCTCGCTCCATGGCTGCTTGCATCATATTTGCGGAGCCTAGGTTATTGAAAAAAACAATTTTCTTATCCGTGTAGTGTTCTAATAGTTGCACCACGATATTTCCTAAAATCTGTGATTCTGAAGTAACTCCGCCAGAAACCGTAATCGTGTCATTTTTCTTAGAAAAAGTTGAGCCCACAAAAACAAGAAAGGTACAAAAAAATATGGTTAAAACAATTATTTTCTTTCTCATCTACTCACCCCGTCCCACAGTAACTCGTGACTCAATAAACCTAAGTACAGCATCTGTTAATAAGGCCAACAAAGTAATTGGGATAGTTCCCATCATAATCAAATCAATGCGATATAAGGTAAGGCCATTAAATATAAAATCTCCTAAGCCACCAGCCCCGATGTAAGCTGCCAAGGTTGTCCAAGAAATAACATAAACAGCAGAAACCTTGATACCTGAAATGATGACACTAGCTGCTAATGGAAATTCTATTTGAAAAAGTTGCTGCCATTTTGACATCCCCATCCCTTTTGCCGCATCTAAATAAATAGCATCAACTGATTGAATCCCGACATATGTATTTCTTAAAATAGGCAATAGTGAGTATAGAAAAAGGGCAATAATTGCTGGTACTTTCCCAATCCCAAAAATCGGTAACATAATCGACAGCAACGCCATCGAAGGAATCGTTTGAAAAAATCCAACAATATTAATAATCGTGTTTGAGCCTTTTTTTAGTCTCGTTAATCCAGCTCCTAATGGAACAGCCACAACAATCCCTAAAAAAATTGCCGCAAAAGAAATATACAGATGCTCCCAAAGTTTAAAAAGAATTTCCGCACCATATTGATTCCAAAAATTAATCATATTATTCACCTACTTCAACTCTTTGTAAATCAATGAAACCAACGACGAACGTGTGATAATTCCCACTAAGTGATTGTCATCATTCACAACTGGCAAGTATTTTAATTCCATATTTAATAATGGATCGATGACATCAACCACTTTTTCCTTCTGATTTACACTGGCAGTTTCTGTCTGCATAATTTCATAAATATTGACTGAGTCATCTAATCCACAATCGACATCATTAATATCAATAAAACCTTTTAAACGATTACTTTCATCAACAACTAAAAGTGAGTCCACTTTTTTTTCAGTCATCAGATTAACCGCCTCAACTAACGTCTTACTTAAGGAGATACTAGCAATCTCAGTTCCCATTAAATCTTGAACAAAAATTTGATTGTCGATATGTTTGTTCTTCTTACGTTTTCCAATCAATTCTTCCACGAAATCGTTGGCAGGATTACGTAAAATTTCATCAGCGGTATCATATTGAATGACCTTGCCATGATCCATAATAATAATTTTGTCAGCTAATTTAATCGCTTCATCCATATCATGGGTGACAAAAACAATTGTTTTTCCCATTTCTTGCTGTAGGCGTTTAATCATTTCCTGCAAAGCGTCACGGGTAATTGGATCCAATGCGCCAAAAGGTTCGTCCATTAAAATAATATCTTGATCTGCCGCTAGTGCACGAATTACGCCAATTCTTTGTTGTTGACCACCAGATAAATTTGCTGGTTTACGATCCAGATAATCTTGAGGGAGTTCCACCTTCTTAATTAATCTTTCAGCGATACCGGATTTTTTTTCTTCTGACCATTTCAACAGCTTAGGCACAATCATGATATTTTCTTTAATTGTCATGTGGGGAAATAGACCAATATTTTGAATAACATAACCTATTTTTCTTCTTAATGTATCACCATCGAGATCGTTAATTGATTGGCCATTTATTTCAATATCACCACTTGAAGGTTCAATCATTCGGTTAATCATCCGTAATAATGTCGTTTTACCACTGCCACTTGTCCCGATCACGCAGATAAATTGGTGGTCTTCAATCTTTAAATTTAGTCTCTCGACGGCAACTGCTGAAGGGCCATAATTTTTTGTTATCTCAGTAAATTCAATCATCTGTCTTCCCTCACTTTAGTTAAAACTCTAAAAAGCCGTGTATTTCAACGGCTTTTTTTGCTAATTCTCTGGGTGTAAAATTTCGTAAGACTTCATTAAAACTGGATCAATATGCGTAGCTATTTGTTGATACACTTCTTCATTTAGCCGGCGATAGATCGCAACATTATCAGCTTTAGGAGTAAATACATCTTTCACCTTTACCATCTTATCAACGGCTTCTTCATATGATTTATAGACACCTAGGCCAACTGCGGTATTAATGGCTGCTCCAACACTGGCACTTCCATTAACAACATTTCTTTTTACTGGCAGATTGAAAACATCAGCGAAGATTTGCATTAACAAATCACTATTTGAACCGCCACCAGTTACGATGACTTCTTTAATTTCCTTACCAAGTTCATTGGTCATATTAGTCACATTATTTTTCATTGTATAAGTAATGCCTTCTAAAATTGAACGATACATGTAGCGATAATCATGATGGGCATTAAAACCAATCATCATCCCCCGTTTATAAGGTTCCCAAGGATTAGCTAGCCAATCCAATACAGTCATTAAGCCATCACTACCAGCAGGGACATTTTGTGCTTGTTCATTCAAATATTCTTCTTCAGAAATATCTTGATAATTTCCTCGAATACTAATTTTTTCACCTAATAAATCTTTAAACCAAGAAACTGTCCACATACCACGTCTGATGCCGTAACCTTCATAGGCGTATTTCTCTGGGATTGAAGACATAATGCCCCAATAATTTGTGGAATCTTTTGGCATATCTTTTCCGGTGACCATGCTACTAATATAAGTTCCTAAAGAAACAAAAGCTGAGTAATCATGGATTAAACCAGCCCCTAAACCTTCCACTGCTTTATCACTAGTAGTCGCTACTAACGGAAGTCCTACGGGAAACCCCGTTTTTTGACTGGCTTCTTCAGTAATGTGACCTAAAATATCGCCTGGTTTAACAACATCAAATAACATATCTCGGGATAAATTGAATTGTTCTAAGACTTTTTCGTCAGTTGACCAATCCCAGGTTTCGTAATCCACTGGCCACTGACCAAAGTGATTACCAATATTATCCTTAAATTCACCGGTTAAGCGGTGGGTTAAATAACCATTTGTAGATGTTACATACTGAACTTCTGGATTATCTCTAGTATAAGGAGTAGCTGTTCGCTTATCCATCCAACTAATCACCGGTTGTGCTAATGAGCCATCTTTTTTCAAAAGTACCCGACAACAACGAATCGAACCTAAGCCAATCCCAATAATATCATTTTTCCGAATACCAAATTGCCCCATGGCTTTTTTTGCCGCAATACAAAGGGAATCCCACAAATCATCACCAGGATGTTCAACGACACCGCCATCATCCAAGTGCATTGGTCGTAGATTTTCTCTCCCTTCAGCAATGATATTTCCTTCTAAGTCAAAAACAACAATTTTTGTACTTTGGCTCCCACCATCAATACCTACAATATATTTTTTTCCCATCAAAGTTCTCCTTCAATTAGCGGACTAAAAAACCACCATCAACAGTTAAGATGTGACCATTTACAAAATGAGAGGCTTCTGATGCTAGAAAGACTGTCGCACCCATTAAGTCTGCCACATCTCCCCAACGGCCTTCAGCAGTATGATCAACAATCCATTTATTTCTTTCAGGATCTTCAATAGAAGCTTTTGCAACTGGTGTTTTGAAATAACCTGGCGCGATGCCATTTACTTGAATGTTATATTGCGCTAACTCATCACAATATGCTTTAGTTAAGCCAGCTATTCCGTGTTTAGAGGCCGCATATGCTGGTGCCCACTGACCACCTAAGAACGAGAACAATGAACAAATATTGATGATTTTTCCGCTCTTTTGTGGAATCATAAATTTCGCCGCTTCATGACTTAAATCAAAGGCCGCCGTTAAATTAATCGCGATGGTTGGATCCCATTTATCTCTGCCATAACTTAAAACATCATCTACCGGACAAATACCAGCACAGTTTACTAAAATATCAACTGAACCTAATTCAGCAACACATTTTTCAATAATTTCTTTCGCTACACCATCTTGAGTAATATCAGCATACATATAGAAAGTTTTCGCGCCACGTTCTTCCAATGTTTTGTTAAACGCTTCATCATCAGGCATAATTGAAGCCATAAAAATATTTGCGCCAGCCTCAGCTAGAGCTAAAGAGAATGCTTGACCTAGTCCTGTATTCCCACCAGTTACAATTGCGTTTTTGCCCTTAATATTAAATAAATCCATTTTGAAGTCTTTAATTTCCATGTTTATACCTTCTTTATTTTTATTTTTTTAAACGCATAGTTAATTTTTCAACAAAAGTTGCCGCGTCACCAATAACCGTTAAATCTGCTAAATAATTCATCGGTGCACCTTTGTCTGTATTTACTGAAATTAAGTGTTTTACCTTCTTCAATCCTTCAACATGCTGCATCGATCCATAAATCCCTAAGGAAATGTACAAATCAGGACTAACAGTTTTACCGGATTGACCAACTTGAATTTCTCGTGGTGCTTTACCTCGTTCAACTACTTCTTTTGAAACAGAAACCAAGCCAGCTAATTGTTTAGCCAGGGGTACTAAATTCTCTATTTCCGTTTCATAACCTGCTCCCGCAGAAACCAGAACTTTTGCTTCACGAATATCTTTTAGTTCTGGTTGATTTTCAATTTTAATTATTTCAATTGTGGACGCTTTCATTCCATCTGGACAAAACGTGATCACTTTCGGTTCTTTAGTCAATAGCTCTGGATGAAAAACATTTGGATGAACACTTGCCATAATTGGTGTCGAGTCACAAACAATACTTGCTAACATATTTCCTGCAAAGGCTGGACGAATTAGTTTTCTGCCTTTTTCATCAACCTCAATTGCAGTAATATCAGCAACTAACCCAGCTTCTAGTTTCATAGCCAATCTCGGCGCAACCATCCGGCCAAAATCAGTTGCTAAGATAATAATCGTATCAAATTGATATGTCGTCTGAACCTGTTGGATCAATCCTGCAACAATCCGACTATCTTTTAGGGATTCTTGTGTCTCGATTGTCAGCAAATAATCCAATCCTTTAAGCTCTTTATTTGATAAATTTATTCCTAGACCATAAAGCGCAACTTCTTCTTCACCAGCTAGTTGACTCGCGACTTCCACCAAATCAAGAGAATAGTTTAATTGTTCTTCATCTAATAGTACTAATGCTTTAAACATTATAGATATCCTTTCTCTTGTAAAAAAGCTACTACAGTTTCGATTCCTTCATCATCTACCTGCATAGTTTGATGATCTTTTTTTTCAGGTTTTATAAAAATATTTTTTCTTACTTTTGTAGGTGAACCTTTTCTCCCAATCAAATGTTCATCTAACACTAAGGTTTCGTTTGTTACTAGAGAGAATTGTTCATCGACGTTTTTATCGATGTTTTCATATCTAACGAAACCCAAGCGTACGTTGATTTGACTGATGATACTAATTAAGCAAGGAAACGGTATTTTTAACTGGAGTATTTGATTGTCTTGTAATGCTTCTACAATTGTATAGCCATCAAAGCAGTCAATTTTTTTAACATTAGAGAATTGATCAATTGCCAATAATTCAGCGACTTGGGGACCGATGTGGCCAGTCCCACCATCTAAAGTATGGGTTCCAGTCAAAAGCAAATCATAATTTTGTTCACTAAGATACTTAGCCAAAACACGGCTGGTAGCTAGAGAATCACTCCCAGCGTATGCTTTGTCACAAATGAGTGTGGCTTTGTTTGCCCCTAAGCGGACAAAATCTTTTAACTCTTTTTCAATTTTTTTAGGTCCCATCGACACTACTTCAACATTCACATTCTTATCAGTTTTCTTTGCTTGAAGGGCCCAAGCTAAAGCATTTTTATCATCAGGATTTAAAACTAAGCAAGATGTTTCTCGATTAATTCGGTCATTTATTTCATCATATTCGAATTTTTCAGCATCAGGTACAAATTTGACTAAACAAATGATTTTCATTTTTCACGCATCCTAACTTTAAATAAATGAGACTATTTTTGATATTTATATCCCTCTTGCACTGGATAAATATTCCCAAAGTTCATAATTCCTTTTGGATCAAAGATTTCTTTCAAGCTTTCTAACATATAATATGCTGATTGATGTTCCTCTTTTGTCCATTCATTGCGATACTTGCCAATACCATGGTGGTGACACATAGAACCATTAAGTTTTAAAGTTTCTTCAACAATAATGGCTTGAATAGGGTGATGGTAAAGTTTCATTTCATCCTCTGGTTCACAGTTGATATTATAATTGTAAACAAAGTACATATTGGTTCCATTAATGTAACTATGGGATGAATGTCCTCCTAGCATAGTTAAATCTTGAGCCCGCGGAAATTCATTACGAATCCGATCAATTACATTATTATAGATTTGAGGAATTGTCTCCCAATCGGCAGAAATTTCTGTTGTGAAACCATCATGTTTGTCATTGTCGATCATACCTTGCACTTCATCATCAATGGTTTGTTCTGTCCAATTTAATTGATTAAACCAATTTTCGATTAGCTGGCTATCGACTTGTTTATAAACTCCTTCATTGAATTTCTCAACCGCTTCTTCAATTCCTACGCCTGTTGCCTCAACAATGCCTTTTGGTCCTTCAGCCATGAAAATCAAGACGCATTTTTCTTCGTAAAAATGATAGAAATGTTGTCTCGCATCTTCAGATGAATACGTTCTGGCTACAGATGGACGATAGCCATTAGTCATGACTTCACGCAAGACTTTAATTCCAGTCTCAACATCATCTACTAAATAGCCAAAGAATTTATTGTTCTCAGGATAATATTTAAAGATTTTTACAGTGACTTCAGTGATATAACATAATGTTCCTTCATTCCCAATCACAATATGACGAATATCAGGGCCACCTGCTCGACGAGAAACATTTTTAATTCTTGAAACATGACCATTAGGAAAGACACATTCTAACCCAACGACCATATCTTCAATTCCACCATATAAAGTAGAAAACTGTCCGATTGAACGAGTAGAAACAAGTCCACCGTATTGAGCGATTGGTTTTGATTGTGGTGAATGTCCGGTGGTATAGCCAATTTTTCTTAGTTCATCTTCAAGATCTTGCAATCTCACCCCAGCTTGAACGGTTGCTTGCATGTTATAAGAATCAATTTTTAAAATCTGATTCATCTTAGAGCCATCAATCACTAGAGCCAAATCTTTCCAGTTTTCAAGACCCCCTTCAGTCGCCGTTTTCCCACTTCTAGGTATGACATTAATATCATTATCATTTGCGTACATTAATAATTCTCTAACTTCTTCAGTATTATTAGGTAGCACTACTGCAGTAGGTATTGGATTATCCAAAACTCTTTTTGCTTTTGCGTATTTACGATAGCGATCCGAAGAAGCATCATACAAAGTTTCATAATCAGTCAGAACTTGGGCAGCTGGAACAAGTTTTTTAACATCATTAATGATACTCTCTTTAACTAAAGTGTCTGAATTCATTGAAATAACTCCATTCATTTTGAAATTTATAAAACGTTTTCTTGTTTCAGAGTATACAGAGTTTTTTTTTACTTTACATTAAAATTTGATTAATTTTTCCAATAAAATTTGATTTTTTTAATCAAAAACGGAAAATTTTCCACAGGAGATAGGTTTTTTTTTTCTGCTATGGTATCATTGACTTATAAAATCTAGGAGGCTTTAATATGCACGTTCATATAGATAGATTAAATAGCTTAGAACTAAAAATACATCAAAATTTGCTGGCTGCTAGCAAGGAGCACTCAAGTTTAACCATTACGGAAGCTGCCGAAATTGCTGGTGTATCTCCTTCTAAAATATCTAAGTTTGTTAAAAAACTAGGCTTCTCAGGTTATAAAGAATATGCACGTTTCTTATCTGGAAAAGAACTAGTTAAGCAAAAAAAAATGAATAACGAATTCACTAGAATACAAGACTTTATGGAAAACTTTGAAGAAGACAATGCTGAATATATTGCTGAACTTATCGACACCTATGATAAAATTATTCTTTTCGGCTATGGTCCTACTCATATTGCCTTGGAATATTTTGAATATAAATTAAACTATACTGTCGATAAAAATATTATTTTAGCTACACAAGAATCGCTTATCCCTAGCTTAATAAGTGATAAGACATTACTCTTAATATTTTCAGTTGCTGGAAAATTTGCGCAATTTGACTATTTGTTCCAAGAAGCTGCAAAGAAAAAGGCTAAGGTATTATTAATCCTAGAAGAACTGAATACTGAAATTAATTTAGAGAATCACGAAACGATCTATTTAACAAAATCTCATCAGTCTGAATCCTTAAATTCACACGAAAAAACTCGAACAGTGTTTTTTTTAGTTATTGAAGAAATTATTCAGAAGCTAAATCAAAATAAAAAATCTTCTACTTAATTTTCGTAGAAGATTTTTCATTTTCCATATTTTCCATTTTTTATTCATACAATCGTCAATTTGATAATTTTTTCATGAGATTTTTATTATAAAAAGTAATTGACAAGCTTAAAGAAAGCCTTTACACTAAAACCGTTACTAGAGAGAATAGTGTGTCAATGGACTTATTTTTGACAATTAGATAAAATGGAGGTTATTTAATGAACAAAGCATCTGTTAAAAAATACGGGACCCTATTACTCTTAGCCGCTGGCGCCGGAATCATTTTCCAATTACCTTATATTCGTGAAACGTTCTATGTACCAATTCAGCAAGCGATGAATTTAAGTAATGCTCAAATGGGAATGCTATCCTCTGGCTATGCCACTATGGCGACTGTTTCTTATTTTATTGGTGGGATTGTGGCCGATAAGTTTTCTGCACGAAAATTGTTAACTATTTCATTTTTGGCAACTGGTTTGTTAGGTATTTGGTTTTCAACCTTCCCTTCTTTCAATACAGCTAGACTAATTTTTGTTTTGATGGGAATTTCAACTATTATTACCTATTGGTCTGCAATGATTAAAGCAACTCGGATGTTAGGTGATTCTTCGGAACAAGGTCGATTATTTGGTTTACAAGAAGGTTTACGGGGAATTTTAAATGCTATTTTGGTATTTGGAATGACTGCAGTCTATGGTCGTTTTGCAAATGAAATCTTAGGGACAGCTTGGGCAATTCGGACATGTGCGATTGTTGTAATTATTATTGGTATTTTAAATTGGTTTATTATTGAAGACACTGACAAGGAAGAAAATGCTGAGTCTTTCTCTGAAGTAATTATCGGTACCTTCAAACAGCTGGCGATTCCTCGTGTTTGGTTATTAGTGATGATCGTATTCTTTGGCTATAGTTTATATGGTATTTTTGGCTATATTAATACTTTAGCTATCAATATTTACGGACTATCAGTTGCTGGTGGTGCTACATTAGGTGGCACTCGTTATGTGATTCAAGCTTTCGGCGGAATTATTGGTGGACTTTTAGCTGACAAAATCGGCTCTCGAATTAAAGTGATTGTCGGTGGTGCTACTTTGACGGCTCTGTCATACGGACTTTTCCTAATTTTACCTGCAGATAAAGGTCTGTTAACAATTATTTTAGGAAATTTCGTTGCCGGTATGTTCTTTATCTATTTAATTCGTAGTCAATATTTTGCGATTATCGATGATGCAGGTATCCCGGTTTCAAAAACTGGCCGCGTTTCTGGAATCGTTTCTTGCTTAGGTTATTTACCAGATGTTTTTATGTATACGATGATTGGTGGTTGGTTAGACAATAACAGCGGTAAAACAGGTTTTAACATGATGTTCATCTATGCAATTGTGATGGCTGTTGGCTGTATTATTGCTTGTCTGGTACTAGCAAAGGTTATTCAAAAAAATAAAGTCGAAGAATAAATAAAGCTTACTCCAAAATAGTTAATGTGAGCTTTCAAACTTCAAAAACAGACAAAAGAATATAAATATAGAAGATACCCTAAATAACAGACACTGATAGAAAAATATCAGTTCTCTATTATTTAGGGTCTTTTTGTCATGAGCGTAAGACTTTTAGAATTGCTATAACAGTTTATCTTTTATCAAATGCCATAATGACAAGCTTGATTTTTTCTCATTAATTATGAATAGCGAGTTTAGCTCTTTTATTTTCACTTGAATTTGCACTCTATGTGCAACACAAAAGCGACTGAATAAAGTCAAAATCCTTGACTTCAGTATATTTTAGCTTAGACAATTCAGGTGTTGGTATCACCTCTTACAAAACTGTTTTAGAAGTGATTAAATGTGTTGAGATTGCTAGAATCTCTTGCAACATTCTTATTTGCTAAACTAACATACGTTTGGTTTAGTTTTTACGTTATTGAACCATTATTAGATGATAATGTGACAACTAAAGTTTTCAATCTTGGAACGATTGAGAACGCTTCAATGGGCAGAATGATTACTCTAACACTGTTAAGTGTTGCTGACACAAATAATTAGCAGTCGATACGATTACCAGGCATTTCATGAACAAAATACTTATGACTGGATGCTACAGAGACCCCAGAACCACCAGCGAAATGCATGGTTTCCAGAACAAAAAAAGAAGAACCTCCACAAAAAGTGGAGGTTCAATTAGGAAGACTATGGTTAATAGTAGCCAAAAGATTGCTTATGGTTACTCCCATAACATTTTTTAGTGTGACTAAGCTTTGTAATCGTAAGCTGTAATGATGATTTCTTTCAACTCACTGATTAATGGTTCTTTAGGGTTAGCAGTTGTACATTGATCTTCGTAAGCAAGTTCTGCCATGCGATCAACAGTTGCATCTAAAGTTGCTTGAGATAAGTTTTGAGCTTTCAAGTTCATGTTGATGCCCACTTTAACACCTAAATCGTAAACAGCTGTTGCTAAAGCTTCAACTAGTTCTGCATCAGTGTTACCTTTTAATCCTAGGTAACGAGCGATGTCTGCGTAGTCAGCATCTGCACGGAAGTAGTCATATTTAGGGAACATCGCATGTTTTTGAGGATCTTTGGCATTGTAACGGATGATGTGTGGCAATAGAATTGCATTTGTACGTCCGTGAGGAATACCATATTCTCCACCAATTTTATGGGCGATTGAGTGACAAATTCCTAAGAATGCATTGGCAAAGGCCATACCTGCCATCGCTGATGCATTATGCATTTTTTCACGTGCATCTGGGTCAGCAGTTTCAACTGAATTTTCAAGATTTTCAAATACCATTTTGATTGCTTGTAAACTCAATCCACGAGTGTAGTCAGAAGCCATTACAGATACATAAGACTCAATTGCGTGAGTTAATACGTCCATACCAGTATCAGCAGTTACTGAAGGTGGCACAGTCATAACAAATTGAGAGTCAATAATCGCTACATCTGGAGTCAATGCGTAATCTGCTAATGGGTATTTCACGTGAGTGTCGCTATCTGTAATAACGGCAAATGGTGTAACCTCAGAACCAGTACCAGAAGTAGTTGGAATACATACGAATTGTGTTTTCTTAGGATCAGCAATTTTGTAAGTACGTTTGCGGATGTCCAAGAATTTTTGTTTCGCGCCGAAGAATGAAGTGTCTGGGTTCTCGAAGAACATCCACATACCTTTCGCCGCATCCATTGCAGAACCACCACCTAATGCAATTACAGTATCAGGTTGGAATTCATTGAATACTTCTAAACCTTTGTAAACAGTATCAGTTGAAGGGTTAGGCTCAACATCTGAGAATACTTCAACTTTCACGTCATTTTTACGACGGCCTAATACTTCACGAACGATGTCAGCATAACCGAATTGAACCATACCTGGGTCACAAACTAACATAACTCGTTCAACATTTTGCATCTTAGTTAGATATAATAATGAATTTTTTTCAAAGAAGATTTTTGGTGGTAATTTAAACCATTGCATATTATTTCTCCGTTTCGCCATAGTTTTAACATTGATTAAGTTAATAGCAGATACGTTCTTAGATACAGAGTTTTTACCGTATGAACCACAACCAAGAGTCAATGATGGGATCATTTCGTTGTAGATATCACCAATACCACCTTCAGCAGATGGTGTGTTTACTAAGATACGGCAAGCTTTCATACGCAAAGCAAATTTCACTTGCAAGTCTTCATCTTCAGTATGGATAACAGCAGTGTGACCTAGTCCGCCTAGTTCTAACATTATTTGACACATATCTAATGCTTCTGCTTGACTGTTTGCTTTAGCCATTGCTAAGACTGGAGAAAGTTTTTCACGAGATAATGGATAGTCTGCGCCAACGCCATCTAGTTCTGCGATTATCATTTTAGTCCCTTCAGGAACTTTGATACCCGCGCGTTGTGCAATATCCATTGCTGAATGACCAACGATTGCTGGGTTAACAGCAGATTTGCCTTCATTCATTACAGCGTCTTCTAATTTTTTCAATTCAGCTTTTTTCACAACGTATGCTTGATGCTTTTCGAATTCGCGTTTCACTTCATCATAAATTTCTTTATCAACAATGATTCCTTGTTCAGAAGCACAGATCATGCCGTTATCAAATGTTTTTGATACAAACAAGTCATTAACTGCACGTTTGATTTTAGCTGTTTTTTCGATATAAGCAGGAGCGTTACCAGCACCTACACCTAAAGCAGGTTTACCAGTAGAGTAAGCAGATTTAACCATGCCTGGTCCACCAGTTGCTAATACGATGGCTACGCCTGGATGATTCATCAAACCTTGAGTAGCTTCGATTGATGGTGTTTCAATCCATTGGATACAGTTTTCAGGAGCACCAGCAGCAATCGCAGCGTCACGAACGATACGTGCAGCTTCAATTGAACATTTTTGTGCTGATGGATGAAATGAGAAGACGATTGAATTTGCTGTTTTTAAAGCGATCATCGCTTTAAAAATAGTTGTTGATGTCGGGTTAGTTGTTGGTACAACCCCACAGATAACACCAACTGGTCCAGCAACTTCGATGATACCTTTTTGTTTGTCTTCGCCGATGACACCTACAGTTTTATCATGTTTGATGTTGTTCCAGATATATTCTGAAGCATACATATTTTTGATCGCTTTGTCTTCGACTACACCACGACCAGTTTCTTCAACTGCCATTTTTGCTAAAAGCATATGTTTATCTAATGCTGCCATTGCCATTTCGTGTACGATATGGTCAACTTGTTCTTGTGTGAAGTCTGCCATTGCGTCCAATGCAACGTTGGCTTTGACTGCTAAATCATCAATCATTTCTTCAACACTGATTTCCTTTGTGTTTTCCTTTTCTACTGTTTTAACCATTATTAGCCTCCTAAATTTGCTAAAAATTATTTGTTAATCATTTCACATTCATATCATACATCAACGGTTTTTATTTGTAAATAGTTTTTTTGTGATTTTTTTCACACCAAATAAAAAATATTTTTTCCTTCATATAAAGGTCTTAATATTGGTATATTCCTTTGCAATCATTTTAAACACTCAAATATGAGTTATTTTTAATTAGAACTTTATTCACAAAAAAGCCGAAAAAAAGAGCAAAAGAAAACTTTTGCTCTTAATTCTAATCATGCATCTCTACTCCGAAAGCTTGAGCTAAATCTATTAGTTGACTATCGGAAATTCCAGGATTCTTTTTATTTTTTGTTAACATATAAACCTGAGCATTTTTTTCTATGGTTTCTATTAACCCGACTACCTCATCAAAATCATTACCTGCCGCGAACATTCCATGATACGGCCAAATAACAATTCGATGTGTCAACATTTTTTCGGCAGTTGCTTCTCCAATACCATTGGATTCGCCACAAACCATCCAAGGCAACAATCCAATTCCATCTGGAAAAACTAACACACATTCAGAATTTAATTTCCAGAGAGTGTCTGTCAATTTTTTCTCATCAAGTTCATGATCGAAGGTCATTGCAATTGTATAAGTCGGGTGGCAATGCAAAACAATCTTGTTTTGATCATTACTTGCTAATCTTTTACTATGACATAGTAAATGGGCCGATAATTCACTTGTTGGTAACTTGTCCCCTTCAAATCCCCATAGTATCTCTAGAGATTTTTCTCGTACTTTTAAAATCCCAAAATCTTGAATAGGATTTTTTAGTATATTTCTAAAAACTGCTCCACTCCGAGTGACTAAGAAGACTCGCCCAGCAAGTCCCTGTGTTGAAAAATCTACAGGAATTTCTCTATTTCCAGTTAGTTCCTCTTCAAACTCTTGGATTTGAGTTTCATCTAGCAAATAACTCATATTCCCAGCATGAAACTCTCCCCAACCTGATTTCCAAAAATAATGACAAATTTCCATTGCTTCTTGTAGTACATTTGATTTAAGTATCTTAGACATTGCTTTCCTCCTTGCTTTTCAACAAGTATTCATTCCCGAATTTGAAAATTAACGAAACGGATACTGCACCAGCATCTACTGATCCAAGTGATCTCTCTCCCAAGAATTTTGCTCGACCGAATTTAGCGACATAATTTCTTGTATTTTCAGCTCCTTGATCGGCTGCCTTAGCTAAAATTGAAAAAGCTTCTACTAAATCTTCACCAGTGTAGGATTTTAATTGTTCGACTGCTGGTTCGAAAGCATCAATCATGGTCTTGTCACCCCATTGCGCTCCTCCCTTTTTCTTAACTCTAGCTAATCCATTCTCCAAATAGTTTTTTAAATTTGAAACAGTTAGTGAATCAACGGGACTTTCAGTCATTGCTCCTAAAAAAATTGATGAAAAAACAATGCCTGATGCACCACCCATTGAATTCATCATTTCGAATCCAGCGTTCGCAAAGACTGCCTTTACATCGTCATGAGTATTGTCCATCTCTGCTAAGACACTTCGGAATCCTCTAGCAATGCCAATTCCATGATCGCCATCGCCAATTTTCCCGTCTAATTCACAAAGCTCAGCTTCTTTTTTAATCATATTTTCTGCAATGTAAGTAATCATTTCTTCAGTTTGATTAACAGATAAACAATTCATAAGCTTCCTCCTTAAATATAACGAGAATAAAATGGTGTTTTCGCCACTAGATCATATAAGGGTTTTTGATCTTCATCAACTACCATCAAAGTGATAGAAATACCAGCCATTTCTAATGAAGAACAATATTTTCCAACTATATTGTCGTAAATTTTAATCTGTTTGTCAGCTAGATATTGATTAGCTTCCTCATTCACTAAAAACATTTCAAGCGATGTTGTCGCCGCCATACCATTAATGAATAAGATAACTTCCTTTTCATGAAGCTCTCTCTCTTCAAACTCTGTCAGTAGTTGGTCCATCATTTTTTTCACAATTGTTTTAACGTCCGTCATTTTTTCTGTTTGCATTCCTGGTTCTCCATGGATCCCCATACCGTATTCATATTCATCATCGGCTATTTCAAAGTTTTCTGGCTTTCCAGGAATTGAGCAGGGTGTTAATGCAATTCCTATAGTTCTTGTATTTGCAACAGCTTTTTCAGCGACAGCTTTAACTTCAGGTAAACTAGCGCCTTCACTAGCTTTAGCTCCTGCCAATTTTGTCACTAACAATATTCCAGCTACACCACGACGGTCTTGCCCTCGATCTTTTGGAGCTGAAGCGATATCATCATTTACGATTACTGTGTCTACAATGAGACCTTTCATTTCAGCAAACTCACTAGCTGCATCAAAATTCATTCGGTCTCCATCATAATTCCAAACTAAGTTTAAAACGCCTTTATCGCCGCCTACTTCTTCGATTGCATCCAAAATAGTTTTAGGATCTGGTGAAGTAAAAACATTTCCCACAGCTACGGCACTTAACATATTTTCACCAATTAAACCCGTTAGCATTGGTTCATGTCCACTACCTCCACCTGATACTAAAGAAACTTTATCACGCTCCGGTGACTTATAGAGCACACAATTTTTTTTACTTTTTTGATAATAACCAGGATAAGCTTTCATGAGTCCCGCCATACTTTCTTCTACAATATCATTGGGATCGTTCATTACTTTTTTAGTCAAAATTAGCCCTCCTTCAATTTTTTTCTCGTTACTCTTACATAGCTATCTTTTTCTAAAAAACGAGTCAAGCCAATGGCCATCACAAAGGCGCACCCACCCAAGTACAAGTTCCAAGAAATGACACTAATAATTAAAAAAATTGCTGAAAGAAGGATTCCAAATGAGATAAAAATTTTCTTTGCCATTTTTTCCACCTATTTTCTTTATTTACTTACTTCATAACCTAATTCTTCCGCATATTTCATATCTTCTTTTTTGATTGATCTGAAATAATAAAAAGCCAACGGAATGGTCACGATCAATAAAGCAATTGCAATCATATTCCCCTCAGAAGAAGCTGCAAATATCCAACGCAGTTCTGAGATATCCATACCAAGCCAAGCCAACATTTGTCCCTTAGGAACTGTGGCACCGCCAGTTGTTTCTGCTAATTTTGTAAAATATGGTGCAAAATATGAAGCTACATATAAATGAACAGGCAAACCGATCAGCGTGCCAATAGCCATCTTAAGCATATTTCCCATTGTTAAATAAAATAGCGGGACAATTAAACAAATTTCCATTAAACCACCAAATGGCAATACAATATTTCCAGGTAAGAAAATGGCATATACGAAAATTACCGGGATTGCTAAAATCATTAACAACCAGTGTTCAGATCTACCTGCCATAATGGGCCAATCTAGTCCAATAGTAAATTCTCTTCCAGAAAATCTTCTCTTCATAAATTCAGTTGCCCCTTCACTAATTGGTGTCAATGAAGTAGTAAACAATTTGGCTACCATTGGAAATAGTGTCAAAGCAGTTCCTGCCTGCACACCTAGAGTTAAAATTGCTGAAATATCATAACCGCCAAAAATACCAATGAAACATCCTACAATGAAGCCCATAATATGATTTTCTCCAAAAATACCAATTTTATCGCGAATTTTTTGTGCATCAATATTAGCCTTCTCTGGTAAAATAATATCCATTAAATGTGTGAAAGGATAGAACCAGATTCCTGATAAAAACATTGGATGAGGCATAGAAACACCGGGGATTCCAGTTAGTTTTTCTAATCGGTAGCGAGTGCTATCTGCATTTTTCAACTCCAAAATACATTGAATAATTGCAAAAGCGAAACCAAAAAGAGCATTGCCGCTTACGTAAGAAACCAAGAAAGCCGTACAAACTTTATTCCCAACATTCCACATATCGACGTTTAAACAATCCGTTAACTTGAAACCTAACATGATAATATTCACCACGATTTGAATAGGAAACATTAAAAATGCATATTCCCAGGTCCAGACAAGTCCAAGAGCAGGTGCCCACCCCATATCAAGCGCTTTCAATTCTACGCCAGTATTTTGTACAAAAGCTTCAGCTGCCGCTCCAACATTGGCAGTCATGAAATCCATCACCATACCCATTCCAACTAAAGCAACACCTAAAATCAATCCAGCTGAGAATGCTTTAGATAATTTCATTCCCAAAATGACACCAATTATTGTCAAAATGATTGGTAAAAAGACAGAAGCTCCAAGATCTATTAGATTCTGAAATATCTGTTGAATAATTTCCATTCGTCACTTCCTCCTATTTCTTTGCTAGTTCAACCATAATTTTTTCCAATTCTTCTTTAGAACCCATTCCAGTCAAAAATGGAATACCGCTAAATGTTGGAATATCATATTGCTTCTCTCCAATTGGAGAAATTGATACATAAATATCTGCTACTTTTTCATAAGATGGTAATGAATTAATATTGATGGCCTCAATAGCAAACTCACTTTTACTCATTCCCGCTTCTTGTAACATATTCCCTAATTTAACAGCAACCGTTTGAGAAGTTGCAATCCCTCCACCACAAGCTACAATAATCGTTTTCATATATATCCTCCTCATTATTTAAAAACCTCCATTCCGTTATCAAGTAACGGAATGGTCAGAATTATTTATTTAGAGCGACTTGAAATGTTTCATAAATACCATCGCATGTATTATCAGTCTTTAAGCGTCCTAATATTTCTTGATCACTAATAATATCCATCACCTTTTGAAGAGTGTTTAAATGTGTTTTCCCGTCATTTAGTGCTAACATTATAATCATGTCAATATCAATTGGCGAATCAAACTTACCCATCTCATTAAACGTTACAGGCTTAGCTAACTTCGCCACAAGAATACATGGCTTATTAACAAATCGTGGTTCTGTATGGGGAATCGCAATTTTTATATAATTTGTAGGTAATCCAGTAGGAAATTTTTTTTCGCGTTCTTTTAATGCTTCGATATATTCTACTGTTGCATAGCCATCATTGATTAAAACACTTCCTAAATCTTCAAATACTTGATCTTGAGATTCGTAGTCTTTATCTACAAAAATATATTTTTTGGAAATTAATTCCTGCATACGTTCACCTCCTACATTTATAAAATAAAAAAATTAATCTTCATAGATGATACAATTTTTGATCACTTTACCTGCAGCATGTTCTCTAATCGCTGCTTCGGTTTCTTCAATTGTATATTCATTTTCAACAAAATCATCTGCAGAAATGGCATTCATTTTCAACAATTCAAAAGCTGCATTTACGTGGATTGGCGTTGTATGGAAAACACCTTTGACGGTAATTTGTTCATAATGCATGCGGGTACAGTCAAATTCAACCTTTGTTCCTTTCTTAGTCCCACCAAAACATAAAACTTGACCTCCAGCACGAACTTGATTAAAAGCAATTTCCCAAACTTCTGGAAGCCCTGCAGCTTCGATTGCTACATCTACACCACGAGAGTTTTCAATTAAATCACGTACCGCTTGTACTTGATCAACTTCATTGATATTAATTAGATGCATTGCTCCCATTTTTTTTGCTAATTCCAAGCGATTCGGTTTATTGTCACAAGCAATTACCCGTGCACCTTTCAAATAGGCTAGCCGAATAAACATCAATCCGATTGGTCCACAACCGTTTACAACTACACTATCACCTTGTTCAATTTCCACTTGATCAATTCCGTACGTAGCACAAGATAAGGGCTCTGTTAACGCTGCTTGTTTATAACTCATCTCATCTGGTAATAAGAAAGTGTTCTCTTCTACAATATTTTTTGGAATTAATTGATACTCTGCATAAGAACCTAAGTTAGATGGTAAGTCGACGCACATAGAGTGCTGTCCTTTTTTACACCAGTAGCATTTATGACAAGGTGCGGTATTGTGAGCAACCACTCGATCACCAATTTTAAATTTAGTAACGCCTTCGCCCACCGCAACGATATCACCAGCTGCTTCATGTCCTATTAAATGTGGTGGGTCATAACGATATCCTCTCATAAACATTTTGGCATCAGTTCCACAAGTTAAAGTAACTTTGTTTTTAACAACAATTTCACCCGCAGCTGGGGTAGGAATAGCAACTTCTTTTAACCGAACATCCTCAATACCGTAATAGACAATTTGTTTCATTTTTCTTCCTCCAAAGTTTTTTTAAATTGCGAATCGTCATTCGCCTAGACCTAGCTAGTAAAGTATCTTAAATTAATGATACTTCTCTAAAATACTTAATATATGGTTAGCTGATGACTCTTGCATCATTTGATTTACATCATCATCAGTAACTGATAAATCTAAAAGTTGAAGCATTGCATTTAAGTGACTACTTTTATCTGGGGTTGCTAGTAAAATAACTATATGAACATGTTGTGTCTCTGAAAAAGTAACTCCTTCTTCAATAATTAACATACTCATCCCCACAGCCTTAACCGCTTCTTCGTAGTTTGCATGAGGGATAGCAATTTCTTTACCAAAGACAATATGGGGAA
The DNA here is from genome assembly GCF_054819945.1 of Enterococcus sp. JNUCC 77. Lineage (NCBI taxonomy): Bacteria > Bacillati > Bacillota > Bacilli > Lactobacillales > Enterococcaceae > Enterococcus > Enterococcus sp. JNUCC 77. The sequence goes on from NZ_JBTHIG010000001.1 coordinate 2,296,471, forward strand.
CGCTTTGTTGATAATTATTAATGATTCTTTCCACATATTTTGACTCAATAATTTTTTCATTTTCTAAAGGCTTAGCTACAATCTGTAATGCTTCTTGCCAATCCGCCACTTTTTTTATTTTTTGAATCCTTCCTTTTGAGATAAGCTCAGCAATATTAGGACTCTCATGATTCACTTTTTTTATATTTTTATGTGACTTTTTAATTTCTTGGGATGGCATGTACAGATAGTTACTTAATTGCGATCGTAATTTTTGTTCATTACTCACTGTGGCCGATTGTCTTATAATATTTAGAATTTCATCTACATTCACTTGGTTGCTACTGAGATCATATATTTCGCTTAAAATTTTCTCTCGAATTAAAAGGCCATTTCTTCTAGTAATTAAAGGATCAATGACCACCAATTTTTTGGCTGTCGCAATATAAAAAGGTGAAATAATTAACTCATATTCATTATCTTTTAGCTCACTTAGCTCCTTAATAGATAACGGTTTCAAAAATTCGATTTCTGGAATCAATTGTGACAAAGTAATGTATAAAATTCTTGATACAGAAATACCTTCTGAACAAATAACTGCTGCTCTAATTTTTTTACTTGGTTTCATTTTTTTCTTTTTAAGTTCGCCAGCAAAAATCAAAGTAAGCAGTCTAATTTCTTGTGTCGGTAGTTTCTTTTCAAAAAAGCTTTCTAGCGGCTCTAAGCTAGCTTCTACCATCTGATATACTTCACTAAATTCTTTATCTGCTGCTTCTTTTAACAACGTTTCGTCAAAACTTTTTGAAAGATTCAATGAGTAGCGCATTCGATAATAAGCCGGCTTTAAATGTTGTAGTAATATTTCTATGAGTGAACTATGATCTGAGAAAAACACGCAAGCTTTCTTTTCAAAAAGAGCAATTACTTTTAAAATAGCACTCCGTAATTCAGGAATTTCCACATCAGAAAAGCCATTCATTTTTGAAATGTCGATAGATAAGATACACAAGGTTAAATATGCTAACTCAATACTAGGGACATTGTCTTTATCAAAAAACAAATCGGTAATTTCTTGATACTCTAGCGTATCTTTAATATCACTTACATCAGAAAAATTAATTAAAATTAAACCTTTATTAATACGTCTCAAAAAAATAGCCATAAGCAAAGCAACAGAGTAGCGTCGACCATCTGTATAAACCGTCCCCAATCGTTCTTCTAAGGAACTAATTTTTTGCCAAATATTTTCCGCCTCGAAAGAGATATCCAAAAGAGACAGTACAAAATTTTTCTTGAATTCATCTTTCAAGATAGCATCGACTAAATTTCGAATCATCAACCGCGTCTGATACTCATTTCCTAATATTAGATACCCTTGAGCACGGGAATATCTAAGTTCTAAACCATAAGTTTCTAACATTATTTTTACGCTTTTTAAACTTTTCAAGGCAGTATTTTTACTTATATTTAAGTCAATAATAAAGTCTTGCAAGGATATTTGATGTGTCTGACCAACAAGCAACAAAATCATCATGATTGACCGTTCTTCTTCCGAAAAGATATAAACACTTTGCTTACTATTTTTTACGGTTAAATAGAAGGCTTGAACATCAAAATTAGAAACTAATTCTCCATTGCTTTTTTTGATTGTATTGCCATTTGTTTGAGATAAGTAATCATTAATTTTATTTAATGAATAATCGATTTGCCGGGCGCTTACTGAATATTTGTCCATAATAAAACTAATAGAAACATGACCCTGAAATGTAACAAGCTCTTCTAATATCCAAGTACTTCTTAAATCAATAAACATGTCATACCTCCTTACAAATTTATTATATAACGCGCAAAGAAAAAGTAAATGAACTTTCATCCCAAGTTTCGGAAAGCGCTTACTAAAAAATGGGATTTACTTTTATTATTAAATCAAGCTTCTTAATATATTATCTAGAATTCCCTATTCCCTATCAACATTTTTAAAAAATATAAAAAAACAAAAAAAATACACTTAAAATGATTCGCCTTAAATAGCACTCAATAAAGAAAATAATAATAAAACAATCAGAAGTGCTATAAGCAGACAAACATAATAAAAAAAAGGATTATAAATCCACTAGCAGGCTAGTCAATCTATAATCCTTTTTTTAATTTTCATTCACACTATATCAATTTTTATTAATATAAATCTGAATTATTTTTCGTCTGTCTTAGCAGTGTCATCTGCTTCAGCTGGTGTTTCTTCTGGTGTCACAACAGTCACTTCTTCTTCAACTGAGGCAACCGGTGCTACAGTTGCACCTGCAGCAGGTGTAACTGATTTAATTGACGCGCGATCAAATACTAAAAAGATGCCTTCACAATCAAGAGTGATTGTTTTGTCTGCATTGTTGATTTCAGAAATCACACCGTGCAAACCGCCAATAGTTACGACATTGTCGCCAGCTTTCATAGAGTCTAAAAGATTTTGACGCTGTTGTTGTTGTTTCTTTTGAGAACGGTTCATCATAAAGAACATCCCAACCATCACAACTAATAAAATAATCATCGATAAATTACCCATTAAAATTCTCCTCACATTATAAGTATCCATATCAACTCTAACAAAGATTAAAAGGTTTAACTAGTCTTTTCTAGTAAAATTAGAAACTTTTTGCGTTTTCTTTGTTAAAACCATATTCTTCAAAGAATGCTTGACGAAATTCTAATAAATTATCGTCCATAATTGCTTGACGAACATTTTTCATTAAGTTAATTAAGAAGTACAGGTTATGGTAAGAAGTTAAGCGAATACCAAATGTTTCATCACTATGAATCAAATGGCGGATGTACGCCCGACTATAATTTTTACAAGTGTAGCAATCGCATTTTTCATCTAGTGGTCTGAAATCACGAGCAAATTTCGCATTTTTCACTACTAAACGACCTTGTGAAGTCATGACTGTCCCATTACGAGCGATTCGCGTTGGTAAGACACAATCGAACATGTCGACGCCGCGAATGACGCCATCGATTAGTGAATCTGCAGCGCCTACACCCATTAGATAGCGTGGTTTGTTTTCTGGAATCAAAGGTGTCGTGAATTCTAATACCCGATTCATCTCAGCTTTTGGTTCACCTACCGATAATCCTCCGATAGAATAACCAGGGAAATCTAAGCTGACTAAATCCTTGGCACTTTGTTTACGTAAATCTTCAAAACCAGCCCCTTGAATAATTCCAAACAGTCCTTGGCGATCTGGATTGGCGTGAGCTTTTAATCCGCGTTCTGCCCAGCGAGAAGTCCGTGCCACCGATTTTTGAACATAATCATAGGATTCATCATAAGGTGGACATTCATCAAAACTCATCATAATATCGGGACCTAATTTATTTTGGATATTGATAGCTTTTTCTGGCGATAAGAACATTTTTGAACCATTGATGTGATTTTTAAAGTGCACACCTTCTTCTTCAATATTACGCATATCAGCCAATGAGAAAACTTGGAAGCCACCGGAATCGGTTAAAATTGGTTGATCCCAATTCATGAATTTATGTAATCCACCGGCTTCTTCTACCAAGTCTTCACCTGGGCGTAACCATAAGTGATAAGTATTGGCTAAAATAATCCCTGCACCCATCGTTTTTAGTTCTTCTGGTGACATCGTTTTAACCGTAGCTAAAGTTCCTACTGGCATGAACATCGGTGTCGGAAACGTACCGTGAGGTGTAATAATTTCTCCCAGACGAGCACCAGTATGTTTTTCTTTCTTTATCAGACGATATTTAATCGCTGGTTCAGTCATAAGTCGTGCCTACTTTCTTTTTTATCTATGTAATATTGCCATATTTGCAACTTGTACAATGATACTTGTTTTGATTTGCTTTTGCAAGATTCCTTAGCTTCCGATAAACAAAAATTAAGCTAAGTCACAGTTATGATAACTTATGACTCAGCTATAATAATTAGTCTTTAGTACTAACTTGAATGTTCTCTTTTGCTAAATTCAAATCAGTGACTTCTTTATTGTTAAAAGCGGTTAATCGGAAAGATAATTCAAAGGCTTCAAATTTCGTCCGATATTTCTCTAATTGCCACTGTCCACAAGCATAACTACCTAAAGCATTTTGCTTGTAATCAATGTTCAGCACGACGTGATCGCTCTTTTGCAATTCATTCGTATGCTTAGCTACATCTAAAGTAGCTTCGTCATAATAAGAAGTGCTGAAATTAAAACTTTGATTGGTTGAAGCCAACAATCCTTGGCCGCGATCATTTGTTAGAGATACCCATTCAGTCTCCATATGATTACCATTTGCTTGTGGTACGACATAATTTGTAAACATATTGTCCACTGTACTTTGATAGATTCCTAGTTGTGCTGCTTCACGGGAGTCGGCATAATTTTCTAACGGTCCTTGTCCCAAATATCTGACTTGATTTAAATTTTTATCTAAATGCATTGTTACCCCTAAACGCGGCAACATATCCGGTGCCATATCAATTTTCCCACCAGGAGTAGCTTTTAGATTAAATAAGATATCGCCACTTGGGAAAATCTTGTATTGGTAGCAGCATTGGTAATGCCAAGAACTATTAGTAGTACCGTGAATGACTTCTACTTCTACTTGAATAAAGTCTTGGTGATCTTGATAGTTAAAGCTTCTAACATTATCGTGCTCTAAATGTAAGAATTGAACTTTTTTCATCTCATCAATAATTTCCATATCATTACTAATCGGCGCCCGCCAGAAAGTAAAACTTGGTCCTTTAGAAATAATTGTTTGATGATCTCTTTCCAGTTCTGTCATAGTGCCGCGGACTGTATCGAAAACAACTTTGAAATTAGCACCAGTAATCTGCAACTCGGCTAAACTTTCTGAAATTTGCATTTTCCCTGTAGGTACGACTGTCATACCAGGAACTTGTAGTGGCAAAATAAATTGTGCCGTCGCTAATTCATGACCAGCGTTCGCATACTCAGTATTTCCCTTCAACTGATAGGATAAGTTTAAGAAATAATGTGCACCTGCTTTAGGATGTTCAGGATAAGCATAATTTAAACTCAATGTTCCTTGATTTCTGGCTGGAATACTTGGTAAATTCTGCTCACCACTCACTAAAATTGTTTCATCTTCCATTAAATTGTAAACCACTTTAAATTGATCTAAATTAGCAAAATCAAAACGGCTTAATAAAGTGAATTCTCCTTTTGCTAAATCTTTTTCAGTAGTTTCTACTGGTTCAATCACTTTTTTAAACTCATATAAACTTGGAGAAGGTGTCCGATCAGGCATCAGCATGCCATCGATACAAAAGTCTTTATTACTAGGGTCATCACCAAAATCCCCGCCATAACGGTAATACTTTTCATTATTTTCATCATAGGATTCAATGCCGTGGTCAAACCATTCCCAAACAAATCCCCCTTGCAACTTATCATGAGCATAAAATAAATCTTGATATTCTTTAAAATTACCTGGTCCATTCCCCATTGCATGAGCATACTCACATAAAATATGAGGTTTTTTCGAATCTTCAATGATATTCTTCATCAATAATTCTCTTGTCGGATGCTCTAACCATGTATACATCGTAGAATAAACATCGGTAACTTCGGCTTCAAAGTCTCCTTCATAATGAACCAAACGAGTTGGATCCATTTGTTTGGCTACCTCAGCCATTTTTCTAAAATTATGACCAAAGGAAGATTCATTTCCCAGTGACCAGAAAATAATTGAAGGATGATTTTTATCACGTTCAATCATGCGTACCATGCGAGTAACATATGCCGTCTCCCACTTAGGATCATCACTAATCCAATCATAGCGGTTAGTTAATTCAAAGCCATGGCACTCTAAATCCGTTTCATCAATGACATACATCCCGTATTCGTCACATAATTCATATAGGTAATAAGATGCTGGATAATGACTTGTTCGAACTGCATTAATATTGAATTGTTTCATTAATACAATATCTTTCTCGATTTCTTCTTTGGTTACGACTCGACCATTTCTAGGATTATAATCATGACGATTGACACCCTTAAACTTAATTGCCACACCATTGACCAAGAATGTTTCTCCAGTTACACGAATATTTCTAAAACCAACTTTTTGTGGAATTGCTTCTATTAATTGTCCATCTTTCTCCACAGTGATCATTATTTGATAAAGGTACGGTGTTTCAGCTGTCCAGTGACGAATCTGTGGCAATTGTTTCATAAAATGAATATCGGTTGCTTCAGCTGTTTGCTGTTCTTGGAAAACAATATTTCCAGCAGCATCTACTAACTGAAGTGAAACTTTTTGACCGTTGTTTTCTCTTAAACGAATTTTTGCATCTAGTAATCCTGTTTCATAATCATCCGTCAAATCAGCCACGATTGTGAAATCTTCAATCCCAGTCTGAGGAACACCAATCAGTTCAACATCACGGAAAATCCCACTGAGCCACCACATATCTTGATCTTCTAAATAAGTCCCATCAGACCACTGGTAAACACGGACTGTTAAATCATTGCTACTATCAAAATCTACTAAGTCAGTAATATCAAATTCCGCTTCATTGCGGGCACCTTTACTATAGCCAACTTCTTGTCCATTCACCCAAACGTGATAAGCTGAGTCAACACCACAAAAACGTAAAATAATTTTTTGATTTCTAAAACTTTCATCTACTTCAAAAGTTCTTTTATAGATACCTGTCGGATTTTCAGTTGGTACATAAGGTGGATTAATTGGAAAGTTATACCATAAATCTGAATAATGCATCTTCCCATATCCTTGAACTTGCCAGTTTCCTGGCACGGTAATATCGTCCATCTGTTGTGTATCAAAATCTTTCTGATAAAAATCTAGTGGACTGTATTCTGGAGCAGCCAAAAACATGAACTTCCATTGTCCATTTAGATTCTTAAAGGCGTGAGTGTACTTATTGTCGCCTAAATTAGCTTTTTCAATTGATGGAAAACTCAAAAAATGAGCTCTCGGTGCTAAACGGTTAACGCTATCTACTTGATAATTTTCCCAAACTTTCATTTTACAGCCACCTTATCTTGCATAATTTTTTTATTTTTTCGTTCATATCGTGCCCAACAAAGCCACGCAAAGCCCATGAAAATAACTAAGCCGGCGACATTATAAACCAACATGCCAATCGGGCTCGCTGTACCTTTTGCCAAAGTACCATTCAATTCAGCGATAATTAATTGTGGATCTGGCACAGTGGACATGAAGAAGACAAAGACAAAGATTGCCAATAATAAAATTCCAGCAGTTAAACCCACAGTTCGGTTACCAAACCTGAAACTTCGCTCCATATCGTCTTTTTTCCAACGTAATCCAATATATGCAATCAATAAGAATAGGACTGGTAACAATGATGTTGAAGCGGTCATATTAATCAATGTTTCTAAAAAGCTATCCATATTTCCGATTCCCAAGGCAGGAATAACTAATAAAATCGTTACGATCACTCCTTGGACCAACAAAGCATTTGTCGGATTCCCTTCTTCATTTGTTTTAACTAACCATTTACCGAAAACGCCTTCAGGAATCTCAGAGAAAAACACTTTTACCGGTGCTGCTGTCCACAATGCCAGTGAACCCAGGCTACCAATAAATAAAATTACGCCGACTAAGCGAACCATCACACCACTAGGAATATGGAAAAAATTACCTAAAATCTTGAATATATCAAAAATTCCGTTAGAAAAATTACCAGTCAATACATCAGCTGGTACAACAAAACCAACTGCCACTGCGCCCAAAATATACATCACACCCACAATAATTGTTGCGCCAATCATTGTTTTAACAAAGGTTTTATTACCACCCTTTACGTCTTTGATATATACGCCAATACTTTCTCCTCCGCCAACAGCTTGTAAGATCCAAGCCATCGTCATGAAGAAGGTCCAGTTAAACTTAGGTGCAATCGATGAAAAGTTAAAATCTTGTGCTGGTTCATGACCAAATCCGAAGACAACGATAAATGCCAGTACCACAAAGGCAACACCCATAAATAAACGAGCACTACCAGCAAAACTAGTCACTTTAGAGATCCAAGCAACCCCTTTGATACAGACCCAAGTCATTATCCAGAACAAAACAATCGAAATAATTGCAATGATAATTGTACTATTGTTTCCTTCAAAAACATTTCTACCTAAAAAAGCATAAGAGCCATAAATTAAGGTATTAGGTAATAATGAACAAAAGAAAAATAAGTTAACGAAAAAATATGACCAGGCGCCTAGAAAAGCCCATTTAGGTCCTAAAACAGATTCGAGCCAACTATGCACCCCCGATTCTTTTTTAGAATTGGCTGAAGCAAATTCAGCAATCATTAAAATAAATGGTAAAAAGTAAAAAATAGTTCCGAACAAATAACCTGGTATTGTCGCTAAACCAATCTGGATACTGTTATTGACAATACTGGGAAAGGCAAATACAGCTGAAAAGGTCATTAGCATGAGCGCTACAGAACCTAAACGTTCTCTCGATTTATCCATAAGATACTTCCTTTCAAGTGTTAGTTTTTATGCAATTGCTATGCTTAAATAATATAGCGCTTTCAAAAAAAATGAAAACAACTGATGTTTCCAATTTATTGTACTAATGTTGACTTTTCATTCCTTTTTACTTATAGTCAAAAAGGGGTGCCCTTATGGATATCCAAATGAAAAACGATGTGAGTATCTTAGTAAATGAAGCAAAAAGTAGCCAAGAATTTCATTTGTATGAAGTGGGCTATGAGCGTTGTCGTCCGACAAAACCTTCCGAGTATTCGCCAATCGATTACTGGGTATTGCATTATTGTGTCGCTGGTGAAGGGTATTTTTCTACTCCTCAAATCAGTGAGGAGCACATTACTGCTGGAGACTTATTTATGATTCCAGCGAATTCAAAAAATATGTATTTTCCCAAAAAAGAGAATCCTTGGAGTTACCGCTGGATTGGTTTTTCTGGAAGTAAGGTAGCGTCTTTATTAGATCAAATTAATCTCAATACGCAGCATTGTGTAATTAAAGGCTCTTTTGATACAAAGATAAATATTTTGTTTGAAGAGATCTACGATTCTTTTAAAAAAGGCAATCAATTTTCAAGTATGAGTAAATCCTATGCCCTATTAGATTACCTGTTAGAAAGCTTCTCAACCAATCAAATTTTAAGTCAAAGTGAACAAGTTTTTCGAAATATTCTGTACTATATTGACGAGCATTACACCCAAAATATTTCTATCCAGCAAATTGCTGAAGAACACAAAATCGATCGAACCTATCTCTTTAAACTTTTTCAAAGACATAAGGCAATCAGTCCCAGTAACTATATACAACAGCTTCGTTTACAAAAAGCTTGTTCCTTGTTACGGAAAAGTTCATTAAATATAACTGATATTAGTTATGAAGTGGGTTTTTCATCGCCTTCTTACTTCTCCAAATTTTTTGTTGCTAATATGAAAGTTACTCCGCTTCAATACCGTAATCAATTTATTTCAACTTAAAATAAAAACACAAATGCGTCGATAAAGATATCGAGTCATTTGTGTTTTCTTTTTAGATTTTTTTAAATTTCCTCTGGATCAACTTCTGGTGCTTTGTGGAATTTAATTATTTCATTAATAATAATCGGTACAAATGAAAGTAGTACCACAATAATCCAGTGGTTAAAGCTAATAGACACTAAACTAAATAATTCTTGGGTCTGTGGAATAATCGCAATTGCTGCTGTAATTCCAATCGCTAACCAGGCCATTTGAGCCAATGATTTATTAGTAGATAGGTTTACTCGGAAGATTGAGCGAGAACTTCTGACATTAAAGACATGTAAGATAGAAGAAAACGCCAATACTAAGAAAGCACAGGTTTGTGCAACTTCAAAACTTGGTTGGACAAAATAACTAATCGAAGGTACAAACGCACCAATGTAAAAGGCCGCTAAAGCAACCACAGTAAACATCAACGCATTTAAACCAATTTTTTGCCATAATCCACGAGCAAAAATACTTTCATTCCGTGGAATCGGTGGTTCATCCATAATGCCCGCTTCAGCCGGTTCACGGCCTAATGCAAAACCTGGAAGTCCATCAGCCACAACGTTAACAAATAATAGTTGAACGGCGGTAAATGGTGCACCCCAGCCTAATAACATAGCAATTAATACGATAAAAATTTCCGAGATATTACAACTCAATAAGAAATTAATCGCTTTACGAATCCCTTGATATACCGAACGGCCCCGCGCCACTGCATCAACAATCGTTGCAAAATTATCATCTGTTAAAATCATATCCGCTGCACTTTTAGCTACATCGGTTCCGGCGATACCCATCGCACAACCAACATCGCTGGCCTTAAGTGCGGGTGCATCATTGACACCATCACCTGTCATAGCCACAACGGCACCTGATCTTTGCCAAGATTGAACAATCCGAATTTTATCTTCAGGGGTTACCCGAGCATAGACAGATAAATCTTTTACGCGTCCATCTAACTCATCGTCACTCATTTTTTGTAATTCAGCGCCAGAGATAGCTTCTTTGCGAGATTTCATGATTCCCAATTCTTTGGCAATCGCCCCTGCTGTTACAACATGGTCACCGGTGATCATAACTGTCTTAATTCCGGCTTTTTTCGCTCGTTTGATAGCGCCTTTTGACTCAGGGCGAGGCGGATCAATCATCCCGATTAAGCCCATTAGTGTTAGATTTTTTTCTAAAGCTTCTGAAGTAATTTCAGTTGGCATTTCATCATGCAAATGATACCCGACAGCGATCACTCGTAAAGCTTTTTTACCAAAACGGTCATTGACAATCGCTGCTTGATCAACATCACCATAATGGAATTTTGGCAATAGGACATCAAAAGCGCCTTTAGTAATTGATAAATATTTTTTACCCCATTTGTGAATGGTCGTCATCATTTTACGTTCTGAGTCAAAAGGAATTTCTCCCACTCGGGGATGTTTTTCTTCTAATTCAGCTTTGGTATGATAATTTTCTTCCACTGCTCGTACAATTGCAGCTTCCGTTGGATTTCCTTTGATAACTAATTCATTGTCATCATTTTCAACTAAGACATCACTACATAAAGCGGCTACTGATAATACTTCCATCGCTTCATCCGTCATACCTTCTTCAGTATCAACAACACTATCACCATGAGTCCAAACACGTCGAACCCGCATTTTATTTTGAGTTAATGTACCCGTCTTGTCAGAACAGATGACATTGGCCGAGCCTAAAGTTTCCACTGCTGGCAATTTACGGATAATGGCATTTTTCTTCGCCATTTTTTGAACACCATAAGCCAAAGTTAAGGTAACAATTACGGCTAACGTTTCTGGAACAGCCGCTACAGCTAATGAAATTGCTGTAATGAACATTTCTAATAAAGGTTCACCTTGTAAATAACCAATGAAGAACACAAAAGCCGCAGCTGCCAAAGCGATCAAACTAATTCTTTTACCAAGCTGATTTAATCGTTTTTGCAGAGGTGTTTTTTGATTATGGTCATCATTTAACAAACCGGCAATCTTACCCATTTCAGTTTGCATTCCGACCGCTGTAATGATTGCTTTCCCACGACCATTAACAATTGTTGAGCCTTTGAAGATCATATTTAATCGATCGCCTAAAGGTGCTTCATCTTCTGGAATAAAGTCAGGGTCTTTTTCAACTGGCTCACTTTCACCAGTTAAAGCTGATTCTTCTACTCTTAACTGTGAGCCTTCTGCAATTCGAGCGTCCGCTGCAATCATGGCACCAGATTCTAAGACTAAAATATCTCCCACAACTAAATCTTCTGCATCTACATCGATCGTTCTCTCATCTCGTATGACTTTTGCAGTCTGCTTATTCATATCTTCTAAAGCTGCTAAGGCTTTTTCAGCATTACCTTCTTGAACAATTGCTAATACAGCATTGATAATCACGATTGCGATAATTAGAAAGGCTTCGAAATAATCTCCGTGGTCGGTGGCGATTGCAGTGTAAAGCGAGATGATTGCTGCGACGATTAGAACGAGGGTGGTAAAATCACTAAAACTAACTAAGAATTTTTTTACCAGTGATTCCTTAGGTGGTTCATCAAATTTATTTTTTCCGTTATTTTTAAGTCGTTCGTTAACTTCCGTTTCGGTTAATCCACTTTGAATATTTGTTGCAAATTCCTCCTCTACTTCTTCAATATTTTTACGATAATCTGCCATCAAATTCCTCCTTTAAATGTTAGATAAGTTATCATATGATTTAACTATAACACAGTTTTTCTAACAGATTCAAAGAATGTGATTCGTATTTCCCTCAAAAGAGGTGAATAATTTTTTTTAATTTTATGATTGTAATCGCTTTCTTTTTCTAACTAATTATGCTATATTATAGATACAAGGAAGGAGGAAACAAAGTTCATTCGAAGAATTTCTCGGTAAGAAGTAGAATATTATAAACAGTAAAAATTGTTAGTAGTACCAGATTCACCAAAGTGCGAAAATTGAATAGAATATATGTGTGAAGTATCATTTTATAAATAGTGAATGCGCATTAGCAGTTGAGTAGTTGATCAAAATTAGAATTAAAAAAAATGCGTAAAGAGTATCGAAGATTTATGTGAAAATGTAACAACAAACAAATATTTATGTTTATCATCAAGAAATTCATGTCATACTTTACATGTATAATCAAAGTAATAACATTTCGAATGATCTTATCCTTCCGATATCTAAAAACCCCAGGCGAATCGAGCGCCTGGGGTTTTCTTGTGCTATTTTACAAACATTGCATCGCCAAAACTAAAGAAACGATATCTTTCATCAATCGCATGTTGATAAGCGGCCAAAGTGTTTTCACGCCCAGCAAAGGCGCTGACTAACATCACCAAAGTTGATTTTGGTAAATGGAAGTTGGTAGAAAAAGCTTGGACAACTTTAAATTGGTAACCTGGTGTAATGAAAATATCGGTCCAACCACTATCGGCTTTAATTTCACCATTAAATTTTGTACCGATTGTTTCTAAAGTACGGATCGATGTGGTACCTACCGCAACAATTTTTCCACCATTATTACGAACTTGATTTAATTGTTCAGCAGCATCTTCCGTTAAACGGTAAAATTCACTATGCATCTCGTGTTCCGCAATATTGTCGACACTGACTGGTCGGAAAGTACCTAAACCAACATGTAAAGTTAAGTACACTAAATTTACACCTTTGGCTTCAATTTTTTTTAATAATTCAGGAGTAAAATGTAGCCCTGCTGTCGGTGCAGCGGCTGACCCATTTTCCTTCGCATAAACTGTTTGGTAACGCTCAGGATCTTCTAGGCGTTCTTTGATATAAGGTGGTAGCGGCATTTCACCTAGGGATTCTAGATTTTCTAAAAAGATGCCTTCATATGAAAACGCAACAATACGCCCACCATGGTCTAACTCTTTTGTCACGACTGCTTTTAAGCGTCCATCGCCAAAAGAAATTTCTGTGCCAACTTTGGCTCTTTTGGCTGGTTTAATTAACGTTTCCCATTCGTCACCATTAATATTGTTTAATAGTAAAACTTCCAGATGACCACCGGTTTCTGGTTTCTCTCCATACAGACGCGCTGGTAAAACACGTGTATCGTTCATCACTAAAGCATCTCCAGCTTGCAACTCATCAATAATATGATCAAAATGGGTGTCTTTTACCTCGCCTGTTTCGCGATTTAATATTAATAGTTTTGAGCTGTCTCTTTTTGCTAGAGGGGTTTGGGCAATTAATTCTTCTGGTAAATCAAAATCAAAATCTTCTGTTGTTAGCATTTCTTCTCCTCTTTTCCATCAGCTATCTTATCACGCTTTGACTTTTGATTAAAGTCAGGTTGATTATTTGCCTTCTTTTTCTTTTGAGATATACTTACTTTAAATAAGAAAAGAGGAGAATTTTATGTTGTATCATCATATATCTTTATTAACGCGTCATAAGGAAGAAAACATTCACTTTTATACTGAAATTCTTGGCTTACGTTTCGTTAAAAATACCGTTAATCAAGAAAATTATCGAATGCCACATTTATTTTACGGCGATTATCAAGGATCTGCCGGTTCAGTAATCACTTTTTTTGCCGTACCCCATTTAGGCCATCGCTATGACAACCGTGAGTATTTGGCTGAGATTGGTTTGAATCTACCGAAAAATAGTTTGTCATATTGGCAAGAACGAATAGAAAAATTTGGCGTCTCGTATGAAGCGAAAGAAAATACGATTATTTTACATGATCCAGATGATGTTTTAATTACTTTAACTGAAACTCAAATATCTAGTTTAGAAAAAAATAAATTGGTCTTAAATGAGATCCCCGCCGATCGGCAAATCATCGATATTCGTGCCATTCATTTTTATGTGGAAAATCCAGCAGCAACAATCGATTTTTTTGAAAAATTATTGGATTGGTCTTTTGTTGATAATCGTTATGAGCCTCAAGCAAATCATTATGTTGCGATTCTCCAAAGTCAATCGACTGAAAAAACCCGTATGGGTCGTGGCAGTATCGATCACATTGCTTTTGCTGTAGAAAATGATGAGTCGTTAGAAGCTTTACACCAAAAGGCTCTCTCACAAAATTGGCAGGTAGAAAAATTAATTACCCGCGGCTACTTCAAAAGTCTCTATATTCGTGAGCCTGGTGGGATTCGTGTAGAATTTGCTACGTTGAAACCAGGATTTACTTTAGATGAAGACTTGGAGCATTTAGGCGAAACTTTGGCTTTGCCTCCTTTTTTAGCTGATCAACGTACTGAAATTGAGGCTCATTTATATCCAGATAAATAAGGTCAACGACTTGAATTCACTCAAGTCGTTTTTTTGTAGTATGACAATTTATTTTAGGTGTTTTTTTGAAAAAAAAGATTGTTCTTTTAATCGCTTTCCATAGTTGAAAAAACGCTGTCGTTTCTTTATTATTCACACCAAATTTGCATTTTTTTCCAATTAACCTCATACTTAATTTAATGAACTCATTATTTTTGATTAAAAAAAGAGGTGGAAAAATGATTCATTTTGAGAATGTATCAAAAGTTTACAACGGAAATAAAGTTGCCGTTGAAGATGTTAATTTAACGATTAACCAAGGTGAATTCGTTTGTTTTATTGGTACTAGTGGTAGTGGTAAAACAACAACGATGCGGATGATTAATCGAATGATTGATCCAACTAAAGGAACGATCACAATTGATGGGGCAGATATCAAAACAAAAAATCCAGTCGAATTACGCCGTCAAATTGGCTACGTGATTCAAAGTATTGGCTTAATGCCCCATATGACTATTCGTGAAAATATTACTTTGGTCCAAAAATTACTAAAAGTTGATCAAGCAACACGTAATAAAACAGCCGAAGAGATGATTGATTTAGTCGAGTTGCCTCGAGAAATGCTGGATCGTTATCCTAATGAACTTTCCGGTGGTCAACAGCAACGGATTGGTGTAGTGAGAGCGCTTGCGGCAGATCAAGATATTATTTTAATGGATGAGCCTTTCGGTGCCTTGGATCCGATTACGAGAGATTCACTTCAAGACTTGGTGAAGGATTTACAAGAACGTCTTGGAAAAACAATTGTCTTTGTTACCCACGATATGGATGAAGCGCTAAAATTAGCCAATCGCATTGCAATAATGGATCACGGAAAAGTCATTCAATATGATACTCCCGAAAATATTTTGCAACATCCTGCTAATTCTTTTGTTGAAGAATTAATCGGCGAAGATCGCTTATTACAAGCCAAACCTGACACAACAACGGTTGGTGAATTAATGACCGATCGAGCAATTTCCATCACATCAGAAAAAAGCTTGCAAAGCGCTATCTCACTGATGCGAGAAAAACGGGTAGATACTTTATTGGTTGTCGATGAAAACAATGTCTTGAAAGGCTTTGTCGATGTTGAAACGATTGATAAAATGCGTCGAACTGGCAAAAATATTAGTATCGGTGAAATTTATAATCCAAAAGTATTTTATGTGAAGAAATCTGCTTTGGTGCGAGATAGTTTACAAAGAATTTTAAAACGTGGTGTTAAATACGTACCGGTAGTTGACGATGACGACCGTTTAGTGGGTATTCTGACAAGGGTATCGCTAGTTGATATTATTTACGATGTTTTATGGGGCGAAGAAGATTCCTTTGCTGAAGCTGCCGAAAGTGTTGCCACCAATGGAGAGGGGGCGTAGCTTGTGCAAGCATTTATTAATGAATACGGCGGACAAATTCTAACGAAAAGTGCCGAGCATATTTATATTTCTGCACTGGCCTTAGCTTTAGGAATTTTGGTAGCTGTACCGTTGGGCATTGTTTTAACTAGATTTCAAAAAATTTCTTCTTTTGTGATCGGTTTGGCTTCAGTTTTACAGACGGTTCCTTCCTTAGCTTTATTGGCCTTAATGATTCCTTTCTTTGGCGTGGGTAAATTACCGGCAGTCATTGCGCTATTTATCTATTCTTTATTGCCAATTTTACGTAATACGTATATCGGTATGAAAAATGTCGATTGGAATTATCGTGATGTGGCCAAAGGTATGGGGATGACCAATTTACAATCAATTTTTTCTGTCGAATTACCGATTGCCATGCCAACCATCATGGCTGGGATTCGTTTAGCCGCAACTTATGTTATCGCTTGGGCGACTTTGGCTTCATATATCGGTGCCGGTGGCTTGGGAGACTTAATCTTTAGTGGACTAAATAATTTCCAACCGCCATTAATTATCGCAGGGACTGTACCAGTTATTATTATTGCTTTGCTTTCTGATTTTCTACTCGGATTATTGGAAAACAAATTGACACCGACTGCTTTAAAACAGGAGGTGGAATAAATGAAGAAAATCAAACTTTTATTCATTTTAACGGCTTCATTGGTACTTTTTAGCAGTTGTTCTTTTCCTGGATTAGCCTCTAATAATACTGAAGATACAGTAGCAATTACGGGTGGCATCACCTCAGAAGCACAAATTTTAGCCAGCATTGTCAGTGGTATGGTTGAACATTATACTGATTTAAATACAACTACCATAAATAATTTAGCTACCACAACGATTAATCACCAAGCAATGATCAATGGCGATGCCTCTATTTCAGCGGCTCGTTATACTGGAACCGATGTAACAACTACTTTAGGTTTACCAGCTGAAAAAGATCCTAAAAAAGCTTTTGAGATTGTCAGTGATGAATTTCAAAAACGCTATGATCAAACTTGGTTTCCTTCTTATGGTTTTGACAATACCTACGTTTTTCTAGTTAGAAAAGACACGGCTGAAAAATATAATTTAACTAAAGTAAGTGACTTAAAAAATATGGCTGGTGAGTTAAAAGCCGGTGTTGATACCGCTTGGATTACCCGTGAAGGTGATGGCTATGATGGCTTCCAAGAAACCTATGGCTTTTCCTTTAATTCTATTTTACCGATGCAGATTGGTTTAGTTTATGATGCTGTGGATGCTGGAAAAATGGATATCGTTTTAGGCTATTCGACTGATGGCCGGATTGCTAGTTATGATTTGGTGATGCTGGAAGATGACTTGAGTTTCTTTCCACCTTATGATGCCGCGCCGGTGGTCACTGATCGTTTATTAAAGGAACATCCAGATTTAAAAGAAGCCATGAATAAATTAAGTGGTACGATTGATACCGAACAAATGCAAAAATTAAATTATCGGGCAGATAATGATTTACTTGAACCATCTGTTGTAGCTGAAGAGTTTCTAAAAGAAAACAACTACTTTGAAGGGAAGTGATGAGATGGAAAACATGAATACATTCCAACAATTTTTCTACTATTTCCAAACCAATGGTGCTTATGTCTTCTCCCAGTTCACTCGTCACTTTTTGATTTCTATTTATGGTGTGTTGTTTGCGGCACTTGTGGGGATTCCGATTGGGATATTTATTTCTAAGCACTTTAAATTAGCCAACTGGATCATTCGAATTGCAAATATTATTCAAACGATTCCTTCACTAGCGATGATTTCTATTTTAATGTTGGGCTTAGGTTTAGGGGTAAATGTTGTTATTCTGACAGTATTTCTTTATTCTTTGTTACCGATTATCAAAAATACTTATACTGGTATGCGACAAGTCGATCGCAATGCACTAGATGTTGGTAAAGGCATGGGAATGACCGCTTGGCAAAGACTTTACATGATTGAACTGCCTCTTTCTGTTTCAGTCATTATGGCAGGGATTCGAAATGCTTTAGTCGTGGCAATCGGAATTACTGCGATTGGTGCCTTCGTTGGTGCCGGTGGTTTAGGCGATATTATTATTCGCGGAACCAATGCCACAGATGGCACGTCCATTATTTTAGCTGGTGCGTTACCTACCGCTTTAATGGCAATTATTACCGACTGGTTATTAGGTATTGTCGAAAGAAGACTAGATCCTACCAACCGATAAACAAAAAGGCGACTATCAAAAAAATTGATAGTCGTCTTCTTTATTTTTTCAGATGATAATTGTAAGTTGAGATGATAATATCATCGCGATAAGCTAATTTCAAACGTAAACGTAGCGCCGTCTGATTATGCAACGAACGTTTCCAAGCTTTATTAGGAACAAACTCAGGAATTAAGACCGTCGTAGTATAATTTCTTTCTTTAGCTGTTTTACTAATCCGCTTAACATAGCGGGTAACTGGATTAATAATTGAACGATACGGTGATCGAACAACAGAGAAACGGATATCTGGAAAATGTTTTTTAAACTCTGCTCGAATTTCTTTTTCCTTCTCTTCATTTTCCTCTAGCGAGACATGCATCGCAATCACATAATCCCCAATTGACTGAGCATAATTTAAGGCGCCAACATTCACTTGGGTAACATTCCCGACTAAAACCACCACTGTATTTCCGTCATATTCATGAATTTTTATCGGTTCATCATTGGCAATCCGTAATTGCTCCGCCACATTTTTATAATGGGTATGAATGCGATAAAAAATATACATCAGAATAGGCATAATAATAAAGAATGGCCAAATATCAGGCAAGCGGAAAACAAATAAAATTACCACTATTGAAAAAGAAATCGCAGCCCCAATGATATTAGCAATCGATTTTCTAAACCAATTTTTGCCTTCTTTGCGCCATTTTAAAACCATCCCTGTTTGTGACAAGGTAAATGGAATAAATACGCCGACTGAGTACAAAGGAATTAAACGTTCTGTTGATCCCTGGAATATCAAAAGCAAAACAATTGAACCCAATGCCAAAGTTATAATCCCGTTGGAATAACCTAAACGATCACCTCGGTCTTGATAATTATGAGGTAAGTATTTATCTTTGGCTAGATTATAAGCTAAGACTGGAAAAGCGGAAAAGCCAGTATTGGCTGCAACTGCTAAAATTAAAGCGGTGGAAAACTGTAACAAATAATACATGATTCCTTGACCACCAAAAACTGCTGAACCAACTTGCGACAAGACGGTTACTTCTGTTGTAGGAACAATTCCATACCAGTAGTTTAAAAAAGTAATCCCCGTAAAGAAAAATCCTAAGATTAAACCCATCATCGCTAAAGTGCCGGCAGCATTTTTAGCTTTTGGCTTTTTGAAAAATGGAACAGCATTACTAATCGCTTCTACCCCTGTTAAAGAAGAAGAACCAGATGAAAAGGCTCTTAACAATAAAGCAATCGTAACACCCGGTACCAGCGCTCCTGGTGCAGCTGTCGCATGATAAGCATCCATACCGGTAACAACTTTAAAGATGCCATATAAAATTAAAATCGTAATCACTGCAATAAAGGTATAAACCGGAAACATTAAAAATCCAGCTGATTCTCGCAAACCGCGTAAATTCATCAGCATAATTAACAAAACAATCACAATCGAAATTGCGACTCGGTGAGCATACAGCGACGGAATGGCTGAAGTAATTGCTTCAGCTCCAGCTGACACAGAAACTGCCACCGTCAACATATAATCTATTAAAAGTGAACCACCAGCGATTAAACCGGCGTTCTTTCCTAAATTTTCACTACTCACGACATAAGCGCCACCGCCATGGGGATAGGCATGAATAATTTGTCGATAAGATAAAATTAAAGATGTTAATAAAACTAAAACGACTGCAGCAATCGGTAAAGAATACCAAATTGCAGCTGCTGATAAAGTGACCAGCACAACAACAATTTGCTCCGTTCCATAAGCGACTGATGATAATGCATCAGAAGACAGCATTGCAAGTGCTGCAAAACGGGATAAACTTTGGCCTTCGTCCTCCGAAGATTTTAATGGGCGTCCCACTAATAAACGTTTAAGATAATCCACTTTTTCCACTCCTCTAATTACTGCAAACAAGCGCAATATTACTCGCCTCCATGTGAAAAGTCAATCATTTTTTTCAATCATTAAAAAGCTTATTTTCAAAAAAATATAAGTTATTTTTTCAGCAAAAAAAAGCAACGAACTTCAGTCAAAAATAACTGTCGTTCGTTACTCTTTATCAATGGAAAATTTTACTTTCATGGGCAACCTTTGTAAGTTTTTTTAGATGCGGTTCTAACACCGGATACATCCATACTCCGATCACGCCAAAACCAACGAATAAGCCAATCAAAATCCAGATCGCTGGTGTAGCATTCGGCCAATAAATTCCGCCGGCGCTTTCCCGTAATAGATTCACTGCGTGGGTAAAAGGTAACCATGGATTTACCGCTTGGAAAAATTTCCCAGAAACTTGGATTGGATAATTTCCGCCTCCGCCAGAAATCGACAGTACTAAAATAATAATCGCAATCCCTTTTCCTACTGTTCCAAATAGCGCAACCAAGGTGTATACAATCATAGTAAAGGCCAGTGCAACTAAAACTGCAAAGATGACACTTTCCACTGGATCTTTTGTGTAAACACCGAGAATAAATAAATTTCCCAGCGTTACAATTAAAGCTTGAATCGTGCCAACAACTAAATAAGTTCCTAAACGTGCACCATATTGTTCTCGTTTAGTGTAACGCCCGCGATCTTTTTTATCTAAAGCAAAACTGGTGGTTGTGACACTTGAAAATAATACTGCCCCCACCCATAAACACAATGCTGTATAAAAAGGTGTGCTGGCTGAGCCGTTATTTTCAATCGGATAATAAGTATTTGTTTTCAATTCGACAGGACTAGCGAAGAAATCACTTTCTTTTGTTGCATCTAGTTTCAGTAATTTTACAATCTCGCCTAAGTCAACTGTTTTTTCTCCTTGATTGATGGCGGTGGCAGCCTTTTGAATACCTGCTTTTAAACTAGGCCAATCATTATTAATTAAATCAGTCGCCAGATTTAGCGCATTTTCGACATCAGGCAATTTTTGATTTGCGACATTCAAGCCATTAGTTAAATCACTTTTCACTCCAGGCCAATCGTTTTGGACAAAATTAGCAGCGGTGTTTAATTTATCTGCTACCACTGGCAGTTCATTTTGATATAAATCTGCCGCCGTATTGATACCCCCGACAATTTCAGTCATATGACCACTTAGCAATGTATTGGCATCGTGAATTTCTTGGCCAATTGCTGGCATTTGAGCTTGATATTTTTCTAAAATCGTCACAGCTTGATTGACTGTTTTAGCCGTTGAGTTCAGCAATGAATTAAAATCAATTTGTTGGGCTTGGGTTAAGACTCCTTGTGCCGTATCAATCGTAGTGATTAGTTTTGTCAGCACATTTTCCACAATACCGCTAGCAGCATTAACATCAATACTACCAACTAAGGTTGAAATATTATTTGCGGCAGCTGTAATTTGATCCAACAGCTGAGTGGCTTCATCAACATTGCCATTTTGGACAGCCGTGTTTAATGAAGTCAGACGATTGTTTATATCGGTCAATACATCTTTCAAATTTGTTAATTGGCTAATCAGAGTAGCCAACTTTTGGCTTTGTTCAGTCAAACCATTTTGATCGGCGGCTGTTTTTAATTGATCTAATAAATTGGTTAGACCATCAATTGCAGTTTGTTGATTCGCAATGTTACTTTGAAAATCGGTTATCAATCGATTAATATCTGCTTTTTCTTGATCAGTTAATTGGTGA
Organism: Enterococcus sp. JNUCC 77; assembly: GCF_054819945.1. Lineage (NCBI taxonomy): Bacteria > Bacillati > Bacillota > Bacilli > Lactobacillales > Enterococcaceae > Enterococcus > Enterococcus sp. JNUCC 77. The sequence continues at coordinate 2,318,479 of NZ_JBTHIG010000001.1, forward strand.
TCTGTTAGATAGGTTGAAATTTGGCTACTAATCGCGCTAGTAGTATTAGCTACTTCACCTATCGAAGTCAACGTGACTTGAACGCTGTTAGAAATATTAGGAATCGCAGCTTGTAATTGTTCGGCACCCTTTTTAGTGGCATCAGCAAAATCAGTAGCTTGGTTTCCTAATTTTTCAACATCCGGTAAAATTGCTTGCACTTGTTGGATAACTTGTAATCCTTGTTTAGCATCGTTAATACCGTCAGTCATCGTTTGTTGAATATTTGCAAAATCACTGTCCACTTGATTTAATTGTCCAGCGGCTTGTTGGATTTCCGGAATCTTATCTTGAATCGTTAAAATTACGCCGGCTTGCTTTTGAATCGTCGGCATTTGTTGATTTAATTTTACTAGCTTTTGTCCCATTTGATCGATTTCAGGTAGATAAGCCGTCAATTCATTAGCTTTGGCAAGTTTAGCTTTTAATTCTGGCATTTTCCCTTGCAGAGCCACTACTTCTTGGGTGTATTTATCAATTTCGTCTAAATTATCATTGGTTGTTAAAATCAGATCTTTGACTTTATTGATCGATACCAGATTACTATCGATGTCATACCCTACTTGATTGAAAACCTTCAACAAGGTGTCGCTAGCAGTTCCGATAAATTCGGTACTGATTTCTGATTGAATGGAGGTGGCCCCTTTATCAGTAATTTTAGGCGCAATCGCATTAATCTTTTGATTTAGATAATATTCAATTTTTGGTTTCTTGATATCACCAGTAGTAAAACTCATTAAATCACTGGAAAATTCTTTTGGTAAATAAATACCTGCATAATATTTGCCTGACTTGACGCCTTCTGTTAATTCCTTTTTCGAATCTACAAAGCGCCAGCCAAGTTGTTTATTTTGATGCAGATTTTCAATCACCTGCTGACCAATTTCTACATCCTGCGATTGAAAAGTTGTCCCAGCATCATTACTGTATACCGCAATCGGCAATTCACTAGTATTAGAATATGGATCCCATAAGGCTTTTATATTAAACCACGCATACAGTGATGGAATCACCATTAGTGCAATCATCAAGAATACGGCAATCGGGTTTTTCCCGATTCGTTTCCAATCTAAGATAAATAATTTAAAGGTATTTTTTAATGACTGTAAAATTTTCATTGCATTCACCCATTCACATAATTTCGCTTATTTAATGTAGCATGCTTTTTCCCTACAATTCAATCCTAGCGACTTTTGTTGGAGGCCAAAATGCGACAATTATTTTATTTTGTCAAAATTGAAAACCTTTTCTTGGTAAATTTTATTAAGAAAAAGTTAACGCCTTTGCCTGTAAAAATTTATCTAACAGTGCATCAGTCGCTACCAACAGCTGTTCTTGATCGGCTGCTTGCAGGCGAACAATCGGTGTACTTTCCAAATCAATCAGACTAACGGGATTGACTCCATCAGAATTTTTTTCTAGGGTAATTTCGGGATTCTGAACTTTTTCACCACAAGGTCCGGGAGCTAAATAAGCAATTTTATAACCATTTTCGGTTTCTCTAATACGATAGAAGCCGGTATCAATAAAACTCAACTCATCAAAATTCGCTAAAACCATCTGCCATTTTTCTTGATTCATCCCTTACACCCTTTCAATTACAATTTTTCCAGCTGGTGGATGACCTTCTAACATTTCGTGGGCTTTAATCACGCTTGCCAAAGTAAAAGGTAAACTATCAGCCATCTTGATTTGTATAGCATCTTTTTCATACAATGCTACTAATTTTTCTAAGGCTTCTAGATCTGAATAATCTTTTGAAGGACCAAAATGTAAGTAGTTTCCAGCCTTACTTTGATCCTCTGGCAACTGATTTAAGGCCACATAATTGCCGCCAGTTTTCATAATTTTCACACCTGAAGCACTGCTACGACCACCCTTTGTTCCGTCAATCACAGTGTCAGCTGTCTCAGCAAATCTTTCACCGGCATCTTCTTTGTCGTAAGCAGAAAATTCATCCGCCCCTAATTCACGCACATAAGCCTCATTACGACTTGACGCAGTCGCCAAAACTTTTTTGCCGTTGGCTTTTAATAATTGAACCAATAAAGAGCCAACTGAACCTGAAGCTCCTTGTACCATGACTATTTCACCAATTTGATTTCCTAATAAATGAGTCACCATGTTATATGCCGTAATCCATGGTGTCACGAAACCAGCAGCTTGTGCAAATGACATTTTTTCAGGTTTTTTAATTAATTTATGTCCTGGTAAAACTAATTCTTCACCATTAGCACCTCCGACAGAATGTGCAATGACTGCATCTCCTACCGCCACATTTTTGATATCTGCACCAATTTCTGTCACAATCCCAGCCGAATCATTGCCTAAGACATAAGGAAATTTCAAAGGACGGAAACTTTTCATATTTCCTAAACGAACCGACACATCATAAGGATTTACGCCAAAAGCTTTCACTTCCACTCTGACATGGGTAGCATCAACTTCTCGGGAACTCGCCTCAATTTCTTCAAATACATCAGCAGCTTTTCCATAATCTTTGATTGCAAATCTTTTCATTTGATTCATCCTTTCTTTAAATGACAAAAACACCATGCAGCAACTACACAGTGTCTTGTCTTTTTATTTAATCCAGTTCAACTTTACCTGTGTATAGTTGATAGTATAACCCATGTTCGGCTAATAAGCTGTCATGATCTCCCCGTTCAATGATTTGACCGTGATCCATTACCATAATCACATCAGAATTTTGAATAGTAGATAAGCGATGGGCAATCACGAAAACGGTGCGACCTTCCATTAATCGATCCATTCCAGATTGAACGATACTTTCTGTTCGCGTATCAATACTAGAAGTCGCTTCATCCATAATCATTACTGGCGGATCTGCAATTGCAGCGCGAGCAATTGCTAATAATTGACGTTGCCCTTGTGACAAGCCTTCACCATCACCTGTAATGATCGTGTCGTATTTTTGCGGCAAATGTTTAATAAACATATCAGCATTTGATAATTTTGCAGCTGCATAGACTTCTTCATCAGTCGCTGCTAAACGACCGTAACGAATATTTTCTTTGATACTCCCGGTAAATAAATGCGTATCTTGTAAAACCATTCCTAAAGAACCTCGTAGGGAATTTTTTTTGATTTTTTTGATATTGATGCCATCATAACGGATTTTTCCATCTTGAATATCGTAAAAACGATTGATTAAATTAGTAATTGTCGTCTTACCAGCACCCGTTGCTCCAACAAAAGCAACTTTTTGTCCTGGCTCTGCATATAAATTAATATCATGCAAGACAACATGTTTACCATCATAACTAAAGTCAACATCTTCAAAGCGGACATCGCCAGTTAATTTTGTATAGGTAGTCGTACCGTCTTCATGAGGATGTTTCCACGCCCACATACCAGTCCGATCAGTAGTTTCAGTAATCACACCGTTTTCTTCTTTGGCGTTTACTAAAGTAACGTAACCATCATCTGTTTCTGGCTGTTCATCCATCAATTCAAAAATCCGATCCGCACCAGCTAACGCCATAATAACGAAATTAATTTGTTGGGAAATTTGGCTGATAGGACCGTTTAATGAACGACTTAATTGTAAGAAAGAAGCAATCATCCCTACTGTCAAAATAGATACATTGTAAACCGCTAGTAAGCCACCAATAATTGCTACCAAAACATATTGGATATTTAATAAGTTCATCATAATGGGCATTAACATATTGGCATTACTGTTGGCATCTGTCGCACTTTCTTTGAGTTTTTCATTAATTTCATCAAATTCAGCAATCGAAGCGGCTTCGTGATTAAATACTTTAACCACTTTTTGACCATGCATCATTTCTTCAATATAACCATTAACGAGACCAATATTTTTTTGCTGCGCACCAAAGAAACGCCCACTTCTTTGAGAAATAAAACGAATCATAAACATCATGGCAGTAACTGAAATCATCACAAATATTGTCAATGGAATGCTCAAACTGATCATCGCAACAAAGACAGAAATAAAAGTCACTAAAGCGGTCAGTAAATTGGGGATACTTTGTGAGATCATTTGTCGTAAGGTATCAGTATCATTGGTAAAATGACTCATAATATCGCCGTCAGAGTTGGAATCAAAATAATTTAACGGTAATTGCTCCAACTTATCAAACATCTCATCCCGAATTTTCTTTTGCGTACCTTCAGAAACCCGCACCATGATTAAGTTGTATCCTAAAGTTCCTAGAATTCCAACCACATAAATACTAGCCATCGTCAAAATTGCTTTTAACAAACCACTAAAATCAGGATTGCTCGAACCAATCAATGGTGTGATGTAATCGTCAATAACTACTCGTAAGAATAATGAGCCCCGCACATTAGCAAAAGCACTAAATAAAATCATGACAAAAACAATCATTAAACGGAATTTATATTGCTTGATCATAATACCTAACAAGCGCTTTAAAGTTTTCATCGGGTTAGTGGGCATTTTTTTATTCTTCATGTGCTTCACCAAACCCTTTCTCTTGAGAATTAAAGACTTCTTGATAGATTTGATTGTTTCCCATCAATTCATCATGGGTACCAACGCCATTTATCTTACCGTCGTCCAGCACAATGATTCGATTGGCATCTTGAATTGAGCTGATCCGTTGAGAAATAATAAAGGTAGTAGTCCCGGGAATTTCTTTTTCCAAGCCATCACGAATCGCACGATCTGTTTTAGTATCTACTGCGCTAGTAGAATCATCCAAAATCAAAATTTTTGGTTTTTTCAGTAACGCTCTAGCGATTGTCAAACGCTGTTTTTGTCCACCAGAAACATTATTCCCACCTTCAGAAATCATCGTATTATAGCCATCAGGAAATTCATTGATAAATTCATCGGCTTGGGCAACTTTAGCTGCAGCTTGGACCTCTTCATCTGTTGCTTGAGGATTTCCCCAGCGTAAGTTTTCATAAATTGTACCAGAGAATAAAACATTGTTTTGCAGAACCATGCCAACTTGATCTCGTAAGGTTTCCAAATCATAATCCCGTACGTCATTTCCGCCAACTAAGACCTGTCCCTGAGTTACATCATACAGCCGTGGAATTAATTGAACCAAAGAAGATTTTGAACTTCCGGTTCCACCGACGATCCCGATTACTTCACCCGATTGAATCGATAAATTAATATTTTCTAAAACTAGCTTATCCATGTCATCTTGATAACTGAAGCAGACATCTTTAAAAACGACCGAACCATCTGAGACACTCATCAATGGATTGGCACCATTTTTCAAATCACTTTCTTCATCCAACACTTCGGTAATCCGTTCAGCAGAAGAACGCGCCGTCATCAATTGAACAAATGTCATTGATAACATCATTAAACTCATCAAAATTTGCATCGTATAGTTGAACATACTCACTAGTTCACCTGTAGAAAATGAGCTATCATCTACAATAAAACGAGCACCAAACCAAGAAAGCAACAACATACAAGTGTAAATCGCCATTTGTAATAACGGCATATTAAAAGCTACAATCGTTTGCGCTTTCGAAAAATTGTTATAAACCGTTTGAGAAACATCGCTAAATTTCTTTTCTTCAAAATCTTCTCGCACATAAGCTTTTACAACTCGAATGCCTTGTAAATTTTCATTAACCACTTGATTTAACCGATCGTATGTACGAAACACTTTCATAAAAATTGGATGGGCAAAATGGACAATAATTCCTAAACCAATCCCTAGAATCGGTACCACCACTACATAAATCAATGATAAATCACGGTTAATATAAAATGTCATAATCAAAGAGAAAATCAAAATCAAGGGTGAACGCACCAAGATTCGAATAATCATTTGATAGGCATTTTGAACATTGGTGACATCGGTGGTCATCCGTGTAATCAAACTGGAGCCAGAAAAACGGTCAATATTGGAAAATGAAAAGCCTTGAATTCTTTCAAACAAGGTATGGCGTAAATTTTTAGCAAAACCCGCTGACGCTTTGGCAGCCGAACGAGCGCCTAAAGTTCCCGAAAATAAAGCAAAAATAGCACAAACAAATAAAAGTCCACCAAATTCAAGTATTTTCCCGCTATTACTTTTTTGAATTCCTTGGTCGATTAAGGCCGCCATAATTAAGGGCATTATTACATCCATCAAGACTTCACCAAAGGTATATAACGGCGTTAATAACGATTGTTTTTTATACTCTCCAACATTGGCTAATAGTTTTTTCAGCATTCCTTCACTTCCTTTCAAAATAATAATTATACTTTCTTACCTAGTATAAATTTTTATTGCCCATAATTCTAATATTTTCCCTCTAAAATAAGAAATTACAAAATAAAAAACTACCCTTCAATTTTAGAAGAATAGTTTATGATAAACAGAATTTATTTTTACGGTAATCGTTTAACTTATTTTTTATACTTTGTTAGGATTTTTTGTGACTAATCCTACTAATAATCCGGTTACAACCGTACCAGCAACAATTGCAACAATATACATCAATAAATTATTCATTACACCTGGAATAAACATTACCCAAATTCCACCATGTGGTGCTCTTGAAGCACAACCTGCAGTAATTGAAATAGCTGCCGCGACTGCTGAACCCGCCATCAAACTCGGAATGATTCGGAAGGGATTTGCGACTGCAAAAGGAATTGCGCCTTCAGTAATATATGACGCACCCATAATCCAACAAGACATTCCTGCTTCTCTTTCTTTTTGCGAGAATTTCTTTTTGAATAAAACAGTTGCCAAAGCAATTCCTAACGGCGGCGTCATTCCTGCCACCATACAAGCGGCAATTGGTTCGTACACACCATTAGCCATCATCCCCATCGCAAATGTTGCCATTGCTTTATTTAACGGTCCACCCATGTCAAACGCCATGAAGCAGCCAATTAATATGCCAAATAGTACGCCATTCGTTGTACCTAATGAATTTAACCAATCATTAAGGAAATTCATTAAGGTTGCAATTGGTTGACCAATTAAAAATTTCATTACTAGTCCGGTGATTAAAACTGAAAGTAACGGGACAATAATTAGATTTGATAACGCTTGAATTGATTTTGGTACTTTTAAATGTTTTACAATAAAAGCTGTCAGATAACCAGCGAACATCCCGCCGACTAATCCGCCTAAAAATCCTGCGCCACTTGTACTTGCTAACATTCCGCCAATCACACCTGGTGCAATCCCGGGACGTCCGGCAATGGAATAAGCTACCCCACCAGCTAAAATTGGTACCATTAAAGCTAAAGCTGTTCCGCCACCGATTTCATTTAAAGCAGCAGCTAAAACATTATAAGATGCACTCGTTGGATCACTGGCTTCAATCCCAAATGCAAAACTTAACGCTGTGATAATTCCACCGGCAATGACAAACGGTAACATAAAATTAACACCAGTCATAAAGTGCGTATAGATGCCTTTTTTCTCTTCTTGTGACTCGTTACTGGAGTCCGTGACTTTGTTGGCAATTTTAACTTTACCTTGCGGATTTTCTAAAACTTCCGTTAATAATGATTCGGCTTTTTTTAACGGCACCGCAACTTTTACTTCAACAAAAGGTTTGTCGGCAAAACGTTCTTTTTCTTTTACGTTAGTATCTACCGCAAAAATTACGCCGTCCGCTTGGGCAATCATTTCCTTGGTTAACCTATCTTCAATACCACTGGCACCTTGCTTTTCAATATGCACTTTGACGCCTAATTTTTTTCCAGCTTCTTCCAAAGCTTCGGCAGCCATATACGTATGGGCGATACCCGTCGTGCAGGCAGTTACACCGACAATAAATTTATCCGTAGCAACCACTGGTTCCGCATCTTCTTCAGATTTTTTTTGATCGCGATCTTGTAGAATCGTGTAAACTCCTTGCGCTGTTGTTGCTCGATGAATCGATTGGATAAAATTTGGATCCATTAATTGAACAGATAATTCAGAAAGTAATTTTAAATGAGTGCTGCCAGCTTTATCTGCCGGTACTGCTAAAAGAAAAATAGTTTCAACTTGATTTTCTTGATTGACAGATTCCCAAGCAGAATTTGTCAAAGGGTTTTCTAAAGTCATCACCGCAAAAGCTGGTTTTAAAACTGCTGAACTTTTTCCGTGGGGAATTGCTAAACCATTTTCCATCCCGGTAGCAGATTCTTCTTCTCTTTGCAGGACTGAATCCAAAAAAGCTTTTTTATCAGCGACAATTCCTTGAGCAAAAAACAACTCGATCATTTCCTTCAAGATTGCCTCTTTACTGATCAATTTTTGATTGACTAAAATAAGCTTTTGACTGGTCATTTCATGTAATTCCATCTTTTTTCCTCCTTATGTTTTAAACATAATTTTTATTTGCGAATAAAATAATTTCTTTAAATTTTTCAATTTCCCAAGCTGTTCGACCAATAAATAAACCATCGACATTTTTTTTAGATAAAAGCTCTTGGTAATTCGCTAAATTCACACTGCCGCCATAGAGCAACGGAATTTCCTGTCCGATTTCTCCAGCCAAAGTCATTAAACAATCACGCATTACTTGATGGATTTCTTCCACATACGTTGGTTCAGCTGGTACACCATTTTCACCGATGGCCCAGACTGGCTCATAAGCAATCATGACATTTTTTAGTTCTTCAACAGTCAGTTTTGCCAAACCAATTTGTAATTGTCGTAAGACAGTGGCAGAGCTAGCATTGCTGTCTTTTTCCAATGCATTTTCACCAACACATAAAAGTGGACGCATCTTAAAATCGACGGAAGCTTTAACTTTCTTAGCTAACTCTTGATCGGTTTCGCCAAAAAATTGTCTTCTTTCCGAATGTCCTAATTCATTGATGGTGACGCCAATTTCTTTTAATTGTTTTGGCGAAATTTCGCCGGTATACGCACCTTCTGCTATACTAGCCATATTTTGCGAACCAATCCAACAATTTTTTTGTTGTGTTTTTTCGATAGCTTCACTAATTGTTAAAAAAGAAGGGATCACAAATACTTGAATGTCCGAGGAAATATTTTGGGTGATTTCATTCACCCTTTTAATGTATTCAAGCGTTTCTTGATAACCTTTAAACATTTTCAGATTAGTGCCTAGATAAATCTTACTCACGATTATTTTCCACCTCGCTAACATATTCCAACATTGTCGCGAAAATTAATGCGACCGAAGTAGCTCCGGCATCTTGAAAGCCTAATGTTCTTTCGTAGAGATTTTTTGAGCGTCCATGTTTTGAAACCATTTCTTTGGTCGCCAAAACCCCCGTTTCAGCAGCCGTGGTTGCCGTCGATAGAATCGTCACAAAATCAGCTTCTCTTGAAAAATTCTTTTCCATCGCCTTAACTGCCGGTTCTAACGCATCAACCATCGTTTTATCGCCCGCTGAGGCACCCCCACGTTTTTTTATACATTCAACCGCTTTTTTATAGCCTTTGATTAGTTGATTCACTTCTAATTGTGTCGCATCTTTTGTTTCTTCTGCTAAAGAAATATAAATACTGGCAAAAAGAACGCCGGAAGCTCCGCCCATTGAAGACAAGAGAGCCATGCCCATGTCTTTATAAAAATCACTAACCGTCTCATACTTTTTATTTTGTGCTAGCATCTTTTTTACCGCTGAAAACCCAACATACATCCCTTCTCCATGATCGCCATCGCCAATTTTCCGATCAATTTCACCAAGATATTCTCGATTTTCAATAATTGTATCTGCCACGGATATCTGCATGTCTTTTAATTGGTTAATTGTTATCGTTTTCATTTTTTGCCTCCAATTTGTTGAAAAGGCATCGAATAGTCATCGTGGTATAGATCAATCAATTCATCATCCATCTCAAGAATTGAAACCGAAAATCCATTCATATCATTGGTCGTGAAATAATTTCCAATGACTACATCAACAATTGATAAGCCCATCTTTTGCGTTTCTTGAAGAATGGTTCTTGAAATCAACAATTCTTCCATCAAAGTGAACGAACCTAACCCATTTATTAAAATTCCAATCTTGGCATTTTCTTTAAAAGCCTCATTTTTTCCAAGATTCTGTACAATCAACCGGCTTAATTCTTCTGCCGACATTAGATCGATTAGATTTTTTCCTGGTTCACCGTGGACACCAATCCCAAATTCCAATTTATCTTCAGCTATTTCAAAATTAGGTTTTCCAGTCAATGGATTGATGCCCGGATTAATTCCAACACCTAACGAATAAAGTCGCTGATTGACTTTTTTTCCGATACGTAAACATTCTAAAAAGCTGTAACCTCTTTCAGCTGCGGCACCTAAAATTTTTATGACAAAAACAATTCCAGCAACGCCCCGTCGCTCTTGTTTATTCATATTATCGGAAGAGCCGATGTCATCAGAAACGACGATATTTTCAACTTCAACACCGTCAAGTCTCAATAAATCAGTTGCCATACCAAAATTTAAAAGATCGCCAGAATGATTACCATATAGAAAAAGAATCCCTGCACCATTGTCGACTGCTTTAGCTGTTTCAACAACTAACAACGGATTTGGTGCCGTAAACATATTTCCGATAGCTACTGCATCCGCCAAACCTTTTCCTAAAAAGCCGAAAAACATTGGTTCATGCCCACTACCACCGCCAACTACGATACTCACTTTTTTTTCGTTTCTGTTAATATAACGCAGCGCATTTTGATCATTAATGCGCTCGTAAGCGGAGGGAAAAGATAAAACAATTCCCTCAATCATTTCAGCCACAAGGTTTTCTGGATGATTCATTATTTTTTTCATAACGATAATCCTTTCAGATTGATATCAATTTTTTTACAATCAACAGACCGATATATTTATTAGTCACCGTCATCTGATACCGGTTTCTTAAACGACGCAATCATAATGTTGTCATTAATTAATCCCGCTAACCGTAATATTTTTTAATTCTTTTTCATAAGTCATGATGCGTTCAATTTTTGGTGTTGATCGACCATCGACAAATGTTTCACCTAGATTGATTTTTACTAATTCTTTTACTAGATTAAAACCTAAAACTTGTTGCCCAAAAGTAATGATTTGTGCATGATTACTCAACTCCGCTCTTTCAGCCGAGTAAGCATCAGTAATATTCGCCGCACGGATGCCAGGGACTTTATTTGCGGCAATTGCCATGCCAATCCCAGTACCACAAATTAAAATGCCACGATCAAACTCTTGATTTAATATTTTCTTTCCTAATGCGACAGCCACATCTGGATAATCTTCATTTTCTTGTAACAAGACAACTTCTGCCTCGTGTCCTAATTCATTCACAAATTTTAATAAATCATCACGATAAGCGATGCCGTTACTATCTGATCCAATACCAATTTTCATTTTGCCATGCTCCTTCGTTTATTTAGTCAGTTTTATTTAATCAGCGTCCATTTAAGATTTAGCAAATCACATAAGTCAGTAATTTGCTCTGCATTTAAAGCTAAAGAATAAACTGTATGATGACCACCACCTGCTTCTAACCATTTTCGAACTCCTTGGCTGAAATCTGGTAATGGTTTCCACAAAACACAAGCTACAGGTAAATTAGGGGAATCAGCTGCTTTACAATTAATTGCTTCAATCTTGTTTATAATTATTTCGTATTCATTTCCATTGTGAATCATGCAAGTGACTGTTCCCGAACCTGCCTTTCCACCAAAAACTAATCTAGCAGGGTCTTCCTTGCCGCCAATTCCTAAAGGTGCCACTTCCAAAATTGGTTTTTCATTTGCTAACACTGGATCCACTTCTAACATGTGGGCTCCCATAATGTATTCGTTATTTTTATTGAGGTTATAAGTATAATCTTCCATAAATCCTGTTTGATTGTTTTTTGCTAAATGTTTAAGTAAATATGTCAAAGCAGCAGTTTTCCAATCACCTTCGCCAGCAAATCCGTATCCTTTGACCATCAATCGTTGAACAGCCAGACCAGGTAATTGTTTCAAACCATGTAAATCTTCAAAATTTGAAGTAAATCCTTGATAATTATTTTTAATAAGAAATTTTTCTAAAGCAATTTCCATTTTAGCTTGCTCTTTTGTATGTTCTTCAAAAAATTCAGACTGCTTATTTTCATCAGATATTTCATATTCTGTTAAATATTCTTGATATACTTGATCGATTTCTGCTGTTGATACTTGCTCCATCTCAGCAACTAAATCACCGACACCGTAATAATCAACTTCCCAACCAAGATCGATTAAAGCAGAAACTTTATCCCCTTCAGTGTCCGCAACATTTCGCATATTATCACCAAAACGAGCAATTCTAATATTTTCAGAAACAGCCGTCGTTTCTGCTAAGTTCATCCAACAATTGATTTGTTCAATCACTGTTTCATCCTGCCAATAACCGACAACAATTTTATTTTTCATGTCTAACCTTTTATTGATAAAAGAAAATTCGCGGTCACCATGGGCACTTTGATTTAAATTCATAAAATCCATATCAATTGTTTGCCATGGCAATTCTTCATTATATTGAGTAGCTAAATGCAACATTGGCTTTTGCAATTTTTTTAAGCCTTTCACCCAAGATTTAGCTGGAGAGAAAGTATGCATCCAAAAAATGACACCTTTGACTTCTTTTCGATAATTGGCTTCTAATACAAGATTCTCAATATTACTGGAGGAAATACCTAATTCTTTTAATTTCACAGGAAATTCAAAAACTTGATTACTGTTCCAATAATCAACCATTTCTTCAGCATGAGCGCGAACATGTGATAAGGCTTCTTCGCCGTAAAATTCAACACTACCTACGATAAACCAAAATTCATTCTGCATTATTTTAAATCCTCCTTGTTTTTATCTAGTTTGATTTTATATATTTGTTCATTGCCAATCAATATACGGCGCGAATGTTGAATGGCAATCAAGAAAGCGTGGTCATTTTTTCGATTACGAACATTTTGGAGCAAAAAAAGAAGTCTCTTTGCAAAAAGACTTCTCCATAGATTATTTATAATATTTTGCTGCACCAATTGTATTCATCACCGTAAATTTATGTTTCACAACTTTTTTAGCTGCTTCATTGGCAGAAGTATAAACCTCAAATGGTTCATAAACATCTGGATTCTCTACCAACTGTTTACTTAATTCAGCAAAGAAAGCACTTTTGACGTCGCTAGAAATATTTACTTTTGCAACCCCGTATTTCACTGATTCAGAAACTTCTGCGTCAGGGTTTCCTGATCCACCATGTAAAACAAATGGAATATCCAGTTTTTGATTTAGTTCTTTTAACAATTGAATATTTAATTTTGGCGTTACGTCTTTTGGATATAAACCATGGGCCGTCCCTATTGCTACCGCTAATGTATCGATGCCAGTTTCTTTCACAAAATAAATTGCTTGTTCTGGATCAGTATAAATAATTTCAGAACTGCCACCTTCAGAGCTACCATTATTTCCGATCGTTCCAATTTCAGCTTCTACTGAAACATTAACTGAATGCGCCATCTCAACAACTTTTTTCGTAATTGCAATATTGTCTTCAAGTGAATCATGGGAAGCATCAATCATCACAGATGTATAACCATTTTTAATTGCTCGTGTCACATTTTCTATATCAGCACCATGATCTAAATGAATAACCACAGGAACTTGACTTCTTAAAGCATATTCTTGAACTACTGAAACAAAATTATCGCCAACATAATCAATCTCCAACGGATGAATTTCTAAAATCACCGGAGAATTTGTTTCTTCAGCCGTTTCAATAATCGATTTTAAAATATCAAAACTGCTGATATTAAATGCTGGAACGGCAAATTTATTCTCCTTTGCCACCTTTAATAAGTCTTTCATCGTATAAAGCATCGTATCTACCTCCAAAATTTTATTTACAAATAAAGTATATCCTTTGCAAACATATAAACAATATCCTCCCGTAAAGTTGCTATTCGAGCATTTTTATTTGCTTATTTGATTGATATTGAACAAGTGGTTTGGGATAATAGTTTAAAAAGAGGTCTAGCGGATGAAATTACACAAAAGACAAGAAGAAATACTAGACGTTTTAGCGAAAAAGAAATTTCAAACTGTTTCTTCCTTAGCCAAACAATTTTTTTCCAGTGAAGCAACTATTCGGAGAGATCTAACTCAGTTAGAAAAAAGAGGAGATGTCGAGCGAGTCAACGGAGGTGCTTTTTATGTAAAAGATGCCCATCTTGAACGGCCTATTTCCGTCACCAATTTAGATAATGGCGACAAAAAAGCAATCGTCGCTGCACTGGCACTGGATTATATTTCTGAAAATCAAATTATTTTCTTAGATTCCAGCAGCACTTGCTTTTACTTAGCGCAAAAATTAAGCTATTTCAATAATCTCACCATTGTAACTAACGGATTGTTGACTGCTCACATGTTATCTGAAGAAACCAATAATCGAATTTTTTCAACGGGTGGTGAAGTCTATTCTAAAAGATCCAGTGTAAATGGCTATCACGCTTTAAGATATATTGAAGAACACAATGCCGACTTACTCTTTTTATCTTGCAAAGGAATAAATACTCATGGCATCACCGATTTGACTGAGTCAGAAGCGTTAGTCAAAAAGAGTTTCCACAAAAAAACAGCAAAAACGATTTTATTAGTAGATAGTTCAAAATTTTCAACAGCTTTCTTTTGTGAAGCTTTAACATTAAATCAAATAGATGTCTTGATAACCGATGCAAAATTACCGTTAGATCTTGAAAAAGCTTGCCTAGAAAATGATATCGAAGTTATATTACCCGCAGAATAAATAAAAGACTTTACAAACAGTTCGATGTTTGTAAAGCCTTTTATTTTTATGGTTTCTGACTATGATCAATTTCCATTTGTTACAGTGTTAAATAATATTGATAATCGGTTTTAATATTGTTGCTATTTCACCTGTTTAATCACTTCATTAATCTGCTCAAAGTCAACTTCTGTTAAAAAATCATCTACCATCAAGCTATTTTCATAAGGATAATCCTTCACTACAAAATTTGTAACAACTAAATCGTATTTTTCAGCTTTTGCCAATTCTTCCGCAAATTCCCAAACAGAACCTTCATATAAATTTAGCTCTACCCGATAATAAAAACGGCTTTTGATTAATTCCATCACCATTTGCCCATGTTCATTACCAGAATCGCTAACCACTAAAATTTTGGCTTTGGTAGCATAAACATCTAGATGATGGGTCAATTCTCCCCAATCGGTAAAGACGACCCGTAAAATTTTAAAATAAAAACTAGTGAACCATGGAAAAATGGTATTTTTTTCTAAGTCACTCAGTAACTGCTGAACCAATTTTGAAAAGTGAGGATAATAGTTTTGTGCGGTTCTTGAAAAGAAAGCATCGTCATTAAATAAAATCATTCGACTATGGGGATATATATCGTAAGAGCGCTTTATCTGAGCAAAGCTTTGCACAATTTTCGTGCGGCTTTGTTCACTAATTGGTGTGCCAAAAAATTCGACTAATTGATTAACAAAAGCATCTGCATCTTTTTTCATACTGCCACCATCGTGACAAGTGATAAAGTAATCTAAAAAGAGTGAGTGGCTGACCTCTGTATACCAATTATCGTCAGTATGATAACGAGAATCTGCGATCGCTGCTTCGGCTAAAGGACGTAGTGGTTCTAGTGCTGACATTACTTCATCGGTGAATACTTCTTTGTTTTGATTATAAAAGCCTTGTGCTGTTCGAATAATTCCAACGGCTGCCAAGAATCCATACTCCATTTTTTTGCGATCACTTAAATGCACATTAAAAGTCTCGCTTGCTGCCGTAACAAAATCTAGAACTTTCAGCATATCTAGGTCAAAAGGAAATTTATCCAAGCCATATTTTTCAATAAAAACTTGTGTGTAAAAAATTCGGACCCAACGCTCATCTTTAGCAGTAATGCGAAATGGTTTGCGTTCCAATACCAAATCTCGTTTTTCTAAAACATCATCAATTTGGCGAATCATTCGATAAAAAGTCGCTTCACTGACGAATAGTTCTCGCATCCAGTATTCAGCATCTTGTTCCGGTTCAAAGTATACTTTTTCTAAAAATTGGAAACTTTCAGATTCCTCCATGATATCATGGGCCAATGGGCGAATCTTATTTTGCATCGTACTGTCCAAACGAATGCCTTTTGCTTTAGAATATTCAATCCCGATTTTGTCGCCCCAATCACTATTAATCGCATCGACGTCAGTCAAAATCGTTTTCGGTGTACAATCTAATAAATTTGCCAGTAGATTAGGATCTTGCCAATCATGAAAATCTCGTAAAATACCAATAATTGAAATGCGTCGCTGAGCTGAAGTTTTCAATAAATTTTTCACATAAACCCTCCTTTATCTCACTATTTTAAACTATGTATATATTCTTATGGTAAAACTGTCATTGTTTCAATACCGACACTGATTCTTAATGCTGCATCGACTTCTTCCATCACTTCTTTTTCCAAGTGACATACTTTTTCCTTCAATCGACATTTATCAATTGTCCGAATCTGCTCTAATAAGATGACTGAATCTCTTTCAATGCCTGTACCATCCGATTCAATGCCGATATGTGTTGGCAATTTTGGTTTAGCCATTTTTGCAGTAATTGCCGCGACAATAATTGTCGGACTAAAATGATTGCCTAAATTATTTTGAATAACTAATACTGGACGAATGCCGCCTTGCTCTGAACCGACTACTGGAGACAAGTCAGCAAAATAAATGTCGCCGCGTTTAACCATTAACCCTAACCCCCTATTCTCGATACATCCTCGGTACACGTTCTGAAAGCAGACAAGCAACCTCGTAATGAATCGTTTCTAAATAATCGGCAACTTGTTGCATGGTAATTTCTTTACCGCCATTTTTACCAATTAACGTTACTTTTGTACCCACTGGATATTTCTTTGGCAAACGAATCATTAATTGATCCATACACACCCGACCGACAATTTCGCAAGCTTGACCATCTACCAACAATGAAAATCCTTGCATTTTGCGGACCCAACCATCGGCATATCCAATTGGAACTGTACCAATCCATTCACTTTCTTTTGTCGTATATGTTTTACCATAACCGATACCTTCATCTTTTGGTAACTCTTTGACTTGAATCACTTCAGAAATTAATTCTAAAGCTGGATTCAAATGATAAGGTTCCGTTAAAACATCACCAGAAGGATTTAATCCATACATTGCTACCCCATAGCGAATGACATTACCCAACATTTCATCCTCATGCCATAAAGTGGTGGCACTGTTACTAGCGTGGATGTAACGAGGCATTTTTGTTAAATTTTCTAGCATTGTTTTAAAACGACTGGCTTGTTTTTTTAAATAGCTTTGATCAACTTCATCAGCAGTCGCAAAATGAGTAAAAATACCTTCCCATTCCATTTTATCAGAAGATTCTAGCAAGTCGATGGCTTCTTTTAAATCAGGCTCTTCACGAAAACCAATTCTTCCCATGCCGCTATCAACTTTTAGATGTATTTTAACAGGATGGTTTTCACCAAAAGTTTCTAATATATCTTGAGCATCCACTAACCATTCTTTAGTCGCTACGGTAATCGATAGATCGTAATCTAAAACCACCGATAAATAACTAGGAAAAACTACACTTAAAATTAAGATCGGTTCAATAATGCCCGATTCTCTTAATTCAATTGCCTCATCTAAAGTTGCGACACAAAAACCTGCCGCGCCAGCTGCCAGTGCTGCCTGAGCCACTGGAACCGCACCGTGTCCGTAGCCATTGGCTTTAACTACCGCAAACATCTCGGTTCCTGCTGGTAATCGTTTGACTTCTTTTTTTATATTTTCAAAAATTGCCTTACGGTGAATAATTGCCCGTGTTGGCCGATGATAGGTGACTACCATATTGTTTGACCTTCTTTCTATCTCTCCAATAAAACTTGCGCAATCGCAATCTCTTCAGTATGAGTCAACGTCACAAAGACTTGATCCAAAGGATGGGGAGATTTAGTAAAGATCGGGGAGCCTTTTTGATTTCTTAAAATTTCTAAATCTTGAAAACTGATTTCACCAATCCCTGTTCCCCAAGCTTTTGAAAAAGCTTCTTTACAAGCATAACGACCGGCCAGAAATTCAACTTGGCGTTGTTTAATGTGGGCATCAAATAATTCGATTTCTCCTGGTGTTAAAATTCGTGAAATAAAATGCGGCCGTCGTTCAATAATTTTTTCAATTCTTGCTAATTCGACAGCATCAATACCAATACCTTTAATCATTTATTCTAACCTTTCTAACTGGTTATCACTAGTCTGTCATAAAAACTCTTTAAAATACTATGTTTCATTTTACCTCAAATTAAATCTCCTAGCAAAATTAATCTGAACTTATGACAAAAGTGTCACTTATATAAAAAAAACTGTGCCAAATAAATGGCACAGCTTCTTGATTAATCGTTATTTGTTCGAATCACAAAGCCACGTTTTTTATCGTTGGGACGATTATTGTTGCTTTTAGGTTTGCGATTTGAATAATTTTTATTTTTGCGATCGCGGTCTTTGAAACCATCTTTGCGATCTTTACGGTAGTTTTCTTTGTTGCCACCACCACTGCCGCCACCGCGGTTACGATTACCACCACTATTGTTGCGTTTGCCACGATAGTTTCCACCACCGCCTTTTTTATTGGCTGGTAATGGACGTTCTGGTGTAATTTTAACTGGAACAGCATCGGATGGATCTTTAGCCATCACTTTAAGTAGCAATTCAGTTAATTCTTCTGGTGAATAAGTAGCTAACAAATCTTTGGCAGAGTCAGCATATTTTTCTAAATCATTATGCTTTTCTTCCATTTGTTTTTCAATTTCTTCAATCGCTGCACCTAATTGACCTTTGAATGCTTCTTTTTCAGTTGGTGGACGTAAAGCTGTCATGCGTTTTTTCGTTAAGTTTTCGATAACATGTAAGTAACTCATTTCGTTTGGTGTTACGAAAGTTACTGACATCCCACCTTTACCAGCACGACCAGTCCGACCAATGCGGTGAACATAACTTTCTGGATCTTGAGGAATATCATAGTTATAAACGTGTGTCACACCTGAGATATCTAATCCGCGGGCAGCCACATCAGTTGCCACTAAAATATCTAAGTCTCCATTTTTAAATGAACGTAAAACGCTCATCCGTTTTTGTTGTGATAAATCACCATGGATACCTTCAGCACGGTAACCACGAGCTTCTAAACCACGTGCCAATTCATCTACACGACGTTTTGTCCGGCCAAAAACAATGGCTAATTCAGGTGTTTGAACATCAAATAAACGAGTCATGATGTCAAATTTTTCATAATCTTTTGCCCGTACGTAATATTGATCAATTAAGTCAGCTGTCATTTCTTTGGCTTTGATTTTTACGTGTTCTGGGTCTTTCATAAACTTCACGCCGATTTTTTTAATTGCATCAGGCATTGTAGCTGAGAACAATAAGGTTTGGCGTGTCGCTGGGACTTTACTAATAATGCTTTCGATGTCTTCTAAAAAGCCCATGTTTAGCATTTCGTCAGCTTCATCTAAAACTAATGTTTCAACAGTTTCAAGTTTTAGCGTATGACGTTTGATATGGTCAAGCATCCGACCTGGTGTACCCACAACAATATGTGGACGATCTTTCAAGCCACGAATTTGGCGACCAATATCAGCACCACCGTAAACAGCTTGCACTTTAATTTTTTTGTCGCGACCTAAACGGAATAATTCTTCTTGTGTTTGGATAGCCAACTCACGAGTTGGAGCAATCACTAATCCTTGTAATTCTTGACGACTGGCATCGATTTTAGTTAACATTGGTAAACCAAAAGCAGCTGTTTTACCAGTTCCTGTTTGGGCTTGACCGATTACATCACGGCCATCTAAAGCCAATGGAATGGTTTGGGCTTGAATCGGTGTTGCTTCCTCAAAGCCAGCGCGCTCAATCGCTTTTAGTAACGTATCTGGTAACTGTAATTCTGTAAATTTCAAATATAAATCCTCCTAATAATTTTGACTCTTTTTTTCAGCGTATTTGTCGTATCTAACCAACGCACTGACTGGTCCCATCAGTCAATTCCTTGTGATACCACCGAAAAATCGCTAGAAGTCAACTAGGCAGGACAAATGAGTTTGTTCCACCTTTTTATCTACAAATCTATCTTGCAAACAATTGGAGTGAGACAACAAGTTAGTCATCTCACTCCAAAAAATTTATTTGAATGATAATTATCACTTCATCTTTCGGCTATAAAATATTAGCACAAATTCTCGCTTTCTGCAAGTTTACACTATTATTTTACAAAGCTGTAATCACTTCTAACAACCCCATGCCGTTACTACCTTTTAAAACAATGCTATCTTCTGGCTGTAAATCCTGTAAAATTTGGGCAATCATTTCAGCCTTTTGTTCTTTAGTAAAATAATGCACGGTTAAGCTAGGCTGAGTTTGAGCCAAACGGTTTTTTAAATGAATCATCTCAGCACCATATAAATAAAGTACTTGATACGCTTCATTAATATGATTCGCCATTTCAGCATGTAATTGATTGGTATCTGGTCCTAATTCCAACATATCAGCTAAAACAGCTATTCTTCGACCATTTGTTGGTAATTTACTAAATGTATCTAAAACCAAGCCCATTGCAGTTGGATTCGCATTGTAAACGTCCGATAAAATATCCGCACCATTTGTCGCCTTCAACCATTGAGTCCGATTTTGAGTGATTTCTACTAAAGCTAAACCACGGCTAATTTCTTCAGCAGCTAGTCCGTACCAGCGTCCAATAGCAAGTGCGATTAACGCATTTTTGACATTGTAACTACCAGGCATCGGAATTTGATAGGTAGCTTGATCAACTTCAAAAACAGTGTGATTTTTTGTTTCTTCGACAATGTTTGCTGAAAGGTCACCAGCTCCAATCCCAAAAGTTTCAACTTTTTGGACAAAATTTTCTACTCGGGTACTCAATAAGGCATCTTCTGCAGGAATGACTAACAAGCCATCATCGATTAAACCGTGGACAATCTCTAATTTTGCTTCTGCAATTGCTTCACGAGAACCTAAATTTTCGATGTGGGCTTCACCAATCATCGTGATTGCCGCAACGTCTGGTTGGGCCAACTCAGAAAGAATATCAATCTCGCCAGCATGATCCATGCCCATTTCTAATATTAATTTTTCGGTTCCTTCAGGCATATGCAAAATAGTGTAAGGCAAACCAATATTATTATTATAGTTTCCTTGAGTTTTATACGTCTGATATTTTTGGCTCAAAACAGCTGCGGTCATATCTTTGGTGGTTGTTTTACCATTTGAACCGGTAATTCCAATCACATCAGGATTTTCTTCCAATAAATAATAACTAGCTAACGACTGAAAAGCCTTCAACACATCTTCTACTAAGATAACAGCAATTTCTGATGGCGCTAAACTGGCATCTTTACTCCATAAAACGGCACTAGCACCATTTTCAATCGCCTTATCGACGAAATCATGACCGTCATTTGTTCCTTGCAACGGGACAAATAAATTTCCTTGAGTGATCTTTCGCGAATCAAACTCTGCTCCAGTTACTCTAGTTTCTTCGTCACCGACTAATTCACCTAAAACAGCCGTCGCCACAATCTTGACTGTAAAATTCATGCTTGTCCTCCTAAAACAACCGCTCAAAGCGATTAAACCATTTGCCTTTTGACTTATTCTTATGTATAAAATTGGCAATTGTTAAAAAAACAACTGCCAACTTTTTATTCGAAATTCGCTTTTTGTCGATAGCGTTTTAAACCTAATTGAATCAATTCTTCAACTAAATCACCATATTTTAGTCCCATATTCTCCCATAAAGAAGGATACATACTAAATTCAGTGAATCCAGGCATCGTATTTAATTCGTTCAAAAAGAGTTCATTTTTATTTGTTAAAAAGAAATCACAGCGAGATAAACCACTACCACCTAACATAGTGTAGGCTAATTTACCATATTTTTGGGTAGACTCAACCACCTCAGCTGGCACATCAGCTGGGATAACCATTTCGATTTTATTGTCAATGTATTTCGCGTTGTAATCATAGAAAGCGACCTCTTTAACAATTTCACCAGGTGCAGTCGTGCGAACATCATCATTACCTAAAATCGCAATTTCAATTTCTCGCGCATCAATACCTTGTTCAACTAATGCCCGTGAATCAAATCGGTAAGCTTCTTCTAAAGCGTTTTGTAAGTCTTCCCGATTTTCTGCTTTGGTAATACCTACCGAAGAACCCATGTTAGCTGGCTTAATAAACATTGGATACAACAAAGTACCTTCACACTTATCAAACACTTGCTTAGGATTTTCTTTCCATTGATTTTTTAAAACAGGAACAAATGGAACTTGTGGAATGCCAGCAGCTTGTAAAATGTATTTAGTCATAATTTTATCCATGGCATTGGCACTAGTCATGACACCGGCTCCGACATAAGGCATATCAATTGTTTCTAGGAAACCTTGAATCGTACCGTCTTCACCGTTTGGTCCATGTAAAACTGGAAAGACAATCGCATCTTCTTCTTTGATATCGCCAGGTGCGATTAATTTTCCGCTAAAGCCAATCGTTTCATTACCAGAAGGATCCCAAGACAAACGTAAAGTTTGATCTGTTGTAGGAGCCTCCGTAAGTAACGGTCCTTTGATCCATTGACCCTCACGGGAGATATACACCAGTTGCACTTGATAATAATCAAAATAAATTGCTGAAATTACAGAAAAAGCAGATAAGATTGCCACATCATGTTCCGGACTTTTTCCTCCGTATAGTAATACTATTTTCAAAACATATCCTCCATTACTTTTTCGATCCTGTCTATTTTAGCACAAAATCACCTTAGACTATAAATTTTTTTTGCTTATCTTCGTTACTTTTCGTGTCTGCTTAGCGCTAGTAAGGATTTTCCCTTTTTAAATTAAGCTAGTGACTTTCATTTTCTAGAATTATTTTTTCTAAATTTGTTCGAAACATTTGTCGATCTTCTTCAGTATAGGCTTTTGGCCCTTTAGTACGCTTATTCGCTTTTCGCATTTGTGCGCCGTAAAATCGTTGCTCCAATAAAGAATCGATATTCATTTTGGTGTAGCGCATCCCTGATTGATGCAAGACGGCAAAAGCTTTACTGATAGTTAATGAAGCCAAGCCATAATCTTGCGTAATTAATATATCCGGTGACTGGATGACTGAAACGATTTTGAAATCAGCTGAATCTTGTCCTCGATCAACATACACGAAGGTAACAAATTCAGGATATTCTTTGGTGGAATAATGATCGATACTGGTGACAATTACCACCGGCAACTGATATTTTTCAGCAATTTCGATGGTCGTATCTTTAACTGGTGAACCGTCACCATCAATGATTAACCGCATGTTTTTCAATCCTTTCCACTATTATTAAAGCAATTAACAAGCAAATAATTGAAACTTGTTTGATAATTGTCATCACAGCTACAAAATCCACTGGCTGTTGTTGATACAATAGAATACTTTGTAACGGATCATGGCGTAAATACAGCACCAAAGTCATGCCTACCATCATCATAAATTGATGAAAAATACTGCCTAAATTTGCAGTAGCGTATTTTGCCGTAAATTTTCGACTAGCTGGAATCTTATCGCTCTCATCGTAAAGTTGATTCAACCACTGATTGATACTTTTTTGAAAGAAAGTCAGTACAAAAATCCCTAATGAAAAGAAACTCGGGATAAGCATTAATAATAAGCCGATTCCTAAACCAAACAACTGACTATGCAATGATTTATTTGTCTTACGCCGAACTTTTTCACCAAACAAACTAGCCAAAATCATACCGACCGCATAAGGAATAAACAACATATAAACCAATTGCGCTCGACCATAAACAGCGGATACGTAAAATGAACCAAACAATATAATAAAATTACCAAAGATTCCATTGAGAAAGGTTATAAGATTTTGCCAAAGGGGCAATACCCACTGCTGATACTTGCGTTGTAAACTGAAAATAAGCGTTAGAAAAAGCAGCGTAAACCCCAAAATCGCGATATTTAAATAAAATTCATTGAACATTAATCGCCCACTGCGTAATAGAAATAAAATGACAAAAAATAGCGCAAAATAAATAAATTCTCTAAGAGAAAACATTTGCCGTGACAGATGTTTAAAATCCAGTTGATAATCAGGATGGCGACGAATCCCATAATAAGCAGCAATAAAATAAATTGTCAATACTGCTGGAACAATCAACATTTGCTTACTTAATGGCAATGTCAGTCCCCAGAACAAAGGAATTAATAATAGCAATACCAATAAATATTGCCAGTTAGGCATCTTCGCCTGACCCTGTTTTTTCTCATAAAAATGGACACTGACATTGGCTGGTGGCAACCAAGCGGCACAAAGTCCTAAGCCAATTCCTCCGATTAAATAAAATGTTGGATAAACTTCTCCTAGCAAACTAAAAATACTGCCTAAACTACCGATTAGTAGCGCAACTATCATTAGCGTATATTTTTCAATTGGTTCCTTCAGCCCTTTTAATAAAAATATCCCTGTCATACGAAAAGTATAAAATAAAACGAACGGCAAGACAGATATAACTTGTCGGCCGTTTAACAAATGAATATACATAAAATAAGGGATTATCGTAATCAAATTACTAAGTAGAAAAGGGGTGGTTCCCACTGCTGCTGATACTATTTTACGAACTTTTTGCATGTTTTTCACTTCCTACTTAATAATCGACAAAAGTTAAACAAGCCGCAAATTCTTCGGCTAAATAACGATGCTTATATTGATTAAAAGCCTTTTGATGATCACGAATAATTCGCCGCATTTTCATGGGCACAAAACTATCGGCCAATTGATTGCTCAAAATAAAATTGCGGGTTAATTGCCATTCATAAAAATAACCAAAAGGTCGACAACTATAATTTGTGCCGTGAATTGTCTTATCGTGAAAACGCCGATGGGTATGACCAAAAGCAACCTGTTCAATATTATCATATTGGTCTAGGAGTTTTCCTAATGAGGCGGCTCCTAAAAAAGCATTCATTTTATTCCAAACAGCATATTCACCAGTCATCTGGACAATAAACACCGATTGAGGTACAAAATGCGTCGCTATCACCACTTGATAATTTTTTTCAGCTAATTCATCTAAAATTGGTTTTAATTCCTTCAAGATTCTTTGGGTAACTTCCTGATCGTTGCCATCTCGTGTGATCATTCGGTCATACCAATAGCGATTTTTGATAGCAATATTTTCTACGACATCTTGATTTTGAGAAAAGCCATAGTCGTACCAGCCATTTAAGCCCAGTAAAACTTTTTTATCATTTAAAGGTAAATAACGTAAATTTAAAAAATGACTGTCAGGATAATGCTCAATCATTTCTTCTCCTTGAATATCAGCCATTTCATGATTGCCTAAATTAAAAGTCGTTTCAATCCCAGACAAACGAAAAATTTGATTTATTTCCAAGGTGCGCTGCATTTTATTGGCGCTGTCACCGGCAAAATGCACCCAGGTTACTTCGTGTTCTCTCAAAACATTCAATAATATATTTAATTCAATCGTTTCAAAATGATTAATGTCGGCGTGCAAATCACTGATGATCGCTAATTTTCCCATTTTTTAAACGCCTCCTTCGACATTGCTCTATGGAAATTAAACCAATTTTCCCAGTGAAATGCAAATTCTTAGTAATTCTCATGTAAGCGCTATGCTATACTAAAGATAATTAAACAATCAGGAGGTGTCTGTTATGACTTATGATGAATTGCAAAAAGATTTACTTACAGCCTTAGACTTGCATATTGATATTTTAAAAGAAGTGGAAGACATCGAAAGTGAACATTTACCAGCTGTTTTATTTATGATGCGCAGTTTTGGTTTTATGTTAGATCGTGCACCAACCGTTTTAGCTGTGCACGATGAGGAAGAAATGATGTATTTGATGTTCCAATATTATAGCTTATTGACCGAGCTAAAATACAATCTTGCTTTCAACTTTCCTTATGCCAAAATGCAAGGAGAATCTTTGTTAGAAGTAGCCAAGCAATTCCCTTGTACCTACGAAAAAGAATTAAAAAAATGGTGGGAAGAAAAAACTGGCTTAACTGTTGAAGAAAGAAAACAGACCATCAAAATTGATGATTTTGCCTATTAAAAAATGTGCCGCAAGTGTAAAAATCACTTACGGCACATTTTTTAGCGTTTAATTTGCATTTCTGGATAGAGTAAAGTCAGCACGTCTTGAGTCAAGCGGCGACCTTGTCCGGCATATGGGAAGATATGCATATGCATCGCTGGATTGAAGTTTGCTTCGATAATTCCATAATCTTGTTCATTTTCATAAGGTTTATGAATATCTGGAATAATCAAATCAATCCCACTAATTTTTGCTCCTAAAGCAGCTACTGCATCAACCGCAATTTTTTTGTAACTTTCATCGACTTCATCAGTGATATCGATCGAGTCGCCACCAGTAGAAATATTAGAGTTTTCCCGTAAAAATACTTGCTGACCTTCAGCTGGGACAGTTTGGATGGTCATGCCTTGTTCTTTCAGCATCAACTGTTCTAATTCGCCTAATTGAATAATTTCTAAAGGAGCCCGATGATCGCTGCCTCGTAATGGATCTTGATTTTTTTCAGTCACTAATTCTTTAACTGTTTTTTTGCCATCACCAACGACATTGGCTGGGATTCTCAATAAAACAGCAGTGACCTCTCCATCAATTACGAAGAACCGGTATTCTGTTCCCACCATAAATTCTTCAACAATCACTTCTTGATCTTCTTTAAAAGCCAAGGCTAAACCAGTTTGATAATCCGCCAAAGCTGTTTCGCCTTTAAAAATAGTGATCCCGATTCCATAGTTGGTTGATTTAGGTTTTATCACAAAAGCTTGTTGGGCAAATTTTGGATAGGCTTTTCTAGCTTCCATCAAACTGCTAAAGGTTTCCCCTTGAGGCACTCGGAAGCCTGCTTGGGCCAAGACCATTTTAGTAACAGTTTTATTGGCCATTAATAACGGCGAAATATACGTATCACGACTAGTCATATTGCCATTTTTTACATACTCATAATGGTCGCCATGTTGCAAACGAACAAATTGATCACTACGATCTAACACTTCTGCGCCAATCCCTTGTTGAATCGCATCAAATAATAATGCTTGGGTGGATAACTCCATCTCGGAAAAGCCAGCTAATTGATAAGGTTTTTCATAAGCCTGATCATAATATTTTTTTCCTAAGTCAGTGGCAAAAGCCGCTTGCCCCTCTTTTTTATCAGCCGTTAAAACTCGGGCGGCAATTGTTTTCTCTGGCTGCTCTAACCAAGTCGCAAATTCTTCGATTATTTGACGGTCTAAATCTAAATTATCCGCCATCTCTAACATCTCAGCGAAAATCTTTTGACCTTCTGCTAAGTAAGTCGTTTCTTTCAAAGGATGTTCTAATGAGACCTCTTCGTTACGGACAGCACCTTCTGCCACCCATTCATCAGCATTTTCGCCTTCATCAGTCCACAATAAATACAGCATAAAGTATTGTAAAAACTCAACTTCTTGATAGTTAATTCCGATGCGATCAAATGGATTCAAGTCAATATTGCGCAGCTCTACATAACGAATACCGTGATTAATTAAATCAGAGACCCGCTCCCCACCGCGTAAACGAACCGGTGCGTAGTATTCTTTTTCTTCAGATAAACGTCCCCGCTCAACATTTTCTAATAGGTCTTCGTTATATTTTTCTAAGCTTTCATAAGAAACCACCACATCTGGCTTGTTCACATAGCCAAAACGGCTACTACGAATACTGCGGACTGGCTCGTCTGGACGATCATCGTCATAAAAGTATCGAGCTTCACTTAAAGGGCTTGCGCCAAATAAATAAATAATCAGCCAACGATAATGCAAATAATTGCGGGCAATTTTCATATACAATTCTGTTTTGAATTTTTCTAATGTCACTACTTCATTTTGTTGACGATATAGTTGCTTGACTAAATCTTCACCGTATTCAAAATTAAAGTGAATCCCGCTAACCATCTGTTTTCTTTTACCATAAACTCGCGCTAAAAAACGACGATATAAAACATCCTCGTGGCGGAAAAGTTTGGCAATATCAATTTCATCTTCATTTTCTGGTAATGCTGGCGGCATTGATAGCGGCCACATCATTTCATTTTCAGGCATACTTCTTTGAGTCACATCATGGATCGCTTCTAAATAAGCCAGTACATCAGTAATATTTTCGGCAACTGGTGTTACTAATTCTAATTGCGTTTCTGCAAAATCTGTTTGGATATACGGATGAAACAAACGATCACCTACAGTCTTAGGATGATCTGATGTGACTAATTCACCTGCTAAATTGACACGCTGGCTTTCTTTTTCAATGCCAAAACGTGCCTGCAGTAAATAAGGAATCACTTTATCTGCTTGCATCATTTTTTTAATATTCATGGATTCTTCCTCCCCCGCTCATTATATAAAAAAAAGTTCAGGAATCAAAAAATAATTGCTTAAAACCCTAAAATTTCTCGTTCAAATGAAGAACCCCTAAAAACTGGACAGAATGGCCAATTTTTAGGGGAAAGACTTCAATTTATTCCGCTTGTAATAATCCTTTAAATAAACCTATCGCAAAATCATTAGGATTAAAGACTTCTAAATCATTGATACCTTCGCCTAATCCAACTAATTTCACCGGTAATTGCAATTCATTACGAATGGCTAAAACAATCCCACCTTTAGCAGTCCCGTCTAGTTTTGTTAAAACCAAACCAGTTAAGTCCGTGGTTTCTTTAAATTGACGGGCTTGACTCAATGCATTTTGACCAGTTGTAGCATCAACTACCAATAGCACTTCATGAGGAGCTGATGGAATTTCCCGTTGGATCACTCGTTTGATTTTTTCCAACTCGTTCATCAAATTGACTTTATTTTGCAAACGACCTGCTGTATCAATCAATAGAACATCGTAATCGCCATTTTTTGCTTGATTGACCGCATCAAAAACAACTGCTGCCGGATCGCCACCCGCTTTCCCACGAACCACTTCAACTCCAGAGCGTTCGCCCCAAACAATTAACTGGTCAATCGCTCCAGCCCGGAAAGTATCTGCCGCTGCTAGTAAAACCTTTTTGCCTTCATTTTTATATTGATGAGCTAATTTCCCGATACTGGTTGTTTTACCTGTACCGTTGACGCCAACAAATAAAATCACGCTTAATTGATCTGTTTGCAAATTAATTTGGTTATTTTCATCTACGCCTTCTGCTTCATAAATATCCACTAACTTTTCAATAATAACATTTTGAATTTGTGCGGGCTTTTTAGCATTCTGCAACTTAACTTCTTGACGCAAAGCATCAGTTAATTTTAATGCCGTATCAAAGCCAACATCGGCGCCAATCAAAGTTTCTTCTAAATCTTCAAAGAATTCTTCATCGACACGGCGGAAACGAGCGAATAATTCATTCATCCGTTGACCAAAAGATTTACGCGTTTTTTCCAAACCTTTGTCGTATTTATTTTGAATTTCTTCCGCTGTTTCAGCTTCTTCGACTATTTCTGGTTGATTATTTGCTTCTGCAACAGTTTCAACTGGCAAATCAATTTCTGTGTCAGTAGTAATCTCAGCTGTATTTTCTTGCTCTGCCATCGTGACAGGCGTTTCTTCAACTTCAACCGTTTCTTCAATTGGTACAATGGGTTCTTCATCAGCATTTTTTTCTGAAACTCTTTCCAATACTTCATCAACAAAAGTTTTCTTCGGTGCTTCTGTTATTTCTGCATTATCGAGTGTTTCTACTGACTCGGCTTCCGGTGCTATTGGTTCTGCCGCACCAGCATTCTTTTCAGCTGATAATTCTAACGCTTCTGTAATTGATGGCGTTTCTGTTGATTCAATCGCTTCATTTTCTGCATTCACTTCTTCAGTTGTTTCAATTGGTCCTGCCGTCTCTGTCAGATTTTCATCTGGAACTACTGGTTCTGCCGCACCAGCATTTTTTTCCGCTGATAATTCTAAAGCTTCTTGTGTCAGAGATTTTTCAGTTTCATCATTACTTGCAACCCCTACTGGCATAACTGTATTTTCTTCAGAGGTTTGATTTGTAGCCTCTTCGACTGGTGTATTTTCTTCTGTTACTTCAGTTTTTTCTACTTGTTCTGCTTTAAAAGCATTTTTTATTCGATCAAATAAGCCCATCTTGATTCTCTCCTTAATTTAAGACGAATTTTTCGACTGCTTGGGCGACACCATCAGCTTGATTTGTCCCAGTAATATAATTCGCTAAACTCTTGACTTCTTCAGTGGCATTTCCCATCGCTACACCAAGTCCTGCGTATTCAATCATCGAAAGATCATTGGCTTCATCACCTAAGGTCATCATTTCACTGGCCTCAATCGCTAATTCTTTACCTAAAACACTTAAACCAAAAGCTTTAGTCACACCTTTAGGCATAAATTCTAGTAAAATTGGGCGTGATTTAAAGATTTCATATCGATCATAATATGCGGCTGGAATTTTAGCAATTTTATTGTTTAAGATATCTTCTTCCGTTGCTGAAAGAACCTTATTGTATAAAATTTCTTCAGTTAAGTCAGCTTCCTTTTTATCAAAGTAAGTTACAAATTGGTTAATTGATGGATAAATTGAAGGATGATCTTTAGAAGTTTCAATCTGTAATGAAGAAGAGCCTGATAAAATATCCGTCGGTAAATCTAGACTCTTCAATAATTCAATCACATCTTTCACTTCAGCTAAGCTAAAAGCGGTTTTTCCCAAAACTTCTCCAGTATTCGCTTGCACCAAGCCACCATTATAAGTAATTGAATAATCTTCGGCATCCAATAAGTTTAATTCCTGCAAATAATTTTGGACAGAAACTAGTGGTCGTCCAGTACATAAAACGACTTTAACTCCTTTTTCCTTGGCCTTCAGCAGTGCTATTTTATTTCTTTCCGAAATGGTTTTTTCGTTGGTTAACAATGTCCCATCTAAGTCAATCGCAATCAATTTAATCATTTAGCTTCCTCTTTCTTTGGGGTAAAATTTCCACCTTCATTGGCTTCTTCTAGTCGTACAGAAATTATTTTAGAGACACCCGACTCTTGCATCGTCACGCCATATAAAACATCGGCCGCCTCCATCGTACCTTTACGATGAGTCACAACGATAAATTGAGTATCATTCTGGAAGTTTCGCAAATAACGACCAAATCGCGCAACATTGGCTTCATCTAGTGCCGCTTCGACTTCATCTAAGACACAGAAAGGTACAGGTCGCACTTGGATAATCGAAAATAGTAAAGCAATCGCTGTTAAAGCACGTTCACCACCAGATAATAAAGATAAGTTTTGCAATTTTTTTCCTGGCGGTTGGGCTTCAATCTCGATACCGGTATTTAATAAATCATCGGGGTCAGTCAAAATTAATTCGGCTTTCCCACCACCAAACATATTCGGGAAAACTACTTGGAATTTATCTCGAATACCTTTGAATGTTTGATAGAAGCGTTTTTTCACTTCATCGTCCATCTCATCCATTGTTTCAAACAACTGCTCTTTAGCCGATAGCAAATCATCTCTTTGCGTCGTCAAAAAGTCATAGCGTTCTGAAACTTGTTCGTATTGTTCAATCGCATTTAAATTGACTGGTCCTAACTGTTCAATCTTGCGTTTCAATTGTGTCACTGTTTGTTGAGCTTCAGCCAAATTCTCAATTTGATCAGCTTGATTTTCAGCTGCTTCGAAGGTTAAATTATATTCTTCCTGCAAATAGGCCAACTCATTATCTAACTGCAACTCCAAACGGTTCTTTTGCACATCGACTTGCGATTGTTGTGCTAGCAATTGTTTTTGCAGGCGATTATTGGTAGTCAAGGCTTCATCCAACTGATCCACTTGCAGTTGAATGGCTTGTCGTTTGGTTTTCCAATCAGCCAAGTCAGTTTCCAAAGCGCTTTTCTTTTCCGTAAATTCAGCCAAGCGTTGGGCTAAGCTTTCATCGGTTTCTTCATGATTTAAAGAAGCGTCAGATAAAGCCGCGATTTGATTTTCTAAACGTTGTTGCTCGGTTTGCAATTCCATCAAGCTTTGATTTAATTGATTCTTTTGGCTCATTAAATGATTGCTTTGTTCTGCTAAAACCGCTTGATTGGCTTGTAATTGACTAAGCTCACTCGCTAAAGTTTGGCGTTTTTCTTCCAGCAAATCACTTTCTTCATTCAGCTGTTTGATTTCTTGATCAACACTGGTTTGTTGTGCTTTCAGATCAATTTGTTTAGCTGTTAGTTCCTTTTTTTGTTTTTCATAATCAGCCAGGAAAGTTTCCAGCTCTTTGGCTTCATAAGCAAATAAGCTTTGTTCTTTTTCTAAGCGAGTGAAATCATTAGTTAAGCTTTCCGCTAGATTTTGTGCTTCTTGAAAAGCTAGTCGGGTTTCTTCTCCTTGATTTCGCAAGTTTTCCAATGCTTGATTTAAATCAGCTAATTGTTGTTGCAAGTCCGCGACATTCTTTTCTTTGACCTGTAATTTTTGCTGAATCATTTCAGCTTGCTGCGTAAGTTTTTCTAATTCGTGACCTTGGCTAAATAAATGGTTATTGCGGCCTTGTTTATTTGCGCCACCAGTCATCGAACCACCAGCATTCATCACATCACCAGTTAAAGAAACCACACGGACTTGAAAATTTAGTGCACGGGCAATTTGGTTGGCACTCGTTAAATCCTCTGCAATCACAATGCCACCTAATAAGTTTTCAACAATATTACTGACCCGATCATCAAATTTTACCAAACTACTGGCTGTGCCAATAAATCCTGGTAGATTTTCCCCTTTACTTTTGTGATTAACGGCTAAACTACGGGCTTTAATCGTCGTCAATGGTAAAAAAGTCGCGCGACCTAAACGATGTTCTTTTAAATAAGTAATCCCATTGCGAGCGTCGTGTTCATTTTCCACCACGATATGTTGGGCGGCTGCCCCTAAAGCTGTTTCAATCGCTAAAGTATATTGGTCTGGCACTTCTATTAATTCTGCCACTGCACCAACAATTCCAGAAAGATCCTTGCGATGTTGCAGGACACTACGAACACCTTGGTAGAAACCATTATAATTTTCTTTGATTTCTTGCATACTTTTTTGACGGGCTTTGGCTTGTTGGACTTGGCTCATCAAATCGTACATCGTATTTTGTTCTTGCTTAATGTTTGTCTCTAATTGATTTTTACGCATCAATAAATCTTTATAGTCTGTTTGTTGGGTTTTCAGCAAAACTTCCAGCTGTCCGCTTTTTTCTAGCGCATTAGCTTGTTGCTCTTTTAATTCAGCCAATTCTTGTTTCAAGCTTTCAAAGCGAGTCGCACTTTGTTGATTTTTAGCTGTTTCCTGTTGATATTGACGCTCCAAGTATTTTAGATCATTGCTGACATTGGCTTGTTCTTGCATCAATTCAACATAGTTGCCTCGCAAATCTTCAATCAGTTCTTTGGTAGACTTTTGATATTTGGCACTCTCAGCTGTTTTCATCTTGATAGCTTCGACTAATTGATTGCGTTCGACCAATTTTTCAGTCTGTTCCGTTTCCAATTGTTGAATGTGGTTTTCGGTTTCTTCTATTTTACTATTGGTTTGGGCTAAGCTAGCTTGATATTCACTGCTAGATTTTTTAGCATTTTTTGAGCGTTCCAACAATAGTTCTTTTTGGCCTTCTGTTTGTTTTAAGCTCTCTGTTAGGTGTAGTAATTGTTGCTGACCTTGTTCTAATTGCTGGTCTAGCACACCACGATTTTGCCGTAGCTCTCCCAGTTGTTTTTCAGTCGATTGAATCAGCGTATTCTTTTGTTCAATCTCAGCCGATAAACCCTCAAAATCAGTTTTTGTTTCTTCCCAGGTTTCTTTACTAGTCAGAATTCTGGCAACCGTCAAACTAACATCTTTATTTTTCAATTGTTCTTTGAGTACTAAAAACTCCTTAGCGGCCTCACTTTGAGCTGCTAAAGGAGTCAATTGTTCTTCTAACTCATAGACGATGTCTTCCACTCGATTTAAATTGTCTTCTGTTTCAAATAATTTTTGCTCAGCTTTTTTCTTGCGTTGCTTATACTTCAACACACCAGCTGCTTCTTCAAAAATTCCCCGTCGATCTTCTGGTTTGCTGGCAAAAATTGCTTCAACCTTCCCTTGTGAGATAATCGAAAAAGATTCTTTCCCTAAACCAGAATCCATAAATAATTCTTGGATGTCCCGCAAACGACAAGCTTTTTTATTAATGAAAAAATCACTTTCTCCCGTTCGACGATAGCGTCTAGTGACACTGACTTCACTAAAATCTAACGGCAAATAATGATCACTATTGTCTAAAATAACCGTCACTTCAGCGATATTTAATTGTTGACGAGTCTCTGATCCAGCAAAAATAATGTCTGGCATCTTCCCGCCCCGCAGACTCTTAGCAGATTGCTCACCTAATACCCAGCGAATGGCTTCAGTAATATTACTTTTCCCACTGCCGTTTGGCCCAATCACCGCGGTAACGCCCGGTTCAAATTCAATTTTTGTCCGATCCGCAAAAGATTTAAATCCAGCGATTTCAATTCGTTTTAAATGCACGTATTTCTCTCCTAAGCTTCCAAGTCCTGTAAGGCTTTAGCAGCAGCATCTTGTTCAGCTAATTTTTTTGATTTTCCTTCACCTGCG
Source organism: Enterococcus sp. JNUCC 77 (assembly GCF_054819945.1). Taxonomy (NCBI): domain Bacteria; kingdom Bacillati; phylum Bacillota; class Bacilli; order Lactobacillales; family Enterococcaceae; genus Enterococcus; species Enterococcus sp. JNUCC 77. The sequence goes on from NZ_JBTHIG010000001.1 coordinate 2,353,178, forward strand.
CCAATCAATTTGCCATTGGCGTAGACTTCAATACTAAAAATTCGTTCATGGGCAGGACCAACCTCAGCGACTAAACGATATTCAATCGACACATCGCCATTTTTTTGTAAGACTTCTTGCAATTTGGTTTTATGATCTAATTCTCGAGTAAAATCACCGGCAGCAACTTTAGGAAAAATGACTGCTTCGATGAATTTTAATGCCGCCCCATAGCCTTGATCCAAATACAATGATCCCAAAAATGATTCAAACAAATCACATAATAAAGAAGCGCGGTTACGGCCACCAGAATTTTCTTCTCCTTTGCCTAATAACACATATTTATCAAAATGACACTCTTTGGCAAATTTCGATAAACTGTCTTCTCGTACAATTGCCGAACGCAGTCTGGTTAATTTTCCTTCTGGCAAGTTCGGATATTGTCGAAATAAATAATCTGATACTTGAATTTCTAATACCGCATCGCCTAAAAATTCTAAACGCTCGTTATCAGAAATTTGTAAATTGCGGTGCTCATTGACATAAGAAGAATGGGTGAATGCTTGTTCCAATAAATTTATATCATGAAAAACGATTTGGTAATTTTCTTTCAATTCTTTGATCAATCCGATATCCATTGGCTTACAGTCCTTTTTTTACAGATTCATGTTTCATTATACTGTTTTTTCAATTATTTTTAAACGAACTTAGCGAGATTGTTTGTTTATCTTTACTAAAAGCGCTAAATTTTTAATAATTAAAAACACCTAGTAAAATCTCTTAACGAAATCTTACTAGGTGATCTTATACTTCATCTTCTATATATTCTAAAATATCGCCTGGTGTACAGGCTAAAACTTTACAAATTTCATTCAGCGTTGAAAAGCGAATAGCTTTGGCTTTTCCTGTTTTCAAAATCGATATGTTGGCATTGGTCATGCCGATTTTTTTAGCTAATTCACCAGAAGAAATCTTACGTTTCGCTAGCATGACGTCTAAATTTACTTGAATCATTCGGCACCCTCCTAAATCGTCAATTGATTTTCTTCGGCAATCATATTGGCTTTTTCTAAAATTTTACTCAATGCCCAAATAATAGCTACCGCCAGTGAATAAGTTAATTCTAAAGTATAAGCTTCTTTAAATAGATCTGGTAGCCCATTTGTAAAGGTTAAAATTAATAGTAGTAAACTAATTTTCTTAGCCATTTTCACATTACTTATCACAAAGATTTGATCCAATTCTAAATTTTTAAAGAAAGTTCGTACATAATAAAATAACAAGCCGATTAAGACTAAATTGATTATCAATAATCCTAGAAAAATCGGCGAATCAACAAAGCCCATCTCAGTAGCAGTCAAGCCTAAACTTTCTACATTGATAAACCGCAAAGCAATAAACATAAATGCAGTACCTACGATTGAAATGCCAATCCCTACGACGAAAAAGGTAAATAACCATTTCAAAGCTTTAAAGACCATTTTTTCACGATTCATGACGATCCCTCCTATGCAAATTTGCTTGTTTGTTCAACAGCAATGAATTTTTCTGCAACAATCCAAATAACAATCCCGATAATTAAATAGTTTAGATTCAATGTATAACTATGAAAAGCTAGATCCGGTACACCGTTTGTAAAAGTTAAGACGGCTAATAATCCTGCCAAAATTTTAGCTAATTTTTGATTTTCTAATCCGAAAATTTCACCTAACTGGAAGTTTTTAAATAGACGACGAGCCAAGTAAAAAATAGTTGTGAAGAGACTGTAATTTAAAACCATCAAACCAGTAAATAATGGTGAACTAAATACTTCAGCCCCTTCAACTGTAAATTGGCTAACATCCAAACCATGTAATAAAACTGCCACCATCAGAATACTGCTGACTGCAAATCCCGTTACAACCATCAACCCTGTAAATAACCATTTCAATCCCTTAAATAAACTTTCCTTTTTCATTTGAACAACCTCTTTCATTTATTTGATGAACTAAGCATAAACCACCAAATAATGAAAGTCAATAAAAATTTATCGTTTTTCGATAAAAAGTTATCGTTTTAATTTAATTATGTATTTTTAAACAATAAAAAAGCGTGAGGTAAAATCCTCACGCGGTTGTTCCACTAAGCTTTTTCGCTAGCCATGATATAATCTACAGCTGCACTTACTGTTTCGATTTTTTCTGCATCTTCATCAGAAATCTCTGTGCCAAATTCGTCTTCTAATTCTAAAACGAACTCCATGATACTGATTGAATCTGCATTCAAGTCATCTTTAATACTCAATTCGGGTGTCACTTTTTCTTTATCAATTTCAAAGTGATTCGAAATAATTTCTGCTACTTTATTAAAAGCTTCCTCACGAGTCAAGAACATTCACCTCCGCTTGTTTATCTTGCGTTCACCTAGAAGGTCACGTTTATTTTACTGAGTTTCATCTAGTTTGTCTACCTTTTTCAGACAAATTGACTAGAAATCATCGGTTTTTACTGATGATCTTCTGTTTCAAAGAACTGAACCAATTGACCCACCACATTTGTATCTAACATGGTTGCAATCTGATCAATTGTAGTTGCAACTGCTTCAGGACCAGTAGAGCCGTGAGTTTTAATGACTGGTGCTTTTAAACCAAACAAAACAGCCCCGCCATGACTAGAGTAGTCCAATTTGTCTTTTAAGCTATATAAAGTATCTTTCAACATTAAAGCACCTAATTTTCCTTTGGTACCTGCGTCAGTGATACTGCCTTTTAATAAAGTCATTAAACCTAAAGCTGTACCTTCAATGGTTTTTAAGACAGCATTGCCAGTAAAGCCATCAGTGACCACGACATCAGCCACACCATCTAATAAATCACGGGCTTCGACATTACCGATAAAGTTGATACTTTCTTCGGCATTTAATAATTTATAGGCTTCTTTCGTTAATTCACTGCCTTTGGTTTCTTCCGTTCCATTATTTAATAAACCCACTCGTGGATTGGTAATTTTACGAACGTGTTTGGCATAAAAAGAACCTAAAATGGCATACTGATGTAAATGTTCTGGTTTATTTTCAGCGTTAGCTCCTAAATCTAACATATCAAAACCAGGACCTTCACCTAAAACTGGTAAAGTCGACATCAAACCAGGGCGCTCGACTTTTTTGATACGACCAACAATAAATAGGCCAGCCGCTAATAAGGCGCCAGTATTTCCTGCAGAAAAAATCGCATCGGCTTTCCCTTCTTTGACTGCTTGCGCCGCTAAGACCATAGATGCGGTCTTTTTCCGGCGAATAGCTTTAACAGGTTCGTCGTCAGAGTTAATTTTTTCATCTGTATGGATAATTGTAATATTTTTTTCATCGGTAATAAATTCTCGAATCGCGTCTTCTTTTCCATATAATTGAAATTCAATTTCAGGATGTTTTTGTTTTGCTAACATAACGCCTTCAACAATCGCTTTAGGGGCAAAATCGCCACCCATTGCATCGACTGCAATTTTCATTCAAACATCGCTCCTTTAAAAGTTTACTTTAGCAGTATAGCATTAATCGAAATAGGTTTCACCCGCATCTGGCTGAACCACTTTGGCTAGACTAGAAAACTCTGGTAAAATTTGCCAATCCTTGATTTGCCAAACCGCCATTGCTTCATCACGTGCCACTTCTAAAATATTGGCATCATTCACCAAATCAGCAATCAAAAATTGGGGCAAGCCTGATTGACGGAAGCCAAAAACTTCACCTGGTCCCCGTAATTCTAAATCTTTTTCACTCAAGACAAAGCCGTTATTGGTTTCCGTCATGATCTTCATTCGTTCTTTACCCATCTCATTTTTAGGATTGGCTACCAAAATACAATAAGAAGCATCGGAGCCACGGCCAACCCGTCCTCTCAATTGATGTAGCTGAGCCAGACCAAAACGATCAGCATCGATAATAAACATGACTGTTGCATTAGGAACATTGACCCCAACTTCGATTACGGTAGTGGATACTAAAATCTGACTGCCAGCATCTTTAAATTCTTCCATAATTGTTTCTTTTTCAGCATTTTTCATCTTGCCGTGAAGTAAGCTGACTTTATAATCCGGTGCATAATAAGCCGCTAAATGCTCATAAATTTCCGTCGCGTTTTTGACATCTAAGGCTTCTGATTCTTCAATTAAAGGACAGATAACATACATTTGGTGGCCTTTTTTTAATTCAGCCTGGGCCCAATCTAAAGTTGAATCAAATTGCTTTTGGGAAATCCAAGAAGTTTTCACTGGAATTCTTCCCGCAGGCATTTCGTCAATGATAGAAACATCCATCTCGCCATAAGCCGTAATTGCTAAGGTTCGTGGAATCGGAGTGGCTGTCATGAATAGAACATCTGGATGCCAGCCTTTTTCCCGCAAGACTTTCCGTTGATTCACACCAAAACGATGCTGTTCATCGGTAATCACTAGACCAAGATTGCTAAATTCCACATCTTTTTGAATTAACGCATGGGTGCCGACAATAATATCAATTTCTCCATTAGCTAAGCCTGTCAAAATCGCACGTCGATCTCTAGCTTTGGTTGAACCAGTTAGTAATGCGATCGATACTTCCAACGGATCAAATAATTGATTCAAACTTTCTAAATGCTGCTGGGCCAAAATTTCTGTTGGTACCATTAGAGCCCCTTGAAAACCAGCGGTCATGGTAGCGTACAAAGCAATGGCTGCCACCACCGTTTTCCCGCTCCCCACATCTCCTTGTAACAAGCGTTGCATATGTCTTGGGCTGCGCAAATCACGACAAATTTCATTGGTGACTCTTTTTTGAGCCTCAGTTAATTCAAACGGCAGGCTTTGAGTAAAATTTTTCAACCGTTCAACATCATACAACACGCTAATGCCATTTTTTTCACTATGTTCTTTTTGTTTTAAACCTTGCATTTTCATTTGGAACATAAAAAACTCTTCAAAAACAACCCGGCGTTTCGCCAATTGATTTTCCTTTGGATCTTTAGGAAAATGCATCGCTCGAACGGCTTCATTTCTTGGCATCAAGCGATACTTCTCAATTAAATGATTCGGCAGATTTTCTTCGATTTGGTTACCAAATTTCTCAAAAGCCACTTTGATTAATTCAATTAAAGTCGTTTGGCGAATCGCTTTCGTCACATGATAGATTGGGGCAAAATCTTCTTCTTGCTTACTGGCTAAAATTTTCATACCAGATAATGATTTTCGTTTCGCATCCCATTTACCATAAACGGCGATATCTTCACCAACTTCGACTTTATCTTTTAAATAGCTTTGATTAAAAAAAGACACATTAAAGACAGCATGCTCTTGCATCATGCGAAATTGCATCCGGCTTTTTTTATAGCCAAAACGACTAACGACCGGTGCTGATACAACCACACCTTTTAAAGTCACCTTTTCTTGATCGTTAATTTCTAATAAATTACGTTCTTGAATATCTTCATAGCGAAAAGGATAGTAAGTCAGCAAATCTTCAATAGTGAAAATTCCCAGACTCGCCAAGACTTGTTGGCGCTTTTCGCCTACGCCAGGTAAAACACTGACTGATTGGGTTATCATCTTTTTACCTCATTTGTTCTATGTATTGTCGTTTCCTTATTATCTGTATATTGTACGAGTTAATATAGTTTTTTTCAATTTTTAATGGAGATATTCATTTTAAATTGTCTCTTTTATTTGAATGCTAAAATAAACCGTGAGGTAGAATTGAACATTTCATCTCACGGTTTATATTTTATTTTAACGAAGCACCATTTGTCGTGATAACTTCTTTGTACCAATCAAAACTTTTCTTTTTATAGCGTTCCAAACTACCACTGCCGTCATCATGACGATCTACATAGATTAAACCATATCTTTTTTTCAATTCAGCAGTCGTGAAGCTGACCAAATCGATACAGCCCCATGAAGTGTATCCCATAATATCCACTCCGTCTTCGATTGCTTCCGCTACTTGGACTAAATGATCATTCATATATTGAATCCGATAGTCATCAATCACTGTTTTTGTCCCATCAGGCATTTCAACTAATTCATCTATTGCTCCTAAACCATTCTCTACGATAAAAATTGGTTTTTGATAGCGATCATACAGATTATTTAGATAATAACGTAGTCCTTCAGGATCGATTTGCCAACCCCATTCACTGGCTTTTAAGTAAGGATTGGGAACACCACCTAAAATATTGCCTTCACCAGTTTCTTTATCTGGATTTGCTGATTCACAAGTAGACATATAATAACTAAAGGAAACAAAATCAACGGTTTCTTTTAAGCTAGCCAAATCATCTTTGGTGATTTCTAACTGAATTTCATTTTCTTTGAAGAAGCGCTTGGTATACGTTGGGTAGTACCCCCGAACTTGAATATCGGAAAAATAATAGTTTTCTCTTTCTGTCGCTAACGATTGCAAGACATCTTTAGGTGCGGGGGTCAATGGATAGACCGGCATTCCTAGGATCATACAACCAATTTGCCCACTTGGAATAATTTCATGGCAAGCTTTCACTGCTTTCGCACTAGCAACCAACTCATGATGAATCGCTTGATAGATATCTTGTTTAGTCAATTCTGCCAATGGCGTGTAAATCCCTCCACTTAATAGCGGCGCATGACCAATTGAATTAATCTCATTAAATGTCAACCAATATTTTACTTTGTCTTTGTAACGGGTTAAAACGGTACGTGCATAATGCTCAAAAAAATCAATCATTTTTCGGTTGCGCCAGCCATCATAACTCTTGGATAAGTGTAGCGGCATTTCATAATGTGACAAAGTAACTAATGGTTCAATGCCATATTTTGCACATTCATCAAAAACCTTATCATAAAAAGCTAAGCCAGCTTCATTTGGCTCTTTTTCGTCTCCTTTTGGAAAAATTCTTGACCAAGCAATCGATAGTCGGAAAACCTTAAAACCCATTTCAGCAAATAATTTGATATCTTCTTTGTAGCGATGATAAAAATCAATTCCTACAAGTTTTAAATTGTCCTCCGTCGGTACCTCAGTCGGTCGGTCTTTCCAACCATGAGGTGCAACATCTTGCACACTCAAGCCTTTACCATCTTCGTTATAAGCACCTTCTGCTTGATTGGCAGCAATCGCGCCACCCCATAAAAAATTCTCTGGAAATTTACTCATTGATCGTTTCCTTTCTATACAACGTATAATACTGCATCATCAGCTGTTGTTTCATTCATTTCATCTTTAGCTACCACATCGATATATTGATCATAGTTCGTAACAACAATCGGTGTTACAATATCATATCCAGCAGCTTTTACAGCAGCAAAATCAACATTTAATAATGGCTGCCCCTTCTTCACATGGTCACCAGCTTCTACAAAGCTTTCAAAATACTTACCGCCTAATTCAACAGTATCAATCCCCACGTGAATCAATAATTCCATACCACTGTCACTAGTTAATCCAATAGCGTGCTTCGTTGGAAAAAGGGCAGAAACTTTACCGTTAAAAGGGGCAACGATCGTATTTTCTTCTGGGATAATCGCAATTCCTTCTCCCATCATTTTGCTAGAAAAAGCTGAATCATTGACTTTCTCTAAAGGGATGACTTGTCCTTTTACGGGCGCAAAAACTTTTTTCGGGTCATGACTACCTGCTTCAACCACTTCTAACGCTTCTTGATCAGCAACAATCGGTTCCTCATCAAAACCAAAGACCAGTGTTAAAATAAATGTAATCACCATTGAAGCAATTGCGACAATAATCGCATTAATAATATTCGCATTTCCATTCGGCCCAACAAATTGAGGTAACGCGACTAATGATGGTACGGCAAAGGCATAAGCCGATAAGCCAGTGAAGCCCATATAAACACCACAAATTCCACCAGCAATCATCGCTGCATATAAAGGTTTTTTATATTTCAACGTAATTCCGTATAAAGCTGGTTCTGTTACCCCTGCCAATAGCGCTGAAATCCCAGCAGCCATTGCTAAAGTTTTTAAATTTTTATCTTTTGCTTTGAAGGAAACCGCTAATGACGCTGCTCCTTGAGCCAAGTTAGCAGCTAACATGGCTGGTAAAATTAAAACATCTGGATTTTGAATTGATGCTATTAAGAAAATTGGTGAAAATGCCCAATGCATCCCAGTCATAACAATTAGCGGCATCAATGCTCCCATCAATCCTAAAGCTAAGAAACCAGCCTTACTTTGAATCCATAAAACCAATGCTGACAAACCTTGTCCGGCGTAAGTTCCTAAAGGTCCAACTACTACAAGTGCTAAAACACCTGAAATCAAAATAATTAATAAAGGCTTCAAGAAACTCTTCAATACAGTCGGAATGATTCGATCAAAAAATTGTTCAATATATTTCATTATCCAAACCATTAATAGGATAGGAATCACTGATGAGCTATAAGTAGCTAAAGTAATCGGTAAGCCAAAAATACTCACCGGATCGCCGGCTGTAACCATACTAACAAAATTAGGATGTAGCATAATGCCACCAATCGTAACTGCTAGCATCGGGGTCACACCAAATTTTTGGGCAGCCGTGTATGCTAACATCACTGGCATAAAATAAAATGGTGCATCACCAAAGAAAGTCAACACTTGGAAGCTTTGAGAACTATCACTCATCCAACCTAACAATGGTAATAAAATTAAGATTACTTTGATCATACCACCGCCGATCAAAGCTGGAATCAAAGGAGACATACAGCCTGAAATCACATCTACAAAAGTATCAAATAAGTTTTTCTTAGGTCCTCCTTCGACATCTGTAGCTGAACCAAAATCTCCTAATTTATTCAAAGCACGATAGTAATCTGCCACATCATTTCCCATCACAATTTGATATTGACCTGCTTTTTTCATAACACCCATCACACCGGGAATCTGTTTTACGGCTTGATCATCTACAATACTTTCATCTTTCAAAATAAAACGTAAACGGGTCATACAATGAGTAGCTGATTGTACATTAGCTTGATCGCCAATCTCTTTTAATATTTTTTTCGCTGAATCTGCGTAATTCATTTTTGTTCCTCCAATTATCATTTGTTATTTTCTTAATTCATATTTTTCTAGAAATAAAAAATGACCTAAAACCCCCTAAAAATAGTGGTGTTCTAGGTCATGCTCCTTTTGGGATAACAATCCTATTATAAGTTCTTTGTTATTCGTCTAATATGTGTCGTTAAATAGAGAATCTCAGTAGAGCTCAGTTCATAATCAAAAGTCTCCATGACAAACTCCTTAATCTTTAAAGCGGCTTGATACTCATTCTGATATTTTTTCTTCAGCGTTTCTAGTAGCTCACTGTCTTCATCATCATAATGATCACCTGTTAATAGCCGTTGGGCAAAAAATTTCACATGGGTAATAAATCGATAATAGTCTAGAGAAGCTTCATCAAATTCTGTATGATAAAAATCTTTGACGATTGTTTCAATTTTTTTAGTAATTTCTGCAATTTCATAAGCCAAATCATTGGTCTGATCAGTCTCAGCATTCACAAAGTGTGTCGCAATGAAAGCCGCTTCATCGATTTCCAGCTCAAGCTTTAATTCACTGCGCATGATTTCTAAGGCTTTTTCTCCTACTGCATACTCATCAGGATAAAATCTTGCAATATCCCAACGTAAAGGATTTTTTAAGATAATTCCTTCTTTGTATCTTTCAATCACCGAATGGATATGATCCGTCAGATTGACATAAAGAATTTCGTTTAAACCTTTGCCTAGTTTAATTTTACCAAAATTAATAATTTTTTCAGCCACCATAATTTGCTCCATTGGCACATTAATCATCAGTTCAGTAAATTTATTTTGTGTATCTCTGTCATGAAGGATAAAAGTTTTTTCAACCTGTTCAATTGCAACTGGTTGGCCTTTCTTTTTTCCAAAAGCTATCCCACGACCCATCAGTAAGACATCTAAGCCTTTGCTGTTGCTTGAGATAACCGTATTATTATTTAGTACTCGTTTTATGATCATAAAGTTTCCCCACTAACGATGGCAATCGATGGAAATAAAAAAGCCTATTTACAAACACGTACAATTCGTGTGGTAAACAGGTCATGCTCACATCAAGTGATAACATCCATCATTTAAATAATCCAGTCAGTCATGCTTACCCGAAGTAATAACATCTGACCACTTGCCAAAGTATAGCATCGACTGAAACCGGTGTCAATCCAAAATTTCATTTTATTTTAATCAAATCTTTTTAGTTAGTAAAAAAGCAGCCAGGTAAAAAATAATTTACCTGACTGTTTTCTTATTTTATTCTAAAATCCAGCTTTTAAAACAGTCCATAGAGATGTATCTTTTGATTCATCTAACCAGCCTGCTTTAACCACATTTTCATGCTCAGCTAAATTCGTAGTGAAATTATGGCTACCAGCAGTGTGTACATCAGGATTAAATTCACGATAGACTTTTACATCGCCTTCAGAAACCCAGGTATAGTTAGGATCTGTTTCTTGTCTCCAACCTGCCTTGACTGCTGCGTCACATTCTTTTTTATTAGTAGAATAAAAATGCTCACCAGTATTTGGGTTATAAATCCGATAAACTTTATTTTTGCTAGCGCTATCTGCTTTAACTGGTACATAGAACGCCGCTCTGCCATATTCATTTGCAGGGTTTGTTTCTACTACCCAACCTTGTGCTTCAATATCATTTTTTTCATTTTTATTCTTAGTCAACAAGTGATCCCCGTTGTTTTTATTATACAAACGATAAACAGCGGTTCCGAATTTTGCTGTAAAGGTAGTATCTTGATCAATCGTTACATCAGCAGGGTTCACCGCTTTTTCTCCTTGATACCAACCTAAGAAGAAAATATCTTCCACATCGCTTTCGTCAGCAACTGTTTGTGGTAGATCGGTTAATTTTGTCCCTTCAGGAACTTCAACACTTGTATTTCCTGTCAATGAACCACCTTTACCGGCAGCAAAAGTAACCGTATAAGTTTTTGCAACAGTGACTTGAATTGTTTTTGTTGTCGTTACACCATAAGAATTAGTTACACTGTATTCCACTGAGTAATTGCCTGCTTGAGAAGTATCTACAGTATTATTAATCACACTGATGCCACTAGTCAAATCAACTTTTTCAGAACCATCTGCTTGTTGATCATACGCTGTAACATTAGCTTTTGGATCAAAATCAGTACCCATTTTAACGGTTTGATCACTTGCTTCAATAGTTGGCGCTTGTGCATCCACCCAAGTAATATTTATTTTTCCTGTTCCACTAAATTGGCCTTGTGCGCCATTCCAGTTAAAGGTAATTTCACTTGGTAAGTTTGCTGGATCAACCATAAAACTTTTAACACTTTGAACGGATCCACCATCTAATTCTGCAGCTGTAACTGTTGAGTCATCATATTTTTTTACACCAGTGATTCCAGTGATCGAACTAATTGAAAGTGTTGTTCCTTCTGGGTCTGAATAGCCATGGTAATAACCAGAACTATCATCATAACGGAAATCCGTTGACAAGATTGGACTAGCTACTTCTCCACTTGCACTTGTTGGTTTAACCAAGGTTACATTTTCTTCATAGTCTTGATCTCTTGCTGAAGTACTAGAACTTAGATCATAGCCTTCCATAAATTGAATATTATTAATATTGTTATGATCAACGATATAAGTATGCAGACTAGGATATTTTGCTACTAAATTTTCCATGACAGAGATGTCACCAATTTGGTTATACGCGACATCTAAGCTTTCTAATTTAGTAAAAGAAGAGTTTGCAAATGCATCAACATCCTTGATTTGATTATGACTGGCAATCAAAGTTGTCAAACTAGTGATAGATGAATTTGCAATTGGTGAAATGTCACTAATTTGATTGTAAGAGGCATCGATATAGTTTAATGCAGGGACATGGGCACTTTGCAAGATTGAAACATCATTTAATTGGTTGTGAGAAATATCAATTTTTTCTAAATTAGGCAAATTAATACCCGTTACACTACTTAAAGAAGTAAATAAATTGTTGGATACATTCATTTCTTTGACTGAATTAATCGCATCGGTAGAAAGCAGTGGTGAAGCATCTGAGATTTTATTATTAGAAATGTCAATCTTTTCAATGACTGGTACTTTTATTTTTGTAATTCCATTTACATTTTCAATTTGATTGTTAGAGAGATTAATTTCTTTTAAAGCCGGTAGTTCTAAGCCTTCAAAACTATCCATGTTAGTAAATGAATTATTTGAGATATTCACTTGCTCCAAACTTGTCAATTGACTATTTTGCAAAAGTGAGACATCTGATAAATTGTCATTTGTAGCAGTCAATGTTTGCAATTTACTTAGTGTGCCAATTTCCGCTAGATTCTTAGTATTAGACAAATCCGTATTGTTTATATCTAAACTTGTTAAATTTGTAGCATAAGAAATACCTGTCAAATCTGTAATTTCAGCATTACTAATTGATAAATTAGTCAAATTAGCCATATCTGCTTGCGTAAAATCTGGATTGCTTAACTGATCTCCAACAATCTTTTGCAAATTTTTATCTGGCATCCAACTATCTTGTGTCGCATCAGCTGCAACAACCGAGCTACTCTCGTCATCAGTAACAGCAAGACTGGTGATTGGCATCATTGCTTGTGGTGCTAATAGTAAAGCAACAGCAAAAAACATCATTTTTCTTTTCATATAATCCTCCCAAAAAAACATTATTTCAAATTAAGTTATAAAATAACCCAATTTTCAAAATAAATTATAGTACATTTATTAAAATTTGAGAAGTTTTTACAATCGAACGTTAAACAAAAAATATTACTTACAAATAAATAAAATGAATATTTTTAGCGAAACACGGCTATTACTATTAATATTAATAGTTGTGTTTCACAGAAATTCTTTTCTTTTGATAAGTCTATTTTCAGTTAAAATAATTTTTCTTTTACAAAACCACAAATCAAAAAATAACTAATTATTTCCAAAAATTTAACCTTTTTTGGGAATTTTTCTATAAACAACGACAAAAAAACCATCTCCTTCAAAAAGAGATGGTTTTTATTTATCTTTATTATTCAGCTGACAATAAATAAGGGTAAACTGGTTGATTACCTTCGTGGATTTCCACTTCTAAATCAGGATAGGTTTCTGTTAAGACCTTGCTGATTTTTTCAGCTTCGGCTTGATTGCCTTCTTCGCCAAAAATGATTGTTACGATTTCGATATCGTCATTGATCATTTGTTTTAAAGTATCCAGTGAGGCTTGGTATAAATCTTTTTCTGATAAAACAATTTTACCATCGATCATACCTAGATAATCACCTTCGTGAATTTCCACGCCGTCAATGGCAGTGTCCCGAATAGCATTAGTGACTTGTCCGCTAACAACAGAATCTAGCATGTCTGTCATGGCTTGTTTATTGTTGTCTAAGTTTTGTGTTTCGTTGAAGGCTAACATCGCTGTCATCCCTTGAGAAACAGTTTTACTTGGTACTACTACCACTGGGACATCTGCCACTTCAGCAGCTTGGTCGGCCGCCATAAAGATATTTTTATTATTCGGTAAAATAATAACTTGGTCAGCATTGACTTCTCTAACTGCCTTCAAAATATCTTCAGTACTTGGGTTCATGGTTTGTCCACCAGAAATAATATACGAAGCACCTAATGATTTGAACAATTCTTGCACGCCGCTACCTGCTGCAATGGCTATCACCGCATAAGGTTTACGCTCAGCATTCACGCCTTCAAACTCAGCGACTTGTTCATCATGTTCTAAGATTGTTTCGTGTTGTAAACGCATATTATCGACTTTAATTTTAACTAATGAACCAAATTTTTGACCATAGTTCATTACTTCGCCGGGATGTTCTGTATGGACATGGACTTTGACGATTTCCTCATCATTGACCACTAATAAAGAATCACCTAGCTCATTTAAATAGTTACGGAAAGTTTCATAATCAAATTGGCTATCAACCGTTGGACCTTCACCTAATTGAACCATGATCTCAGTACAATAACCAAAATGAATATCTGCTGTTGCCATTTGACCTTGTACACTGCGATGATGTTCAGCATTAACCATTTCATCCATTTCAGCTGGACTTGGCTCATAGCTTTCATCTGCAACAAATTCACCATTTAAAGCACTTAAGAAGCCTTCATAAATAAATAATAGACCTTGTCCACCACTATCAACTACGCCAACTTCTTTTAAGACTGGCAACATTTCTGGTGTTTTATCTAATGCACGACGACCGTATTTCACAATCGCAGTCATTACTTCAATTACATCATCCGTTTGGCGAGCTTTTCTTTCACCAGCTTTGGCTGCTTCACGAGCAACCGTTAAAATCGTTCCTTCAACTGGTTTCATCACCGCTTTATAAGCTGTTTCTACGCCGTGAACCAATGCATCAGCTAAGCGCTGTGCAGATAAAGTTGTTTCATCAGGAATTTCTTTTGAAAAGCCACGGAATAGTTGTGACAAGATAACGCCAGAGTTTCCCCGCGCGCCCATCAACAACCCTTTAGCTAAAATATTGGCCAATTCGCCAACTTTTTCATTTGGTGCATTGACTACAGCAGTTGCACCACTGGTCATTGATAAATTCATATTTGTTCCGGTATCGCCATCTGGTACTGGAAATACATTTAATGAGTTAACAAATTCTGCATTTGCTTGCAGACGTTTAGCGCCAGCTTCCACCATTTCTTGGAATTGACTTGCGCTGATCTCTGTGATCTTCACTTAAGATTATCCTCCTTAAAATCTACCCTAATCAGGCAGGACACGCACACCTTGGACAAAAACATTTACCGAATTGGCTTTAACACCTAACAAGGTTTCCAAGTTGTATTTCACTTTTTCTTGTACGTTACGCGACACTTCAGAAATTTTTGTCCCATAACTAACAATCGTGTAAACATCCACAGCAATCCCGTTTTCTTCTTGACGAATCACGACACCGCGAGAATAATTTTCTTTTCTTAAAATTTCAGTGATATTATCTTTAATCTGGCTTTTGCTAGCCATACCGACAATGCCGAATACATCTGTTACCGCACCACCGACGACTGTAGCAATCACATCATTTGAGATTTCAATTGTGCCTGCTTGTGTATTGATTTTGACAGCCATAGTATTAGCCTCCTTAAACGAGCCTTCTGACCCATTTTTTCTACTATAACATTTTATCATAGCCCACTAACTTTTCAAAGAAAGATTCTTTGGTCAGTCGAGCCCAACATTCTATAATTTAACTGCTTATGACTGAATTGTCAATCTTTCTGAGAAAATGCAGTTGCTTTTTTAACTCCTTTGTGATAAATTATTTTAGTATGAGCCAAAGAAGCGCTCCAACAATCAAGGCGAAGGAGGAAACAAAACATGGCAAAAGTATGCTATTTCACTGGTCGTAAAACAAGCAGCGGCAATAACCGTTCACACGCATTGAACGCTACAAAACGCACAGTTAAACCTAACTTGCAAAAAGTTCGTGTGTTAATCGACGGCAAACCTAAAAAAGTTTGGGTATCAACTCGTGCTTTGAAATCTGGAAAAGTTGAGCGCGTTTAAATTCAACCAAACATATTTCAAAAACCACTGATCGCTATGATCAGTGGTTTTTTTCTTCTATTGAAAAAGGTATATTTTTTTTAGGTGACAAAAAGTTTGAATGATCCTTTTGATATCTTAACAATAGAAGTAGACCCCGAATTGCTCACTCATCATAAAAAAGCTGGGTGATCTACGGATTAGCAACTCCTATACCAATGATCCTTTCTTAAGATTAGGCTCAAAAAATTAGCGCAAAGAAAATTTAGATAACAGTTTAACAAAATTAAAAAAACTCGTTAAAATTAATTATCATAAAGCTTGTGGCAATCAGTCATAGGCTTTTTATTTTGAAATTATTCTTTAAGAGTTTTACACTTTCAGTTATTTTCACAGCTTCTTCATACTTAATTAAAATCTTCTATGGTAAAATTTGAATAGAATTCGAAAGAAGAATGGTGATTTTATATTATGAAGAAATTCCTGAAAGAAAACCGCTGGTACATGCTGGCGAGTTTCTTGATTCCCTTAAGCTTAATGGTGATTGCTTATTTAACCATCGGTATCTATCCTGGCAGTTCTCGCAGTGTTTTAGCCAGCGATGCCTTTTCTCAATTTTCAAACTTTCATGCTAGCTTCCGTAATATGTTGTTAGGTAAGCAAGGCTTTTTTTATACTTGGAATGCCTCTTTAGGCTTAAACTATTTATCTTTGGTATCCTATTATTTAGGTGGATTTTTTACCTCACTGGTGATCTTTTTCCCTAATAATATGATGCCTGATGCGTTATATTTTATTACTCTTTTAAAAATTGGTGCCGCTGGTTTAGCTTTTTGGTTTTATGCCAAGAATAGTTTTAAACTCAGCAATTGGAATACGGTCGCTTTGAGTGTTACTTATGCCTTGATGTCTTTTGCGATTGCCCATTCTGAAATTATTATGTGGTTAGATACCTTTGTTTATTTACCACTGATTATTTTAGGTGTCAATCGTTTAATGGATGATAAAAAACCAAAAGTATTATTTATTTCCTATTTAATGTTATTTCTCACTAGTTATTATATGGGCTTTATGGTTGGCATTTTTTCAGTTCTGTATTATTTGGCTCGTTTGTTTACCAATTTTAAAGTGTACAAAAAAAGTATTGTTTCCTATATAATTACCTCCTTTTTAGCTGGCGGCACTTCAATGGTGATGATTTTACCGGCCATTTTAGATTTACGTGCCAATGGCGAACAGCTGACCACCATCAGTGGTTTTAAAACAGAAGCTACTAGTTGGTTTGATTTATTGGCTAAAAATATGATTGGCGTCTATGATACGACAAAATATGGCTCAATTCCCTTTATTTATATTGGTCTCTTACCTTTAGCTTTATGTATTTTTTACTTTATCAATCGTAAGATTCCTTGGAAAAACAAAGTGCTTTATGGCTTAGTCGGTGGATTAATTGTAGCCAGTTTTTATATCATTCCGTTAAATCTATTTTGGCATGGAATGCACGCACCCAATATGTTTTTATTTCGCTATGCCTATTTACTTTCTTTCTTAGTCATTACGCTAGCTGCTTGGGGCTGGGAAAAATTAGATCGGCAAAATGTGCTGCAATTGGTGGCTATCTTTTTACTATTAATCGCTGCCTTCTCGATTTTTTGGGGAATTAAAGGCAAAGACTATACTTATCTGAAAACCTATAATTTTATCTTATCGATTTGCTTCTTGGGTTTATATGCACTCGTGTTTACAGGACGCTATTTCAATAAAGTCCCGGTTAAAACTGTGACACTTTTATTATTACTGATTGTTTCTTGCGAAAGTTTTATTAACAGCAATTATATGTTGCGAGGGATTTTAGACGATTGGAATTATGCTTCCCGCAGTCTTTATACTAAGCCTTCAACACCAATTAAGACACTGGTAGATCAAACCAAGGCTGAAAATCAGTCGTTTTATCGTTTAGAGAACTTGGACCCTGTTTCCGCAAATGACGGATTAAATTATGGCTACAGCGGTATCAGCATGTTTTCTTCTGTTCGTAATCGTCATTCGTCTGCTTATTTAAACGAATTAGGTTTTCGTTCACAAGGAACCAACTTAAATATTCGTTATCAAAACAATACTTTACTAATGGATGCTTTTACTGGAATCAAATATAATTTGGCTAAAACTGAAAACTTAGGTAAATATGGTTTCACTCAAGAAGATGCCTCCGGCGATTATTTTTTATATGAAAATCAAAATGCTTTACCTTTAGCTTTTACCGCTGATCCATCAATTGATCAGTTGAAGAAAATGAGTAATGATAATTTAGGCACCCAAACAAAACTTTACAACGCCTTAGCTGGTTCTGATTACACCTACTATACCTTTTTACCTATGCGTGAAATCAGTACGTCAAATGCCAAAGTATCTACGGCAGGTACGACAACGACGATTACCGCTGATGGCGATTCTGAAGGGGTTAAATCAGTTTCTTATCAAGTTTCTGTCCCGGCTAACACACAAGCTTATTTAAGCTTATATCCAACTGATTTTAGTGCTTTAGAGAGTTCGACAGCAACAGTGACTACCAATGGTCAAACTCGTGAAGCCCAAATAAATATTACCGGTCAATACTATGATCTTGGCTACTATCAAAACGCAACCAACGTGACTTTCACTGCCAGTTTTTCCGGTACTAAATCGGTAAGTTTCCAAAGCCCACAAGTTTTAGCTTTAGACACGATGGCTTTCCAATTTGCTACTGATCAAATAAAAGAAAATGGCGTTGATTTAAAAGTCGGTAAACACAGTGCCAGTGGTTCCGTTGATATCAATCAAGCCCAAACATTAGTCACTACGATACCATACGATGAAGGTTGGACAGCCAAAATTGATGGCAAAGAAACTAAAATAAAAGCCTTCCAAGATGCTTTTATAAGTATCCATGTACCAAAAGGTCAGCATGAAATAACCTTTAGTTATCTACCAACGGGACTTATTCCAGGAATACTTATTAGTTTGGCTTCACTAACCCTGTTCATTCTCTATCTATTCTTAAAACGACCAAAAAAAATCCGTAGAGCTTAACGCTTTACGGATTTTCTGCATATTTTACTTCTGCTAAATAAAGTCCTTCTGGATGAGCAGTTGGTCCAGCTGCATTACGATCTTTTTTGGCAATAATTACTGGTATACTATCTACTGCTAAACGATCATTCCCTATTTTCAGCAAAGTACCTGCCAAAATGCGAATCATTTTATATAAAAAACCATTACCTCGAAAAATAAAAGTCAGTTCAGTGCCATCCCCATTAACTTCCAGATCAGCTTGATAAATCATGCGTACTTTATCTTCAACTGAACTACCGGAAGCACAAAAAGAAGTGAAATCATGGGTTCCTAGCAAAGCTGGTAATGCCTGACGGATTTTTTCCAAGTCCAAAGGATAAGGATAGTAAGCGGCGTAATATCTTCTGAAAGGACTACGTGGTTTTTGAATTTGTACTTTGTAATGATACGTCTTTTCTACCACATGATAACGGGCATGAAAATCCTCCGCCACACGCTCCACCGAGCGCACCGCAATGTCGTCTGGTGTTTGTGTATCTAAAGCAAAACGCAGCTTTTCCAGCGGACGCGGATCGTCATAATCAAAATGAATCACTTGTCCTAAAGCATGAACACCTGCATCTGTTCGACCAGAACCATGAATCATAATCGGTTCCCCGTGATTAATTTTCTGCAAAGTTTTTTCAAACTCCTCTTGGACAGTTCGTCCATTTGGTTGTCGTTGGAAGCCATTAAAATTGGTTCCATCATAGGCAATAATCGCTTTATATCTCATAAATTCTCCTCATAAAAAAAGACTTAGTAAACGCTAAGTCTTCCGTAAAAATAATAAACCAACTGTAACGATTGCAAATATAACTACCAAAATAGAGTCATTTCTGCCCCATTTTAGACGCCGATATTTTGTCCGACCTTCGCCACCACGATATCCACGCGCCTCCATTGCCGTAGCTAATTCTTCGGCACGATTAAAACTAGAAACAAACAAAGGAATCAGTAATGGCACAATCGCTTTAATCTTTTGAATAATACTTCCGGCACCAAAATCCACTCCACGAGCACGCTGGGCATTCATAATCTTTTCCGTTTCATCCATTAAAGTGGGCACAAAACGCAAAGCAATCGATAACATCAAAGCAATTTCATGCACCGGTACGTGAATTTTTTTTAACGGGTTTAATAATGACTCGATCGCATCTGACATCGATAACGGCGGTGTAGTTAAAGTCACCAAGGTAGAAGTAAAAATAATCAGCATAAAGCGGCAAAAAATGAACAAACCATTTTGAACGCCATATTGCGACAAACTAAATATACCCCACGACCAATAAATAGTACCACCACGCGTAAACAACATCTGTAAGGCAACTGTAAAAATGATTAACCAAATTAATGGACGTACTCCTTTTAAAAAGAAGCGTAAATCAATTTTAGATAACAATACCCCGGAAATGGCTACTGCTCCTAAAAATAAAAAGCTAGGCCAAGAATTTGCTAAAAAAGCAATCGCAATAAAATAAAAACTACCTGCTAATTTCGCTCGAGGGTCCATCCGATGAATCACAGAATCTCCGGGAATAAAACGGCCAAAAATCAATTTATCCACGATTCTTCGCCCCTTCCTCGACAATCCAATCAGCTAATTCTTCAGCTGTCAGTGGTAAATGAGCAAAGTGCGTACCATTTGTTTGCATTTTTTCTGCAAAATCCGTTGCTTGCGGCACACCTAGTTGCTTTTCCTTTAACCAATCAACTTTTTGAAACACAACTTGTGGTGAGCCACCTTCAATCACTTGACCTTTTTCTAAAACATAAACAAAGTCAGCAAAATTTGCCACATCATCCATCAAATGGGTCACCAAAACAATGGTAATATTTTCTTCCTTGTGCAAACGCCAAAACATTTCCATCATCTCTTTACGACCAAGGGGATCTAAGCCTGCTGTTGGCTCATCTAAGACTAAAACTTCTGGTTCCATCGCCAACACACCTGCGATGGCTACTCGCCGCATTTGCCCGCCAGAAAGCTCAAAAGGTGATCGCTCCAGATAACTTTCATCTAAACCAACTAAAGCAAGATTCTTTTTGGCTAATTCCAGTGCCTCTTCTGTACTCACACCAAAATTTTGTGGTCCAAAAGCAATATCTTTAGCCACAGTCTCTTCAAATAATTGTGCTTCAGGAAATTGAAATACAATCCCAACTTTTTTCCGGACAGGTTTCAAATTCTTATTATCAGTCTCTGGTGTAATTTTACGATCACCAATATTAACGACACCCTCAGTTGGTTTTAATAAAACATTCAAATGCTGTAAGAGTGTCGATTTCCCACTACCGGTATGACCGACTAATGCTGTATAAGAACCTTCTTTAATCTCTAAATCAATATCATATAAAGCACGAGATTCAAAGGGTGTATTTGGTTGATAAACGTAACTTACTTTTTCAAAACGGATGTCCATAACCAGTTCATCATCCCTTCTTCATCTAAATAGCTTTCTGGTACCTGAATGCCTCGCACTTTTAAAGCTGCTTTTAATTTTTCAGGAAATGGTAAATCTAATCCTAATGACACCAGACGTGGGCCTTCAGAAAAAATTTTTTCAGGAGTTCCTTCTTGAACTAACTCGCCTTTTTGCATAACTAATATACGACTTGCAGAGGCTGCCTCGTCAATATCATGGGTAATCGAAATAACCGTTAAATTACTTTCTTCTTTGATCTGGTGAATGGTTTCAATCACTTCCCGCCGACCTTCTGGATCCAACATACTAGTTGCTTCATCCAAAATAATAATATCAGGGCGCAAAGCAACAACACCTGCGATGGCTACCCGTTGCTTTTGACCACCGGACAATCTGGCAGGTTCGCGTGTTGCAAATTTAGACATCTTAACAGTTTCTAAAGCATCCTTGACTCGAATCAACATTTCATCTCGAGGAATACCTTGATTTTCTAGTCCAAAAGCAACATCATCTTCCACCGTCGCCCCAACAAATTGGTTATCAGGATTTTGAAACACCATCCCCACCATTTTTCGAATATCCCAGACATTTTCTTCTGAGAGCAACATACCACCAACTTTAACCTCGCCCTTTTGTGGCAGATGTAAACCGTTAATTGTTTTGGCTAACGTTGATTTCCCAGACCCATTATGACCAACGATGGCTAGCCACTCGCCTTTTTCAATCGAAAGACTAACATTTTTTAAAGCTGTAGGTAAATCTTCTTGATAACTATATTCAATTTGATTGATTTCAATAATTGGCTCCATTACAGCACCTTATCCTTTTTAAATCTGTTCTTAGACTAGCAAAAAAGCCAACTATTTTCAATCAAGTAGTCGGCTTTTTATTAAAATGCTTTTTTATACTGAATGTCAAGACATATCATTTAGGTATAAAAAAACACTTTATGATGAGAGTGTCTGCTCCTCAAATACATGAGGAGCAGATCTGAGCTAGACTCGGAGAATCTTCTCCAACATCATAACACTCTAATTGAATCATCTATAAAGTGAAGAGTGATTATACAAATTCTAAAACTACCATAGGGGCGTTGTCGCCGCGACGAGGTTCTGTTTTCAAGATACGAGTGTATCCACCTTGGCGATCTGCATAGCGAGGTCCAAGATCTGAAAATAGTTTTTGTAGCGCTGTTTCTACAACGATATCGTCGTTTTCTTCGCGAACATCAGCGACTTCATTACGTACAAAGCGTGCTGCTTGACGACGTGCATGAAGATCCCCGCGTTTGCCTAAAGTAATCATTTTTTCAGCTGTTGAACGAACTTCTTTCGCACGAGCTTCAGTCGTAACGATACGTTCGTTGATAATTAAGTCAGTTGTGATATCACGCAACATCGCTTTACGTTGGCTAGATGTGCGTCCTAATTTACGATAACTCACGTAGGTTTCCCTCCTTTGTTACAATATTAATCGTCTTTACGTAGTCCTAATCCAAGATCGTGTAATTTGGCTTTCACTTCTTCAAGTGATTTACGGCCTAAGTTACGAACTTTGATCATTTCTGGTTCAGACTTGTTAGTTAATTCTTGAACCGTATTGATCCCAGCACGTTTCAAACAATTGTATGAACGTACAGACAAATCAAGTTCTTCAATGGTCATTTCTAACATTTTTTCTTTTTGCGTTTCTTCTTTTTCTACCATGATTTCGGCATTTTTCGCTTCATCAGTAAGATTTACGAAGATGTCTAAATGTTCAGTAAGAATTTTCGCAGCTAGAGACAATGCTTCTTGGGCGATGATTGAACCATCAGTCCAAATTTCCATCGTTAATTTATCAAAATCATCTCTTCGACCAACCCGAGTATTTTCAACTTGATAGTTGACCTTACGTACAGGCGTATAGATAGAATCGACTGGAAGAACGCCAATTGGCATTTCTTCTTTTTTATTTTCGT
The DNA here is from genome assembly GCF_054819945.1 of Enterococcus sp. JNUCC 77. Classification (NCBI taxonomy): domain Bacteria; kingdom Bacillati; phylum Bacillota; class Bacilli; order Lactobacillales; family Enterococcaceae; genus Enterococcus; species Enterococcus sp. JNUCC 77. The sequence continues at coordinate 2,376,144 of NZ_JBTHIG010000001.1, forward strand.
CTGCTTGAACATAGCCTCGACCAGGTCTTACTGTTAGACGAGCATGGAAAGTCGCGCCTTCAGCAACAGTACAGATATACAAATCTTTATTTAAGATTTCAACGTCACTATCAACGATAATATCGCCGGCAGTTACGATAGCTGGTCCAGTAATATCGATCTCAAGGGTTTTTTCTTCTTCAGCGAATAATTTCAAAGCTAGGCCTTTAATATTCAAAATGATTTGTACGACGTCTTCTCTAACACCTTTGATAGTGGAGAATTCGTGAAGCACACCATCAATTTGGATATTGGTAATAGCCGCACCCGGTAAAGAAGAAAGTAGAATACGACGTAGAGAATTACCTAAGGTAGTGCCATAACCTCTTTCCAAAGGTTCAACAACGAACTTGCCATAATCTCTGTCTTCATCAATTTTTGTGATTCTTGGTTTTTCGAATTCAATCATTCTTAGTTTTTACCCCTTTCAAAACGAAAAGTGTCTTGTTCAATGACGTTTTCCGGTAAATCAAACTCATGTATTGGGGCACTCATTAAACACGACGGCGTTTTGGAGGGCGGCATCCATTATGAGGCACTGGAGTTACGTCACGAATTGCTGTTACTTCTAAACCAGTTGCTTGCAATGAACGAATAGCTGCTTCACGACCAGAACCAGGTCCTTTAACAGTTACATCAACAGTTTTCAAACCATGTTCCATTGCAGCTTTAGATGCTGTTTCAGCAGCCATTTGTGCAGCAAATGGTGTAGATTTTTTGCTTCCTTTGAAGCCTAATGCACCGGCAGAAGACCATGCTAAAGCATTTCCTTGAGCATCGGTAATCATGACGATTGTATTGTTAAAAGTCGAATGAATATGAGCAATACCTGATTCGATATTCTTTTTCACACGGCGTTTACGATTAACTTTTTTTGCTACCATGAAGATTTAACCTCCTTCACTAATTATTTTTTTCTACCTGCAATAGCTTTTGCTGGGCCTTTACGGGTACGCGCATTATTTTTAGTGTTTTGTCCACGAGTTGGCAAACCACGACGGTGACGGATACCACGGTATGAACCGATTTCCATCAAACGTTTAATGTTTAAGTTCACTTCACGACGAAGATCCCCTTCAACTTTTAATTTATCAACTTCAGCACGGATAGCGTCTTCTTGTTCATTCGTTAAATCACGAACACGAACATCTTCAGACACGCCAGCGTTGGCTAAAACTTGTTTAGCAGTAGTATTTCCGATACCGTAAATATAAGTAAGAGAAATTACTACGCGTTTTTCACGAGGAATATCTACTCCTGCAATACGAGCCATACTTAATTACACCTCCAAATTATCCTTGACGTTGTTTATGTTTTGGATTTGCTGAGCAAATCACCATAACCCGTCCTTTACGACGAATTACTTTACAATGTTCACACATTGGTTTTACTGATGGTCTTACTTTCATGATAATACCTCCTGAAGTTTTACGGAGTACAATTTACTTAAAGCGATAGGTAATGCGACCACGACTCAAATCGTACGGAGAAAGTTCCACAGTCACTTTGTCGCCAGGCAGAATTCTAATGTAGTGCATTCGAATCTTTCCAGAAACGTGAGCAAGAACTTCATGTCCATTCTCTAGTTCGACTTTAAACATTGCATTCGGCAAAGTTTCGACGACTGTCCCTTCGATTTCGATCATATCATCTTTTGCCACGCAGAGTACCTCCTTGTTATTGTTTCGCATTTTCACACGATAAAATGGCGGAAACCTGCAGTTCCCACCTTAATTCTTGACGTTACTTCTGTAAAGCCAGAAGTCGGACTGACATAGTCTATCACAAATTAACGAACTTGGCAAGAAAAACTGCATTTCAAGTCGGTAGTCAAATTATTAACCAATAATCTTTTCTACGTCACTAAAGACTTCGTCAATGTCACGGTCACCATCAAGCGAATGTAACAACCCTGCTTGTTTATAGAAGTCTAAAATTGGTGCACTAGCTTCCATATTTACTGCTAAACGATTTTTAACAGTTTCAGGTTTGTCATCTTCTCTTTGATAGAACTCATGGCCACCACAACGATCACAAGTATCTTCAACTTTTGTTGGATTGAAAATTTTATGATAAGTAGCGCCACAATTACGACACATATAACGACCGGCAAGTCGTTCGATTAAGACTTTTTCTGCAACTTGAATTTCAATTACAGCATCGATTTTTTTGTTTAGATCTTTTAACATAGCTTCTAAAGCTTCTGCTTGATCTAATGTTCTAGGAAAACCATCTAACAAGAAACCTTTTTCAGTATCTTTTTGCGCTAGACGCTCTTTTACGATGCCGTTTGTTACTTCATCTGGAACCAAATCGCCTGCATCCATGAATGATTTAGCTTTTAAACCGAGAGCAGTCTCGTTTTTAATTGCTTCCCGGAACATGTCTCCAGTACTAATTTGTGGAATACCGTATGTAGCAACAATTCTTTCTGCTTGTGTTCCTTTACCTGCACCTGGCAGCCCCATTAAGATGAGGTTCATTGCATTCCCTCCTAGATTGTTTCAAAGAATTTATTTAAGAAGAGACCACGGACGTTGAGGAAATCCTCAACAATGCCGTTTAGTCTTCGTCCATGAAACCAACATAACGTCGTTTCAACATAAGTCCTTGTAATTGTTTTGCTGTTTCTAATGCAACCCCCACTACGATCAATAAGCTGGTACCACCTAAACCAATTGATTGAGGTAAGTCCCAAACCATTTGTGCAATGATTGGTAGTAAAGCAATTAATCCTAAGAACAATGCTCCGACTACACTTAGTCGCATTAAAATAGATGATACATATTCTTCTGTTCCTTTACCTGGTCTTACACTAGGGATGTAACTTCCTTGTTTTTGCAAGTTTTCCGCTAATTTCTCAGGGTTCACTTGAACAAAAGCATAGAAGAAAGTAAAAGCAACAATCAGAACTGTATAAATCGTCGCACCCGGTACTGTATTGTAACTAAATAAGTCTTGCAATACTGAATACCAATCTTCTGCTTGATAACTACTTGCTAAAGCTTGCAAAATTGCATTGGGAGTTGCAATAAACGAGCTGGCAAAGATAACAGGGATAACACCAGCGGCATTTACTTTTAATGGTAAATAACTGCTAGTAGGCGCACCGACAATTTGTTTAGTATATTGAATTGGGATTTTTCTTTCAGCTTGTTGAAAGAAAGTTACAAATACGACAATTGCAATAATCGCGATCAATAAGACTGCGATAAAAATAATTGATTTCCATAAATCACTTTGATCAATATTAATAAAGTAACGTTCCGCAATTTCCTGAATACTTTCTGGCAATCGAGAAATGATCCCCGCAAAGATAATCATTGAAACACCGTTACCGATCCCTTTATCGGTGATTTGTTCTCCTAACCAGGTAACAAACATTGTTCCGCCAGTTAGAATAACTCCAATTGTTACAAATGTTTGAACATTTTGTTCGGGTACGAAACCATAAGATGCGAAATAGTTAAAACCAGCTGTAATACTAACAGACTGAACAAAAGCTAATACTAAAGTTAAATAGCGCGTTGCCTGATTTAACTTTTTACGACCAACTTCCCCTTGTTTTGACCACTCAACAAATTTTGGTACGATATCCATTTGTAATAATTGAATCACGATTGATGCGGTGATATATGGTGAAACACCCATTGAGAAAATTGAGAAGTTTTGCATCGCTGAACCACTAACCAAGTTCAACATGTTGAAAAATGGTAAATCACTCAATTGTTGCAAACCACTAACATTTACTCCAGGTACCGTAATTTGTGCACCAAGTCTAAAAACTAATAAAATGATGATAGTGAAAAAGATCCGTGATCGAATGTCTCTAACTTTGAAAGAATCCTTTAAAAGCTTGAACATTAAATCACCTCGATTGATCCACCAGCTGCTTTAATTGCTTCTTCGGCAGCTTTAGAGAATTTCGCAGCTTTAACTGTTAATTTTTTCTCTAATGAGCCATTAGCTAAGACTTTAATTCCAGCTTTTTCGTTTTTCACAAAACCAGCCTCAACTAAAGCAACAGGTGTTACTTCAGCACCGTCTTCAAAACGATTTAATACATCTAAATTAACAACAGCATATTCTTTACGATTTACGTTAGTAAATCCACGTTTTGGTAAACGACGGAATAATTGTGTTTGTCCACCTTCGAATCCTAAACGTACGCCACCGCCTGAACGAGAGTTTTGTCCTTTTTGACCGCGTCCAGCTGTTTTGCCGTTACCAGATGAAGTACCACGTCCAACGCGATTACGCACTTTACGTGAACCTTCTGTTGGTTTTAATTCATGAAGTTTCATTGATTGGCACCTCCTTAGTTCAAAATTTCACTTTATTTAACTTCTTCTACGTCCACTAAGTGAGACACAGTGTTAACCATACCTTTGATTGCATCATTGGCAGGTTTTACAACTGTAGAGTTCACTTTTCCAAGACCCAACGCTTTAACAGTGTCACGTTGGTTTTGAGGACGTCCAATCACTGATCGTCTTAAAGTAATTTTTAATTCAGCCATGTTTTTTCGTCCTCCTTATCTTGCAAAGTTTTCAACAGAGACGCCACGTAATTGTGCTACATCTTCTGCTTTTTTCAATTCTGTTAAACCTTTGATTGTCGCACGCACAACGTTAATTGGTGTGTTTGAACCTAAAGATTTAGAAGTTACATCAGCAACACCTGCTAATTCTAGTACGGCACGAACTGGTCCACCAGCCGCAACTCCAGAACCTTCTACTGCAGGTTTCATCAAGATGCGTCCGCCACCAAATACTCCGATGACTTCGTGAGGAAGTGTTGTACCAACCATTGGTACTTCCACAAGGTTTTTCTTAGCATCTTCAATTGCTTTACGGATTGCTTCAGGTACTTCTTGTGCTTTACCAGTACCAAAGCCAACATGTCCGTTTTTATCGCCAACAACGACTAAAGCAGCAAAACGTAAACGACGTCCACCTTTAACAACTTTAGTTACGCGGTTAATCGAAACAACGCGGTCTTCTAATTCCAAATGTTTTGGATCGATATAAACCATGAATGGTATTCCTCCTTTTCCCTAAAATTCTAGTCCATTTTCACGAGCAGCTTCAGCTAAAGCTTGTACGCGGCCATGGTAAAGGTATCCACCACGGTCAAAGACAACGACTTTAATACCTTTTTCAATAGCACGTTCAGCTAATAATTTACCAACTGCACTTGCTTGTTCTGTTTTGTTTCCACCTGAAATATCTTTATCTAAGGCAGAGGCACTTGCTAGCGTTACACCCGCTACGTCATCAATTAATTGCGCGTAGATGTTTTTGTTAGAACGAAAAACGTTCAAGCGTGGGCGCTCAGCAGTACCAGAGATTTGTTTACGTACACGCATGTGGCGCTTTTGACGTGTTTTGTTTTTATCTGGTTTTGTAATCACAATTTTCACCTCTAATTTAAGCTGGCCTAAGCCGCATGTTGTAGGTACGACCTACTATTTACCAGTTTTACCTTCTTTACGGCGTACATATTCACCAACATAGCGAACACCTTTGCCCTTGTATGGTTCTGGTGGACGAGTGCCACGAATTTTCGCTGCAACTTCACCAACTACTTCTTTATCTGAACCTTTAACCACTACTTGAGTGTTTGCCGGAACTTCAATCGTAATTCCTTCTGGTGCTACGATTTCGACTGGATGTGAGTAACCAACGCTTAAAACAAGTTTTGATCCTTGTAATTGTGCACGGTACCCAACCCCGATTAATTCTAAAGCTTTTTGGAACCCTTCTGATACACCAACTACCATGTTGTTGAAGTTGGCACGAGTTGTTCCGTGGATTGTTTTCATTTCTTTGCTGTCATCAGGACGAGTAAATGTCACTTCGCTACCTTCGATATTCATTGTAATATCAGAAGAGAACGTACGAGTTAATTCACCTTTAGGACCTTTAACAGTTACGTCATTACCTTTTTGAGTTACTTCAACTCCTGCAGGTAAAACGACAATTTTATTACCAATACGGCTCACTTAAAGACACCTCCTTGTAATTTTATAGAATTACCAAACGTAAGCTAGCACTTCGCCGCCCACATTTTTAGATCTCGCTTCTTTATCAGTGACTACACCGTCAGAAGTAGAGATAATCGCGATACCTAAACCATTTAATACTTTTGGCACTTCGTCAGCTTTAACGTAAGCACGCAAGCCTGGTTTAGAGATACGTTTTAAGTTTGTGATAACACGTTCGTCATTTTTACCGTATTTAAGAAATACACGGATCATGCCTTGTTTGTCATCTTCGATATATTCAACATCACGGACGAAACCTTCTTTTTTCAAGATTTCGGCGATGTCATGTTTAATTTTTGAAGCAGGTACTTCAACTACTTCGTGTTTTACCATATTGGCATTACGAATGCGAGTTAAGAAATCTGCAATTGGATCTGTCATGACCATTGAACTATTTACCTCCTTTTTGCGCTTGTTGTTTTTACCAGCTAGCTTTCTTCACGCCGGGAATTTGACCTTTATAGGCAAGTTCGCGGAAGCAAATACGGCAAAGATGAAATTTTTGATAAACTGAATGTGGACGTCCGCAACGTTCGCAACGAGTATATGCTTGAGTTGAGAATTTAGCAGGGCGTTTGTTTTTAGCAATCATTGATTTTTTAGCCAATTTATTTCGCCTCCTTGATTATTTTTGGAATGGCATTCCAAGTTGTGATAATAATTCACGAGATTCTTCATCAGTGTTAGCAGTTGTAACGACAACGATATCCATACCACGTACTTTATCAACATTATCGTAATCAACTTCTGGGAAGATTAATTGTTCTTTCACACCTAAAGTGTAGTTACCACGGCCATCGAAGGCTTTCTTGCTAATACCATGGAAGTCACGTACACGTGGAAGTGATACAGACACTAATTTGTCTAAGAATTCATACATTCTTTCTCCACGTAGTGTTACTTTCGCACCGATTGGCATACCTTCACGCAAGCGGAAACCAGCGATAGATTTTTTAGCTTTTGTGATAATAGGTTTTTGACCAGTAATCAAAGCTAATTCTTCAACAGCTTTGTCCAAGTTTTTTGCGTTTGATACCGCATCGCCAACACCCATGTTGACAACGATTTTCTCAACTTTAGGAACTTGCATTACTGAATTATAGTTAAATTTTTCCATCAATGATGGTGTAATTTCATTTAAATATTTTTCTTTTAGGCGGTTCATTTAAGAAGTCCTCCTTTCTTAGCTTTTTATTTATCGATAACTTCGCCGGTTTTCTTAGAAAAACGGACTTTTTTACCGTCAACCACTTTATATCCTACGCGAGTAGCTTCACCGTTTGAAGGATCGATTACTTGAACGTTTGATGCATGGATTGGCGCTTCTACTTCAACGATTCCACCTTGAGGGGAAGTTTGAGAAGGTTTTTGATGTTTCTTCACGACATTGACGCCTTCAACAACGACTTTGTCTAATTTAGGAAAGACTTCTAATACGACGCCTTCTTTATTTCTGCTTTTGCCAGAAATAACTTTTACTTTATCGCCTTTTTTAACGAACATTACTGTTGCGCACCTCCTTTGGTTAAAAGTTCCAATTATAGTACTTCTGGTGCCAATGAAACGATCTTCATGAAGTTGCCTTCCCGTAATTCACGAGCGACAGGTCCAAAGATACGTGTTCCTCTTGGGCTCTTGTCATCACGAATGATAACAGCTGCATTTTCATCAAATTTAATGTAAGAACCATCAGCACGACGAGCGCCTGTTTTAGTCCGAACGATTACGGCTTTAACGACTTCACCTTTTTTGACAACCCCACCTGGCGTTGCTTGTTTAACCGTAGCAACGATAATATCACCGATGTTAGCAGTTTTACGGCCAGATCCGCCAAGAACTTTAATAGTTAAAATTTCGCGGGCACCTGAGTTATCCGCAATTTTTAAACGACTTTCTGTTTGGATCACAAGTGTATCCTCCTTTCAGATTTAAAAGAACATCTATAGGAAAATCTCGATGATTAGATAATCACTGCTTTTTCAATGATTTCAACTAGACGGAAACGTTTAGTTGCTGATAATGGACGAGTTTCCATGATTTTCACGATGTCGCCAGTTTTTGCTTCATTGTTTTCATCGTGCGCTTTATATTTTTTTGAATATTTCATACGTTTACCATAGATTGGGTGATTCTTTTGTGTTTCTACGACAACAGTGATGGTTTTATCCATTTTGTCGGAAACCACGCGACCTTGATAAACTTTACGTTGATTTCTTTCTTCAGTCATGCGAGAAAAGGCCTCCTTCCACTATTTGTCAGCTTGTTCACGCAATACAGTTTTAATGCGTGCAATCGATTTACGTACTTCTTTAATACGTGCAGTGTTTTCCAATTGACCTGTTGCTAATTGGAATCTTAAATTAAACAATTCTTCTTTTAATTGCTTTTCTTGATTAAGCATTTCGGCAGTGGTTAATTCTCTGATTTCTTTAACCTTCATTCGATTCACCACCCATTTCCTCACGTTTTACGATCTTAGTTTTAACTGGTAATTTGTGAGAAGCAAGACGTAATGCTTCGCGAGCGACTTCTTCAGGAACACCGGCAACTTCAAACATGATTTTACCGCGTTTTACTGGTGATACCCAGCCTTCAGGAGCCCCTTTACCAGAACCCATACGTACCCCAATTGCTTTGGCAGTATAAGATTTGTGAGGGAAAATTTTAATCCATACTTTCCCACCACGTTTCATGTAACGAGTCATTGCGATACGGGCAGCTTCGATTTGACGGTTAGTGATCCAATGAGAATCTACCGCTTGCAAACCGTATTCGCCAAATGCGATTTCTTTACCGCCTTTAGCTTCCCCACGCATTTTTCCGCGGAATTCACGACGGTGTTTTACACGTTTAGGTACTAACATGATTATTTCCCTCCTTTCTCAGCGTTTTTTTTAGTTGGAAGAATTTCTCCACGATAAATCCACACTTTAACTCCTAGTTTTCCGTATGTTGTGTTTGCTTCTTCCCAAGCGTAGTCGATGTCGGCACGCAATGTATGCAAAGGAACAGTTCCTTCTGAATAGCCTTCAGAACGCGCAATATCAGCACCGTTTAAACGACCTGAAACTTGTGTTTTGATTCCTTTAGCGCCTGATCTCATAGTACGAGAAATAGCTTGTTTTTGTGCACGACGGAATGCCACACGGTTTTCTAATTGACGTGCGATTCCTTCGCCGACTAATTTTGCATCTAAATCTGGTTTTTTGATTTCAATAATATTGATATGAACTCGTTTGCCAGTTAGTTTGTTTAATTCTTTACGTAAGTTTTCAACTTCAGATCCGCCTTTACCGATAACCATACCAGGTTTCGCTGTGTGGATTGAAACGTTCACGCGATTTGCTGCACGTTCGATCTCAACTGTCGACACAGAAGCATCAGCAAGTTTTGACGCGATGAATTTACGAATTCTTAAATCTTCGTGTAGAAATTCGGCATACTCTTTTTCAGCATACCATTTAGCATCCCAATCACGGATGATGCCTACACGCATTCCGATAGGATTAACTTTTTGACCCACTGATTATACCTCCTTATTTTTCTGATACTACTACGGTGATATGACTTGTACGTTTGTTAATTGGTGATGCTGAACCTTTTGCTCTTGGACGGAACCGTTTCATTGTTGGTCCTTCATTTACAAATGCTTCTGATACCACTAAGTTTTCAACGTCTAAGTCAAAGTTATTTTCTGCGTTAGCAACTGCAGACATTAAAACTTTTTCAATAATTCCTGCCGCTTTGTTAGGCGTGAATTTTAAAATTGAAATTGCTTCTGCTACGCTTTTTCCTCTGATAAGATCGATAACTAAACGAGATTTACGAGGAGAAGTGCGAACTGTTTTCGCAATTGCTTTAGCTGATGTAATTTGTTCTGCCATGATGATTTCCTCCCCTCAAAATTAACGTCTTGTTTTCTTATCGTCAGCAGCATGTCCGCGATAAGTTCTAGATGGTGCAAATTCACCTAATTTATGTCCAACCATATCTTCTTGGATGTAAACTGGTACATGTTTGCGTCCGTCATAAACAGCAATAGTAAATCCTACAAAATTAGGAAAAATTGTTGAGCGACGAGACCAAGTTTTAATAACTTTTTTCTTTTCAACACCTTGTTGCGCTTCGACCTTTTTCATTAAATGGTCATCCGCGAAAGGTCCTTTTTTCAAACTACGACCCATGGTGTACCTCCTCTCAAAATATACGACACACGGTCAATGTAATTATTTAGTTTTGCGACGACGAACGATAAGTTTGTCTGAAGCAGCCTTTTTATTACGTGTTTTGTAACCCAATGCAGGTTGACCCCATGGAGATACTGGTGCTTTACGTCCAACTGGAGCTTTACCTTCACCACCACCATGTGGGTGATCGTTAGGGTTCATTACGCTACCACGAACTGTTGGGCGTTTGCGCATCCAACGAGAACGGCCAGCTTTACCAATGTTAATTAATTCGTGTTGTTCATTACCAACAGAACCGATTGTTGCACGAGCTGTTGCTAAGATCATACGAACTTCGCCTGAGTTCAAACGAACTAAAACGTATTTACCTTCTTTACCAAGTACTTGTGCACTTGTACCAGCAGAACGGATTAATTGTCCGCCTTTGCCAGGTTTCATTTCGATATTGTGAATAACTGTACCAACTGGAATGTTTTCTAGTGGTAATGCGTTACCTACTTTAATATCTGAGTTAGGTCCAGAAACGACAGTCATGCCAACTTCTAAGCCTTTAGGAGCTAAAATGTAAGCTTTTACTCCGTCTGTATAATGAACTAATGCAATATTTGCTGAACGGTTCGGATCATATTCGATCGTTTGAACTTTAGCAACAATATCATCTTTATTTCGTTTGAAATCGATGACACGGTATTGACGTTTATGACCGCCACCTTGATGACGTACAGTAATACGACCGTTGTTGTTACGACCGGCATTGTTTTTCAATGGTTGCAACAATGTTTTTTCCGGTGTTGAAGTAGTGATTTCAGCGAAATCAGAACTTGTCATGTTACGACGGCCATTTGTGGTAGGTTTGTACTTTTTAATCGCCACGTCTATGTCCCTCCTATAATGAGATTTTTTTCAGGCTTATTCAGCGCTGAAAATTTGAATGTCTTTAGAATCTTCTGTTAATGTCACAACTGCTTTGCGACGTTTTTTCGTGAAGCCTTGATATTGGCCAACACGTTTAGCTTTTGGTTTCGCATTTAGGATGTTCACGTTTTTAACTTTCACATCAAAAGCAGCTTCTACTGCTTGTTTCACTAATGTTTTGTTAGCACGTACGTCTACTTCAAAAGTGTATTTTTTATCATCCATCATTAAAGTAGATTTTTCAGTGATAACTGGGCGTTTGATTACGTCTAATAATTCCATTATGCAAGCACCTCCTCAATTTGAGTAAGAGCAGTTTGTGTTGCTAAGACTTTACTTGCAGAAACAACGTCTAAAACACTTACGTTATCTGAAGTTACAACTGCTACGTTTGGAATGTTGCGAGCTGATAATTGAGCGAACTCATTGTCAGGTTCAACAACTACCAATACTTTAGCGTCAATTGATAAGTTAGCTAACACTTCTTTAAATTCTTTGGTTTTTGGTGCTTCGAAGCTCAATGCATCGATAGCAACTAAGTTATTTTCAGCAACTTTTTCTGATAAGACAGATTTAATTGCTAAGCGACGAACTTTTTTAGGAAGTTTGTAGCTGTATGAACGTGGTGTTGGTCCAAATACAACGCCACCTCCACGCCATTGTGGTGAACGGATTGAACCTTGACGAGCACGTCCAGTTCCTTTTTGGCGCCATGGTTTACGGCCACCGCCTGATACTGCGCTACGATTTTTCACAGCGTGTGTTCCTTGTCTTAATGAAGCGCGTTGCATGATGATTGCATCATAAACAACACTTTCATTTGGTTCAATACCGAAGATTTCTTCGTTTAAAGTGATGTCTCCATTTTGAGTTCCATCTTGTTTAAATAATGCTACAGTTGGCATCCCTTAGTTCCTCCTTTCCTTTAACAATTATTTTGCTTTAACAGCAGATTTGATAGTGATTAATGATTTTTTCGCGCCTGGTACATTACCTTTAACTAAGATAACATTACGTTCAGCATCCACACGAACAACTTCAAGATTTTGAATTGTTACGCGGTTGCCGCCCATACGACCAGCTAATTTTTTATTTTTAAACACGCGGTTTGGTGCAACAGGACCCATAGATCCAGGACGACGGTGGTAACGAGAACCGTGGGCCATTGGGCCGCGGCTTTGTCCGTGACGTTTGATAACGCCTTGGAATCCTTTACCTTTAGTCGTTCCGGTAACATCAATGATGTCTCCAGCTTGGAAAGTATCAACTTTCACTTCTTGTCCTACTTCATAGTCTCCTAGCTCAACATCTTTGAATTCTCTGATGAAGCGCTTAGGAGCCGTGTTTGCTTTTGCAACATGACCTTTCGCAGGTTTGTTAGACAAAACTTCACGCATATCTTGGTAACCTAATTGCACAGCTTCGTAACCGTCTGTTTCCATAGTTTTTACTTGTAAAACTACGTTTGGTGTTGCTTCAACAACAGTTACCGGAATTAGTTCGCCAGATTCTGTAAAGATTTGTGTCATTCCCACTTTTTTCCCTAAGATTCCTTTGGTCATGATTACACCTCCGATTTCTTATTATAGTTTGATTTCAATGTTTACACCTGATGGTAAGTCTAGCTTCATTAAAGCATCAACTGTTTTTGGTGTAGGGTTCACAATGTCGATTAGACGTTTGTGAGTACGCATTTCGAATTGTTCGCGTGAATCTTTGTATTTATGAGTCGCACGAATAACTGTGTAAAGACTGCGTTCAGTTGGTAATGGAATTGGACCAGACACGCTAGCACCAGTTCTTTTTGCAGTTTCTACGATTTTATCCGCTGATTGGTCTAAAATACCATGTTCATACGCTTTTAAACGGATACGAATTTTTTGTTTTGCCATCTTGTTTCCCTCCTCGCCTATTTTAAAAGTAGACATAGCTCCACGAAAATCTCCGTCATGCCCTTCCGTGGCAAAGCGTCCGGGCGTGTCGCAACCTCTCGTTTCAAAGCCGGTAGATTCCAAACGGAACCCCCAGTGCTGTTTCACTTTCGTAAACAGCGCCTTTATGAGTATATTATAATTCGACTGCTATTGCAAGGTTTTTCTTTGTTAAATCGTGTTTTCATTGCTTTTTTCTGAAATTTGGAACTCAATCAACTTTTTTTCAAAAAAAGAAGTTGCCCTTACCAGACAACTTCTAGATAATTTTCTTACACAATTATAAAGAGAACTATTTTTTCTTCTATTATATAGACATTTTGATTATCTTTTTATTCCTTCAATCTCAGTTTATAAAAAGTGAACGATCAAGACCCCCGTTAGCATAATTACTAATCCCATTACTTTAGAGGAATTGATGGGTATTTTAATTGAACGAAATAAACCAAAATTTTCAACCAATGCACTAAATAATAACTGACCAAATAAAGCCATCACTACCACTTGTCCAGTACCAATTTTAGGAACGAGCCATGCCATCCCGAAAACATAAATGCTACCTAAGAATCCACCAATCCAAATCCACCAACTATCTTTACTATTTTTAATGGTAGATTGAATTTTATTAAAGTCAGCTTTTGTTATAATTGAGACGATAATTAATACTATCGCTCCAATCGTAAATGAAATTGCTGCAGCCTGAATCGGGGAACCAAGAACAGTGCCCAATTGCCCATTAATCGCAGCTTGCAAAGCTGTTAGCATACCGCCAGCAACCCCAATGATTTGCCAAGGCAACAATTGTTGTTCTCTTGGCTTTTTAACTAATTTATTTCTCTTCATCATACCAATAGTTACAAAGACACCGATAACTACCAGCATCAATCCCAATCCACGTTTTACAGTTAAAATCGATTGCGGTGCATTGAAAAGACCAAACTGATCGATGACTACGCCCATAATTATTTGTCCGAAAATTGGTAATACCGCTGCTTGAATACCACCCAATTTTGAAAATAATAAAAGATTAATCGTTAAGCCGATCGTCCCTAATAATCCACCAATCCAAATCCAAGCTGGATTATCTCGAAAAACACTTGCCGTTACTAATAAATCACTTCCGCTAATGAGTGTGATCAGACATAAAAAAATCGTGCCAATTGTAAATGAAATTGCCGATGCTAAATAGGGAGATTCAACAAAAGTTCTCAATTTCGCATTTACAGCTGTTTGCATGCCTAGTCCAGCACCCATTAGTATTGGAAATAAAACTAATATGTTCATAAAAACACCTCATCGTCCTTCATATAATTTAATTAGACAATGGATTAACGAAAAATACAAGCGTTTTCATAAAAATTATTTAGCTTGCCTTATTTTTTTTCAAGCGAAAAAAAAGATCGCTGAAAAAATCAGCGATCTTGCGTCCGAGTATAATGTTGCTTTGTTTTACAGAATTAAGCTTCGATCTTAGTTACAACACCAGCGCCAACTGTACGTCCGCCTTCACGGATTGAGAATTTAGTCCCATTTTCTACAGCGATTGGGTGGATTAATTCAACTTCCATTGTTACGTTATCGCCAGGCATTACCATTTCAGTTCCTTCTGGTAATTCAACTACTCCAGTTACGTCAGTCGTACGGAAGTAAAATTGTGGGCGGTAGTTAGTAAAGAATGGTGTATGACGTCCACCTTCTTCTTTGCTCAATACATAAACTTCAGCAGAGAATTTTGTATGAGGTGTGATTGTACCTGTTTTAGCTAATACTTGACCACGTTGGATGTCTTCACGGGCAACACCACGTAATAACGCACCAATGTTATCGCCAGCTTCAGCGTAATCTAATAATTTACGGAACATTTCAACACCTGTTACAGTTGTTTTCGCAGTTTCTTCAGCGATACCTACGATTTCGATTTCGTCACCAACACGAACTTGTCCACGTTCAACACGTCCAGTAGCAACAGTACCACGACCAGTGATTGAGAATACATCTTCGACTGGCATCATGAATGGTTTGTCAGTATCACGAACTGGTGTTGGGATATATTCGTCAACAGCAGCCATTAATTCTAAGATTTTTTCTTCGTAAGAAGCTTCGCCTTCAAGAGCTTTCAAAGCTGAGCCAGCGATAACAGGAGTGTCATCACCTGGGAAGTCGTATTCTGTTAATAAGTCACGAACTTCCATTTCAACTAATTCTAATAATTCTTCGTCATCAACCATATCAACTTTGTTTAAGAAAACAACGATGTAAGGTACGCCAACTTGGCCAGATAACAAGATATGTTCACGAGTTTGAGGCATAGGGCCATCAGCAGCAGATACTACTAAGATCGCGCCATCCATTTGAGCAGCACCAGTGATCATGTTTTTAACGTAGTCCGCGTGTCCTGGGCAGTCAACGTGTGCATAGTGACGTGCGTCAGTTTCGTACTCAACGTGAGCTGTGTTGATAGTAATTCCACGTTCGCGTTCTTCTGGAGCACCATCGATTTGAGAGTAATCCATTGCTTCTGCGCCGCCTTTTTTAGCAAGTACAGTTGTGATTGCAGCAGTTAAAGTAGTTTTACCATGGTCAACGTGTCCGATAGTACCAATGTTTACATGGGGTTTTGAACGGTCAAATTTTTCTTTAGCCATTTAAAAATGTTCCTCCTAGATGAATGTATAATATTTTTTATCTGATAAGTCCACGCTGACTAGCAGCGTGAGCCCGTATCATCATTTATAGATTTTATCTGAAACTTGCAAAAAAGCAATGCTTTCTTGACAAAATTCAACTGTTTTCCTAGAAATTTCTAAGAATTATTCAGCTTTTCCGCCGTTTTTCTTAATAATTTCTTCTTGAACAGCTTTTGGTACAGCTTCATAATGGTCAAATGTCATAGTGAAGACACCACGACCTTGAGTAGCTGAACGTAAAGTAGTTGCATAGCCGAACATTTCAGCTAATGGAACCATTGCACGGACGACTTGTAAGCCACCAGTACGAGCTTCCATACCTTCAACCCGACCACGACGAGCAGTTACGTGTCCCATTACATCACCTAAGTAATCTTCTGGAATAACTACTTCAACAGCCATGATTGGTTCTAAGATTGCTGGGTTTGCTTTTTTAGCTGCAGCCCGTAGTGCCATAGAAGCAGCTACACGGAAGGCAGTTTCATTTGAATCGACATCATGGTATGAACCATCATAAAGTTTTGCTTTTACGTCTACGATTGGGTAACCAGCTAAGACACCATTTTCCATAGCATCTTTCAAACCAGCTTCAACGGCAGGAATGTATTCACGAGGAACCACACCACCGACGATTGCGTTTTCGAATGCGAATCCGCCACCTTCTTCGTTTGGTTCAAATTCAATCCATACGTGACCGTATTGACCTTTACCACCAGACTGACGGACAAATTTCCCTTCAGCTTGCGTACCTTGACGGAATGTTTCACGGTAAGATACTTGTGGTGCACCAACGTTAGCTTCTACTTTAAATTCGCGACGCATACGGTCAACGATGATATCTAAGTGAAGTTCACCCATACCAGCGATGATCGTTTCGCCAGTTTCTACGTTTGTTTCAGCGCGGAAAGTAGGATCTTCTTCAGATAATTTTTGTAAAGCGACACCCATTTTATCTTGGTCAGCTTTTGATTTAGGTTCAATCGCAACTTCGATAACTGGTTCAGGGAATTCCATTGATTCAAGAATAACTTGTTGTTTTTCATCACACAAAGTATCCCCAGTAGTAGTGTCTTTCAAACCAACTGCAGCAGCGATATCTCCAGCGTAAACTTCAGAGATTTCAGAACGTGAGTTAGCATGCATCTGTAAGATACGACCAACACGTTCACGTTTGCCTTTAGTAGCGTTTTGTACGTATGAACCTGATTGTAAAACACCAGAGTAAACACGGAAGAATGTTAGACGACCTACGAATGGGTCAGTCATAACTTTAAATGCTAAAGCTGAGAAAGGTGCGCTGTCGTCGGCTGGACGTTCAACTTCTTCTTCAGTTTTAGGATCGATTCCTTTGATAGATTCGATATCTAATGGTGAAGGTAAGTAAGCAAGTACTGCATCTAGCAATAATTGTACCCCTTTATTTTTGAAAGCAGAACCACACAATACAGGGTAGAATTCAACGTTAACTGTCGCTTGACGGATACCGTTTACCAATTCTTCCTCAGTGATTTCTTCGCCTTCTAAATATTTCATCATTAGTTCTTCATCAGTTTCAGCTACAGCTTCCACTAATTTTTCGCGCCATTCAGTTGCTAAATCTACATAATCAGCAGGAATGTCAGTTTCTTCAATTTCAGTACCTAAATCGTTTGTGTACATTTCAGCTTTCATTTTGACTAGGTCAATGATACCTTCGAAATCATCTTCTGCACCGATTGGTAATTGAATTGGATGAGCATTTGCTTGTAAACGGTCATGCAAAGTTTCTACAGAGTATAAGAAATCTGCACCGATTTTATCCATTTTGTTAGCAAATACGATCCGTGGAACACCGTAAGTAGTCGCTTGACGCCATACAGTTTCTGTTTGTGGTTCTACACCTGATTGTGCATCAAGGACAGTAACCGCACCATCTAATACCCGTAATGAACGTTCAACTTCAACAGTGAAGTCCACGTGTCCAGGAGTGTCGATGATGTTGATACGATAACCCTTCCATTGTGCAGTTGTTGCTGCAGAAGTAATCGTAATACCACGTTCTTGTTCTTGTTCCATCCAGTCCATTTGTGATGCACCTTCATGCGTTTCACCAATTTTATGGATTTTACCAGTGTAGTATAAGATACGTTCTGTTGCAGTTGTTTTACCTGCATCAATATGGGCCATGATACCGATGTTACGAGTGTTTTCTAGCGAAAATTCTCTTGGCATTTCTTTTGTTTCTCCCCTCTTAATTGAAATAAAAATTGCGTCTTGTCTTTTGATTGACGTTGTCTACAAAAGAGGATCTTACCAACGATAGTGAGCGAACGCACGGTTGGCTTCAGCCATTTTATGAGTGTCTTCACGTTTTTTAACAGAAGCACCAGTATTGTTAGCTGCATCCATGATTTCTTTAGCCATACGTTCTTCCATAGTATGTTCGCCACGTAGACGAGCATAGTTAACTACCCAACGAAGACCTAATGTTGTACGACGTTCTGGACGTACTTCAACAGGGACTTGGTAGTTTGAACCTCCGACACGACGAGCTTTTACTTCTAAGACAGGCATGATGTTTTCCATTGCTTGTTCGAAAACTTCCAATGGATCATTTCCTGTAGATTCTTTAATTGTATTAAATGCGCTATATACGATATTCGCAGCAGTACCACGTTTGCCGTCAACCATTACTCGGTTGATCAGACGAGTTACTAACTTAGAATTGTACATAGGATCTGGCAAAACATCGCGTTTTGCAATTGCACCTTTACGAGTCATGAATAACTCTCCTCCTTCTTACGAGAAATATGTTCAATTTTTTTAGTTCGAATAATTACGCTTTAGGGCGTTTAGTACCGTATTTAGAACGGCTTTGTTTACGATCGTTAACACCGGCAGTATCAAGTGCACCACGAACGATATGGTAACGTACCCCTGGTAAGTCTTTTACACGTCCACCACGTAGTAATACCACGCTATGTTCTTGTAAGTTGTGACCAATACCTGGAATATAAGCTGTAACTTCGATTAAGTTTGATAAACGAACACGAGCATATTTACGTAACGCTGAGTTAGGTTTTTTAGGTGTCATAGTGCCGACACGAGTTGCTACCCCACGCTTTTGAGGTGAATTGACATTCGTTTGAACTTTTTTAAAGCTGTTATATCCTTTATTCAATGCTGGTGAATTAGATTTTTCCACCTTTGATTTACGAGGTTTACGTACTAGTTGATTAATTGTAGGCATTCCTTGTTCCTCCTTCCTCGATTCGCCATGACTAGACCCACACATCCAGGTGGTTCTTTTTTGGCGATAAAAAATAATGCATCATCTGTGCATCCATTATCAAACGTACCTTGACACAGTCAGCACGTCTCTTTCTGAGAGACCTGTTCACAAAGCACCTTTGATAGCATACCATGGGACATTTTAGCTGTCAACAAGCTCTGCTGCTTTTTTTTAGTTTGAAAAATATTTTTTTACTTGTTTAATGAAAGTATTCCTTTTTTTTTCATGTAACAGCGGTTACAATAAGGAAAACGTATAGAAAGTGGGATTTTTCAAATGAACTTGAAAGAATTAGTAGGCCTTGAAAGTGCCAAATATGTTAAGGACGGCATGATTGTCGGTTTAGGTACTGGCTCAACCGCCTATTACATGGTGAAAGAATTGGGACGTCGGGTTAAAGAAGAAGGTTTAAATATTATTGGTGTGGTTACTTCATTGAAAACAGAAGAACATGCTTTGGAGTTGGGAATTCCTTTAAAAGCCATCGATGATGTTGATCATGTTGACCTAGTAATTGACGGCGCTGATGAAATTAGTTCAGACTTTCATGGGATTAAAGGTGGCGGTGCCGCTCTTTTATTCGAAAAAATTGTCGCAACTTATTCTAATGAAGTCATTTGGATTGTTGACGAGAGTAAAGTGGTAGATCAATTGGGTAAATTTCCGTTACCAGTTGAAGTTGTTCCTTTTGGTAGTGAAAACTTATTCCGCCATTTTCAAGATAAGGGCTATCATCCTGGTTGGCGTCGGACAGAAAACGGTGAGATATTAACAACTGACGGTGGGCATTATATTATTGACTTAAATCTTGAAGTGATTGAAGATCCTCATGCTTTAGCAGATGAATTGGATCAGACAGTTGGCGTAGTCGAACATGGATTGTTCTTAGATATGATTGCTCGCGTGATTGTTGGTACACCTGACGGACCAAAAACAATTGAAGTCCCATAAAAACTTTTTTTAAATTTAAGTTGTTAAGATTAATAGCAAATTCACCAAAAAAATTGTACAATGTAGCGGTAGTATGAAAATTTCAGAAATAAATTACACAAGGAGAGATTTATCCATGCCAAAATTAGTATTTTCTCGTCACGGATTAAGCGAATGGAACAAATTAAATCAATTCACTGGTTGGGCAGATGTTGACTTAGCTCCAGAAGGTGTTGAAGAGGCAAAAGAAGGCGGACGTAAAATTAAAGAAGCGGGTATCGAATTTGATATTGCTTATACTTCAGTTTTAACTCGTGCCATCAAAACTTGTAACTATATTTTAGAAGAATCTGATCAACTTTGGGTTCCAACTGTTAAATCTTGGCGCTTAAACGAACGTCATTATGGTAAATTGCAAGGTCTTAACAAAAAAGAAACTGCTGAAAAATATGGTGATGAACAAGTACACATCTGGCGCCGTTCTTACGATGTATTACCTCCATTAATGGAAGCAACTGACGAAGGTTCTGCAGCAAACGATCGTCGTTACGCTGACTTAGATCCTCGTGACGTGCCGGGTGGCGAAAACTTAAAAGTTACTTTAGAAAGAGCTTTACCTTTCTGGCAAGATGAAATTGCTCCAGCTCTAAAAGACAACAAAACTGTTTTAGTAGCAGCTCACGGTAATTCATTACGCGCTTTAGCTAAACATATTGAAGGTATTTCTGATGAAGACATCATGGACTTAGAAATTCCAACTGGTCAACCTTTAGTTTATGAATTAAACGATGACTTAACAGTTGCTAAAAAATATTACCTATAAGATATTTTCTTAAACGATTCAGTCTTTTGGCTGAATCGTTTTTTTATAAAAAACACCTGACAATTTTGTAGCGACCTTAATAAGTTAGCTTTTTGATCTAACTCCTTTGAATCGTCACCTTTGTCAGGTGTTTCCTTTGATTAAACTTTCATCCAAATGGGCTGTAATTGATTACCATCTAAATCTTCTACTTCTAATTGATACAATTGTTCTTCAGAAAAACCTAATTCTAGGTGAAAAGTACTGCCGCCATTATCAGCAGCTAATTTTCCAAATTGTTTTACTTCCGCTACATTATCCATGCTAAAAGCAGTCATTGAAGTATTGTATTGTTTGGTATCAATCAATTTTTTTTCACCGATAAATTGTTGATAAAATTCGTGTGACAATAACATGACCCAGAAATTATCGTCCCACATCATAGCAGCTGATTGTTCGTTTTGCATGTCTTCATTCAATTTAAATCCCAACTTCTGATAAAAAGTGATAGATTTCTGTAAATCACTAACTGGAAAATTCGTAAAAACCATTGTCATAAGGGCACTTCCTTTTTGAAGTACTATCTCATGAATCAAAAATACAGTCAAAATAAAAAGCCGAGAATTCTCTCGACTAATCGTGATTTAGAAAGGTAGCTACTTTCGTTGCAATCAAATCAATCGCAACATGGTTTTCGCCGCCTTCTGGCACAATAATATCAGAATAGCGTTTGGTAGGTTCGATAAACTGGTGATACATTGGTTTGACGACACCTAAATATTGTCCAATGACTGAATCTAGTGTCCGTCCTCGTTCTTCCATGTCGCGTTTGATTCGGCGAATAATCCGAATATCGTCGTCTGTATCAACATAGATTTTAATGTCCATTAAATCTCGTAAACGTTCGTCCTCTAAAATTAAGATGCCTTCTAAGATAATGACTTCCTTCGGTTCTTCCACAATGGTTGCTTCCGAACGAGTATGGTTCACATAATCATAGACGGGAACTTCGATGGCTTCGTATTTCAATAATTTTTCTAAATGAGTGATTAATAAATCCGTATCAAAAGCAAAAGGATGGTCGTAGTTTGTCTTTAACCGCTCCTCAAAACTTAAATGACTTTGATCCTTGTAATAAGAATCGTGCTCCAACATCATGATGGAATGATCGGGAAAATGATTGTAAATTGCCCGACTGACGCTGGTCTTTCCACTACCTGATCCGCCGGTTACCCCGATGATAATTGGCCTTGTACTCATCTACTTAAAACCTCTTTCGTTTTTTTCATTCTATCTATTATAACGAAAATATAAAGAATTACTACTATCAATTCATGTCTAAAAGCGGATAAAGTTCTGTTAGGCGCGTAATTTCATAAGTTGGCTTAATTGTTTCAGCAGAGTCTTGCCAATTATTTAACCAAATTGTATCGATGCCTGCCATTTGTCCACCTTTAATATCAGAAGTTAATGAGTCGCCAATGATCACCGTTTTGGTTAAATCAATTTGTGGAATTTCATTAAATACGTGATCAAAAAAAGCTTTTTCTGGTTTGTGAGTACCTAATTCTTCAGAAATAAATACCTTTTTAAAATACGGTTCTAAGCCTGATTCACTTAGACGTTGCCGTTGGGTTGTCGAGACACCATTGGTCACAATGTAGAGTGCTTCAGTTTGACTTAATTTTTCTACGACAGTCAAACTGTCTGGCATTAAATCATGTCCGGCGTTTAATAATTGGCGGTAGCGATCTTCCGTTGCTGGACCGTTTATTTCTCGACCAATAGTTTTGAAGAAACGGCTAAAACGGGTAGCTAATAATTCTTCACGGGTAATTTTTCCTAATTCATAATCCCGCCAAAATCCTTGGTTCATCAATTTGTATGCCGCTTTATCTTGCGGTAAGTTTCTCACTTCTAACTCTGTAAATAATTGATTCAAGGCTTTTTCTTCAGTAGCTTTAAAATCTAACAATGTGTCATCGATATCAAATAATAATGTGTTGTATTTCATTTTTTCCCTCTATCTAAAATATATTTTTAATTGTTGTAACTCCTGCACAGTTAACTTGCGGTAATCGCCGGGTGCTAAATCAGCCGGCAAGACTAGAGGTCCCATCGCCACACGTTTTAAAGCTGTAACTTTTTTTCCACGTGCTAAAAACATCTTTTTGACTTGGTGAAACTTACCTTCTTGAATCGTTAATTCTACTTTACTGGACTTTTCAGTTGTTGCCAAAATTTTTAACTTTGCCGGCTGACAAACAATGCCGCCATCAAAAATAATCCCTTCAGCAAAAGCAGCAATATCAGCCTCAGTAACCCGCTCATTAATTTCTGCTTGATAGGTTTTACTCACTTTTAAGCCTGGCTGTAATAAATCATAGCCTAGTTGTCCATTATCCGTCAGCAATAATAAACCAGTAGTATCACGATCTAAGCGTCCCACTGGATAAAGCTCGGCTCTAAAATCTATCGGTGCCACCAACTCAGTAACTGTCTGAAATTGCCCATCTTTTTTAGCCGTCACTACACCGAATGGCTTATTTAACAAATAATAAACCTGCTGGGTGACTAATCTTTCTCCATCAACGATTATTTCATGCAGCTGGCTATCGACATTGCGAGCTGGATTACACTCAATTTGACCGTCAACTATAACTTTATGCATTAAAAACAAACGCTTCATTGCTTTACGAGTCGTCTGCAATTGTTCTTCTATAACTTTATCTAAACGCATGGGTCTTCCTTTTTTTGCTTTATTATAACTCTTTTTTTCTGGTTTAAAAAATAAAGTGAGTAATTTATCCTTGCAAAATACCTCAAAGTGTCCTAACATTAATTAATACGAAGAAATTAACTTTGTATCTTAAGTGAATCGACATAATTATGTCAAAGGTTTCTCATACACAGCGTAATGACCTGGTGGAGAAAGTTGAATTTAGACTTTTTTTAGGCAGCTGTAAAAAGCTGTCTTTTTGCGTTCTCGCAAAGCCAACGTGCTGAGAATAACCGTCACTTAAAAAATCTGTCTGACAAACCAGCAGGCAGTCTATTTTAAGGAGGAATTTGGTTATGGCAGTAACATTGAAAGTTGAAGAAAGAGCAACTCGTCCCCGTTCCCTACGTAACAAACTACGTCACGAAGGTAAGATCCCAGCAGTCGTTTATGGTTACCAAGTAGAAAGCACATCAATCTCAATTGATGAAGCTGAACTATCAAAAGCATTAAGAGAAAATGGTGGGAATACCGTTTTTGCTTTAGATTTAAACGGCAAAAAAATCAACACTTTATTACATGCGACACAATCTGATACTTTCACACGTGTATTAACTCACGCAGAATTCTTATCAGTAAATATGTCTGAAGAAACTGAAGTTGAAACTGAAATAAGCTTAGTCGGCGAAGCAGCTGGCGTGAAAGCTGGCGGTGTCTTGAACCAAACTTCATACACAGTTATTGTTTCAGCTACTCCAGCAAACTTACCAGAAAACATTGAAGTAGATATTACCAACTTAGAAATTGGCCAATCAATTACTGTTGCTGATCTACCTAAGGATGCAGACTACACTGTGGTTACTGATCCTGAAGAACAAATCGCAAACATCAGTGAAGCACAAGCAGCTGAAGAAGTTGATGCACCAGCAGAAGCAGCTGAACCAGAAGTTATCGGCGCAACAGAAGCTGAATAATTTAAAGTCCAAGCAGTTATCATTTTTGATAGCTGCTTTTTTTATATTTGGAAACCAAAAATTTGTTTTTTCTACTTAAACAGGATAAAATTAATCACTACATAAGTAATTTTTGCAGATGAAGGTACCCGTTCGTCTCATTCAGAATGGTATCCGCATTGAAAAATCTGATTAAATTTCTGGAAAAGAAATTTAATCCAAAGGAGGATACAAAATGTTTGAAACATTTGATTCTAATCGCAGCCGTTATGCCTCAGTCGGAGTTGTATCCAGTCTACCTGGCGAATTAATCGATAGTATCTGGTATATTATTGACTTAGACATCAAAGGCGTAATCCCTTTAAACAATATGCTTTCTTTTGGTGTAATTAATAATAATGGCCATGTCACGATGCATTTTTCGCAAGATGATGATAGTGTTGAGATGGGCGTCGACTTACCTTTTATGTATTCAACTGAATTTCCTAGTGAAGTATATGCTTACGATGATGGTACTAGACAAACCATTTTATTACCTAGCGAAATTCGCCAAAGAGGATAAAACAATTAGCCACGGCAACAGAAGTTTCATTCTGTTGTCGTTTTTCTGTGTTTAAAATTAAAATATTTCCATTTTTCTTATTTACATCTCATTTTTTATCATGTATACTAGTGAGCAATTACAAGTTGGAGGTCATTCTTATGACAAACAGAATCTACTCACAACTGAATAACCGCTTTTTCTTTAGCTTTTTTAGATAGGTTTGTATTCATCAAGATGGATGCAGACTACCGAAGTTTTGTATCTATCTATGATGGCTAAAGGATTTTAACGTACCACCAGCCACGTAGAAGAAATTCTAAATGGCTGAACATGTACGATCTATTCTCGTCGATTCATCACCCATTTAGTTTTTCTAAGTGGGTGATTTTTTTATGGAGAGGAAGAGAAGTATATGAAGAAGAAAATGTTAATGGGGTTAGGATTGTTAAGTTTATTAGTATTAGGAGCTTGTGGTCAAGGTGAAGCCGATGAAAAAAGCGAAGTTAAAAAAATCGGTATTTTACAAACTGTTGAGCACGGTTCTTTTGATGAATCACGGGAAGGCTTCATCCAAGGATTAGCTGAAAACGGCTATACAGAAGGTGAAAATCTAGAAATCGAATATCAAAATGCTCAAAGTAATCAAGGAAACTTACAAAGTATGAGCGAAAAATTAGTTTCCGACCAGCCTGATTTATTATTAGGTATCGGCACACCAGCTGGTCAAGGTTTAGCCACAGCAACACAAGATATTCCGACTTTAGTTACTGCTGTAACAGATTTAAAAACCGCAAAATTAGTGAAAAGTTACGACAAACCTGGTACCAACATTTCTGGAACTACTAATTTATCACCCATCAAAAAACAAATCGATCTATTGCTATCAGTCGTTCCTGATGCTAAGAAGATTGGCTTATTATACAATTCCGGTGAAGTGAACTCACAAGTGCAAATTGATGTCGCAACCGAATATTTAAAAGAATTGGGTATCGAAACTACTATCAAGACTGCATCAAATACCAACGATGTCCAACAAGCAACAGAATCTGTAGCCAATGATGCTGATGGTATTTACATCCCAACTGACAGTACTTTTGCCAGTGCGGCTGCCGTAGTTGGCGAAGTTGTTAAAGAGAAAAAAATTCCGTTAGTTGCCGGTTCCGTTGACCAAGTTAAAGAAGGCGGCTTAGTAACTTTAGGCGTAGATTATGTTTCATTAGGCTACCAAACAGGTGAAATGGCTGCAAAAATCTTAGATGGTGAAGCGAATCCTGAAGATATGCCAGTAGAGTCTGCTAAAGATTTAGCGTTCTATGTTAATAAAGACATGGCTGCGGCTTTAGGCATCGATCCTGAGAGTATCAAAGAACCAAAATAAACAAAAGCCAATGAAATCTTATTGAACAGATTTCATTGGCTTTATCTATTACTTAGCTAAAGTTTTTTTATACTGGCGAATTTTCTTCAAAGCCCATTCATAATGACTACTCATGGAAGACGCGCAATAACTACCTAACGAAGTGCTACCGGTCCAAGAAAAATATTTTTTGGTGAATAGTTCTTCTTCAGAAAAATTCGCTACCAAGTCCATCAACGCTTGGTGACTCTTCGACAGCATTTTCTTGGCATCCGCCAGTTCAGTCGTTTGGTGTTTTTCCCAAAAGACCAGATTCATTTCACCATAATTTTTCCAATTATAAGGAGCGGGTAAAAAGGGAACCACCTGCTCGCTCTTTTGATTCTCAGCAATGAAAGTCAACAATAATTGGTGCCATTCATAGAGATGAATTAGGACATCGCGAATATTACGATCGCGATCTTCGAATGGGAAAATGCCTACTTGCTCTGCTGGCGTCAGACTGTCAATCAAAGTAAATAGTTTGTCGTAATTCTCTTGAGAAAAGCTAAGTAATTCTGATTTTGTACGTGCTCTTGCCATTATTTTTCCTCCTTTATTTTAAAACGAGACAGGCTTCTGTCACCCATTTTTCTGGATCAGGCGTTTGCGCAGGGGAGACATGATTAGTATTAAACATCGGTCCAGCCATTTCGTAATCCTGGGTTTCCAACCAACGAGCCAATGCATTCATTACTTGTGGCATTTGTCCATAGGATCCTTGAAATGTTACCGAAGCTGTTTTTATGGCTGGAGCTACAAAAAATTTGACTTCTTCCATATCTGAATAGTCACCAACAACCGTACTTTGCAATTCTAAATCAATCTGTTGATCTTGGTATTCTTCGTCGTGATAGATACTAATCCCCACCGGCGGTGAACTAAATTGAACTTTTTGAGCTTCAGCAGCTGCTCCAAGTGTTTGCCACAATTCGCTTTCACCGCTGGCATCTGCAATGACTTTTCGAATACTCATGACTTTACGAGCGGGTAATTCTTTTAAGACCACATGGTAATCTAGTAAGTTTTGACGGTCATCCAACTCTGCTTGAATTTGAGCCAAACTATCTTTTTGCTGGGTAATGACTGCTAATTCCTCTGCCAACTCTTGCTGTCGGGTGTATAAATATTTCTCAAGATCAACCGGATTTTCTTGGTTTAAAATTTCCTTGATTAAAGCCAGCGAAAAACCAAATGACTGGAGCTTCTTGATTTTATTGACGGTGGTTAATTGTTCTGCCTGATAATAACGATAGTTATTATCAGGATCAATTTTAGCGGGTTTCAATAAATCCATTTTTTCATAATGACGTAACATACGACTACTGGTTCCTGACAGTTTTGAAAATTGTTTAATCTTAAACATTACGCTTCCCCCTTTGTTTATTCTATTGTAAACGTTGACACTGTGTTAATGTCAATTAATTTTCAAAAACTTTTTCATAACCCTTGCATTCAGAAAAGTCTGTGGTAATATCAGTAGAACCAAAAATGATTTCACTCAAAAAGGAGTAGATAATGAAAGATCTTACCCATAGCAATCCTGCCAAATTAATCTTATTTTTTGCTTTACCTTTGCTGGTAGGAAATATTTTCCAACAGTTCTACAGTATGGTGGATATGATAATTGTCGGACAAACATTAGGCAAAGATGCATTGGCTGCAGTTGGCGCTACCGGATCGGTAAACTTTTTGATTATTGGTTTTGCTCAAGGCTTAACGGCAGGGCTTTCGATTATTACAGCCCAGCGTTTTGGGGCCAAAGATCCGTTAGCTGTTCGGAAAAGTTTTGCTACGTCGGTGATTATTAGTCTGATCGTGACCGTAGTTTTAACCGCTTTAAGCTTAATCTTTTTACGGCCCTTATTATTGCTTATGCAGACGCCGGTAGAAATTATTGACCAGGCGCAACAATTTATTTCTATTATTTTAGCCGGAATTTTTGCGGCAATGGCTTTTAACTTACTGTCTAATATGATTCGTGCTTTAGGTGACAGCCGCACCCCACTATTTTTCTTAGCGATTGCAGTAGTGGTGAATGTTGTATTGGATTTAATTTTTATTATTCATTTTCATATGGGCGTAGCCGGTGCAGGTTTTGCCACTGTGATTGCCCAAGTTTTTGCAAGTTTAATGTGTGTGGTTTACATCAAAAGGAAAATCCCCTTGTTACAAATTAGTCGCAAACATTTTACTTGGGATAAAGAAGAAATTCGAATCCATTTAAATTCTGCTTTACCGATGGGTTTTCAATCATCAATTATTGCTATCGGAGCAGTTATTTTACAATCAGCTTTAAATAGTTTAGGTACGAATGTCGTAGCGGCTCAAGCTACAGCTAGTCGAATTGACCAGTTTGCGATTTTACCAATGATGTCTTTTGGAATTACAATGGCGACTTTTACTGCACAAAACTTTGGCGCAAAAAAATATGATCGTATTTTATTAGGCGTGAAACAATGTTTGATAATGACCATTGGCTTTAGTATTTTTGCTGGTTTAGGCGTGATTTTCTTTGGAGATCATTTAGTTAATTTATTTGTCGCCCGTAGTGAAGTCAAAGTTTTCCAATTAGCCCAAATCTATTTTAATATTAGTGGTTCTCTTTATTGGATTTTAGCGATTCTCTTTGTTTTACGTTATACCTTACAAGGCTTGGGACAAGCGAAAGTACCGACAATTGCTGGAATTATGGAGTTGATAATGCGCTCTTTTGCTGCTCTAATTTTAACACCATTATTTGGTTATACTGGTGCTGCTTTTGCACCTCCGCTAGCTTGGATGGGTTCAGTAGCTGTTTTACTAGCTTCTTATTTTAAAGCCATGCGTCATTTAAAAAAATTAGATCAAGAACAAAATCAAGAACATGCTGAAAAACAAATAATGCACAGTCTTTCTGAAGAATAATCAGAGAGACTGTGCATCTTTTTTATGTCCGTTCTTTCAACCAAGTTTTGCGCGCTTGACCTAAAACCAACGGTACTGTTTCGTAAGTAACATCACTATATTCAATTCCAAACCAACGTTCTGGTGAAACGGCATAACGTTTAATTGCTAAACGAGCCTGCATAATTTGTCGATCCCATTTTGGAATATTGGTTACCGTCGATAATTCTTCTTGAATCAAGACAAATCGGAAATCCCCCACTTGGCGTCCTGGTGTCAAGGAATAATGTTGTGGTTGTTTATCTAAGCGCCCTTGTCTCATTAAATCATGGATAATTTGTCGCAAGTAAACATTCACATCTTGAGAGATTCTAAAGCCTAGATACAATTTCACTTGGACAATAAAATCTGTACCCATCATATCAATACTATATTCTCTAGTATAAGGTTCATCGGTTACTTCCACATTAACAAACCAGTAAACTTTTGCCCGCTTCAAACGCTTATCTAAAATCGAATAAATAAATTGATTGCCAATCTGATCATTTTCTAATTTTGGTACCATGAAAACGACATTGGTTTGGTAATATGGAATACGTTTATCATCTTTCAATTCTTGTAATTGCGGTAAGTAATCTTTTAACGAAACCTCTTCGGCATTGTTTTCTTGAATTTGATTACTACGATGCCAGATATACATTACCATTAAAATTATACCTGCCATACCAACAGCAACAAAACCACCGTGGAAAAACTTAGTAATACTAGAAATAAAGAAGAAGCCTTCCAGAGTACCAAAGAAAACAATCATTAAATAAGACAATAAACGAGAAACATTTTTTTGCCGCATATAATGATACAACAAGAAAGTTGTCATTAACATTGTTACTGTAATCGATAGACCATATGCCGCTTCCATGTGACTAGAAGTTCTAAAGGTCACTACAATCAACGAACAAGCCAACCATAAAATCAAATTAATCGCTGGAATATACATCTGTCCGATCGACGAGCCGGGATACATAATTTTTAAACGAGGTAATAATTTTAATTTGATCGCTTCAGAGACTAAGGTAAAAGATCCAGAAATCAAGGCCTGAGAGGCGATAATTGCCGCAATCGTCGCAAAAACAACCCCGAAAATAATCCAACCATCTGGTAGAATTTGGAAAAATGGATTTAATTCTTCTACTTGATAAAGATTCACATTTCCTTTTGAATGAATCATCCAAGCCGCTTGACCAGCATAATTTAAAGTCAAACACGCCATCACGTATGGCCAACTAAAACGAATATTTTTCTTGCCTACATGTCCCATATCTGAATACAGAGCTTCCGCACCCGTAGTTGCTAGAAAAATACTACCTAAAATAAAGATGCCGGCTTTGTTATCCGGGCTAAACAATAAATGAAGAGCATAATAAGGATTGATGGCTTTAACCACGGAAAAATCATACGGAATATTCATCAAGCCCATCACGCCTAAAAAAGTGAACCATAACAACATAATCGGTCCAAAAGCACGACCTACCAATTCAGTTCCAAAACGTTGAATAAAGAATAAGACCAATAAAATCACCAAAGTAATCACGACAATAATATTTTGATCCATCCCGAAGTGCGCCGAAAATTCTGGAATTCCCCGCAAACCTTCAATCGCTGTCGTGACTGTTACTGCTGGTGTTAAGACACCATCGGCCAACAAAGCGGCGCCACCAATCATAGCAGGTACAATTAAATATTTTCCGCCTTTTCTAACCAAAGCATAGAGAGAGAAGATCCCACCTTCACCATGGTTATCTGCATTCAAAGCAATAATCACGTATTTTACAGTCGTTAATAACATGACTGTCCAAAAGACTAGTGAAACAACACCAATTACGAAGTCATTGGTGACACTACCAAGGCCGCCCTGTTCATTTAAAATTGCTTTCATTACATAGAGTGGGCTCGTTCCAATATCACCGTATACCACACCCATCGCAATCAAAAGTCCCGCAACGGAAAGCTTTTTCTTCTGGCTATGATTTGTTTTCTCCAAAATAATCTTCCTCCTCGATTATAAAAAAAGACCTAAACAAACAGCAGGCTGCTTGTTTAGGTCTTGCAAATTGCTCCTCTAGACCAGTGTGGTAATCACACTTGATATTGTTGATCTAAAAGCATAGTCAAAACTATGTCGCTACTCCCCTAAAACACAATGTATTATCACCGTAATTTTGCCATTTGTCAAAGAAAATTAAGCGATATGAGAGAATATTCTTATTTGTCTTCTTTCTTCTCTTCGTCTTTTTCTAATAAGACTTTACGAGAAGCATTCACACGGCCTTGACGGTCGATTTCTGTGACTTTCACTAAGACTTCATCGCCAAGTTTCACCACATCTTCAACTTTACCAACTCGCTCGTTTGCCAGTTGAGAAATATGAACCAAAGCATCTTTGCCTTTAATCAAGTTCACGAAGGCGCCAAATTTTTCAATGCGGACAACTTTACCTAAGTATACTTCGCCAACTTTAACTTCTTTAGTTAATTCTTCAATGATCTTGATGGCTTTTTTAATCATATCAGCATCAGCTGAAGCGATACTTACATTACCTTCTTGATCGATATCAATTTTCACGCCAGTTTCTTCGATGATGCCGTTAATTGTGTCGCCACCTTTACCGATAACATCTTTGATTTTGGCTGGATCAATTTTGATCATTTCAATCTTCGGTGCATATGGGCTTAACTCTTTACGAGGTTCAGCAATTGTTTCAGTTAACACTTCTAAAATTTCAAAACGAGCTTTTTTCGCTTGGTCCAAAGCTTCTTTTAAGATTTGTTCCGTGATTCCTTGGATTTTAATATCCATTTGTAAGGCTGTAATTCCGTCTTTTGTTCCAGCAACTTTAAAGTCCATGTCGCCTAAGTGATCTTCTAAACCTTGAATATCAGTCAAGATTGTATAATTTTCACCATCAGAAACAAGTCCCATCGCAATTCCGGCAACTGGTGCTTTAATCGGCACACCAGCATCCATTAAAGCCAAAGTCCCAGCTGAAATACTTGCTTGCGAAGAAGAACCATTTGATTCTAAAACTTCCGCCACTAAACGAATAGTATAAGGGAAATCCTCTTCACTTGGAATTACTTGTGCCAACGCACGTTCACCTAAAGCACCGTGACCAATTTCACGACGACCAGGGGAGCCAGCTCGACCAGTTGAACCCACTGAAAATTGTGGGAAATTATAATGATGGATGAATCGTTTACTATCTTCCACACCTAAGCCATCAATAATTTGATGCTCACCTAATGGTGCTAAAGTAGCAGCTGATAATGCTTGAGTTTGTCCGCGGGTAAATAAACCAGAACCGTGAACCCGTGGTAATAAACCAACTTCTGCATCTAAAGCACGAATTTCATCTAGTTTACGACCATCAGGACGAATTTTGTCGATCGTGATTAATTCACGCACAACATCTTTTTCAAGGTCTTCAGCAATTTGTTTCACTTCTTTTGCCAATGATTCTACATCTTCAGCTTCTGCAAATTTTTCTGCATAAACTTCGATAACTGTTTCTTTGACTTTATGAATTTCATCTTCACGAGCTAATTTTTCTTCTGTTAATACAGCCGTTTTCATTGTTTGGTAATACTCGTCGAAGATTTCTTTTTTCAATTCAGGATTGACTTGTAATAAATCAATTTCCATTTTTTCTTGACCAACAGCAGCTACGATTTCGCTTTGGAAAGCAACCATTTCTTTAATCGCTTCAAAACCAAATAATAATGCGCCAAGCATATCTTCTTCTGAAGCTTCTTTAGCACCAGATTCCACCATGTTGATGGCTTTTTTAGTACCAGCTACGGTTAAATCAATATCAGATGCAGCCGCTTGATCCGTTGTTGGATTCAAGACATACTCACCATCGACACGACCTACTTCAACACCAGCAATCGGACCTTCAAAAGGAATGTCAGAAATTGCTAAAGCTAAAGATGAACCAAACATCGCTGCCATGGCTGGAGAGTTATCTTGCTCCACACTCATTACAATATTGGTTACTTGGACTTCATTACGGAATCCTTCTGCGAACATTGGACGAATCGGACGGTCAATTAAACGCGCAGTTAATGTCGCATCGGTACTTGGACGACCTTCACGTTTGATAAATCCACCAGGAATTTTACCAACTGCATACATTTTTTCTTCATAGTTAATCGTTAATGGGAAAAAGTCGAAGTTCTTCGCTTCTTTTGAGGCAACTGCGGCACTCAAAACGACTGTATCCCCATAACGTACTAAGACAGCACCGTTGGCTTGTTTTGCTAGTTGGCCAACTTCAACTTCCAAGGGACGTCCGCCCCAAGTTGTTTTAAAAACTTGTTTTTCTGATGACATGTATTTCTCCTTTTTTTCCTTCTGCACTCATGGGATCTACTAAACAAATGGAAACGGCGAAACTTTCGCGACTTTCATTTGGTTAGTAGAAGTTCGATCATCAGTGAAAGGATGTTTATATTTTGATTCTTCTACAATAGAAGAAAAATGGTCTTTTTAAAATTGGCTTCATTATAATGAAATAGGTGCCAGTTCTTCTTGGCGTTTCTCCGCCTTAGTAGAATGGTATCCGTTTGAAAATCAGATTAATTTTTCTTTGAAAAATTATTACTTTAATAATGAAATAGGAGCGAAACAATAAAAATTATTGCTTCCACTCCTAATTGGCTTAAAATTAACGACGTAGTCCTAAGCGTTGGATTAATTCGCGGTAACGTTGAACGTCAGTTTTACGTAAGTAAGCTAACAAGTTACGACGATGACCAACTTTTTTCATCAAACCACGGTAAGAATGGTGGTCTTTCTTGTGGACACGTGCGTGTTCATTCAAATGATTAATTTCTGCCGTCAATACAGCGATTTGTACTTCTGGAGAACCAGTGTCTCCTTCATGGCGTGCATATTCACTGATGATTTCGTTTTTGCGTTCTTTTGAAAATGCCATGTTTTTCACCTCTTTCTGATTTTTTCCTATGACTGAGTAAAACGTTGGTGAATCGTCCAACCAAGTGATAGGCAGCGGTGCTTTCGCACACTCTAATACTTTACTTGATTTAATATGAAAATGCAAGCTAGTGCCCAATGGAATCAACATTTTTCCCCTATAAAAAGAAGTTTTTGGCGCCGATTCAGTTTTGTGCTAAACTAGATTGGTGAAAAACATTCGAGAGGAGTCAGATCCATGATTACAATGGATGATATTATTAGAGAAGGCCATCCTACCTTAAGAGCGGTAGCCAAAGAAATTCCACTTCCACCTAGTGAAGAAGAAATAAAACTAGGAGCGGAAATGATCCAATTTCTAAAAAATAGCCAAGATCCAGAAAAATCTAAAGAAATGCATTTACGCGGTGGCGTTGGTTTAGCCGCACCACAGCTAGATATTTCTAAAAGAATCATTGCTGTCCATGTACCCAGCATCGACCCCGAAAAATCAGAGGACGAACTCAGTGTTGTGATGTATAATCCAAAAATCTTGAGCCATTCTGTCCAAGAAGCAGCTCTAGGTGAAGGCGAAGGCTGTCTATCTGTTGACCGTGAAGTACCCGGATATGTGGTACGTCCAGCCAGAATTACCCTAACTTATTTTGACGAACAAGGGGAAAAACATAAAATTCGCTTAAAAAATTATCAAGCCATCGTGGTACAGCATGAAATTGATCATTTGAATGGCGTAATGTTCTATGACCACATCAACGAAAAGAATCCATTAAGCATTAAAGATGGCGTCTTGATTATTGAATAGTAAGAAACGACCGAGCCGACTCGGTCGTTTTTTTGTAACAACCTTTTATCGATTTTTCGTTTAATAAATAGCCACCACAACAAAAAAACACCTCACTTTCAATAATGAGGTGTGTTAAACTATTTCTCCCATTGCATCGACCATTCTGGTTCACCGGTTACTTCGTCTATTTGCTTTTCAATCTTTTGGAATCCTTCACGCAAATAAAAATCGATTGCTCTTTGATTTTTTTGATAAACATTCAGTAATAATTGTGAATGCTTTTGCTTCATTTCATTTAATAATTGCTGACCGATTCCTTCACTACGATGTTCTTTATCGACAAATATCCCAGCCAAATAATCTTCCTGTACACCTACAAAGCCAAGGACTTCATCTGCTTGACGATAGATATAAACTTCCGATTCTTTCAATGTGCTCTTTACGTCATCAAACTTGTTCCACCAATAAACTGCTGGGATATAATTATGGACAGCCAGATTACTTTCCAACCAAATAGTCATCACCGCCGTCATATATTCTGCATTCAAAAGTTCAATCATTTAAAATTAACTCCAAATGAGGAATACCATCCTCTAAATATATATCTGATACAATCTCAAAACCAAACGACTGATAGAATTTTTTCAAGTAGGCCTGTCCTGAAATTTGGATCTTTCTATCGGGAAAACGTTTTTTGGTTTCTTCAATCGCAGCTGCTACTATTTTTTTGCCCCATTTTTCACCGCGATAAGCTTTAACTACTAAGACCCGACCAAAAGTTACATGATCTTCTTTTTCGATGATACGGGCATAAGCCTTTAATTTACCTTCATCCTTCAACAAAACATGCCACGCTACCGCATCATATTCATCCACTTCTTGATATGGACATTCTTGTTCCACGACAAAAACGGCTACCCGTTCTTGAAAGATTTCAATTAATTCTGTTTGTGCCATTTCAGTCGCTTTTTTCACTTCAATCTCCACTACTTTTCCCCTCTTCTCCAATCAGTAAAAACGATAAAAATTAATGTTCCTTTGCTTCATATAAAATACCAACTTTTTTTAACGCAGCTTTAATTTTTTCCAAATCTTCAGCTTCTTTGTAAGCAATTGTATGCAGGTGAATCCCTGACGTTAATTCAGATAACAGACTGGCATTTGATTTTTCATATTCCGTTATAAAATCAACTACTTCAGCTTGATTTTCGATATGCAATTGTCCAGTTAATTCACCATATAAAGGATGTTCTACGATGACATCAATAATCTCGCCACCATTTTCAACAATCGTTTGTAATTCAAGTGCTGTTTCTTGTCGTGTGTGTTGAACAACAATTTTACTGACTTTTTTTTCGTTTATCCCTGCAATTAAATAGCCGCGAGCAGTCGCAATCACCTCGACACCACTGGCTCGCAATAAAGCGACATCCCCTACAACAATTTGACGGCTGACGCCAAATTCTTTTGCGAAAGCACTAGCCGAGATCGGCTTTTCTGTATCTTGTAGAGCTGTTAAGATTTTTTCTCTTCGTTCTGGACCGCTTAACATTATTTATCACCTAATTTTTTTCTTTGATAATCTTTCGATTGTTCCATGATTGCTTTGAAAGTTTCAATGATAGGGACTTGAAAATCTGGATTTTCAATTTTTTGAGCAATTTTTTCTAAAACAATTGCTTCACGGCTGCTATCAAATACAGCTTGACCACTTTCTGCTTTTGCTTCTGTCACAAGAGAAACAGCCGCCATCCGTTTTTCTAACAACTGCACAAGTTGCTGATCAACTGTATCAATTTGTTTGCGTGCTTCTGCTAACAAATCAGTTGTTTTTTCTTCTTCAATTGTTTTAATCACTCCTGCAGGATTTCCACCGAGCACCACATTATCGCCAAATGATTTTGTTACTACACTACCGGCAGCCACCACGACATTATCCCCTAATGTAACCCCTGGAACAATCACAACGCCCCCGCCAAGCCAAGCATTGTCACCAATCGTAATCGGTTTGCCTAATTCAAGCCCACTGTTACGTTTGCCAGGTTTCAATGGATGAGAGGCCGTGTATAATTGAACGTTGGGACCAAACATACAATTATTACCGATTGTAATCGGACAAATATCTAATAAAATACTATTATAGTTCGTATAGAAATTCTCGCCAACGAAAATATTGTAGCCATAATCAAAATTGATATTCGGTTCAATATATACCCGTTCACCAGTTTTTCCAAAAGCTTCTTTAACTAATTCTTCTCGTGCTCGTTTATCCTCTGTTTGACTGATTGCTTGGGCTAATTTTTTGGCGATAGCTCGGTCGGCTACTAATTCTGCATCTGAAGCAAAATATAATTGACCAGCAATCATCTTTTCTTTTTCCGTTACCATAATTCTCTCCCTTTATAATTTTTCAAACACCGTTACGCCATCGGCTTCCACAAAGTCATGAATCATCGGAATATGCAGTGCTGTTTGATTAATTATTAATATTTCAGTTGTTTTTTTCTTATCATAAATTAAATCACAAAATGGATGAACTTGAAAGCTAGTTCCAACAATTACAATTAAATCAGCATTGAAGACCGCTTGTTTAGCATCCATCATCGTTTCTTCAGTAAAACCTTCGCCATATAAAACAATTTTAGGCCGAATTTGTCCGCCGCACTCCTCATGCTGATCTGTCTGTAAATACTTTTGCCAAGGAATGGTTTGCCCACATTTACGACAGTAACAATCATATAAAGAACCGTGGAAATTGATGAGTTGCCGACTGCCTGCTGCTTGATGTAAGCCGTCAATATTTTGCGAAACCACCCAAACCTCTTTTGTCTGTGCTAGCTCCGCCATTTTTTGATGAATTACATTGGGTTTTGCCTCAGGATGATAGATCTTTTTGACAAAATCATGGAATTTAGCTGGCTCCTTGATCATACATTGATGACTCAATAAATACTCTGGCGAAGAAAGTCCTTGATACACTCCTTTTAAGGAACGATAATCGGGTACACCAGATGGAGTGGAAACACCAGCACCCGTTAAAAAAGTCAGCTTATCTGCTTGCAATATTTTTTTTGCAGCCGTTTGACTGTCCATAATAATCACCTCATTATCTATTTTATTATAAACGAAATAACAATTTATCGGCCAGAGTGATTGACATTTGTTTAGTAAGATTATAGACTAGTAGCCATACTAACTGAATACGAGATACCTCATACAATGAGGTAGAGGTCGCGAAACTTATTAACCCTATGGAGCGGATAGACGCATTGAAATAGGTCTAGGATGTTTTCGCCGAAATGTACGAAGAATCTACTCACTTCGTATGTTGGGACGCAAGCTAACGTACTTGCGGACTGTCTTAGCATCGAGCTAAGTTGCGCTATGTTTTTGTGAGAGGAACATCTTCTTATATTTGCAGGCGGCCTTTAACTTTTTGGCGGCTTTTTTTGTTGGGCTCATCTCGTAGCTTTAAGGAAAGGGAGAAAATATGAAAAAAAGAATAACATTATTTGCCTTTGTTGCTATGTTTTTAAGTTTAATCATTTTACCAAATGTAACCCATGCAGATGCACAAACACCTGAAGGAGAATTGCGGGTCGGCATGGAAGCTGGTTACGCACCTTTTAACTGGACACAAAATAATGATAGTAAAGGTGCCGTAAAAATTCAAGGTGATGACTCCTACGCTGGCGGTTACGATGTCCAAATGGCGAAAAAAATTGCCGATAAGATGAATCGCAAACTAGTGATTGTCAAAACTGAATGGGATGGTCTACTACCGGCTTTACAATCTGGCAAAATTGACGCTATCATCGCAGGGATGTCCCCAACTGCTGAACGTTCCAAAGAAATTGATTTTTCTGATTCATATTACACATCACAGCTAGTAATCGTTACCCGAAATGATACAAAATATGCCCAAGCAACTTCATTAGAAGATTTTAAAGATGCCAAAATTACTGCTCAGCTGGGAACTTTCCATTATGATGTAGTGGACCAAATTCCAGATGTGAACAAGCAAGAAGCGATGGATAATTTTCCAGCTATGCGTGTGGCTTTAGAATCTGGCGTTATTGACGGCTATGTCAGCGAACGACCTGAAGGCGTAACTGCGGAAAGTGTCAATCCTGAATTACACATGGTAGAATTTTCTGCTGCCAATGGTTTCCAAACCAATCCAGAAGATACACAAGTCTCTGTCGGAATGCGTAAAGGTGATTCAGAAATTGCGCAAGTCAATCAAATTTTAGCTGAAATTCCTGAAGATGAACGGGTTGAAATAATGGATCAAGCCATCAAAGATCAACCAGCAGCTGAAGAAGTAGCGACTAATTCATCCGGTAAAAAAGAAAATGTTTTTGTCCGAATCTTACGTCAAAATGGCGGTATGTTCTTACGGGGAACTGGTGTCACTTTACTCTTAGCGATTGTTGGTACAACAGTTGGTACCTTGATCGGATTACTAGTCGGTGTCTTCCGGACATTGCCAGAAGCTAAAAACAAATTAAATCGTTTCTTCCAAAAATTATTTGGCTGGTTACTAAGTGCCTATATCGAGATTTTCCGAGGCACCCCAATGATCGTTCAATCTGCCGTGATTTATTACGGAATTGCTATGGCTTTTGGTATTGATTTGAATCGAATTGCTGCTGCTTTATTTATTGTTTCCATTAATACTGGAGCTTACATGTCTGAAATTGTACGTGGAGGAATTTTCTCTGTCGACAATGGACAATTTGAAGCAGCTCACGCTATCGGTATGACTCACGGTCAAACCATGCGCAAAGTTGTTTTACCACAAGTATTGCGAAATATTTTACCAGCAACTGGTAATGAGTTAGTTATCAATATTAAAGATACTTCAGTTTTAAGTATCATTTCAGTAACCGAATTATTCTTCCAAGGTAAAAGTGCTGCCGGAACCAACTACCTGTTCTTCCAAACGTACTTTATCATCTGTGTCATTTATTTTGTTCTAACTTTCAGTGC
Source organism: Enterococcus sp. JNUCC 77 (assembly GCF_054819945.1). Classification (NCBI taxonomy): domain Bacteria; kingdom Bacillati; phylum Bacillota; class Bacilli; order Lactobacillales; family Enterococcaceae; genus Enterococcus; species Enterococcus sp. JNUCC 77. The sequence goes on from NZ_JBTHIG010000001.1 coordinate 2,416,218, forward strand.
AACACGTCTATTGCGCTTAGTTGAAAAGAAAATGGATGGTCCTGATGCTTATACTCGCTTAGAAGATACTGATGTTGCCATCGAAGCAGATAAATAGGTCGTTGTTTAAGAAATTTATTACATTAATATGAAGTAGGAGGTTCTTATGAGTAGTATTATCGAAATTGAACATCTAAATAAAAAATTTGGCGATAATGAAGTCTTAAAAGATATCAGCATAACTGTTAACAAAGGAGAAGTTGTGACCATCATCGGCGCTTCTGGCTCTGGTAAAAGTACTTTCTTACGCTGTATCAATTTACTAGAAACACCCACCAGTGGTGCAATTATTTATAATGGCGAAAACGTCCTAGCACCTGGTTATAACTTACCAAAATATCGCACACATCTAGGGATGGTATTCCAAAGCTTTAATTTGTTCAACAATATGAATGTTTTACAAAATTGTATGACGGGTCAAATGACAGTCCTAGGACGAAAAGAAAATGAAGCTAAAGAAATTGCCATTGAAAACTTGAATAAAGTTGGGATGGGCCGCTTTATTGATGCGCGTCCTGCGCAATTATCTGGTGGCCAAAAGCAGCGGGTAGCCATTGCCCGCGCATTATCAATGAATCCAGAGGTGATGTTGTTTGACGAACCTACCTCTGCGCTAGATCCGGAAATGGTCGGCGATGTCTTGAGTATTATGCAAGATTTAGCTGGATCAGGGTTAACAATGGTCATTGTGACCCACGAAATGGCTTTCGCCAAAGAAGTTTCTGATCGGGTAATCTTTATGGATAAAGGTGTTATCGCTGAAGAAGGTACCTCAGAAGACATTTTTGTTCATCCGAAAGAAGCTCGTACTAAAGAATTTCTACATCGCGTACTACATCCGGAACCATAAACAATAAATAAACTAAAAACTGACGACATTCGATTAAGATCGAATGTCGTCAGTTTTTCTTTTGTTCCCTGTTTAATCATTAAATTTTTGAAGTATATTGCGCAATTGTCGTGTTTTTCCATAATTATAAAATAAAGATTGAGTCATAAAATGGGAACTAATTGAAGTCAAATAAGTAAAAATGACCTTATTTATTTTTTCGAGAAAATGCTGATTTAAAAGTCTTTATTCGTTATTTTTTGCTTTAAAAAACTACATTTTCCGACTCTTTATGATTTAAAAAATAACCCTCGAACTTTTTGAAAATACTTGTTTGCGGTGCGATATGAAACAATCCAAATTGCCGATACGAAAAAACGTCCAATCATTCCTAATGGCGGATAAAAAAACACTCCTACCAGAATAATAAGATTAATAATCATCGATATTTGGCTACGACGATCACGAGATAAAACGATGGCCACATGACTATTTGGGTCATTAGCTTTGACCACTCTTTTTGAAAGTACTCCATAGGAAAAACTCCACATCATGTAGACAACAACGTAGAAAAATTCAGGCCAAAAGCGATTTGGATTGCGGCCAACCCAACTAGTCACTGCTGGACACAAAGTCAGCCAAAATAGCCAAAAAATATTGGCCCAAATGACGGAATAATTTATTTTTTCGGCCATCTGCATCATCCGATGATGGTTCACCCAAATAACAGCTACAAAAATAAAACTGACCGTATATGCTAATAAAGTATTACTAATATTTAATATTGAGTAAAGAGATGGTGAATCAGGAATTTGAATATCTAACACTAAAACAGTTAAAACTATCGCTACCACACCATCTGTAAATGCCTCTAGACGGGCTTTTGTCATCGGTTCATCTTCTTTCTTAAAATTACAAAGTCACAATTCCATTTTTTTTATCAGAATATTACTGATAATTCATTATTCTATAAGTGTTAAACAAGACAGTTTATATAAAATACAGTACAATGTTACTAAATTAAATATGGTTATTATTTAGTGACACATATCAAGGAGGATACTATATGTTATACGAAGAGTTAATGTTGGATCCATCGCTCTTATTACGATTCAACATTTTCAAATACTTACTGAAAACAGAAAAACCCGTTCTATCCATTAGTCAATTGTCTGAAGACATGGAGCTAAACTATCAACAAAGCGTTATTGAATTAAACGAGATTGAAGAAGAATTGAAAGAAATTGAATCTGATCATAAAGAGATCATGATGAGAGCTGGTAAAGTCAACATTCAAAACATCAAAATATCGGTTGACGAATATCGTTATCACTTGCTTAAAAAAGCGGTACCCTTTCAGTATATCTTATATTTCTTGAATGAAGAAGAGCCTACCATTGAAAAATTCTGTGAAAAATACTTCGTTAGTCGCTCAACTGTTTCCCGTAAAATCGACAATTTAAAAAAACATCTAAAACATTTCAATATTCGTTTTACCTATACGGAAGCGGGTATGTCAGGTGACGAACGTCTCATCCGAATGGCTTTATTTGATATTTTATGGTTAGGGACTCGCGGAATTGATATTCCTCTTAATATAGATACAGAAATATTAGATTCATTAATTAATCACTATAGTCATTATTTCCCATTATCACGGACTTATTTTGGTACACGGGAATTGCGTTTATTTGGTGCTCTATTCTTAGCCCGGGTCAGCAAGCAAAACTTTGCCAAGTATGATCCTCGTTATAATTTCTTGATGAAAGACAATCCTTATTATGATTTCTCTTCATTAAAAGATTTAGTGAATTTTGAAATGACTCCTAGACAATTAAAAGGGGAATCAAGTTTTATTTACTTCATTGCTCATTATGCACCTTTCTACACTATTCGAGAAGATAGTAGCTTAAAACAAGCGATTCACGATTTCTCTGCACGACCAAACGCAGTCAATGATTTTGTAAACGAATTTCGTTCCTTTGCTAAAAAAGTCTTGTTCCCAGATAAACCTGGCGTCATGGATGATCCTTTGATTATTGGTAATTTATTAAATATTACCTTTACTTTCTTTGTTTACCGCCAACCATTTCCAAATATTACTAGCTTGGTTTTTGCGCCTGCTAAAAATCAAACCCAAGGTGGTTATGTCTTAGAACAAAATATCATGAATTTCATGCAAAGTGCTACTGAAAATCCAAGCTTTAACTTTATAAACTCAATTCACGGTTTATTAGGAAAATCATTTAAACAATTATTACTACCTTACTTTAATCAATTTCCATATTCGGACAATTTAAAAGTTGCAGTTGCCTTAGAGCATAACGCCATCTTTGTCCGAGACATTTATCAGTTTTTAGAAGATTTACGTTTTGTTGATGCCGAAGCTTATGATACTTCAGCTCGCGATGACTATGATTTGATTATTACTTCTTCTTCTATTTTACAAAAAGAAAAACCAAATCTAAAGATCTTCCAAATTGATTACACCAACGAAGATCTAGTGCCACTTTACATGAATCTACGTAAAATCTACGATGAGAAAAATTTTGTCAATAAATAATCTTATGATCGACTGTCTTTCTGGCAGTCGATTTTTTTGGTCAAAAAAACTCTGCCAGGCATCTGACAGAGTAAATAATTTATTAGAATTTCTTTTCAAATAATGGACTAACTGGTTTGTTTTCATGGATGCGTTTAATTGCATCTCCCATTAAAATACCCACAGAAATTTCATCGATTTTGTCGATTTTGCGTTCATCTGATAAAAAGATTGAGTCTGTTACAACTAAATGTTCGATGGCTGAATCAGAAATTCGTTGCATTGCTGGACCTGATAAAACAGGATGTGTACATGAAGCGTAAACACTCACTGCGCCGGCTTCTCTTAACGCATTGGCTGCTAAAGTTACCGTTCCTGCAGTATCAATCATGTCATCGATAATCACACAAGTTTTACCTTCAACATTACCGATAATATTCATGACTTCTGCCACATTGGCTTTTGGTCGGCGTTTATCAATAATCGCAATTGGTGATTTCAAAAATTCTGCTAATTTTCGGGCACGAGTCACTCCACCATGGTCGGGAGAAACAACAACTACATCGTCACCACAAATATTTTTTTCTAAGAAATAGTTAGCAATTAATGGTGCACCCATTAAATGATCCACTGGAATATCAAAGAAACCTTGAATTTGAGAGGCATGTAAGTCTAATGTTAATAGGCGAGTTGCACCAGCTTTTTCGATCATATTTGCCACTAATTTAGCTGTAATCGGTTCACGGGCACGCGCTTTACGGTCTTGACGAGCGTAACCATAATATGGCATTACGACATTAATCGTTTTAGCACTGGCACGTTTTAAAGCATCAATCATGATTAAAAGTTCCATTAAATTATCGTTGACAGGGGCACTCGTTGATTGAATCACATAGACATGTGAGCCACGAATACTTTCTTCAATGTTAACTTGAATTTCACCATCACTAAATTTCGTAACAGAGCTGTTACCTAGTTCAACACCGACTTCTTCCGCAATTTTTTCGGCTAACGGACGGTTAGAACTTAAAGCGAAAATTTTCAATCTTGGATCAAAATAATGTTTTGACATGGGAACCTCCACTTTCTATTATGCATACGAATACGATTATAAACTATTGCGGCTAAAAAACTAGCCTATTTTTAAAAATCAAAAATGTTTTTTCTACCTAAAAAGGCAAATGACTAGCATAACCACTCTTATTGACTTGTCGAGCCCGACCAATTGCTAAATCGCCTTCCTTGACATCTTCGGTAATCGTCGAGCCAGCCGCAACCACACTATTTTTTTCAATCATTAATGGTGCTACTAAATTAGTACTTGAGCCGATAAAGACGTGATCTCCAATAACCGTTTGATGTTTGTTTTTCCCATCGTAGTTGACAAAAACAACGCCACAACCGACATTAATATCTTCTCCTAAAACAGCGTCTCCCACATAAGTTAAATGACCGACTTTGGTATTTTCACCAATTTTGGCTTTTTTAATTTCAACAAAATTACCAATATGGGCTTTTTCACCGATTTCAGCCTGTGGACGTAAATGTGCATAAGGACCAACATCAGCATTTTTCCGGACAATCGCTTCTTCAATTACAGACTGTTTGATTTCAACGTTGTCTTCAACAATACTATCGACAATTTTCGAATGGGCACCTATAACTACATCAGAACCAATCACTGTTTTTCCTTGAATTTGTACGCCAGCTTCAATAATTGTATCAGAACCAATCTCAACCCCCGCATCAATATAAGTCGTCGCTGGGTCAATAAAGCTAACCCCATTTACCATATGCATCTGATTAATACGGCGGCGCATAATCCGATTGGCTTCAGCTAATGCCAATCGATCATTCACCCCAATTGATTCTTCAAAATCTTCCGTTTGATAAGCCGCAACGGTTTTGCCATCGGCTTTTAAAATTTCAATAATGTCAGTTAAGTAGTATTCTCCTTGGGCATTATTTGTTCCGATTTTTTCTAAAGCATCAAATAAGGCTTCATTGTCAAAACAATAAGTCCCAGTATTAATTTCTTGGATACGAATTTCTTCTGGCGTAGCATCTTTTTGCTCCACGATTTTTTCAACAATTCCCACGTGATCGCGAATAATACGACCATAGCTAGTTGGATCATCGGCATGGGCCGTCAAAATTGTTGCGCTAGCTTTTTTTCCTTGGTGATAATCAAATAAGTGATCAATAGTTTGACTAGTCAATAGCGGTGTATCTCCACTAATGACTAAAGTCGTCCCTTTTTTCCTTTTTAAAAATTCAGCCGCTTGCATCACTGCATGACCAGTACCCAATTGTTCTTCTTGAACCACGTACTCAGTTCGATCGCCTAATTGTTCTTTGACTTTTTCTGCGCCATGACCAACGACGGTCACAATTTCTGACGGTTTTGTTTCGATTACTCGTTCAATAATATGTTCTACCATCGGCTTACCAGCTACTGGATGTAAAACTTTATATAATTTCGATTTCATGCGGGTTCCTTTACCGGCCGCTAAAATAATCGTGTATCGCTTTTCCAAAATAATCGCTCCTAAATATTTTCTATTTCTTTCAGTTTAGCTTAGATAATCCGTTTTTTCAATTAACTAAAAGAAGAGCAGTGAACTTTTGTCCCTGCTCTATTTCTTTATTCTTTTGAAAAACAATTGCCAGGGACAACTGTAATAGTTTTTGTTGCAGTATCAACATCTTTTACATAAAGTAACGAGCGGTAATCAGAAATAGCTCGTTCCCCTTTGAATTTAGATTCAGCAAAAACAGTGATACCCACTAATTCTGCTTCAAATTCTTCAATTAAACTCTTCATACCGTTGACGGTCCCGCCGCCTTTCATGAAGTCATCTACGATTAATACTTTTGAACCACGCCGCAAGCTGCGTTTTGATAATTCCATCTTTTCAATCCGTTCAGAAGAACCTGATACATAATTGACGCTAACAGTTGCGCCTTCAGTAATTTTTGAGTCACGACGGACAATCACAAAAGGTGCGTTCAAATAATAAGAAACTGCTTGAGCAATCGGTACACCTTTAGTTGCTACAGTCATTACTGCATCCACATCTTCGTTGATGTATTGCGCGGCAATAATTCTACCAACCATCCGTAATAAATCTGGTTGTCCTAACATATCAGATAAATATACATAACCACCAGGTAATAAACGATCTTCCTCTGACAAAGTTTCCGCTAAGGAAGCAATGTATTGGCTAGCTTCCTCTTCGCTAATGCTAGGCGTATAAACGACTCCGCCGGCTGCACCAGGAATGGTAGCTAAATAGCCATTACCCCGCTCTTTAAATGTTTTTTTGACGATCGCTAAATCTTCACTGATTGAAGATTTGGCTGAACCATAACGCTCCGCAAAAAAAGTTAAGGGAATCAAGTCATGGGGGTGTTCTAATAAATATTGAGTCATATCGATCAATCGTTCACTACGACGAACTTTCACACATTGTCACTCCTGTTCAATTTTTTATCGTTTCTCATTATAAGGGTTTTGATGAAAAAAAGCGAGAAATAGCGAGATAAATTTATACAAAGTTCGTAATTTATTAATAATGAACGAAAAATATCAGGAAATCTTTCGTTTTCTTCTCATTTTCACCTATAAAAAAAGCTTCCAACCTATTTTGTTGGAAACTTTTCATCGACTATTTAATATTGCTTTTGTTTACGTTGGTACAAAATTTTTACGCGACGTACCACTAACATCAGTAAAAATAAGAAGACAAAACTCAAAGTAATCGTTGCTCCCGGCGGTGTATCTAAATAATAAGAAGAAGTTAATCCACCTACCATTCCGATAAAGCCAATAATAATACTAATGAAAATAACCGCATTAAAACTTTTTCCCATCCGCATTCCGGTCGCTGCCGGTAAGACCATAATCGCTGAAACTAACAAAGCACCGGCAATCGGAATCATTACTGCAATCGCAATCCCCGTTACAATATTGAAAATCATCGACATTTTTACAACTGGTAAACCATCGACAGCCGCAATATCTTGGTCAAAGGTTAGCACATACATCGGACGTTTAAACAAAATAAATAATACACCAATAACTACTAATAAAACTCCTAAGAAAACTACTTGCATCCAAGTCAATGTGACAATTGAGCCAAATAAATATGATTGAATACTCACAGCCGAACTACCTGGTGCCAAACTCATTAAAACTAACGCCAAAGCTAAACCTGAGGCCATCAAAATAGCAATCGAAATTTCGGAATAACCTCGGTACATGCTTTGTAAGTATTCCATCAAAATGGCTGCAATAATGACAACTAATAGCGTTGTTACTGTAGGATTTAAATTAAAGAAAAAGCCTAATGCCACACCAGCTAAAGATACATGAGACAAAGTATCCGCCATTAAAGATTGGCGGCGAATGACTAGAAAAACCCCCAACATTGGCGCAATCCCAGCAATAAAAATCGCCGCCAAAAAGGCTCTTCTCATGAACTCATATGAAAGCAACGCCATTGAGAATCCTCCTTTCGCACCAAACGTATTTGGCGATCAATATATTTTTTAGTATCTTCATGGTCGTGGGTAATCATCAAAATACTTTTATCATGACGATGAGCTGCATGTTTTAGCAACGCATAAAAATCATTGCGTGAACTTTCATCCATTCCAGTAGTTGGTTCATCTAAGACAAATAAATCAGGATCTTTCGCAAAAATGCGGGCAATATTAATCCGTTGTTTTTGTCCGCCAGATAATTCGCCGATTCGTTTGTGACGCATATTCCACAAGCCAACAGATTCCAAGGCTTTTTTAGTATGTTCATGGTCTCTGGCACTTAATTTTTTAAACCATTTGCCTTGAGGATAACGACCAGAGCTGACTAATTCGTAGACAGTACTAGGAAAACCTGCATTAAAGGAAGCTACTTGTTGGGGAATGTAGCCAACACTAAGTTTGCCTCCATCTTTATTGGTTTTAGCAATTGTGACTTTTCCGCTATGGGGTTTCAAAATTCCTAAGGTCGCTTTCACTAACGTAGACTTCGCTGCCCCGTTTTCTCCTGTTAGAATGACAAATTCTCCTGGGTCTACATGATAAGAGACATTTTCCAAAACGGGTTCGTCATCATAATAAAACGACAAATTTTCAACTTCTATGTATGACATTTTTTTATCCTTTCTGTAAATAAGACCGGTATTCCCTGATGGAAACACCGGTAAAACTACTTATTTAATTGTTTCTTGTAAGGCAGCTAAATTTTCTTCCATGACTGAAATGTAATTTTCGCCAGCTTTGATTTGTTTGTTAGTTAAACTTTCCAGCGGATTTAAGACAGCTAGTTTTACACCAGTCTCATTGGAGAGGGTTTCCGCCACTTTTGAGGAAGCATTTTCTTCAAAATAAATCACGCTAACATTGTGTTCTTCTACATAATCTTTCAACTCACCTAAACGACTTGGTGAAGGTTCTTGATCAGGGGAAATTCCGGCAATAGCTTCTTGGGTTAAGCCATATTGTTTTGCTAAATAACCAAAGGCCGCATGTTGGGTAACAAAAGTTTTGTTACTAGCATTTTGAAAAGCATCTTGATATTTAGTATTTAATTGATTTAATTTTTCAATATAAGCAGCAGCATTCTTTTCGTATGCTGACTTGTTGTCAGGATCTTTTTTACTTAATTCAGCTTGAATATTTTCGACTTCTTTAATGGCTAAAACAGGATCTAACCAAACGTGTGGGTCTAAATCATGTTGATGCTCTTCTTCATGATCAGCTGCTTCACCTTCATGATCATGCTCTTCTTCCGAGCCCTCCATCAAATCGATTCCTTTAGAAGCTTCAATCACGGTTGTTTTCTTCGTGTCAACACTGTCAGTTAAATGATCCGTCCATGTTTCTAACTCAGGACTGTTATAAACAAAAGCATCGGCTTCTGAAATTTTAGCCAAATCTTTAGCGGAGGGTTCAAAATCATGAGGTTCTGTTCCCGCCGGAATTAATAATTCCACATCTGCTTTGTCACCAGCTACTTCCTTGGTAAATTCGTACATTGGATAAAAAGTCGCGATGATTTTTAATTTACTTCCATCACTATTTTGACTATTTTCTTGCGCACCACAGGCAGTCAGCACTAATGATACTATCACAAGTAATAAAAAAAGAAATCCTTTATGTTTTTTCATTATTCACCCATCCTTATCTTTTAGACAAAGAATAATTTAACAGACGTTTTCTTATTCGTCAACTCAAATCGTAAAATTTACGTTTTGAAACTCATAAACACTGATAAATCGTAATTTATATGTTTTATTATTCATATAAACAGATAAACATGTAATCGTATTTACGTTATTTTAATAAAGATAATTAAGCTATCTCAGCAGATCCTTAATCATTTTTTTAAAATTTAAAGAAAATTACTACTCAGCATATTTTAATAAAATTTGAAATTGTTATGGACTTTTATCGGAGATAAATAAAAAATTTTATTCTTGCTCCAAATAAAAAGTCATGCGCTCAGGATTATCCAAAAAAAGCTTCATATCTTTATAAGCATCAGTAGTTTGGTAATCAATTTTCTTCATTTCATTATTGCCATCAAAAATGGTTGCTCCCGATGCTGCCAATAAAACAGGTGAATGAGTGGCAATCAAAAATTGACAGTTCTGTTTACTCAATAAAAGAATTTCTCTTAGTAACGTCATCTGTCTAGATACCGAAAGTCCAGACTCCGGCTCGTCTAAAATATACAGACCGTTGGGACCAAAGCGATGGGTAATGATAGACAGCATTCCTTCACCATGAGACATTTTGTGTAAGGCTGTTTTTCCATAATAAGTAGATAATCCTAATTCTTCTACTTCTGAAGCAAGATTATAGTAATTTTCTGCTCGTAAAAAGAAGCTAACTTTGGGAATTAGCCCTTTTCGGACTAAAGTCAGAAATTCATGGAGTTCAGAGTGGCTGTCATAAGTGGAAAAGTTGAAATTCTTTGTCCCACCTTCAGGATTCATCCCGAAAGAAATCGCAATAGCTTCCAATAACGTTGATTTTCCAGAGCCATTTTCACCAGCAAAAAAACTAATTGGTTGATTGAGCTTCAACGAATTTTTACTAAGTGCTTGGACAACTGGTAAAGTGTAAGGATATTCATTAGAAAAATTAGTTTGAAGTCTGATCTCATCAATGAACATAAAATGCCTCCTAAAAATTTTATCTCCATGGCCTATCCATAGCTATCAATTCTCAATGATAAAAAAGCTTGAGGAAATCCCCAAGCTTACTTTAAGGTTCGAACTAAATAAACTTCATCACAAAAGCCTTTTAAAGCATTCATGACATGCTGCGCCCGAGAATATTTATGGCATAAGCCGTAAACGGTCGGACCTGATCCACTCATCATAGCGGCATCAGCGCCATATTTCACCATACGGTCTTTGATTTGCTGAATAATCGGATGCTTTTTGATAGTGACAGCTTCCATCGAGTTACCTAAGTTTTCCGTCATTGCTTGATAGTCATTGGCTTCAATCGCCGCCACTAAAGCTGAAATATCGGGATGATGTAATTGATCCATCACGATTTGTGAAAAAACCGTTCGCGTCGATACACTCATCCGCGGTTTCACTACCACTACCCAACATTGCGGCATCGGCGACAAAACAGTCACTTTTTCACCAAAACCTTCTACTAAAGAAGTTTTTCCGTAGACACAATATGGCACATCTGAACCTACTTCAGCTCCTAACTGCGCCAATTCTGCTGTCGTCAAGTTCAACGACCACAGACGATTAATTGCGCGCAAAGCTGCTGCCGAATCTGTTGATCCGCCACCTAAACCAGCTGCAACGGGAATCTTTTTTTGAATTTTCACATGTAGACCAGTCTGAATTTGGAATCGGTCTTTAACTAACTCCAAGGCTTCATAGACATGGTTTTTTTTATCGGTTGGCAAAAATGCCTTATTGGTTTCAATCACGATTTTATCTTCGGCAATTTCTTCTAAATATAACCGATCTGCTAAATCAATCGAAGCCATCACCATCGACAATTCATGTAAACCATCTGGACGTTTACCTAAAATATCTAAACCCAGATTTATTTTTGCTGGTGCTTTTTCAATGATTTCCATCTTCTCACCTGTCTAATTTTATCATTAGAAAATTTTAGCATAGCCTCCTAAAAAAGTATAGTTCGGCCTCCATAAAAAAGGTCTGATAAAAATGAGCAACGCTCATCTATCAGAACCTCCTTATAATTCAATCATTTCTTCTGACAATGGTGTTGCTTTATCTTTTCCACGGCCAATTAAAATCAGTAGTTGACTGGCAGAAAAAACAAAACTACTGGATTTCATGTAAGCAAAATAACGCGGTCGCCAATAATCAACGTAAGGATTTTTTTCTTCTGTAACTTGTTGGAAATCATAAAATGAATGCCCGTATTTATAAATCAAGTTCATTACTCTTTCACCTAAGAAAGCAAAAGAAGTTTCTCCCACTTTTGCTAACGGAGCCATACCTTGATAAACTTCCTTAAAACCCATTTGATGTAATTGATCCATTAAATGCAACTTCAAAAAGGTAGACAGCTCATTAGGCAAATCTTTTTTGTAGCGCAGCAAGTCATAAGAAACAATTTCTTTTGTAATTGGTTGTTGGCTAATAAAACCGACTAGCTCACCTTCAGGATTTAAAGCCACTCCAATACCGCTAGTTTTTAAATACTGTTTATCGAAACGACCTACTGAAAAGTGTTTTTCCTTTTCACCATTTAACCACTCATCAGAAATTTTCACCAAATCCGACAATAAGGCATCTGTTGGTTGTTGATAATATTGGAATTGATAGCCTAATTTAGCCAAACGCTCAAAACCAAAGCGGTCTGAAAATACTTCTTGATGATGACGAGAAAAATCAGTTACGCCAGTTTCGCCAATTTTGTCAAAGTGAAAACCTAAATCATGTAACAGCAAAACATATTCTTCTGAAATCTTATAAAAAGCTAATTGATAGCCTAATTTATCGACATATTCCATAAAGGCAATCGTGGCAGCTTGCCACTTTTCAGGATTGCCTAACGGATCACCTAAAACGAAGCACTTATTTGCTCGCGGTTGAAAACCAAACATCATTTGATCCGCACCATTTTCTTGATAATAAAAATAGCTATAGCCTGACAGACGTAAATAATGACTGGCTGCCGTTCCACCATACAGTTTTTGCAAATGATTGAACCGTTCTTCGTCCCATTTCTCACCAACTATTTCTTTTTTAGTCGTCAAAAATTGATATAAAGTGGCTAAACAAATAATGGATAAAACGACACCTAACATGCCAGAAATCCAAATATCTTCAGAAGGAAAAGCAAAATATTTACTAGCAAAAGCCTGACTGCTCCAAATTTGGCCACTATGATAGCCCGCCACAGCGTAAATAACTAACAGAATACCAAATAGCAAACCATCCGTCACAATTGCTCCCCAAGAATAAGCAAAGCTTTGCCGATAAAATTCTTTGCGCGAAGCCCAGACAATCAATAAAATAATTACATATACAGTAATCAATCGAACCGAAGCTGTTCGAGAGACCGTATTTACAATCCCAAAAATCAGCAAAGCGATGGTGGGCCAAAAGGCTTTCTCAACCTTTTGTGAAATACCTCGCGCCAATCCTAATAATAAAAAACCAATTAATAAATTCAACGTCTGATCTAAGAAATTAAAAGAAAAAGGCAAGACAATTTCAAATAAACGGCTCAGATTAGATAGATTCGTAAAGGTAGATAACAAAATCATCATAGTTCCAGCAAAATATACCGCAACGACTAAACAAGTGTGGGCAAATTTTTGTGATAGAAGCCGCGGCAAATTGTCAAAATAACGATTTAATTTCACACTAGTATTGGTTAAATAAATAATAATACCCGTTACAAAAGGAATGAAATAATAAAAAATCCGATAAAACAAAATCCAAACCACGGCACTACTTTGACTTAACCCTAAATGTCCTAACCCTAAAATCATCATGACATCAAAAGTTCCCGCACCACCAGGAACCATCGTCAGCATGCCTAATCCAGTCGCAATCACAAACATGGGATAAACATCAACTATTGAAAAATCTAGTTGCATCAAATAGCCGACAACTAAAAAGACCGACAAGGCTCCTAGCCATTGGCCAGTCGAAGCGGCAACTAACTCGGCCAACCAACGCGCGCGAAATTCTTTAAACAAAGTTTTTCGACGATTATAAATAAACGTCAATAAAACAGGAGCGAAAAAACCACCTAATAACAGCCACCAACGATAATGATAAAAAGGATTATTATGCCGGAATGCAATTAAATCTAAGGAAGTTACTAAAGCTAACAGTGAAAGCCCACTGAGCATAAACAAAGCAATTTTGGACACCGTAGCAATCACTTTTTTTCGTTCCAAGCCTTTACCATAAAAATTAGCTCGCAAACTCGCCCCAATCACTCCACCAAAACCAGCTAAATTATTAATTGTATTTGTCGTCCAAGCGGCAACTAAAAAATCTCGCTTAGTTAATTTTTGACTGCCCATATTTACCAAACTTTTTTCAGCCACCCGATCATATAAGACCATTGGCAAAAGTCCCGCTAGTCCAGCGATAAGCATTCCTAATAACGCCCAGCGGTTTTGCCCTTTGATGCGCAGTAAAATATCCTGAAAGCTCATTCCATGAGCAATATTGCGGACTTGATTGGCAACGAAGAACAAGACGATGCCAAAAAAGATAATTTTAATTAAGGTAGCATGCTTCTTTAGCCACTGACTGAGCTTTCTCATTTTTCTTGCTCCTCTTTTTGATTAGTTCAATATCTCTAAAAAATTTTGAAGTAACAACTGTATTTTCTTTTATGGTAGCTTAAGCTGAAGTATTTGCCAACTTGATATGATGTTTTTTTAATTTTTTTTCAAAGAAAAAGACATCAACCAATTTCGATTGATGTCTTAGTAACATTACTTATTTCGCGTAATCTGTTGCTCGGGTTTCTCGAATAACAGTTACTTTGATGTGTCCTGGATAATCCAACTCATCTTCAATCTTACGACGAATATCACGAACTAAACGAACGGCATCTAAGTCAGAGATTGCTTCTGGTTTAACCATTACTCGAACTTCGCGTCCAGCTTGAACGGCGAAGCTTGATTCGACCCCTTCAAAACCGTTGGAAATATTTTCCAAGTTTTCTAAGCGACGAATATAGTTTTCCAATGATTCGCTACGGGCACCCGGTCGCGCTGCTGAAACTGCATCGGCAGCTGCTACCAAAACAGAAATAACTGAAGTCGCTTCAGTATCTCCATGGTGAGAAGCAATAGCATTGATAACCGTTGAATTTTCTTTGTATTTCGCTGCTAACTCGGCCCCAATTTCAACGTGAGAGCCTTCAATCTCGTGATCCAACGCTTTCCCAATATCATGTAGCAAGCCGGCTCTTTGGGCTAATTGGACATTTTCGCCCAGTTCAGCTGCTAGAATACCGGTCAAGCGAGCAACTTCGACACTGTGATCTAAGACGTTTTGGCCGTAACTTGTTCTAAAGTGCAAACGACCTAAAATCTTAATTAAGTCAGGATGTAATGTATGGGCGCCAACTTCAAAGGCTGCCTGTTCACCATACTCACGAATCCGTTCATCCATTTCTTTTCGAGATTTTTCAACCATCTCTTCAATACGAGCCGGATGAATCCGACCATCTTGAATCAGTTTTTCCAACGTCATACGGGCAATTTCCCGACGAATTGGATCAAAGCCTGACAATACAACTGCTTCTGGTGTATCATCGATAATTAAATCAATCCCAGTTAATGTTTCAAGGGTACGAATATTTCGACCTTCACGACCGATAATCCGACCTTTCATTTCATCATTTGGTAAGTTAACTACTGAAACAGTTGTTTCTGAAACAGCATCAGCACCAGAACGTTGAATCGCCATCGCCAATAAGTTTTTCGCTTTACGATCCGCTTCTTCTTTGGCTCTTTGTTCTGATTCTTTCACCATAATGGTCAACTCTTGATTTAATTCTTCTTCCGTCGTCTGCATGATGATCTCTTTGGCTTCATCTTTAGTCAACGAAGCAACTTGTTCAAGTTTTACTTGTTGTTTCTCAATCAGTTGTTCTACTTCTTGTTCTCGCTCGTCAATTAATTGCTGTCTAGCACTAATTCTTGTCTCTTTGTCTTCCAGTGAGTGCTCACGCTTCTCTAGAGAGTCGTCTTTACGATCAATCGACTGTTCTCTTTGAAGCAAGCGATTTTCTTGTAGTTTTAATTCTTGTTTGCTTTCTTTCAACTCACTTTCAATTTGTGCGCGATACTGCTGGTTTTCTTCTTTGGCCTCTAACAAAGCTTCTTTTCTTAGTGTTTCTGCTTCTTTATTGGCTTGATTAATGATGCCTCTTGCTGAAGTATGAGCACCTTCAATCTCTTTATCATGGCGCGATTTTGCCACCATAAACCCTAAACCAAGACCGACAATTAAAAAGATGATAGCGAGGAGAATAGGAACTAACATGAAATCCACCTCCGTACTATCGTATTATAGTTATCTGTAGTTTTTCTTGATAAACGTCATTAAAATTATCAATATGCCTAACTTGCATACGTGCGAAATACGCACAAGTATATTTTACTTTTTGTCTGATAGTGTGTCAACTTAATTTGGCTTGTTAACAAGCCTTTACAGAGAAATGACTAAAAAACAAAAAAAGTTGCGGCCAAAATAAATTGATCGCAACTCTCTGCTTTTTATTCATCTTCTAAAGGTAGTTCTTCTTGACCAGCTACTTCAACTTCTTCGCCTTCACTACCCGGTTCGCCTATCCCAAAAGCTGCCCGAACTCTTTGAGAAACTTCCGCCATCATATCAGGATGTTCCCGCATATAATTCTTTGCGTTTTCTCGACCTTGACCGATACGTTCGTCTTTGTAGCCATACCAAGCACCGCTTTTATCTACGATATCTTTTTCGACAGCCATATCTAGTAATTCGCCTTCTTGTGAAATTCCTTGACCATACATCAAGTCTACTTCAGCAACTTTGAAAGGTGGTGCTACTTTATTTTTAACTACTTTAATTTTCGTCCGGTTACCAATAATATCCGTACCGCTCTTTAACTGTTCTGCTCGGCGTACCTCTAAACGAACAGTTGCGTAAAACTTCAAGGCACGTCCACCCGGTGTTGTTTCTGGATTCCCAAACATTACGCCAACTTTTTCCCGAATTTGGTTGATAAAGATTGCGATTGTTTTCGTTTTATTGATTGAACCTGATAATTTACGTAGCGCTTGCGACATCAAACGAGCCTGCAAACCAACGTGAGAAGCTCCCATTTCACCATCAATTTCTGCTCTAGGTACTAAAGCAGCCACCGAGTCAATAACGATAATATCAACTGCACCAGATGAAACTAACGCATCTGCAATTTCTAAACCTTGTTCACCAGTATCTGGTTGTGATAATAATAAATCATCAATTTTTACGCCTAATTTTTCAGCATATTGTGGATCTAAGGCATGTTCCGCATCAATAAATGCAGCGGTTCCGCCTTGTTTTTGGACTTCAGCAATCGCATGTAATGCGACTGTCGTCTTACCAGAACTTTCAGGTCCATAAACTTCTACAATCCGACCACGAGGATATCCGCCGACACCTAATGCGACATCCAACGCTAGTGAACCACTAGGAATAGTTGAGATTTGTGTATCAACCTTTTCCCCTAATTTCATAATGGAGCCTTTACCAAAATTCTTTTCTATTTTCTTTAAAGCATTGTCTAATGCTACTTTACGATCTTCAGCCAAGAAAAATCCTCCTTGATATTATAATTTCCGTCAGTCAACATGATTAGTTTAGCGGTTTAAAGTGAGAAATGCAAGCAAAAAGCGAACAAACATTCGTATTTAATTATTTATTTAAAATTGCGCGGCGCAACATGTCTAAACCTTTCATGACAGAACTTTGTCTAATGTAGGCGCGATCTCGACTAAAAGCTTTCTGTTCAATAACTGTTTCGCCATCTTTTTGTGCTACTGCAATAAAAACAGTTCCTTTAGGCTGACCTTCTAATGGATCTGGACCAGCTACGCCAGTAAAGGCTACTGCATAATCTGTATTTGCTAATTCTCGAGCTTTTTCAGCCATGACACCTGCAATTTCTTTACTAACTACTCCATATTCTTCAATTAACGTTGAATCGATTCCTAAGAAGTTTTCTTTGGTCTCATTGGAATAAGTCACAAATCCTCCCGGAAAGACTTCAGAAACCCCTGGAACGTCCGCTAGACGAGCTTGGAATGCTCCTGCCGTCAAACTTTCAGCGGCTGTGACACTTTTTTGATGTTCCTTTAATAAATTTACGACCGTTTCTTCTAAACTATTGTCGTCACCATACCCGTAGAAGTATTCTCCTTCAACTGCTAATATCTCAGCTTCCACCTGATCTAGCAAGGTTTTTGCAGAAGCATCATCTTCGGTTTTTGCAGTAATGCGCAAGGTCACTTCATTTGGTTTAGCATAAGGTGCAATCGTTGGATTGGTTTGATTTTCAATCATTTCTGCTAAATCTGTCACAATTTGTGACTCACCAATTCCATAAAAACGCAAAACGCGAGAAGTTAGTTTTTCATGAACACCAAATTTTTCTACCAATAATGGCGCCGCTTGTTCACTGAACATAGGTTTTAATTCACTTGGCGGTCCAGGTAAAATAATATAGTTATTTTTTTCTCCTAGATACAAACTACCAATTGCTAAACCGGTTCGATTTGGCAGAGGAATCCCGCCTTCAAGCGTTTCAATTTGTCGTATGTTATTCGGTGTCATCGGTCGATCACGACTACCAAAAAATTCATTCATATGGTCCAATGCAGCTTGATTTCGAACGAGCTGAATTCCTAAATGGTCAGCCAAAACATTTTTTGTCAAATCATCATCAGTTGGTCCTAAACCACCACATAAAACAATTAAATCACTTCTTGAATCCGCTAAAACCAATAACTCTTCTAAACGTTTTGGATTATCTCCCACAACAGTATGATAATAAACTTCAATTCCTAAATCAGCTAATCCTTCAGAAATAAAAGTCGCATTTGTATTAACAACCTGTCCTAACAAAAGTTCTGTTCCTACTGCAATAATCTCTGCTTTCATTCTCTTCACTTCTTTCTTAAAATACGCCATTTGAGTCTATCATACCAAAAAAAGTCTAAAAAACTTGTCATTTCGTCTAGAATACAAAAAAAACTGCAAGTTAAAACCCGCAGCCTCTTCTATAATTTAAAATTAATAACACGCATTTGATTTATCCCATTGATAAAATTGGAATTACCTTTTCATTTTCTTTATCAAAAAAATGTCCTTTTGCTACATTGAAATTCAAGGTAATTTCAGAGCCTGGTTTATGAAAATCAAAGGCATTTACTTTTGAGACAAATTCAGTATCCCCCAATTTTGAATAAAGTAATGATTCTGATCCTAATAATTCTGAAACCATAACTTCAGCTTTTACTAATGATCCTTCAGCACTTTCATCGGCATGAATATTTTCTGGTCGAATACCAAAAGTTAAATTTTGACCATTGTAACCTTTTTCTTCTAAAACCTTTTTTTGTTGGGGATCAATTGTTAAATGCAGACCCTTGCCATCACTAATAACACCATCTTGCAAGCGAACATTGAAAAAATTCATAGCAGGCGAACCGATAAATCCGGCCACAAAAACATTCGTTGGCGTATCATAAACTTCTTGTGGCGTACCGACTTGTTGGATCAAGCCATCTTTCATAATTACAATGCGGTCAGCCATCGTCATCGCTTCAGTTTGATCATGGGTCACATAAATGGTGGTAGTCCCTAAGCGTTGATGTAGGCGAGCAATTTCAGCCCGCATCGATACTCGTAATTTGGCATCTAAATTTGATAATGGTTCATCCATTAAGAAAACTTGCGCATCTCGTACAATCGCACGACCTAATGCAACCCGCTGTCTTTGTCCCCCTGATAAAGCTGCGGGTTTTCTTTGCAAGTATTCTGATAAACCTAGAATCTCTGCCGCATTCTCAACTCGTTTTTTAATTTCCTCTTTTTCGTATTTTCTTAGTTTTAAACCAAAAGCCATATTATCATAAACAGACATATGAGGATATAAGGCATAATTCTGAAAAACCATTGCGATATCGCGGTCTTTGGGTGGCGCGTCATTGACAATTTTTTCACCAATCTTTAATTCACCATCAGTAATATCTTCTAGGCCAGCAATCATTCGTAAAGTTGTTGATTTCCCACAACCTGATGGCCCGACAAAAACTATAAATTCTTTGTCATCAATTTCTAAATTAAAATCAGTTACCGAATAACTATCGGCATTGTCATATTTCTTATAAATGTGATTGAGTGTAAGTTGCGTCATTGCATCTCATCCTTTTTTAAATTCTTTTCGACAAATTTATTTCCCACCAGATAGGGCAATTCCCTCGATAAATTGTTTTTGGAAAATCAAGAAAACAATGATTAACGGAATACAAGCTAAAAAGGACCCCGCCATCATCAAAGGATAGTCCGCACTGTATTGGCCGTTTAAAGTTGCCAATCCTGAAGTGAGAGTCATCTTATCTGTTGATGTATTAATAATTAGCAGCCATAATAGCGAATTCCAGCCATATAATAAGGCAAAAATCCCTTGAGAAATCAAAGCTGATTTAGATAACGGTAAAATGATGGTAAAAAAGATGCGAACCCGCGAACAACCATCGATAATCGCGGCTTCCTCTACCTCTTTTGGTATCGTCATAAAAAATTGGCGCAACAAGAACGTTCCAAAAGCTGAAAATAAACCTGGTAAAAATAGCGCTGGAATCGTGTTAATTAAGCCCATTTTTTGAACCAACAAATATTGTGGAATCAAGAATATTTGACTTGGTACCATCAAGATTGATAAAAGTAAAATGAACAATGCATTTTTAAAAGGAAAGCTAAGTCGTGCAAAAGCGTAAGCAGCCAGTGCACACAACAATGTTTGTACGACTACAATCATTAAAGTACTGACAATCGTATTAAAATAGAAATTTCCAAATGGGAAAATTTCAAAAATTCTTTTATAGTTTTCCCACTGAGGCACATCTGGCAAAATATTTGGTGGTACTCTGATTGCTTCAGTTTTAGTTTTCAATGAGGTAATAATCATCCAAACAAATGGAAAGACCATCATTACTGATCCAAGGATTAACAGTAGATGGACAAAGATACGATTCGTATTACGAGTTTTTTTCATCTGACTGACTCCTTTTTTAGTATGAGTAATGTACCCATTTTTTCTGTAAAGCAAATTCGATTACGGTAATAATTAACGTAAGGATTAACAAAACAACGACAATTGCTGCGCCATAACCCTTTTCATTAAAGACAAAAGAATTACGATAGAACAGATAGGCTACTGATTGGACGCTCCGTAAAGCCGGATTGGTTTCTGAATACATCATGTAAACCAAATCATAAACTTGCAGTGCAGTAATTAGTGACGTGATTGATTGGAAAAAGACAGTCGGACTTAATAACGGAACTGTAATACTAAAAAATTTACGAATAGGTCCTGCGCCATCAATATCTGCCGCTTCATAATATGTGCTGGGAATACCCTGTAGCCCGGATAAAAAGATTACGATGGAGGTCCCTAATGAACTCCAAACGCCAACAATTATTAGAGCTACCATTGCCCAATCAGGATTTGTAATCCAGCCTGGCCCATCAATCCCGAAAACAGCTAATATTTGGTTAATAATCCCATATTCCGAATTAAACATCCATTTCCAAATCATCGCTACCGCTGAAGTCATGGTAACCGCTGGTAAGAAATAGATGACACGATAAAAACTTTTACCGCGTATTTTAGAATTAAGTAAAACGGCTATAAAAACAGAAATAACAATTGCTACCGGAACCGTAAAAACTGCATAAATTAATGTATTTTTTAGTGCTTGTACCAAATCCGCATCAGTCAGCAATCGTTTATAGTTTTCTAAACCAACCATTTCGTAGCCGCCGAACATTCCCCATTTAGTAAATGAATAAAAAATACTTTGACACATGGGTATCAGATAAAACGCTAAAATCCCTATAAACAGAGGGGCTATAAAAAGCCCCGCTGTATACACTTGATCTTTTTTATATTTTTTGAAGATCACGTTTGGTGATTTTTTTCGCGACTTATTCTGAGGGTCGATTTTTTTTCTAGTTTGTTTCTCATCCATACTAGCGACCTCCTCAAGTCAGTTAGTTTTTAGCTAGAATCTCGTTTGCCTTCGTTTCAATTTCTTTACAACCTTCTTCGACTGTCTTATCACCTGACCAAACTTCATTCATAATATCTTGTTCGATAGCCGTTGCAGCAGAAGAATTTTTATAATTAGAAAATGGCACTGCGTAATCTACTGCATCAAGAAAAACTTGAAGATTTTTCTCAGGATAGGCATCCACCCAAGCTTCAGCTGAACCTTCATAAGAAGGAATAACTACACCTGATTCAGCAACTGTCTCCATTTGTTTTTTCTCAGATAAAAATTCAACCCATTTTTTCGCTTCTTCTTTATGTTCAGAACCTGCATAGACTACATTTGATAATGAGTTAGACGTCGTTGCTCTTTCTTTACCTTGTGGTAACGGTGCAATATCAATATTTTCTCTTCCATATTCATCTTTAAATATTACTGGTGCTTGATAAGAACCATCAACAATCATCGCTACTTTTCCAGCAATCAGTAGTTCGGGTTGTTGCGCACTATTGGTTAAATCAATTGGCGTACCTGAACCATCTTCGATAAAGCTGTGCCAATATTTTACACCGTCAATTGTTGCATCTTCACCAAAGCCAGATTTTTTGCCATCATCGCTAAATGGTCTTCCGCCATTTTGATATATTGCTTGATAATAACCTGTTTCCCAAACTGGAGGTGTACCTAGTCCGTAAACCCCCGTTTCTTCATTTGTTAATTGCTTAGCCACTTCTTGTAGTTTTGCCCAATCCCAAGTTTCATCTGGATAAGCAATACCTGCGTCATCAAACATTTTTTTGTTATACCATAATGCATTGGTATCAAAATCTTTTGGTACGCCATATAACTTACCGTCTTGTGTATAAGACTCTTGATAAATTTCTGGAATTTTATCCTTATCAAATTTCACATCATCCATTGGCTCTAAAACACCATTATCGATATAATCAATCGCTCTAGGAATATTCATCCAAAATACATCTGGTGCACTTTTACCAGTCACTGCAGTTTCTAATTTAGTCCAATATTGCGCCCATGGAGTCACTTGAAATTTTATTTTTATGTTAGGATTTTCTTTTTCAAAATCTTTGGCAATTTCTTCATAAACAGGTGCTTGTTGTTTATCCCACAGCCCATAATTAATCGTTACTTCATCACCTGAACCGCTACTACTATTATCTGAGCCACCACATGCTGCCAACAAACCAAGCGCCAACACACTCGCCATACCTAAAAGAATTTTTTTCATTTATTTTCTCTCCTTTTATAATTTAATTGTCTTCTTCTGATCCGCTGATTGAACTTCAGCTTCTGCGATACGAATTGTCTCCATCGTACTTTCTAACGGACAAGCTAATTGTGGATCGACATCATCAATGATTGATTGAGCAAAGTGTTTAATTTCAATATAATAGCCACTTTCTTCATCAATATCAGGAGTAAAACTTGATTGGTTGTTAGGGTAATCAGTAAATTTTTTATTTTCTAAAATAATCGTTCCTTTTTCAAATGAGAATCTAAAACGCATTTCAAAACCAAAATCATCATTATTGATTGTCCAGTTGTCTTGCGCATTGACTACAACATTATCAAAACTATAATTAGTAGAAACCATATCGTAGCCACTACCTTCGTAGTAGACTTTTCCAGTAGTATTCACTTCTTCTGGAGTCCCCAACAGCCAGTTAATTGTATCAACATCATGGATATGCTGGTCTAATAGACATCCGCCAGAACGCTCGCGATCCAACAACCAATTATCCCAAGACCAAAGTGGCGTTGTGCCACCTCTAAACAAGGCAACTTCATTTAGAGCGCCATATCGTCCACTATCGATAGTTTCTTTGATATAACGATAAGAAGGGAAAAATCGTAATGTTTGTCCAATCATTAAATAGCGTTGGAATTTTTTGCTAGCATCGATCATTTCTTGACAGGCTTCAGTTGAAATAGCCATCGGTTTTTCACAAAAAACATGTAAACCTAACGACATAGCCTTAACTGCATAAGGAGCATGAATAAATGTTGGCAAACATAAATCAACATAATCTAATTCTTCGTTAGCAATCATTTCTTCCATATCGGTATAGAAATTAAACTGTGTAAAATCAATATTCTTATCACTGACATCAATATTTCCTTGAGTTAACTTACCTGTTCTTTTTTCTTCATTGACATCGCAAATGGCCACCAATTTAATTGGAAAGCCTTCATCCATCAATCTTTTATAAATTCCCAAATGTGAACTTCCCATAAATCCTAAGCCGACCAAACCAACTTTTAACATCTCCGATTCCTCCAATTTATAATTTTGTAATATAACTTAAAGCACCGGCTGTATCTAGTGCTAGTTGTTGTCCATTGACTTTATACGGCGATAACTCGCAAGTTAACGGCCCATCATAACCAATTCTGTTTAATTCCTTCACACAAGACTGCCAGTTGACATCCCCTTGTAGTAAATTAGTAAAGCCTTGAATACTGCCAATGCTTTGCTTGAAATCCTTCACGTGAATTTTTGCAATTTTATTCCCTAGTATTCTGATCCATTGTTCTGGAAAACCATATTGTAAAATATTACCAATATCAAAATATGCTCCAACATAATCACTGTTCACTTGATCTAATAGTTGACGAAATTCCAGCGGTGACAATAAGAATTTATTCCAAACATTCTCTATCCCGATGACAATTTTTTTATCTTGAGCGTAAGGTGCCAACTCTGACAAAGCTGCTTTAGCCAACTCATACGCTTGATCATATGGTTGCTCCGTAGTTACTAAAGCCGGAACTACTAAAACAGTATCCCCTCCTAAAACTTGACAAAAATCAATCATCTTGCAAACAATTGCTTTTCCCTTTTCCCGAATTTTCTCATCATTACTGTTTAACGGATAAGTCCAATGAAGCGCCGTTGATAGACTAGAAATAGGTAATTGATATTTTTCCATTAAATGAAGAATTTGATTTAAAACTTCTTCATCAGCCTCTAAAGTCAAATCCAACTTTTCTGCCAATGCCAAGTCATTAGTAACAATTGAATCATTGACGATATTTTCAGTGACATTTAATTCAATTGTGTCAAAACCAGCTTCTTTGGTAACTTTGAATTGTTCTTCCAGGGAAAGATCACTTGGTAACGACCAGACGTTCATTCCTTTTTTCACAATGATTCCTCCTACTACTTTTTTCTATACGGTAATGGGCTGTTTCTTTTGAGCTGCCTCAAAGGCCATTTGCGTAATCAACACTGTGTATAACCCATCTTCTCCACTAACCGGTGCTGGTAAATCATTTTCAATTGCCTCGATAAATGCCTGCATCATTAAATGATCCATATCATCTTCATAATAAACATCTTTAATTTTTTGCTGATTGTCAGAATAAACCTGCATCTTTCGACCAAATCCATCAATAATGATGTAGCCTTTTTCAAAAACAACTTCTAAAATGGCATCTCCCCAGATTGGATAAATCATCGGACGATTCCAAGATGTATCTAATGACATGATAGTTTTTTCTTTAAATTGGATATTAACTAATCCAATATCTTCAACTGCTAACTCCGCGTCACTTTTACCGATAAAAGCGGATATCTTTTCTGGAGTAATTTTAAATAAATAGTTAACTAAATCGCTGATATGAACAGTATGATCAATTAAAGCGCCCCCGCCAGATAATGCCGGATCGACAAACCAGTCACCAGGGTTTTTCCCGTGATTAGATGAGTTAATTGCCAATACTGGACCGTAATCGCGCTCAGCAATTATTCTTTTTAAATCTTGAACAGGTTGACTAAAACGAACTGGATGAGCCACCATTAATTTCACTTGATTCTTTTTAGCTGCCTGAATCATCATTTCACCATCAGCCACACTTAACGCCATTGGTTTTTCAACAATTACATGCTTTTTCGCTTTAAATGATTGCAAAGCCAATTCTTTGTGGAAAACATTTTCTGAACAAACTAAAATCGTGTCGCAGTCAGTTGCTAAAACTTCTGCTACCGTTAAAAACCAAGGAATTTTTTTATCATTGCAAAACTCTTTCGCTGCAACTTCACAGTGATCATAAACACCAGTGATTTCAATATTTGCTCTTTTTAATTCTCGAAAATAACTTTCAACATGCATATGGGCAACGCCTAAAATACCGACTTTCATGCTAACTATTCACCTCCTATTAACTGAAACTTTTTTAAAATCTCGCTAACGGCTATATCATCATGATCACTGACAAAATAATCTGCTTGATAGTCAAATCCACTAAAAGCACTGTCAGCTGAACTATCGTATTGCACCATATTATCTTTAGCTACCACTTCAACCTTAAAATAAGGTTCTTGCACAGATGAATAAGTTGCCAACGCAATATTAAACAACGAATCATCACTAAACTGACCATTGATAATTTGTGTACTTTGATTTCTTTGTAAAACTAAATCTTTTACCTCAAACGAATTTGCTGATAAAGCTTTTTTTATTTCGAAAATAAATTGCAACCCTTTCTCCAGTATAAGTTCTGAAGAATCCTGATTTTCCGCTTGATAATAGCTTAATCTCAAGAATGTCGCTTGCGTTAATTTATTAATATCGCAAACTTTCATGACTTTTTTTGCAAATAACATCTTTTCCACCCCTTGAAGAATCCGCTTTCATTTATTACAATAAGAATACTTGATGACAAGCCTAGTTTATTTAGAAAAAAAACCTATTTATTTGCAAATTAAGACACTATTCCCGCTCATCTATTTTCTATCATCACATTTTTAAAAGTCTGTGAGGTGCCCATTTTTGGAACTAAATTCCCATTATATCAGTGTTTTACCTATTAAAAGAATTTATCGATTGCACTTATTTATTCTGCAAAAAAAAGAGACCTATCAATTTAGTGGTTATCCTCAATTAGTTCTCTACTATATTGAAACAGGAAATGTGAAACTTATTACAAAAGAAGAAGAGCTTTTTTTACAAGCTGGTGAGAGTATTATTTTAACTGGTAAAAATAATTTCCATTTTATCAATGAAAAATGCGAATCCGCTAGTCTAGCTGCTATCACCTTTAATGTTTTTTCTGAGGATACGACCATTCAACCTGTGATTAAACAGAAAATACGCCTAGCCGAAACACAAAAAAATTTAATCAAAGATGTGCTGGCTAAAACTCAATTGTTATACGTCCAATCGTCAAATCAAAGCTATGATTTACAGAGCCGAAATACTCAGTCAGACCCTTTTGATGAACGCATTCTGTATTTACATTTCGCTGAATTGCTTTATACCATGGCGCAAAACTTTCAACGAAATCAAGCCTGTGATAACAATAAGCATCGAAAAAATAATAAACAAGAAATGGTGTCAGATATTTTACATTTTATGGAAGAACATTTAGATAAAAATTATTCCGTGGAAGAACTAGCCAATCATTTTTTCATCAGTCCTTCTTACATTAAGAAAATTTTTAAAGAACACACTGGCTACAGTATGATCAATTACTACAAAACTTTAAAAATGGAGCGAGCTAAAGAACTAATTCAAAACGAAGACTTAAGCTTTACAGACATTGGTTTGTCTTTGGGTTATGACAGCATTCATCATTTTTCCAACACCTTTAAAAAGTACACAGGTCTCAGTCCTTCACGTTATAAACAGTCTATTGATGTTGTAAAACAGAAAATTAATTATTTTAGTTAGGAGTTGTTTCTCATGCATCTGGAAAACCAGCATGCTCTTTCGTTAGTTTCTGCAGGAAAAATTGGTCAAGTTAATTTTACTCGTTTAACTTTGGCTACTCAGTGCAAAACTATTAGTGATAAAGAAGCTATTATGAAAGAAGTGCTAGATTTTATTCGCGCTATACATCGTGATCGGATCGATACTCTGTATGCCACTTGTCATAAATCAGCCGCAGTTTATCTGATCTCTTTGCAATTTTTCAATCATTCGTTGGCAAATATATTATTGGATTTTTCTTACCAAGATTCTGATAATTATTTAAAAAATTTTGAAATTGCAGGTACTCGCGGAATTTACCAATATGATTCTCAACAAAAGCATTCTTTTTCATCAAATTTTTTAAATCAAGGATCCTATCAAGCTCAGACGGAATTTTCTCCCGTCGACAATATTTGGTTAAATGAATTATTGCGAGAAATAGAATTAAGCATCCGTAATAATCAATTAATTCAATAAAACTTAGGAGGAAACGAATGAAACTTGGAATAATCGGTTGTGCCCATATGCAAGCAAAAATTTATGCCAATATTTTCAAACAAGAGAATGTGGAAATCGTGGGGATTTTTGACCAAAACTTATTGCGGGGTAATCAATTTGCCAAAGAAATGGGACTCACTTTTTTTAAAAGTCTAGATAAAATTTTGGCAACTTCAATTGATACAGTATTGATTTGTTCAGAAAATTCACTTCACTATGACTATGCCCTAGCAGCTTCTATTCATAAAAAAAATATTATTGTGGAGAAACCTTTAGCCCTAACTGTAAAAGCAGCGCTACACATGATGGTGGCTTGCCAAGAAGCACAGGTAAAATTATTAGTCGCCCATCCTATTCGCTTTTCTCAAACTATTATTGATTTGAAAGAACATTTTCAAACTGGGAAATTTGGAGAAATATATGCATTGAATTGTACCAATCGAGGAAAAAATCCTGGAGGCTGGTTTTTAGATAAGGAATTAGCAGGTGGTGGAGCCATATTAGATCATATGGTCCATTTAGTAGATTTGTCTCGCTGGTTATTTGATTTTGAAATTGCTTCAATTTTAGCCCGTGCTCAAAAGCAAGAGGGTAGTGACATTGAAGATTCTGGATTAATTAATATTACTTTTACTAATGGTGCTATGTTAAGTCTCGATACTTCTTGGAACCGTCCATTAAACTATCCTGTCTGGGGAGATGTTTATTTGGAAATTATTAGCGAAAGTGGCTTCACCTTTATTGATGCAATTGGTCGAAAAATTAATTATTATGCAGATAATCAAATTCATAACTTTTTAAATTATGAAAAAGACATGGATGAGCGGATGATTCAAACCTTTATTGCAACAATCGATCAAGACTTACCAGAGCCAGTCAGTGGCGCGGACGGTCTTTACACGATTCAAATTGCCACACTTGCCTATCTTTCTCTTAAACAAAATCGAGTCATTCACCGTCATGAATTTGATGAGCTACTGCGCCAAAATATTTCTTATAATTAAAAAAAGACCACTGAAAGTGAAACCTGGTAGTTCTTGTAAAAACTAGCTAGGTTTCACTTCAGTTGTAGGTCTTTTTTTATTTTGATTGTTTGATCATTTTATGCTGGTCAATTGAATCCTGTGCATCTAATGCTAATAAAGACGCTAATGTACTGGACCTTAAATTCGAGATCGGCTCTTTTCCAGTCTGAATTGCTAAAATAAAATCAGCTAACTGTTCTTCATCTCCTGGCTCCATTTGAATTTCTTCATGATTGTTTTGATAAATCATCACTTCATCCTTCAAACGATGATAAACTTTAATTTCATTAGTTACATCATCAAAAGTTAACTCACCCATAGATCCGAAGATCTGAAATGCTCTTTTATAGTAAGCGCCAAACAAACATAATTGATAAGAAAGTTGCACACCATTCTCATACTGAACCATTACACTATTTTGATCATCGACATCAATTTCACTATTGAAAACACAACTATCTGGCCACTGATCCGACCACTGGATTCTCTTTTCTTTTGCTAGATTTTGAATACTCTCCTCGCAAGTGTCACTGATGGTACAAATCCGACAATGTAAATCTGGTGAAACTTCATGACCAATTTTTTTTAATGCACCTGGTTTCCCCATAGTTGAAAGTCGACCGAAAGCAACTACATCTTGCGGAACACTATCAATATACCAGTTCGCAATATCTAATGAATGTGTAGCTTTTTGCAATAATAAACTCGTCGATTTTGCTCGCGTTCGATGCCAGTCATGAAAATATGCATAACCGCCATATTGAATATGATCGATAGCATTAATCATTTTTACTTCACCAATAGCGCCGCTAACTAATAGTTCTTTGACTTTTTGAAAAGATCTAGCATAACGTAAAACATAGCCTACTTCAAATACTTTCGAATAATCCTTTAGCACTTCTTGAAGCTCAGCAATTTTTTCGCGGCTGACTTCTAATGGCTTTTCACATAATATATGTTTCTCCTGAGCTACGGCAGCCAAAATAATTTCCGCATGGGTATCATCTGGTGTAGCGATAAAAACAGCATCCACTTGATGGTTATCCAGAACATCATGGTAATCTATTGTATTGGCAATACCTGGAAACAGATCGAAATTTTTTCCAAGAGCATCACAGACCATGACTATTTCACAATCTTTACTAGTCATAATTGTCCGTAAAGCATATTTATAACCTCGATTACCAAGACCAATTATCCCAAATCTAATTGTCATCCTCATCCCTCCTAATTCTCCATGTTTCTCGTCTCATTTTAGAAAAGGAAATAAAAAAAAGCAAGATAACTAGTAGCGTTCTTAGTTTGCCAAATCCCTTTTATGTAGCTTTTTTTGCAAATTATCTTTCACATTTAGTTAACTTCAAGTCATCAAATAGCGCCATTACAATAAATCTCTTTTTTTGAAAAAAGGCTTTTTTTGTAACTATTTTGAGCACAAAAAAAGAGCACGTTGTTTGATACAAACGTCCTCTTAATAAAATTTACATTGACCCCTTGAACAAATGCGCATTCTTTGCAAAATAATCATAGCCAGAATAAATCGTAAAGAACAGACATACATAAAGCATGATTTGATCCATTGGAATACCAATAAAATTAAAAGGTATGTTATTAAGATACAATAAAATAATTCCAACCATTTGTGTCACAGTTTTGATTTTTCCAGGCATTGCAGCAGCCATCACGCCACCGCCTTGTTCAACTATTAAGGTTCGCAAACCAGTGACTGCTAGCTCTCGACAAACAATAATCGCAATGACCCATGCAGGTGCTTTTCCTTGGCTTACCAAAATAATAAAAGCAGTCATCACAAGCATTTTATCTGCCAAAGGATCAGCAAATTTCCCAAAATTAGTAACTAAACCTCTGGCGCGGGCAATCTTTCCATCGAGATGGTCAGTATAACTAGCCACTGCAAAGATAATTGCGCCAATTAATTGTGTCACTGGGAGTTGGGCGTTGCCGGCAGTTAACGTTCCTAAATCAATAGGTGCTAAGACAACAATCATAAACAGTGGAATCATAAATATTCGGACCACTGTCAGCTTATTTGGTAAATTCACGGGTCAATCCCTCTTTCTTATTACGTATAGTTAATTGTTAAATCAATTGTTTTCGAACGTTCTGAATTGTTCGCTTGAAAATCTAGATCGGTATCGTTTGCTTGGATTGTTAAATAACTAGCAACTCCAACTGAAATACTGGCAGAAGTTGTGCCCTCTGGCAAATCAAACTCAGCCGATTGGCCTGCTTCGATTGTTTGTTGGAAACTCAAGCTGCCGTTGACTGACAGACCTACCCAAACACGATTTTGCGCATTAAATTTAATTTTTAAAGGCGCAGCTACTTGATCTAGTGTGACCGCGGCGGTACTGTTGGAATTGCTGGTTACATTTTGGCTCATTGTCGGTGCTTCAACCGATTCCGAGGTTGAAGCTTCAGTTGTTTCTTCCGTTGAGCTGCTGCTTTCGGTTTCTGAAGTACTACTACTAGAATTACGCTCAACTTCTACTGAACTAGCATTTAAAATAGGCTGATCATTGTTGTCTAAATAACTAACATATCCAACAATTACGACAATCGCAAGCGCTACTAAACCTAAAATAATCATCGGCATTGTCGCGATTAAGCGACGCCGAACTTTCTTTTCTTTATATTTATTGGTTCGTTGACTTTCTATTTCTTCAACTTTTGGATAGGTTGGTAAAATCTGATCCTTCCCATCATACACAGCTAATATATATCGACCATCTAATTTTACTGCATCCGCATATTGTTTTAAAAATCTACGTACATAAAATTCACTTGGTATTTGACCATAATCATTTTCTTCAATCGCTTGTAAATATCTTTTTTGAATCTTGGTGATTTGTTGTAATTCATCAAGACTTATATTCTCACTTAAACGGGCGTCCCGTAATGTTTCTCCTAAATTTTTTATAGCCACAGACTTCTACTCCTTATTCCATCCAACCACCGGCTATTGGCAAGATGATTCCGGTAATATAGCTAGCTTCTTTCATAAATAAATAACTGCAGGCATTGGCAATTTCCTTTGGTTCAGCTAATCGTCCCAAGGGAATTTCTTCTGTTAAAGTAGCTAATTCTTCCATTTGCCAATTCTGGTTCATCGCTGTTTTGACCGCTCCTGGCGCAACAACATTGACAGTAATACCTAAAGTTGCAACTTCTTTTGCATAAGCTTTAACAAAGCCTTCTTGTGCACCTTTCACAGCACTGTAAACAGTCTCCATACTGCTACCGCGATGTCCATATACTGAGCCGATAAAAATAACACGTCCTCTTTTACTGCGGGCGAGTTTTTCTTGTAAGGCCTGTAATATTAACAAAGGTGTTTTTACATGTATTTGCCATAAGTTATCGATCTGTTGTCCTTGCATTTCTGGCAATAATTGATAATAAGTAAAGCCTGCTGCAAAAACAATGCCATCAACTTGAAATAAATTTTTAAAAAAAGCGGCAAGATCATTCTCCGCTAGCATGTTTAAGGATACCACAAAAAAATCCTGCTGAGGATAACGTTCCTGTAAGTCTGAAGCAAAATTTATAACTTTTTCTGCTTGTTGATAATAATGCAAATATAATGACCAGCCGGCCGATGCCAATTCTTCACAAATTGACATCCCAATATCGCCGCTGGCCCCCATAATTAAAGCTGTTGTCATCTTAATCTTCCTTCAACATATAAAAACGACTGAAATTATCCGCTTGAATAAATTGTTCCCCTGCTGCCAAAATATCAGTCAAAGTAATGTTTTGAATAATCTCTGGCATATCAAATAAAGTCCACTCGCCATATAAAGAAGTCGTAAATTGATTAGCTACATATTCTAATGAATTCAGTGACTGGAAATATTTTCCTAACATTTTTTTCTTCAACAATTCCAGATTCGCTTCATTAATTTCAGGGTCATTACGGTAACCGATCAGAATAGCTGTAATATGGTCGGCTAATTTTTCTGGTGTTTCGCTATCGCCCCCAAAGTCAGCAAAATAGAAAGTTCGGTCTAAAGAAAATTCATAGCCAAAGCTATCGTCTAACAAGCCTTCATTATACAAGCGCAAGAAGTTTTGTGATGTATTACCCAGTAGTAATTGGAACAATAAATCAACAGATAATTTAAAGACCAATCGTTCGCGATCATCTTGCGGTAATTCTTTTACACCTTTAATACCTACTAAAGCTTTAGGAATAGAAATGTTCATTTTTTCTTCTCGCAATTTTTGAATATCTTGGCTATCTTCTGCAGGATAACGGCGTAAAATCTCAGTTGGTTCTGAAAATGTCTTACTGGCTTGATTGTCTCGAATAAAGTCCATCAATTTTTCTGGTTCTAAGTTTCCCACAACAAACAAAGTCATATTGCTAGGATGGTAAAAGGTATTGTAGCAAGTGTATAAATCTTCTGCTGTGATTTCAGCAATTGAATCAATCGTTCCAGCAATATCGATATGTAGCGGATGTTTAGGATACATATTTTTTAAAATCCCGAAAAATTGTTGCCAATTCGCATCATCTTGATACATTTGAATTTCTTGGCCGATAATACCTTGTTCTTTTTTTACTGACTCTTCTGTAAAATAAGGGGTCTGCACAAAATCCAACAGTGTTTTCAAATTCAACTCCAACTGATCACTGGTGGAAAATAAATAACTGGTTCGGGTAAAACTGGTAAAAGCATTGGCAGAAGCGCCTTGTTCACCAAATTTTTGAAAGACATCACCATCTTCTTTTTCAAACATTTTATGCTCTAAAAAATGGGCAATTCCGTCTGGTACTTTCACAAATTCCGTTTCCCCCCGCGGAACGAACTCATTATCAATCGAACCATAATTGGTGCTAAATAAAGCATAAGTTTTATGATAATCAGCTTTTGGTAATAAATAAACTGTCAAACCGTTGGGCAAAATTTCTTTATATAAGGTTTCATTAATTGTTTGATATTCTTGTTTAATCATTTGTCTCCTCCTTCTAAAAAGAAGATTGCTTGTAAAGTAATTTTTTGAGCGACTTTTTCAACATCTTTTTTGGTCACGGCTGCTAAACGTGCTAGCCACTCATCATCTGTTAATTGACTTTTTGGTAACCATTGCGCCAAGTAATGAGTTTCAATTAAATTTTGCACATGATCAAGTCCTAATAAATACTGATTTTTCAGCATTGCTTTGGTTTGTTGAAAAGCCAAATCAGTAAAATCACCATGCTGTAGAGCTATCAACTGCTCAGAAATTAGTCGTAAAACCTTTTCACGATTACTACTTTCAATTCC
Organism: Enterococcus sp. JNUCC 77; assembly: GCF_054819945.1. NCBI lineage: Bacteria > Bacillati > Bacillota > Bacilli > Lactobacillales > Enterococcaceae > Enterococcus > Enterococcus sp. JNUCC 77. The sequence continues at coordinate 2,450,448 of NZ_JBTHIG010000001.1, forward strand.
TGTTTGGACTTGCATGTATCCTCTAAAGGTATCAAAAGAGCTAGAAGCATAATAAGCCAAGCTTTCCTTTTCCCGGACATTCATAAATAATTTCGAATGAGGAAATCCACCAAATAAACCATTAAAGACAATCAACGCAAAACGGTCAACATCTTCATAATAAGTATCTGTTGAATAAGCCAAATTTAGTTTCCCTTGTTGAACAGAATCTTGCATTTGACGTTCAGCAATCACATTGCTGATTGTTTGTGAATAGTAAATGTCTGGGCTGTTTACAGCTCGATCAGCAAAAGGTAATAATTGTAAAAGTTTGATTACTTCCTCTTCTTCAACGTCACCCACTACAAATAAATCCACTTGGTCTTCAGCAATCATTTGCTGATAGTATTCAGCAATTATTTCACTGGTTAATGGTTTTAAATCAGCTAAATTACCGAAGCTAGGTTTCTTTTGTGCTTCCTCTTTGAAATACGTTTCTTGTAAAGCCAAAGAAGCCAAGGTTTGCTTATCTTCAGTTAAACTTTCCAAATAACTCTGCATGTTTTCTTTTTCAATCGCAAAAGTTTGTAGATCAAAGGCGCCATCTTTAATATTTGGGAAGAATAAAATTTCCTTTAGAAAATCCACTATTTGCGGTAATAATTGATCATCATTTACGTATTTTCCATTTACCACCGAGATACCTACATTTAACCAATGTAAATTACCTTTGCGGCCGACATTTGAACCAAAACTAGCGCCATAAAGCTCCGCTAAGCGGGCACTTAATTGGGTTTGATCAGGATGATTTAAGGAGTTGGTTTCTAATAAATTAGATAATAATGCGCGTTTCGTCACAGTTTCAGTATTCAAAGCTGTTGTAAAACGACCATAAATTTGGATTGTTTTATATTTCTTTGTTGGTAAAATATGTACTCTTACACCTTTTTTTAATTCCAGCATCATAACACTCCTTTTCTTTGTCTAACATTTCAAGTATAGCATAGAGAACTAGATTCAGTGATCTAGCACCTTCTCACAGTTCGCAAATTTCAAAAATTTCTAAGTTTTCGATATACTAAAAGATGTTGAAGGAGGATGAAAAATATGCTTAAAGAATTTCGTGACTTTTTAATGCGTGGGAATGTTTTAGACTTGGCTGTTGGGGTCGTTATTGGGAGTGCTTTTACCGCCATCGTAACCAATGTAGTCAATGGTGTGATTACACCATTAATTGGGTGGTTTGTCTCTCTAGTAACAAATGGCCAAAAATTAGATGATGCAACTTCTGTCCTAGATTGGACACCTGTCAAAGGAGTAACTTTTGCTTTTGGTGATTTAGCTAGCGCCATTATTACTTTTATCATTACTGGATTTGTTTTATTCTTAATCGTAAAATTTGCTAATAAAGCCAAAGATTTAAACAAAAAACAAACCGCCGAAGAAGCGGCTCCTGCTGCGCCTACTGCTGAAGACTATTTAGCAGAAATTCGCGACTTGTTAAAAGATCAAAATAAAAAAACTATGGAATAAAATTTCCATAGTTTTTTTATTTTTATATTGCTTCACTTAAAAATTCGATTTCCACGGTTTGTGTTAATACATCTGAGTAGCTGTATGAAACACGTTCAAAAGAATTTTCCTCTGGATCCAAATCAACTACAAACACAGATGGATAAGTCTCAGTTAAGATTCCCTTGCGTTGTGTTTGACGTTTTCTGCCTGTTTGCGCTACAAGCATAATTTGGCTACCGATCCGGTCTTCCAAATTTTTCTTAATCGTTGCTAAAGTTGTTGGCATTGTACAGTTCACCTCAGGTTATACTATAACACAAATTATACAAGTCAACAATAGTATCATAAGAGAAATTTCATTGCAAGAAATATTTATTAATAATTAAGCGTACAAATACTCATCATTTTAAAAGGTGATTTCTGTTTTAATTTTATTTTTTACTCGATTCAGCGCATTACTGACCTTTCTTTCTTCTTGATCAACCATCGAACTGATTTCATCTAGATTATAACCTTGAATATAGTAATGGAGTGTTTGACGTTCCAGATCAGACAGTTGAATTCTATTATGATCAAACTGATCACAGATGGACACTTGCTCTTCGATATACTCATTATAAAAAAGATAATCAGTAAATAATTCTAAGCCGCTATTTTCAATTGAAATTGACTGATGTAACGCTTTTCTTTTTTTAGCTTCTTGTTTCCTTAATAAAGAGCAAATATGATTTTCTAAAACTGTCTTATAATATAATCCAAAAGTCGTTCCTTGGTCTTTTTTATAAGTTTTAATTGCTTTTAATAAAGCTAAACGTCCTTCTTGTAGCCAATCGTCAGACTCAAAATCACGAATATAATAGCGTGTCCGCATTCGAAAAATAACCGGTGAATACTTATCAAATAATTCTTCAAAACAATCACTTTCCTTGATCGCGTCCTTCTCTGATTTCATCTGTTCTCCTCCTTTAACTAGAGGATACTAACTTTTTGAAATAAGAGGAGTGCTTTACACGAATTTGACTAATCTTGGCTCAATTCGTCCCTTTTTTTAGACAATTTTTGCAACTGCCTCTCATCCCACGGAGAATTTCGCCGATAATCTTGAAAAAAAACATCTGCAGTTTTTCCAGCAATTGCTTTTTCAGTTGTTTCAATCGCTTTATATAATTCTCGCGCCGATGTTCGCAAGGCTCCTTGAGAAAAAATAGTCCATTGTTCTGCCATATCACTAGTCGCTACCGTAACCTGCGTCAGACGCGTATTCAATTCTCCAGCGGTTCGTTCAATATAACTATCCGCCGTCTCATCTTCTTTAGTAAAAACTACTGTCAACTGGTATTTTGAAAAACTTTGGGTAATCCCAGGGACAAATTGGGCATCAAAAACAACTATAATTTCTAATCCTTCATATTTAGCATAATTAGATAACTGATTTAGCAAATCTTCCCGTGCTTCTTCTAGTCGATCTTGGTTTTTCAAGCTAACAAGCTCAGGCCAGGCACCAATCATATTATAGCCATCGACAATCAAAATTTGCTTTTTCATGTCAAATCACTTCTTTTCCGCAACACTTCATACATTAATAAGCTAGCCGCAACGCCGGCATTCAAGCTTTGTACATGTCCTTCCATTGGAATGGTTAACATTTCATCAACCTCTTTTTTCAAACCAGCACTCATTCCACGACCTTCATTGCCAATAATTAAAGCAATTGGACCATTGACTTGCCATTTTCGGTAATCAGTGCCTTCCATATCGGTACCAAAAATCCAAAAACCAGCATCTTTTAATTGCTGAACTGTCTGGGAAAGATTGGTCACTCTTGCAATTGGTACATATTCCACGGCACCAGTTGATGCTTTGGTAACCACCGGTGTGATCCCTACGGAACGATGTTTTGGAATAATCACACCACTGACATTACTAGCGTCAGCTGTTCGTAAAATCGATCCAAAATTATGAGGATCTTCCAAACTATCTAAAATTAAGAAGAACGGTTCAGATTCTTTAGGATTTTTTTCTAATAATTCATCTAAACTCAAATATTCATAAGGGGTAATTGCTAGGATAATTCCTTGATGAACTCCGCCGTCACTTAAAGTATCTAATTTTTGTTTAGGTACCCATTTTAAAGGCACCGCGTGTTCTTTCGCTAAGCTTTTTAATTGATCAATTTTGTCACTATGAGCATCTTCTTGAATAAATAATTTATTACCGCGACCTGCTTGCAAAGCCTCTACTGTAGCATGATGACCAAAAACAAAATTATCATCTGCTTCTTGCAAATGCTCTGATTCAGTTGTTTGAGCCGGTCTTTTTTTATTTTTGGGAAATTTTTCTTTGTAATTGCGCCGTTTATCTTTCATTGGTTTCACCTACTTTTTTGATGCACCAAGAAATCAATTCTTCCAAGCGCTCTTTTCTTTCCAACAGATGTAAATAACCCATCAGGGCTTCAAAGCCAGTTGATCTGCGGTACGTCATAATATCAGTATTTTTCGCAGAAGTATAGCTTTTGGCATTACGCCCTCGCCGATAAATACCTGCTTCTTCTTCTGATAACATATTTTCTGCTTCCATTTGTTCAATTAAAAATGCTTGTGCTTTAGCGGAGACATAATGAGTCGCCATATGATGTAATTTATTGGGTCTTGTTTGGCCTTGCCGCACCAAATAATCACGAATATAAGTCTCGTAAATTGCATCGCCGACATAAGCCAAAGCTAACCCATTTAACTGTTTATAATCTGCCATTATTCCCGTCTCCATCTCGTGCCTTGTGGGGTATCTTCCAAGACAATTCCTTGTTCCTTCAACAAATCACGAATTTCATCACTACGAGCAAAATCCTTATCTTTGCGAGCTTGATTTCGTTCATTAATCAAATCATCAATTTCCTGATCCAATAAATTTTCCGCTGCGAAAATAATGCCAAATACTTCTAACATTGCTTTATATTCAGACAGAGCTACTTCTAAAACAGCTATCGAAACTTCAGTCTGTTCACTATAAGTATTCAACCACTTAACAAATTCATAAACGACAGTGATTCCGTTAGCAGCATTAAAATCATCGTCCATTTCTTGCATAAAGCGAGATTTCAATTCAGCGATTTCTGCAAATTTTACTGCATCATCGCTTAATTTTTCAACAGCTGAAGTGAAGCGAAACTCCGTATTCTCCAATGCTGTTTTTATTTTTTGCAGATTCACCTGGGCATCTTTCATTGTCCCTTCGCTGTAACGAATCGGTCGACGATACTGAGTTGTTGCCATAAAAAAGCGCAAAACTTGTGGATCAATTTCTTTAATAATGTCATGAACGGTCGTAAAGTTCCCTAAAGATTTACTCATTTTCACATCATCTTCACCGACTGTAACGTAACCATTATGCATCCAATAATTAGCAAATTTTTGGTCTGTTTTAGCTTCACTTTGGGCAATTTCATTTTCATGATGGGGAAATTCCAAATCTTGTCCACCACCATGAATATCAATCGTGTCACCTAGATGTTTAGTCGCCATCACAGAACATTCAATATGCCAACCCGGACGACCAGCACCCCAAGGAGATTCCCATGAAATTTCATCTGGTTTAGCACTTTTCCATAAAGCAAAATCTAATGGATCTTCTTTAATATTTTGTTCAGCACCAGTTCGTTGACTGGCACCAATTTCTAATTCATCAATACTTTGATCACTTAATTCACCATAATGAGTAAATTTGCGGGTTCGATAATAAACATCCCCATTCACCTCGTAGGCGTATTCTTTAGCAATCAATACTTCAATAAATGCAATAATGTCGGGAATATGATCCATCACGCGAGGATGTAAAGTCGCTTTTTTGACATTTAAAGCATTAGTATCTTCTTCAAAAGCAGCAATGAAACGATCCGCCACTTCTGGAGCTGAAATTTTTAATTCTTTTGCTGCTCGAATAATTTTATCGTCAACATCAGTAAAGTTTGAGACATAATTGACATCGAATCCGCGGTATTCAAAATACCTACGAATCGTATCAAAAGCAATCGTACTGCGGGCATTTCCAATATGAATATAGTTATAAACTGTTGGTCCGCAGACATACATATGGACTTCATTTTCTTTAATCGGAACAAAATTTTCTTTCTCCCGCGTTAAAGTATTGTAAATTTTAATCATGATGAACCTTCTTTCCATTTAATCGAACAATTTCAGCTGGTACGCCTACTACTGTTGCGTGAGCAGGAACATTGTGTAGCACGACTGAACCAGCACCGGTTTTTGCATATTCGCCAATTTCGATTGGTCCTAAAACTTGTGTATGGGCTGAAATGAATGCTCCTTTGCGAACAGTTGGGTGGCGTTTACCAGAATCTTTTCCGGTACCACCTAATGTCACACCATGAAACATTACCACATCTGTCTCAATTTCCGCTGTTTCACCAATCACTACAGCCGCTCCATGGTCAATAAAAACTCCAGGTGCTATTTTTGCACCCGGATGAATCTCAATATTGGTTAAAAAACGCCAAAATTGTGAATTTATCCGTGCCAACAAATGCCAGCGATGACGATATAGAAAATGCGATAGTCGATGGAAAAATAACGCGTGAAACCCTGGATAAGTCAAAATAACTTCAATGCTGGATTTTACGGCTGGATCATTTTTCTTTGCTACTTTTAAAGCTTGTTGCCACCAATTCATTCCCTTCAACTCCCTTTTTGATTCAACTCATTTTTTTAATATGTAAAAAAAGCGCGTCCTTCGAGTATAACTCAAAAGACGCGCTTTGCGTGGTTCCACTTTTCTTTACAGATTCTTCTGCCTTCAAGCAAATAACGGCTGCGACCGTTTTTAGCTACTTATCGCTAAAACCACTCCAAGATGCATTTCGTCAAATATTATTTGGTTACTTTCAGCTACCGCAACCTCTCTGGAAAATAAAATTTGCTTACTTTTTCTTATCAACGTGTTTAAATGACTTGATTTAAATGTGCTAAAGCTTTTTCTTTACCTAATAATTCAACAGTTTCTGGTAGTTCTGGTCCGTGTGTTACGCCACTTACTGCTACCCGAATCGGCATCCATAAAGCTTTTCCTTTTACACCTGTCTCTTTTTGCACAGCTTTAATCGCTGCTAAAACACTAGCTGCGTCAACTGTATTTAATGCAGACAATTGTTCTTTAAAAGCGGCTAAGACCATTGGTACTGTTTCATCTGCCAACACAGCTTGTGCTGCTTCATCTAAAACTGGATGTTCTTCAAAGAAAAGATTGGATACTTCGACGATTTCGGCTGCATAACTCATTTGTGGTTGATATAATGCCACAACACGTTTCACCCAAGCTTTTTTGTCAGCATCTGGATTTTCTTCTACTTTACCGGCTTTGATTAAAAATGGCAATGCCAAATCTGTCAAATCATCTAAATCCATAGCTTTAATATAACTGTTGTTGACCCATTCTAGCTTTTTAGCATCAAATGAAGCTGGTGATTTACTCAAACGAGCAGTGTCAAAAATCTTGATTAATTCTTCTTTCGAAAAGATTTCATCTTCGCCGACTGGTGACCAACCTAACAACGCAATAAAATTAAACATCGCATCTGGCAAATAACCTAAATCACGGTATTGTTCGATAAATTGTAAAATACTTTCATCACGTTTACTTAATTTTTTACCTGTTTCAGTGTTGATAATTAAAGTCATGTGACCAAATTGTGGTCGTTTCCATTCAAAAGCATCATAAATCATTAATTGTTTTGGCGTGTTGGCAATATGATCATCGCCACGTAAAACATGAGTGATTTTCATCATGTGGTCATCTACTGCTACTGCAAAATTATAAGTTGGCATGCCATCCCGTTTTTGAATGACAAAATCGCCACCAACATTATCTGATTCAAAATTAATTTCACCTTTCACAATATCGTTAAAAGTATACGTTTCATTGCGAGGTACACGGAAACGAATGACTGGTTTCAAACCAGCGGCTTCTTTTTCTGCTTGTTCTGCTGGCGTTAAATGCGCGCATTTCCCAGAGTAGTGAGGCATTTCGCCGCGTGCACGTTGCGCTTCACGTTCTTCTTCTAATTCTTCTGGCGTACAATAACATTTGTAAGCAAGATTAGATAATAATAATTGATCGATTAGTGGTTGGTAAATGTCACTACGTTCAGATTGGCGGTAAGGACCGTATTCTCCTGGTTTTTCTGGACTTTCATCCCAGTCAATACCTAGCCATGCTAAGTTTTCTAATTGAGATTTTTCACCATCTTCGATATTTCGTTTTTGGTCTGTATCTTCAATCCGAATAATAAATTCACCATCGTTATGGCGAGCAAATAAATAATTAAACAAAGCTGTTCTAGCGTTTCCAATGTGTAAGTGTCCTGTTGGACTTGGTGCGTAGCGTACACGAATTTTTGACATGTCTTTTCCTCTTTCCCAGGTAACAAAGATTTTTTGCCTTATTCCCAAATTTTACAATCAAAGTCCAATTTAGTAAAGGACAGTAGGTCTATTTTCCTTGAAACTCAATTTTTTTCTCAGGACTATCATCTTTAATGTTGCGACTCGAATGAGCAGGTTTTGCAAAAATCATTCGACCAGCTGCTGTTTGCAACGCACTGGTGACCACAACTTCAATATGTTCGTTCATATAGTGTTGGCCATCTTCCACGACTACCATCGTACCATCATCAAGATAAGCAACACCTTGTTGACGTTCTGTTCCAGCTTTTACCACCAATACATTCATCGTTTCTCCAGGAATGACCACTGGTTTAACAGCATTCGCTAAGGCATTAATATTTAGAACAGCCACATTTTGAAATTCTGATACTTTATTTAAATTGTAATCGTTAGTAACGATGACCCCATCTAACAATTTAGCCAATTTAATTAATTTACTATCAACTTCACTAATGTCTTCAAAGTCACCATCGTACATCTCCACTTGAATATCTTCTTCTTTTTGCAAAGCATTTAAAATATCCAAGCCACGACGACCTCTGACACGTTTCAAACTATCACCAGAATCGGCGATATATTGTAACTCATATAACACGAAATTAGGAATCATCAAGACACCTTCTAAAAATCCTGTTCGTGCAATATCATAAATCCGTCCGTCGATAATCACGCTAGTATCCAAGATTTTATATTTACGGAAATTGTCTCCCGCTTTTCGCTCTAAAACCTTGTTTTCATTGCTCTCTTCAGTCTTTTTCTTAGTAGAGAAAATTTTTCGCCACTCATCAATTCGAGTCGTTCCCACACGAAAACCAAAGTAACCTAATAAAATCATCAACAATACTGGTAACGCACTATTGACAAAAGGAATCGGTAATCGATTTAATGGTGTTGCTACAATCAAACCTAGTGTCAAACCTAGAATGGTCCCAATTGCACCAAATAGTAAATAAGTCAGACTAAATTCGTTTAACCGTTTTTCGATGGTTTTTAATCCAGTTGAGATAGGATCAGCAATGACTAAAGATAATAAGAAGAAAATAATTGCACCGATTAAGCCATTGGTGAAGGTATTATTCAACCACATGTTGCCACCTTGTCTTAGGGCCATCCACGCTAGTGGTAAAAAGGAAATGCCTAAGCTCATTCCCACTAACGTAATAATGACCACTAAAATTCTTTTTTGCATGTGTTTCTCGCCTCCTTTTATTTAAATACTTTTTTCAATGTTTCAGCTAATGTTGTAACTGCCACTAATTCAATACCTTTTGGCGGCGTCCAATCACCTAGATTATTCTTAGGTAGATAAATCTTTTTAAAACCTAATTTTGCCGCCTCTTTTACCCGTGATTCAACACTAGAAACGCGTCGTACTTCACCAGTTAGACCAATTTCACCGATAAAACATTCATTGGATGCGGTGCCTTTTTCTTCATAGCTTGAAGCAATTGCAACTGCTAAAGCCAAATCAATCGCTGGTTCATTTAATTTTACGCCACCTGCTGCTTTTAAAAAGGCATCTTGGTTTTGCAATAATAATCCTGCTCTTTTTTCCAGAACTGCCATAATTAATGAAACGCGATTAAAATCCAACCCTGTAGTGGTCCGTTTAGCATTACCAAAAACAGTCGGTGATACTAAAGCTTGAATCTCAACCAAAATTGGTCGGCTGCCTTCTAAAGCTACGACAATTGCTGAACCAGTCGCACCAGCCAAGCGTTCTTCTAAAAATACTTGTGAAGGATTAGCAACTTCTACCAGTCCCCGTTCTCGCATTTCAAAAATGCCAATTTCATTAGTAGAACCAAAACGGTTTTTAACTGCCCGCAAAATTCGGAAGCTGTGGTGTTTTTCGCCTTCAAAATAAAGCACTGTATCCACCATATGCTCCAACATGCGCGGTCCAGCAATATTTCCTTCTTTAGTTACATGCCCCACAATAAAAATCGCAATTCCATTGGTTTTTGCAATCTTCATTAATTCGGCAGTGGTTTCTCGGACTTGGCTGACTGAACCAGCAACACTAGTAATATCTGGTTGCGTCATGGTTTGAATCGAATCGATAATCACATAATCTGGTTTAAGTTGTTCAATCGCATGAGTAATTTCTGCCATATCTGTTTCTGCATATAAATAAAAATCAGTATCGCTAGAACCCAATCGTTCTGCCCGCAATTTTATTTGTTGGGCACTTTCTTCGCCGGAAACATACAATACTTTCCCGCCAGTCGCAGCTAATTGATGAGACACCTGTAAAAGTAATGTTGATTTCCCAATCCCGGGATCTCCACCAATTAAAACCAATGATCCTGGAACAACACCGCCTCCTAAAACCCGATTTAATTCAGCTAATTCTGTTTGAATTCTGGTTTCTTTTGTGAAGACAACATCTTTTAATTTTGTAGGCTGCGCTTTTTCACCGGTTAAACTTACGCGATTACGCCGATCTTCCGTGTCTTGTTGAATTTCTTCAACTAGAGTATTCCATTTGCCACACTGTGGGCATCGTCCTAAATATTTAGGTGAAACGTAACCACAGTTTTGACAAACAAATTGAACTTTTGCTTTTTTTGCCATTGAATCACCTACTCTTTACCAGATGAACCAAAACCGCCGGTGCGTTTTTCATTTGCCACATCGTTATCGGCTTTTAAGAATGGTAAGAAAATACCTTGCCCAATCCGTTCACCTTTTTTTATTTTGACATCAGTTAATCCAAAATTAGAAAATTGGAACATAATATGTCCTTCATTGTCTGGATTATTATAATAGTCACTATCGATCACACCGACACCATTGCTTAACACTAAAAAGCGTTTTAATGGATTACTGGAGCGATTAGCTAATTGTAAATACTCATCTTCGCCCATGTAAGACTTGATTCCAGTTGCTACTAATACAGGTTTTACTAACTTTTCATCGACCGTTTTATTACTAACAAAATGATGAATTAATTGTTTCCAAACTGCTGGAATAACAATATCTTCGGCGGCTTCAAAATCATAACCAGCGGCATTTTCAGTTGCTCGCTGCGGTAATTGAATATTTTGATCCTTGAAAGCTGAAACTACTTCAAAGCCTCTTTTTCTCATCTAAACGCTCCCTCTAAACATCAATGTTTTATATTATCATTTCTTGCTGTTTTCACTTCAATCGTTTTTTGATTACCTGAGCAAACACAATAAAATAATGTATCCTAACTCCTTGTGAAAGCTATTGCTATTTTAACATAACCATTGATTAATTTAGTCAGGTTAACTAAAAATTGCTGGATATTTAAGTATTCTACTAATTTTCTTGCGGTTTTCCATCAAAGCTTGGTAATCGGTTAATGTAAAGCTCAATTCTTTTAGCATAACTAGGATTGTCTTGGAAATTTTTTATTTGTTCTTTTAACAATGTAATATTATCAGTAATAATCCCATCAGCACCCATAAACATCATACGATCCATACTGTCACTGTCATTTACTGTCCAAGCATAAACTTGCTTATTTGCGCTAGTGGCTTGCTCAATGAATTCACTGGTTAAAGTAGTTTCTTCCATCGTATAGGCGTTGGCTACTGTCTGAGGAAAAGTTAGATTGAACGGCAAAATATAGCTGACAAATAATTTTGGTGCTTTTTCTTTTAAGCCGCTGACAACTTGGTAATCTAGTGATTGAATTTGATGTTGATTGGTTAAAATATTTTGTTGATACTTCTGAATAAATCGCTCCAACATATCCTTTGAATCATGAGAGGTTGTTTTGATTTCAATTAATAATTTTTGCTTGTGCTGATTCGCATAAGCTAGATAGTCATCAAAACTGGCAATTTTGGCACTATAGCCATTTTCATGAGCGGTTAATTCAGTCAATTCTGCTAATGTTAATTGATAAGGTGCTTTATTTACACCTGTTAATTTTTTTAAATTCTCATCGTGCATCACGACAAATTGATGGTCCTTTGTTTCATGAATATCCATTTCTATATAATCTGGCTTGATTTTCATGGTTTTTGTCATAGCAGGAATGGTATTTTGCACACCATTTTGATTGTCCACACCACGATGGGAAATAACTAAAGGTTCTAATGGATAAAGACCGGCCAAATACAATCCATTAGCAATCAAAGCAGAGCCACCAAAAATTAGAATAACTGCACCGGCTATTAAACGCGTCCACAAAACCCATTTTATTTTCAATGCGTTTTCTTCATTAACTACCAATGGATAAAATTTTTGCACTAGTAAACTAAAATATAAGACACTTGTCCAACCAATCATAAATTGACTAAACATCTGGACGCCAGTTAAATTTAACATGGCAAAGATTAGCGGTAGCTTTCCTGGTAGTTGATCAAATAAAACTTGCAACAAATAGCTTACTTCAAAGCCTATTCCTGAAATAAGCGACAATACGAATGAAAGAAAGAAAATTTGAAGAACGTAGCGCCAAAAATGTTTCGCCGTTAACTGCCAGCTTTCTCTAACCGCCGCCCACGCTCGATATTGTTTAAAAATCATCAAGGGTAAAACAAACAACAGTCGGATCCCTATATAATATACGATTCCAGATAACAACAGTAATAGTAGCGACACAGCCCAATTATTCGCTAGATAGTCTAAAATAAAAACCGGTATTGTCACTTTGCTCAATAAAGGGGTTCTGAAAACAGCATTTGCGAAAGGCAAAATCAAAATAAAATAAAAAATGAAGAAGAAAAATGTTCCCGGGCGTAAATACCGCATTTGCAAGATAGCTGTTTTAAAATTCCGCCAAAACGATTCTTGGCTATTCGTTTGTAATACCCGAATCCCCAGCAGTTGAAAAGTAAATTGCCAGAAAATTAAAGCAAAAATAAGGAGCATCAATAATAACAAAGCCGCCAAAACGGCAGGATGTTTGGTAAGAATATTTAAAATATTGGTGTTTGAAACATAAGGGATATTTCCTAGTTTTAAAATTTCCGCTGTCAAAAATTGAAACACTGGAATCGCTATATAGGTCAATGCCAAATTTGTTCCAATAATCAATAATGTATAACTACCCCAACGACGTAAAAATTCTTTTGAATACGTGAAAAAAAATCGAATTGCTGGCATTATTTTCAGTCCTTTGATTGTTGATAATTAGGATCATACTCATCAGTCTCAATGTAGATATAAGCCTTTTTATCTGACAGATTTTGACGGATATCCGCTTCAATATTATTGACAACATCATAACTGATTTCTTCAAAATCATCAGCTATATCAATTTTTGCAGCAATCATAATTTCCGTCGGTGCTAAATGGACTGTTTTGATGTCGATTAAACGTTTAACTTCTGGCCGTTGAAAAGCGGTTTTTATCTTGGTTAAGTCTTGACTCGAGACACTCTCGCCAATCATCAAACTGTAAAATTCGCGCGCTAGAAAAATAGAAGCAAACATTAGCATTAAACCAATCAACAACCCACTTAATGCATCAAAAATTGGATTTTCTGTTACCATTGTTAAAATCGTTCCAACAATCGCTAAAATCAATCCTAAAACAGCACAAAAATCTTCTGTAAAAATAATCAAAATTTCACTATAGCGACTTTCTTTTAAAAATTTAAATAAAGGTAATTTTTCACGATTCAACTCACCGATTTCTTTGAAAGCTACTCGCAAAGAACTCCCTTCCACCAATATACCAAAGACTAAAATGACTAAAACGATCACCGGGTTTTCAACTGCATGATTGGGGTGAATTAGCTTTTGAAAAGCTTCCATTACGCCCAATGCACCACCACCAAAAAACAGCATCGTGGCGACGATTGTACTGAAAAAATATTTCGCCCGACCTTCGCCGAATTGATGCAAATCACTTTGACCTCGACCGGCCCTTTGGTTGCCAAATAATAACAAAATTTGATTACTACAATCCACTACACTGTGGATACTTTCATTCATCATAGCGGCGCTCCCACTAAGTAAAAATCCAATAAATTTGCTGATCGCTACTAAAATATTGGCTCCTAGTGCGGCAAATACCGCTGTTGACCCTGATTTTTTGATTTCCATTACCTAGCCTACTTTCTATTAAAAGGCATCGATTAAACGAGCAAATTGTTGATTGAGTTCGTCTATTTCTGATGTCGCTAAATTCCCCGTTAGTTTTTTGTCTAGCTTAGCAAAAATTGCTTGAATCAACAAAACCTTTTGATTACCGGAGGTGCTTAAAGAAAGTTTTTTTTGGCGAGCATTATCGGTGGACTGCTTACGTTCAACTAAATTCTTATTTTCTAATACTTTCAATAAATTCGTGACTGTTGCTTTTTGTTTTCCTAAATAATCGGCTAAATCAGTTTGAATTACATTGGGATAAACCGCTAAAAAATCTAGGGTTCGAGCTTGCAACATATTTAACCCTATTTTTTTTAACTCTTTATGAACAAATCTTTGCTGTAAACTTTCCAAATGATGAACTTTCTCTGCTAATGAATCAAGATTTTTCTCCACGCTAATCACCTCCAATTAAACTTAACGAAAAACAGTTTTATTTACAACTATTTAATTGACAAACAAATCTTATCAGCGTAAACTCATCGCAGATTAAGTTGTAAATACAACTATGGAGGGGAATTACATGTCGCTCAATCAAACAGAACAACAGCAGACAATTGATGATTTAAAAAGAAATTTTACTTTATCTGGATTAACCCTAGAACAAGTCGCTAATGATTTAATGACCACACCAGCGCGAATCGAAAATATTTTAAATCTTAAAATAGAATCAATCGAAGAGCCTTGGATTTTACGAAATTATTTGACTGAAAAGCTAGCAGAAATAGGAAAAAAAGCTGAATTTACAGTATTAGTCGGAGATTACCATCGTTTATGGTTTTTAAATAGTCAAAAAATCGATCATAGACTCATTGGCTAAAACATGTGAATTATTTTCATTTTATTATTTACATCTCATTTTTCTTACTGTATACTCATCTTTAACAAAAGTTGGAGGGATTTTTCATGACATTACAAAAACACTCACAACTGAATAACCAATATTACTATAGCTATTTTAGGTAAGTTTGCAACCAGACATTGTGGATGCAGACGACATGTATCTATGATGGCTGTAGCGTTTCGGCGTGGCCACGTAGGATTTTTTCTAAGTGGCTAGGCAAAATAAATTTGTCTTTGTATTTTCGTCATCCACTTAGAAATAGGTGGATGACTTTTTTTATACGAAGGGGAAGATATTTATGAAAAAAATGTTGTTATGTAGTTTAAGCGTACTAGGTTTACTGACTTTGGCGGCTTGTGGAAATAGTAGTGCCGACAGTCAAAAGGATGATGTCAAAGAAATCGGCGTTTTACAATTAGTGGAACACGATTCTTTGGATCAATCTTACGAAGGTTTTGTCGATGGTTTAGCAGAAGAAGGCTTTGTCGATGGCGAAAATATTAAAATCAATTATCAAAATGCCCAAAACAATCAAGACAATCTGCGTTCCATGACTGAAAATCTAATCAAAGAAGATCCAGATTTGTTATTAGGAATTACAACAGCAGCAGCTCAAAGTTTGGCAACTATGACTAGCGATATTCCGATTGTAGTAACTTCTGTGACCGATTTGAAAACAGCAAAATTAGTTGATAATTATAAAAAACCAGGGGGAAATGTTACTGGAACCAGTAATCTATCTCCTGTGAAAAAACAGATTGAGTTACTTTTATCAATTGTACCGGATGCTAAAAAAATTGGTATGATCTACAATTCCGGCGAAATTAATTCTCAAGTTCAGATTGATATTGCTAAAGAAGTATTAGATGAGAAGGGTGTCGATTACGAAATAAAAACCGTCACCAGCACCAACGATGTGCAACAGGTCGCTGAAAAAGTCGCTGCTTCTTGTGATGGCATCTACGTTCCAACAGACAATACAATGGCAAGTGCAGCGACAATTACCGGTGATGTTGTTAAGGAAGCAAAAGTGCCACTTGTTTACGGTGCAGTAAGTGAAACCAAATTAGGCGGTTTAGCTAGTTACGGCGTCAACTACCATGATCTGGGAGTCCAAACTGGAAAAATGGCAGCCAAAATTTTAAATGGCGAAGCTGAACCAGCTGATATTCCAGTCGAACATGCTAAAAATCTAGAATTTTATGTGAATCCAGAAATGGCAGAGGCTTTGGGCATTGATCCAAATAGCATAAAAAAACCAGAATAAATTTATCTTTCGAATAAAAATAATTTTTTTTCAAGCAATATTCTTAACTTTTTCATCTTTTGCGATTATTATATGAGTATACCAACAAACAACCCTATTACTTTTTCATTTTTAACTCCTTGCCCACTGGTTCCCCGACCAGTGGGCATCCTTTTTGTCCATAAAAAAGAACGAGCAAAAAGCTCGTTCAAAATTTTAGGGCATATCATTACCAGCTGCGTAATAAATGTCATACCATTCTTGTTTTGTTAGGACTACATTTCCTCCAGCGGCTGAGTCAGCAATTCTTTCAGGATTCATCGTTCCTAAAATAACTTGCATATTGGCTGGATGTCTTAAAATCCAAGCAGTTGCAATGGCATTTTTGCCTACCCCATATTTTTCAGCTAGATCAGCTAACAATTGATTTAATTCAGGGAATTTTTCATTGTTAATAAAAGTGCCGTCAAAGAAACCGTATTGGAATGGTGACCAAGCTTGAATTGTTACCCCTTTACGGCGAGAAAATTCCAGCAACCCACCATCATGATTAATTGAGCGGGCGTCTGTCATGTTGGTATGCATACCGAAATCAACCATGCCTGTGTGCATAATACTAAATTGTAATTGGTTAATTAATAATGGTTGTTTCAAACCGCTTTGCAACAATTTAAATTGCTCAGGGTTAAAATTAGAAACACCAAAGTGACGAACTTTTCCACTTGCTTGTAATAGATCAAAAGCCTCAGCGATTTCATCAACTTCCATCAAAGGATCTGGGCGATGCAGTAAGTAAGCATCTAAGTAATCAACATCCATTCGTTTTAAAATTCCATCCACCGATGACAATAGATGTTCTTTAGAAAAATCATAGCGTCCACCATATAAACTATCTTGTTCTTTGCTTGGAATAATACCGCCCTTAGATTGCAGCCACAAATCTTCTCGCTTCACACCAGAATCTTTTAACGCTTGACCGAAAACTATCTCTGCTTGACCATCTGAATACATGTCTGCAGAATCAATATAATTAATCCCATTTTCAAAAGCAGTTGCTACAGCTGTCGCCGCCTCTTTTGCAGAAACTTTACTCATCCGCATGATGCCTAAAATGACGCTAGAAGCTTCCCAATTCGTGCTGCCGATTTTAATTTGTTTCATGTTATTCTCCTTTTCTTTACTTACTATGACTCTTGTTCATTGTAGAGAGTCCTTAATTTTCTGTCAATTTATTTTCAGCGAATCCTCTCAACCTAATCCAGTCAAACACTTTATTTAAGTCTATCGGTAATGGTGGTTCTCTTTTTACTAAATAAAAATGGCGAATGTATTTTTCAGACAAGCTTTCATAATTCAGATCAGCTGCAGCTCGCTTAGAGATCAACGAACAACCAAAGCCTTTTTTCAATAAAGACACGATAACCTCATTGCTTTCGATAACTATTTGTTCCTGTTGGATATCATTTTCTGCTAAAAAACGGTGTGTGTAATAGGCCACCCCTGAAGTTTTTTCTCGTACTAACCAAGGACCCTGCTCTAGATCCCCAGCCACAACTAATTGATCTTCAATTAAAGGAAAGCGCAACAGATTTTTTGCTGACAAAGGTTTTTCGATGAAG
The DNA here is from genome assembly GCF_054819945.1 of Enterococcus sp. JNUCC 77. Classification (NCBI taxonomy): domain Bacteria; kingdom Bacillati; phylum Bacillota; class Bacilli; order Lactobacillales; family Enterococcaceae; genus Enterococcus; species Enterococcus sp. JNUCC 77. The sequence goes on from NZ_JBTHIG010000001.1 coordinate 2,468,180, forward strand.
CCAAAATCAATTTCATGATGCTCCAAGGCTTGAATAACTTCCAATGAGTTCATCATTTTAATAGTAAAGCTTATTTTAGGAAACAATTTTTTTAATTGCATCAATAAATCAGGCAACAGATAGACGGCAAAGGTATGCGAAGCGCCGATAATTGCTCGCAGCTGATGGTTTTCTTGTTGCTTCAAGGTTTCCGTCAAAATCTCCCAATCTTCTAACAACATCAACCCTTTTTCATATAGAAGCTCTGCTTGTGGCGTAGTCAAAATTTCTTTGCGACCATTTCTGATAAATAGCGTAACGCCTAACTCATTTTCCAATTGTTTAATTTGAGCTGAGACGGTTGGTTGGGCAACAAATAAAAGTTCTGCTGCTTTGGAGAAATTTTTGGTTTCGTATACAACTTTGAATGTTTCTAGATATTTAAACATGTGAACCCTTCCATCAAATATTTTAATTAAAGCTATTATATCAATTAATAATAATAATGGTAGTTATCCTTTATAATATGGAAAGAAAGAGGGGACATTATGAAAAAGATTTTACCAGGATTGAGTTTATCGATTGGGGTAGCAATCATTGCTAAACTATTAGCGATTTTCTTTCCAAGCTTAGGCGGAGCAACAATAGCGATATTTTCAGGTATTATTTTAGGAAATACATTTTTTAAACAAGACACTTTGGCCATGGGAACAAAATTTGCCGAAAGTCGTCTACTAGAATATTCTGTTGTTCTATTAGGTTTTACTGTAACTTTTCAAACCATTAGCCATTTAGGTGTTAACGGTTTGCTTTATATTATTTGCATGATGGCTACTGTAATTATTGCGGCAATTTTTCTAGGAAAAAAATTAGGTTTTTCTGATAAGATGGCAATGATGATGGCCGGCGGAAATGCCGTCTGTGGATCTTCCGCGATTGGTGCGATTGCGCCAAGCATCGGAGCCGATGATGAAGAAAAAGGCCAAGTGATTACTTTAGTGAATTTATTAGGAACTGTCATGATGCTGGCCTTGCCTTTATTAGCCGTCACCCTATTAGGAAAGAATTTATTAACCAGTAGTGCTTTATTAGGTGGTACGTTACAATCAGTCGGACAAGTAGTAGCAGGTGCTAGCCTAATCAATCAAGAAACTGTTAGTTATGCCATGCTGTTTAAAATTACCCGTATTTTATTTTTAGTCGTGGTAGTTTTTATCTTCCAACAAAGAACCAAAAAACTTTCACCAACAACATTACAAACGACTAAAAAATTTCCGGTGCCTTGGTATGTGTTAGCTTTTTTAGGAGTTTGTATCCTGAATAGCTTTTTTAATCTACCAACACTTTTTTCTGATGGTGCACATTTCATCAGTACTTGGTTTGAAACAACTGCTTTAGCTGCCATCGGTTTACGGCTCGATTTTCGCAAGTTTATTAAAGAAGGACCGCGCTTTTTAATCTACGGCTTATCCGTCGGAATTGTTCAAACTATAGCGGCTCTTGCCTTCATTTATTTATTAAAAATATAGCTCTCTCATGAAATTCAAAATGACCACGAAAAATTATTTTTTCGTGGTCATTCTTTTATTTCAAGAAAAGTTGATTGGCTTTATGTCCCGTCGCCACTTCTTGTAAATGATTTTTTAGTGATGCGATGGCTGTGGGATCTACATAACGAGCTTTTTCTGGGCAGATATGAATACAACGCATACATAAAATACATTTTTCAAAAATAGTTTCTCGCGGATTTTCATAAGGAATCGCACAAGTCGGACATTTTTCAGCACATAATTTACAATCGGTGCAGGCATCACTGGTCAACGGACGATAGTCGGCTGTTTGATAAGAACGATAAGGTTTGTTTCCAAGAGCAGATATTTCACTCGGTTGGGCTTGGATTTTGATCTGGATTTTTTTGGCAAAATCATTCAACTCAGCTATATCAGCTTCGTTGGGTCGTCCTGTTCCAAACTCACCGACAATTGAATGTTCCGTCACACTGGCAACAGCAGCATTTACTACAAACCCTTTTGGCGATAAGAAATCTTGTAATTCTAAAAATAAATCGTCAAAGGCTCGATTGCCATACGTAGCAATTAAAATAGCAGGTGTTTCCTTTCCACGGATTTCTGTCAAATGTGCCAAGGCTAGTGCCGGTACCCGACCGCCAAATGCCGGAACCGCGAAGTAGCACACATCTTCCTGATTAAAAGTATGAGCATATTCAAAATTTTGTTTCGTTAGATCAATTCTTTTCACTGGCTCTTTCCAAACTTTGGCTAAGAGCTTTCCGACCCTTTTACTAGAACCTGTAGGACTAAAATGTAATAAAAAAATCCCCATGATAGCGCCTCCTTTATTATAAAGTAAGTGTACCACGGGAATTTAAGAATTTTATTTTATTTTTAAAAAAAGGATGCCCGCTAGTCGGGGAACTAGCGGGCTAGGAGTTAAAAATGAAAAAGTGTTAGGGTTGTTTGTTGGTATACATAGATAATACCGACAAATTATGAATCAATTGTGAAGAAATTCTAGCAAAAATTTTCTTTTTTACTTAACAAAACTCAAAGTTTATTTTTTCCCCACCAACTACCAAAGCCGGTTAACAACAACCAACTACCCAATAGAATCACTACGGCACTAAGCGCGCCATTTGTCGTAACCGCATCTGAAGCGATTCTTAACGGCATACTAAATTGCGAAAGAAAAGGAATATAGGAACTAATCGCAGTAATTTGATTTCCCGCATCAACTTCGCCTAAAATACGATTTACTGCAAAAGCCGCAATAATTAAAATTACTACCGTTTGTCCGCTAGGTTGTTCATTTATTTTTTTACCAATCAAACCATTTAATGACGCGAGAGTAATAAATAGTAAAAAGCCTAACAACATCAATAGGATCAGCGCTAGAAAATCACCATCAAGAATAATTTTAACTGGTTCATAATAAACAAAATAGCTTAATAATTCTGATTCCTTAAACAGTTGATAAAAGCCAATACCCACGCCACTCCAAACAATGAATTGGGTCAAACCTACTAATGCAATTCCCATTAACTTACTTAGATAACTACGATGATCTTTTTGGCTAAACTCTCCGGTAGTTATTGGGATAAATAGAATTAAAAAGATGAATAACGTCAAAGTAGTAAAAGAATAAACCAAATACTTAAAGCCTGCTGAGCCTGAACGAATCACTTCCATGCGACGCCCTTGAAAACCGACTCGATGAAATGAAAATCGGGCAGGAACAATAATTTGATCTACCAAACTACCATCTAAATCAATCGCTTCAGCCCGCAAATTTCTCTGCAGCTCACTAGCAATACTCGAAACCTCATCCTCCACATTAATTCCTACTGGAATTTTGCTGTACAGCTTGGCCCGCACAACACTGGTGCTAGAAGTATTTAAAACAATATACGCGTCGATTTTATTATTCATTAAACGTTTTTTGGCTTGTTTTTTAGTGGTAATTTTTTCGAAATGAAATTCTTCTTGAGGGATTTCTTTTAATTGTTTAAAGGTAGCAGGTAGATTGCTGACAACACCAATCGTTTCAATATCATAATTGTCTTCATAAATTTTTTCTGCCGCGAAAAAAATAGCTACTAATAAAAAAGGCAGTAACAACAATAAAATAAAACTACCGCTTTTAATATTTTTCAAATAGGTCTGTTTGACACCCTTCATTTTTCGAATCAGTCCCTTCTCATACATTCTAGAAGGTTTTCTGATGATAGTCCAAAAAAAAGACACCTCCGTGTTAGAAAGTGCCGAAAAATTAATCTAGTGTTACATCTACTGAACGATTTTTTTCTGAGATTTTTTGAAATGTTGCTAAAGCTTTTCTTGAAATAGGACCCACTATTAATAGTTGTAAAGGTAAAGCCATCACGATGTTGGTTAAAATTGCCCGACCATACATAGCTAAAAATTGACTACTAAATCCTTGTTCATAAATCACACCGTAAAATGACATACATAAAACCATCCCCGTCACCATACAACCGGAAATTGCTAAAATTTTATGCAACATTTTTTCTTGGTTGATTGGTAATTTAAAAGCAACCGATTTTGCCACTTTTCCGACGATAAATACATCTAAAATAAATGCAACAACAAATCCGGGAATCAAGCCAGTCAATAATGCCATTATTGAAAAAGCACCATGTACAATTAAATTATAAGTACTCATTCCTAAGACCATCATGAAACACATCATCGTTGTAAAAAGCAATCCTTCTGTTTTTGTTTTGGGCATTACATCCACTCCTTTTTTGTTTGACTGAATTATATTTTCTGAAAAGTTACGAAATATTTTTCAGCACATTGATTAAGGTAGCACAGAAAAAAATTCTTCGTAAGCATTTTTTTCGATTTTAGTAAAATAATTTTTCAGACTAAAGAATCTTCTGTTTTTTAGTTTTCAATCTTCCACAAATTAAAGGCCACTATTGCTTGTTTTTTATCCATGTAATTAAATAAATAAATAAAAAAACATTTTTTGTCAAAAATCAAATGATTACTCTGGAACAAAAAATAAATATTTTTCCGTATATATAATAGGAAGTAATCAAAAATCAATCAGAAATTTTTGTATATATAAATAATTGATAGTATTTTTAAGTCTTATTATTACCGTTTCCAGCCGTAATTGTCGTATGCTTCATTTACAGGCAGGGCCCGCCGAATGATGCGAAAAACATCAGAATCAGAAAAAGAATTGAATAAGCATCTCAAAAAAATTAGGTATTTACTATCTAAAATAAAAAAGGAGAGATTACGATGGGTCTTATATGGTCATTAATCGTTGGTGGTGTGATTGGCGCTATTGCAGGTGCAATCACTAAGAAAGGTTCTTCAATGGGAATCATTGCAAATATAATTGCTGGTTTAGTTGGTTCAGCTCTTGGACAAGCTATTTTAGGAAGTTGGGGACCATCACTTGCCGGCATGGCAATTGTTCCTTCAATCATTGGTGCAATTATCCTAGTTGCAGTGGTTTCATTCTTCCTAGGTAAAAGATAAAAGGAAGGAATGAATTAGATGCGAAAACTAACGAAAATAATCGGAATTCTAGCGCTAATTTTACTTTTCTTCCCACTTTTTTTTAATATAATTGAAAACCAAAATGTTGCTCCGGTAAAATTAAACTTTTTACCGATGAAAGAATATCCCTTAATTGGTGAATATATCCCAGAATTTTTATTTTGGGTTAGTCTTGGCTTCATGATTCTTTTATTGATAGGTCTTTTAGTTATTATCTTCTTCCCCAATGTGAGTAAAGAGCTCCACTTTGAAAAAAGTGATGGTGCTTTAATCGTACAAGCTAAAGCCCTGGAGAATTTTGTATTGACCACCGTTCAACAAGAACCTTATATATCTGAACCAAATGTAAAGGTAAAGATTAAAAAGAAGAAAATTAAAATTAAAGTACAGGGTAAAATGCGCAATATGTTTCATGCCACTACTAAACAGGAACAGTTGGCAGCCGAAATCAAAGATAAAATTACTACTTTAATTGGTCCAAATGAGAAGGTTTTTACTGAGGTCACTTTTAAGAACTTCAAGACAAATAAAACGCAAACTCAAGAGCAACCTCGAGTGATATAAGGAGGAGCTTATGGAAAATTTTTTAAAGCGCTATAAGTATCCACTGATTTTTGGCGGGATTGGCTTAATTTTAGCGATTCTATTCATTACAGTTGGATTTTTAAAAACAATTTTACTGGTCATCTTTACCTTAATAGGAAGTTATCTTGGCTATTATTTACAGTCAATTGGTTTTTTTGATCAGTTTAAAAGATATTAAAATAGGAGGACGAGAACTATGGATACGAAAGAAATGAACAAACCAGTAACACCGGCAACACCAGATATGTCAGAAAAGAATCATAATATCAAAGGTGACCTAACTTTTGACGACAAAGTGATTCAAAAGATTGTTGGGATTGCTTTAGAAAAAATTGATGGTTTATTAACTGTTGATGGCGGATTTTTCTCTAACTTAGCTGAAAAATTAGTCAATACTGATAACGTAACTTCTGGAATTGATGTAGAAGTTGGAAAAAAACAAGTAGCTGTTGACTTAGATATTGTGGCTGAATACGGTAAAGATATTACTGATATCTATGAACAAATCAAAAAAGTTATTTCTGAAGAAATGAACAAAATGACTAGTCTTGATGTGATTGAAGTCAATGTAAATGTGGTTGACGTAAAAACACGTGAACAATATGAAGAAGATTCAGTCACAGTCCAAGATCGTGTTGGTGACGCTGCTGAATCAACTGGTGAATTTGCTTCTCGTCAAACAGATAAAGCAAAATCAGCAATGAATCGTACTGGTAACAAAGCAAAAAATTCTATTAATGAAGCAAAAGAACCTCGCGTTCAATAACAAAAACAGGCAATGGTCAGCTGACCATTGCCCTTTTTTTATTCTGGTGTCACATTTTGAATCGTTAAATCCTCCACTGTTGCGGTAGTTTGTCCTTTAATTACATTGGCTTTAAAGCTTACTGTATCGCCAACTTCTAAAAAGATCGAGTATAAATTATTACTGGTATTCATAATAAAGATTGTTTCGTCATTTTCTAATAGGAAAGAAACAGTCGTAGTCGTACCATTCGTATTGAGATTCACTCTGCGAACTACACCAGAAAATTCGGTTAAATCACTAGCTGCAACATTGTTATTACTGGAATCAGTTGTCGCTAGCTGTGTTCGATAAGCGTCCAATGTTCCTTGGGCTGTATCACCATCTACTAAAATATCACTATCAATCGCACTGAGATAAACATATTTTTTGAAGATCCCATTGGAATCTAGTAAAGAAATCACCCAAGTTGGCGTTCCCGAAACATTATATAAAATCGGCATACGAGCCTTCCATTTTTTCTCTGGATAAATCTTCGAAGCGACACTAATCGCCCCATCACTATCCATCATTCCTTTTTTATCACGATAATATTGTAAAACACCGGTCCGAGCATTAATCAAACTATAACCTAACGCCGAATCTTGAGAAGAATCTGGGCTAGTGAAATCAGTGAAATACAACAAATTATCTTTTTTATCTAACAAAGGCGTCACCGCACCATTGGAATAAATACCATTATCAGTTGGTTCTTTGACATTTTTCTGGCCAAAGAAAGAATTCCACCAGCCATCGCCATATTTTCCATAAAATTGATTCATTTCTTGAGCAACTTTACTAGTTAATGGCGCATCCACGAATTTTGGCACATCTTTTAAATCATAGACTTTCACATCACCAGTAACGGCATTTAATAAAGCAACTTTGTAACGATTAAAATAAGTAATTCCGCTAATCCCGTATTCTTTCGTCAAAGTTTGCACATAATAAGGTGTGCCATCATTAGCGATTTCTAAGTTCACCGCACCCACATTGGCATATTGTGTCGCCTCAGAGTATATCTTTCGACCAGCATCATAATTTAAATAAGCCGTTGGAATATATTTCATTTTACTTTTAACAAATTTCGGTTGGGCATTAATATCGGTTGCTGAGATAATCAAATACCCGGGTGATTCTCGGAATTTAAACCACTTTGTTAATCCTTTAAATTCTAATGAGGCAACATAAACATAATCTCCATCAACGTTTTGCGCGGTAATTGTCCCTAGATCATAGACATTGCTATTAGGCACAACACTCATCATTTTACGCATTTTATTGCGTGCACTGGCTGTTGAGATAGCAATTGGCGTTTCTTCAGTCGAACGAAGCTCTTCAGTTTTGCTAACTTTTTTTACTTGGATGGTATCGTAAACATTATTAATACTAGTGATTCGTAAAACAGCACTGGCTGCCGCAAATAATATACCGATGACTAAAATAAGTACCGGAATTTTGGCAGGAAAGCCAAAGCCTTTAAATTGAAAATTTCTAACTCCTTTACCACTGATTGGTCCAGCTATTTTTTCTATCGGTGAAGAAAAAAATAGCACCAAACTAATTAAAAAAGCGACCGTCAAATTACTAGAAATAATTGAGCTTAAATTTTGCGGAGGCGTCATCCAATAGACAAAAATGAAGGAACATATAAAGAAGAAAAGATAAATGATCATTCCTTTTTTTACGCCTTGCCCTTTCCGCCGCACAATATCATAAATAATTGGTAATAAACCTAAGGCTGTAAAGATAAATGTAATCCCTAACAAATTTAAAAACATGACACTTCCCCTTTTTTTGATGTAATAGCTTATTATAGCAAGAATTCAATTGTAAATAATAGGTATTCCGACTGATTTACACAAAAAAACTGCAATAGAAATTTCTTTCTATCACAGTTATTTTGATTAGCGCATAGTTACAAATTCTTCACTGCCAGTTGGATGGATTGCCACTGTATTATCAAAGTCAGCTTTGGTTGCGCCCATTTTAATTGCTACTGCAAACCCTTGTAGCATTTCATCAACACCGACACCAATAGCATGTAAACCAATAATTTTTTCGTTCTCACCTTGACAAACTAATTTCATTTCACATTTTTGACGGTATTCCCCTAAAGCAAAATACATCGGAGTAAAACGGGAACGATACACTTTAATTTTACCTTCGCCATATTTTTCAATTGCTTCGGCTTCTGATAAACCAACTGTTGCCATTGTTGGGTGAGTAAACACCACGGTTGGAATATTTTCATAGTCTAAATGAGCTTCCGTTTGACCATTGAATAGTCGTTCAGAAAGCTGGCGTCCCGCCTTGATTGCCACAGGAGTTAAGCCAAATTTTCCGATAACATCTCCCACAGCATATACGTCGTCAGCGGTTGTATTTTGGTATTTATCAACTTTGACAAAACCTTTATCATCTAATTCCACTTGGGTATTTTCCAATCCGATTTTTTCAGTATTGGCTTTACGTCCACCAGCAAAGAAAACTTTTTCTGCCGTTAAAGTTTGGCCATTTTCAAAATAAACAGTGAAGGCCTCACCATTTTTCTCAATTTTTTCTACAACGCAATTAGGATGGATGCCCATGTGATTATCTTGATAGATTTCTAGCAAGTTTTCCGCTAACATTTTATCAAAAGTTCTTAATGGCAATTCATGACGAAAAGCCCAGTCAACTTTTGTTCCCAAGCCTTGCATCACTCCACTTAATTCTGCAGCAATATAACCAGCACCTAACATGATTGCTGATTTTGGCTGGGTTTTTAAAGCGAAGAAATCGTCAGAATCTAGAGCATATTCTCCACCAGGAACATTCATTGGTCCCGCATAACCACCAGTTGCAATCAATATATTGGGTGCGGTGTAAGTTTCTCCGTTCACTTCAATCACATGATCTGATTGGAAAGTAGCATAACCAGAAATTCGTTCTACTTTATTGTGATCCAATCCTCGATTGTAAGCGCCGTGCAAGAAATCAATATATTTTTCCCGCGCTTCTACTAAAGCGGTAAAATCAAATTGGTTAATCGTTACATCAAAACCGTAGCCGGAAACATCCCGTTGCAGCATTTCCATCATGGTACTGGCTTGCCACATAACTTTTTTTGGTACACAGCCTACATTGACACAGGTACCACCGATTTTATTTCCTTCTATTAATAGAACTTTTGCCCCATGTTCACCCGCGCGATTGGCTGAAGCAATGCCGCCACTGCCACCGCCAACAACGATATAATCATATTCTTGCATTTATTCTCCTCCTCATTCAAAGCTTCACCCTCATCATAACAAAAGCCGAGACAAATTGTCTCGACTTAAGATTATTTCGTCACTTCAGGCTTTTTACGGCGAATCATATCTCCTGGTTTTACTACTTGAGCAACCGGCATCGTCACAATCATCATTGGATTTGGTGCGCGATCAATTGATTCATCGTCTTCATTTTTCATTTCCATTACATTTTGGTGGAAATGTTCGAAATTAGGACCATAAAATTCAATTTCATCTCCCACAGAAAAATGATTTCTTTGGCGGATGGTGGCAATCCCACTAGATTCATCATAACTCAAGACTTCACCGATAAATTGATAGACTGGGATTTTTCGTCTTGGGCCAAATAATTGTTCATTTTCCGTAGGTGTATGGTAATAAAAACCAGTAGAAAGTTCTCGTTGTGCCACTTTCCAAAGTTCATCCACCCATTCTTGTTTTAGTACATAATTTTCAGGGTCAGCCATGTAGCTATCGATTGCTGTTTTATATACATTTGCCACAGTCGATACATAATGAATAGATTTCATCCGACCTTCAATTTTTAAACTATCTACACCATTTTGAACTAAATCAGGAATATGTTCAATCATCGACATATCCACCGCACTCATAGAAAATTCTTCTGTCACTTCTCCATTTTCAGTTAATGAACGGTGTTCTTTCGCAAAGGGCATATCGAATAATTCATACTTCCAACGGCAAGACTGCGAGCAACCGCCACGATTGGCATCGCGCATCGACATGTGGTTAGACAAAGTACAACGACCGGAATAAGAAATACACATAGCACCATGAATAAATGCTTCAATTTGAATAGACGTATTTTTACGAATTTCCGCCAACTCTTCCATCGAGACTTCTCGAGCTAACACGACCCGCTCCAAGCCTTCTTCACGCCAAAATTCTAACGTTTCATAATTTGTTGCCGAAGCTTGTGTTGATAAATGAATCGGTAAGCCGGGTGCTTCTGTCGCACAAATTTCAATTAAGGCTGGATCAGAAACAATCACCGCTGAAATACCGATATCTCGTAACGTACGGAAAAAATCGCCGGCGCCTTTTTCATTGCCTTCATGAGTAACCATATTCGCTGCTACATAAACTTTTGCCTTGTGCTCATTGGCAAAAGCTACGCCTTCTGCCATTTCCTCAAATGAAAAGTTTCCGGCCCGTGAACGCAAACCGTAGGCGTCGCCACCGATATAAACAGCATCCGCACCATAATGAATCGCTGTTTTCAATTTTTCTAAAGTCCCAGCTGGTGCTAACACCTCAGGACGTTTTAAAGCTGTTTTTTGCATAATGTTCTCCTTATTTAATGCTGGCTGGATCAAAATAGTAAAATCCTGTATCTAATTCGCGATTTTCAGGATGAAGTTGTTGTAATTGTTCAGCTAATTTTTGAATATCTGCTGTTTGCCAATTATCTTCTTCTAACATTTTTTTTGCTGTTACAAAAAGCTTGGCGATTTCCACAAAATTTTCCCCGGGAGTGAAGATACCATCCAGCTTCCAGGTAGTAAATCCCGCCGCAACTAATTCCTGCAACTGCGGTAACAAATCGATATCATTATTGGCAAAAATATGAGTGCCATGTTGATCTTCATAGATTGAATAATGGGTTTCATCTTTACGTGGTTCGGAAATAAACAAGCCTCGCTCTTTATCTTTTTTACTATCTTGTTTTGTATAATTAAAATAATTTTCAACTAATGGCCGTTTGGACTGATGGATACAAGTAGCACCATAAACCAAAACTTCCACTGGTACTTCTACTTCGGTGTTCAATAGTTTCATCTCATCAAAAGGAACTTCCCGGGCTAATACTGCGCCACTAGCGCCTTTTTTATGCCAAAAATTTATTTGACGTGCATTAGTGACTAAAGTTTGAGCATCATATATAAAATCTAAACCATAGTTTCCTTTGCGTAATAAATGAATCACACCTGTATCGCCTACCACAATCCGATCTGGTTTGACCTGACTAAGAAAAGCTAAATATTCTGGTACTTCTTTCATCTTCTCTGGATGCATAATACCATTTAAAGCGATATTTATTTTTTTTCCTTGTTGATGAGCCGCTTCGATTAATTCCTGCTGTTCAGCTCGAGAAAAGGAATAGGGCAAACGTAAACCAAAGTTTTCTTCCCCAATATACAAAGTATCGACGTCAGCAGCTAACAAATCATAGGCCTGTGCCATTGATTCTGCTGTCGCAATAATTTCAATCATTTTGTTTCCTCCAAGATAGTTATTAAACTACCATTTATTTTGACGTTTTTATACTATCACAGGTTATTCTAATTATCTATTTGAATTTACTCTAAATTACTTTAAATAATCGAAATTTATGGTAAATATTTACATAAAAAAACGACCAGAATTTGTTATCATCTGGACGTAATCTTATTATTCAAATACCTTTTTAGCAACTGCAATAGCATTTAAAACTTTTGGAAAACCGACATATGGTAAACATTGGATAAAGGTCTCAATAATTTCAGCTTGCGATAAACCCACATTTAAAGCACCTTGAATATGAATTTTTAATTGCGGTGCAGTATCTCCTTGAGTTAATAAAGTTGTGATGGTAATCATTTCTCGCTGTTTTAAGTCTAAAATTTTGCGATTTTCCATTTCATCGAATACCAGTAAAGTGTATTCATCTAAAACTGGTGCAATTTCTTTCAGACTTTCCGATACAGCACGACTAGCTTCTTGACCAATAACTTGTTTTCTTATTTCTAATCCTCGTTGATAATTATTCATATGACATCCTCCTCTTTGATACAATGAGCATAAACTATCAAGCTTACTTGATAGCAAGAAAAAATTTATGAGGACAGCAATGACTAAAAATTATAAAATTTCCGAAGTAGCCCGACTGACAAATTTATCAATACCCACTTTACGATATTATGAAGAATTAGGCTTACTTCAGCCTAAACGATCAGAAAATAATTATCGCCTATTTACAAAAAAAGATTTGGACTGGATTGAATTTATCCAAAAAGCCAAAAACACTGGGATGCAATTATCAAAAATTATTGAGTATTCTAAGCTACGAGAACAAGGAATCACCACGATCAATCAACGCATTGCCATTTTGGAAGAACAAGAACAATTATTGGAATTCGAAAAAAGAAAGCTCCAAGATCATATTGATTTCTTACAAGCTAAAAAGGCCCATTACCATTTAATCAAGGAGCAAAATCTATAAGAACCTATTTGAAGACAAAAGGATGCCCGCCAGTCGGGGAACTAGCGGGCTAGGAGTTAAAAATGAAAAAAAGTGTTAGGGTTGTTTGTTGGTATGAATATATAATACCGAGAGAATTTGAAGAACCTTTGAAGAATTTATGGGAAATTCAAAAACATTTGATGCTATTTTTTTGAAAGAGATCCTTGCCACAAATTCATACCACCGGTTACATTTACCACTTGATATCCTTTGGCCTGCAAAATTTTTGCAGCTTTTTTGCTACGAACGCCACCTTGACAAACGACATAAGTTGGTTGATCTTTAGCCCCTTGATAGTTTTCGATATCTGCCAAAGGATAATTAATCGCATTGGGAATATGTCCAGAAGCATATTCGTTTGTATCCCGTACATCTAAAACTGTTAATTTATTTTTTTTCAGCTGTCTTTCTAAGTCAGCAGGTAATATCGTATCCATTTTTTCAAAAAATCCAAACATAGCGCCATCTCCAATTTAAATTTATTCAATCTATTTGTACCATCTCTTTTAGATTAAAGCAAAAAAATATGCCTGTCGGTGGGGTCCGACAGGCAAGGAGTTAAAAATGAAAAAGTGTTAGGGTTGTTTGTTGGTATATGCATACTATAAACAATATTTATGAACTTTTTGTGAACGAATGGTATTGAAATAATAAAGATTTACTTATTTTGGTTTTTCTCGACTGTCACGACTCGTTTCAATTGGATATTTCTGTGCATTTTTGACCAGTTTCTCAGCAATAATCTGGTCAATATCGAAATTTAAATTATCAGCTAACATATAAGCATAAATCAAAACATCTGCCAGTTCTTCTTTTAGTCGCTCTGGCTTTTCTTTGGCTTCTTCTGACGTCTTCCACTGAAATAGTTCCAACAATTCACTGGCTTCTAGCGTCAAAGATAAAGCCAAGTCTTTTTCATTATGAAATTGCCGCCAATTTCTTTCATCTCGAAATTGATTAATTTTCTCCATACTATTCATGCTCATCCTCCAAATCACTTACAGAAAAATCCGCAAAGATTTCGCCGTCATAATAACGCAGCATCTCTTCCAACGACAAAGCAGATTTTTCTTCGTCAACTGCTTGTTGTTGCGCCAAAATTTCTTTGCGATAAACCTGGTATTGCTCTGACAATTTAGCGTACATCGCTTTTTTCGAAATCGCTTCAGCTGTAATAAACGACAATTCTTTAATTAATCCACGATATACCGGTAAATTATTTTCCAATTCCACAGGTAATTCTACCACTGTTAATCCAACCTCTTTAAAATATTCTTCGTACATCGACTCACCTCGTTTTAACTTTAGCTTGTGCTGTAATATTTTTCAAGTGATTAAAAAAAACGTATAATTCAATTGAAGACAGATTTTAGGAGGAAAATAAATGAAAATTGGTTTTATTGGTGCCGGTAATATGGCACGGGCGATTATAGAAGGGATTATCAGTCAAAAATTTGTTTCTGCAGAAGATGTCTATTTATACAACATCCATTTTGAAAAAGCCCAAAATTTAGCAGATCAATTAGGTATCCATGCAGTTGAAGAGGTCAATCAATTGGTTGAAGCAGTTGACACAGTTGTATTGGCAGTTAAGCCCCCAATTATTGAAAGTGTGATAAATGAAATTCGAACAACCATTTTAGCGAAAAAGTCACTGCTAGTTTCTATCGCAGCTGGAAAAGATTTGGCGACTCTTTATGATTATTTGGAAACCGAGCAAGCCGTCAGTATTATTCGCGTAATGCCAAATATGAATTCCATGGTAGGTCAAGGCGCAACTGCAGTTTGCGGCAATCAATTTACTTCTAAAGAACAAGTTGCGGAAATAATCGCATTGTTTGCAGCGATTGGTAAAGCTTGGGAATTACCAGAAGAACAGTTTTCAACTTTTGCAGCAATTGCAGGAAGTTCACCCGCATTTACTTTCCTTTATATTGATTCCTTGGCTAGAGCAGGAGTAAAAAATGGCTTGCCAAAAGATTTAGCTACCGAAATGGCCACTCAGGCTGTGCTAGGAAGCGCAGAAACTTTAGCTGTATCATCCGAAAATGCTTGGGGCTTAATTGATCAAGTCAGCTCACCTGGTGGCACAACAGTGGCTGGAGTTGTCAGCTTGGAAGACAATCGTTTCTTAGCAACCGTTGTCAAAGCTGTTGATGACACAATTGCCCGTGAAAAAGAATTGTAATTTTTAGAGGACTGAAAAAGTCCTCTTTTTTGTTTCATAAAAAAGAGCCGCTCACAAGCGACTCTCCAATAAACTTATTTTGTCCATTCAGCAACTTTATCACTGTTGGCTTTAATCCAATCTTGTGCAGCTGCTTGCGGATCTTTACCATCACGAACGGCTAGCATCACGCTTTCCATGTCGTCAGTCGTCCAATCAAATTTATCTAAAATATCATAGACTTCTTTGTTATCCTCTTCTAAACCTTTACGAGTCATTGTATGGATGGACTCAACATCACCAAAGCTTCCTTCAGGATCTTCTAGATATTTCAAATCATATTCTTGGAACATCCAGTGAGGTGTCCAGCCCGTTACAATAATTTCTTGTTGATTATTGATTGCTTGAGCTAGCGCCGTTGTCATAGCACCTGATGAAGAACTTTCTAGACTCCAACTTGATAGATTTGAATAATCACTCAAGGCTTTTTCAGTTGAGTTCATAATCCCGGCACCTGGTTCAATTCCGGTAATGGTTTGTCCAGCTTGATCAGTTAAATCACTAATCGAATTGACGTCCATATATTCTGGCACAACTAAGCCTGTTTTTGCCCCTTCTAAGTTAGGACCTAAATCAACTAAGTTTTCTTTGTATTTTTCATATTGCGACGCATGAGTCGTCGGTAGCCAAGCAGAAACTAATGCATCTGATTCTCCATTGGCAACAGATTCCCACATAACTGAATTATCTAACGGTGTCGCGTTAACGGTATATCCTTGATCTCTTAAGACTTGGGCAATCACATTGGTTGAAGCAACTTCAGAATCCCATTCTACATAAGCCAAGTTTACTGTTCCTTTTGAGGTGTTTTGAGCATTATTGTAAACCACACCACCAATTGAAGAAACAATTAATACAGCTGCCATTGCTAAAATCCCAGCTTTTTTCTTTTTAGACATTGGTTGCGCTGATTTTTCAGTTTTTGGTCGGTTTAAGTTTTGTGTGAAACGGTCAATAATAATCGCTAAAATAACCAATGCTAAACCATTAACAAAACCATTACCTACTTGTGAACGTTGTAAAGCTGACAAGACGCCGCGACCCAAACCAGGTGCACCGATCATTGAAGCTGTTACTACCATTGATAAAGCTAACATTGTTGTTTGGTTGATTCCGGCTAAAATAGTTCCTTTAGCTAATGGTAATTCTAATTTAAATAATTTTTGTTTAGCAGTACCACCAAATGAATCAGATGCTTCGACTAATTCAGTTGGAATTTGACGAATCCCTAAATTAGTAAAACGTACGGTCGGTGGTAAAGCGAAAATTACTGAGGCAAATACCCCTGGCACCATCCCAATTCCGAAGAAAGCAACGGCTGGAATCAAATAAACGAAACCAGGCATTGTTTGCATGAAATCTAGAATCGGCGTAATGATACTTTTTGCTCGATCACTTTTAGCCATCCAAATTCCTAATGGTACCCCGATAATAATTGAAATCACACTAGATAATACAACTAGCGTAATCGTACTCATCAAGTCCGGCCATAAGCCTTGATTATAAATAAAGAGTAAACCAATTAACGTAAAGAAAGTCAGACCCCATTTTTTATTTGAGATCATAAATGCGGCAATCGTCAAAATTACAATGAATAGTAAAGCAGGAATACCTGTTAATAAAGCAGTCATGCCATCCATGATAAATTGACCGATACTTTGTAAAACTGAGAATAAGCCAGAAAAAGTACTGGTTAACCAACTAGTAAAGTTTTCTACCCAATCAGCAACTGGCAAACTATTTGTTAAAAAATTATTCATTGATTGCCACCTCTTCTTCCTCGTGCTCACCAGCTAATGCTTCGATTACACTCCCGCGAATGACTACGCCAATTAATTTATCATCATCGTCAACTACCGCAAGTGGTGCCGGTGAGTCAAAAATCAGATTGAAAATATCTGTAACCAGCATATCTGGTTTAATTTTTCTAACATTTTTGTCTAGTACTTCTTTTAAAGTAAGACTGTTCTTACGAGCTTCCGAAGCAGCTTCTGCTGTCAAGCTACCTTTTAGTTTACGTTTACGGTCTACCGCCAGCAACATACTGACTTCTTCTTTCCGCATCCGATTTAAGGCAACATTTGGTCCATCGACTTCAATATTTGTTGTCAAAGCAGGTACCATAATGTTTTGTGCCGTTAAGACTTTCGAGCGATCCACATCTTCAACGAAATCACGAACATATTGATTAGCAGGGTTAGTCAAGAATTCTTCTCCCGTACCAATTTGCATAATCTGTCCATCCTTCATCAAAGCAATCCGATCACCTAAACGCAATGCTTCATTTAAATCATGGGTAATGAAAATAATTGTTTTTTGGACACTTGCTTGTAAATCCAATAACTCGTCTTGCATTTCTCGACGGATTAACGGATCCAACGCAGAAAAAGCTTCATCCATTAACAAAACTTCTGGATCATTTGCTAATGCTCGCGCTAAACCAACCCGCTGTTGCATCCCACCGGATAATTGATTTGGATATTGATCTTTAAATGAAAGCAGTCCAGAATTTTCTAAAGCTTTTTCTGCCTTTGCTTGTCGTTCTTCTTTTGACACACCGCGAACTTCTAAACCATATTCAGTATTTTCCAAAATAGTTCGATGTGGAAATAGACCAAAGTTCTGGAAAACCATGTTAATTTTGTGGCGACGAACTTCCCGCAGTTCATCTTTATTCATCTTAGCAATATCTTCGCCATCAATATAAATTTCACCTGAAGTTGGATCAATCAGACGGTTCAATAGACGAATCATGGTAGATTTCCCACTACCGGAAAGTCCCATCACAACGAAAATTTCTCCTTCGTTGACTTCAAAACTAGCGTCATAAACCCCAACCGTTGCGCCGGTTTTTTCTAATATTTCTGTTTTGCTTTTATTTTCTTTAATCATCGCTAAAGCTTGTTGCTGCTTTTTACCGAAGATTTTGGTTAAATGTTCAACCTTTACTTTACTCACTTGTAAGTTCCTCCTTGTTTTTTCTTCGTTTCAATTCCCTCGAAACGATAAAAAAGTGACCATATCATACTAACATCGTGTGTTCACTTTTGTCAAAAAGAAACTTTCAAAAATTTTCATGAATAATAAAAAGACCATGAAAATACTACCTCAATTTCATGGTCTTTTGTTTATTTATCAGGATAAAACAAATTTTGCATCCGTTGGAAACCTAATTCATTGCCGACAAAAAATAAAATATTTCCAACTTCTAATTTCGCATATGGTCCCGGAGATAGCACCAAATTGTCGCCTTTTTGCAATGCGACAATAGTGGCGCCCGTCTCGTGCCAAATATTTAATTGATTGATCGTTTGACCTAAAAGTTGCGCATTTTCAGTTAAAGTGAGCTCATAAGGAACAAAGGGGGCCGAATGGTGAACCCGTTTTGTTTTGGCAACCAACTGGTTCAATTTTTGACTAATATCGTCTAGTTCGTTTCGTTGACGTTGAATACTCGACACTATTTCATTTTTGATTTCTTGAATTGATTGGACGTCTTGGTACTGTTCATAATATGCTTGTGCTTTTTCCTTGGATAAGACATAAGCACCGCTGCCATGCCGAACTTCCATAATCCCTAAATCAACTAACACATTAATTGCTTTTCGAGCTGTTTCTGGTGAAACATTAAAGTTGCTAGCTAAAGTTGAACGAGCATGGATTTTTTCTCCTACTCGATAGCGATCTTCAGCGATACGTTCAGCAATTTCAACCGCTACTTGCTGATAACGCGGTAAGGAAACTGTTTTTTTATTGGATTCCATTTGCTACATTCCTTCAAGTTATTTTTTTTAGCATAGCACAAAATTTACTAAAAGGTGATGAAAAGATTTTTATTAAAATGAATTTGTTAGTGTTTTTTTTAAGAGAAATGTCTAAAAATTAGTCGGATAATGAACTTATTATTAGTTTTTTTCCACTACATTCGCTATGCTGAATCAGGAATTTTTGAAGGAGTGAGTATATGCACTATTTTGTAGGATTAATTGGTTTTATTATAGTTTTACTGGTTGCGTTTAGCATGAGTAGTCAACGTCAAAATATAGCTTTTAAACGTGTTATTTTTATGCTGGTTTTGCAGTTTATTTTGGGTTTTATATTATTGCGGACGTCTGTTGGTACAGTAATTGTTTCGGCCTTAGCAGCAGTATTTGATGCATTATTAAAATTTGCTGCCTCAGGTGTCGCTTTTGTTTTTAGTGGGATCGCTAATAAAGGCAGTGCACCATTTTTCTTAAATGTTTTAATGCCGATTGTTTTTATTTCTGCCATCATCGGTATCTTGCGCTACATCAAAATTTTACCATTATTTATGAAGGGCGTTGGACTAGCTTTAAGTAAAATAAACGGCTTAGGTAAATTAGAATCCTATAATGGCGTGGCTTCAGCCATTTTAGGACAGTCTGAGGTTTTTATTTCGATCAAAAAAGAGCTACCTCATTTGAGTGAACAACGAATTACTACTATGAGTATTTCGGCCATGTCGACAGTTTCAATGTCAATTGTAGGTTCTTACATGGCTTTATTACAGCCTCGTTATGTTATTACTGCATTAGTTTTAAATCTTTTTGGCGGTTATATTATTTCAGCAATCGTAAATCCTTATAAACTTTCGGAAACAGAAGATTTATTAGCGATTGAAGAAGATCAAAAACAAACCTTCTTCCAAATGCTGGGAGAATACATTTTGGATGGTTTTCACGTGGCTATTACTGTTGCCGCCATGCTGATTGGTTTTGTAGCTTTGATTGCGATGATTAATTTTATTTTTGCTAAAGTAACAGGCTTAAGTTTTCAAGAGATTTTAGGCTATATTTTTGCTCCATTGGCTTTTCTCAGTGGTATTTCGCGGAATGAAGCGGTGAGTGCTGGTAGCTTAATGGCGACTAAATTAGTCACAAACGAATTTGTTGCTATGACAGAATTAGCTAAAGGCAACTTTCATTTTTCTGGCCGTACAACGGCGATTGTTTCTGTCTTTTTAGTCTCATTCGCAAATTTTTCTTCAATTGGAATTATTTCTGGTGCCATGAAAGGTTTGAACGAGGAAAAAGGCAATTTAGTCGCCAAACACGGATTGAAAATTTTATTAAGTGCTACCTTGGTTAGTTTTTTAAGCGGCATTATTACTGGATTGATTTATTAAACCATTCTCCCATATCTGGGAGAATATCTCTTACATCTAAAAATCATAGTAAAATATCTTTATAACTGATGAAAAATCAGAAAATAAGGAGTACATGATGATTAAAAAAATAAAAATAACACCTGAACTTAGGCAATTTTTATTATCAAAGAAAATTTATTTTGCAGTCAATCGTCAGGATGGTTTAGCTGATAATTGTATTTTAACCATTGATGATTCAACTATTTTAGAAAACAATTGCTTATACACAGTATCGTCTTTTGATAAAACTTTGCCTACTATCGGTACACATAGTTATTCTGCTACTATGTTTCCAACACAGTCACAAATTGGACGTTATTGCTCTATCGCCTCAGATATTTCATTTATGTCAGCTCAACATCCATTAGATCGTTTTACCACCTCGTCTGTTATGATCTCTGGTACAAGTGTGTCAGACTCTTTCGGTTTTTCTGATGCCTGTCAAATCGGTGGATTCAAACAAGTCCCGTACGATCAGCAAATGAATGATGGAATTATTCTTGGAAACGATGTTTGGTTAGGACAAGAAGTTTTGTTCAAAAAAAATATAAAGGTTGGTGATGGTGCAGTTGTTGGTGCTCGTTCAATTGTCACTAAGGATGTACCACCTTACGCTATTGTTGCAGGTTCGCCGGCAAAAATTATTCGTTATCGGTATCCCTTTAAAATTATTGAACAATTATTAATCTTAAAGTGGTGGAATTATCCTGTTTGGAAATTTTCTAGCATTACAGCTGATGAACAGATTGAATCTTTTATTGATAAATTACAACATAAGATTATTACCGGAGAAATTAGTGAATATCATCCGGAAATAGTCACGGCAGAGGATATGTCAAACTATACAGATTAAAAAACGATGAACTGAGGAAGTAATCCAAAAGTTAGTTATGCCAACTTTTAGGAAGCCTTCCACAGTTCATCGCTTCGTTTTTATTTAATAAAGTTTTTCAAACGCTCTAGCATTGTTTCAGTTGTTAAACCAAATTCTTTTTGCAAGAATTCAGGTGTACCAACTTGTCCAAAACGATTATCAACCCCGATACGTTTAAGTGGGACTGCAATACCATTTTCAGCAATTACTTCTGCTACGGCACTACCTAAACCACCAATAATCGAATGATTTTCAATCGTAATCACGCCTTTTTTACCAATCAAACGTTCCAACAATAATTCTTCATCTAAAGGTTTGATTGTAAACATATCAATCACATCTACCATTACGCCTTTATCTGCTAATTGATCAGCAATCTCTAATGCTTCTGAAACTAATTGACCAGCTGCAACGATTAAATAATCTGAGCCTTCTCGTAAAAGATTTCCTTTCCCAATTTCAAAGGTTGAACCTGCTTGATAAACATTTTTAACACCTTTACGATTACCGCGAACATAATGGACGCCAGTCATTTTGCTAAATTCTTTAATAATCCAATCTAACTGAACTTCATCAGCTCCATCACAAATCACTACATCGGGAATCGAGCGAAGTAAGGCCATATCTTCCCAAGTTGTATGCGTACCGCCATTGTGTCCAGCTGCAAAGCCAGGATCTGAACCAAAAATATTAATCGTATTTTTAGAATAAGCACCTGATAGATAAATTTGATCTAACACACGTCTGGTAGCAAATGGACCAAAGGTATGAATGAATGGCGTAAAGCCTGCTAAGTTTAAACCGGCAGCCACACCAACCATATTGGCTTCAGCAATTCCCACATTAATAAAACGATTAGGATGCGTTTTTGCGATATCAGTCCACTTACTTGCGCCACCAAGATCAGCATCTAAAGCAATTACTTGATCATTTTCAGCCATAACGTCTTTTAGAGCATCTACAACGGTTGCGCGTAGTTCTTTACCTACTTTTTTATCATCAGTTAATGTAAACATCTAGCCACGCTCCTTTGTTCTTAATACTTCTAAAGCTTCGTCCGTTGCTTTTTGAATGTCAGCATTATCAAATTTGACTGAATGATTGGCTTCC
The DNA here is from genome assembly GCF_054819945.1 of Enterococcus sp. JNUCC 77. NCBI lineage: Bacteria > Bacillati > Bacillota > Bacilli > Lactobacillales > Enterococcaceae > Enterococcus > Enterococcus sp. JNUCC 77. The sequence goes on from NZ_JBTHIG010000001.1 coordinate 2,490,479, forward strand.
ATTTCTTCGAAGAATGGTACCCCTTGACCTTTAATTGAATCCAATACGATACAAACTGCTTGATCAGTCACTGTTTTACTAGCGTTGATTGCTTCGTCAATGGCCACTAAGTCATCACCTTTAACTTTTTGTGTCGCAAAACCAAAAGCTTGCATTTTTGCTTCAATATCAAATGGATTTAGGATATCTTGGGTTGTACCATCTAATTGTTTTTTGTTTTCATCGATGATAACGATGCAATTGTTTAATTTAAAATGGGCAATGTATTGGAATGCTTCCCAACATTGACCTTCATTTAATTCGCCATCTCCGACAATTAAATAAACATAATTATCTTTTTGCTGCATTTTTAAACCAGTCGCTAATCCAGCGGCCACCGAAGTTCCTTGACCTAATGAACCGGTTGTAGCATCTACGCCAGGTGTTTTTGTGCGGTCAGGGTGAGAAGGTAATTTTGTACCTCCTTCATTTAAAGTACCCAACCAACTCTTGTCAAAAAAACCAACTGCTGAAAGAGTACTATACAATGCTGGACCCGCATGTCCTTTTGATAAAACTAAACGATCTCGATCTTCCCATTGAGGATTTTTTGGATCAAATTTCATTTGTTTACCGTATAAAACTGCTAATAAATCAGCGATTGATAACGAGCCACCGATATGACCTGCGCCAACTTTACGAATCGCTTCAATACTGTTGATGCGAATTTCAGCGGCTAAGCGCTCTAATTTGCCAAGCATTTCTTTCTCCATGCTATGATTTCCCTCCATTATTTAGCTGCTGCTTTTGTGTCTTTGCCTTTGAAAGCAATAGTTAAGCCGATTAAAACAGCTAAAACTGCAATGATTCCAGCAATTGCTGCAATTTGTCCGCCAAAGTTAGCTAAGTTTCCTAAGAAAATTCCCGTTACACCATAATCTGTATCTGAGAAGGTTGAACCTTGGAAGCCAAGATCACCCATAACAGGCATTAATAAAATCGGCATAAAGCTGATGATAATTCCGTGGATAAATGAACCGGCTAATGCGCCACGCAAACCACCAGTTGCATTTCCATAAACACCGGCTGTCGCACCACAGAAGAAATGAGGGACAACTCCTGGAATAATTACAGTTGTTCCTGCGAAGACCATGATAACTAAACTGACAATCCCACCAACGAAACTAGTTAAGAACCCAATTAATACTGCATTTGGTGCATATGGGAAAACAATTGGGCAGTCTAAGGCTGGAATAGAATTTGGTACTAATTTTTCTGAAATCCCTTTGAAAGCTGGTACGATTTCTGCCAAGATTAAACGAACACCCGCTAAGATAACAAATACACCTGCTGCAAATGAACCTGCTTGTTGTAATGAATAAATGATGTAGTTAGTGCCATCACTTAAGTTAGTCGTTATATAATCATTTCCGGCAAATAATGCCACAATCACGTAAACAACCGCCATTGTGATCGTAATACTTACAGTTGAATCTCTTAAGAAAGATAACCCTTTAGGGAAATTAATATCCTCGGTTGATTTTTCTTTGTTACCGACATATTTACCGATTAAACCACTTAATGCATAACCAAAATTACCTGTATGACCTAACGCCACAGTATCATTTTTAGTAATTTGACGGGTAAACGGTTGAGCGATTGCTGGGAAAATGGTATTGGCTAAACCTAAAGCTAAACCACCAAATAAAACTAAAGGTACTGTTCCCATACCAGTTACGCTTAAAATTACCGCAATCATACAAGCCATATATAAAGTTGCGTGACCAGTTAAATAAATGTATTTGAAACGAGTGATGCGGGCGATTAAAATATTGAAAGCCATTCCTGCTAACATAATAAGTGCTGTATACGTTCCGAATTTAGTCAAAGCTAACGCTACGATGGCTTCATTATTTGGCACAACCCCCTGCATGTTAAAAGCAGCTTGGAACATTTCACCAAATGGTGCCAACGATCCCTCAACTACACCAGCGCCGGCAGTTACTACTAAGAAACCAACAAAAGTTTTAATCCCACCTTTAACGGTTGAAGCGATATCTTTCTTTTGCAGGACATTCCCTAAAATAGCAATCAGTGCTACCAACAAAGCTGGGGTACTGGCGATATCAATTAAAATATCTAAAAATCCATTCATCTTTTTTCCTCCTAAGTTTGGTTTTTTTCCTAAAAAAATAGACTTGGGACTTCTGCCGTCTCAAGCCTACTTAATTTTTAAAGCAAGCCTTTTTCTGTTACTACTTTTTGAACTTTTTCTTTTAATTCATCCATATCGATGATGCTGTCTAAAACAACAACTTCGCCTAAATGTTGCGCGCTGTCAGCTAAATCACTAGCAACAAAGAACACATCTGCCATATCTGGTGACGCACTACCCATGTCAAAGTGAGATACTTCCACACCATCAACACCTAAATCTTTTAATACTGAATTAATATTCATTTCTACCATAAAACTTGATCCTAATCCGGACCCACAAACTGCTGCAAATTTCATTATTCATTCTCTCCTTTTGCTAAAATAGTTAGTATTTCTTCTTTTGTTTCGGCATTTAATAAAGCTTCTAAGTTTTCTTTGTCTGACAATAGTTTGGTCAAACTCGATAGTGCCCGCAGATGAGCTTCGTTATCAACAGCAGCTAAACAAACGAACAATTGAATCGCATGTTTTTCATCATCGACAAGTAAAACAGGTTCTTTGACTTTCAATAAAGACATCCCGATTTCCTTCACGCCATCTTCAGGACGAGCATGGGGTAAAGCAATACCTTTACCAATGTGAATGAAAGGTCCATATTGCTTTACCTTATCAATCATTGCGGTAATATAGCTTTCCTCAATTTTTTCTTTCTCTAATAATGGTTCTGCCGTTAAGCGAATCGCTTCTTCCCATCCTAATGGCTGATCACTGATTTGAATCATGTCTTCGGTAATTAATTCTGTTAACATAGGGCGGCGGTCCTCCTTCTTCTCAATCATTCGATTCATCTTTTTATTTAAAACCTTGTATAATTTTTCTTTGGTTACTCCTTTTTTGATTTCAATATAAGGTAGTAACGCATCCACAATTTCTTTTGCACTAGGTAGTGAAAAACCAGGAATCAATAATTCTTGTTGCACCCGATTGATCAATTGATTTTTTTCCAGTTGCGACATTAAAGGTTTAACGACATAAACTTGTTTGTTGCTTTCAATATTTATCGTCGAAAAAATCACATCGTAACTTTCTTCTGAAATACTTTGCAGCTGATCGACTGAGTTGGATGCTTTAAAATGAATCGTTGGAAACATTTTATTTAATTCTGTCTGCAAAATTAATGAAGAACTGATGCCATTAGGACAAACAATCAAGCCACGAATTTCTTCTTGAACCGCTTCCTCTTTCTGTCGAGCTACTTCACCACCAAATAAAATCGAGAAAAAGCCAACCTCTTCTTCAGGTATTTCTCTTTCTGCTAATTTTTCTAGTGGTAGCAATGCTTCTTTAGTAAAACGATAGATTTCTGCATATTCCATTTGAATATTTTCAATTAAGACATTTGGTAAATAAAACCCATTTCTGATACGAAAATATGCTGGTACCAAGTGATAAAACAAATTCATCAACAATTCGCGAAAATTTGAAAAACCAATCGCTGATAAATTTTCCATCCGATGAATGATTTCAGCCGAGCAACTTAATAATTGATCCAGTTGAATGTCTTGAATTTCGCCCTGAGTGACAGTCATCAAAATAATGGTTAAATAATCAAGCTCGTTTAAATGGGCTTGGTCAAAAAAATTTTGATAAATTTGTTCACTGGCATGATACGCAGTCAGTGAGCGCACCAATTGCCGATCGGTTAAAGGTGCTAATTGTGAATCAGCCATTCGTTTAGCAGAAAAAGCTAAAAATACAGCAACTTCATCAATCCGACTAGGTACGATTTCTAAACCAACTAGCTGACTTTTTTCTTGAATGGTATCGCGCCAAGCAGCATAAAGACTTAAATCTTGTTGATTCAGCCAATACAGCAGGCCAAATTTACCACTGCTACTTTGTAATAAAAAGGCAACACAGTTTTTGGCAAAACGACGAATTGCTTCTTCTTCACCAGAAGCCAGAAATCCTTCTTTACGAGAATAAGTCAATGCCAATTTTTCCTTTTCCAATAGATTACGCAATTTTTTTATATCAGCAATTGCTGTCCCTTTGGAAATCTCTAGAAAGTCTTGAAAGTGAAACAACGACAATTCTTCATACTGGGAATAACTCATTAAAAATATTAAAGAGCGCCGTTCTTCCTCGCTGTAAGCTTCCATTGGTTCTTGGCTTAATAAATTTGCCCATTGTCTTGGTGTGACAGCTGGTACGAAAAATTTATCTTCTACAGTTGACTCTTGTTTAATTGGTAACTTCTTCAATTGCTGCTGAACTTCTTTGGCAGACAGGCCTGTCTGAATTTGCGCTTCGTTCAATGTAACGTAACAATTGGCTTTTTGGGATAGGAGATAACTTAATTTGTAATGCATCTCCTCACCTCCTGACGTAAGTATAAAATGGAAACGGTTGAATTTCGATGATTGTTCAGTACAAATTGCTTTTCAAAAAAACAAAAGATTGTACCGAACATAAAAATATTTAATAAATAAGAAAAATTTTCACCATAAAAATGACTGATTTATTAAATTTAAAAGCCACATCAAATGTGATTTTAGCTTATTTTCACTAACTTAAAAAGACGTTTTTTTGCACAAAAAAAAAAACGGACTCGTCAAAAGTCCGTCATACAATGATTATAATTGTTCTTCTGTTGCAAAATCCGTTTCATAAGGTTGTCCAGTGTAAATAAACTTGTTGGAAACAGAAGCTTCCATGTCATTTGCCACCAACTCTTTTCTAAAAGGAAAAGTAATTGTTTTACCACTAATCGTTAAATCAGCTTCCAAAACATAAGTTAATTCATCTTTTTCAGCATTATCAATTGCATTTAACTGCTTCAAAACATCATCAATCACTGCTTGCTGATCGAAATTTAATTCTTTCACTGCTTTTTTGTAATCCTCAAAAAAAGCATCTTGTCCTTCAAAATAATTTAAAATCATGGTTTTTCCTCCTAAAATATTAATTAGTTCGCTAAATCTAGTTGTCCGTCTTTGGTTTGAAACACAGGCCAACTGCCGACTAATTCTAGGCGAATCGCTGGAAGTTCATTATCTTTTAAAAGTATCAGCAAATTTTTGACCAGAGCCGCCTGATAATCCAAGTGTTCATCGGGCATCAAAATTAAATCCTGATCTAATGCTTGTTGATAGACTGCATTTTCTTGTTGCCATTTTTTTAAAATTGTTTTGACAATTCGTTCCATTTTTCACGTTAGTTTGGCTTGATTGTTTAAATTATAAGCGACTTGTCCTTCATCAAAGGCAAATGTCAAATAAACTAACGGTACTGTTGAAACAGGTTTTTTAGGCGAAACATAGAAAAATTCAGCTTCTAATAAATTGAAAGATAGTGTCAGTTCCATAGATTCCCTCTTTTCTTATGGTCATTATAGCATCATCGAAGGAAAAACTGCTGAATTTTAAATCGTGACCGTCACCGCTGCTGCAGCCAAGATTAAAAGCAGCCCGATGATCGTTACTCGCATTTCTTTTTTGGTTTTCTTTTGACCTAAGAACCAAATACCAGTCAGTGTCGCTAAGACTACCGAAGTTTGTGACAAGATAAAGCCAGTCGCCAAACCATTCATATCTGGTTGAGCTGAAATAAGATACGTCAACGCTGCAAAAGCAAAGAAGAAGCCAGAGAAAATATGTTTATATGAAACACTTTCTTTAAAAGCTGATTCTTCTTTAAAGGATAAGAAAATCGCATAAACGACTGCCACAATCACCATACCAATCGCTTGTGGTAGAAAAGCATGCATCCCATCTAAGTTAGTTGCTTGAGGTGCTGCTGAATAAGCCCAATAACCAATTTCACCAATTAATAAAATGATGACTGCTTTTTTTAATTTACCAGCATCTGCTGAAGTCCGATCTTCTGACCAAACAGTTAAATAAGCACCCACAATAATGACTACTAAAGCCAAACCACCAATGATTTTTGCCATCATTCCCGGCCAGTCACCTAAAGCAAAAACGCCCCATAAAGAAGCACCTAACAACTGGAATGCCGTTGTAATTGGCATCGCCCGTGATGAACCTATTAACCTAAATGATTGGAACGTAATAATTTGTGCTGTTGCCCAGCCGACACCAGATAAAATTGCAAAAAATAAATCTCGACCGCCTGGAAAAGCTAGCCCTTGTACTAAGGAAAAAACCATGGCAAAAATTAAAGTTCCCAGAGTTGAACCTAAAATTTGATTAACAGGACGCCCACCGATTTTTGAAGCAATCGTGGGATAAAGTCCCCAACCTAATAACGGACCTAAGCCAATTAATATTGCTAATGTGTTCATAAATATTTCCTCCTAAATTTAAAAGACGACGCCGCTTTCCAAAATAATATTGGCAAACGGACTCATTTCTCCAGTACGAATAAAGGCATGAACTTGATGTAAATTTCTCTTCATTTCACTATGAGGAATAAAACTGATTGGCATTTCAGGCAAGCGTTCTTTGATTTGGTTTAACACAGTTGGATTTTCCGTTTTAATTTCTTCAGCCAAATAAATTCGTTGAACTTCCAATTCCCCCAAGACATTATCTAGTACATCCATAAAACTTGGAATCCCATTGGTTACTGCTAAATCAATTTTTTCAGTGGTCATTGGGACCGGCATCCCAGCATCACCAATACTTAACGTATCGAAATGACCCATTTGACTAATTACTCGTGATATATCTGAATTAATTACTTTAGTTTTTTTCATTTTTCAATCTCCTATTTCTCAATTTCGTTTTGATATGGAATTGATGGCTGTGCACCAAAGCGTTGCACAGTAATCGCTGAAGCATGGTTTCCAAAGGTAATTGCTTCGACTAAATTACTAAAATCCTTTTTCAAAATACTGCTTAAAGCGCCAATAAAAGTATCACCAGCTGCGGTGGTGTCAACTGCTTTAACTTTCATTGCTGGCACAATCCCACTTTTCCCATCAAAGTGATAAAAAGCTCCCTTGCTGCCAACAGTAATAATCACTACAGCTATCCCTAAATCGTGTAATTGATTGGCTGCTTCAGTCATGCTAGCTTCATCGGTGATAGTGATACCCGTCAAAATTTCTGTTTCCGTTTCATTTGGCACAATCATATCAGTAACTTTTAATAATTTTTCCGGTACTTTTGCCAACGCTGGAGCTGGATTTAAAATTGTTTTCACGCCAGCTGCTTGCGCGATTTCAAAAGCTTGAATAGTGCTTTCTACAGCGCTTTCAAACTGGGCAATCACGAAATCACTTGCTTCAATCAGTTCTCTTTGGGCTAGAACATCTTCCGCCGTAAAGGCATCGTTGGCACCAGAATGAATAATAATATTATTTTCTCCCGTTTCATCAACAGTAATAAAAGCTTGACCCGTCACTTGATTTTCCAAAACTTGTACCCCAGTTAATTCAATTTCTTCTTCAGACAAAAGTTCCTTCATAACAGTACCGGCTGCATCGTTGCCAATTGCACCAATAAAATTAGTTTTCGCTCCTGCACGTTTAGCTGCGACAGCTTGATTAGCGCCTTTACCACCACCGGCTGTATATAATTCTTTGGTATGAATTGTTTCTCCTGGTTTTGGCATATGGTCCACTCGTAAATTCGTATCCAAATTAATACTTCCAACTACCGTAATCGTATTCATTTTGTAAAAACCACCTTTATTTAGTTTGAATTAAAACGTTTTATTAAAACGTTTTAATTCGTTGCCAAAAATATAACACACCTTGAAAACAATTTCAAGAGAACGATTTCAAGGGTGCTGTAGATTTTCTTATTTTTAATTGTACAGGTAACATTATTTCGTCCCAGGCTTTATCTGAATGAGCAATTCTTTCTAATAATAATTGAGCAGCTGTTTCGCCAATCTTCAAAACGGGCTGAGCCACAGTTGTTAATTCAGGCGTTACATACGCCGCCATATCAATATTGTCATAACCGACAATACTATAATCGTCAGGGATTTTTTTTCCGGCTTCCTTTAAGCCATAATATAAACCAAAAGCAATCTCATCATTAATCGCAAAAATACCGGTCACTTTGCTGGCTAAAACTTTTGATACAGCCGCTTGTCCGCCGATCTTTGATAAACTGGCATCAATCACTTCCAAATTGGTTCCATAAATGGAGCGAAAACCAGCTAACCTCGTTTGGATATTTTCTGTTGCTGTTTTAGGCAACACGACCGCTACTTGCTGATGCCCTAAGTCTTTTAAATGCTGGGCGGCGATTTTTCCGCCAGTAAAATCATCCGACAAGACCGCATCACTAAATCCTTCAGCTTTTTTTTGATCCAAAACAATAAAAGGTCGATTTTTTTGACGTAAATTTTGGTTAATCGCTTCATTTGAAATGGCTGAACTGGCAATAATAAAACCATCTACGCCACGACGACTTAATTCTTCTAAATAAGCACTTTCCCGCTGATCATCAGAATCGGCATTACATAGAATCGTTACAAAATTTTCTCGATATAATATTTTTTCAATACCTGAAAGTAAAGTGCCAAAAAAAGGATTAGTAATGTCTGGGACCAAAACACCAATGGTTTTACTCTTTTTTACAATCATCCGACGGGCAAAATAATCTGGTTCATAATTTAGTGCTTTTTTGGCAGCTATAACTTTTTCCACCGTCTTAGGACTAAATTTATCATCGTTGCCATTTAATATTTGGGAAACGGTCGCAATCGAAACGCCCGATTGTTTGGCTACGTCTTTAATAGTGATTTTTTTATTAGTCATGATTTCTCCTCGCTTAAAATACTCCTTATTTTCGCATGAATATTCTTGTCTGTAAACTTGTCAAAAGATGGTATTTCTTCTATACTGCTAGAAGCATAAAGGAGTATCGAATGAAAAAAAAGATAAAAATTATTTTAATTAGTTTAGTTGCATTGATTGTTGTCGTTTTAATTGGCGCCGGAAACTACTTTTACAATTACGCTGTCGTTCCTTCAGAAAAAGATTTTTTAAGCAGCGGTAGCACTGAAGTAAGCGACTCACAAAAATGGTTTGACAATAAAGAAAATCGAACCACCTGGCAATTAAAAGCCAGCGACGGTTTAAAACTTTCAGCAATTTACTTACCAGCTGAAAATGCTAAAAAAACAGCAATTATAGCCCATGGTTATATGGGAAATGCTGAAGACATGGCTGACTATGCCAAGATGTACCATGATTTAGGCTATAATGTTTTAACCCCAGATGCTCGCGGCCATGGTAAAAGCGCAGGCGATTATATTGGCTTCGGTTGGGACGAACGAAAAGATTACCAACAGTGGATTCAACAGGTTCTGAAAAAAAATGGCGCAGATCAAGAAATTGTTCTTCACGGCATCAGCATGGGTGCCGCGACTGTCATGATGACTAGTGGCGAAAAATTACCACAGCAAGTAAAAGCATTTGTTGAGGATTGTGGTTACACTTCTACTAATGCTGAATTGAGCTATCAATTGAAAGATATGTTTAATCTACCTGCATTTCCACTAATCCCTGTGACTAGTTTAGTAACTAAAGTCAGAGCAGGCTATTTTTTTGGTGAAGCTGATGCCCTTAAACAACTGGCTAAAAATGAACGCCCAATGTTGTTTATCCATGGTGATGCAGATAAATTTGTGCCCTTTTCCATGTTAGACCAAAATTACCAAGCAACTAAAGGTCCTAAAGAAAAATATGTAGTGAAAGGCGCTGCCCATGCACAAGCCTTTTCAAAAAAACCTGAAAAATATCAAGCAACAGTTGCAGAATTTTTAACCAAATATGTCAAATAAAAAAACATTGAAGCTAGCATTATATATTGCAGCTTCAATGTTTTTTGTTAATAGAATCAAATTTTATTCTTCGCTGCTGTCAGTTTTTTCTAGTAAAAATTCAGCTATTTCTGTTGTTACGGCAATCATATTGATTAATTGATGTTGAATCGCTACATAAAGCGCTGATTTTTTAGATTCTTCGTGACAAATTGCAGCGATTTTATCAATTTTTTTCAACTCTGTTAAATTTACGCCAATAACATTTTCATTGATCCGACTATCTACTTCCTCGCCATTACGATCAAAGAAACGAGAATTAATATCTCCCACTGTATGGACTGATTTTAAATCCGCCAAAGCAGCTGGATTTAAATAACCGATTTCCGTCATCGTATTTTTAGTTGAGAAAGGATCTGCAATCCCTACTAGCGCAAGATCTACCTTGCATCCTTCAGCCAAAACTTCTTTAATTAAAGAATTCTCGATTAAACTTGTTTTGACTTCATGATTATCAACTAAAGCCGGCGCATAAAGATACAGACTACGACCTCTAATTTTACGAGCCAAATCATAGGCCAGCTGATTTGAGTGAACATCAACATGATCAGGACCCATCCCACCAATTAATGGCACGATCATCGTTTCAGGACTATTTTCATAAGGGAATTCATCCACAAAACGCCGCAACATTTTCCCCCACGAAATACCGATTTTATTTGCTTGATCAATGTCTCGTTTAAAGGAGGAAATAGCCGTTTGCACCAAAATTTTCTCGACTTCATTTTCTCTGATATTGTTTGTGTCTAGCACGACTGCTCGTTTTAACCCGAATTTTTTTTCTAAGCTTAATTCCAGCTCTGCTGAGTAAGCACTTTCACTTTTTATGTAAATGTCAACAATTCCTTCTTTTTTTGCATCATTCAAATATTTTGAAACCAGCGACCGAGAAATCCCCATTTTCTTGGCAATATCCGACTGTTTCAAATCCTCTTTATGATACATTGTGGCAACTCTAACTAAATCCCGATTCATTTGTTCATTCATTTTTATTGACCCCCTTCCAAAACAGCAAAAGTGAGACAACGATTGCCTCACCTCACCATATTTTCTTTTATAAAAATTCGATTACTTCGCCAATTTCAACTGTTTCAGGATAACTACTTGGACTAATAATAATCGCACCTGGTAAAATTTCGCCAATCTCATCACGGAAATAAATCGAGATATGACCTAATTCTTCGAAGTTTGCATTAGCTTGAGAGCCAACTGCGGCAATTTTATATTCTTGACTACCAAATTTAATAAGGCCACCAACTTTCAAGGCATCCTCTGGTTTTTCTTCAAATTCATGAATGACACAAATATCTCTCAATTCAGCCGTTGCTTCTGGGCCAAATAAAATAATCAATTTTTCTTCGGCAAATGCTTCTACCATTGAACCAATTTCAGTTACTTTTGTTTTTACCATGAGAATCCCTCAATTTCTTTTAAATTTTTAATACATACCAAAACTGAAGACATAAGCAATCGCTACTGCAGCTACACCAGTCAATACTCGGCTATATAAAATTGCCGGCACACCGACTTGAACCGTCTCAGGTTTTGCTTCACCTAATGTTAACCCAACTGGAATAAAGTCACAACCTACATGAGCATTAATGGCAAATAATGCTGGCAATGCATACTGTACAGGAATTGATCCGTTTGCAATTTGTGTACCGATCAAAACACCGATAACCTGTGAAATAACCGCACCAGGTCCTAAGATTGGTGACAAGATTGGAATACTACAGATTAATGCTAAAGCCAACATTCCTGGTAGAGATCCCGCCAAAGGAGAAAGCACATTTGCAATCCAATCACCAATACCAGTGTAGTTGATAATCCCAATCATCATTGAGATAAACGCCATAAACGGAATAATATTTTTCAAAAGCATATCAACCGCATCACGACCTGATTGATAGAAGACACCCATCACGCCACCGATTCCGCGAGAAAAACGAACTAAAAAGCCATCTTTCTTCTCGTTATTAGCTTTGTGATCTGCCTTTGCTTTTGCATATTTCTCTTCAAATTTTTCTTCAATTTCTTCAGTTTCAGCCGCTGCATTAACTATCTCTTTTTCGGCTTGGGCAATTCCAGCACTTTGAACTTCTTCTACAGTAGCGCTATCTCTTAATTTTATATTATTTGGCTTCACACCAGAAACAAAAATATCTTCAGTAATATGCTTTGCCAAAGGGCCAGATGGTGAGGAAGGCAATACATCAACCGTTGGAATCCGTTTCATGGGATAAACTCCGATTCGGGCTGTACCACCACAATCAATGACAGCACACATCATTTCTTCTTCTGGTACTTGGTTTTTAAAACCATCCCAAGCTTCTGCCCCACTTAAATCTGCAATTGCTTGCGCGACTGGATGAATCCCGCCACCCGTTACAGAAACAACTTTATTTTTCTGATCAGTTGGTGTCAATTCCAATCCAACACCCCAACCATTACTTCCTGGTTCCACAAAAATTGTTTTAAACATGTCAAGATCCTCCTAGCTAGCCACACTCTTGGCTGAATTTTTTTTCGATTCACGAGAGATTAAAAACTTAGTGATTTGCTCAGTGACTACACCCCGCATAAATACGACGATGACACCGACAATAAAATATCGAACAGCCAAAGTCGATTGACTATAACCAGCTTGTGTTACCCCATTAGCAATACCTAAAAAGACAAATAATTCACCAGCATTTGCATAAGGAAATAATCCTGTTACCGGATGTAAAAAAGATACAACTGCGTCATAAAAAGCTGGTTTTTCTTCTTCTTTAACAAATTTCCCAAAAGTATAAGCCATTGGATTAGTCAGCATCAAGACTGACAAAATCGGCATCACTGAGTAACGTAACACCATGTATTTCGAACAAAATCGAATTGCTCGGTCGACTCTTTCTTCACCAATAAAGGCAATTACTGAATAAGTGAAAGTCAGTAGAACAATCAATAACGGAACAATCCCCGTCATAAAACTTGTAAACTGCTCCCCGCCAGCTTCAAATAATCCAATAAAATTTGTTCCGAACCATTCAATATACTTCATTATTTGTTCCTCCTAATTATTAGTAATCGCTTCCATTTTCCGTAGGTAGATGTTTCCCAATAAATTCTCTGTCTTAGATAGATGTTTCACTGTCTGTTGCTTTTCATAAAAATCTTTCAAATGCATATTTTGATAATTTTTCATTTCTCTAAAACCTGCAAAGATTGTCAACCCGCGGCAAATATAGCAGTGTTCAATTGTACCGGCTTCATTTATTACGATTGCCACAATTGTCTTTGACAGCCAACCCTTTGATACATCCGTCTGTAGTTCAAAACCTGTCTGTCCAGCATATTCTTTAGTAATTTTACTAATAAAACGATTATAATTGCGGACTTGAATAAAACTGGCAAGTGACTGTAGCACCATCAAAAGCAACACGACGACCATTAATAAATTCATGACATTCCTCTTTTCTTTTAAAAAATGAAACAGAAGCGATGATCACTTCTGCTTCACCAGAAATTCAACTTATTTTTATTCTGCAAAGGTTTGATCTTGCATTTTACGTAAACGATAAACAGTAGTTGATTCATCAATTTCAATATCATCATAAGTTAAGAACGTACCATCTTTAATATCACGTTTAGCTACAGAACTACCGCCAACTAAACCGATTGGCACATTTCCATTTTTCTTCATATCAGCATGTGTTTCTAGCACACCGCGGACACAATAACCACCGATACCATCGATTCTTTCACCAGCTTTGATATCTTTTTTCGCTACCGCTACTGTCTCAGAAATTGGTGCTCCCATTGGCACAATTGCATGATCGTTTTCTAAAACTGCTCGAGCAATCGTCAATGGTGTTTCTAAACTAGCTAAGTGGAACGGACGGTATAACAAGTGATGATCCCGTTCACCTTTTTTCATTAAGTAACTTAATTCGTGACGCACACCTTCGTTTTGACCCTTCACAATTACGAAGACACCTGGTGCTAAACCATCGACATATTCAACAACACCAAAGTTATCTAAAACTCCGCCATTTTCTTTTAAATCAAGTTTTTCTACTGTGCCATCTAAATCAGCTGAAATTCCGTGCATTCCAACTTTATCTGGTACAAATCCAATCGCATTAGATAACAGATTCATTTCTGCCATAGTTTTTGTTCCATCTTGGAAAGCTGCCAACATATGACTAGACATCTTTTTAGCATCTGCTTCTGCTTGAGCTGAATCAGGATTTGCACTGACTTTTAACGCGTTATTTTTTCCTTTACCAGCAACTAAAACTTCCATACCCATTGTTTTAGCAAATTCAAATAATTGAGTTGTTACTGCCGGTTCGTCACCATCTGAACCAGTGTAAACTAAGCCAGCTGCATCATATAATTTTTTCATTAATGGGCCAATGGTAATATCAATTTCAACATTTAATAGTACAATATGTTTTTTCGCAATTAAAGTTTCAAAAGAAATTTGTGCGCCAACTTCTGGAACACCTGTTGCATCAACAATGATTTCAACTTTATCAGAGTGAATGACTTCTTTAAAATCTGTCGTAGTTAAAATATCAATTTTTTGAGCTGCACTCGCATTGTAAGCCTCAGCCGCACGTTTGGCGTTATCTAAATTAATATCACTGATTCCAGCAACAATCATTCCAGGAATTGTCGAAATTTGTGCAATCATTCCTGATCCCATTTGTCCTGCGCCGATTACACCTACTTTAATAGGATTGTTATTTTTTTCACGTTCAAGTAATTTGCCATAAAGTGTCATTATATTTCCCTCCAACTAATTTTGTCATATGTCAATATGTTTGTCATATGTGTTTTACATGGATTAGTATAACATCGTTAAAAATATTGTCAACGCTTTCTCTTAAATTTTTTTCACAAACTTTTTTTAGAAGCCATAAATTTTTGAAGAAAATCGATGGTAATAAGGGTTTCAATGGGTTTTAGTTTGTAAAAAATTATTATTTATATTGATGGATTTTTAAATGATTAATGAATATTTTAATGTTATTTCCTTAATTCAAACTAAAAAATCGTAAAAAAAGGAGTGGATTTCTCCACTCCTTAAAAGTCTAACTTTTAGATTCAGTATATTTCTGTACGTATTTTTTACCTTATATTTTCCAATAATTCAATTTGCTAAATCTTGTTTATTCTTAGAATCTCTATATGCATACAACAATTACATATATAGTTAGATTGATTTTATTGCCCGCCTTTGGGATATACAAAATTATTAATTTACACGCATAAAATTTTTATTATTAAAAATCCACATCTAAATTCAAAGAAATTATTTTTGTCTAATGAATACAAATTTTAGGCTCCAGTATAAAGTAAGTCCTTTAGTGTGAAATAAAGAGGCCAAAATTTTTGGCCCCTCTTCAATCTATATCCTACATCCATAGTTAGCTCATGAGTGAAATTAGCTCGATGAATCAAGTTATTAATAGTTAATACTCTCATTTTATTTCCCTTTTTAAAGTAAGTTATCTGAAATTAAAGAAGCCAGAACCTTCTTAAATTCAGTAGAATACCTTGTATCTTTAGTCATCATCATAAAAAATTTCTCTAATATGTTATGTCGATAAAATTATTTATAATCATATTACAGAGCCATTCCTTATCAGGTATCGGGATTGAACGCTTTTGTTATAGCTTCTTCTATGGAATATAATTATTGATTTTGTTCATCCTGATTTGTATCAATATCCATCTGCTCTTTGATGGCATTTTCGACACGTTGGCGTTCGCTTTCTTCTACAAGTTGATAAGAAATTCCTTCAATTCCAGTCTCACCATCACCTGTGAAATCGTAGCCTTTTAATTGATCGGTTTTGATATTTTTTAGTGCAGGCGTGTATTGTTTTAACATGGACATCATTTGGTCAAAAGATAGATCAGTTTCTCCATTTTCACCAATAACATCCAGAATTTCTTGATACTTTAGTAAGCTGTTAAAAGAAAGTAATTTGTCTGTTAATTGAATTAAAACTTCTCGTTGGCGACGTTGACGACCATAGTCCCCTTCTGGATCTTCATACCGCATACGTGCGTACTGCAAAGCTTCCCATCCGCCTAAATGTTGCTTACCTTTTGGATAATGGATACCTTCAGCATCAAAGGCAAAGGCATTATTCACGGTAACACCACCGACAGCATCGCCAAGGTCCTTCATGGCATCCATATCAACAGAAAAGTAATGGTTGATAGGAATGTGTAAAATATTCTCTACCGTTTTAATTTGCATATCAGCACCTCCGAAAACGTGGGCTGCATTGATTTTATTATATTCTCCATCAGTGCCTGCAATTTCTACATAATAATCTCGCGGAATACTAGTAATGGTTGTCTCTTTTAATTGATTGTTAACCGTGACCACCATTAAAGCATTGGAGCGATAATCAGTCTTCCGTTTTGAATCATTCGCAATTCCCATAATTAAGAAACTTACAGGTTCACCTTTAGCCAAATCTGGACTTTTAGTTGACGATTTTCGTGGTTTATACATTGTGTTCGCTGTTTTTTTTAAATTATGATACATGCTGACGCCGTAAGCTGATATAGAAAGAGTTCCTAAAAATAAAAGAGTCAAACTGAACACTAGGAGTAAACTTTTTCTTTTACGATGATGTCGTCTACTCCGTTGCGTGATGTCTTCTTCTGCGAAAGTTTGTAAATAACGTTGATTCACAACACTGAACGAAAAGTTTACCCAGCTATAGCTTAGAAGCATACCCGCAATTACGTCACTAGGATAGTGAACGCGGAGAAGGATTCTTCCTAAAACAATCAGAACAAGATAAGCAACTAAAAAAATTTTTATCCCTTTAGCTTTTTCAACTTTAAGATAAGTTAAAGTGATAAAAACCGTACAGACAAGGCACATCGCCAACAGAGAATGCCCACTAGGGAAACTCGCGGAACTTCGATCGACTAAAGCACCTAAATCTGGTCGAGTTCGACCAATAATATGTTTAAAGACGCTCCCTAAAAAGCCTACAATTAAAAGGTTACTAACGGCCCAAAAGGCAAGAACTTTTTCTTTTTTCTGAAAAAGATAAATCATAAGTAACAAGAAGAACAGGGACATTGGGCCAATCGTTGCTGTTTTCGCCATCAGATTGATAATCGTTAAAAGTGACGTATTTAATTGCCATTTGATGTGATAGATTGCCTCGTCTATTTGTTGAAACCAATTTGGACTGGCAGCCACTAATAGCGTGAGGCAAGTAAAACAAATGGTTGTTATGGTGTAACGTGGAATTTTTTTTTCTGATCTTTGCATGAGAATCCCTTTCTTTTTTCCTTGAAAGAGGAGACTAAGCCAGCATTGATCGTAAATAAGCAATTGCTACTTTCTAAAAAAGCAAACAGTACATCAATCGGTTCTCATCGTCTGAGCTTTAGCACTATCCAACGTAAAGATTTCTCTTAGCTATCTTTAGAAGAGCCTTAATTCGACAATTCCTGTTTTACACATTGGTGTCTTTCGACATTTCTGCGCAATAGCCTATATTTGGATAGGAGCCTCACCTAACAAGGTTATTTTATCTAACTGCCAAAAGTATAGAATTAAGGTTGTATTGCTTTCAATCATTTTGAGTAAGTTTATTTTTTTTTTAATTATTTCAATCGTATTATTGGAAAAGAATAATGAATATATTGAAAAAAACAATTTTCCGTCCACCAAAAAAATATTTACAAATGGTTACTTACTTTGACGGGAATGCATTCACGTTCTTCAATATTCTGTAAAACAGTTCCGATTACTTAATTTTGCTAAGAATTTTACATCATCAATTGTTTGGTCACTTATATTCTGAATTGTCACTACTTTACTCTCATCTTTTAACAAGTTCATGGTTATTACCAGTTATATATCTAAAGTCTGTAGAACATTTTTTGTTATTATTTGATCATTTATTTATGTTTTTATAATTTTTATTCCATATCCAGTTTTTTTAAAAAATAAAAATTTTATTGTAATAGCAATTAATAGAAAAGCATAACTTAATATAAAAATAAAAACCCTTTGCAACACTATTTGACGGAGAGCCGATTAAATAAAGAATTAATAAGAATTTATCAGCTTTTTTTTAAGATTTTTCCAATTCGTTGTATCGGCAAAAGAAATAAATTAATATGAACGCAATTAAATAAACTTGTTAGGTGAGGCTCCTATGTAAAAATAGGTTATTGCCCAGAAATATCGAAAGATACCAATGGGTCAAACAGGAATTGTCGAATTAAGGCTTTTTCAAATAACTAAGATATTTTTTCTTTACGTTGCATAGTGCTAAAACTCGAACGATGAGACAACCTTATAAAGGTCAAAATCTGTTCAAAAAAGGTTTTAGGCCTTTTTTATTTGGGTTACTTGTAGAATTGGTTATCAATTCCACCTAACTATCGTTTTAGGAGGAGAAATTGAATGATCAAGAATAGAAAAATTGACATTGTTATTTTAGTTCCATATTTTATTTTATCTGTAATTGGGCTTTTAGAAATTTATAGTGCCAGTTCTTATAGACTGATGGTCACAGATGAATACTCGCTAAGCTTATTATATCGGCAATTTATATTTATTATAATAAGTTTGACAATAATAGGGGTAACCTTTTTTATAAAGCTTGAGTATTTGCTACACCCACTTTTTATTAAGGGAGGTTTAATAGTTTCATTTCTCCTTTTAATTATGGTAAAAGTCGGTTTTTTTGCTGTAACTGTCAATGGCGCACAGAGATGGATTTCGATAGGGGGATTTCAGTTTCAACCATCTGAAATCATTGTTATATTTCTAATTTTATATTTAGCAAGTTATTTTAAAAATAAAAATATTACCAATGTAAAATTGACTAAACCATTTATTATTACAGGGTTAGCTACTGGCTTAGTATTATTGCAACCTAAAATTTCTGGAGCATTTATGATTATAGTGATAGTCGCAGTAATCATTTGGGCGGCAGCAATTCCTGTTGAAAAAGGAATAATAGGGATAGGCTTATTTTTAATGGGGATAATTTTAATAGCCACTATTGTATTAATTTTAGGCGAAAACAATTTGTTGCCAACATTTTTTTCTCATGCTTATAATCGCATTTCTATAGTTCACAATCCTTTCTTAGATGAGCATGGATACGGATATCAAATGGCTAATTCTTACTATGCTTTATATAATGGTGGTTTTTTAGGACTTGGCTTAGGCAATAGTCTTACTAAGCAGGGATATCTACCAGAAGCAGAGACAGATTTTATTTTTTCAATTATTAGTGAAGAATTGGGGTTGCTAGGCGCTATATTTGTCTTATTTTTAATTTTTGTAGTTTGCTTAAGGATTTTTCAGAAATCCATTCAATGCAAAGATCAGCAACTGAGCTTAGTACTTATTGGATTTGGGACGCTGATACTTATCCAATCTAGTATCAATGTCGCAAGCGTCTTAGGATTAATTCCTATGACAGGAGTACCATTACCCTTCGTAAGTTATGGAGGAACTAGTTATTTAATCCTATCTTTTGCCTTGGGTATTTGTTTAAATATTATATCTCGCAAAAATCTCTATCTTCTAAAATAATATAAACCATAATTATCACCCATAAGAGATCTCTAGAAATCTAGTCAGTAGTTTCAATTCTAAAAGCTTACTTTTTTGAATGTCTCCTATGGCAGTAATCTGAACAAAAAAGAGAAATTACTTATTATTTAATATACACCTATGAGTTACATTGTAGAGAATAGAATAAATCCGTATTGGCAATGCTTTATTTGGAATAAAAAGTGTTAATTTTGGGAATGGGAAGGGTAACCACTGTAATTAGAAAAAGTATACTAATGTTTGTTTTGAAAAAAATAGTTCTCGTTTCAAACGAGAACTAAAAGTAATAATAATCTATCATGTGATTGTATTTTTTAACTGTGGAAGATTAAAATATTACAGTTTGAATGGTTAAATACATGGGAGGCTGCCCAATCCATCAATAATTTTTTTAAAAAAATTCCCTGTTACTTTTAAAAAAACCGAAAAGAAAAATCCTTCTCGGTTGTTCATTTTGATCTACTTTTTAGATAGTAATCTTTTTTATAGAAGGACACATCGATGCTTGTTTATACACTAAAGATTACTTAGTATTATAACAAACCACTGTCTTCTAATAATTCTTCAATGAATGTACCTTTAATTTTTTTTAGTTCATGCTTTTCCACTAGACTTGTAAACCAAGGAACTTTTAGATCAATTAATTTCTTTTGATCATTTAAATAATAAGTAGCCTTCATCAATGTTCTAATATCATAGCAAGAAGCGAAAACTTCAGGAATACCTCGATCCACCTCTAATAAACCGTACACTGCTTCCATAGCTGTCCGAACTGAATATTCAGTAGTAAAAACAGTATCTCGTTTTGTTTCTGCAAAATTTCCGATAAAGGCTAAATTCTTAGATCCTTCAGGAATAACTAGTGGTCGGTCACCATTTGCACGCGGCATAAAATAAGAAGTAATATAAGGCATGTAGCAAGGCATCGTGTTGCATGAATGAATCGCTAAATCGTTGATCATTTCATTAGGAACTCCCATGTGATATAACCATTCAGCTGCAATCTCATTACCTGTGCATTCAGTGATTGTTTTTTTTGTATAGTTTCCATCAGTATCAGATATCAGTGCATAAAACCAGACGACTAGTTGATCTTTTGGTTGTTCTTTAAAATGTGGTTGACGATTTAACGTATAACTTAATTTCCAATTTGAATCTTCTACGTGAACAATTCCGCCAGTAACGACTTTTCCATTATAAGGATCTCGCTTGCTTATTTTTTCAATAAAAGGTGCAATTTTTTTATCCAATGTAGTAATGGTAGCTGAAACTACCCACGCAGCATCTGGAATATTTTCGCAGAATTTTTCTGGTCTACCAAAAGTTATGTCTTGCGCTGCTAGTTTTTTCCAAAGGTTCCAACTAACACCTAGCTTATGTGAAATAGGTGCAGGAGTATCATTATCGCCATATGTTGAACTTTCAGTAATAGAACCGTTAGTAATAAAAACTAAATCATTTTCAGTTAAATCGATTGTTTCAGGAAATCCATCTACTTTTAGTAGAATTTGTTGCGCCTGCTTTGTACCGCTTTTATCTGATTTAATTAAAATATTTTCCACTTGCGTATTATATTGGAAGTGAACACCAGCTTTTTTTAGAAAGCTTAACAGAGGTAATACTAATGATTCGTATTGGTTATATTTAGTAAATTTTAATGATGAAAAATCAGCTAAAGCGTCTATATGGTGGATAAACCGCATTAAATAACGGCGCATTTCCATTGCTGAATGCCAAGTTTCAAAGGCAAACATTGTGCACCAATAAGCCCAAAAATTTGAAGTAAGAAAATCATCAGAAAAGACCTCACTAATTTTTTTATTCTGTAGCTGACTTTCTTCCATTAAGCAAAGTGCAATTATTTCTTTTATGGCTTTTTCACTTAATAAAAATTGACCATCGGTAGCTACTTGTTCTCCCCGGTTATGAATCAAACGACAATGCGAAGAGTTGGGATCTTCTTTATTCAACCAATAAAATTCATCTAAAACAGAAGCATCTGCCTGTTCTAATGAAGGAATGGAACGGTAGAGATCCCAAAGACATTCGAAGTGACTTTCCATTTCTCGACCACCTCGTATAACGAAACCATTTTCTTGCTTGTAAATACCATCTAATGAGCCTCCGGCAAGACTCAATTCTTCGAAAATATGAATTCTATTTCCAGCCACACGACCATCACGAATCAAGAATGCTGCTGCTGCAAGTGAAGCCAGTCCAGAACCAACTAAGTAGGCAGATACCTTATCAGCTTTTTTAGGTTTTTTTGGACGTGCAAAAGCTTCATAGTTTCCATTTGAGTAATACATTTGTCATCATTCCTTTAAAAGAATTATTTTTTTAGACTTGGATACAAGAGTACTTTACATTTTTTTTCGATTTTTTTAAATAGACAAACATTGAGATTTGTCCAAAATATAAAGTACTTCTATATATTATTCTAGTAACTAAATCCAATTTTTTTGTGTCTAAAATTGGAATGTTTTTCGACGTATAGTTACTATTGAAAAAACAGTATCCACGAGAGATTAAGCTACTCGTGAATACTGCTATATTAATATTTTTGATTTTTCAACTAATTTGATTAAAAATTTAAAGGAATTCAAATTAAGCTAATATTTTAATTTGAACAATGAAATAGACTTTCTATTTGACTTAATTTTTGACGTAAACTAAAGGATATCTTTTGTAGAATACTGTATCTTTAAAATGATCAAATAATACATAGCAACTAGCAATAATATCAGTGCAGTGGCAATATGATTCCACGATTGCATAATCACCATACTATTATGAGTTGATACTGCTCTGCTGCTATATATAAAAAATTCTTTTACAGTCTTTTTGTCACTGGTCAAAATTACAGACGCTAATATCATTAAAATAAACTGATGTGATATACTACCAATATTTTGAATTGTATATTTTACCCATATTCTTTTATCCATAGGTAGAGACTCTGTTTCACTATACTGGATTGTCAACCAAGAATTTAAAATACTCTTAAATAAGCTAATTAAAAAAATTCCCAATGAAAAAAAGGGAGTTGCTAAAATAGTTACCAATCCCACTATCACACCTAACAATGAATAATTTTTCATATTTTTAAAGATGAATTTTTTTGTTGAAGTACTTAAAAACATGCCTAAAACATAAGGGAGATACACTTTAAAAGCTACTGCCTCTCTTCCATAATATCCACTAGCGTATAAGGAACAAAATAAAAATAAATAATTTCCCAATGATCCATTAATTATGGTTAAAAAAGATAAAGAACGCGGTAGTCTTTTTTCCTCGTGAGATTTAAAAATAAATAACCTTATAACACCTAAAATAATTAAAAAAATATATCCATAAATAAAATAATCAAATTCCTCTGAGTTTAGCATTAGTCTGCTAGATCGTAACAAAAATAATAGAAATAAGAAACTAAAAAATAAAACTAAATAGCTATATTTGGATTCTTCTAAATCGTGGGATGCTATTTTATATCCTGAATACTGATAAACCATATATAATGAGATGATATACAGTAAACCATAGAATGAGAAACACAAACTATAACGAAAGTTTATGGGTGAGAACATAGTAATGCCTAATATCGCAATCATAATCAGTGATATAATATTGCTACTTTTTTGTTTTTCATTCTGTTTTTTTAAATAAATATTTAAACTTGTATTTGAAGGTGGTAGCCACGCTCCACTTAGCCCTAAAAAAAATCCACCTAAAATGTACATGGGAAAATAAGTGCTACCCAATACACTAAAAATACATCCCAGTAGCCCGCTTATCAAAGAGATTTTCAAAAGGCTATAACTATTCAACGTAGTTTTTATTCCACGAATAAAAAAAATACCTGTCATCCTAAAAATATAAAAAAGAATGAAGGGAAGTATAGTACTCCAGTTAGATCCATTGCTTAACTGAATAAAAAGCATAAATGGAATAATGATTATGGTCGTACTAATAATAGACAGTGCACATTGTCCAATAAGATTCAAATTTCTTCTCATTTTTTCTCCTTTTTTGTAATATATGTTCTAATTTGATTTTTTAAATTTCAGAATATAAAATTGAAACTGATAATTTGACTATTTTTCCCAGGTGATATTGAACGGTTAGTTTCTAACTTATTACATTTATAATCACAGGCTGTGCTTTGAAACATAGCTAAAGTAACTAGTTATAAATTGCTATTGATAATTGGAATTAAATTCAATAGAAAAATAAAAAATCGAAGTAGAATGCTCTACTCCGAAAAAGATTTGAATTTTTATGATTACAATACATTTCCCGTAGTATCTTTAATTTTCTTTCCTATTTGTTTTACTTTTTCTCTACTATTTTTTACATCTTTAGCAATTTGGTTAAGAGAATTTAATTCACTATCAGATAAATCATCAACAATATTTAATAATTTTTCATTATTGTTAAATTTATCTCTGACAACTTTTTTTGTTTTGTAACGAGTTACTTCACTCTCAATTTTCCCTAATATTTTTTCAGAAAAATTAACTGTAGCATATGCCCCTGTTATTGCCAGTAAACCAATTCCTATACTAATTTTAGTTCGGTTTTTCATAAACATCCGTCCTTTTATAAAAAGCTATGATTAATGTATAAGTAAACATTTATAGCTCAATGTCACTTCAAATTTTCAAAAAAAGTATCGATTTTATTCATTTCATCTTCATCATATTTATCATATTTACCAGCATCATATAAAATATGTTTAATTTCATGAATTGCTTTCTTTTCTGCATACCATTTCTTAAATTCATGTTCCTTGCTAGTATCTTCATTAAGTGAATTAAGTTTATCCAACTCACTATCTAATTTAACTACTGTGTCAGTCACATTATTGGCTACATTTTCTTCTTTTTTTTCATAATCCGTCATAATAAACACCGCTTTCTTTATTTGTAGGTCTATAATACTCCGAAATAATTTTTACGTCTAATCATAATTGGATTTACTTAGTAACCATGCTAAATAAGTAATTTTTTAATTGAAAATAAAAAATCGGATATCCTTTGTTTCTCCCATTTTTTTGATTCTTAGGAAGTGGAGAAGAACAGTCAATAATAGATTTTCTTTACTAGTATTTTATTGTTAATCTAATTTCATCTTGATCCATTAATGCCAACATGTGTTCCTTAATCTGTTGCTTGCATATTGTCTCATCCAACATTTATGTCATAATCAGAAAGTATTTTCTGCTTTCTCACTTTGACAACTTCATCTGAATACATTTCATCTTTTGTTTTACCATGTAAACCTTAATTTTTTTCCAAAGGTTTATTTTTTGAGATCCTACTACATATATTTCTGGTATATATTTTGTATCATAACCTAATGACAATAAAAACAGAAAATCACTACGTTTGAAATTAGCCCAATCATTTTTAATTGACGGAAGGGGATGACTTGAATCAAATAAAAGTTCAACTAGATTTTTATATTTTTTGTAATTCCTCTTTATTACTTGACCAATCGGGATTACTATTTGTAACAGTAAGTAATCTCATTTTCAGTAATTTATTCATAAATATCACCTAATAACTAGTAGCTTCTTTCTTTAATGGCATGAATTGTTTTTCTTGGCAAATTCAACTCTCTTACGTTAATGCCAATACAATGACTGAGTAAAGAAAAGCTTTGCTTATTCTATTCTTATATTTTTGTTAATTTTGATTTGTCTAAAGTATCTTCCGTAATCTCCAACATATTGCTGAAATTGTTCTACCAATCCTCCACCAGTTAATCTTTTTTCTCTTTACTATTTGTTAGAATTTCAACTTGCTTAGTAAGATAATCAATTTTTTCATGCAATTTTTCTATTTCAGAAGAATGTTTTTTGTGTATCTTATTTTTACTAAAATAATTTGTTATCGTCGAAGTAATCAAACTGATAAAACCTAATCCAAATAGCATAGTTATTGAAGCAGTTAGTTTGCCCCAGGCTGTTTTTGGAATAATATCTCCATAACCCAAAGTAGTTACTGTTTCAATACTCCACCAAATACTTTCTCCATAATTTTTATTTTCAAAAAAGCTAAAAAAACCACTACCGACAAATATAATACAAGCACTTGCATAAAGTCCGTATATAAAAACATTTTCATACAAAAAACTATTCTTTTTTTTCCCTAACTTAAGCATTAAATTAATGATTCTAAAAATTCTATTGGTGCTGAATAAGAGATTGCCAGTAAGTAAATTAAATGGGAGTATAGCAACTAAATCAAATATATTTTCTAAAAAAAACTCCTTTTTTTTCTCAGACATCAAGAATCTAGTAAGGTAGCTAATAATAAAATATAAAGTAATCACCATGTCTAAGAGATTGTATGGGAATAAACTTAAATCAATTACTCTGGCTAAATTTAATATAAAAAGCATTATCCAAAAAATAGTTAAAATAAAATCAAATAATGAATAAATAGAATGTTTTGATTTCATTGTCGCCTCCTCTAAATTTTTGTCAAAAAATTGTCCTTTAATAAGTATAAAAATTTTAACAAATCGACCACGGGTAGATTAAAAAGAAAATTTCCAGTTACTTTACTATTCTTATTCATGGTCCTGTTGATTTCTATTTTTTATTGTAGTCTTAGTTTAACTGGGAACAAAACAGAAAATTCTCACACAATCATGAATACAGGGAAATCACGATTTAACATTTGAACGACTCTGTCCAAAAGAATAGTTCAATATTTTTGGTTGACTCTTTATTGTAAGTTTCTTCCATAATAATGACACTCCTTTTTTTAAACGTTTCCAAAAAGTATAATGGGAACTGAGAAATAGTCAATAGGATTAATAAATCAGCTGATATATTAATCAATAATTTTGGCTGTAGTTAACACAACTTACTTGTGTAATGTTGGGGTATCTCTTTTTCAGAAGTTTTTCGGTTATATTTTGTTCTTTTAGTTTTTAAATTAATGTATTTTAAAATTTTGTAACACAATCGAATTACTTTAAGTTGTCATATACTAAATTTAAATAATAAATAATTCTGAAGTTATTATTTAAAAAATAAAAAATTCCTCAATCTATCGTAATTTATATAAATTAATAAATTAATGTTATCCATTAACAGATATGACTATCTTTTAAACTTCATTAAATGAAAGAATTTATAAGAAAATAAATAAATAATTTTCGTTATTTGTGTTATATTATGTTAATCATATGAAAGGAAGTGTGCTATGAAATACTTACATGTTCTTTTGATTTCTGTATTATTGTTTCCACAGTTTATCTTTTCAACTCCTGCTTTTGCAGAACAAAAGACACTGGATTCTGGGACAGTCGATAAAAATAAAGACTTTATAGACTTGCCTAATGATAATATTACCTTAAATATTGGGGATATTTTTTATCCAGAAAATTATGCTACTGCTTATCGTGATAATGAAGAAGTACCTTACGGTAATGACTTTACTGCTATCTACAATGATGTAGATACTTCTAAACCAGGACATTATAAAGTGATCTACCGTTTGCATTATCCTTCAGGTGCAGTTTTAGATAAAACTATGAATGTTATGGTGCAAAATAATGATCGTATAGACTTGCTTAATGACAGTATCACCTTAAATATTGGAGATATTTTTTATCCAGAAAATTATGCTACTGCTTATCGTGATAATGAAGAAGTACCTTACGGTAATGACTTTACTGCTATCTACAATGATGTAGATACTTCTAAACCAGGACATTATAAAGTGATCTACCGTTTGCATTATCCTTCAGGTGCAGTTTTAGATAAAACTATGAATGTTATGGTACAAAATAATGATGAAGGTACTAGGTTAATACCTGTATTAAGGTCATATAATACAAATGATGGAGATCATTTGTACACGTTAAGTCAAGAAGAATATAATTGGATTACTGAGTTGAAGTGGAATGCTGAAGGAACTGCATTTAAAAGTGTCCTTTCTGATTATGAAGGTGCTATTCCAGTATACCGCCTTTACAACTCTCATTCTGGAGAACATTTTTATACTGTAAGTGAAAGTGAATATAATAATGTAGCCTTAAAAGGTTGGACAAAAGAACAAGTTGGATTCTATATGGTTCCTAAAGAAAAAGGGAATACTGTCTATCGTGTTTTCAATCCAAATGCAACTGGTCCTGGATCTCACTTATTCACCGCTAGCAAAGAAGAATCAACTTGGCTAATTAACCAGGGATGGAAAGATGAAGGTATCGCATTCTACAGTGCTAAATAATTAACTAGAAAAAACACCACATAAAATTTTATGCGGTATTTTTTTCCTTCTGCTAGCTTTATTTAGTTCATTATTAGTGGTAGTTATCTTAGTCACTTTTAACAAAATCATTCCCTTTCAATGAACGTTACACAACATGGTGGTATAACGTTGGTCAAATGTAATTTAAACTAAAAAAAATTCAACAAATATTTTCCAAATAAAGTTTCTAACAAAAAAGAACTATCCATAATAAATGGATAGTTCTTTTATAGATTATTCCTCAATAGCTATCGATTCTCTTAATTTCACAATAGCATTATATAAATCCTTTTCCGCTTGATTTAAATCATCTACCGTTGAATTGGAATCATTCAATAGTGTTTTACTAGAATCTAAGGCAACTTTAAATTCTGCATAATCAGACGCTACATAGTCTGATTCTTTTATATATTCGTCGCAATAAGCAACTCTTTTATCCAGGCGGGAATATGCTGATTCTGCATAAAATTGAACATCTTCATTAATCCAACCTGCAGCAACAAGTCCATCATGTTCAAATTTTTCAGTAGTAAACATATGTGATCCTGCAGCAAGAGCATTTTTATTATAACTACGATATACTGGAACATCGTCTCGTGTATCACTTAAAAATGATTTCCCCTCTTGTACCCATCCTTGTTTACTTAACCAATCATATTCAACTAAATTTTTTGTGTAGAAGTGATCACCTGCATTTGGATTATATAATCGATATACTTCGTCTCCTTTATCTGGGATTGCCCAAGCTGTACCTTCACCAGTCCACCCTTGAGATGATAACCAATTAGCTTCATCGTAACTAGCTGTGAAAAAATGCTCCCCCGAATTTGGATTATAAACTCTAAGTAGTAAATTTTCTAACCCTAATTCTTCTGCTTCTGCTGGTGAACTATAAATTATACCTAGTCCTAATCCTAATACCAGTCCTAATCCTAATACAAACTTTTTCATAAAACCCCTCCTTTGTAAGCGTTAATAATAATAATAACATACTTCATTTATTTGTACTTAAACAACATAATAAACACCCAAAATCAACACTTTTAAATGAAAAAAATTTCGAATTCAACTGGCACATCTATTTGTCTTGTCGTTGGTTTATCTGATTTAATTCCTTCTGAGTGTTCCTTCCAAAAAAATTAATAGACCAATTCTATAAGAACTATTAATTTCTTTGAGCTGCCACATTTACATGGATTCACTTAAAGGTTTGAGATATCCATGAAAAAAATAGCTAGTTATCGGACAATTATTTCATCATTTTATATATACATGATCATCTAATTGAATATCTGTATAAGTTATTTCTTTTAATGATGTATCCATTTTTTTTGAGGTAATAGCCAAACCTTCACCAGTTTGTATATAAACAGTTTGATTATTAACATCGTATCCTGACCAGTAACGCGTATAATCTGTCATTTGTTTATCTTCATGTGCGTGTTCTAATCCACGAGGGATTATTAGTGGTCTAAAAATCGAGTATAAAGTATTGATACCTTTGTCTGTATCGAAACTATCTATCATATTCTTGTAGTAGAAACTACGTATGAATCGTGACGGTGAAGTATAATCTCCAGGAATCCCTAGGAGACCATACCCTGTGCCATTTTCGATAGGTTTCAGTGCCAACTGATTATTGATCTTCTTTTCTGATACTCCGGTATTTTCTAAACCTATATAATTTCTAATATTAACAGTATGATAATCATATTCAGGACTATTTGTCATCACATCAATATAGTCATATAATTTAAAACCTCCAGATATTACTGGTTCCAAAACGATGCCATCGCCTGTTTTATCAATAAAAGCATAATGCAAAGGAAATTGTAAGTTATTTCCTTTATATACAAATGATTGCTCTGTCAACATAAATTCTGAGTATATATTCCGAATTTCTTGTACATTTTTAAAATTAGTTAGTATATATGTTACAAACTCCTCGCCAATTACGGGGATTTTCCCTAAAGATTCAATTTCAGAAGTTTTACTTCTAGTTGTTTCTACTAATACTTGGCAATCACCGGTTAACCCATACTCATTAATACCGTCATACATGATGGCAGTATCTTTGGTACATATACCTAATGTAGCATATTTACTTTTCCAAGGTTTTAGCTGACTCTCTACGGTAGTTCCACTCGGCATAGATACGATTTTTACATCAAGATCTATTCCTGGATCTTCTCCAAACATTGACATATTTAAATCCATTGTACGTCCAAAAAAAATATCATTATTTTTTGCGGTTAATTTAATATTTGTACACATTCTCAACAGCCTCTCTTTACTAAAGGATATTTTTAGTATAACACTGGTTAAATATTAAGTGGTTATAAAAAATTTATCTGAAATATTGTTTCAAAAGAAAAAGCAATAAAAATAATAAAAAAAAATGAAAGCGGCACCTGTGGGTATACCCATGGGCGGCACTTTATATTTTTTCAAGAACCCTATTTTACTGTCACTTTTAAAGTTATTTTACACTTATTTCAACCGCCAAATTACACAAAATATTTTTTAGTCATAATTTATCATCTCTTATAAATTCTATTATTGTCTAAAATCTAAAGACTATCCAAATATAATTAATCTAAAAACTAAAAAGAAAAAAAACTGCATCAACATAGTGCCAATTACTGGTTATAAATTTAATGATAAGTACTCTCTATATTTTACAAAGTACTTTTAGTAGACACGGTGTTTTTTATTTTGTACCCTTTGCAGTATAGACAGATGTAAAGATATTTTAAGAATCTGGAATGTATAATGAACAATTCTATTAAATTGCCCACTAAAAGGAGATACTAATATGAAGAATGAGAAGGATATTCGTTTTTATCGCACTAAAGATCGAATTATATGCGCTATGATTACATTGTTGAAAAGTAAATCTTTTGCTCAAATTACTGTTAAGGATATTTGCAAAGAAGCTGAAGTGAGTCGTAGTGGTTTTTATTTACACTATTTAGATAAATTCGATTTAGTAGAAAAGTATCAGTTAGAATTAATAGACCACACCAACGAACAGCTAAAAGTATTTTCAGAAGAAGGTCGGCCAAAAGCTGAACTGATGTTATACATGATGAACTTTCTTAAGGGAGACGGTTTACTGTTAGCCTTATTAATTTCTGATAACGGATCTCCTGACATACAGCGGCAAGTGAAGAACCTTTTTAAAGAAAATGCCATAAAAAATGTGTTACCTCACTTAAGTCTTCAGGTCAAAACTGAGTTAGAACGAAAATATTTTATCACTTTTTTGAGTAATGCTTTATTTGGCTTCTTACAAGAATGGGTAAATGATGGGCAGAAAGATTCTCCAGAGGAGCTCGTTTTAATTCTCAATAAATTTTTGAATTTTGATTTAGTCTAAATAACCGCATAGCGGTTATTTTTTTCATAGTAAGTAATCACTTTTTTTGATATGTCTATTATCCAATTTAGTTAGTTGAAATTCGATTTAATAAGTTTATACTTCAAGGAGCACAAGATAATAAACACTGTGTTCATTAAATTGGAGGGAAGCAAATGTCAAATGAAATTATTGCTGAAATGATGCATGCTCATAAAAGCTTTAACAAATATACCGTATTACAAGACGTCTCAATTGTGGTTGAAAGAGGAACAATTGTAGGGTTAATTGGTCCCAGTGGTGCAGGAAAAACCACGACAATTAAATGTATGATGGGTATGGAAAAATTGGATAAAGGATCGACAGAAATATTTAATACCACGATGCCTAATCGGAAAATTTTAGAAAAAATTGGATATATGGGGCAAAGTGATGCCCTTTATGAAAACTTAACTGCCAAAGAAAATCTTCAATTTTTTGGCAAACTTATGGGGTTGAAAAAAAGTAATCTCACTGTGGCTATCCAGGAAAATCTATCTTTAGTAAATCTTACTGACTCTGAAAATGTTTTAGTTCAAAATTTCTCTGGTGGTATGAAGCGAAGACTCTCCTTAGCAACAGCGTTACTTGCTCAACCAGAATTACTAGTTTTAGATGAACCCACAGTCGGTATTGATCCTAGCCTGAGAGTTGAAATCTGGAATCAGTTACGGAAAATTGCGAGTGAAGATAATTCAATCATTATTACAACTCACGTGATGGACGAAGCTGAAAAATGTGATTTAGTAGGACTTATTATTGATGGACAAGTATTTGCTATAGGGACACCTACAGAATTAAAGGCACAATTCAACGTAGATACAATTGAAGATGTCTTTTTAAAAGCAGAGGTGAAAGTAAAATGATTCGGTTTAAAGCGATTTTTTTAAGAGTATTAAAAGAAATGTTCAGAGATAAACGGACACTTGCTTTAATGTTTATCGCCCCTTTAGTCATTTTAACCTTGATGAATGTTTTATTTACCTCCAGTAGTGATGTTTCCGTTACAATTGGTGTTGATCAAAGCGTCCCTACAGTTATTACAGATAATTTAAAAAAAACTGACCATGTAAAAATAAAAAAATATAATACTGATACGAATATCTCTAAGAAAGCAACGGAGGATAACCTATCTGCTTTTATCAGTGTAAAAAATTCTACAATCAAAGTCTCTTATGAAAATAGTGACCCCAGTGAAACCACAGCAGTCAAAACTATTTTATCTAATGTCCTTACAAAGGATACCATCAAAGAAATGACCATCGAACTGCGACAAGCAGCTCTTGTTACAGGACAAATGTATTCTGTCACAAGTTATTCAGTTAATAACTCTTATATCTATGGAAATAGTAGTACTAGTTTCTTTGATAAAATATTCCCAATTTTAATGGGTTTCTTCGTTTTCTTTTTTGTATTCTTAATTTCAGGGATTGCTCTTTTAAAAGAACGAACTTCAGGTACATTAGAGCGAATTTTGGCAACGCCTGTCAGAAGAAGCGAAATTATTCTAGGATATTTAGCTGGATACGGAGTTTTTGCTATTTTACAAACTTTAC
Source organism: Enterococcus sp. JNUCC 77 (assembly GCF_054819945.1). Lineage (NCBI taxonomy): Bacteria > Bacillati > Bacillota > Bacilli > Lactobacillales > Enterococcaceae > Enterococcus > Enterococcus sp. JNUCC 77. Next base: position 2,523,248 of record NZ_JBTHIG010000001.1, read on the forward strand.
TAATTGTCTCCTTCTCATTATATATCCTAAATATTCATGTCGCTGGAAACATTGGCTGGGTCTTTTTATCTAACATTCTAATTGCCTTTTCAGCATTAGTTTTAGGTATTTTTGTCTCTACATTTGCTAGCTCAGAATTTCAAATGATGCAATTTCTACCAATTGTAGTCATTCCACAAATCTTCTTCTCGGGCATTATTTCACTAGATTCAATGGCTAGTTGGGTAAAAGGATTGAGTTATATCTTCCCTCTAACCTATGAAGCAGACGCCTTATCTTCAGTTATGTTAAAGGGGCAAGGATGGAGCTATATTCGGTTTGATTTAAGTATTCTGTCTGTATTCATCATTGTTTTTACATTCGTAAATATTATAGGGATGAAAAGGTACCGAAAAGTTTAGTTTAATATTAAAACCGTAAACTGTTTTTTGTTAGATTCCTGTTTTGAGTTTGGCTTCAATTTATAGAGACTTACTTGGTATAACATTATGTAGTCTATTTTTTATGATGAATAAAAGTCTATTAACCCGCTAATAACAGCTCTTGTTTCTGATGAGGCAAGAGCTATTATTATGAAATTTATCACTTAAAATTTTAGTGAATTACCTTTTAAAGTGACGGAGATTTGAAAAATCCTTTCAAACTAGTCTTAAAAAAAATAAAGAAGCGTTACCTATGAGTATGCTGGAAATATTCAGTTAAATGATATACCTCTTTAGTATGAAATAAAAAAACTCTCGTTTAAAACGGGAGTAGTGAGTGATTGTCTATTTTTGATGAGGACGTTGTATCTATAGTTAATTGATCATCTAGTTATTAATTTGTTTTACTTAACAAAAAAGTATTATCCATAAATTTAAATTCACTTTTAAAGGCATTATTCCAATCCCTAAAAGTGCTATCTTTATTTATTTTTTTATTCGGTTCGCTTGAAATATTTATAGCTATCATAAATCCAGTACCGTCGGGAAAAATAAAGTATTTTTGTATGAAGTAATAAGCATATGTACTTGATCTCATACATTTACAAATATAGCCAGTTAGTACATCTTCAATTTGATTTTGAGGATATAATTTCATAAAATCTTTATTCGAGTGTTCATAAGAAACTACACCGTTTACCATATCCCCTGTTATATTTACATTTACAATATATGTCATATTTCTATTTTCATAGAACGTCAAGGTTGCTAAATCCACTAATGAGTCAGTATCAACTCCTGGTAGAACAGATTGTTCGTTATCTGTATATGTGGTATCCCAATCCCCATTAACTTTAACTTCATAACCACGGTTAAAAATCATTGTTTCATTTTGAAATGTTACACTTAGTGGAAGGTTATAATCAATAGGTCCATTCGGTCGAATATTATTATCTTTTAAAAGGAATATCTCTTTTGGAACTGTATAAGATTTAAAATCGCTTTCTATTGTACTTGAGGTACTCGCCTCTTTATTTTGCGTTGCCTCTTCTTTGCCAGTACTATTGAAAACCATTAAAAGTATCATATTCAAAAAGGCTAATACGCAGAATATAAGAACACACCGATACTTGTTTTTACTCTTGTTAAGTTTTTTTTTGATAAACATCTGATCATATTCAGCATGAAAATTCTTATTATTCACTATCAAATACCTCACTAGAAGTTACCTGTATCTTGCTCTTTTCAAATATAAAATCTTCACTTAAAAATTTATAGTCTTTAGGGAAAGCACTTGTAAATTCTTCAAAGTTACTTTTATTTGTTAACGTTTTTAGTGGTTCATTAACAGTAAAACCTTCTATCAAAATACCTGTTTTATCCGGAAATAAGAAGTAACGATAAATTGTAGAATCTTCTTTACTTTCAGAATAGAATATATATCCTGTTAAAACGTCATCTAAATTTTTCTGGGGATAAATATTGACAAATTTTTTGTTGAATAGATCAGAAAACCTAAATGAATGCAGTAAATTGCCCGAAAGAGAAATCGTGGCGTAGTCTGAAACGTAACGTCCTTCATAAAATGTTAAGTCAGCGATTGTTTTAGTGACAACATAATCCGGGTCATCATTATCCTCAGGCAATAAAGACAGAGCCTTTTTATTGGTAGAATTATCCCAATCTCCCATTATAGTTAGTTGGTAACCTCGATTAAAAATAAATGTATTATCCTTAATGGTTGCTGATAAAGACTTACTGTAATCTATTGTTCCTGTAGTTTTTATGCCCGCCTCCTCTAATGGATAAGTATATGTGTACTCGCTGTTAGTATCATCGTGACTTTCAACTATTTTTACAAATACCGACTCTACGAAAGTTAATATTAGTATTACTGACAAGATAATTTTGAACACACGATTTTGTTTTTTTGCTCTGTTATCTTGCATATCGAACAAATTATCATATTCTTTATGAAAATTTTTTTTACTCACTTTTTCTCACCAATTACTTTCTTAGATAATGCGATTTCTGTAGAATCTTCCTCTACTAAACGTTCATAATCATCGGTAATACTGGACGAAATAAAATTAATGGTCTGCAAAATATTATTCTTTGAGTCTTTTATCTCGGGTGTATTCAGGTTTGAGTCTTCAATATTCATTAATTTGGAACAAGCATGTTCCATACTAGGTAATTTTTTATAGATGAAATCCCCATACTTAGTTAGATCTTTAGGTTCATTCATTAACTCTTGAAAAATCTGTTTAGCTGACACTATCCCGGCTTCTTTTTTTTCTATTTTTTTTAAATGATTATTCATATTAGTTACTTGTTCAATATATATAATTTGTTTTTTTAATTCTTCCATAGTTTGTTGAAATAAACGAAGATCTTGATCTGACATTTGATGTTCAGTTTTAAATTTTTTTTGTCGGTCAATAAAAACTTTGTTTATACTATAATTGCTTAAAGTACGTACTACAATCCATATAAAAAAAACAATTCCTAAAACCAACATATTCAATATAATAACAACCGTTACCATTCAATCACATCCTAATAGACTTCTTGTTTAAATTATACCAAATTAAAATCTTTACCTTAATATTATTTAGAGTTATTCAATATTTTTTTAGCATCTGTTATTTAAGAAAAAAAGTTTGAGCCGGAATTAATAATAAAGATACATCTTTAAATTCTGATTATTTTTCAGAAAAAAATCTTTTACGTCATACGATTCACCGATTTCAATTTGCATCTATTCAACCTTCTACTAAATTTTTCCGTGTTATATAGTAGAATAGCTTTTTTTATCATAAATAGTTTTCTATAAAAACTATTTATTTTTTAGAGCCTCTTCTCTTGCCTGCTTTTTAATCCTTTTTAGCGTAGACAATGAAATATTGGTTTTCTTCTCAACCTCTCTCATACTATTTGATTCCATTAACTCAAGTGCATGCTTGTATCGTTCTGTTATAACTCTTTTAGGGCGTCCTTCTTTGTAATATTTGTTGTTCGCATGTTGCCATTGTTTTCCTTCTTGGGTGCGTGTAACAATTAAGTCTCTTTCAAACTGTGCAAAGCTGCCAAACATATTCATCATCAATGTTTGCATGGAATCATTTTTATTGGGTTCAAATATCAATGAATTTTCTAAGAATATGACGGTGACACCAGATTGATTGAAAGAAGAAATTATTTCATTCAAATCAACAATACTTCTTGCAAGACGATCTATCTTAGTGACTAATACTTGGTCGCCATTTTTCACAACAGAAATTAACTCTTCTAGCTCTTTTCTCCCTTCCTTTTTCGTTCCAGTATATTTTTCACTGAAAATTTCAGTTGCTCCAGCTTTTTCTAGTTTTGCAATCTGTGTTTTATAGTCTTGGTTACTAGTACTTACTCTAGAATACCCATAAATCGATAAAATTCCCACTTTCTTTCTGAATATAAATTTTTGACACCATTCAAAATCAAGTATATTAAGAAAAAATTAAAGGGTCAAAAACTTTTTAAGTTTCTGACCCTTCACTACATATTTTTATTAGTATAGCTTTTTTCACAGCAATAATTTGTTGATCTTGACAATAAGACTTACTTGCAAAATTTTCATTTCACAAAATATAGCTATTTACAATTCTTTAGAATTCAAGATTTATGGATTCAGTATCTGTTAGACTAATTGGCACTTACAAGAAAAGTCCTGGTAGCAAACGCATCCAGGGCTTTTAGTATTAATCGAGATCACATCACTTATAGAGGTTATTTAGGACTATAAAAAGCAATTTTTTCATCTTTCCAACCAAGTCCAACTAACCAAGCAGCTTCTTCTTTACTACTAGTAAAGAGGTGAGAGCCCGGACCCGTTGCATTTGGATTGAAGACTCGATAGACAGCTTCTCCTTTTTCTTTAGGAACCATATAGAATCCAATACCTTCTTTTGTCCATCCTTTAGAAGCAACATTGTTATATTCTTTTTCGCTTAAAGTGTAAAAATGTTCGCCACTATTTGAATTATATAAGCGATATATTGTAACAGCATCTTTATAGTCAGAAAGGACACTCTTAAAGGCAATACCTTCTGCAGACCATTTTAGCCCTGTAATCCAGTCATATTCCTTTTCACTAATAGTATATAAGTGATCACCGTCGTTTGGATTGTATGCTCTATAAATTGGGACTAATTGATTCTCCTTTTCTTCAATAATCAATTTAACAGTCTTTGTCTGTCCATCTGAGGCTGTAAGAATGATATCATATGAACCTGTTTTAGAAAAATCAATTGAAGAAAGATCCGCAGTAACATTAATAGCATTGCCGTCTTTATCAGTAGCTGAAGCCTTAAAATCAGATATAGTGGCATCTTTATCTCCAATAAACATTGTATAATTTTCTCCCGAAATAGACGATTTATCTTCTATAACTGTTATTTTTCGTGAAAAAGTAGTGTCGAATTCTTTTCCAGAAGTATCCTTATTAGTTGATTTATATTCAATCGTATATACTCCTGGATCAGGGCTTACTCCATCAATGGGATATCCGTTTAAATTTGTGATTGTCATGTTATCATTGTTATTTTTATATCCAACGTAAGAATTAACATCAGTCAATGGATTATAAGGATTATCTGTAGTATAGACGGTAGCATTATTTCCTCTAAAGTAAGGATAACTAGAGTCATTACTATTTGGATTAGTAAAAGCACCTTTAAAACTGGAATTCCAATTAACATTCGGGTATTGTAAGTTAAAAGTTCCATTTACTATAGTATTAATATCATCGACTGGCACAGCAACCATTAAACTTACAGTTCTCCATTGGTTAATTAAAAATGGAGCGCTATTTTGCATATATTGACTGAATTCAGCCGTTACATTTTTTTTATCATTACTAATTGATAAATTGACACCAGGTTCTTTCGTTATATCCTTAGAATCACCTTTATCGAATGAACTTAAATTTAAACGTAGGCTATTTTGGTCAACAGGTTTGTCAAAGGTAAAACTTATTTGTCCTTGACTCAATCCGATTGGATTACCTACTCCTAATTGAGCAGGTAAATACGCTCCAACAAAAGTTTGATAATATTTACCATTGACCTTATCGACAGATGGATTAAACCACTCTACACCATTGTTATAAGTTATGAAATTTGTTGGGTAACCATTCTCAACACCTATAGTTCCATCACTGTTTACATTGGTATTATTATATCCACCATTCATAAAACCTGCTAGACCACCCACAGGAGAATTTGGTACAGGCTTTATATATATTGTGGCTGGGGTGATAGGGACGTTAGCAACAATAGAGTTTTGCGAGTCGATTAAATTGGAGGTAACATCTGATGTAAAAATTGCGGGATCGGAAGAATTATTCAGACCATCCCAATTCCATCCTGGATTATTTATTGCGAAATAACTAAAAATATTATACTCACCAGGCAACAAGTCTTGATTAATAGTTAATTCATAGGAATTTCCGCTGCCTGACATAGAGAAATAGCCCTTCAGAGACTCACTAGATTGAATACCTCTAAACGATACAGGGGCTATACTGTCAGATGGAGAAGAAAAATTTATAGATACTTTAGTTCCTGCAGGAATCACTTCTCCAGAATTACTCGAATTAATCAATACTGTTTTGTAAGTTAACATGTTATTATTAGAATCATTAGGCCTAAAAGGACTATCCAAAGTACTGATATTTTCTGAAAACATATTAACAGATGTGTAATCTTTTATAGAATTTGATTCTGTTTCTTCCATAGGTTGAATAGATGAGTCGTCAGAACTTTCTAAATTTGTTGATACCCGATTGCTGGATGAAGATACTGTTTCAGTACTTGTTTGTTCATTGGGATTTGTTTCTAAGGCTGTTGCAGGAAGCGAACCAGCGATTCCTAAGAATGCTAATGTAGAAAATAAAAATATTTGTTTCTTCATTTTAAAATCTCCTTTTTTATATTCTTGACGAGTAATATAACTGTCAATATAAAATCTATCAAATACAAGTATGTCTACTATAAGTATCAATTTTTAACTATAGTGTTGTAGAATAAATCGTTAAAGTAATACCCTTTACCCCATAATGTTTGGATAGCAATTTCAATACCGTATTCGTTAGAAATCTTTTGATTAATTTTACCTATTCGTAATGAGAGTTGACTTAAAGCAGCATTTGTACATTTATGCCACAATACATTCGACAACTTTTTTTTACTAATAGGTCTACCGCTAGCTTTTAATAATACAGAAATAATTTGTTGATATTTGGGAGCCAATTGCTCTTGGAAATTTTTAAAAGGTAATATTAACTGCTTTTTTTGAATATTTATCTCTTTTTTTCTTTTGTCGAATAATTAAATATTGTTTCTCTAAGTTCTGAAAAAAATCCTTGAGTTGAAATACAAGCATCAAAGCCGCCATCACATAGAATTCCTTCTTCCTCAATAGTTAATACTTCATCTGTTTTTAATAAACAGATAGTTTCCCAACTAATAATGTACTCAAGAATTTCCAGAGCTTCCTTTTTTGAAGTTGTTTCACTAATAACAATCATTGGAAAATTACTGTTCCAATATGGAAATCTTCCACTCTGCAACAAATTTACATATAAATCACGAGTTATATATATCATGATTCAATCAATTTAATTGCTCATGAAGAGTCATCTCATTTTCTATATTATTTGTTATAATAAGGACTCTCACCTTTGCACCCCCCTTTCCAATTTTTTTCATTCTTAAAAAAGATAATCAACATATTCGTTTATATTAATTTGTACTTGGTATAGTGAATACCAAGCACAAGACTATAAACCTTGATATCAATAGTTTTTGAATAAGCTCATTGACGACCATTGACGGCTATTACGGAATAATGAGGTGCTTTTTATCTTGAAAGCTAGCGATAATATAAACGGAAAATGTCACAGTCTTAAAAGAGGAAAAATCTGAAAAAAGCAAAAAAAGCCCCTCCCTCAGTTTTCTCATTTCATTTTTTAAATGAATATTGAAGAAAAATGACGTTAAGCGATTTGTTCTCTTTTTAAGATTGCTTGTTGGCGACTTTTTAAATTTGCATCAGTATAGACATCAAGGGTCATTTGAGTAGATGCATGACCAAGAATTGCACTTACTGCTGTGATACTAGCATTAGCCTCAATACACCTCGTAGCAAAAGTATGACGCAATTGGTGAAAATGAATATTTTTCAAGTCACATTTCGTTAAAATTTGGTGGAAATAGTAAGTAATTTGCCTAGGCTCTTGAGGTAGTTCCCGAGAGGAACAGACGTAAGGTCCCGTTGCTTTTCGTGCACCCTTTTTTAACCATTTGTAAAGATTTCGACCGATAGGAACAACCCGTATTGATTGTTCACTCTTTGCCGATGTAAATAATAAAGTTGTTTTCTGTTGTTCCTGTTGTAAAGGAACCCGTTGGTAAGATTGAGTAACACGAAGTGTTTTTGCCTTAAAATCGATATCTGACCACTTTAAAGCTGATATTTCTCCAATCCTTAACCCAGTATTTAGCGCTAAAATAATAGGTAATCCCTTAGACAGGGGTAGTTGCTTGGCAGCAATTTCAACCTTTTCTTCTTCCTCAGTAGACAGAGATCGAATCATCTTTTTTTGTTTTTTTGGTAAGTCTATATGATGACAAGGTTGTTGATTAATTTTTCCTTTTGTAAGAGCATCTTGTAAGCTCTTTTTAACAATTTGATAGATAACGTGAATGGTTGAAGCGCCAAGGTTTTGGTCACTTAAGGTATCAATAACTTGTTGAATACTCTCTTTTGTTAACTGATTTAAAGGCATATTCCCTATATGAGAGAAGACATAACGCTTTAACTTATAAAAATATGTGGCATAGGTACTTTCCTTTAGCGTCTTTCTTCGTTCTTTTAGCCACTGATAGACCCATTCTTCATAGGATTGCGCACTTAACCCATTTTGTTGACAGACCTTTTGATAAGTCAATTTGTAATAATAAAGCTTCTCCTTTACTTCTTTATAGCTGCGTCCATAAATATAGCCATAATGGATTTTCCCATTTTCTTTGATCCCTTTTTTATATCGGCCTTCCCACCGTAAGTCTTTTCTTTTGTAGATATTTTCGCCTCGTTTAGGCATTAAAAAACACTCCTTTTTTTGACGGCTTAATTGACGGTTGTTAAAAATATTAAAAAAACAAAAAAAATCAAACTTATTTGTTAATTTTCAACTAACAATTATTTTTATTTGAAAAAAGATTGAAATTAATATGATTTTTGGTTAATATACCAATATAAGCTAGCGTTATATTCGCTTTTAATAAGCGTATATTGCTTTTTAACTTGGTATTCACTATACCAAGTTAAAAAGCAGTGAAGAAAAATAAAAAACTTGTACAAATACCTTCTCCTGAAAAGAGTAGATATCTGTGCAAGTTTTTTTTCGCAGCTATGGTACCTATAAACAGGCTAACTAAATAACCATTGTGATAAATCAACTTCAAAAATACTTATAAAAATCAAACGTAAATCTTACACTATTTTAAATAACAATTAAAAATAAGGATATAAAATTATGACAAAGGAAATTTTTTTTGCATTTGTACAATTTAGTAGTTGAAAAAATTGCAATATAATTTTAAAAGTGACAACAAAAATCACTGCAAACATACTAAAAAGTGTTACTTATGCGTCTATACATAAGTAACACTTTTATCACTAGTTAAAATTTAAATGTTGTCAAGATTTCCTTTTTTGTCTTTTGCAATAAGATAGTATACAGTTGACGCTATAGACCAACCCCATACAATGTGACCTAAAAACTCCGATAAATGTTCATCAAATGGTTGGTTCCATGGAGCGGGAATTGTTCCAAGTGCAGGCATTAGAATGATATGCCAGATAACCCACAGTGCTACCCCATATAACGTACCTTGCCAAAGTCCAATTTTTGACCAGTATTGTGAAATGAAAACAAACAATATAGAGAAGCCAATCGCAAATGAAAAATGAAGTATTAATGTGAACCAAAATACTTTTTGGTCTTCTGAATAATAGAAAAATGAGTGTACTATATCGGAAGGAATACCAATTTGTTCAGCCAAATGTTGTGGTGGATTTGTCATATTTCGTGCAATAGTTCTTGGAGGCAAAATATTCTCCCATCCAATTTTTACCATACCTGATATCATACCTGCAATAAATCCAAACCAAACGCTTTTAACAATGATTTCTTTAAGATCAGCTACTGGTTTCTGTAGTTTAATCATAATCAACCCCCTTTTGCTATTAGATTAACATCTTAGGCCTTTTAAAACCGTTTTGTCAATATTAGATTAGCAATTAAATTTTTTCAATGAATATTAACATAAGTAGCATTTGGGATAAGATGTTACATGGTATCGTACTTAATTAATCAGGCTCATATAGCGTTCTTTAAATATGCTTCTAACTAAGAGGATCTATATAATATCCATTCAAAAGTTACATTAATTAGCGCTTCTAAAAATTTTGTAGATTAGGATTCTCTAAAAAACAAAAAATGTTACCTATGAGTATATCCTAATAAAATATTTGCTCAATCTAAAAATACAGCACATTACTGAAACAACAATTCCAGCAAATGAACTCAAATTTTCTCTACCCGCTTTGTAGAATTCAAAATCAACCATATACCTATAATGATTAAAAAAATAGACAACTTCTGGGGCGGTACTCCAGAGGTTGTCTCTTATCTGCCTAAATATGATTAAATCCACTCTTCCCCATATAAGTCCACCCAGTCTGCCGTAAATTCATCAACTGCCTGTTTTACACTAGCCAGCTTAAAGCTACTGACTAAAATTTCGGGAGCGAAAGTTACAGCATGAGCACCGTGGTCGATTGCTTCGGTAACCTGACTGACATTTTTTATACTGGAGGCCATAATTTTAGTTTTTAAGTGATTACTGTCAACATATTTTCTAGCGGAATGAATAATGTCAAAAGGGTTCACACCGATATTTTCAGAACGGTTCGAATAGACAGCAATATAATCCGCTTTTGATTCTAACGCTAAAAAAGCCTGCATTTTGGTGTAGACAGCAGTAGCCGTAATCCGACAATCCCGCTGTTGGCTTTTCAAATAATTGATAGCTACAAAACCTGCTTCAGTCGTAGGGATTTTGACATAAACAGTTGGATCAATTTCTTGCCAAATTGTATTGGCATCAGCAATCATTCCTTCACTGTTTTTTGCTGGTACTTGCATATGCAGGGTGCGTTCTGGACCAATCAATTCCAATGTTTTTTTCATATGGGTAAAAAAATCAATTTTTCCTTCTCGTTTGATGATGCTCGGTGTTGAGGTGATTCCTTGAATTGGGGCAACTTTCATATATTTTTCAATTAAACTAAGCTTGGTTGTATCCAACATAAATTCCATCTGATGTTCCTCCTTACTAACCACGGGATTTTCCACCAGCGATGTTCGTAATGATACCGCTGACGTAGCTAGCGTGATCTGATAAATAAAAACTTACCACTTCAGCTACTTCGGATAATTTCCCGGCTCGACCTAAAGGAATACTGGTAGCTTTTTGATAGTTTTGCCGCAACTTTTCAACTGTTGTTCCACGAACAAAGGCTAACGTCTCTTCATAAGCCGCTGACCGCAAAGCTGTCTCTTCCATGATTCCTGGTGCAACTGCTAAGACTCGGATATTATGTTTACCCAATTCTTTGCTCCAGGTCACTGTCATACTATTGATTGCACCTTTCGTACCAACATAAAAGCCTTGTCCGATAGAACCTTCATGAGCACTTTCGGTCGACATATTGATAATCACACCAAACTTATTTTTAATCATTTTACTGGCAACTGCCTGACTCATTAAAAAGACACTTTTTTGATTCACGTCAATGCTGCGATCAAACATCTCTTCTGTCAGTTGATGTTTGCCACTACCATCAGGATTGACTAGCATACCCGGTAAAGCAATCCCTGCATTATTCACTAGACCATCAATTCTGCGAAATTTATCAAATACCTGATTCACTTGTTGATCCACTTGTTTTTTATTTGAGACATCCGTTGGGTAAAAGAAATAATTCTCATCTTGAATAGCTGAATTTTCTTTCAAGTCAAAATTTATGACAATCGCTTCATTTACTAGTAAGTTTTCAACAATGCTTTGCCCGATGCCAGAAGAACCGCCAGTTACAATAATTACACGACCATTTAAAGCCAACCAACTCATACAGTCTCCTCCTTAAAAAAGAGCAGAAATATCTGCTCTTAAATTTCACCTAGATTAGATTCAATCATTACTTTAATTTCATTTCCTGCCATGACTTTATCAAAAGCTTCACGCCAGTCTGCTAAGACATATTTTTTTGTAATCATTTGATCGATCGCAATAGCGCCTTTAGCCAATAAATGCAGCGCAATCGGCCAATCAAAAGGATTTTGTGAGCGGCTACCGATGTACTCGATTTCTCGTTGAATAATTGATTCAGTATCCAATTCAATTTTTTTTGTCGCAAACAAACCTACTTGAATCAATTGTCCTTTTTTTCTAATTAGAGGCAAAGCCTGATTTACAGCGACTGCTGCACCTGATGCATCATACACTTTGTCTACACCGTAACCATCAGTATGCTTCATCACCACTTCTGCTAGATCTTCTTTCATCGTATCGACAATCACATCTGCTCCTAATTCTTTAGCTAATTCCAAACGATGGGCATCTTGAGTAATGCCAGTCATAATAACAAAAGAACCAATTTCTTTCGCAATTTGCAATAGATACAAACCAATTGGACCAGGGCCAATAATGATAATTTTATCTTGCAATTTCAACTGACTTTCCTGATACATCGCATGGACACAGCAGGCCAATGGTTCTGTCATCGCTGCTCCTTGATAACTTAAATGATCCGGTAATACATGAATACTTTCTTCTCTTGCCAAGACATAGTTTGCCATACTGCCATTTTGTTGGGTACCTAATCCTTTACGATAAGGGCAAAGATTATATTGCTTTTGCTGGCAATACTCACATTCACCGCAAACATAAAATGTCGTTTCACTAGTAACTCGATCGCCAATTTTAATTTCCTTCACAGCTTCACCGATAGCGACAACTTCACCAGAAAATTCATGTCCCAAAACAACAGGAGTTGTTGGATTTTTGTATTCACCTTTAAAAGTATGGATGTCTGAACCACAAATGCCAGTATAGGCAACTTTGATTAATACTTTGTCGCCAGTTGCTTCAGGAATCGGCAGCTCGATTAGACTCATTTGATCATAACCAGGTGCTTGCTTTGACACACCTTGCATTGTTTTTGTCATTGTAAATCCTCTTTTCTTTCCGGAAAAATCATCACTTTGTTATACGATTCTTCCCGATTAACCGTTAAATCAAAGGCTTGTTGCACCTCATCTAAAGCAAAACGATGAGAAATTAGACTTTTCAAATCAATTTTTCCTTGTTCAATAAAATCCACAGAATGAAACCATTCTGCTCCCGGAAACGGCGCTGAATAAGAATTCCAAAAACCTTTGATAGTGTATTCTCGTCTAAAAATATTTTCAAAAGCTTCTCTTTGTAATAATACATCGCTATAAGCGATTCCTTGATAACCAATCAAACCACCTTTTTTTGTAATTAATAGGCATTGTTCTTCGGTAATCTTAGAACCGGCACATTCGATTGCAATGTCAACCCCGCTACCATTGGTAAATTCAAAAATTCTTTCTTGAAGAGATTCTTCTAAAGAATTTATCGTATCAGTTACCCCGTAATTTAAAGAGTTGCTTAATTTATTGGCATCAATATCAATGCCTATAATTTTCTTCACTCCGGCTAGACGCAACCATTGAACGGTCAAAATTCCAATCGTTCCTAAACCAAAAATGGCCACCACATCTCCTAATTTGGGATCCAATCCCATAACACCATGAGCAGCAACAGCCAAAGGTTCAATCATAGCGGCTTCTTCAAAAGTAATTTTGTCGCCAATATTGATAATATTCTCTTTGGGCACGGTTACATATTCTTCAAAAGCACCATAGCGGTGAGAGCCAATCATTGTGTAATTTTCACATAGTTGATATTTACCTGCACGACAATATTCACATTCATGACAAGGAATCAACGGTGCGACTGCTACCCGATCACCTAGCTTTACTTCTTTAACATTTTCTCCGATTGCTTCAATTACACCTGAGAATTCATGACCCATAACCATCGGCAACTCATATTTCCAACTGCTCTGCATTTTATGAATATCCGAGCCACAAATCCCCGCTGCTTTTACCTGAACCAATACTTCGTCCTTTGCCGGTTGCGGTTTTGTAATTTCATTTATTTCAAACTGATTCAAATCTGTTAATAAGGCCGCTTTCAAAATTTTTCCTCCTTTGATTTGAACATCATGAAGGAACTAGAATAATGTTCCTTCATTAATACTCAAAAATTAAAGAATACCGCTTACCAATTGTGAGAATTTCAAAATAATCCAGTTTAAGAAATTCCCACCCATATCTAAGGTAGAAACCATTGTTGCGCCTTCTGGGAATTCATAAACGCCACGCATCATTTCTGTATGAACCGGTGCGAAGTTGGTTGCCATCCAAAGAGCTAAGGCAATCACGATTGCACCAGTAATCACAGATTGAATAATATTTCCTTTACGATTGGCTACAATCAACGACACATAAAACGGAATAGTTGCTAAATCTCCAAATGGTAATACTCGATTACCAGGTAAAATAACTGCGATAAATAAAGTAATCGGTACTAACAATAGCCCAGTCGCTAAGTTGGCTGGATGACCCGTTGTTACAGCAGCGTCAAGACCTAAGTAAATTTCACGATCGCCATAGTGTTCTTGTAAGTAATCCCGCACAGATTCTGAAATCGGAATTAAACCTTCCATCAAAATTTTAACCATCCGAGGCATTAAGAACATTACCGCTCCCATATTGATACCCATAGTTAAAATACCGCCAATATCATAACCACCTAATGCAGCGATAACCGCCCCGATGATTATTCCCATCATCATTGGTTCACCAAAAATCCCAAAACGTTTTTGAATCGAATCTGGATCAGCATGTAATTTATTCAAACCAGGAATTTTACCAATTAACATCCCAATCGGAATCCCGATTAAACCAAAAGCAGCAGTTGAGCCTGTTGGTAAACTAACACCTTCTAAACCATAAAATTTCGCTACTAAAGGTGCGGTCTTATCCGCAATTAATAGACAAGCAACTTCATAAATAATCGCACATAAGATTGCGAATACCCAATTTCCGTTAGTTACAACATAACCAGTCGCTCCAGCTGCGATAAAATGCCAATAATTCCATAAATCGATATCTAAGGTTTTTGTCACTTTTAACAATAGTAAAACGACGTTCACTACTAAACAGATGGGAATCAATACAGCTGAAACTGGTGATGCCCAAGAAGCAGAAGCTGCCGAGGGCCAACCGGTATCAATTACAGTTAAATGAAAACCAAATCTTTCTACCATTGCTTGGGCTGCTGGGCCTAAATTATCTGATAACACCCCAATAACCAAGTTAATCCCTACAAATCCAATCCCAATCGTTAATCCCGAACGTAACGCTTTGCCGAATGGTACTCTAAAAATGAGTGCAATAATTAAAATCATAATCGGCAACATGACTGTCGGTCCCAAATTCAGGATATACTGTACGACATCATTCACAGCTTTCATTTAAAAATCCTCCTTGTTTTATCTAAATTTTATTGTTGATATCAATTAATTCTCGCCAGCTACTTTGGCAGTCTCTAATATCTGTTGATCTAATTTATCTGCGCCAATACCAGTGATATAGCCTAACGCTGTGACTGCTGGAATATCATATTCTGTTGGTAAGATTGTTGTAGACACTAACATATCCGCACCAGCTTGCTTTGAGGTCGCTTCGGCAATTTTGATTTGTTGCACATCTGCATCAATATGATTGTCTTTCATTAAATCCTCAATTCTTTTCATAACTACTGTTGAAGTGGCGATCCCGGCACCACAAGCGACTAAAATTTTAATTTTTCTCATTATTTTTCCTCTTTTCTACAAACTATATTGTTTAACAATTTGAATTAATGATGGAACATCCTGACTATTGATTAGCTGGGTTAAAACAGTCTCGTTTTGTAATAAACCCATTAACGACTGCAACATTTCTAATTGCGCATGAGGCTGATTTAGACCTAAGACAAAAACTATCTCAGCGGCAACACTTTGGTTGGCATCATCCATTCGCATAAAGGAGACCGGTTTTTGGTTGGTGACAATCGCAATAAACTCCTGTTTGACACATTCAGGATCCGTATGAGGGATGGCGGCTCCTCTTTTTTCTAACTGGATACCTGTCGGAAAAGTTGTTTCTCGTTCATTAATCTTGTCGATAAAATTTGTTGTTACCCAATCTCTTTTGACTGCTTGTTGATATACCTCTTCAAACAACTCTCCATGAGAATCAAATGTTGCATTTACAAATACCAATGGTTCTTTGATGTAATCTAATAAACTATTTTTTTCACTCATGGCTTTCCCCCCAATATTCTTGATTAAATGCTAGTAATATCTTTCGAATGTCAGTAGAACTAGTAGCAGCTTCCAGATCTGCCAATTTTTCCGAACCAGTTAAACTCATCATTTCAAATATCAAATCGATATGTTCTTCTTTATCATTAGACGCCAGTAGAATGACTGTCTTAATCTTGATGCCATCTGCAGAAGTTACCCCTTTTTTGACTACCCCTAGGCTAAGCCCAACACCTTTGGCACCAGCTTCTGGAACAGTATGCGGCAAAGCAATCTTATTTCTCAAAACACTGTATGCTGGAATTAATGGCATTTCTTCTTTTAGTGCTTGTACATAATTAGCTGTAACGATATCTTTTTCTTCCAGCGGTTTGGCTAATTGATCTAGTAAGTCAGCCCAAGAAATCTCTTCATTAAAAATCTGAATCGTATCTTCTGACAATGCGTCAAACAAACGCAGCTTCTTCTTTTCCAATAATTTATTTTCTTTGGTTTTAAATAGACCTAATAAATCATCGTAAAGTTTGGCTTCATCTGATACATCAACATTTTTTTTGACAATCGCCATGATTTTTTCTGGTGTGATATGGTCTTGCTGAATAAGCGCTGTTGAACGAATCACCTTTTCTCGTAATTGCCTTTTTTCTTTTTCTGATAAGAAGCTTTTGACTACGAAAACTTTTCGATCGGTCTTTAACGGAACTGCCGAAAAAATCAAATCGGCTGGATAATCACTTTTATAGAAATCTTTTTCTGAAACTAATAAAGTGAAATCAAGCTCTGGAAATAGATTACTTAAAGTATTTTCCAGTAAAACAGCGATTGAAACACCATTTGGACAGACAATGATCGCTTTTTTACGATTTTCCGGATGAATAATTTCGGTACTTTCAACAATATGGCTACCAATAAACAAAGAAATTAAAAATAATTCAGCATCTGGTATTTTCTTCTCAAAAAAGGTTTCTAATGGACCACTGGCTTCTTTTACTAAATAAAATAAAGAGAAGAGACTGGCATCTTTATTTTCTTGAAAAAACTTAGACTGCAAATTCAAATGATATTTAATTCGGTAATAAGCCGGACGCATATGAATCAGCAAACGATCTAACAATTTAGATTTTTCCTCTAGAATGACACCAGCACTCTTTTCAAAATTCGAAATCACTGCCTCTAATGCTTCTTTCAATTTATTGATCTCTTTTGCCGATAAAATATCGCCTCGCGAAAGATTGGTAGTCAACAACAGCAATGTCATATACACTCGCTCATTTTCCGTCAAACCATCTACATCCCAAATCATCCGATCAGCTGCTAAATATTCTTTGGTATCGGCCAATTCGCGATAATTAATCTTGTAGTTGTAAGAAATCAGCTTGCCTTTTTGCGCTCTACGAATGAGCAGAATCATGAGCAACGGTAAAACTTTTAAGCGCTCACCAGTGAAACGCACATTTAATTCCTCTTCCACCAACTCCACCCGATTTTTAAAAATTTCAATTTGCTGCCTGTCTAGATTTGCAAATTGAACAATGAATTGGATGCCGTGATGCATGTCAGCTAAATTACTTAATAAGTCTGCCAACAGTTGTCGTTTATTCCATTCATCCCCTTTAATAAAATAGCCCTTTTGACGGGTATATTTTAATGTCAAATCATAATGCTGAAGCTGATTATCAACTGTTTTCAAATCTCTTAAGATGGTATTACGACTGACTTGCAAATCATCAATAAAATGATTTAGAGATAAATATTCCTCTTTACTTAACAACATCAACTGAATCAAATCAGCCCTTTCCTTAGTGGAAAAAACATAGTCATCTCGTTTAGTAGGCGTCTCAGTCTGTCCTCCTCTGAAAAAATTAAAGACCGCTGGCGCAATGATAAAATGACCATTTTTGGTTCGTTGAATACTTGGTAAATTTTCTGCTTGTAAAGAATCATTGATTTTTTGCAATGCATAATTTAACTGTCCACGAGTTAGCTGATATTTATTACATAATTCACGACTAGCAATTTGTGGATCAGTCATTAGTTCTACAAAAATTTGATTGGTTCTCTCAGTTAAATTCATTTTTTTCATTCCCTTTGACTCCTTTAGTTTAGTTGGAAATCGCTTTCAATTCTACTATCATTGTTCACAAATTATTCAATACATTTTCTGCAACATGAGACTCAATATGTAATTGAATCTAATCTATAATTTTATCACAGTAACAAAAAATAGCTGTTTTTAGGCATTTAAAAAACCTTAAGTCCAAAATTTTTGCACTTATTTTTGCAACATGGTGTTATCGAAAAAAATGGAAATATTTGATTTTTTCATTTTTCACAAATGAAAAGACAGATTGAATTTCTCCATCAATCTGTCACTTTTTCCACTCAAAAAATAAACAACTATAAAAAAATTGATTAACCTTGTTTTGAAAGCGTTCTATGGAGCTTTTGCTTGATTTTGTAAAAATCTTTTTTGTAGAAAATACCTAAATTAGTTTACAAATTTTTCATTTCAGTATAATATGAGTGCGTACTTTTAAAAGTAAAAATTACTTAAAAGGAGTTTTCTATCATGACAGACTTTTCATCAAAAGAATATTTAAACAAAGTTGACGCGTATTGGCGTGCAGCTAACTACCTTTCTGTTGGACAATTATACTTAAAAGATAATCCCTTATTGGACCGCGATATTGAAGCAAGTGATGTAAAACATCATCCAATCGGCCATTGGGGCACAATTGCGGGACAAAACTTTGTCTATGCTCATTTAAACCGAGTAATTAATAAATACGGTTTAAATATGTTCTACATTTCTGGTCCTGGTCATGGCGGACAAGTTATGGTCTCAAATTCATATTTAGATGGCAGCTACTCAGAAATTTATCCAAATATCTCGGCGGACAAAGCAGGAATGAAAAACTTGTTCAAACAATTTTCATTCCCAGGCGGAATTGCTTCTCACGCAGCTCCAGAAACACCAGGTTCAATTCATGAAGGCGGCGAATTAGGTTATTCTTTATCTCATGCAACAGGTGCGATTTTAGATAATCCTGACGTGATCGCAGCCACTGTAATTGGTGATGGTGAATCTGAAACTGGTCCATTATCAGCAGGTTGGTTCTCAAATACATTTATCAATCCTGTAAATGATGGTGCAGTACTACCAATTCTTTATTTAAACGGCGGAAAAATTTCTAACCCAACGATTCTTTCACGTAAATCTGATGAAGACTTGACTAAATACTTTGAAGGTATGGGCTGGAAACCTTATTTTGTAGAAGGTACTGATCCTGAAAAAGTTCATCCAATCATGGCAGAAACTCTTGATAAAGTAATTGAAGAAATTAAAGATATTCAAGCAAAAGCACGTGCAGGTAAAGCTGAAGATGCAGAAATGCCTCATTGGCCAGTGATTCTTTTCCGTACACCAAAAGGCTGGACTGGTCCAGAAGTTTGGGATAATGAAAAAATTGAAGGTACTTTCCGTGCCCACCAAGTGCCAATTCCAGTAGATGCAGATCATATGGAACACATCGACAAATTGGTTTCTTGGATGAAATCTTATCGTCCTGAAGAATTATTTACTGCTGATGGAAAACTAATTGATGAATTAAAAGAAATGGCACCAAAAGGCGATCGTCGGATGTCTACGAACCCAATTACCAATGGTGGGATTGATCCAAAACCTTTAAACATGCCAAACTGGAAACAATATGCGATTGACACTTCTAAACCAGGTGCTGTTGAAGCGCAAGATATGATTATCTTTGGCGAACAAGCCCGTGATTTAGTCAAGGAAAATCCAAATAATTTCCGTATTTTCGGTCCTGATGAAACCAAATCAAACCGTTTGAACAAAGTATTTGAAGCAACCAATCGTCAATGGTTAGAACCAAAACGTTCATATGATGAATGGCAAAATTCAGTGGGTCGCGTAATTGATGGCCAATTATCTGAACATCAAGCTGAAGGTTTCTTAGAAGGTTATGTTTTAACTGGCCGTCATGGTTTCTTCGCCAGCTATGAATCATTCTTGCGGGTAGTAGATTCAATGTTGACACAACATTTCAAATGGATGCGCAAAGCTAAAAATGAAGCATGGCGTAAAGATTATCCATCATTAAATATTATTTCAACATCTACCGTGTTCCAACAAGACCACAATGGTTATACTCACCAAGATCCAGGTATCTTAACTCACTTAGCTGAAAAGAAACCTGAATTCATTCGTGAATATTTACCAGCTGATGCAAATAGTTTGATGGCTGTTATGGACAAAGCATTGCAAGATGAAGAAGTGATTAACTTAATCGTTTCATCTAAACATCCTCGTCCTCAATTTTATTCTGCCGATGAAGCAGAAACTTTAGTAAACGAAGGATTAAAAGTGATCGATTGGGCAAGTACCGATAATGATGAAGAACCAGATTTAGTTATTGCTGCTGCTGGTACTGAACCAAACTTGGAAGCCTTAGCTGCGGTCACTTTATTAAATAAAGCTTTTCCTGACATGAAGATTCGTTTCATTAATGTCGTAGATTTATTGAAATTGCGTCATCCAAATGTAGACCCTCGTGGCTTAACAGATGAGCAATTCGATGCTTTATTTACAACTGACAAACCTGTATTATTCGCATTCCATGGCTACGAAGGAATGATTCGTGACATCTTCTTTGACCGTCATAATCATAATGTTTTAATTCATGGCTACCGTGAAGAAGGCGACATTACTACACCGTTTGATATGCGTGTTTTCAGTGAACTTGATCGCTTCCACTTAGCTCAAGCTGCTGCAAATGCTGTTCTTGGCGATAAAGCAAGTGATTTCGATCAACAAATGACTGACAAATTAAACTTCCACCATGATTACATCCGTCAAAACGGAATGGATACACCAGAAGTTCTAGACTGGAAATGGGAAGATTTACAAAAATAAACACATGAAAAGCGCCGCAGAAAAAATCTGCGACGCTTTTTTTACTTACTTAATTCTTCAATTTTTTCGCGACTTAAAATCGCTAAATCATTAATCACCACATCTGCCGCACTTAAATCCTGCGTTGGGAAACTAGGATTAGCATAACCGATACAAAACATTTCAGCAGCTTTGACAGCTCGACTACCATTTAAAGTATCTTCTATCCCAACCGTTTCTTCTGGTGTCACACCTAAACGTTTCATTGCTTCTTGATAAACATCGGGTGCAGGTTTTGAGTGAGGTACTTCTTCGGTACTGACAACTTCTTGAAAAAGATCTGTTAACTGAAGCGCGGCTAAACTACTTTTAATTTCATGGAGTGAAGAAGAAGAGGCAACTGCAAGTTTTACCCCTGTTTGATGTAAGCGACGAACCAGATCTTGCGCACCAGGAATCGGTCGCACACCATCTTTTTCCGTAAGTTCTGTTCGTAATTTATCCATTTCGGTAATATAAAAGTCGATCTCTTTTGGTAAATTGAACTCTTCTTTCATCTTTTGCCACATAAATGTCTTAGTGGTCCCCATAAACTGATAATGATAGCTTTCAGTCACGGTTATTCCGGCATTTTTTAAAACCTGTGTCTTACTAGCAAAATAAATATATTCAGAATCAATCAAAACACCATCCATATCAAAGATTACAGCTGTTATCATTTATTTCCTCCTTCACCTTTATCTCACTTTACCATATAAATTACGCAATTAATTGTAAAAAAATTAAATTCATTAAAAATAAAATTGCATTTTTTTGAAATTATTTATCGCTTTACGCAATATATTTTGATAATATTGATTAAAAGGAGGGGATCGTTTTGAACACTATTTTATTTGATAAAAACACCCAAAAAAAAGTGGTTCTAGTAGGTTATTTAAGCACATTGCCGGAGGGCCAATATACGATTCATAAATTAAGCGCTGCCTTAAATTTTTCTTATGATGCAACTTTATTGTTAGTCAATGGGGTCCACCGCGATTTTAAAGAACTAGGATACGGTGCCTTCTTAAGCCCTCAAAACAAAATTCTTTGGGAACCTAAAAATTATAATCCCAACAATTATTTACAATTGTTGGTTCATCATTCGATACCTTATCAATTTTTACTTTCGACTTTAATCGAACCAAAATTAACTACCGATCAGTTTTGTAAAAAACATCAGATTAGCCGTGCTACACTAGCTCGACGCTTAACTAAATTTGGTAGCTATGTGCGGAAATTTGGCGTTCGGATGAATCTTTCAAAAATGACTTTAATTGGTTCTGAAGTTCGTATCCGAATGTTGTATTTTTGTTTCTTATGGACTGGAAAATTTGGTCTTGATTTAATAACAACATATGAAAACCCAGAAAATGAAAAACTTTTCTTAGAAAAACTAAATAACGAATGGTTAGACCACATTGTCTTCAAAGAAAAATGGATGGTGCTGACAATTTCGCGGATTCGTTATTTGCAAGGTCACTTGATTGAAGATGGTTTGTTAGACGACCTAGTTTTCCCTGAAGCTTTATGGGAAATTCAAGATGTGGCAGAGGATTATATTGAAGATAAAAATACGCTAGTAAGAGAAGTTCGTTTTGTCGGTTACATGTTACTTTATGTCCCTCATTTTGTAAATCATCCTGACAAACGCTTATCTGTCATTAGTTATTACTATCAAAAGCTGCAATTCAAAGGAGATCCTTTGGCGACAGCGACAGATTATTTATCTAAAGAAATTAACAATAAAATTCTGCGGCAACAATTATCCATCGAAGAAGAGCAATTGATGCGAGCAAATATTTTTTCTGCTTTATTAAACTTATCTATTTTACATGGTACAACACCAATCTTTCATCAAATGAGCGCCCGAATGGATTATGAACATCCAGATTATCAATATATCAAAGAAATTATTTCGGATATTTTGCCTGCTATTGAAGAAAAACCAGAATTGAAATGGCTAGTTGATTGTCATGATGACTTTGTTGATGATTTAGGTGAAATTGTTTATCTTTTCTTAATGGATGAAAAGGTGACTGAGAAATTAAAGGTTGCCTTGGTGCCATCGCCTAACTTTGTCATGGTTAATTATTTAATCATGTTTTTAAAACATTTAGATTTTGTCGAAATTTACTATCATCAACCAAACGACTTTATTGCTGACTGTTATTTAACAACTTTCTCGGATTTACTCGAGCCAGAAGAAAAACCTTATTTTATCGTACCAATCGAAGCAAGCAAGGAATACCAAAGTGAATTATTTGATAAATTATGGAAACTTTATCTGCAAAAAATTCATTACGAACGCCCAGCAGATGAAAATTTAATTGAAGAAATCGAAAAATAAGTCCTATTAAAAAGCGTTGAAGGAAAATCCCTGGATTTTCCTTCAACGCTTCTTTGGTGGACTTAAAATCAAACTTTTTTCCCAATACTTATTAATTTTTGTTCCAGTTTTTTTATTTTTCTTACAGAAACGAAGGCCTTCTCACCATTAGAAAATGTACAACTCCGATCAGTCTTATCCAGCAGAACAATGTTATTAATATTCACTAAATAGGACTTGTGAGTTCTGTATAAGCAATCTGGATAAATATCTAGGTTTTCGATCTTATCATAGAAATGAATCGTCCTGTTCTCCAAATGAAGCTTTAATCTATGTGAATTAGTAGAGGTTTCAATGAACATAACTTCTTTAATAGGAATGAATTGGATTTGATTGCCTATTTTTATTTTTAAAAATATTTCTTGAGTATTGTTTTCAGAAAAATATTGTTTATTTGTATGATTAAGTGCTTCAATTACTCTGTTTTTAAAATGTGCGACGTCATCTTTAAGAATATAATCGAGTGCCTCCGTTTTATAAATGAAGGTCAATGGCGCAAATTCTTCGTGAGTCGTCACAAAAATTATTTTTCCCAATCCGTCTAGCTTTCTAATCTCTGCAGCTAATTCGATACCATTCATCGATGCTTGTAGATCTATATCAAAAAAATAAATACCATTTTTTATTTTGTTTTCTTCTACATAACGAACCACTTCATTTGGATTGTCTGTAGAGAGTTGAACATGCATATTTAATTCTTCAATCATCACATAATTCTCAATGATTTTATTCAGCTCAGTTCGTTGTATTTGGTCATCTTCGCATATGATTATTGAAAGCATGTCAATCTCCATTTTCTAAGATAATTTTTTGTGAAAAAGTATTATTGGCTATTTCAGTATCAATAAATATGTTCTCACTTGATTCTACTAGCATTTCCAAATTACTTAAACCTAAACCACGATTGGCACCCTTCGAAGAATAACCTTTCACTGAAAGAGCATGTAAAGGCAACAGATCCGCTCGTGTAGAATTTTTCACAACAATCACAACATGATCTGCTTCATTCAAAAAAAGAACAATTAATTTTCCTTCTTTTAAATCCGCCAATTCCTCAATCGCATTGTCTAAAATAATGGCAAAGATACGAGTTAGCTTTAAAAAATCAAATTTCTGATTAATCGCAATTTCTTCAGGAATATCCAGAATAATCTCTATCCCTTTATTTTGAGCGAAACTTAATTTAGTAGTGAAAAGACTTCTTAGCTCTGGCGATTTTATTTGATTCAATTTATTTAGCTTTAGCAAATTACTTTGAAACATTGATCTGGTTGGTTGAATGACCTTGTCAAAATATTCGTGGGCACCCTCCATGTCATCATTGGTAAAAAAATATTCCAGTGAAGAAATGATATTTAAATAATCATGTCTAAAACTCCGCAGCTCATTATACTGTCTCTCAGTCTCTTCCTCATATTTTTTCATCAATAAATATTCAGCCTCTTTACTCTTCATCTCATATTTTAAAGCGTTATTTTTATTTTCGAAATAGAGAATGCTGAATACAAAAAATGTTAGAAAAAGATAAAAAATAATCACTAAATACTTTAGAAAAAGATTTTCTGCATAGTTAACAACTAACCAATAGGTATTGTAAATAAAAATGAGTAAGGTCAATAAAATAGATATATAAGCAGTAATTTTTTTCTTTTCCATATAAGGATATATCAATTTTTTGAAACATCGTACTGATAATATAACAATACAAAAAGTGATCATTAAAAGTAGTAGCATCCAAAATAGTTGTTTTGTTGCACTATTTATTTTTAGTAACAATAAAAATAATGGTCTGATAGCGAATGACGAAATGCTCTGAATTAGATAGGGAACGACCGAAAAAAGTAAAGCAGATGAACTATATTTTTTTTCAGTAGAATACAAACTAAGTAGGAAGTAACAAACTAATAAAAACAATGAATCAAGATTAGAAAATCCTTTTCCTAATAAAAGCCCTACGACTAAAATTAAAACAAATATTACTTTAATCCCAGTTTTCTTTTTATAGATGTCGTTTAAGAGAAAATAAGCAAAAGAAAAAACTAGTAAATGCGAGAGACTAATGTATTGAATAAATAAATTTAGCAATGTTGCGCCCCCCATCTATATGAAAAGTATAGATGATTATTTTTGAAGATACAATTACTCAAAAAGTTTTTTCTGCATAAATGAAATAAACTTTAATTTAAAATGTAGTTTTTAGAACACGTTTAGGTATAGATAGGCACCGAACAAGGCATTTTTGATAAATTATTATAAGCCTGCCATATACTAACTTTAGAAAAAGCATCATTAACAAGGAGGAATAATATGAAAAAAAGATTAAGTGTTCTACTATTATTGTTTTTCATCTCTTCATCTTTCATTACTTCAGAAGTTTTTGCCAATGAAACTATTCCAGAAATTTCAAGTTCTAATGTTAACGCAGAGCAGCGAGCTGTAACAACAAATTATTGGTTTAAAGGGATACCGCCTAAAACCTATAAAGGAAAAACAAGAATTGACTATTACAAATTTGGTGGAGGGTATATGGGCGTATATATTTAAGTCAAACAATTCTAATGGACCTTTTTTTACCAACCAACATAAAAGCAGGAGAAGCCTATCACACTAGGCTCTCCTGCTTTTTTAAAACACTTTTCAATTGTTTGACTGACCTCTCTCATACAAACTCTTTACTCCCACTAAAATCCCCATCGTGTAGAGTAATAATTGCTTTAATTCAGTATCTACTTAATTTAATAATTCTTATTCTGTAAAACTGAAATTCTCCAAAACTGCTTGTACTTTATTGATTGCTGCTGGATATTTTTTACAGTACTCAATTTGAGCCTCTAGTTGTTTGTAACTTGAAATTGTGTAAAATTAAATATTCTCATTAATCCAGCCAACACTAATCAATTCATCATATTTGTCTTTATTAGTATGCACAATAAAGATTATTAAAGATTGTTTCCTCGGTGTTAACGTTTGTCACTCCACATGCAAATAACCCGATTCCAAAAATTAATCCTAGTCCTGATTTAATTTTTTTCACAATCATTCACCTCGTTTATTTTGTGCTTTAAAGACCTGTATTTGAATCTAGTAACTTGTTTTATTTTAACTTTTTCATTATTACCCCATTGTTAAATCCCCATAATGCTTCATTCACCTGATTACATTCTTTAATCCATAACCAGACTTATACCGATCAAATCTTGTTTCCATACCATTTTTAATGCGCTATTTTCAGTTCATAATTGTACTCCTGTTATTATGAGAGGTAGTGCTTTGATAATTGAATAAAGTTCCAATCAAACCGATTTATCTTTTTCTCATAGATCTCCTCCCACTATTTTTTTCAACTTTTCTACTTTATCTTATTATAATTTAGAGGGAGAATCGTTTTGAATTTATGTCCTAATCGTTCGAAATTATTACTTAAACGTACGCTATAAAATATCAAACAAACACAATAAAAAATTGTTTGCTATTAAAAATTCACCAAAAAAAATAAGCTATTTGTCACTGGAATTTTCAGCAACTAAATAGCTTATTTCTTATTGCAAGTTACAATGTTTGTTCAACTTTTTTCTCAGGGATAAACCACAGTAATAACACAAATACATTCACAATCAAAACAGCAAGTGGTGTAATTAATGCTCCAGCAATCAAAGCCAGTACTGGTAATACAATTGACCATTTCAATTTAGGATAATGATTGAATAATTGACCAATTGGTGATTGTTTACCATTTACTCTCACTAAAGCTCTCACTAATATGTAGTAGGCCACATCTGTCCCTAAAATAAGCATCCCGAATAATGCTTGTGGTGGCCAAGCTAACGGATGTTCTCCTACCCAAGCAGTGGTGAATGGAAAAAGTGTCATCATCAAAATTAATAAGTTGTTGGCCCATAAAACGACACCATCGACTCTTTTGACTAGTTGAAATAAATGATGGTGATTGTTCCAGTAAATAGCTAAAAAGATAAAACTAATAAAATAGATTGCTAGCTTGTGACCGTCTTCTCCTAAGGCTGCCCAGCTAGCGTCTTTAGGTATCGGTAACTCCAACACTAGCAAGGTCATCACAATCGCAATTACTGCATCAGTAAAAGCTTCAATTCGTGATTTTGACATCGCTTGTCCCCTTCTTTCCATTAATAATCTCCATTATTTAAACAGTAATCTTTCTGATTGTCAATTATCCGTCTTAAGTTGGATTTCAAGTAACAATTGTTCTGCTAAACTATGGGTAAAGATGAAAGAAGGAAATAAATATGAAAAATAATAGTATCGTTGTCAGAATATTAATGGTCATTGGTTTCTTTGTTGTTGCAAGTATTGCTTTGAGACTTTTAGGTGTTGTTTTATCAGTTGGCTTTAGTTTGTTCTTCAAATTAGTTATTCCATTAGCTATTGCATATTTCTTGGTTAATTGGTTAACAAATAGACGCCGCAGTAACTACCGCTAAAAAAAGTCAGTCGAAAATTTTTCGACTGACTTTTATAATTTATCTAGATAAAGTGACTGTTGGCCTAATTGCTGGTAAATATCTACCAATTCATCGTAAGCCACGCTGCGATTTTTTATTCCATAAGGGTCATTGACGAACACCTCATTTGTCGCTGGATCGTAGCCGGTAAGCACAACTGAATGAACCAGTGGCGTCACACTGAGAAGTCCTTCGTCAGTCGGCCAATCTTCAAAATCTTCTTCGGTGGGCACTTGCAAATCAACGGTCGCCACAATCCAAACTGGCTTTCCGTTTTGAACCTGCCGTAAAAGCTCATCGAAAGAATATTTTCCATCTCCCGCAACTACTTGATAGCTGTCTGCAACATATCGTTTTGCTAGTTGTGCTATAGGTTCCACTGCTACGCCCATTGCCAACTCACCAGCTTCAATGTCTCCAACAAAACCTTCATGGGGATTACCATAATTATCCGATTCTGTTGTAAAAGGAACATACGTAAGTTCATCCGCCAATTGATTTTTATCCGTATCATAGCCGTAAAACTTTAACAACATCGATAAAGCCGTAACTTCACAGCCATTTTCTAAGGGATCATCTTCAAATTGATTTTCTAACGGCACATCTAATACAATTGATTTTTCGGAATCCAAAGAATTTTCAGTGGGCGTCGGTTGCTGTTTGACTTTTTCAGATGCCGTTGGCGTGGCTGTATCTTCAGCCAAAAAATAACCAATTACGCTAATTATAGACAAGCAAGTGATCATCACTAATACTATTTTTTTGGAAAATTTCATCGTTAAACCTCTATTTCCTATCAGTAATAGTATAGTAACATGTTGACTTCATTTATGTATTTAAATATTTGCTAAGCTGCTTCAAGATAGAGAGATTGACTGCCCATTGCTTCGTAAATTGTTGCAAAATCATCATAACTGACTACGCGGTTTTTATAACCAAAAGGATCATTTAAATAAACCACTTCTGCTGATTCATCATAACCAGTAATCACCACCGAATGAATCAAAGGACTAACGGTAAAAGTTCCTTCATCTGTTTCCCAAGTTCGAAAATCGTCTGCTGTCGGTACAACCAAATCAGCGGTCACGATGGTCCAAACTGGATCCCCGCCTGCAACGACTGCCAAAATATCTATAACATCTGCTTCACTACTGCTGATTACTTGATACTGACTCTCATCAACAAATTCTTCCGCCAATTCAGCAATCGGTTCTACCGCTACACCCATTGCTTGCGTGCCTCCATAAATATTTCCAACAAATCCTTCATGAGGATTGCCATAATTTCCTGAAGCAGTAATCAATGGTTCATAAGTTAATTGATCTGCCAGTTGATTCTTATCCACTTGATAATCATAGGTATTCAGTAACATCGATAAAGCGGTCACTTCACAACCATTTCCTAACGCACTATCAGTAAACTGATTTTCTAGCGGTACATCAATCAAGATTGTTCCGTCACTATCGTCTAAATCCTCTATTCCTGAATAAGTTTCTACCTCGTCATCTGTTAGTGCGGTGACATTTTTTGCTGAAGCATTTGGATTTTCTGGACAAAGATATAAATAATAAACGATGGCTACTAACGTCAAGTTAATAAGCAAAAGTAGATTCTTCTTTCGTAATTTCATGCGTTCACTCCTCAATAACGTCATATTAAAGAAGAAAATTGAAGTTTTATTGAAAGGATAAAGACAAATTTACGGCTAAAATCTTCTTATTTAAAGAATAAACTTATATTATCGTAATAATTTCAGCCATTTTATTTGAGAAAAGGCTTACAATTTGCTACGGTATAAAAGTAAATACTATCAAGGAGGAATTTTATTATGAAAAACTATTTAGATTTAACTGGTCACGTGGCAGTCGTGACAGGAGCTTCATCTGGTTTAGGTCGTGAATATGCTAAAGCTTTAGCTGAAAATGGTGCCAAAGTTGCCATTATGGCTCGCCGTGTCGAACGTTTAGAAGAAGTAAAAAATGAAATTGAAGCCGCTGGCGGAGAATGTTTGCCAGTTCCAGTGGATGTATCTAACGAAGATGCTGTCGTATCAGCTGTTCAAAAAGTCGTAGATCACTTTGGCAAAATTGACATTTTAGTCAATAATGCTGGTGCAATTAAAGTAACACCATCGGTTGAATTAACATTAGCAGATTGGCAAAAAGTCGTAGATGTTAGTTTAACTGGTTATTTCCTGATGGCTCGAGAAGTCGGTAAACATATGATTGAAAACAATTACGGTCGCATTATTAATACAGCTTCTATGTTTGGATTAATTGCCGGATTCCACATGACGAACTTGGCCTACAATGCCACAAAAGGTGCCGTACCAAACTTTACCCGCAGCTTAGCACAAGAATGGGCAGAATATAATATTACTGTGAACGCCATCGCACCAGGAATGTTCCCAAGTGAAATGATGGTTATGGACGACTCAGTAGAACAATTATTAAAATTCCGCGCACCAGTCGGCCGTCCTGGTAAAATCGAAGAACTATTAGGTCAGCTATTATTGTTTGCTTCTGAAAATTCAGCTTATACAACTGGTCAAACCATTGCGATTGATGGTGGTTGGACAGCGGTGTAATGCTTATCTCCTAAAAATAAATGAAAGACTTTGTAGGAAAAAATTTCCTCAAAGTCTTTTTTTTGCTAAATAATACTACGTTTTTATTTTTAGATAAACGGGAATTAGGATTTTCTTTATAAGAATATAATCCATTAAAGAAATAAATATAGAATTATTTAATCTATGTCAGCAGAGTAAATGTAGCAAACTCTACAAAAACTAGAAATATTTTTTAAAGTTCTATAAACAATAGCTAGCATAACACTAACAATTCATTCTCCTAATACTTGATAATTATTTCATCAGTAGTAATGGATTTTCTGCGAAATATGGAATTAGCATCTATGTTTAAAAAAGCTAGACTGTTTGAACAAGAACGAATGACCCAGTTTTAACCAACTCACAGACCTCACCTCTTTTAAACAAAAAAGCTAGAAACCTCACACAACAAGGTTTCTAGCTATATTTATCATTTACCCCAACGCAACATCCAAATGCACGACTGGGTTATTTATTGTTTAGAGTAGATACGTTTATCCTTGATATAACAGCATTCTTATAAATTAGAAATCGGATAAAAGCACATAGTTTTTTGTAGAATCACAGACCTTTTCACAGACCACCAACGCCATTACATAATTTATAGTTGAGGCTGTTCTTCTCTAGTATGATCAACACTAAAGTTAGGATTGACCTCTTCTACAAAACTATTCATTTTTTCTATTAGTTGCTCATCCGTACA
Source organism: Enterococcus sp. JNUCC 77 (assembly GCF_054819945.1). Classification (NCBI taxonomy): domain Bacteria; kingdom Bacillati; phylum Bacillota; class Bacilli; order Lactobacillales; family Enterococcaceae; genus Enterococcus; species Enterococcus sp. JNUCC 77. Next base: position 2,554,369 of record NZ_JBTHIG010000001.1, read on the forward strand.
CTGCTTTGCGCTTTGAAGAGTTATATTCACCTCACCAAAGCCCAGTTTTACATTTGCAGCTATTGCCTTTCTCTGCATAGAAGACAACTTAGACAAGACTTTTTCTGGATCTTTTAAGTATACGGAAACAAACGATTGATTGACCATGCTTTTTTTTTCTATTCTATCTACTAGTTCCCACGAAATCATAATATCTTTTGTAGCAAGAGCACTACTGTAATCATAAAAACCCATTTTAGTTAAAACAACTAGTTTCTTCCCCAAAAAAACTTGCCTTACTATGTATATCTCACAAGCTCCGAAAAATAAAAAACCAACTATCCCTATTCCCATAAATAAATACCGAGCTTCCATTATTCCAATTATTAGTATAAAGAAACTCATAAATACCATCAATATACCTAATAATGACAGTCCAATTTGCTTAACCTTGCTTTGATACACAACATACTCATTTTTCATTTTTTCACCTCACTAAATTATTTGAACATGTAACAGTATACCAAAAAGGCCACCTCAAAAAAGATGTCAGACAAAAAATAGTCAAACTTTCATCTGGCTTCTAACTTATTTCTACACTATAGGCGAACAACATCGATATTTTCGGTATCGTTAGAGCAAAAATACTCACACCTATTACAATATGGTCGTCAATAATAACTTTAATTCGCTACGTCTGGCGAATTTCGCAACTAGTTTGCGAAGAGACTAGGGAACTTCTTCACGGTGACACTATAACAATACCTTTATGTTTCCAGTGCAATTTCGCAACAAACAGAGAGTAGTACGTTCACTCAGTTACTGTAGACCAGTATTTATCATGCAGCTAAAAATTAGTTTAAATGGAATCTTCTATGAAAATCGTAGAAAGACTTAGACTCAAGATTCCAGTTTCTCACGCTCTTTCCGGTTAAATCTGTTAGGTAAACTTGTGAACTACAGAAACATTGATATATCGGTACTTAGAACACTTATAAACAAAAAATCTCTAGATATTTCTTTAGATGCGATAAAAATTCTGCATATAACGTGGGGCGTTTTATCCATTATTTCTTTATTTGTATTAACCTATGACCCTGCAGGGTCATAGGTGGAAGTAAAACCTGTCAAAATAATTTTTTTCTTCAAAAATACTCGTTATGTGCGGGGCTTTTATTCCTTTAATGGAACATAAATCATACTACCTATTGTTAATCCCAATAAAGCTACAGGTATTGCTAGTCCTATATAAATCAAAAATGGATGATTCATTCCCTCTACCATATGCACCATCGACTCCAAACTTACCCCTCTAATTTCAGCAAATATAAAACCATATTCTAGTGCTATCATCAAAATACTTCCTATAAATTCTAAAATTTTTTTCAATAGAAAAATAGAATTTAAGCAAAACAATGGAAAATAATGACTTATCGCTGCCATAATACAGAAGATAATCCATAAAAATCCATGGAAGCTCAAAAAATATAGAATTAGATTTATATTGGAATTACTCAACAAGCTATCTGGAAACAAAAATTCTACATACTGGTGATTCGAGATATTACTAGGTACAGAGAATATTGAAATAAAGAAACAAAACGCTGTTAGTAAAACAAAAATATATTGCATCTTGTCCAAAATCTCATTAATTATTTCTTTAATTGCCAAAATCATAGAATTACCTCGTTTATACTTTTCATCAATCATACCAAAAACAAAAATGCCCATAGAGGACGTACAGTAATTTATTAACACATTGTTATTACAGACAATCAACGCCGAATATATTTCTTCTAAATTTTTACGTTTATAAAAATTTATGCCTTATTATAAATGAATAATGTTTCAAGATACTATATATCTTTTTTTTCTTGAGCATATTCAAGGAATTTTTCCAACATTCCTCTATCGACTGGATGGATTTTCTCAAGTACATATTGACCTTTTCTAATAATTTTTGCGACCCCTACTTTATCTATTTTTAAAATCCTCGAAAAGAGTTTAAATTTGTATTTAGGAACCACAGCGATTATTTGTAACCTTACTTTATTATATTGATTCTTAAAAGCCATAACATAGTATTCCTCTACTAATCCTTGAATTTCCACAAATAAATCATCAATATAAATTTTTTCTTCATAATTATTTTCAATAAATTGAAAATCTAATTTTTTTAGTCGTTTCCTCAAAAAATCTTTTTTCGATATAAAAATTTGCTTACTCGTCGTAAACCTCTCGTCCGAGTATTCCAACTTCTCTATAGCACTTTTTAATGGTAACGAGTGATGTTGCGCGTAATTTCTCAATAATCTTAACATTTTGTATGTCGTGTTTGTTTGATCCAAAGATGAAAATACTTCTTTAAACATGGTGTCCTTTTCACCGATATTTTCAAAACACATACGTGCATAAAATATATATTTTAGAGCTCTATCTAAAGCTTCAAAGTAAAAATCTGTTAATTCTAAATCACTATTTTCAAGAGCTTGAGAAACATAATTCTGATAATCATTAAATGCCCTATCTACTAATCTTTTCAGATTATATATATCCTCAAAATCATGGAAGCTGTTAAAGCAGTATTTCAAGTTGTTATAATCTTTTGGGGTAAGTTTAGTCACCACTTTTGAATCCCCAACAAGTACTAAACACTTCATCATAGCGATGTTCACCTCCTTGAATGTAAATTCATTATATCATTTACAAAAAAAGCAGGTTACAATCTCCAGAGATTTCTATTTATCTTCATACCATTATCATTTTTTATGTATTCTTTACGACTTAGACTTCAATGATAACAGTAACCTATTTTTTATTCTTTGCTGATTCGCTAGTACATTTCTCGCGATAACATTATTCACAAATACACCTCTCAGTTAAATAAAAGCTACTCGTTTCAGATTCTTCTTTGGTTAGATTGAACCCTATTGCTAGACACCTACCTTCTTCACTTTCATGCGCAAATACCTTAGCTTGTGACTTATCCTGAGTAAAGATAAGCTCTTCTTTGACTTAGTCGAAGTTGCAAATCTCATACCGCTTTAAGTACAGACGATTCATTCGTAAAACATAACTTGGTAGCTCTTGCCTAATTATTTTTTCTACTTCATCAGTGTAGTGTTCTAACTTTTTCTTAAGACGATTCTCTGCACGATCGTCCAGTATGCTATCAGTAATTGGTAATCGTCCCATGTAGCCATCATGTTCAGGGCTATATTGAATCTTGCGTTCACCTTTTAGATACTTCTCCGCTAGCAATGATACATCTTCTTTATCCAAAAAAACAATGACTTAAAAAAATCTCGCTAAATTTTTTCATGTTTGTTTAATTCGTTAAGATATTCCATAAAAGCAGCCCATAAAGCTAGATATTATTTAGTTCTTACTGATGCACGAAAAATCATCACAATACCTCCTCTAATAAATCAATATCCAAAAATAAATTGTCTGTTATTTCGATGTTCTCTTCTGGCGGTTCATAACCATACCTATATGCTATTGCGGTTTCTATTCTATCTCTCTAATCTCATCATGCACACGATCAAGAAGCGTTCTATTTCCCCATCCCTTGTATAAGACTCTTACGTTCAATTACAGATAGACTTGATAAGAATTGATTGAAACATTTCTGACGGAAACGCTACCGCATGATACGCTTATCAATTAGCCTACAAGCTACTAAGCAGTCCGCTACTAGATAATCAATCTTAGGTGCTTGTACATGGATAGTCAGCTCATCATAAGCTAAATGGGTAGCTAAATTTTGCTGATACAATTTATTTTAAATGATTCTCTTTTTTTGTTTCAAACACAAAAAATAATCTTTAATAATTAGGTAACGTTCTAAACTGTACTAACTATCCATGAACTCTCATCTCATTTAAAGGTATTGGAAGAATTACTACCATCTTTAATTATTCTACAACGACATTTGTAGCTATTTTCCCTTTGCTGTTCTTTCCGATTGTATATACAACAGATTGGCCAGCATCTAAATTACGATAACCGTCTCCGACAATTTCACTATAGTGGACAAAAATATCTGTTCCATCTTCCTTGTTAGCAATGAATCCATAGCCTTTTTCTCCGTTAAACCATTTTACAGTTCCTTTTTGCATGTTCCCACTCTCCTACTGATTACTTTGTTAATTCTTGAATTTCCTTTGCTAAAAGCTTTACAAGCTCAAATGCTGTTTTTGTGGTTATTTGTCCTGTTGCAGGATCTCTGTATGTGTACATAACTCCTGATTCTACAGATTCGATTTCTTTTGCTTTTTTATTGGTTACTTTCGATACTTCTTCACTCATCATTGATCATTCCCCCTTTTTCAATCTATTTGATTGTTCCTTTTGAAAATTCATCCCATTTTGCTGGATAATTTGTAAACAACCATGACCGTTCTTCGTCAGTAATCGAAGCATTGTACATCCCACTAATTTGGGCGCGTTCTCCAATGCTTGACAGTTTTTCCTCATCATTAGGTTGTTCCTTCTCCTGATGTTCCTTCTCCTGTCGTGCATGTTGCTGCTCTCTTGCTTTTCTAAGTCCCTCAATATCTTTTTTAAATATGCCCATTACTTTTATTTCCCTTCGCTTTGATCTGTATTGTATGAATTCTTCCAGCCTTCTTTAATTCTGTCATTTAAGTCTAAATCAGCAGAAAAGTTCCGTAATACATATTTATTTTTAGCATGAATGCCATTCTCTAAATATGATGGATAGAAAGTTGTTTTCTCAGATAAAAGGGTAACTAAGCTTAAACGAATTTTATTAATCTCGTTCTCAAAAGGATTACTATTGATTTCATCAATGGATTTTTGGATCAATACTTTTTCAGTTTCTGGGATTTTTTCTGACAAAGCATCCATATAAGACAATAAGAACTCATCATTTTTATACAATTCATACAATTCTAGATAAGTAACTTTCAAGTCTTTGGAACTATCTACTTTAGCATCAATTAGTTTTAAGGCATTATTTCGTTGTGTTTCTAACAGTAATTGATCTCCTGCAGCTAATCCCACATCCGTAGGCTTTTTGTCCTTATCAATATCGTACATCCCCTGAATAACCGTTAATTCTGCATCAGCCAAAGCTTTTCTATTGGTCATTAATTCATGGATTGCTTTAAGGCTTTCTTTTCTTAGTTGTTGCAAATAATCTGGATTATATTGATTGGATTGAACTGCCTTTCGGTATTTAGCGATGATAGCTTTATACTCCACATCCATACCTTTAAATTGACTAAATACTTTGGCTAAAATTACCTCATTTAATTTTTCAATTGTTTCTGGTCTTGTGATTTCTGTCATTGTTACTTCCTTCTTTCTTTTTGCTTACTTTTTTAAATATTTGTTGCACATGCTTAATGTCTCATCACTTAAGAAATTAGTATTGTGAAATTCTTTTCTTGCATGATTCAATAAATCTACAGGGAAAGTTGCCCCGTCTATCAAAATCTCTATTTCACGTAAAGTAAGTAGTGGGGCATGTAAATCTTCTAAGGAGTCCACTACACCTTGCAGAAACAAACTATACGCTAATGTGGTTTTAAACTCTTTATCTGATTCACCAAAAACTTTCTTTTCTAACTTTGCTATTTTTTCTCTTAGACCCACGACTTATCACCTCTCAATACTACTTTCAATCGTTTCAATTCGTTCTTGAATATCATCCAACTCAATAGATCGATAAGCGATTTCCAGCACATTCTTTGCTGACTGAACTCTGGCGCTGGTAGTGGCTTTCTTATCGTTCATAATCTCTTTCAGCACGTCCACAGCTTCTTCAGAACTCTTTTGAAGTCTAGCCGTCACTTGTTGCATAGCTTCACGTCTAAGCTTTCGGTATTCATTCATAAACTTATCGTCTTTCAAATACTTGTAGCCGGTCGTTTTATTAATCTTTGCCATCTCACAGGCTTTCTCAATATTAGGTGCTTCCAGTAAAGCTTTTAAGAAACGATCCTGTCGAATATTTAAATCAATCGCCATTATTTTCTCCTTTCCGTTGGTATTTAAGGCTTTTCGTAGACACTATGGAAATATCATCAATCATAATCACGCTGTATTTGTTTTCTGCAGCATACTTTTCTAATTGCTTTTTTGTCATGTTAGATTCCCCATAAGTACCACCGCTATTTTCATCCACAAATAGAACACCGCTATCATCAATCATTAAACCTTGTTCAATTCGTTTCACTCTGTCAGATAATCGCCACTTCACCATAATTACCAATCCCCTTTTATATACAAAAAGAGGACACAAGACATTCACCGTAAATCGGCGTACATCTCATATCCTCTGGTTCTTCCTAGTAAGATACTGTTATTCAACTACCATAATTATACCATATTCACACTAAAAACAATACGTTCCATCGTTGTTTTAATGCTGTTTTATTAACGGTTTTTCTACTAAACGATGTGATTCTGTCGTATAATATTGAACCACTTTACCATCTTTTACAATGAGTTTTATTTCACCATAGTTCGGTAACTCTATTGCTTCCGATCGTTGATTATTATCAATAGTTACTTTATCCATTTTATCGCTCCTTTCGATTAAGCTAATAGCTTTTTCCAGTTATCTAAATCTGCTTGCTCAATATTTCGGATTGTTTCTTCTGTAGTGATGTGTTGCATTCTAAGGGGATGTAAGCCTTGTAGTCTCTCTGATTCATTTGTGGCAACAAAGATACCGCCTTCTTTACCACGAGTGGCTACGATTGGTACTCCTTTACTTCTAAGCGATTGAATGACTGAATAGACCTCTCTACTGTTTAAGTCAACAATAGTTGTAATGTCTGCAATGTTTATTTTCCGTTCCCCACCAATGGGGATTAATTCTAAGACCGCTTGTTCAATAATTGATAGTTGGTTCATATAGTTTGCTCCTATCTCTCAAATGTATTTATTTCGACAATCTCCTCAATCGCTTCAAGTAAATTCAATTTCTCGTTAGGTAGCATTCCATAATACTCATTCAAAATACTATCTAACCGTTCGCTGTCATTGTCTAAACGTTTCATTGCGTAAAGACTAGACTCAAACATTTGAACGTCTCTCAAGGTATCTATCAGTTTATTAATCAGTGTCTCTTTGCTGCTTTTTGTCAATTCTTTAATTTGCTTATCTAATAATATTCTTTGAACATGATCATAAATTGACAATACTAAAATAGTCTTTTGTTCATGAAATGATCTATCCGACTCAATAATCTTCATATAATCGTCCGTCTTCGAATACTCAGCCAATATTTGAATAGCCAGATCTTTACCCAATGTTTTTTGCAATTCTTCTATGGTCATTTAATTACTCCTCATAAGCTTTATTAAATTCTTCTTGTTCGTTTTCAATATCCGCTATCGTTGTAAAATCTTTCTTTTTCCACTCTTTCAACAATTGAGTGGTATAACCTAATGGTGATTTCACATCTTCACGAATAGCTGTTTTGTCGATAGCTTCATATAAAAATTCTATTCCGTAGATACTAGCCAAGTTCATAAGCGTCTTTTTATCAAATTGACCTGTTTCGCCATAATAACTTTCATAATATTCAATGCAATCTTGAACACTCGTACTATTCTGGTTATGAGATACCTCTAGACTAGACTGACCTTTACTACCTTGCTCTTTGCTTTCCTTTGCTTTCCTGTCCTTACCTAAGCTAAACTGACCTATGCTATCCTGCTCTATGCTATACTGTGTATCCAAGTTGGATACGTTATGGATACGTTCTGTATCCAAGTACGCATAAGACCTGTTTTCTGTTGTTAATATATGATTTTTCTCTTTCAAAAAAACTGTTGGTGTATAACGATCTTTTTGAATATAGTTATTTAATTTCCAGTCTTTTATGACAATTACGCCTGATTCAAATGAGATAATAAACTCTTTAGCTTCAAGTAGTTTTAAATCATCATCAGTTGCACTACAGGCACGCTTAACCTTCTTAGGACTAGATACAAAACCGTCATCATCAGCTTGAATCCCTAAATGAAAGTATAAATTCTGTGTTGTTGGTGGCATGTCCAAAAATCTATCTGAATCGACCACATCTTTAGAAAACATTCTCCTATTCGCCATATACAATGACCACCCTAACCTCTATTTTATCAATCATCATGAGTCATTCAGTTACCTCCATGGATTCAATTTGCGTAGCTATTTGAATTAAAATGACATTAGCAGTGATATTCACTTGTTTATCTGCTTCATAACGAAGGCTTTCTACTAAGATTTCCCGATTTTCTTGACCAGACTTCAACGCATAAGCAAAAATATTTTTTACAGCTTCTGCACACTTTTTACCAAGGCATTCTTCTAATATCATTTATCAGCACCTCCGACTAATTCAAGGTTCTCAGCAACCACAATCGTGTTACCTTCTTCGTTTCCACACAAGAATATGCCTGGTTGTATCTCAATCAATATTTCAACAAAAGAATCTGCAGCAAGATATTTAGATTTTTTTACTCGACAATAATCCCCTGTTTTAATCATTTGTAGTCACCGTCTTCAAATCTTGAAAGTCAGTATCTAATAAATATTGAATTCTTTCGGTATCCCAACCAAATACCTCGGCATTTCTTAAATCGATAACAACCTTTCCTCTTCGATCTAAGGAGATGTATCCTGAATGCAATAAATAATCAAATGTACTATGTCCTAGTGATAAATGAATAGTCCATGTTAATGCATTCCATTTATTCGCACTGAAACCAGTTAACATTTTGAAATTTCCACAAATTTGTTCGTACCAAGTCCCTGTTTTCTCGTTGAAATAGCCTCTTAAATTATCCAAATATTGATCTCGTTCATCATCCTTATATGTTTGTTGTAATATCAGCATATTTCCTTTTAATAAACGATTACTAACATTTGCAATAGTTTGCTTAATTATCCTAGATTGTGGCAAATCCAAAAGAGATAAAGTTTCTTGGACATCGACTAAATCATTCGAACTATCAACTAGTACATCACTTATTTCATTTAGTAATTTTTCTCCTGATTCTACAAAATTCGTTTCATTCATTACTCAGCACCCCCAGTTCTTTGGTTGTAAGACCATTCATCATATTTAATGAATAACCATAGTCCAACCAAAGAAAATAAACATATTTTCAATCCAGTAGGTAAAAGTGTTGCAATACCGCTTAATAAAAAAGTTGCTAAAACTAAATTAATTTTCTTATTCATTGATTTACGCTCCATTCTTTTTTGTGGTAGAATGAAGACAGAAATAGGCTTTTTAAGCCAGTTGTGTGCCTTTTTCTGAACTCGTCAAAGTTTATACAGCAAAGGCTTTTTTTCTGTCTTCTTCTCATGATTGATTGCTCCTACTCCATTTGTGCTAATAACTGCTTAAAACCTTCTACGACCTCTCTATCAACATCTAGTTCACCTTTATCACAACGCCGTATAATGTCTGTCATGACTTCTTTTGGAATTGCTACTTGACCATTCACAAACACAAACATCGAATCATCGTAAGGCGTGTATAACGGATGATAAACACCTTTTATTTCTGCAATGCTTTCGTGTGGATCATCATAGTTTCTGAAATTGAAATACATGTTGATCTGATTGAAGATGTCAATGTCGCAATTATTTGCATCAAGAATCGCTTGAATATCTACAATCACTTTCTGCGACACATACCAAACACCATCTTGCTGAGTAAACTCTTTGACTGGATAACTTTTAAATATCGGATACTCTTTCTTAAATTCTTTCAAGGTACGATGTTGCTGCTTGTACTCTGTGACAATTCCTTGTTCTAATGCCTTCTTAGTTGGCTCGCCTGTTTGTGTCAACATACCTTCAGCAACCATCATTTGATAAACTTCTGCTTTCGTAGTTCTAATACCTTGCTGAGTAATAAATTGATACGACTGTTCCACGAGTGGCGGATAAATAACTTTCATTGATACATTCCTCCTAAAAATATTTTGGCGACTTTCGAATTGGCTTCTGTGACGTTTCAACTTATGTGCCCTCATTATCTGAGGAGTGCTCCACTTGGCGTTGGTGGATTTAATTTGATTCATTGTTTAATAACCATAATTTGATAGCTGCTTTGCTAAAACATTGTTTTCTATCAGATAAAGTTCTTCCTCGTGGGAATGTTTTATCTGCTAACACTTCTTCTAAATATTCAGAGCTACAGTTATTCAAAAATTTTCTTAACTCTACTTTTGTATACATGATGTCGCTATCTACTCCTGCATCCCTACGAGCGTCTTCAATGGCTTGTTTAATTGTTTCATATACTGAGTCATAAATGCCATTCAATTGCTCCTGCGCGAGTGTGTGGCTTACTTCTACCTGTAGTTTTTGCTGTGCTTCCATATAATCACCCGCCTATCGTGCCGTTTCAGGCATTTTAAGCGTTGTTTGATATAAAACGCCTTTACGTTCAAAGATCGCTTTCATCTCATCCCGAGAAATCCCCAGTCCTAGCAAAGTAATGACTTCTTTTTCTCTGGCATCTACGGCTACTAATTCTTCAGTTGTCATAAAATCTGCCGCTACCGCTTTCGGTTTTGCATGTCGTTCTTTTCGTAGCTGTCTAGCGATAAATCCAATAGACGTTTTATAAATGAGATTGTAGAAATTTGAGTAATCCCATTTACCCGTGTAGCCAGCGATCTTAATTGCCTCTCTGAGTGTTACGCTTGTTTCTTTGACTTTTTCACGCTCGCTTTTCCAAACGATTTGACCGTCCATAAAAGCGGTTAAGACTTTTCTAGCCCACGCTCTGAACTCACGAGCTTTCGGCTTATGAGATAAAAAACTAACTTCCATAATTCCATCACGAGTAAATAATCTACGTTCTCGTTTAACTACTCTGTCTCCTTCAACCTCCGACAGTTTGTCGGTAGTTGAAAATTCTTGCTCTTTCAGATAAGGATTTCTTTCAACGATTTTTTCGATTCCTTTTCTGTCAGTGTATTCAAGTGCTTCAGCAAGCTGATCCATACTCATAAACGGATTACGTTTGCTATCCATCCATAAATCACAATGAATGCCTTGAAACAATTCTTCTTGTGCTAAAACTAATTCCTGCATAGTTTAAGCCTCCTTCCGTTCTGCCAGCAATTCGTCAATTGCCTTTTCAACACGTTGCTTACGGTCTTCGCGTAACGGCGTCCGTAACCAAACGCTAAAGCGACTATCAGATAGATTTAATTTTTCTGCAACTTCCCAATTTCGTAATCGGTTCATAAAAATCTGATCACGTATTTCTTGGTTTGCTCTCATGACTCTCACCTCTTGTCTATTTTTTATAAACAAATTATAATTCGTATATTTAAAATAGTCAATAAAAATTATTGTTTATTTTTAATAGATGATACTTTATACTGAGTTTAGAAATGGTGGTGTTTTTTTGAATCGAATAAAGCAATTGCGTGAAGAAAGAGGGTTAAGTTTAAAAGAACTTCAAGATGCTCTTTTAACGGAAAAGGGAGTAAAAATCGGACGTGCTTCTTTAAATAACTATGAGAGAGAGGAACAAACGCCAAAGCAAGAAACCTGGGAGACACTTGCTGATTTTTTTAATGTTACAGTTCCTTTCATTATGGGTTTTAGTCCTGCAAGAAACAAAGTTGAAAATATGTTTTTTGAACAAAAAATTGGTAACTTAGTAGATTTAGTCGAAAAAAACGGTGCTACAACTCCAATTTTGAGAAGAAATATCTCTTATTTTTCTAGTTTTTTAGAACGTAATAAAGACAATCAAGAAGCTTTGGAATTTTTTAATAATATTCTCCAGGCACTAATCACTTTAAGTTCAAAAGATGCAGACGTTTTTGTTTTTGGTGATAATGGAGACTATTTATCAAACCCTCAAATAATAAAAAAATTATTAAAACAAAAAAAAGAGATAGATGATTCCGTTGACTACTTTATAAATATCGCACTTGATGACATCCCAAAATACTCTCAAATAACTATAGATCCAAGAGAACTGTTTGGTGATGATGTTAAAATATCTGATTTTCTCAATGATATTGATGACAATTATTCCTATGAAGACTTCTATAAGGATACAAAGAAGCAAAAAGAATTTAACGAGAATTTCCAAAAGAAAATCAATGAAAATTTCAAAAAAATAAAACGTGATAGAAATGATGATGTTTAGGTTTTTAACAATCTAAAATAATCTTCCCTATATTAGGCACTACGAGAAAAATTAATCATCCATTTTATACATATCTACTCTAATTGGCGTTGGTGGTAGATAGGAGAACACAATGGAAATTAAGAAGTATACAAAAAAAAGACGGCTCAACCGCCTACATGTTTAATGTTTATATTGGATTAAATTCAAAAGGGAAGAATGTCTATCGTAAACGACAAGGATTTAAAACGAAGAAACAAGCACAAATTGCACTGGCTAAGTTATTAGAGGATATAGAAGAAAACGGCTTAGATAAAAAGAAAAAGGAACTAACCTTTGATGAGTTGTATCACTTATGGATAGATCATCATCGTTTAAGTATCAAAGAATCAACTGCTTATAACTACGAACGATTCTATAAAACGCACTTGAAGCCTACACTAGGCTCTTTTGTCCTCTCAGACATAAAAGTGAGTGATTGCCAATTACTAGTCGATAAGTGGTTTAAAAACGGCTTAAAGATGTATGGTGACCTGAGAAAGCTTGGGGTTCAAATCATGAAGTATGGTGTAGCAATGGAATATATGGAAAGTAATCCTATGGTTAAAACTATTGCACCACGGAAAAAGGAAGAGGAAACCAAACTCCAATTTTATACTAAAGATGAGTTGGCACAATTTTTCAAATGTTTAGAAGATCACGGTAACTATAAACAGATTGCCTTCTTTCGGATATTGGCTTTTAGTGGAGCAAGAAAGGGCGAGATATTCGCATTGACTTGGGGTGATATTGATTTTACTAATAGCACAGTATCAATTAATAAAACATTATCTCGAAGTGCCACAAACACCAAACTGATATTATCACCGAAGACTAAAAGTAGTAATCGCTCTATAAGCCTCGATGATGAGACACTTAAAATCATGCAAAAGTGGCGAATGATTCAAAGAAGCGATTATCTAGGCAGAGGGTTTAATACATCTAGCAACAATCAATATATTTTCACCACTGATGATAACCAGCTATACGGTTTAGCTGCAGCAAATGAATGGCTAAGATACATCGTTGAAAAGTATAAGCTCCCAAAAATATCGCCACACAATTTCCGACATACTCATGCTAGCTTGCTACTTCAATCAGGAATACCTATGAAAGAAGTAAGCGAACGTTTGGGTCACAAAGATACGACTGTAACTGATAGGATTTATTCTCATGTCATGCCAGAAGAAAAAGAAAAAACAGCAAATAGATTTGCTAAATTTGTTGGTTTTTAAGAGGAGATATTTAATTATGAATAAAAAAATAAGTTTACCAATTATCCAAAATAGTGAAACCAAAATTATGATAATGGGTACTGCTCCTGGAGAAGAATCATTAAATAAACAAGAATATTATGCAAGTAAAAGTAATAGGTTTTGGCGAGTAGTATTTAAAGCTTTAGGATTATCCGAAGAAGAAATGCCTAAGACATATAATTCTAAAGTGGAATGCTTACTAAAAAATCATATTGGTTTGTGGGATATATATGGCGAATTCGAACGAGATGGTAGCACGGATAAAAAAATTAAAAATGCTGTATTAAATGATTTAAATAAACTTAACCCCTCAATTAAGCTAATCATTTGCAATGGGAAAATTCCTTACACCAAAATGAAAATGTATGTTGCTAATACAAATTTGTATTTACTTTACTGTTATTCAACTAGTAGTAGTCACAAGTATGCTTCACAGGAGCAAATAGAAAATGATTGGAGAAAAGCTTTCTTTTTAGGCAAACTGCTTTAACTCACTGACCTTTTCACAGACCCCACCTATTTTAAGACAAAATAAAAAAACTAGAAGCTTTATATAACAAGGTTTCTAGCCATATTTATCACTTACCCCAACGCAACATCCAATATCATCATAATAATAAATCCGGTCATCGCACCAAGCACGCCCGAATGATGTTTACTATCAGTAGTTGCTTGCGCCTCAGGAATTAATTCTTCTACTACTACATAAATCATCGCTCCAGCTGCAAAAGATAAAGCATAAGGTAATAATGGTTCCACTCGAGTAACTAATAATGCTCCGATTACTGCAGCAATTGGTTCTACCAAACCAGAAGCTTGTCCATATAAAAATGATTTCGTACGACTTAAACCTTCTTGTCGTAGAGGAATCGAAACAGCAGCACCTTCTGGGAAGTTTTGAATCCCGATTCCTAATGAAACTGAGATGGCCGCTAGTACTGCAGCGGCTGGATTAGCTGCTTCACTGGCTGCGCCAAAAGCAACGCCGACTGCTAAACCTTCTGGAATATTATGCAGAGTTATCGAAAAAACTAATAAAATTGTTCTTTTTAAATGACTAGGAATCCCTTCTTTTTCATGATTTGGTCCAAAATGCATGTGAGGAATTGTCTTATCAGCAATATATAAAAAGACCCCACCTAAACCAAAACCAATACTGACAACTAGCCAAGGAATCGATCCGTTTTCAGTTGCTGCTTCAATCGCCGGATCTAATAAAGACCAAAAACTAGCAGCAATCATTACACCTGAAGCAAAACCCAACATTAAATTTAGAACATTCCGATTAATATTTTTAAAGAAAAAAACCATCCCCGCACCTAATGCGGTCATTCCCCAAGTAAATAAAGTACCCACTAATGCTTGCTGCCAAGCAGCTAAGCTTAATAACCAAGTCGTCATTTTCTGCCCCTTCCAACTTTTACTATTTTATTATAATCATTCAATAAAAATAAAACGTTTACTATAATATGATTTTATCATAAGTTTAGGTGCACCTGCAAACTCTCTCAAGAGCTTTTCTTTGGTAGTGATTATAATTAAGAGTATAATAAAAATTATTAAAATACTTACAAAAAGAAAGTGAGTGACAATGATGGCTAAAATTAATGCTGGTGTCGCAATGGTAAAAGTTTTTGAATCTTGGGGAATTGATCATATTTATGGTATTCCTGGTGGTTCTTTCAACTCAACAATGGATGCCTTATATAAAGAAAGAGATTCAGTCAAATATGTTCAAGTGCGTCATGAAGAAGCTGGCGCAATTGCCGCCGCCGCTGATGCAAAATTAACTGGAAAAGTCGGTGCTGTTTTTGGTTCCGCTGGACCAGGTGCAACTCATCTGATCAACGGTTTATATGATGCACAAATGGATCATGTACCCGTGGTTGCTTTATTAGGTCAAGTTGCTTCAACTCAAATGAATTATAATTCTTTCCAAGAACTAAACGAAAATCCAATGTTTGCGGATGTTTCTGTTTATAATCGGACTGTGATGACGCCAGAAAGCTTGCCTCACGTAGTCGATGAAGCTATTAAAGCAGCTTATCAAAATAATGGTGTTGCCGTTGTAACAATTCCAGTTGATTTTGGATTTGCTGAGATTGAAGATTTATCTATTTCGACTGCTGCCAATCATAAAACTGGTGTCTTACAACCAGAAGATACTGATTTAAAAGAAGCTTTACCATTAATTGAAGCCGCTCAAAAACCAGTTCTTTATGTTGGACAAGGCGTTCGTGGTGGATTCGATGCCGTTAAAGCATTTTCTGAACATTTTTCAATGCCAGTTGCAGCTGCTGTTTTAGCAAAAGGAATTATTCCTGATGCTTATGAAAACTTCTTAGGTTTTGCTGCTCGGGTAGCTACAAAACCAGCTAATGAAGCTTTAGCAGCTGCTGATTTGATTGTTTTTGTTGGTAGTGATTTTCCATTTGCTGCTTACTTCTTTAATCCAGCAGCCAAATTCATACAAATCGATATTGATGCAACAAAATTTGGTCGTCGCCACAAAACAGATGTCTCTATTTTAGGTGATGGCGCCAATGCTTTAAGAAAATTAGTCGCATTAGGAAAAGCACGTCCTGCTGATAAATGGTTAGCTGCTAACCAAGAAAATATTAAAAATTGGCATGCATGGCGTCATAGCTTTGATAATGATGCACAAACACCTTTACGCCCTGAACCAATCTTTAAAGAAATCAACCGTATTGCTGAAGATGATGCCATCTTTGTAACTGACGTAGGGAATGTAACAGTCAACAGCATTCGTCATTTAAATATGAACGGCAAACAAAAATTTACCACTTCTGGTTGGTTTGCTACGATGGGTTATGGCGTACCTGGTGGGATTGCTGCCCAATTATCTTATCCTGATCGCCAAATCTTTACCTTAGATGGTGACGGTGGTTTTGCGATGCAAATGCAAGATATCATCACTCAAGTAAAATATAACTTACCGATTATCAATATCGTATTTTCTAACCAAGCCTTTGGTTTCATCGAAGCTGAACAAGAAGATACTGAACAACAAAAATTTGGTGTCTTTTTAGATGATGCTGATTTTGGTAAGGTCGGCGAAGCTTTAGGTGCTGATGGTTTTACAATTACTAGTTACGATCAATTAGAACCAGCTTTCACTGCTGCAAAAGCTAGCAAACGCCCTGTTGTGATTGATATTAAAATTGAAGATGCACGACCTTTACCAGTGGAAGAATTAACATTAGATCCTGAAAAATTCTCCGCTGAAGAAATTCAAGCTTTCAAAGAAAAATATCAAGTTCATGATATGCCAACTTTAAATGAATTATTGAAATAAACTAAAAATCGCCTCGCCCATTAATTTGGACGGGCGATTTTTTTAATTGTGTAAAGCAGCTTCTTTCGCCATTGCAAAACAACCGACAGTGGCTGCATTATCTTCCAATGCTGGAAATACAATGTATTGTTCTAAAGCTGGTACTTCCACATAGTCATTAACTAATTTTGTGAAGGCTTGACGGACATTTTTCATCATTTGTTGTTGTTTCATCACGCCGCCGCCTAAAATAATTACTTCTGGACGTAATAGCAACGTCGTATTATAAACACATTGTGCCAAATAATAAGCTTCAATTTCCCAATAAGGATCATCAGCCGCTAAATCTTGACCTTTTTTCCCTAAACGTTTTTCAATGGCTGGGCCAGCTGCCATTCCTTCAAGACAATCTCCATGAAATGGACAAGCGCCAGCAAAATCATCTTCTGGATGGGGTTTGACTTGCATGTGGCCCATCTCAGGATGACTAAAGCCTTCAATCAAACGACCTTCTTGAATTGCGCCGCCGCCAACTCCGGTCCCAATCGTATAATAAACGGCACTATTTAAGCCTTTACCGCTACCCGCCACGTATTCACCATAAACAGCTGCATTTACATCGGTTGTCCAAGTCATTGGAACCGAGAAATGTTTTTTTAGTTCGCCGATAAAATCATAATGTTGCCAAGGAAGTTTTGGCGTAGAAGTGATATATCCGTAAGTCTTTGAATCTTTGTGAATATCAATCGGACCGAATGAACCAACGCCGATAGCTGCTAAGTCTGTTTGATGTTGCTGAAAAAAAGCAATCACATTTGGCATTGTTTCTTCAGGTGTTTCAGTTGGAAAGCTAACCCGTTCAATGATTTTAAAATTTTCATCACCAATGGCGCAGACAAATTTTGTCCCACCAGCTTCGATACTGCCATAAAATTTTGTCATCTCTTCACCTCATAGAAATCGTTTTATTTATGATATGGGAAAAAAAGCAGGCAGTCAACATAAGTTGTCAACTGCCTGTCTCAATTGTTTATTGTAAATCACTGCGCCATGGTTGTTGATTGGCTTCACGATATAGTTTTGCTTTACCAGTTGAGTTAAACAGTCCCATTTTTTGTGTGACTACTTCTTTGGCTGCATCAATACAATCTGGATAAATCGCATTCGGATCCCAAAGCTCTGTCGAAGCTAAGATTTCACGACATTTTTTGTAAAAAGCGTATTTGTAGTCGGAAGAGATATTAACTTTTTGAATACCAATTGCAACTGCTTTAGCAATTTCTTCATCTGGATTAGCAGACCCTCCGTGTAAAACTAATGGAATCGAAATTTTTTCTTTGATTTCTTCTAAAACATCCATTTTCAATTCTGGTTTTACATCTTTTGGATAGATTCCGTGAGCTGTACCGATTGCCACCGCTAAAGTGTCGATACCCGTTTCTTTTACAAAGATTTCAGCATCTTCTGGTTTAGTATAGACAACTTCACTCACGCCGCCTTCAACCGAAGTCCCGGTACTACCAATCGTACCTAATTCTCCTTCAACTGAAACATTTAACTTATGACAAACATCCACCACTTCTTTTGTCACAGCAATATTTTCTTCAAATGGTAATAATGACCCATCAATCATGACTGAGCTAAAACCACAATGAACCGCCCGCATGATACTTGCTAAGCTATCGCCATGATCCATGTGCACTACGAAAGGTACGCTAGAATTTTTTACTCGTGTCATCACATATTGGAAAAAGTCATCTTTAGTAAAATCCAATTCAGTTGGGTGAACGGCAATAATCGCTGGTGAATCGTTTGCTTCTGCTGCTTCCACTACAGTTCGGAAGAAGTTGCTATCTGCCACGTTGAAGGCTCCTACTGCAAAGTTGTTTTCTTGTGCGACGGTTAATAATTCTTTCATGTTTAATAACATATTTAATACGCTCCTATTTTGATTTATTTATTGACCCTGAAAGTCGAATATATTTTTTTACCATTTCTTTTCCGGCAGCCATACTTTGATGAACCAAGGCTGGGTAGTCTACTTTTTCCCCTTTAGCCAATTCTTCGGTTAAAAAGGCTGCTTGTGCTGCCATAAAATCTGAGCCGACATTGATTTTGTTAATCCCTAATTCAATAGATTTTTTGATATTTTCTTCACCAGCACCAGAACCACCATGTAACACGAGTGGTAAATTGGTTGCCGCTTTGATTTTTTCTACGATATCAAAACGAAATTCTGGCACGAAACCTTCTGGATAATCGCCGTGAGTAGAGCCATAAGATAAGGCGAGACAATCAACACCCGTTTCATTAATAAACTGGATGGCTTCATCTACATCAGTAAACATCTGATCGTTGGTCCAATTGTCACCAGCGACCGCTCCCATATTCCCAACTTCCGCTTCGACACTGGCATTATAAGTTTGAGCAAAGTCCACCATATTTTTAGTAATCCGAATATTTTCCGCTAAATCATACATGGAAGCATCCATCATTACACTGGAGAATCCTTCATGCAGACATTGCTTCACAAAAGCGACATCTTGTCCGTGGTCTAAATTAATCGCTACATCGACACTGGCTTTTTCTGCCATCCGTTTAATAGGCAAAGTTAAATATTCGTATCCTAGATGCATTTCCAGATGTTCTTGTAATAAATCAACGATAATCGGTGCCTGTAATTCTTCTGCTGCGTGAATCACGGCTTGAGCAGTTTCTAAATTGAAACAATTTATTGCCATGACTGCGTACTTTTCACGATTGGCTTTTTGCAACATTTCTCTCATTGAAACATACATGTTTTACTGTCCTCCTAAGAAAGAGTAATATCTGACAAGTCCATTTCTTCCTCTTCTTCTGCTTCGAACTGTTCTTCTTCGACCGGTTCTTTTTTCAGTACAAACAGGAGCACACCGGTAATTGCTGAACCAATTAATAATGCCAACATGAACAATAATGGATTAGTCATCGCTGGAACAATAAACAGTCCGCCGGAAGGAACAGGAGAACCAATGCCCCACATCATGCTTAATCCGCCACCTACAGCAGCACCGACAGTACAAGAGAAAATTACTCGTAATGGATCAACTGCGGCAATCGGAATAACGCCTTCTGTGATCATACAAATACCCATTGGAAAAGCGATTTTGATATTGTCTTCTTCGCCTTTAGAATATTTTTTCTTGCGGAATACTTTTGATAATACCCATGAAATTGTTACGCCAAACGGTGGGACCATTGATGCTAAAATTTTCACTGCTTCTGGTTCGAAAACACCTTCTAGTAATAAACCATCTGCAAATAATGAAGCGACTTTATTGACTGGTCCACCAAAGTCAAAGGCTGCCATGCCGCCTACAATAGCACCGAATAAGAAGCGGCCGCTACCTTGCAGACTATTTAAGAAATTGGTTAAAGCTACTGTCGCCCAGACAATCGGCACACCAATCACGAAATACATTAATAATCCCATAACTAAAGTTGATACTAATGGCACAATCATCATCGGCATTAAACCTTCTGCCCATTTTGGTACTTTCAAATTGTTGATGATGAATTTTACTAAGAAACCAACTAGATAACCACCTAGCATTCCACCTAAGAAACCTGCGCCGATACTGTTAGCAATCAAACCCATGAATAAACCTGGTCCAATCCCTGGTCGATCAGCAATTGAATAAGCAATCGCACCGGAAATAACTGGCGCCAATAATCCCATTCCTAGTACACCTAAAGAAACTAAGGCATCAGGAATTGAATAAGCTGCACTGTAATCTTCAATCACTGCCCCGCCAGTTAAATTCCCGATAGCGATTAATAGTCCGGCAGTAACAACGATTGGCAACATGTAGGAAATGGCTGTTAGGGCGTGCTTCTTCAACTCTAATTTTTTTAACATGTAACTTCCCCCTCATTATTTATGTGTTAACTAATTGTTCTACTTTTTTAATCAATCCTTGTGGTGCTTTAATCACTGTATTAGTGGGAACTTCTACAACTTTTTTTCCGTCAAAACGATTTTTTCCGCCAATTTTGATGTCAGCTGCGATAATGACTACATCTGCTTCTTTGATTTGCTCATTGGTCAATTCATTTTCAGTACCGATGGTTCCTTGTGTCTCGATGTGAATCTCATGCCCTAAAGCTTCACCTGCTTTAACTAATTTTTCCCGTGCAATATAGGTGTGGGCAATTCCTGATGTACATGCGGCAATTCCTACAATTTTCATAAACCTATTCCTCCTCTGCTGTTAATAGTTCAAAAATTTCATCACTCGATTGAGCATTTCTTAAATTGGTTAATAAATCTTCGTCAGCTAATAAAATCGCGACTTTTTGTAATAATTTAATATGAGTGGTGGTTTCATCTGTTTTTTTGACAGCAAACAGAATAACCACATTGACTGGTTCATCATCTAAGGATTCCCACTCGATGGGACTCTTAGTCGTTCCTACGGCGATGGTTGTGATTTTGACACCATCTGATTTTCCATGAGGAATCGCAATTCCATTACCTAAACCAGTGATGCCTTCTTTTTCCCTAGCTAAAACATCTTGGACAAAAGTTTCTTCATCTGATAAATAGCCTTGATCATGTAATCTTTTAGTTAATTCTCGAATGACTGCTTCTTTGTCAGTTCCTTCCAATCCAGTAATGATTAAATTCTTATTGACAACTTCTTTAATATCTAACGTATCCATTTATAACCCCTCCAATAATTTAGCGACATTTTCTTGGTCGCGCTGTGTAAACATGAAATTAACTAACAAACTTGGCACATTGCTTTTGTTATCCAAACTGACTGTCGTCAAAATAAAATCAAAGCTTTCTTTTCCCAGTTTTTCATAATTTTTCTTGTATTGATTTAATGACACTACATCGACAATATCTAAATCAGGAAAAGCTCTTTGGACCTTAATTTTTAATAATTCACTGGTACCAACGCCGCTACTGCACATGATTAAAACTCTCCGTTGGAATCTTTTCTTTTCTAAAATTTGGGCAAAATACAAAACCAAGAAACCGATTTCATCATCTGAGATATTTAAACTTTCAAATTCTGACGACAAATCATCCAAAGCTTTTTGCAAGGCCACATAGATTTCGCTATACTCTCGCCGAATATCTTGAATCAATTCATTTTTTACAATAATGCCGTTCTTACTGCGGTAAAGCATTAAGCGTAGATGTTCTAAAAAGCTGGCGTCATCAATAATTTCAATGAAGGAAAAATTCAATTCAGCTTTTAAATACTTGGCTAAGTGCAATGCCAGTATAGTCACTTCTTCCGATTCGTTCGTCATAGCTTGAGCGTTTTCGTTTGTGCTAACTCTTGAAGCCATAATATATTGAAATAAATAAAACACTTCGATCTCATCAATTTCAGCTACTAGATAGTCTTCAATTCGTTGAATGATTTTCTTGGCGATTTCAAATTTTTCTTGATTTTGTTGAATCAGGTTTTTTTCTTCCCCATCTAGTTCTGACAACTTACTGACTTCTGGATTGGCGACTTTACCTTTACGAAACCGTGACAACAAAATATAAATGTGAGAAAAAATATTGACATTATACGGATAAGGAATCGGGTTCCCCACCATTTTTTCAATGTATTCCAATAATGAAGTAATTAAATCCGCATCATAGGAGTTCATCGTCTCATCATTTACGACATAGGTTTCAGTTGTTAAAAAAGAACCCATTGAAATAAGTTTATAACTCAGATGACGAATTTCTTTTTCCGAACCAACTAACGAAACTAGATTGCGTTTTTTCTTTATTGCTAATTGATAAGGCTTAACTGTTTCCCGCATTTTTTCAATGTCTTTAATAATCAATTCATTTGAGACGAATTGTCCTTCATATAAAGTTTGAATATCCATGGGATGAGGCGATTTAAATAGCAACTCTAATAAGATCCGGTTACGACGCCCTTCAGCATTATCTTCTTGGGTATTTTCTTGTTCGTTGATTACTTTCAGATACCTTTTGTAATTTAACGACAACCCCTTACCTGTTTGTGTTTCAATCACTGGACCATTGCTACTTAGTTCATTGATTTTTTTTACTAGTCGATAGACAGTTTTAGTAGAAATTCTCAGATTGTCAGCAATTTCTTGCGCAGTTAAGATTTTTTTGGTTGAAAGAAAAATCTCGATCAAACTGCTCTCTTTTTTACTAAGCTGCATGTCAACCAACTCCTTAATTGAATTATAAGCTCAAATTTTAATCATAAATTTAAAAGACTGTCCTAATCTACGGACAAAAAAGATAACGCTTACAAAATATACAACTTTTAAATTTTGAACATATGACCTTTATGATAACAATTAATATTCGCAAAAAGTGCTGATTTTCAATATTTAAAAACAAACAAAAAAACAGCCGCTTATCATTTCAGATCAATGACTAAGCAGCTGATGGACGATTTATTTTTAAAATTATTTAAATTTACATTTTTCTAATACCGGTTTGGCTGTCACTTACTAATAATTCTGCTAACTCGCTACCAGTTTTTTTGCGGTTCATTAAAGCTTCCATTAACATCGGTAGATTCACGCCGGTAACTAAGTGTTGTCGTTCATCATCTACAACACACTGACTCACATAACGAAAGGGGGTGCCCCCAAAAATATCGACCAACCACAACAATTCATCATTACGCTCTAATGTTTCCTCGCCTAATTCGACAAAATGTTCTTTCATTCCAATCGTGCCAGGTGCCACAGAGATAGTGATGACATCCTCTTGGGTGCCAACGATCGATTCAGCTGTTTTTAATAATTCTTTGCCAAAATGATCATGGGTCGCCACAATTATACCAATCATTTTCCAACCTCCCTTACAGATAAGTCTAACTTATTTCTCAAGTAATCTCAAACATCCCTTGAAACTTCTTCATTTGGTAGCTATAATTCAAGGAGGCTTTACGCCAATACATAAAAAGCGAGGACAATCATTGATTACAGTAAGTGATGTCAGTTTACAATTTCCTGACCGTAAATTATTTGATGACGTAAATATTAAATTCACTCCCGGCAACTGCTACGGCCTAATCGGCGCAAATGGTGCAGGGAAGTCGACTTTTCTTAAAATTTTATCTGGAGAAATCCAACCTTCCACTGGTAACGTAACCTTAGGACCTAACGAACGGATGGCTGTCTTAAAGCAAAATCATTTTGACTTTGAAGACTACACTGTTTTACAAACAGTAATTATGGGCCATGAACGTCTTTACCAAGTGATGCAAGAAAAAGATGCCATTTATATGAAAGAAGATTTTTCTGACGAAGATGGGATTAAAGCTGCTGAACTTGAAGGCGAATTTGCTGAATTAGATGGCTGGGAAGCAGAACCAGAAGCGGCTGTCTTATTACAAGGGCTAAACATTCCAGAAGGATTACACCAACAAAAAATGAGTGAACTAACCGCCGGACAAAAAATCAAAGTCTTGCTGGCACAATCATTATTTGGTAAGCCTGATGTACTATTACTAGATGAGCCTACCAATGGTTTAGATATCCAATCTATCAATTGGTTGGAAGAATTTCTAATCAACTTTGACAATACCGTGATTGTCGTATCCCATGACCGTCACTTCTTGAACAAAGTGTGTACCCACATGGCTGACTTAGACTTTGGTAAAATTAAACTATATGTTGGGAACTACGATTTCTGGTTAGAATCTAGTCAATTAGCCGCAAAATTACAATCACAACAAAATGCTAAAAAAGAAGAACAAGTCAAAGAATTACAAGACTTTATCGCACGTTTTAGTGCCAATGCTTCAAAATCTAAACAAGCAACATCTCGTAAAAAAATGTTGGAAAAAATCACGATTGACGATATTCAGCCATCTTCTCGTCGTTATCCATTCGTGGCATTCAAGCCTGAACGTGAAATCGGCAATGATTTATTACAAGTAGACGATGTTAGCGTAACAATTGATGGCAAAAAGATTTTAGACAATATTTCATTTACCTTGAATAAAGACGATAAAGTTGCCTTTGTAGCTGAAAACGACTTAGTCACAACTACTTTATTCAAAGTAATCATGGGTGATTTAACACCTGACCGCGGTACCGTTCGTTGGGGCGTCACTACCAGTCAAGCGTATTTACCAAAAGATCCAAGTAAAGAATTCGACACAAACTTAACTATCTTAGATTGGTTACGTCAATATGCTTCTAAAGAAGAAGACGACAATACTTTCTTACGAAGTTTCTTAGGTCGGATGCTCTTTTCAGGTGATGAAGTATTGAAACCGGTCAATGTCTTATCCGGTGGTGAAAAAGTTCGTTGTATGCTATCAAAATTAATGTTAGCAAAATCAAATGTCTTGGTTTTAGATGATCCAACCAATCACTTGGATTTAGAATCCATTTCAGCATTGAATGATGGCTTGATGGCCTACAAAGGCTCATTATTATTTGCCTCTCATGACCATCAGTTCATTCAAACAATTGCTAATCGGATTATTGCTATTTCTGACAGTGGATTAGTCGATCGCGCCGAAACCACTTATGATGAATTCTTAGAAAATCCTGACGTACAACAAAAAATGAAACATTTATTTACTGGAAACTAAAAAAAAGGAAGTCGCTTAAATCAAGCGACTTCCTTTTTAGATTAAATAAATTGAATAATTTGCATTAAGATTGGTACCACGACCACGAATAAAATCGTTGAAGTTGTAACTAAATTAGTTGCATATTTTACATCGCCATGGGCTTCATTAGCTAAAATAGGCAAGACCGCTAACATCGGTGTAGCTGATTGAACAATCAAGGTTTGACGTAATAATGGTGCTAAATCTGCGCCAAACAAATTACTACCTATAGTAATCAATAAAATGACCGCAGCTGGCGCAATCACAAAACGACCGATCAAAGCAACGACCGTATCACGATCAAACTTAATACTCTTCAAACCAGCATCATATAAAACAATCCCGATATAAAGTAGTGATAATGGTGTCACGATGCCACCCACATAACTCAAGGTATTGTTAATAAAATCTGGCACTGGAATACTTAATAGTAAGAAAACTAGCGCAACAATAAAACCTAATAATGGTGGTGGCAATAATTTTTTCCAATTTAATTTGGCTTTTGGTCCACCTTTTACTTTTGTCGGATCATCATTGGAAATCAAGAAGACGCCAAATGCCCAAGTGGATATAGTATTGGTGACATAATAAACTAAGAAATAAGGTAAGGCTTTATCACCAAACAATGCCATATTTAACGGCAAACCAATAAAAATTGTATTGGCGTTAGCGATAGCATTCATAAATATACCACGACGTCCAGGGCGTATCTTTAACACTTTGACTAAGATGTAAGCAATGATATAGGAAATAATTACACCGCCGACAGGATAAATCAGGCTACCTGATAGGGAAATTAAACTGTCTTTTGTCAAATTTTTTAAAACTGACACAAAAATTGATGCCGGCAAAGCTACTTTCGTAATTAATGACGAAATACTTTTACCAAAACTTTCATCAAACCAACCTTGACGCTTTAAGATATAACCTAAAGCAATCATTAATATAATACTAATAACACTTTCAATCGATTGAAAGAAAACCATGATTCACTCCTCCTAATATCCACTTCTCGATAAAAACCTTTCGCTTAATATGACGGTATCATTTTCAGCTTGTTTTGGCTTTTTTGCTGTTTATATCCGTTCGTTAAGTGCACAGTTATTCTAGTCGTAATTTGTTAATATAGTCAAAACATAGAAGTATGATAAACTATTTTTATATGAGTAACGGAACATTTTAAGAGGAGCTTTTCTATGAATTTAAAAGATTTAGAATATTTTCAACGCCTTGTAAAAGAGCGTAATTATACAAAGGTCGCAGAAGCCTTTAAAGTAAGTCAACCCACTGTTACCTACGCCGTACAACGATTAGAAGAGATTTTTGGGACGAAATTAATTTACCGTGATCAAAGTCATAAGCAGCTGACCATTACACCTGCTGGTCAAATATTGTCACAACATATCAGCACAATCCTACATGAGCTTTATGTTGCCAGTACGGAAATTAATCGTTTAAAAGACGAGAAGATCGCCTTTGGTTTACCCCCTATTATTGGTAACTATTATTTTCCTAAATTATCAACGCAGCTTTTTGAACACGATTTAATGAATCAGATTAATTTAGTGGATGCTGGTTCAATTGACTTGGTTACCATGTTACAACGAGGAAAAATTGACTTAGCCTTATTGGGCTCAATCTCTCCTATTCGTGATCATCAGTTAAATAGCCATTTACTAATCGAAAAGAATTTTATGATTGTTGTTAGTCCACAACATCCACTGGCGCAACGAAAAAGTGTTGCTTTTGCTGAATTAAAAGCTGAAAACTTTGTCATCTTAAATGAACATTATGTCCATCCAGAAGCCTTTAAGATGATGGCTCAACAAGCCGGTTTCGAACCAACTATTATCTATCAAAATAACAATCTGAATATATTAAAAGGCATGATTCGTGAGCAAGTCGGGATCGGTTTTCTGACCGAAATCGCAGTCAACGAGGAAGACCATTTAGTTTGTCTGCCGATCGAAGACACACCGCAGCCGCATTTTTTGATTTCATTGGTTCAACGAGATACGGCTACCAGTTCAAGTATCAGACAAGAATTAATTGGATTGATTAACCAATTAGCGCTTTAAAAAAAGCATGTACCGGAAAAAAATTCACCGGTACATGCTTTTTAATTTTGCTTGGCTAAGCGCCAACGATAGACATGAGCCAACAGTAAAAAAATAAACGGAATACTACATGAGATCCAAAGCCACGGAGGAACATAACCAACAGGCGGTGCCATACCGCCGCCTGCTAAAGCCAGTAACGCTACCCCGCAAAGATTATACAAAACAGCAATCATTCTATTGATTTTCACCATCTTTTTCTACTCCCCTCTTTGCCGGAAGCCCATAACTTTTTCGAAAATTATCCGCACCCATTAAATAATCAAAAAAGCTAGGTTTTCCTTGACCAAGTAACACATCCACTTTTTTTCCATATAATTGACTTAAACGACTTAACTGATCTAGATCAGGATAGCTTTTATCTAATTCCCACTTGGAAATGGTCTGAGGGGTCACGTGTAATTTTTCAGCCACTTCTTTTTGGGTAAGCTGTTTTTGCTGACGATAATATTTTAGCTGTTCTCCAATTCGAATCATTTACGGCCACCTCTTTTATTTTATTATAGCAAGCTTGTTTATTCATTTACTATAAAATGTGGGTAACTATTTTGTTGACGGGCACTTTTCCAACTCAACGGTGAGTTGAATCGTTGCTAAATCAAGAGTAAATGATCAGATGCGTCATAAAAGATTTACGGAATTTTTCTTACTTTCTTACCCGACTCAACAAATCAAAAAATCAGTTGCGTGTCATTGAATATGGTGATTTTTTTCTTTAGACAAAAAAACTGTAGACATCTTCCTTTTTTGAAGATGGTCTACAGTCTAGATTAGTTTAAGAATTTATCTTTGATTGATTCGTTCAGCCAATTCAATTAAAAAAGAATCATAGTCAACTTTAGAAAAATCAGATACATCGAATTCATACAAGTCACCTAATTGAAAATGATTGTATCCTCTATTTTCGATGACTTGCTTAAACTCTTCTTCGGTAATTAAACTATCAGCTGCTGTTCGATTAATTAATTCATCGCCAAAATGATACTGGCTCATGATATGACTTAAATGACGATCATTTTCGACATCACGGACTTTACGTCTCTGCCATAGAATATCAAAGTCCGCAATCAGACGAATCGTAATGATTTGATAGTCATGTTTTTCGGCTAAGTGAGTTAGCCGATCGGCTTGTTTATAGCTGAAGGGATATTCTGATACAATGACCCGTTTTCCTGCTTCCATATATAAATCTAATACACCATAATAAAATTTCCACACGTGTTTTTCTAATTGAGCTTTTTCAGCCAGGTTATCAAATCCGACTGAATCAGCTAAAATTTCTTTGCCTTCATCAGGTGTAATGACAAATGGATCAGGAATAACTTCTTTGATTCGATCGATTAAATAAGTCTTACCCGTTGCTGGGCTACCTGCGATTAAAATCAAATATTTTTTCATTAGATTGTTTGTTTGATGGGACTTTCTACATTCATAAATAAGCCAATTTTGTGTTTCACAATATTTTTTACGGCGATATTCGCAGGGATAACATTATGCCGTAGAGATTTATTGACTTCTGTTTCACCAAATGAATCTTTGGCTGTTTTTGTCCAATTTACTAATAACTCTGTACCGACGTTAAATTTACGGATACCGTTATTAATTAATTCTGGATAATCTTCTTCTTTTACACCGGTACCGCCATGAATAACCAATGGACAATCAACTACGGCATGAATTTCTTTCAATAATGGAATATTGACTTCGGTTTTTGATTTAAATTGACCGTGGTTAGTTCCAATCGCGATAGCCAATGCATCTACGTCAGTGGCTTTAACAAATTCTACCGCATCTTCAGGACGAGTATAAACTTTATCATCTTCAGCAACAGAAATACCTTCTTCGGTGCCACCAATTGTTCCTAACTCACCTTCGACTGACACACCACGGGGATGCGCATATTCCACTACTGCTTGGGTTTTCGCAATATTTTCTTTAAATGGTAAGTGAGAACCGTCATACATGACACTTGAATAACCAGCATCAATTGCCGCCTTGATTTCATTAAAATCTCGGGCATGGTCTAAGTGTAAGACCACATCTACCATCTCATCCTCAGCAATTTCTTTAACGACCGCAACTAACACTTTGTAGCCAATGTATTTAGCTGTATCGATACTTGTTTGAATAATAATTGGTGCCCCCATTTCTTTTGCGGCACGAATCATTTCTGGCAACATTTCTAAATTATGAGTATTAAAAGCCCCAATAGTCATATTTAACGCTTCTGCTGTCTCAGTTACTTGTTTTAAATTCTTATACATATCATCATTACCTTCTTCTTTTTTATTTTCCGCCAACGGTTACTTTTTTAGCGATTTGGCGCATGTCATCCATTTTGTTCATATATTTTTCAATGCCTTCGTCGTCACCATTTCTAGCAGCTTCTGCTCTTTTGGCATTGTATAAACTCATTAATTTCTTGTAGCCATCACCAATACTTAATTTCAAGTCCAAACTTTTTTCTAAAGCAAGGATGGCTTCGTCAACTTGACTTAATTTTTCATAAGCCAAACCTAATGATTCATAAAGTTTCGCTAATTCAGCATCTTGCAAAGGATCAGCGGCTTCAAGTTCTTTGACTTGAATCTTGATTCTTTCAATTTGATCTTTCAGCTGCTCCTGTTCTGTTTCAGAAAGTTGTGGTTCTTCTGGGACTGATTTAGCAGGCTGTTTTTCTTTATTTTTTTTCAAAAAGCCAAACATCGAATCTCTCCTTTAATTAGAACATTTTTAGTAACGGGCTAAAGATCCAAGCATATAGTAATGCGGCTGCCACTGTATCAACATCGGTTGCGGTGGCATTAATGAAGCCCATGCTATTGAAAATTCCGACTAGTAATGCTGGCAGTAAGGTAATGAAGAACCCATGGGCAATCCCACCAATAATTGCGCCACGACGACCACCGATTTCATTCCCAAATATCCCAGCAGTACCGCCGGCAAAGAAGTTGGTTAACATACCAGGTAGAATCATTGCTAAGCCAAACATCGGTAAAACAAACATGGCAATCACGGTTCCGATGGTTGTCGTAATAAAGCCTAAAATAACTGAGTTCGGTGCGTATGGGAAAAAGACAGGACAATCTAACGCTGGAATCGCATTTGGCACTAATTTCATAGCAATTCCGCGGAATGCTGGAACGATTTCACCTAACAATAAGCGGACACCAGCAAGTAATACATAGACACCCACAACAAATTGAATCGCTTGCAAGAATGCAAACATCAAATAATTTTGCGCGCCATGGTCACCAACACCAGGACCGGCAAAGGCAGCCGTAATAATGTATAGTGGCACCATTACCACCATCACAGATAGATACGTATCTTGTAAAAATTCAAATGAAGAAGGTAATTTTAAATCTTCAGCTGATTTTTTATTTTCACCTTTTTGACCAAAAATATAAGCGACACCGGCTTCAAACAAGTAACCAATCGTACAAAAATGACCTAAAGCAATATCGTTAGAACCAGTTACACGGCGAATAATTGGTTGGGCAATCGCTGGCATAGCAACTGCGAAAACGGCACCGATAAAACCACCGACTAAAATTAGCGCAATCCCTCGCAAACCTGCAAAGTATCCAAAAACAGTCGTCATGGTAGCCATCCATAAAATGGCTTGCCCGGTTAAGAAAATGTATTTCCACTTAGTGAAACGAGCAATTAAAATATTAAAAACAAAAATTGCTAAAAATGTTAAGGCGATATCGCGACCTAAACCTAGCTCGTTCATGGCTTGACCATTAATGGCTTCAATCGATGGGACAATCCCTTGCATCTTGAAACCTTCTTGGAAAATTTCACCAAAATAAGTTAAACTTCCGACAATAATACTAGAACCTGCACTTAAAACCTGGAAACCAAGCAACGTCTTCAATGTACCTGAAATAATTTGACCGACTGATTTCTTTTGTAACACCAGACCAAGCATGGCGATTAATGCAATCGTAATCGATGCCTGTGTCAAAATATTTTCAATAATAAAAGTTATAACGCCCATTATTACTCCCCCTCAATTTAAATTAGATAGCGCCTTTTGCTTCTAAAACTGGAATTAATTTTTCTTCAATCTCTGCTTTAGAAACAATATTTTTTAAGAAGACAACAGCTGTCTTGCTTTCATCAATTGAAAATTTTTCAAATTGTGATTGGAAATTAGTTGCTGTAATAATCACATCTGGTTGAACCGACGCTGCCGTTGAAATATCCACGTGATCTAATTTTGCATTAACACCTCTTGCATTTAATACATCCTCAGCTGCCATTTGAGCCGCAAAACTACTTCCTAAACCTGCACCACATACGAATAAAATACTGACTTGTTTACCCATTTTTTTCTCTCCATTCTATTTTTTATTGAAATAATGTATCTTTAAAAGCATCAACTGAGTCCAATTGACACAAATAATCTAGTTTTTCTTCGTCATTGATTAAAGCAATCAGATTTTTCATAATGTTTAAATGAGAGTATGAATCGAC
Organism: Enterococcus sp. JNUCC 77; assembly: GCF_054819945.1. Taxonomy (NCBI): domain Bacteria; kingdom Bacillati; phylum Bacillota; class Bacilli; order Lactobacillales; family Enterococcaceae; genus Enterococcus; species Enterococcus sp. JNUCC 77. Next base: position 2,586,279 of record NZ_JBTHIG010000001.1, read on the forward strand.
TGCTGCTAAACAAAAAATGATTTTTACTGGATCGTTGTCGGGATTGCCAAAAACAATCGGTTCTTTTAAGGTCGCGACACTCACCCCTAATTTATTTACGCCATCTTCTGGTCGCGCATGAGCCAGTGCCAGATGCTTTCCGATCACAATGTAAGGCCCATATTGTTTGACTGAATCAATCATGGCGGTCACATAATTTTCTTCAATCACCTTTTCTTTTAATAAAGGTTCTGACACTCGTTGAATAGCCATTTGCCAATCATCCACTTGTTGGTTTAATAAGATATGACTGTCTTTTAAGACATCCTCTAACATAGGCTGAATCTCCTTCTTGTTTATAGTTAAATTATTTTTATCAAATGTGTTTTCCAGCTGACTATAAATCTCACCTGTGATACTGCCACCACTGGCTTCAATAATATTTATCAGTGAATAAAACATCTCAGTTGCATCAGCCGTATTGTTTACCAAACGTCGTAAACTGGCATGTTGTTGTAAAAAATCAATTATTCGTTGTTTATCTTTTTCGCGGATAATAGGATTGACTTCTAACAATGGACGATTCTGATAATTAAGTGCCACGGATGAAAAAACTAAATCAACATCCAACTTATCAATTAATTCAGTCTCACGAGAACTCAATATTGCCAAAACCTCAATATTAAACAGCTCTTTAAGATTTTCAGCTAGTAATTTTCCCGTCGCTACGCCATGATTACAAACCACGACTGCTTTGTAGATATAATGCAAATCTTGATTGATTGCACTAACCGAAGTGGAAAAATGAATAGTTAGAAAAGCTACTTCATCATCACTAACCTTTTTTTCACCCCACCATTGATTTTTTTTCATGAAATTTTGAATGGCTTGATAAATTCCAAAATAATTTTTCTTGATATTCTCTTTTAAAGGATTCACAATTTGAATCTGACTTTTTACACGATTGATTAATCCGGCAATGTGTTTGTACAATCCTTCTTGCAAAACTTCTTCTTTGCGAGTAAAGGGAATTTTTGTTTCATTTTCCACATATTCAATCAATTGAATCGATAGTAATTGTGCTTGCACCCATTCGATTGAATTATTCATGTCCCGAGAATTAAAGGTATTTAGCATAAAGACAATGTACTTAATCTCAATTTCGGGGGGTTGAATTTGAAAAGTCTCACAAACAGCGTTGACAAAATTTCTCATGTCGCCTGTCGGTACATCCGCCGTCTCCCAAGCAGTACTAGCAATTAAATCTTGCCGCATATAGCGACTTAACCAAACAGCTGTGAAAATAATTAGCTGATTGCGATAAATATCATCCTCCACAAAAGAGACGGTTTGTATGTAGAGATCATCTAGCTTTTTTAACAAATGATTGGAAATATATTTATCTAATAGCAACCGATTAAGTGAGGCTTTTTTATCGATATTGGTTAAATTAAGCACTCCGACAGTTCGATTAATCACGTCATAAATCATGGTGCGAACCGAACGCTCGGCACCTCTTAAGACAATCCCTTGCTTAGGAACACTCATGACTTCGATTCCATATTCTTCCAGTTCACTTCGAACACGCCGCATATCTTCGTCCAAAGTGCTTTTAGAAATCTGATATTCCTCTTCCTTTTGGTATAAAAAAGTATTTTCCTGACCTAAAGTGAAAGTTAAAATCAAATCAAAAATGCGATTTTCTCTTTCAAGATATTCATTTTCGCTGGCTTCTTTTAAATATATTCCTAGTTGATTTCGTTCTTCTTTAGACAATGAAAGTTGATAACCCTTTTGACGAATACTTTTGATTTCAGATATTTTTTTCTCTTTTAAAAATTGATTGATTTCTTTTAATTCATTCCGAATAGTTCTGATGCTTACCTTGAAATCTTTTTCCAAACTGGTTAATTCTAAAGGATAGTCTGAAGCAATAAATACTGACAAAATTGAAAGTGTTCTTTCTTTCATGGCGTCATCCCCTTGTCTGACCATATTATATAGCCGTTATATATTCCTTGATAAGTAGATATGTTTGCACTTTATTTTTGCAAAAATGTAAGCGCTACACTTAAAATGCGTCAATTAATAACATAAACATATATAGATTTTACTATTTATATCAACTTAAATACTTTTAAAAAAACGCTTAAAAAAATAGAAAAACCTATTTTATTGAAGCGTATGCTTTTATTAATCAATGTCATTTTTTTAGTTTGTTATTTTTAGACAAAAAAATAAGCAGCCATCGCTGGCTGCTTGATTCTTTTTTAAACTCTTTCGACGCCTCGTGTAAAGACGGCGATACATCCTAATCCAGTATGACTGGCAATTGTTGTCCCTAGTGGAAATATCTGAACTTCTTTCACCGAGATTTTTTCTTCGATCATTTCTTTCAAGGTTAAAGCATCTTCCATCGCATCACTATTCGTAATAAAAATAGATTGTTCAGTCGAATTTTCAGTTGTTGAAATAATTTTGTCAGCTAAAAATTGTAACGCTTTTTTTCTACCACGAATTTTTTCTAAAGTACGTAATTTTCCTTCAGTATCAACATCGATGATTGGTTTCACGTGTAACAATCCACCAATTGCAGCACTGGTTTTTGAAATTCTACCGCCTCTTTGCAAGTGATTTAAATCATCCACCGTTACCCAATGTTGATAACGCAATCGGTTTTCTTTTAGCCAACTTAACAAATCTGATAGAGTCATTCCTGCTTGTTTTTTTTGGGCAGCTTCATAAACCATTAAACCTTGTCCACCGCTAGCTGCTAAAGTATCAAATACATGAATTTCCGCCTCGGGGAAATCTTCTTTAACAATTTCCACAGCTTGCAGCGCACTCTGATAAGAGCCGCTCATTCCAGAAGTAAAACATAAATACAAAATTGGCATCTTCATTTCTGCATATTTCTTGAAAAATTCCACATAACGGCCAACGTTTACTTGTGAGGTTGTCGGCATTGCGCCGTTTCTGATTTCTTCGTAAAAATCCTGAATCTTAAATGTCTTACCTAGATCATCGGCAAATTCTTCACCATTTATGCTGACATACATTGAAATAAAATCAACGTGATGTTCATTCAATATCTCATAAGGAATATCACAACATGAATCAGTTAATAATTGATACATTTTTTCCCCTCCCACTTTTTAACTATCTCTATTTTACTCGATAATTAACAGGATTGGAAAATATTACGCTAAAAAACTTTATTTCATTTATTAAGTTCAATTATTTTAACTTTATTTTTAATTGATGGTAAATATTTTGCTAAAATATCTTGGGTATCTATTTTTAAATAATTTGTTGTTGTACCATCACTACAGCCATAAAAAGTTTGGTGAGTCACTTCTTCATCTATAATAATTTGCACATTCTTAGCAGAGTCCAATAAGCCACTGAAAATTGTTGCGGCACCTATTTTAGTCCCCAATATTTCCTCCATCAAATCAATACTAGCAAACGACACCCGTGCCACACCCAAAGCCTGACTAAATTCTTTAGCTTTAAAGGGTTTTTCACCAGTAGTCACTAATAAGTAAAATGACGTTTTCTGACGATTCGTTAAAAATAGTGTCTTCACCATCTCCATCGATAATTTTTGATTAATTACCTGACAATCTGACATCGTAATCGCTTCATCAGTTTCCACTCGTTCAAAAGGAATCGCTAATTTTTTCAAATTTTGATAAGTTTCTCTCTGTAGTTCCGTCAAAAATTTTTGTGGGGCTTCCTTTGTTATCTCGCTTACATAAAACATTTCTTCACTCTTTTCTTGTTACTAAGATAAAAACACGTTAACATAATTATTAAGATTACAAAAACGAATTTTTAGCATCTTTAACATGACGATTTCAGATGAAAGTAGGAAATGATATGGATATGAACATTCAAAAGTATATTGCCTTTGTTAAAACCGTTCAATTAGGTAGTTTTACCAAAGCAGCTCAGTTACTTAACTATTCTCAATCGGGAATTAGTCGCATGATTCATGATTTGGAAAAAGATTGGGGCGTGACTTTGCTAGAGAGAAACCGTGCTGGTTTAAGACTGACTTCTGACGGATTAAAAATTTTTCCCTTAGCTGAAGAACTCAGTGAAAAATATCAGCATCTCCAAAATCGCTTAGAAGAATTAACTGATCTGCAAACCGGCACGATTCGAATTGGCAACTTTTCTAGTGTGGCTACTCACTGGTTACCAGAATGGATCGCCGATTTTAATCAAAAATATCCTGCTATCGAATTTGAATTGTTGCTAGGTGATTATCAGGAGATTGAACAGTGGATTATTGAAGGACGTGTTGACTTTGGTTTCTTGCGTCTACCTACCTTACCGGCATTAACAAGTGTCCCTTTAAAAACTGAGTCTTTTTTAGCTGTCTTACCCAATGACCATCCTTTAACTTTAAAGAAAAATATTAGTAAAAATGATTTAGTCAACTATCCCTTCATTTTACAAGAACGAAAAGGCAATTCTGATATTATCGAACTTTTCCAACAAGAACATATTAACGCTAAAATCCAATATCGAACTTGGGATGACTATTCAATTTTAGCTATGGTAGAAAATAATCTAGGAATCAGTATTTTACCTGAATTAATCTTAAATAAATTGAATTATCAAGTCACTCTTCGATCACTAGACTTCTTTGCACAACGCCAAATTGGTTTAGTCTACAAAAATCAAGACGCGCTTTCTTTAGCCAGTAAAGTGTTTATTGCCAACATCAAAAAAGAGTTGTCATAACGACAACTCTTTCATCATTCAAATTAAACTTGTGCCCAAACACTTTCTAAGATGTTGGTTTGTTTACGATCTGGCCCAACTGAAAACGTTGAAATACGAACACCAACTAATTCTGAAACACGACGAACATAGTTACGGGCATTTTCTGGTAATTCTGCCAAAGTCCGGCATTCAGTAATATCTTCAGACCAGCCTGGTAATTCTTCATAAACTGGTTTGCAGCGATTTAATTCCTTCAAGCTTGCTGGATAATGATAAATTAATTCACCATCTAATTCGTAAGCTGTACAAATCTTCACTGTATCAAGTCCACTTAACACATCAATTGAGTTTAAAGATAGATTTGTGATCCCAGAAACACGTTTAGAATGACGCATCACAACTGAATCAAACCAGCCGACACGACGAGGACGACCAGTTGTTGTACCGTATTCTTTACCAACTTCGCGAATCGCATGACCGACTTCATCATGTAATTCAGTGGGGAAAGGTCCGTCACCGACACGAGAAGTATAAGCTTTACATACACCTACGACTTTATTAATCTTCGCTGGTCCAACACCGCTACCAATAGTCACACCACCGGCAACTGGATTAGAAGAGGTAACAAATGGGTATGTTCCTTGGTCGATATCTAACATGACTCCTTGGGCACCTTCAAATAAAACTCGTTTACCTTCGTCTAACGCATCATTTAAAATAACTGACGTATCAGTCACATATTGTTTGATTTCTTGACCATATTGATAATATTCTTCAAAAATATCTTCAAAATCCATTTCAGTGTCGTCAAACATTTTTACAAATTGACGGTTTTTATCTTCTAAGTTCATTTTCAAGCGATCTTCAAAGATTTCTTTATCTAATAAATCGGCAACCCGAATTCCTACTCGAGCGGCTTTGTCCATATATGCAGGACCAATCCCTTTGATTGTTGTACCGATTTTGTTATCACCTTTTGCATCTTCTTGCAATTGATCTAATTTAATATGATAAGGCAAAATCACATGGGCCCGATCTGAAATTCTTAGATTATCTGTTGCAACGCCTTTTTCATGCAAATAAGCCAATTCTTCTACTAGAGATTTCGGATTGACCACCACACCGTTACCAATCACGCTGATTTTTTCAGGATAGAAAATCCCTGATGGAATTAAGTGCAATTTATAAGTGACGTTATCAAATTTAATGGTATGGCCGGCATTGTCTCCCCCTTGGTAGCGAGCAATCACTTCCGCATTTTCACTTAAAAAGTCCGTGATTTTTCCTTTACCTTCGTCGCCCCATTGAGTTCCTACAACTACTACAGATGACATCTGAACACCTCGTTTAAGATTTTTTTGGCTCCATCGACATTGTATCAATTATGACAGGGGGATTCAATCAATATTCGAATATTTATACAAATAATTTTTGAAAACAAGGTAAAAACCGAACATTTTTTTTATGATTCATAATTTTCACTATAATTTGCTGAAAGTGATTAAATAGTTATATTTTCATTCGCAAATCTTTGCTTCAAGAACGTTAAATTTTTGGCAAATGCTTGTTTCACAATTGGTTTATAAAATACTATTGGTAAGTGTAGTTTGTGATTTTCTAAGATAGTTAATTTCTCCGTTACGTTTGTATTTTCTGCATTTTTTTCTAAGTCAAAAGTCAAAGTATAACGTAACATGTCACCATAAATTTGAAAAATAACTTTCTGTGATTCCTTGCTGACGGTTACTGTTTCCGTTTGATTGATCGCCTGCTCCATACGGATAATTTGATAATTATCTTCATTAATTTTGATGACTTGAATTGAGGGATTCCATTCTGGTAAATTGGTCACATCCATTAGATAATCAGTGACTGCCATTACTTCTGCTTGAATAGTTATTTGATTGATAAATAGTGGTTTCATAAAAAAACCGCCTCCTTTGTTTTGATAAACATAGGATAGCGGATCAGCTAGTAATAAAAAAATAAGCATACTTATATTTCTTTAAATACAGCCTCTTTATACAATTCTGCAAAGATGTCACTGCGTTTCTTTGCTTCTGTCACTTGATTCAACTGGATCGTTTCTTCTGCAATCAATGCCATTAAATAATATAAATTGGCAATCATAAAAGTAGAAGAATGATCAGTGATATATAAAATACCCTGATTAATTGTCGCAGCGGCTGCTAAGTATTCAGTCATCTCAAATTCTGCTAATGCCTTTAAATAAAACAAGATATTTAGATTCTCTTCATAAGGGGTTTGGGTCAAATTTTTTATGCTGGCTGCTAAAAAATCATGACTAAGTTTTTTCTGCGTCTGCTTAGCATACACTACTCCCAAACTAACTTGAATTAAACGGGCTAAGGTAGTCGTTTCAGTAGAATTTTCCGCTAACGCCAATTTAAAAGCCTGTAAACATTCCGACAAATCAGCTGCTAAATGAAAATAACTACATGCCAAATAATAATAATAAGCGCTATATTCTTCAGCTGTTTCAATCGCTTCTAATACTTCGGAACTCAGTAAAAAATCCTGTAACTCTTGATACTGGTGTTGATTGCATAGTTTTTCAGCTATTTGACTAAAATTTTTATTTTGACTAATCATAAAATGATCTTGTAAAACCAACAGATCGGCTTGAATACCTAATCGTTGGCATAGTTGAATCAGTAACTTGCTATTAGGTAAATATTGGCCGTTTTCTATCGCTGACAACATCGGCTGCGAGCATAAACCATTAGCCAAATTTTTCTGAGAGAGCTTTTGTTCTTTGCGGATTTGTTTTATTGTTGCTCCAAAGGTTTTTTTTTATCCATCGCAAACTCCTTTTAAATAAAAAAGCCGACTTCAATTGAAATCGACTTAAAATTCTTGTCTTGGTGTTAAAGAAGAAAACTTATTGTATTCTTTGATAAAGAGTAATTCAACCGTTCCTCGGGCGCCACTTCGGTTTTTTTCGATAATGACTTCGATGACGTTACGATTAGCTGCTGAGTCTTCACTCTCTTCGCCTTCACGTTCATAATAATCTTCACGGTATAAGAAAGCCACGATATCTGCATCTTGCTCAATCGAACCAGATTCACGAATATCACTTAACACCGGACGTTTGTCTTGTCGTTGTTCCACACCACGAGAAAGCTGTGATAAAGCAATCACAGGTACTTTTAATTCTTTGGCAATTTTCTTTAGCTGACGAGAAATTTCAGAAACTTCTTGTTGGCGGTTTTCTCGACCAGTTCCTTCGATTAATTGTAAATAATCAATCAAAATCAGACCAAGATTACCTTTTTCTTTAGCTAATTTATGACACTTTGCGCGAATCTCAGAAATTTTAATCCCCGGTGTATCATCAATAAAGATATTAGCTCGCGATAAGCTTCCCATTGCTACAATCAAACTTTGCCATTCTTCTTCTGATAATTGACCGGTTCTTAAATGGCTGGCATCAATCGAACCTTCTGCACAAAGCATCCGATTCACTAAAGATTCCGCCCCCATTTCCAAACTGAAAATAGCAACTGATTGATCGGTTTTGGTTCCGACATTTTGGGCAATATTTAAAGCAAAAGCGGTTTTCCCAACAGCTGGACGAGCAGCTAAAATAATCAATTCTTCTGGTTGTAAACCAGCGGTCATTTTATCTAGTGCCACATAACCAGTCGGCAAACCAGTGATATCTTCATTATTACGAGACAGTTGGTCGATATTTTCAATCGCACTAGTTAACACATCAGAAATCGCCAAAAAGCCACTTTTGTTACGGCGTTCCGAGACTTCCATGATGCTACGCTCTGCGGTATCTAAAATCGTTTGAACATCGTCACTTTGCTCAAAACCTTCTGTCACAATATTGGTCGCTGTTTGAATCAAGTTTCGCAACAGGGATTTTTCTTCGACAATTTTGGCATAATAAGCTACGTTGGCAGCAGTCGGCACATTAATCGCCAGTTCTGATAAATAACTGACACCGCCTGCATCTTCTAATAAATTATCTTGCTCCAGCAGTTCTTTCACTGTAATGACATCAATCGCTTCATTACGATCACTTAATGCAATCATCGTCTGAAAAATCACTTGATGACTCCGACGATAAAAATCAGCTGGTGTTATGTACTCCATCGCGGTAATTAGCGCATCAGCATCTAAAAAAATCGAACCCAAAGTCGCTTGTTCGGCTTCCACACTTTGCGGCGGGATGCGATCTTGTAGTAATTCACTCATTTTTTTAGCTCCTTTACATCCCCTAATTCTACAAAATATAGTTCATAAATACAATGGGAACAAAATAAGATATAAAGGAGCTTAATTTATTTTTGCCATTTCTTTTGAAAATAAGCAAAAATAAACGCTGAACCAACGACCACGCCGTAATACAAAACCGTAAAATAAAACGGTTCGCCATCAGCAAAATAAAAATAATATAAAACAATCGAAGCCATTGCAAAGAAACAAGACAGATACATCTGACTTAACGTTCGATCAAATAAAACCAAAGTATAGGCTGATAGAATAAATAAGATACAACATAAAATAAGTACTACTGAATCCATTTCTATTCCCTCCAAACTACCAAAACTAAGTTAAAACACTTTTTAAACTACGCTGACTGGCAAATGCCGAAATCAAAATAATTAAAGCCATTAAAAGGAGAATTAAGCCGGCAAAAGGAAGAATGGTTAACTGAGTAATTTGTTGGAACCAGCCACTTTGCAAAATGCCACTAAATAGATTGGTTTTCTCAACTAATATGCCCCCAACGATAAACAGAGCCACCATTCCAAACATCACAATTCGACCATTTTCCGAACCAAAGCGAATAATCAACGGCATCGCTAATGCGCCATAGAAACAACCGAATAAAGTAGCACCAAAAGCTAAATATAAAAGATTCGTTAGATTAAAAATGATTGAAGTTTCTAAAAAACTCAAAATAAACACCACAATAATGCTAATTACACTAGCAAAAACAGCCAAGGCAACCATAATCAATTGTTTTTCCCAGATATACGTACTCCGCTTGATTGGAAGTGTAAATAAATAATCATAGCCATTATTTTGTTGCTCATAAGCAATTAAAGTAGTTGCTAAGGACATAAAAAAGAAAACCATAAAGAAAAAGACAAAGATATTACTTCCACCGCCACTAATTACCCCATTTAAACCAGCAATCAAAATAAATCCAATTAACAACTTCCACTGACTAGCCAATATTAATAAATCTTTCACCCATAAGCCTTTCATATTTTCTCCCCCTCCATCATCAGTAATAAAATCTCATCGATTGTTGGTTTTTCCACGACCATTTGCGGAAAATTCTCCAAGAAATAATTTCGTTGACTGGTTAACACATCAAAACCATAGCCTTGTTGTTTTTGATATAACAATAATTCTGGTGCTAACTGAGGATACTCTTCCGTCGTAACTTTTAAAATACCATAACGATCCAACAAAATATCCGTCTCTTCATGTAATAAGACTTTTCCATTTTTCAAATAATAAATATCATCGCAAACTTGTTGTAGATCACTAGAGATATGAGAACTAATCAAAATCGCACTCTCAGGGTATTGGTCTAAATAATCCTGCAACAAGGCTAAAATCTCATTTCGCGCACTAACGTCCAACCCACTGGTAGGCTCATCTAAAATTAATAGCTGGGCGCCATGAGACAAAGCGCTAATCGTTTTTAATTTAGCCTTCATGCCACTAGAAAAATCTTTATATTTCTGTTTAAAAGGCAAACCAAAATTGTCACACAATTTTGTAAAATACGTTGCATCAAAAGTTGGATAGAAATTTTTCAAAATCATTCGGATATCTTTAACTGTGTATAGTTCATTGAAAAATGATTCTGCTAAAACGGTGCCGATATTCATGCTTGCAGATTCTTTTGTTTTTTCCTGTCCGTCAATCAAAATCTTACCGCTACTAATCTCAGTCAAACCTAAGATTGCTTTAAAAGCAGTAGTTTTTCCGGCACCATTTTCGCCTACAATTCCAGTAATCTGACCATTGGCTACTTCTAATGAGCAATTTAATTCAAATTGCGGATATTTCACTACAACATTTTCCATCTTTAACATAATTATCCCTCCAATATCAGCTGAATCATTTCAGTAATTTCTTGATTGGTAATTCCTGCCTGTTGCGCTTTTTTGATTATTATTTCTAGTTCTTCCTGTGTTTTAAAAAGAAGATCTTCTTTTTTCGTGTCCGCATTTACTGCTAAAACAAAACTACCTTTGCCATGAACCGTTTGGGTAAAACCTTCTTCTTCCAATAAATCATAGGCCTTTTTAACTGTTAAAGCGCTGATTTTTAAATCCTTTGCCAATTGTCGCACCGAAGGCAAGGCCATTCCTTCAGCTAATTGACCTGCTAAAATTTCCGCTTTAATCTTATTAGTAATTTGTTCATAAATTGGCACCATTGAATTATGTTGAATAATTATTTGCACAAATCTTAGCCTCCTTTTCATAAACAGTGTATAACAGTGGTTAACACTTTGCAAGATTTTTCAAAAAAAAAACAACCAACAAATTTGTTGGTTGTACATTTTTATATTTTTACCGCTTTGGTGGACGGCTTGAGAAGCTTGAAACCACACCGAAACGTTTTTTCAAGAAGAAGCGCAATCCTAATGATGCCGCTGCTAAAATAATTAAAGCAATTGGATTTAACATTGGATTTAAGCTTGTTGGTAAGTAAACTGTCGCGTTAAAAATGATATACCATAAGACAAATGCGACTACGATGATTAAAATCGATTTCCAAGTTTTCGGTTTCTTCGATTTATCAGCACCGGGTTCGTCATATTGATAGAAAAATAGATACATCATGTAGAAAATCACGCCACCTAAAGCAGCTGCTAAAATAATCGCCGTCAATCCATAAGTACTAACTGATTGTCCAGCTGGCATGAAGAAACTCATGATCCCAGATAAAGCCGCAAGTAATGCAAAGAACATCAAGAAATTATCTAACCACATCAAAAATGGTTGGGTAGATTTTGCCTTTACTACGGGTTTGTTCACAATTGCTTCCATCCGTTCCGTTACCGTACCGTAAAGCTGACGGGCAGTTACCCCACGTTTTTGTTCTTCCACTAAGGCTCTTAACATTTCGTTTAATTCCGTAGTGGTTTGTTCTTGAGAAAAGTTGGCCGCAGCCAGGGCTTTTTTTAAGTCAAAAATATATTGTTCATTTCTTTTAGTTAATTGGCTTTCTAATTCGACATTTTCTTGTGTCAGTTGAGCCAATAATTCTTCTTCCATCCTTTTACCCCTTTTCCTTAGACATTGAAACGGAATAACATAACATCGCCATCTTGCACGACATAATCTTTTCCTTCTAATCTTACACGACCAGCTTCTTTGGCGGCATGCATACTGCCATAATGATTCAAATCTTCAAATGAAACAGTCTCTGCTCGAATGAAGCCTCGTTCAAAGTCTGTATGGATAATTCCAGCTGCTTGAGGTGCTTTGATCCCTTTTCTAAATGTCCAAGCTCGTACTTCTTGAACACCTGCAGTGAAGTAAGTTGCTAAACCTAATAAATCATAAGCTGAACGAATTAATTGATCCAAACCAGATTCTTCAATTCCCATAGCTTCTAAAAATTCTACCTTGTCTTCATCATCTAATTCAGCAATTTCTTCTTCTGCTTGTGCAGAAACAACGATCACTTCTGAATTTTCAGTCGTTGCAAAGTTACGAACTTCTTGGACATATTTATTATCATCTGGATCAGCGACTGTGTCTTCTGCCACATTTGCCACGTATAAAACTGGTTTTGCTGTTAATAAGAAAAAGCCTTTTAAGATCTTTTCTTCATCATCTGAAAATTCGATGGTGCGAGCAGATTTGCCTGCTTCTAATACCGGAATTAATTTGTCTAAAACTGCTAATTCAGCAACAGCCGTTTTTTCTTTTGTTTTCGCAATTTTCGCCACTCGGGCATGACGTTTAGTCACTGATTCTAAATCAGCCAACACCAATTCCAAATTAATAACTTCAATGTCATCAATCGGATCAACGCGACCTTCGACATGGGTAATATTTTCATCGTCAAAACAACGGACCACATGACAAATCGCATCTACTTGGCGAATATGACTTAAAAATTGGTTCCCTAGTCCTTCACCTTTACTAGCACCTTTTACAATTCCGGCAATATCAGTAAATTCAAAAGTTGTTGGCACTGTTTTTTTCGGTTGAACCAGTTCTGTTAAACGATCCAAACGCCAGTCTGGAACTTCCACCATTCCTACATTCGGGTCAATCGTCGCAAATGGATAGTTGGCAGCTTCTGCTCCAGCTTTAGTAATTGCATTAAATAAAGTTGATTTACCTACATTTGGTAAACCTACGATTCCGGCTGTTAAGGCCATGATTTACTTCACTCTTTCTTCATTTCAAGGATAGCTTTGTTAAACAAAACTTCAAAATTCATCATTCTATTAAAACATAGGAATCAGCTATTTCGCTGAAATTACGCTTCTTTCTTCTCTAAAATCTTTTTCATTTTTTTCTCAAAGTCCCGCCGTGTCATCATTACGATATGACCACAGTTGGTACATTTGATTTTAATGTCGGCACCCATACGAATAATTTCCCAGCGATTCGCTTTACAAGCATGGGGCTTTTTCATTTCAACAATATCGCCTAAATCGTACATCTGTTTCCTCCATTATCTATTCTTCATCAAAATGAATATTTAAAATATCTAAAATACGGGTTAAATCAGTTGGTGACAAGTACTCGATTTCGATTTTTCCTTTGCCATCATTTTCTACGATTTCAACACCGGTACCGAATTTATCCATCAAACGATCTTCGCTTTCTCTTAGATAATACGGTTTTTCTTTCGTTAAGCGCGGTGCTTTTTTCTTTTCTTTGGTTTTGCCTTCGTTATATTCGTTCACAATTTGTTCCAATTGACGAACGGTTAAGTTCTCTTTAACGGCACGATTGGCTAATTTTAAAATTTGATCTTTTTTCTTTAAACCTAATAAAGTTCTGGCTTGACCCATTGATAAACGTTCATCTTGGACCATTTCTTTGACTAATTTCGGTAAAGTCAACAAGCGCAAATAATTAGCAATGTAAGGACGACTTTTTCCTAAACGAGCGGCTACATCGGCTTGGGTTAATTTCAAGTTTTTCATTAGCATTTCGTAAGCTTCGGCTTCTTCCAACGGATTTAAATCTTCCCGCTGTAAATTTTCCAATACCGCAATTTGCATCATAGATTCTTCATCAAAGTCGCGAATAATTGCTGGAATAGTTTTCTTGCCCGCTAATTTAGAGGCGCGGAAACGTCGTTCGCCCGCAATTAATTCATAGCCTTTAACTTGCGATTTTCGCACAATAATTGGTTGAAATACACCAGATTGTTCAATTGAATTGGCTAATTCTTGCAAACTGCCCTCATCAAATGATTTTCGTGGTTGATAAGGGTTGGGACGGAGCTCACTTAAGGGAATTTCTTCTACTTGTTCGTTTTTCATATCAACTTCCTCAATACCTTGTAAATCTTGAAATATTGCGTCGATTCCTCGACCTAATCCTTTATTCTTGCTCACGGGCTAACACTTCCTTTGCTAGAGCTTCATACATTTCTGCACCTTTTGAACGGGGATCATAATCAATAATCGGCTGCCCATGACTAGGCGCCTCTGACAAACGGACATTCCGTGGAATAATCGTATCATAGACTTTTTCAGCAAAATAGCGCCGGACTTCTTCCACTACTTCCGCTCCTAAATTGGTTCGTGCATCATACATTGTCAATAGCACACCTTCAATCTCTAAATCAGGATTGAAATGCTTTTGAACCAAGCGAACAGTATTTAACAACTGACTCAATCCTTCCAAAGCATAATACTCACTTTGAACTGGAATCAAAATCGCATTACTGGCGGTAAAAGCATTAATCGTTAAATGACCTAATGATGGTGGACAATCAATTAAAATGTAATCATAATTATCTTGCACATCAGCCAACGCTGTTTTCAAGCGAGACTCGCGAGCCATCATGGAAGTCAATTCGATTTCAGCCCCTGCTAATTGCAATGTTGCCGGAACAATCGATAAATTTTCCCGAGCAGTTGGCAAAATTGTTTCTTCGATTGGAACTTCATTTACTAAGACATCATAAATATCTATTTTGACATCAGGTTTTCTAATACCTAAACCACTGGTTGCATTTCCTTGTGCATCGCTGTCGATAATCAAGACGCGTTTGCCCAGTGCCGATAAACAAGCACCTAAGTTAACGGTAGTGGTTGTTTTCCCTACGCCACCTTTTTGATTTGCAACAGATATAATCCGTGCCATTTGCTTTCCTCCTAATTCATTTTAAAGTAATAAATCTTTTTCAAAAATTTAGTCTGATTTTCATTACGGATACCATTCTTCTATAAAGTGCTTAAGAAGAACTGGCACCTATTTCATACTAAGGTGATAAAATTTTATTTTACTAGTGGCTGCTTGTTGGGCAAACCTGGTTTTCGTGGATATTTTTTGGGTGTTGTCTTTTTCTTTTGAATCGTGATGATATGACGTGTATCGTCATTTGGTAGTGAAACATCATCAGCTGAAATAAGTTTTCCGCCTAATAAAGCAATGGCCGGTTTGGCTTCTGCTAATTCTTCATCACTTTTTGCTGCTTTTAAAGCAAAAAAGTACCCATCTAATTTTACTAACGGTAAGCATAACTCAGTTAAAATATTTAATCGCGCCACTGCTCTAGCTGTCACATAGTCAAACTGCTGACGAAACTGCGGATTTTGACCAAATGTTTCTGCTCGATCATGGTATAAAGCGACTTTTTCCAACTTTAATTCTTCAACTAAAGTAGTTAAAAAAGTAATGCGTTTATTTAAAGAATCAACAATCGTAATGTTTAATTCTGGAAAAACAATTTTTAGTGGGAGGCTAGGAAAACCTGCACCAGATCCAACATCACATAAACTGCCTGTAGGTTCAAATTGCGCCGACAAGCTTAACGTAATTGAATCGAAAAAATGTTTTAAATAAACTTCTTTTTTATCAGTAATCGCCGTTAGATTCATCTTCTGATTCCACTCGACTAAAAGTTGATAATAACGCTCAAATTGGTCCAATTGTTGTTGATTTAAGACGATTTCTAACTTGGCCAATTCTCTCTGGAATTCTTCTGGTATCATACAAAACTCCTTCTAATTTGTGAAACAGAAAATGTTTCACAGACTATCTTCTACTTTAACGCAAAAAGCCTTTTCTTGCAATGCTTTCTACCCGTTTCACAAAAGTTTAGTAAAAGAATTCTTATGAAGAATAATTATCTAAAGTATGTAAATAAAACATTAGTCCTAAGCGTTTATTTTGGTAAAATTAAAGAAAATAGAAAAAAGTGAGGAACTATCATGACAGAAAGATTATCTGGACACACTTTATTAATTAGTTTAATCGCTACACCGATTCGCCACAGCATGTCACCAACGATGCACAATGAAGCTTTTTCTAAATTAGGATTAGATTATGCCTATCTAGCTTTTGAAGTTGGCAATCAAGAATTAGCAGATGCCGTTCAGGGTATTCGTGCAATGGGAATTCGTGGTTCGAACGTATCAATGCCTAACAAACAAGAAATTATCCAATATTTGGATGAAATTTCACCAGAAGCTGAATTAATCGGTGCAGTAAATACTGTAACAAATCTTGAGGGCAAAGGTCATTTAGTTGGTTATAATACTGATGGTATCGGTGCAATGGCAGCTTTAAAAGATGAAGGCGTTGAGGTAAAAGACGCAGTTATTACATTGACTGGTGCTGGCGGCGCAGGTACAGCAGTTGCGGTACAAGCGGCTTTTGACGGAGCTAAAGAAATCCGCATTTTTAATATTGCCGATCAAGCCTTTGAAAATGCAAAATTAACTGCCCAAAAAATTACTGAAAAAACCAATGCGAAAGCAACTGTTACCGACTTAGCCGATCAAGCAGCTTTCAAACAATCGATTGCTGAAAGTTCTATCTACATTGATGCAACAGGCGCTGGTATGAAACCTTTAGAAGATGTTTCATTAATCAATGATCCTGAAGTGATTCGTCCTGATTTAGTTATTTTTGATGTAGTATATGCGCCAAGAGAAACCAAATTATTGCGTTTTGCGAAAGAACACGGCGCTAAAAAAGCCATCAATGGTTTAGGGATGATGCTTTATCAAGGTGCAGCAGCCTTTAAATTGTTTACTGGTGAAGAAATGCCCGTAGCTTATATTAAAGATTTATTGTTTAGCGAAGAATAAAATTATTCATTCAATGATATAGAGCAAAATAGTGGTACATCTTTAGCCGGATGCGCCACTATTTTTTTCTGCTTTTCTTTAATTAAGAAAAGCAGAAAAATTAAAAAATAAGCCAATCAAAGAGTAAAAGCTATTCAAGATTTCGCCAGTTTATAATAGTTTAGTTATTTGAATGCTAGTATTGATGATTCTTCATTCGAAAAAATAATTAATACACCTATCTCTATTTGACTTTAAACATAACACTTAAATCAGTAGTTTTTCATCATTAACCCTCATTTTCGTAGTACTTTTAACTTACTTTTATTCCTTAAACACATGAATAAAATAGTGAAAAACAACAATATGATGATAGCTAACAAAATATATTTCAAGTAATTTTTCTCTGGTTCGGGATCATTAATCGCTGCTTGATTTATTTTTTCTGCGTTATTTTTTGATACCTTAAAATCTTTGGTCCATCGCCAACTTTCCTTTTCCCATTTTTTATCTGTAGTTTTAGCCGTCAAATATAAGGTATATTCTCCAGCTACTAATTGTTGATTGGCTAAATAAAATGGGATATTGAAATTAGAATTGGGGGCCATTGTACGATCAATTAATTGTGTGTTAAATAAAGTATCAGTTTTTCCTTTACGGGTAATCCTGCCTTCAAAATCCAATTCTGACACAATCGCCGCTTGATCAGCCTGGACTTGAGCATGAATCACCTTTCGATAATTATCTAAGGCTGGCTCCACTGTCAGTAGATTCAAATTGGGCGCCGCTATTTCTTGATTAACTGTCAGTTTGACGGCTAAAGCATAAGCAAAACAATTATCCATTTGAGTGTTATTTTCTTTTTCTAGCTGATTCGTTGCTTGCTCTTTTTTTTCAAAATACCAAGAGCCTAAAATCACTCCATTTTGAGCAGTAGCAGGGATTTTTATTTTCATTGAGACTACTTTTTCTTCATTTCCCTTTAATATAACGAGCGGACCATCTTCAATTTCAGCAACCGAAGCAAATGGTAGCTTTAAACTTTTATCTCTTTTTTTCTCACTTAAAGGAGCAGTATAACTGATCTCTCCGTGACTATTAGTAAAAGTTGCATATGGTTCACTTTTGATTATTTTTTCGTTTTGACTGTAGTTTTTTAATTGGGTTTGAATAACAAATTCTTGCCCTGGATAAACAACTAAATCAAAAAAAGAGCTTTCTGAATTAGCTTCTTCAATCGGAGGTTTAATTTTTGAAATACTATAGCCTGCGCCTGTATCAGCTGCTTTTGTAAAATTTGGTGCCACTAGCGTTAAAAGCCCTAATATTAAAGACAAAAATAATTTCAATAATTTCACTATTTATTTCCCCCTCTTGGATTAACTACTGGCATCTGCTGTAAAGATCCATCTGATGACAGATGTAAAAACTACCTGTTTGAGCAGTATTTTCAGAAAAATCAACTTTTCTTTCACTTTGCTTGGCTTCCACCAACAAAGTAGGAAATTGAAAAAATAGAGAATAGCTATAGCTACAAAAAATGCACACCCTTCAATTCAGAAAATCACTGCCTTGTTTTAAAATTTTACTTAGAAAACCCTTTTTAAATAAGCTACGCAAGCTTTCTTTTTCTCCTGTTAAAACAAAAAATCCTTCCAAGGCTAGCCCTTGAAAGGATCATTATTAAAATAATTTTTAATTAGTTAAATCTATTCGCGCTTTTAAAATAAAGTCAACGCTTCGTACATTCCAGCTAAATCAACAACATTTCCATTGTCTAACAAATTAATATACGGATAAAAAGTTGCTTTAAATTGATTGGCTAGCTGACTTTTTTCAGTAGCATCTGTTGTTGCTTGTACAAGGCTTAAATATTTTTCAAAGTTTGTTTTTAAATATTCTGACACGATTGTTTGGGTTGCTTCTTTGAAAAAATTTTCTTCTTCATTTGGATAGTCCCGTAACAATGCATCGTAATCAAACTGATCGGCTTGAAGTGTTTGATACAACTCAAAAAATCGTTCTGGTTCAGTAGTTTGCTTTAAATCAGTTTGACTCATTTTAATCGACTGTTGTAATTTTTTAATTAATTCTAGTGCATCTTGTTGTTCTTGATTACTGATTTCATCGTAAGATTGTGACATTGAAAACACCCTCTATCTTGATTGATTCTACTCATGATACAACTAATTGACAAAATGAACCAATTTTTATTCTCCCATTAATAACAAATTACATTTACGGGTCCGTTCGCGATTTTGATCCCAATCGATAAAGTATAAATAACCGACGGAGCCAATTTGTGGCACCCCATCTTTAATAATAATTGTCTCACTTGCGCCAAATAAACTTCCTTTAATATGGGCATCGGCATTTAAAATTGTCACTGGATCAGCTTCATAGCTAGGATCTTCAGCAGCCAATTCTACTAAAAATTCCACATGTTTTGGTCCTGGATAAAGATAATCTGACTCTGTTAACTGGCGAGGAATGATTTTATCTAGAATGCGATTTTGATCAACATGTAAGAATTCATCCCCTTTCCAATCTACATCATGAACATATTCTTCAAAGACTACTGAACAAGTCGTATGAGGAGTCGTTATTGTACATAAACCATCTTTGATGCCAGCTTTTTCAATTACTTCTTTAATTTGATCTGTCATATTTAAATAAGTCACTTTTGCGGCAGCTGTTTCTAATAGTAATTGCTCGTGTTGGATTTTCATATGTCTAACCTCTTTCCTGATAAGCTTGATCTAGGGTAACAATCATCTCTTCTAACATTTGAATAGGCGAATCAGCATTGGTAATGCCACTAGTACACCCCGTACCATCTGCGCCCAATTTCATAGTCCGATAAACATCTTCAGGTGTACTGATTCCAGCGGCTTGCATCACTAAAATGTTTTCATCCACTTCTTTAATTACTTGATTAGTAGCCGTAATATAACTTTCATCACTGGTTTGACCAGTCCCAATTAATTCAGTTGGTTCACATAAAATTGCTGTAGGTTTTAAATTTGCTATCGCGCGAGCCTCCGCCAAACTATCGGCACAGACAATTGTTTCAATCCCTAATTCTTGTGCTCTCTGCATACTTTTCGTTAATTCCGTCAAAGTCAATGGACGTTCGGCATGATTTAAAAAGACAGCTCTAGCACCGGCATAATAAACTGATTCTGGCAGTACATGACCAATTCCTCGTCCTGGCGTAATCCCATCAATATGTTGCGCCGTCACAATAATATTTTCTGTCTGATTAGCAACATTAGAAATATCAGCAAATGGAACAGTTACCATCACTGTTATCTCTGGATATTTAGCTGCCATCTCATCAGCTTTTTGCGCCAGTTTTAATAATTCTTCACCGTACAGATAAGATTTTGGATTAAACACGAAAAAAGGTTTTTTTATTTTAGTCATCAGTATTCTTCCTTTCTTAATTTATGCTCGCTGTTTCAAAAACTCGATAATATTTTCGCAAAACATCTGCCATTGCTTGATTGGCTAAATTTTTTATTTGAATATAATCTTGCGGATCTCCTGATTCAATCGTTTGATATGCCGCTTGTAGGAAATCAGTAAAAATATTGATTTTTGAAATGCCTCCAATGGCACATTTATTTAAATTATCTTCACCCGAAGAAGATCCACCATGTAATACTAATGGCACTTCCGTCATTTCTCTAATTTCTTTCAATCGTTGGAAATTCAATACTGGCGTACCTTTATAAGCACCGTGAGCGGTTCCAATTGAAATAGCCAAGGAATCAACTTGAGTTTCTTCAACAAAATGCACTACATCAGCTACTTCCGTATAAATAGAATCGGTCACTTCATGATTTTCATAATTTGTGCCTGCCCCGACATGTCCTAATTCAGCTTCTACTGTTACATTTCTGGGATGCGCATAAGCTACGACTTTTTTTGTAATAGCGATATTATCAGCTAAACTTTCTTTGGAAGCGTCAATCATGACTGACGTAAAACCTAAATCAATCGCTTGTTTGATAAATTCAAAATCTTCACCATGATCTAAATGAAGGGCAACCGGTACGTTGGCTTTTTCTGCCAAATATTTTCCGATTAAAGCGGCTTCTTCTAATGAAATATATTCTTTATGGGCTTGAGCAAATGGTAAAATCAGCGGTTTATTTTGTTCTTGTGCTACTGTCACGAATGTCCTAGCAGAATCCAAATCAATAAAATTTGTTGCCGGAATCCCATAATTTCCTTTACGTGCCTGTTCAAACATTTCTTTTGTATTTACTAACATATTCTCCAGCTCCTTTTTAACATTTGTAAAATTGATTTACTTTTGATAAAATGATAACGTGGAAGAATTTAAAAGTCAATTGTTTTTTTACAAAAATAAACATATTTCACAAATGTAAAAAGAAAGCAGGGATGTCATTGGCTGAACGAGATGAACTACTTTTAAAAATTGCTCTTTTATACTATGAAGAAGAAATCACCCAAAGTAAAATTGCCGAAATGTTAAATTTATCACGACCGACTGTTGCCAGTATGCTAAAAGAAGCTCGACAAAAAGGTATCGTAAAAATCATGATTCAACATGCCGAACATGATTTACTCCAAAAGCAAGCTAGTATTCGGAAAAAATATCATTTGCAAAATTTAGAAATCGCTACGTTAACAAATAGTAATCAAAAAGATATTAAAGCCATTGCTGGAGAATTATGTACCAACTTAATTGAGCCTTTATTGCCAAAAATTAAAAATCTTGGTTTGGGCTGGGGAACGACTGTTTATCAGTATGTGTCACAAGCCAATTATCTGAATTTACCTGATATGAAAATCATCCCTTTAATAGGTGGTGTTGGTTTATCACATGTTAAATATCATTCTAATCACTTAGCTTTTATGTTATCTCAAAAATATCATTCTGAGGTTTCATATTTTTATGCACCAGCAATTGCGGAAAGCTTAGAAGTTAAAGAAACATTATTAAAAACTAATATGCTGAAAGAAATTTTAACAGCAGGTAAAAATGTCGATCTAGCTATTTTAGGGATTGGGAATCCAATTTTATCTTCTACCTATCATCAGTTAGGCTATATCGATCAAACTGATACCGAAATTCTTGCCAAAGAAAATGCCATTGGCGATATTGGTAGTACATTTTTTGATAAAAATGGAGCTCCAGTATTTACTGACTTATCTGAAAGAATGATTGGTCTTTCTTTAGAGGATATTCTAAAATTAAAAAGAGTTGTTATTATTGCTACTGGAGAAGAGAAAGCAGAGAGTATTGAAACACTCTTAAAAATGGGATTTGTGACTGATTTAATTATTGATGAAACGATTGCTGATTATTTAGACCAAACAAAAAATCCAACGGACTAACCGTTGGATTTTTTAGATGTTTCATGTGAAACGTTTTTTAAACTTCGACTTTTGCAATCCGACCATTTTCAACATATACCATTAAAATACTGATATCAGCTGGATTCACACCACTAATTCGGCTTGCTTGAGCAATCGTTTCTGGTTGGATTTTTTGTAATTTTTGTTTAGCTTCAGTTGCTAAACCATTAATTGCTTCATAGTCAATACGTTCAGGAATTCGTTTAGCTTCCATCCGTTTTAATTTTTCAACTTTTTCTTGCGCCTTTTTAATGTAGCCTTCATATTTGATTTGGATTTCAACCTGTTCGATTTCTTTGTTATTTAATGAATCATTAGCTTCAATAAATTGCATAATGTCAGCATAAGAAATTTCTGGTCGACGTAAGAAATCAGCTGCTAAAACACCATCTTTTAATGGCGCACTACCTTTTTCTGCCAAGAACGCTTGTACCTCTGCAGTTGGTTTGATTCTCGTTTTACTTAATCTAGCAATTTCAGCTTCAACATTGGCTTTTTTAATTAAGTAAGCTTGGTATTCTGCTTGATTAACTAAACCAATCTCATGACCAGCTTCGGTTAAACGTAAATCAGCATTGTCATGACGTAAAATCAAACGGTATTCTGCCCGAGAAGTCAATAAACGGTATGGTTCATTGGTTCCCTTAGTCACTAAATCATCGATCATTACACCAATATATCCATCACTACGTTTCATCGTAAACGGATCTTTTCCTTGTACTTTTAAAGCGGCATTGATGCCAGCAATCAACCCTTGTCCAGCCGCTTCTTCATAACCACTCGTCCCATTGGTTTGACCGGCAGTATAAAGATTTTCTACTACTTTAGTTTCTAATGTGGGACGTAATTGATGAGGTGCTACCATATCATATTCGATTGCATAGCCTGTTCGCATCATTTCAGCATTCTCTAAACCTGCTACCGAATGTAACATTTCATTTTGAACATCTTCTGGTAAAGAAGTCGATAAACCTTGCACATAGACTTCTTCCGTATTTAAACCCTCAGGTTCTAAAAATAATTGGTGACGATCTTTATCGGCGAAGCGAACGATTTTATCTTCAATCGATGGACAATAACGAGCACCCACACCATCAACTATTCCAGTAAACATTGGTGCACGATGTAAGTTTTCTTGAATAATTTGATGACTCATCGGATTTGTGTAAGTTAACCAGCAAGGAACTTGTTCTTGATTATAAGCACTATCTGGTGTGCCAAAGCTAAAATGATTTGGTGCCAGATCTCCAGGTTGAATTTCTGTTTTTGAGTAATCTATCGTACCAGATTTCACCCGTGGTGGCGTACCTGTTTTAAAACGATGAATTTCAAAGCCTAATTCTTTTAAATGATCCGAAAGCTTAATTGATGGTTGAGAATTATTAGGACCAGAAGAATATTTCAAATCACCAATGATAATTTCACCCCGTAATGCCGTTCCTGCTGTAATAATCACAGCATTGGCACTATAAGATGCTCCAGTTGAAGTTACTACACCTTTAACAACATTATCTTCGACGATTAAACGATCAACAATTCCTTGTTTCAAAGTTAAATTGTCTTCTTTTTCAATCGTGTGTTTCATTTCATTGGCGTAAGCATATTTATCCGCTTGTGCTCTTAAAGCTCGCACAGCTGGACCTTTACCAGTATTTAACATCCGCATTTGGATATAGGTTTTATCAATATTTTTACCCATTTCGCCGCCTAGTGCGTCAATTTCTCTGACTACCACTCCTTTAGCTGGTCCACCGATAGATGGATTACAAGGCATAAAAGCCACCATATCTAAATTAATTGTCAGTAATAACGTTTTTGCGCCCATCCGTGCGGCTGCTAAAGCTGCTTCCGAACCAGCATGTCCAGCACCGACTACGATTACGTCATATTTGCCTGCTTGATATTCCATAGATTTCTCCTTTAATAAACTTATTTTCCTAAACAAAATTGGCTGAATAATTGTGTAATCAGCTCATCTTGGACACTATCACCGACAATTTCGCCTAAATAATCCCAGCAACGGGTCATATCTATTTGAACCAAATCAACTGGCATCCCCATGGCAATCCCATTTTGAACTTCTTTTAAGGACTGTTGAGCATTTTCAAGTAACGCTATATGACGAGTGTTAGAGACGTAAGTCGCATCTTTTTCACCTGTTTGGCCACCGAAAAATAATGTTGAAATAGCTTCTTCCAGTTTGTCCAAACCATCATTTTCTAAAACAGAAATCGCAAAAACTTGATCGGTTGGTAATAGATTTTCTAAGTTAATGGGATCCATTTGACTAGGCAAATCGGTTTTATTTAACAAAATAATTCGTTTTAAGCCTTTTGTTGCCATCAATAGCGCTTCATCTTCTTTGGTTAAAGCTTCACTTTGGTTTAAAACCAATAAAATCAAGTCTGCATCTTTCAACGCTTTACGACTACGTTCTACGCCAATTTTTTCCACCACGTCTTCAGTTTCACGAATGCCTGCAGTATCGATTAATTTTAATGGCACACCGCGTACGTTAACATATTCTTCAATCACGTCGCGGGTTGTTCCGGCAATCTCAGTAACGATGGCTTTTTCTTCATGGAGTAAATAATTTAACAAGCTAGATTTGCCGACATTTGGGCGACCGATAATAGCAGTGTTTAACCCTTCTCGCAAGATCTTTCCTTGTTTGGCATTTTGTAGTAACGCTTCAATTTGTTGTTCCACATATTGCGTTTTTTCCAATAATAATCGGGTTGTAACTTCTTCTACATCATCATATTCAGGATAGTCAATGTTTACTTCCACTTGTGCCAATGTTTCTAAAATTTCTTGGCGTAAAGTACGAATTAATTTTGATAAGTTACCATCAAGTTGATTAATTGCCACATTCATTGCTTTATCAGTCTTAGCACGGATTAAATCCATAACTGCTTCTGCTTGAGATAAATCCACTCGACCATTCAAAAAGGCTCGTTTGGTAAATTCTCCCGGCTCTGCTAAACGTGCACCCGAACGTAAAATCAACTGCAATAATTGATTCACTACCACAATTCCGCCATGACAATTAATTTCAACAATATCTTCACGGGTAAAAGTTTTTGGCGCTCGCATCACGCTAACCATGACTTCATCTACCACTTGTTTCGTTTGCGGATCAATCATATGACCATAATGAATCGTGTGACTTGCTACCTCTTGTAAATTTTTACTACCACTTTTATATAATTTACTGGCGATTTCTACCGCATCATCGCCGCTTAAACGGACAATACTGATGGCCCCTTCACCTGGCGGGGTCGAAATTGCTGCAATTGTATCGAATTCTAAAGTAATCTCTGCCATTGTCTTTCTCCTTTTATGTAATTAACGGCACAAAAAAAGTGCCCACTCCACCCCTCAATTGAGCTGGATAGCACTTTGACTGCTACATATTAAATTCAGTTGCTAGGTTAGCATAATTTTTGTTACTTTTCAAGAATTGCCGCCAGTATTTTTATTTTGTTTAAGAAAGCTTTTGTTGTCGCTGATAAAAATTGCGGGCTTTTTCTAGATGTAAATCTAAAATAATTTGATAAAAATGAGTTTCCGAAGTTGGAATTTCTCTCATCATTAACATAAATTGTTCAATCTTCTTTTGATAATTAGGAAAATCGAAATAAAGATTGACTAAATTGGTGATGAATTTTAATTGTAAAAGCAAATATAAGTCATCACTCTCACGCAGCATTTTTTGATAATCCTGTAAGGTTTCTTTTGCAGAAGTTAAATCATTAAGAATAAGTAAGCTTTGCAAACGATTAAAATACAAATCAGCACTTTCTTGATAATAGATTTTTCTATCCAATATTAGGTATTTGGCTAATTCTTGATTGATCCGGTGAAACATTTTTTTTGCATCTGTCTTATCTCCTTCAGTCAACGATAATAAGACTAATTTCGCTAGTTTGATCTCCTTTAAGGTCCACATTTTAGCATTTTCTAGTTCTGCTGTTATTTCTCTAAAAGGATCTCGCGAAAAACGATAAAAATTCGTATGAGTCAACAAAACCAGTAAATAAGCATGAATGGCATCGTAACGAATTTCTTTTCGGGAGCTATCGCTATTTTCTAAATAAAATTGATAAAGAGCTTCAAACTGTCCTTTTTTATATAATTCATCCACTTTATTTGCTGCAGTTCCTTGCTGAAAGTTCTCAAATTCTTGGCATGAGATGTTCAAATTATTTAATAATCCAACAAATTTTGTAACAGTTACATCATGTTTTCCTGCTTCAAAATCACTATAAAAACTTTTTGAAACCACCCCTGAATAAACTTCTTTTTGTGTTAACCCTTTTTTCTTGCGTATCTCTTTAATTATAGACCCTTGCACACTTACAACTCCTCAAAATTCCGGTATACAGGAATTATAGCGAAATCTTAGTATCACCACCATGGTAATCTAAAAAAAACAGCGAATTGGAGGAATTTATTATGTATTTAAAATTAATTGGTGCAGGATTTGGTTTGACTTTATTAATCAGTATTTTTACAGCATCAGGAGCCATTCTAGGATTCGGTGAGTCGGGTTTAATTCTATGTCAAATAGGTGCTTTTCTAGTAGCTGCTATTATTTTGACATTGTTTATGAAGAAAAGAAAATTAACCAATTTTGGTTTTCAAAAAAGGAAGATTGCTAGAAAAAATTGGCTGTTCATGTTCATAATTATTTTGATTCAACCACTTGTTTTGGGTCTACAATCTAAACTATCTTTTTCGCTTTTAGTTCTCATGTTACTTCAAATGATTTTAGTTGGTTATGTGGAAGAAGTCTTATTTCGAGGTATTTTTTATTATTATTTACAAGCCAAAGGAACCATAATTTATCTTTTGTTTTCTAGTTTAGTTTTTGGTTTATTACACTTTGCAAGTAGTTTAAATCCTGATACTACTCTGATTTTAGTTGTTTTACAGGTCATAAATGCATTGTTATTAGGATTGGTTTTTGCAGTTCTTTACCTCAGTAGCAAAACAATTTATCTAAGTATAATATTCCACACTTTATTTAATTTATTGGCTATCATCAGTAACCCCGGTTCAATTAAGCAGAATGTACTAGCTGTTACTTTATTAATCATTAGCTATATCATTTATCTATTAACCCAAAAAAATAAGCGTTTGAGCACCCGTTAAGGACTCAAACGCTTTTTCATTTTAGAAATATTTTTTTGCCGGTTCAACAACCAAATAACGATAAGGTTCATCGCCTTCTGAGTGGGTCTTGATGTAGTCATCTTGGCCCAGAACGGAATGAATCATTTTCCGTTCAAAAGCTGGCATTGGTTCTAGGAAAACTGGTCGACCAGTTTCTTTGACCTTTTCAGCAGTTCTTTTAGCTAAACGAGTCAAAACTTCTTGCCGTTTTTCACGATAGTTACCAACGTTTACTATCACTGACAATTTATTCTTAGCCGCTCGATGAATAAATACTTGCGCTAAATATTGCAAAGCATTTAAAATCTTGCCGTGTTTACCAATTAACATCCCTTGTTTATCTGTTTCCAGATCCATTACGATTAAACCGTTGTTTTCATGTTTTACTTTAACTAAAGCTGGAACGCCCATTTCACGAGTAATATTTGTTAAATATAGCGCCAATTCAGTTAATGCTTCATTATCTTCTAGTTCAGTTAACTCTGATGCGGTTGATTTTTGACTGGCAGCTTCAATCGCCACTGGAATTTCATCTTTAACGGCATTGTCAGCTTCAACAATTGTTTCCACGACTTCTTCTACCGCTTCTGCTACTTCTTCCGCTACCGTTGGTTCGATTGAGACTTGCGCATTTTTTCTACCAACACCTAGAAAACCTTTCTTTCCGACCGATAAAATTTCAATTACTGCATCAGCTTTAGACAATCCTAAAGACCGTAACCCATGCATAATTGCTTCATCAACAGTTGGTCCTTCATAGACAGGCATCAAGACCCCTCCTTATTTCTTTTTCTTCTTCTTAGGATTTTTGGCTCTTTCTAAAGCCCGTTCCTTGTCACGAATTCGCTTTGCTTCTGCTCTACGCTCTTGACGAATTTTAAATGGATTGTTAATCAACAATGTTTGTACCACTTGGAAAGCATTCGAAATTACCCAGTAAAGAGTTAGCCCGCTGGCTAAATTCAACGCCATCACAAAAATCATTACTGGCATCGCAAAGTTCATGATTTTCACCGAAGCATTGACTTCGATCTGACTCATACTTGATAAATACGTACTTAAAAATGTAAAAACTGCCGCTAAAACAGGCAAAATGTAAAATTGATCGTGTTCAGATAAATTCAACCATAGAAACTGTCCTTGGCTTAAAGCTGGTACTCTTAAAATGGCTTGATACAAGGCCATCATTACCGGCATTTGCACTAATAATGGTAAACAACCAATATAAGGATTAACATTATTTTCGGCATATAATTTTTTCTGTTCTGCTTGCATCTTTTGTTGTGTTGCTGTGTCGCGGGCAGAATACTTTTCTTGTAATGCTTTAATTTTTGGCTGAAGCTCTTGGGTCTTCCGCATACTTTTTGTTTGGAAGTGCATTAATGGTAATAAAATAATACGAATGATTATTGTAAATAGGATAATCCCTACCCCGACATTACCAAATGACAATCCTTTAATCGCTTCACCAAAATAATAAACGATGTAACGACTCCAGATACCAGTACTATTTTGATCGACTGTCCCAGTTCCACAGGCCGATAATAATAATACTAGCGCTAATAGACTCATCGCTAATACTATTTTCTTGTGTTTTTTCTTCACTAATTCTGTTTCCTTCCTATTTAATTATTTTCGCTAGTTTTAAGACGTGGATCAGATTCGAACGGATTTCCTCATGATGTAAATCTCTTGTGCTAGGTCGGGCAATAATAATAAAATCAACCGATGCAATCTCAGGCTTTAATTCTTGTAACACTGCCCGAATTTGTCGTTTGATCCGATTACGATTGACGGCATTACCAACTTTTTTGCCCACCGATAGACCCACACGAAAATGAGTTTGATCAGAATCTGCTAGACGATAAACGACAAATTTACGATTTGCACACGAGTCCCCTGTATCGAACACTCTTTGGAAATCCTTTTCTTTTTTGACACGATACGATTTTTTCATCTAGTTTCCTTCACTTCTCTTAAATCTAATACTTCCCAATAATACCATATTTCCATTTCAGGAATCAGCTTTTTTAATAGAAATCCTTGATCTTAAAAAATCCAAAAAATACAAAAAAAAACCACTGATTCAGCAGTGGTTTAAGCAGAAAGTACTTTTCTTCCTTTGCGACGACGTGAAGCTAAGACCCGACGGCCATTTTTTGTGCTCATACGTTTGCGGAAACCGTGAACTTTCTGACGTTTACGTTTATTTGGTTGGTAAGTTCTTTTCATTAATTACACCTCCGTTGTTTCAGTACATAGACATACCATAGTAGTATAACGACTCTTATAGAGGTTTGTCAATCAAGAATTTCAGAAAAAATAATTGATTTATCCACATTTTCTGGGTATAAAAAAAATTTTTTTGTGGAAAAATCAGCGAGTATTTTTTTCTTTTTTAGCTTTTTCCGAAAAATTATCCTCAGGAAAAACATCTCTGAATAATCTATACACAAGGTGGATAACTTTTGTGGATAACTTTTATTTGTGCTTTCTTTATAGGCTTTATAAAATATTATACGTTGTGAAAAAAATGTGTATATTCATTTTTTATCCACAATTATCCACAAAGAAAGTCATTTTCTTTTTTTACAACTGTGAAAAACTTGACTGAAAACTTATCCACTGTGTGTATAACTAAAAAATATTAGTGTTTCTTACTTTGTCTGTGGAAAACTTCTTAAAAAAATGATAAAGTAATTCTGTCTGAATTTTTTTATTAGGAGGCGACATCT